>CANQWN010000001.1 GCA_947627575.1 uncultured Clostridia bacterium
GCGGCTTTTAAGTTAAAGCGGTAAGGTTTTAAACAGCGGCTTAACGCCCCGCCGCCATACGCGCTAACGCAATAGGGTTTGCACGAGGCACAAAGCGCCGTAATTTAATAGGGGGGGCGCCACGGCGGTTGCGCAAACCGAACAACGCGGCGCGGGCTTCATCGCGTTTTAAAATTGTCCGTATAAAAACGCGCCGAAACCTTTCAAGGTTTCGGCGCGCCGCTTTAATTTTTATATGTTACTGTCTAATCTTGTGCGGTATCGTCGCTTTCGCTATCCTTTTTCACGTCCCCGCTTTCGCCGTTCTTGCGCGCGGACGAATAATTTCTCGATAAATCGATAACCGCCGCGCCCGCGCTTGACAGGATAAAGCCCGCAATCGCGCCGATAATTATCGAAACAAACACGTTTATGCCGCCTTTGGGCTTTATATTGTTGT
Organism: uncultured Clostridia bacterium; assembly: GCA_947627575.1. GTDB lineage: Bacteria > Bacillota > Clostridia > Christensenellales > Borkfalkiaceae > Coproplasma. The sequence goes on from CANQWN010000001.1 coordinate 440, forward strand.
TTGCAAAATTCACTTCGCCTTTTTCGTTGTAAGTTGCTATATTCACTTCGCGCGCAGTCTGCGTACACGCTTCAAGGTTATCGCGTATATCGTCAAGCCTGCTGTCAAACGCTTCCTTTTCGGCTTTGCCTGCGCCTTCGGTGTAATTAAGTATGCTGTTCTTCTGCGCCTCGTATTGGCTTATATTGTCCTCAAGCGTATCGTTCAGCGTTCTGTATTCCGAAATTTTATTGGTAAAGGAAGTAATCTGTTTTACGGCGTCTTCCGGAGGAAGTTTCTGTATAACTTTTTCCATTTCCTCGTACTGCCCGTCAATCAGCAAATTGTTTTTCTCTATCTCGCGTTGCGCCAGGGATATATCTATATTCAGGTTGTCCAACATCCTTTCCGCGTCGAAGAAGTAGTACTTTTCGTTTATCTCTTTATTGATATATTCCTTTTCCGTATCGTTGAATACGTTTATAAGCTCTCTCGTATAGTCGTCTATAGACTTTGTGGAATCAAGTTCTTTGGGCACATAGGTGCCGCCGTATAACTGCTTTATGTCGTTGTAAATGGAAAGGATATAATCTTTCTGCAACGTAAGCGCGCTTATTTTTTCGCTGTACGTCAGCTGGGTGTCGTATTCGTAAAGCCTTTCAAGATAGTTCATGCTTTCCGCTATGCTTTTGGCCTTTTCGAGGGGAGATTGAATAACGTCCTTCAAAAAACTTCTCGCAAGGTTGCGGTTTTTAAAGTATTTATTGTGTATTTCCACAGTATAGGTATAGGAAAAAGTTCCGTCCTCAAGCGACTTTATGTTCCGCGAAAACTTTATATCGTCCTCGTCGATCATCTTTTCTATATCCACGCCGGCGTATTCGTTCGTGCGCATAGCTTCAGGCACATAACTTTCGTTTTTTACGTCAAGCAGATTTTCTATCTTTATTATGTCCTCAAGCCAAAGTTCCGTTTTGTCGGGATACACGCCCCCCCCCGGCAACCTCAAATCGAATTCCGCAGAATAGGTCTCTTTTTTCGGGTTATACACAAATTGGATAATGCAGACAAAAACAACCGCAAAAACAATTGCGGCGCCAAGTATCCACCATATTCTCTTTTTTATAACGTTAAAAATATTGTTCAACAAAACGCCGTCTCACCTTTGCCTGTAATTTTTATTGCGCGGTTTATCTGCCTGCCCCGTCGTTAAAAGTAACGCAATAAAGCCACGATAACTCCGATTATGTGATATAATTATATGAAATATCAGCCCGTTTGTCAAGTATAATGTTATGCGGCGCGTATGAATTAGCAATTACCATAAACCGTATATGTCAATTTCTATTGCGCGTAAGCAGGGGGCAGAACGCAAATCGTATTCCGTCAAGCCGTATATTATAAAATAAGTTTATATAAAAAGTGCGTTTTTTATTAATGCCGCAAAAAAAGACCTGTGCGCGGGGCGCAGGTCTTTTCCGTTCCGCAAAGTATGCGGCAATCAATATTTTTTCAATCTCTTTTTCAGGGAACGTATATTAGCTTTCACGCAGGAAGCCGCCGCCCCGCCGTAAGATGTGCGCGCGTCCGCGCAGGCTTTGCCTTTCACCGCTTCGGTTATGTCGTCGCCGAACAGGGGCGAAAACTTTTTGTAATCTTCCGCCGTCATGCTTTGCAGGGTTTTGCCCTCCGAAATGCAGTATCTCACTATTTTCCCGGTGGTGGAGTGGGCGTCGCGGAAGGGCATACCTTTCTTTGCAAGGTAATCCGCCACGTCGGTTGCGCAACAGAATTCGCCTTCGGCGGCTTTCTTCATTTTTGCCCCCCTGAACGAAATTTCGGGCAACATTTCCGCCATTATCGAAAGGCAGGAATTCACTTGCAACTGCGCGTCGAACAATCCTTCCTTGTCCTCCTGCAAGTCCTTGTTGTATGCCAGCGGCAACGCCTTTATCGTGGTTAATATGGCAACGAGGTGCCCGTATACCCTGCCCGTTTTGCCGCGTATAAGTTCGGGTATGTCGGGGTTTTTCTTTTGCGGCATAATGGAAGAGCCGGTAGAGTACCTGTCCGAAATTTCAAAAAATCCGAATTCTTCGGTGGTGTAAAGTATTATGTCCTCGCACAGCCGCGAAAGATGCGCCATAGCAAGGGAACAGTCGAAAAGATATTCCGCAACGAAATCCCTGTCCGAAACCCCGTCCAAGGAATTTTCGCAAGGCGCTTTAAAGCCCAAACGTTCCGCCGTAACCCGCCTGTCTATGGGGTAGGAAGTTCCCGCCAGCGCGCCGCTTCCGAGGGGCAGTATCGCGCACCTTTCCGCGCTCTGCGCCGACCTTTCCAAATCCCTTAAAAACATTTCGGAATACGCGTTGAAGAAGTGCCCTGCGCACATGGGTTGCGCCTTTCTCAAATGGGTATATCCGGGCATTATGTATTTAAGCCCGCGTTCCGCCATATCAAGCAGGGAGGATATAAGCCGTTTCAGGTTGGCTTGCAATTCGGCGTGCGCGCCCGAAACGTAGATGCGGAAATCGGTAGCCACCTGATCGTTTCTGCTTCTCGCCGTGTGCAGTTTTTTGCCCACGTCGCCTATGCGCGTAACCAATTGGTTTTCCACAAAGGAATGGATGTCCTCCGCGCCTTCGATTTTAAGTTTCCCGCTTTCTATATCGGCGTATATGCTTTCCAGCCCGTCTTTTATTTTTTCGGCTTCTTCGGCGGCAATAATTCCGCACCCGCCCAGCATTTCCGCGTGCGCAAGCGAGCCTATGATGTCCGCCCGCCACAGCCTGTAATCGAAAGGCAACGAATCGTTGAATTGTTCAAGACTTTTAGCGGCAGGTTCGTCAAACCGTCCTTCCCACAGTTTCATATTTACTTCCTTTTAGTTGACTTATCCGTAAATTTATTTTACAATAATACGGTAATATCAGCGGTTTTGTCCCGCTACCGTAAATTATACTTTAATTTGCGCGTTAAATCAAGTTTTTTGCACCGGTATTTGCGTATGATAATTCTCGGTTTGGACCCGGGGCTCGCCACAATGGGTTACGGCGTGATAGAAAAACTTAAAAACGACAGCACGGTCGCCGTGGATTACGGCGTGGTGCAAACGCCCAAGGACGAAAGTTTGCCCGTGCGCCTTGCAATGCTTGAAGAGGGGATAAACAAAATTCTCTGCAAATTCAAGCCAGAAGAGATTGCCGTGGAAGAACTGTTCTTTTCCAAAAACATTACAACGGGCATACCCGTCGCCCACGCAAGGGGGGTTATGCTTTTAACCTGCATAAAATATTGCGGCAAACTTTACGAATACACCCCCAACCAGATAAAGCAATCGCTTACCGGTTACGGCAAAGCGGACAAAGTGCAGATGATGCACGTAGTAACGTCCATTCTCAATCTCAAAAAAATTCCCCGTCCGGACGACGCCGCCGACGCGCTTGCCGTGGCTTTGTGCCACGCGCATACTTCCCGTTTCGGCAAAATGTTCGGCATAAGGTAGGTTGTTATGATAGGTTATATCAAGGGTAAAATTTTATCCGTAAACGAAGACGTCGCGCTTATTCTCACTTCCGGCGGCGTGGGGTACGAGGCTATCTGTTCGGGTTCCGCGCTGTCCGCGCTTTCGGGCAAAACCGAGGGCGAACTATACACGTATTTACAGGTGCGCGAGGACGGAATGACGCTGTTCGGCTTTTCTTCCGCGGACGAAAAAAATATGTTTTTACAGCTTATTTCCGTATCGGGCGTGGGACCGCGCATGGGCGTTGCGGTGCTTTCCGCAATGAACGTAGGCGACATAGCCGCGGCGATAGCCACATCCGACGTAAAACGCCTGTCCTCCGTAAAGGGTTTGGGCAAAAAAACCGCGGAACGCATAATCCTCGAACTGCGCGAAAAAGTTTCCGCCATTGATAATGGTTCCGCACAGGGCGGCGCGCCCGCGCCCGAGGTTACGGCAGGCGATGAGGACGCCGTAGTTGCGCTTATGACATTGGGCTTTACCCGCGCGGAAAGCGTAAAGGCAATCGCCTCCGCAAAAAGCAAGGGCGCAAAGTCCGTCGAGGACATCATTATGTTGGCTTTGAAGGGGATGTAATATATGGGATTTTTCGACGACGAAGAGGAGTACGGCGAGGAAGACAGGCTTGTACAAAGCACAAAGGGGGAATACGACGTAGAGGAAAACGCGCTCCGCCCCAAAACTTTGGAAGCGTACGTCGGGCAGACTAAGGTCAAGCAAAATCTTCAGGTCTATATGAACGCCGCAAAAAAGCGCGGCGAAGTTCTCGAACACGTCCTGTTGCACGGCGCGCCCGGTTTGGGCAAAACCACGCTTGCGCACATAATCGCTTCCGAAATGGGCGGTCAGCTTAAACTTACCAGCGCGCCCGCGATAGAGAGAAGCGGAGACCTTGCCGCCATTTTGACAAATCTGAACGACGGCGACGTGCTGTTCATAGACGAAATACACCGTCTCAACCACAGCGTTGAAGAAATTTTGTATTCCGCTATGGAAGATTATGCGCTGGATATAATTGTGGGCAAGGGACCCAACGCCCGCAATATCCGTTTCTCGCTTAAAAAATTCACTTTGATAGGCGCCACCACCCGCGCGGGTATGATATCCAATCCCTTGCGCGACAGGTTCGGCATAATCTGCCGCCTCGAAATGTACACGCCCGCCGAACTTAAAGAGATTGTAACCCGAAGCGCAAAAGCGCTTAACATATCCGTGGACGACGACGCGGCTTCCGAAATAGCCCGCCGTTCCCGCGGCACGCCCCGCATAGCAAACAGGCTGTTAAAGCGCGTGCGCGACTTTTCAACTATGAACGGCAACGGTTCCGTCACCAAAAAGGACGCCGAATTTGCCCTTTCCCGTATGGAAATAGACGCCCTCGGGCTGGACGAGGTGGACAGAAGCCTGCTCCGTGCGATGATAGAAAAATTCGACGGTAAGCCCGTCGGGCTGGAAACGCTTGCGGCGACGATAAACGAGGACGCGGGCACGATAGAGGACGTATACGAACCGTACCTGTTACAGCTCGGGTTCATAGCCCGCACGCCCCGCGGCAGGATAATTCTGCGCGGCGGTTACGAACATTTGGGCTACAAGATGACGGATAAACAGCGAGAACAGATAAGTATGTTCGATACGGACAACGGCGAAAACTGAAATGCAATACAAAAAAAGCGATTTTTTTTACGATCTCCCACCCGAACTAATTGCCCAAACGCCTGCAACCCCGCGCGATTCTTCAAGGTTGCTCGTCTATGACAGAAGCGACAAAAGCGTCCGCCACGAAATTTTCAGGGACGTAACAAAGTATCTCAAAAAGGGCGACGTGCTTGTCGTAAACAACACAAAGGTAATACCCGCGCGCCTCTACGCGCATACAGCCAACGGCGGCGCGGTGGAAGTGTTGCTTTTAAAGCGCCTCGATAAGGACAGATGGGAAACTTTGGTAAAACCCGGCAGAAAATGCACGGTGGGCAAAACGCTTACCGTTTCGGACGAGCTGTCGCTCACCGTCGCAGGCATAACCGAAAGCGGCGAGAGGATAGTGGAATTTTCTTACGACGGGGTATTTGAAGAAATACTCGACAGAGTAGGCAATATGCCTTTGCCCCCGTATATAAAAAGCAAATTGCAGGATAAAAACCGCTACCAAACGGTCTATGCCAAAACGCAGGGTTCTGCGGCGGCGCCCACAGCAGGGTTGCATTTCACGCCGGAATTGCTTTCCGCCATCCGCGCGGAGGGCGTTGAAATAGCCGAAGTTTTACTGCACGTCGGTTTGGGTACTTTCCGCCCCGTCAAGGAGGAAATTATCACCGATCACAAAATGCATTCCGAATATTTTGAAATTTCCCAATCCGCGGCGGATACCATCAACCGCGCGAAGAGGGAGGGCAGGCGGATTATCGCCGTCGGCACAACTTCCGTGCGCACCCTCGAAAGCGCGGCGGCGGAGGACGGCACCGTAACCGCTTGCAGCGGCAATACCTGCATTTTTATCTACCCGCCGTATAAATTCAAGTGCGTGGACGCGTTGATAACAAATTTTCACCTCCCCGAAAGCACGCTGATTATGCTTGTCGCCGCAATGACGGGCAGGGAAGAAATACTTTCCGTTTACAAAACTGCGGTTAGGGAAAGGTATAGGTTTTTCTCCTTCGGCGACGCGTGCCTCATTTTATAAACTTCGCAATACGGCGGCGGGCTTGCGTTTTGCCTTGGTCGTGTACTTCATAGTACACTTCCTTCGGTCAAATCCGCGCCCTACTTGTCTTGCTCGTTTCTAAAAAGAGGCGTCCCGCCTTTATTATTAAATATTCAACATAATATGTGTATAAAATGTTGACATTTTTCATATGATATGTTAGAATTCTATCAGAAGATATAAGGAGGAAATAAATATGGCTAAAGTATCTACAAATATCACTATCGATGCGGAAGTTAAAAAGCAAGCGCAGGAATTGTTTGCCGATTTGGGTATGGATTTATCTACTGCAATAAATATTTATCTCAAAAAGGCGTTGGCTGAACAAGGCATTCCCTTTGAAGTCTCGCGTGAAGTTCCCAATAAAGTTACGGCAAAAGCCATAGCCGATTCGGAAAATGACGATGACGTATACGGACCTTTTGACAGCGTAGAGGCTCTCATGGAGGCATTGAATGCTTAAAATCGAATATCAGGGGCAATTTAAAAAAGATTTCAAAATTGCCGTAAAAAGGGGGTGCGATATTGCCGAATTGCAAAAGGTAATATCGCTTCTTGCAAATGAACAACCTTTACCTGAAAAATACCGCGACCACGCTTTAACAAATTCAAAAGAATATAAGGATGTGCGCGAATGTCATATTCAGCCCGATTGGCTTTTAATATATAAAATTTACAAGGATTTTCTTATTTTAAAGTTAATAAGGACGGGTACTCATTCGGATTTGTTTTAATCTGTTAAATTAAGCGACGCTATGCTCGTCTTATAGCCGTCGAAATACGGCGTCGCACTGCGGCAATCCTCAGTCATTTACGTGTTAGTAAATTCCTTCGGGTTTTCCTCGCGCTTCTTGTCTTTCTCGGCTCTAAGTCAAGCACCCCCCCCCGCATTATATCGGCGTTGCGCCTGCGTTTTGCCTTGGTCGTGTACTTCATAGTACACTTCCTTCGGTCAAATCCGCGCCCTACTTGTCTTGCTCGTTTCTAAAAAGAGGCGTCCCGCATTGTATCGGCGTCGCGCCTCGTTTTATAAGCGGCGGGCGGCGCAAAATCTGCGTTTCGTCGGCGCATATATACGTTTCAATTTGTCATTATGAAAAATTTTACTTTTGAGTTACAGCACATCGATAAACGCACCGGCGCAAGGGCGGGGGTATATCACACCCCGCACGGCGATATTTTAACCCCCGTGTATATGCCCGTGGGCACGCAGGCAACGGTAAAGGGCGTTTACCCGCGCGATCTTGAAGAGGCGGGCGCGCAAATTATACTTTCCAACACGTATCACCTCTATCTTCGTCCGGGCGACGACGTAATCAAAAAGTGCGGCGGACTGCACAAATTTATGAATTGGCAAAAACCCATTCTCACCGACAGCGGCGGGTTTCAGGTGTTTTCGCTTACAAAACTTAACAAAATCACAGACGACGGAGTGCGTTTCAATTCCCATATAGACGGTTCCGCGCACTTGTTCACGCCCGAAAAAGTTATTTCCATAGAGGAAAATCTCGGCGCGGATATAATTATGCAACTTGACCAGTGCAGCGAGTACGGCTTCACCCACGAACAGGCAAGTTTGGCTGTAGACCGCACTTCCGCGTGGCTGGAAAGGTGCGTCGCCGCCAAAACGCGCGACGATCAGGCGCTGTTCCCCATAGTTCAGGGCAATATGTACGACGACCTTCGTCTTGAAAGTTTGCGCCGCTGTCTGCCCCACGCCGGGCAGGGGATAGCGATAGGCGGGCTTTCCGTAGGCGAACCCAAAAGCCGTATGTATGAAATTCTGGAACTTCTGCGCCCCCGCCTGCCCGAAAACGCGCCGCGCTATCTTATGGGCGTAGGCAGTCCGGATTGCCTTATCGAGGGGGTAAAACGCGGCATAGATATGTTCGACTGCGTGCTTGCCACCCGCGTAGGGCGCAACGGCACGGCGTTCACGTCCGCAGGCAAAAAGGTGGTGCGCAATTCGGCATACCGCGAAGATTTCACTTCCCTCGATGAAAAATGCGGCTGTTACTGTTGCCGTAATTACACAAAAGCCTATCTCCGCCACCTGATAAACGTAAACGAAATGCTTTCGTCAATGCTGTTAAGTTTGCACAATATAACTTTTCTTGCAAATCTTATGAAGAACCTGCGCCAAGCTATTTTCGACGACAGCGTGGAAGAATTTGCCGCACAATTTTACGCGGATTACGGCGAAATATAAAAAACTTAAAATGAAAGTTTGGTGTAATATCCCAAATAAGCCGAAAAACACTTGCCAAAAGCCGAAAAAAAAGGTATATTTAAACGGTAGAATAAAAGGAGTTTAAAAATGCTTAATCTTTTGATCGAAACGTCACAAATCTGGACATACGTTATACTCGGCGTTCTCGTCGTCGCGATAATCGTTATGTTCATATTCTCGTCCCGTCGCCGTAAAAAGCAGGAACAGGACGCGCAGAACCTTATCAATGCCGTAAAACCGGGCAACAAAGTAAAGACAATAGGCGGCATTTGCGGCATAGTTGTGGAAGTTGACGAGGAGGAAAATACTTTCGTTCTCGAAACAGGTTCCGAAATTTCAGGCAAATGCTATATCAAATTCGACAGGCAGGCTATCTATCAGACAGACGCCGTAGTTGACAAAGCGGCGGAAGCCGCGGACGTAAAGCCCGCGGAGGAAAACAACGCAGAACCTTTTGAAGAAAAAGCCGAAGTTGCGGCGGAAGCCCCGTCCGCGGGAAAGGCGGAGGAAGCGCCCGCCGAAGAGCAGTCCGAAGCGGCGAAGCCCGAAGAAGGGAAGAAAAAGTCAAAGGCAAAGACGGAAGAAAATTCTTAAAAATAATAGCTTGAAGTGCTAACCGGCGATACCTCCGCATAGTTTTATAGCGGAGGTTTTTTATGCGCAAAAATATTTTTCAGATAGTAAAGGCAACGGCGGCTTCGATAATCTTTTCCCTGCTGTTCGTGCTGGTGTTCACCTTGCTTGTACGTTTGTTTTCTATTCCGTCGTCGGCGGTTAAGCCCGTAAATCAGGTATTCAAAATCATTTCGATAGCGGTGGGCGGTCTGATATTCATACGCGGGGACAAGGGTCTTATAAAGGGCGCCGTTTTCGGCGTATTCGCGGTAACGCTCACTTTTTTGCTGTTCGGGCTTATTTCGGGTTCGCTTTCTTTCAGCTGGAAATTCGCCGTGGAAATACTTATCGGTGCGGTTGCGGGCGCGGTTACGGGCATAATTGCCGTCAATATAAAAAAGTCGGCTTAAAAACAGTTGCTTTTTTTTCCGCCGTATTCTATAATATAACAAACGGAAAAGGAGAACTTGTATGATTAAAACTATATCTAAACCTGTCGCCAAAAAGACGGAAGGCTGCGGCGAATGCAGAAGCACCTGCCAGTCCGCATGCAAAACCAGTTGCACGGTGGGCAACCAAAGTTGCGAAAGAATAACCAGAGAACAGAATCCCGAAAAAAACAAGTAAGTAAAATTCACAATAAATCTCAAAGGGCAGAATTTTGACTTTCTGCTCTTTTTTATCTTTTGCCATGATACATATTTTCAACTATAAAGACCGTCGTTATATCTTCGATTCGGGTAGCGGAAGCCTGCACGAATGCGACGCTTCCACCGCGGATTATATCCGCGCCGCATATCTCGGCGAGGGCGATATTTCGGCTTTTTCCGCCGAACAGCGCGCCGTGTACGAAAGCGAAATAGCCGAACTTGAAAAAGAGGGACTGTTTCTCAAAGCCGAACCCACGGCATACCCTTTGAAATCGAACGAAGTAAAGGCGCTGTGCCTGCACATATGCCACGATTGCAATCTGCGTTGCAGATATTGCTTCGCGGACGAGGGCGCGTACCATTCCGAACGCGAATTTATGCCCGAAAGCACGGCTTTGAAAGCGATAGATTTCCTTATCGCAAACAGCGGCGCGCGCAAAGTGCTGGAAGTCGATTTTTTCGGCGGCGAGCCTTTGATGTGCCTGCAAACCATCAAAAACGTAGTGAAGTACGCGAGGGAGCAGGGCGCGCGCCACGGCAAAAAATTTCTGTTCACAACCACTACAAACGCGCTGTTGCTTGACGACGACGCAATTGAATTTTTCAACGCCGAAATGGAAAACGTCGTACTCAGCCTCGACGGCAGGAAGGAAGTTCACGACGCCGTCCGCAAAACGGTGAACGGCAAGGGCAGTTTCGACCTCGTTATCGACAAGATAAAAAAATTCGTAAGTTTGCGCGGCGACAAAAACTATTACGTGCGCGGCACTTTCACCGCCCGCAATCTCGATTTTTCCAAGGACGTGCTGTTTCTCGCCGAAAGCGGCTTCGACAGCATCTCTCTCGAACCCGTCGTCACCGACATACCCGACCTTGCCATAAAGGAAGAGCATTTGCCCGCAATCTGCGCGGAATACGAAAATCTCTGCGACGAGTATCTTAAAAAGCGCGCGCAGGGCAAGGGCTTCAATTTTTTCCATTTCAATGTCGATCTGGAAGGGGGGCCTTGCCTTTCCAAGCGCGTTTCGGCGTGCGGGGCGGGCAACGAATATTTTTCCGTTACACCCAACGGCGATATCTATCCCTGCCACCAGTTCGCGGGCGACGCGGATTTTCTTATGGGCAACGTGTTTGAGGGAAAACTCGACAAAAAAATTCGTTCAAAATTTGCAAACAGCTGCCTGTTCACGCGAAAAGGTTGCGAAAACTGCTTTGCAAAGTTTATTTGCAGCGGCGGTTGCAGTGCAAACAATTATCACTATATGGGCGACATAAATACGCCGTATCCCATAACTTGTGCGATGATGAAAAAGCGCATAGAGTGCGCTATGCACGTCGCCGCAGTCAAAAAAGGCTGAAATCTTGTAAAAAACCCGTATTTATTAATTGACGGCTTAAAAATTATTTTATATAATAGTAAGGTAATTTTACGGCAAAGAGGTATTTGATGGGAAAAATCAAATCTGCGATAATTACAGCCATAGTTCTCGCCGCGGTATTCGTACTCGCGTTTTTCTCGTTGGTTTCGTTCCCGCTGGCGGGAAGCGACGGCGTGCAGGGCTATAATTCGTTTATCAGGAAAATACATCTCGGTTCCGACTTCGCCGGCGAGGCTTCCGCTGTGCTTTATCCCGAGGGGGTAATCTCCGCGGCAGATTACAGTCTTGCCATTCCGGACGACGAGGCGAAGAGGGAAGAGTACGTAGGCAAATACACGAAGTACGGCAGCGTTTATGTCGAAAACGACGCCATAATCGACGGCGCGGACAAGTTCCGCAGTCAGGTGGAACAGGACGCGGCGGTGCTTAATTACCGCCTTTCCAAAAAGGGCTACACCTCGTATTCGGTTTCCGTGGAGGACGGCTATGCAATCCGCGTGGCGGTTCCCACAAACTACACCTATGCGGCATATAACGAAAATCTCCGCTATTCCGACAGCGACCTTCGAAGCGAAGAGTTGAACGCCGTAACGCAGACAATACAGTTCCTCGCCTATGACGGCGAGTTGAGCTTGCGCAACACTGCGGCGGGCAGTTTCTACGATAAGGAGCTGGGCGCATATATGCTTACGCCCTTGAAGGAAAACCCCGCGGATTACTTCAAATCCGTCAAGAAATACGGCATAGGCGGCAATTACGCCGTCCGCCTCAATCTTACGGGGCACGGCAGATCGGAATTCAAGGATATCTCGTCCTCGGTAATGAACACCACGGACGACGCCAATATCCGCTTCTATATAGGCGACAAACAGCTTATCCAATTAAGTTGCACGTCCGTTATTGATTCCAAAAACTTCCTCATACAGGTAAACGACGAGGCGTTGGCGGAAGAATATGCGATAGTGCTCGATTCGGTTGTCAACGGCAAAATTCTCCATTTCGACTACGGCACCGACGAAAATCTTACGGTGGTTTATTCCACCGCAAACCTCGGCGAAAAAGCCCCCGTATATTTGGGTGCGGTTCTGCTTGCGATAGTGCTCGCCGCGGTAATCTTCTCGGTGGTAAGATACAAAAAATTAGGGCTTGTAAATTCCCTTTCGGTAATTATTTTCTCGCTTGCCCTCATTTGCGCGATGATGATAATAGGCATACAGCTTACAATGTTGGGCGCCTTTGCCGCCGTCTGCGGTCTGGCGTTGCTTATGGGTTCCAACATCGCCGCGTTCGAGGCGGTTCGCCGCGAAACCCGCAAGGGCAAAACTATCCAATCCTCGGTAAAATCGGGCTATAAATCGGTGCTTTCCACAATACTCGAACTGCATATAGTTCTGCTGGTTGTATCGCTTATACTCACGCTTGTATGCGTGGGCGAAGCGGCGGCATGCGGCTTTATCTTCTTCATATGCACGATAGCTTCGTATATCCTGCACTGGTTTACCCGCTTTATGTGGTACGTTATCTCTTCCCCCGTAAAGGACAAGTGGTCTTTCGGCGGATATAAGCGTGAGGTGTTCGATGAATAAACTTCGTATCTCTGCAAGGTTACATCTGTTTGTTATCATAAGTTGCGCCCTCGTTGCGATAGGGCTTGCCGTAGGGCTTATATGTCATTTCGTTGCCGGCGGATATTTCAATTACGGTAACGACTATAAAAGCTACAAAACCGTAACCGTTTCCTATGTGGTCACCGAATACGACAGGGAGGAAGTTCACAAAATTTCTTCCGAAGCGTTCGACGCGGCAGGCGTAAATTATTACGGCTTTACGGCAAACGGTTCCCGCCTCGGCGAAGACGTGGTATATAAATTTTCAAAATCCGTTTCGGACGAAAGTCTGCAAACCGCCGCGGCGGCAATCACGGATAAATTTATAGCAGGCGGCAGTCTCAACAGCCGCGCGGATTTCCACACCGAACAAACTGTTTTGGGCGGCGGCAAGGCGTTGATTTTCGCCTCTATCGCCCTGTCTGCGGCGGTGTTGTTCCAATTCCTGTATTTTCTCGTCCGCTATAAACTTTCCGCGGCGTTGGCGGCGTTCACGGTCGATTTGCACAACCTCGCGCTGTTCCTCACGCTTTGCACGCTTACCCGCGTGCCCGTAGGTTCTTCGGTAATAGCTTTTGCGGCGCTTACCGTCCTCGTCACAATGGCGGGTTGCGCCTTCCTGTTCGACAAGATAAGGAAGAAGAACAAGGAGGAGGGTTTTGCCGCGTTGCCCATAAAGGAACAGGCGGATATATGCGCCCGCGAAACGCTTGTAACCTCGTCCGTGTTATCGGCGGCGGTTGCGGTTTGCGCGGTTTTGGTATTCGTATTGCTTTCCATAAGCGCGCTGTCGGTAGTAAGCGTTCTCTCTTATGCGGTAGGCGCAGTGCTTATGTCGGCTGTATGCGTATACGGCGTATCCTTCTTTACACCCGCGTTGTACGCGCGTTTCAGGGAGATAAAGGTCGCATCAAAACAAAAGTCAGCCCGCAATGCTGATAAATAATAATAATCTGACGTAAGGGCGGGCGCAATGTCCGCCTTTTGTGTTATTACGGTATGAAAAAACTTATAAGCGACGCCGTGTTTTCCGGCGAACAACTTAATAAAGTTAATCAGCTTGCCGTTAAATGTTCGCTGTTGCCGGAAACGGTTGCAATTCTTTTCGGAAGGGGTATCGACGACGAGCAAAAAATACGCGCGTTCCTCAACCCCTCCGCCAAACATTTTGTTCCGCCTTTGAAGATGGACGGTATGGCGGAGGCGGTGCAAATGATAACCCGCGCCCGCGACGAGGGCTGGTCGGTTGTCGTTTACGGCGATTACGACGCGGACGGAGTGTGCGCCGCCACCATAATGGGCGGAGCGCTACGCGATTTCGGCGTAGAGGCGGCGCTTTTCATACCCGAACGCCGCGACGGTTACGGACTGAACATCCAATCTATAGATAAAATTTTCGACGAATATTTTCCGCAACTTTTCATAACCGTGGATTGCGGAATTTCCTGCGCGGAAGAAGTGGAATACATAAAACAGTGCGGGGCGGAAGTGATAGTTACGGACCATCACGAACTTCCCGCAAAACTTCCCGATTGCATATGCATAAATCCCAAATTCAACGACGGTTATCCCTACGATAACCTCTGCGGCGCGGGCGTAGCCTTCAAAGTTGCGCAGGCTTTAAACGGCGCGGGGGCATTGAAGTATCTCGATTTTGCCGCGATAGCCACCGTTGCGGACAGCGTTCCGCTTACGGGCGAAAACCGCGACATAGTATACGAGGGGCTTAAAATAATAAATTCCGAACCCCGCCAATGCTATGCCGGGTTCATAAACAAATCCGAAAACGCGGTAACTTCCCAAACAATCGCCTTTTCGGTCGCGCCCAAAATAAACGCCGCGGGGAGGATGGGGGACGCGCTTTCCGCGCTTAAACTTTTCACGTCCCAAAACGCGGAAGAAGTTTTCACTCTTTCGTCCAAACTTACGGCATACAATCAGGAAAGGCAGGTATGTTGCGACGAGCTGTACAATTCCGCCAAACGCAAACTTGACGAAAGCGGCGCGTACGGCAGGGTGATAATGCTCTGCGACGAGGGTTGGAATTCGGGTTTCGTGGGCATAGTTGCGGCGCGCCTCGCCGAGGAATATTCCCGTCCTACGCTTATGTTCGTAAAAAACGGCGATATGCTTAAAGGCTCCGCGCGTTCGGTGGAAAACGTGAACATATTCGAGGCGCTTAAAGCCTGTTCGCGCTATATAACGGAATTCGGCGGACATTCGCAGGCGGCGGGCGTAAATCTCCCGCAGGAAAATTTCCCCCTGTTGCAGGCGGCGCTTGAAGAGTATTTTGAAAAAAACTGTTCCCCCGAAGATTTCAGCCCCACAATATGCGTAAATTCCTTGCCCGCCCAGTATAATCTCGTCCGCTTTGCGCGCGAACTTGAACTTTTTGAACCTTGCGGGGTAGGCAACAAAAAGCCGATGTTTTCTTACGAAGCCCGTACGACGGACGCCCGCCCTTCCAAACCTTTAAGCCAGCACGTCGCGCTTAAATTCGGCGGGCTTGAAAATATGTTTTTCGGCGGAATAAAATTTCTTCCGCTTTTGCAGTCGTCCGCGCATAAAAATTTGGTATTTGAATTCAACGTCGGCAAATACCGCGGAAAGGAAAGCGTAAAGGCGTTCGTCCGCGACGTGGTTTGCGATTTTTCCTCCGGCGCTTCCGCCGAAGAGGAAATTGCCGTAAACAACATACTTTCGCTGTTAAACGAAGATGTAAACTGCAAATTAAAGCCCGTTGATAAACAGCAGATAGATATTTCCATGCAAAACGTCGGCTACGGCACGGCGTATATCGTGCGGGATTACCAAACGCTTTCGCATTATCCGCACGCGCGCAATCTTCCCGTGGATATATTCAATCTTTCCTCCCGCAACCTGTCGGACGTAATCATACTTTCGCCCTCTGCGGAAGCGGATCTTTCGGGCTATCGCAGGATAATTTTCCTCGACAGACCCATAAAGATTGATTTGCCGTCGCTTGAAGGCAAAACGGTGGAATACTGCCCCGATTATTGCGGCTACGGCTATGCGTATACCCTCCCCGCAGAACGGGAAAAACTTGTAAAAATATATTCGGCGATAGCGGCAAATTCGTCCGCGTTGGGCGGTTGCACGCCCTATGAAACCGCGGTGTGCGGCAAACACGGCTTTGCCCCGCGCGCCGTCGCGTTCGCCCTCGCCGTGTTCACTCAACTTAAAATAGTTTCCTATGAAAGCGGCAAACTTGTGATATACCGCAGGGAAAAGAGAAATCTTAACGATTCGTCAGTGTTCAGGCTTATCGCCTCGCTATCCGTAAAGCAATGAAAACGTTACTTGATAAAATTTACGAAAATTACCCGGATAAGGACAGGGAAATTCTGCTGTCCGCATATAACTATGCCGAACAGATGCATATGGGTCAGCGGCGCGCCTCGGGCGAGCCGTATTTCACCCATCCCTGCGCCGTGGCGGAAATACTTATAGACCTCGGGCTTGATACCCCGTCCGTTGCGGCGGCGTTTTTGCACGACGTGATAGAGGATACCCCCGCAACCGCGGACGACATAAAAAAACTGTTCGGCGACGAAATACTTACGCTTGTGGACGGCGTTACAAAGCTGGATAAAATACGCTTCCAGACGCACGAGGAAGAGGACGCCGAAAACTTCCGCAAAATTTTTGTCGCGATGGCTAACGACGTCCGCGTAATAATCATAAAACTTGCGGACAGATTGCACAATATGCGTTCGCTTAACTTCCTTTCCAACGAGCGGCAGCAACGCATCGCAAAGGAAACTTTGGATATCTTCACCCCGCTTGCGGGCAGGTTGGGTATTTCGCAGATAAAGTGCGAACTTGAAGATCTGTGCCTCAAATATCTCGACCCCGAAGCCTACGAATACCTCGTCAAAAACATTCACCAGAAGTTGGAGGAAAGGCGCAGTTTCGTGGATAAAGTGGTTGCCGAACTGAAAGCCGTTCTCGAAGAAAGCAAGATAGAGGGCGAGGTGTTCGGCAGACCCAAACATTTTTATTCCATATACAGGAAGATGAAAAATCAGGGCAAGACGTTGGATCAGATTTACGATCTGTCCGCCGTCCGCGTGATAGTGAACACCACCGAGGAATGTTACGAAATTTTAGGCAAGATTCACAAGCAGTGGAAGCCCGTTCCCGGCAGGATAAAGGACTATATCGCCACGCCCAAACGCAATATGTATCAATCTCTGCACACTACCGTAGTTACCGAATTCGGGCAGTTTTTTGAAATACAGATCCGCACCTTTGAAATGCACCGCATGGCTGAATACGGTATCGCGGCGCATTGGAAATATAAGGAAAACGTCACTTCCGAAACAAGTTTCGATCAGCGACTGTCGTGGATAAGGGACGTAATGGATTGGCAGGGCAGTTTAAACGATTCAAAGGAATTTGTAGACAGTCTCAAAAACGACCTGTATTCCAACGAACTTCTCGTATTCACCCCCCACGGCAAAGTTATTTCCCTTCCCCTCGAAGCCACGCCCGTCGATTTCGCGTACGCCATTCACTCCGAAGTGGGCAACAAATGCGTGGGGGCAAAGGTAAATTCCCGCATTGTTGCGCTTAATTCCACTCTGCACACGGGCGACGTGGTGGAAATTCTCACTTCCCCCAACGCCAAAGGTCCCTCGTGGGATTGGCTTAAATTCGTAAAGTCCGGCTCCGCCCGCGCCAAAATCCGTCAGTTCTACAAGCGCGAGATGAAGGAGGAGAACGTAAAGACGGGCAAAGCCATGCTGGAAGCGGAAGCGCGGCGCAGGGGCTATAACCTCGGCGACATATTAACCGAAGAATCCTTCCGCAAATTATCCAACAAGCTGGTATTTTCGTCCGTAAACGAGATGATGGCTTCCGTCGGGTTCGGCGCGGTAAGCGTAAATCAGGTAATCTTCAAACTTATAGATTATTATAAAAAGGATATACCCAAGCCGCAGGAAGTGCTTGAAGAAAGCAAATTCAAGCGTTCGCCCGCAGGCAGCGTATCCGTCAAGGGATTAAGCGGGCTTCTCGTTCGGTTCGCAAGCTGTTGCACGCCCGTCCCGGGCGACAGCATAGTTGGCTTTATCTCCCGCGGCAGGGGCGTGATAATCCACCGTTCCGATTGCCCCAACCTCAAAGACATCGAACCCGAAAGGTTGCAACCCGCGCAGTGGACGGGCGATATCGAAACGGAATTTATCGCCGGGCTTAAAATACTTGCCGTGGACGACAACACCGTAACGGCGTTTATCACGGCGGAAATTTCCGCAATGCACCTGTATATGACGCAGATAGTGGGCAGGGTAAACAAGGACAGGCAGGCGGAATTTGAAATAAAGGTAAAACTCAACCAACGCTCCGATATAGATCTGCTTATCAACCGTCTAAAACGCGACAAGCGCATAATCGACGTGTTCAGGGTAACTTCGGTATGATATCAATTATCCGCGTCCCGTCGGCGGGCTACGCCTGCAACAGCTATATTCTCACGGCGGACGGCAAAACGGCGGTGGCGGTGGACGCCGGCGACGAAAGCATAGCCGAATTTCTCGACCGCCGCGCCCTCGTCTGCAAATACGTGCTTCTAACCCACGGTCATCTCGATCATATCGCGGGTTGCGGCGCGCTGTACGCCCGCGGCGCGCAAATCTGTTGCGGCGAGCGGGAAAAAGATTTTATTTTCAGCCGCGAAAATTACGGTATATTCAACCTTCCCTTGCCCGATTTCGGGATAAGCCGCACCTTCTGCGACGGCGAAAAATTTTCGCTTTGCGGCGTAGATTTTACGGCTGTTTCCACGCCCGGGCATACCGTAGGTGGCACGTCCTATATTTGCGGCAACAACCTTTTCACGGGCGACACGCTTTTTTGCGGCAGCGTCGGCAGGACGGATTTTCCCGGCGGCGACTTTAATACGCTTATTTCAAGCCTTAAAAAACTTTTTGCGCTTGAAGGCGATTACGCGGTGTACAGCGGCCACGGCGAACAAACAACCCTGCAAGCCGAACGCCTCACCAACCCGTTCGCCTCATATATCCGATAACTATGCTTAATACCAACAGCGAATATTTACGCCCCGAAATAATGGACGTTTTGCGCGCTTTCGGCGCGGAGGACGAAAATTTCACCCATTATTATTCCTATTCGGACGGTAAGTTTTACAACTGCATAGAATATGACGGAAAGTTTTACGATTACGAAAACGAATTTTCCACCGAAGACGCGCTTGTGTTCCGCAGATTTGCAAAACGCTATTGCAAACTCGCCTTTTACAGCACGCTGTCCGCCGTAAAGGGTGTAAAACTTCCGTGGGGCGCGCTTACGGGCATACGTCCCACAAAACTCGCGTATGCCGAACTTGCGGCAGGGCGCGATTTTTCTTTGCTTTTCAAACAGCTTTGCGTAGACGAAAGCAATATCTCGCTTGTGGGCGAAGTGATTAAATCGCAGAAAGATATTTACGCTTGCCGCGGCGCAACCGACCTGTACGTATCGTTGCCGTTCTGCCCCACAAGGTGCGAATACTGTTCTTTCGTCACCGCGCCCGTTTCGGCGGTGGGCAAGTACATACCCCAATATCTCGATTGCCTCCAACGCGAAATATCCCGCCTTAAAAATATCTTTTCCGCGCCCGCTTCCGTATACGTCGGCGGCGGCACGCCCTTCGTGCTGGACTTGTGTTCGCTTGAAAGGGTGTACGCCGCAATACAAAGCGCGTTCGGTCAGGGCTTTGAATACACGGTAGAGGCGGGCAGACCGGACGTTTTCGACGAACAAAAACTTAAACTTTCCCGCGGGTACGGCGTAAACAGGATATGCGTAAACCCGCAGTCTTTCAACGATAAAACTCTCGAAAAAATAGGCAGAAAGCATACCGCCGCGCAGACGCTTGAAGCGTACGCCATGGCTGAAAAATACGGCTTTATCATAAATCTCGACCTGATTGCCGGGCTTGCCGACGAAAGCGTAAGCGATTTTGAACAATCCCTTAAAACGGCAATTTCGCTTTCCCCCGCAAACATAACCGTGCATACCCTTTCGCTTAAATGCGGTTCCCGCCTTAAGGAAAGCGTAAAGCGGCTTAACATAGGCGGCATAAACCAGATGATTTCCCTTTCGCGCGATATGCTTTCCTCCGCGGGTTATGTCCCGTATTATCTGTACAGGCAAAAGTATCAGGCGGGCGGGCTTGAAAACGTCGGCTGGTGCAAACCCGGCACGGCGTGCGCCTACAACGTGCGCGTTATGGAAGAAATTTCCGATAACGTCGCCGTAGGTTCGGGCGCGATTTCAAAAAAATTTTTCGGCGAAGAAAACAGGATAGAACGCCTCGCTTCGCCCAAAGATATCCCGTCTTACCTCGCCAAATGCGAAAAAATAATATCCGACCGCGAAAAACTTTTCAAATAATCACAAATACGTCCGCGCCCGACTGCGATAATCCGCAGTTGGGCGCGTTTTTGTCGTAAAAATAATTTATACTGTTCAAAAATATCAAAAAATGAAAAAATTTAAAAAAATCTATTGACTTTGCGGCAAAAAATGATATAATAATTTATGGTATATTTATAATAGCCCGTATAGTGTGAAGTTATATCGGGCGAGGGTATTTTCATACCCTCGGTGCGGGAGAATCCCGCACCATAAATCTTATCAGTTTCAAATATGGGGTGGATTAGATGAAAAAAACAAAAAATCGCTTTTTCCTGATAGCGGTTATAATTCTTTCGGCAGTGTTGATAGCCTGTCTTACCTGTATGGCGGCGCTTGCCGCGCCTTCCAAGGCTATGGCGGAAACATCTGCCGCGCCGCGCGCCGTTTCCGCGGACGTAACGCTTAAAGATGAAGCCGATTTCACCATAGAGGACACCGCGGCAATTGCTTCAGCCTCCGGCGACGCCGATTACGGCAACAGCGGCGGCAGTTATTCCAAGGTTCTGCGCGGAATAAGCGAGGCGGGGCTGTCCAAAATATCCGGCGCAACAAACGTCGCCATAGAAATTCCTTCCGGCGTTACCGTAATCGAGGCACGCTCTTTCAAGGGGGCTTCGGGCGGTTCCGCGCCCCAGAACAAAATAGTTTCGGTAAAGATACCTTCCTCTGTGAAGATAATAGGCGCAGAGGCTTTCTGCTATTGTAATAAACTTGCCGAAGTGAACTTTGACGAGGGCAGCCAACTTGAACATATAAAGGGCTACGCCACCACTTATAATTATGGTGTATTGCAGTCAAGAACTACGCTTTACGGCGCGTTTTACGATTGCACTTCGCTTACGGAAATAACTTTGCCGGACAACGCTTTAAATAAAGTGGGCGAAGCAACTTTCCGCGGTTGCACGGCGCTTGCCACCATTACATTGCCTTTTGTCGGCGGCGTAAAAACTTCTGTCAACGCAACAACAGGTAGCGCAACCGACCTTTTGGGTTATATGTTTTCCACGTCAAACGAATCATATTCGGGCGGCACAAGGATACCGCAATATATATATTCCAACGACACTGCGTCCGGCTCTCGCGATTACCGTTGTATACCCACGTCTCTTAAAAAGGTAGTTATTACGGGCGGCACGGACAAAAATCTTCAAGTCCAGCAGGGCGCCTTTTCGGGTTGCACCATGCTTGAAACGGTTATTCTGCCCGAAAGCATAGATACCATTCACGCTGGCACGTTCTACGGTTGCACCAATCTTAAAAGAGTGGGGGTGGGCGCCGCAGACGCCGCAGGGGAGCCTTCCGCGGACGAAGCCAACTTCAAAATTCCTTCAACCGTAACGTCGATATGTAAGGAAGCGTTCAGAAATTGCAGCAACGTAACTTTCACAAAACTTGAAATCCCCGATAATACCGCTACTATAGGCGCAAACGCGTTTTACGAATGTACTTCCTTGCAAACCGTAACGGGTATGAAGGGCGTTACCACTTTAAACGACGGCGTATTTATAAATTGCACTAAATTAAGCGATATTTCCATAAAGAACGCCGTAAATCTCGAAGGGGTGGGGGCAAACATCTTTTATAACTGCACGGGCTTGCAGTCCATAGATTTGCCCCAAAATACCACTTTCACCCAGATAAGTCAGGGTATGTTTTACAATTGCGACAACCTGTTAAGCATAACCATTCCTTCGCAGGTGACCAAAATAGGCGTTTCCGCCTTTGAAAACTGCGATTATCTCGGCGACGTTAAATTGCCGTCTTCCCTCACGGAAATAGGCGAAAAGGCGTTCTACTACGTGGGTAACAACAACAGCGCTTCCGCTTTCAAAGTGGACGAAATACCCGCAGGCGTCACGCAGATAGGCGCCAATGCCTTTGCATACACAAAGATATCCCAAATAACTTTCAACAATTCTTCCACGTTGCAAACTTTGGGCGCAAGCGCGTTCAGCGAGTGCGACAGCCTTACTGAAATCACTTTCCCCGCTTCGCTTAAAACCATAGGCGATTCCGTAATGAACAATTGCAACAACCTTCGCAGCGTAACTTTTTTGGGCAATGAACTCGGCGCAATTTCCACAAGCGCGTTCAACTATTGCCAAAATCTCGAAACGATAAATATTCCATCGTCGGTAACCGAAATAAAGAACAGTGCGTTTTACAGGTGCTACAAACTTAAAAACGTCGATCTTTCAATTTGCAGCGGGTTGCAGAAGATAGGTTCTTCCGCCTTCCGTGAATGTCGCTCTGTCGATTTCACTTCCGTTTCGTTGCCTTCGTCTATAACAAGCATAGGTTCAGAGGCTTTCTACGGTTGCACTTATCTCGAATCGGTAAATATAGCCGACAACGGCACGGGCTTTACAAGGATAGAGAGCAATACGTTCTACGGCTGCAACGCCCTTCGTTCTTTCAATATTCCCACCACGGTAACGTACATAGGCGATAACGCGTTCTATAATTGCGGGCTTCTGGAAGAGTTGAATATCAAAAACTGTTCTTCGCTTACCACGATAGGTACGTCCGCGTTTTACGGTTGCAGAACAATTTCCTCGCTTGAAATACCCGCTTCCGTAGAAACTTTCCAAAAAGGCGTAAACGCTACCTCGCCGGCGTCTATATTCAACGGTTGTACGGGGCTTACTTCCTTGATATTCAACTGCGATTTCACTTCCGATATAGGCGCAAGTATGTTCAGCGGCTGTACGCGGCTTGCCGATTTGCAGTTTAAAGGGCAGTTCACGCCCGCCAAGATAAACAGCGAGGCGTTTTACAAGACGGGTATAACTCATTTTACAGTTCCCGCCAGCGTGATAACGATATCTTCCCGCGCGTTTGCGGAATCCAATATAGAAACTTTCGAGTTCGCCCCCGATTCGGCTTTGGAACAGTTTGAAAATAATTCCACTTACGGGCAGTACGGTGTGTTTTACAACTGCAAACAACTGTTGTCTATCGAAATACCCGCAACCGTAACCAATATGGGCAACTCCACTTTCAACGGTTGCGAAAAACTTGCCCAGGTTACCTTCAAAGGCGCCCTAATTGATAAATTTGGCGACTACACGTTCAACAATTGTCCCAAACTTGAAAGTTTAGCCATACCTTCTTCGGTAACTACGATAGGTAAAAACGTTTTCAGTAACGACGTATTGCTTACCCTTGCGGAAAATATGGGATATTATCTTCCCGCGGGGCTTACGTCCATAGGCGAAAGCTCTTTCTCCGGCTGTACCTCGCTTGAATCGATAAATATCCCTTTAGGCATAACCGCGTTAAGCAACAGCCTTTTCGATAATTGCAGTTCGCTTAAATATATCGATTTCGAGGACGGTTGCGCGATATCCTCTATCGGCAGTTCCACTTTCCGCGGTTGCACGGTTTTGCAATACAGCGTAAAGAAAGGAGAGGAAGGGGTCGGCGCAACGTTCGCAATTCCTTTCTCTTCCGCGGCTACGATAGGCGAGTATGCTTTCCAGAATTGCCAAACCATAACCTCTTTTATCCTTCCCGAAAGCATAACCGATCTTAAACGTTCGGTGTTCAACGGCTGTACGTCTCTTTCCTCGATGTCCTACGGCAGGGAGGAAATAGTGGAGGGCGAATTCAATTTCCCTTCCACGCTGACAACCTTCGGGCAGTACGCTTTCCAGAACACGGCGGTAGTCACCCTTAACCTGCCCGAAAATTTGGGCGCCCCGGGCGACTATATGTTCCAGAACAGCTCTAAACTCGTAACGGTAAACCTCAACGCGGCGCTTACCGTTATACCCCAATATTCTTTCCAGAATTGTCCGTTGCTTTCTGAAGTAGTCATTCCCGACGGCGCGCAACTGCGTTCCATTCAGGGGCATGCCTTTGCAAACTGCCCGCAAATTACACAATTTGAATTCGATAAACTTGTTGTGGATAAAGCGGTAGGGGACTATGCGTTCTTCCATTGCGGTTTCACCGATTTGGATCTTTCAAATCTCAACGATATAGGCGGCGGCGCGTTCGGCTTCAACAATATAGCGCGCTTAACCCTTCCCTTCATAGGCAAAAATTCAAGTACAGTCACGGGAACGGGTTCCGTCCTCGGGCATATCTTCGGCGGAACGCTTTCGGTTGACGGCGGCGACAGTTGGTCTAATTGTTACCGCGTACAACAGAATTATATTTACAGCGGAACTTCCGTCACGTGGACTTACTTCTACATACCCAACACTCTGTCCACACTTACCCTCGTGGGCGCAAACAACGCAAAAATTTCCCACGGCGCTTTCCAGGCATGTCATTCCCTTGCGGAAATTATATTGCCGGACGGCTTACAGACGATAGGGGACTACTCTTTCGACGGATTGTCCGCTTTGAAAGATTTAGTCATTCCCGACAGCGTAACCCTGTTCGAGGCGGACGGCTCCGGCACGACACGCCCCAGCCACGCGTTGTTAAACACTGCGCTTACGTCCATAAAACTTCCATTTATAAAGATAAGCAATTCCAACCGTATAGACCTTGCCGCGATATTCGGGCAGGATAAGCCGGAGGGCGGACTTTCCGCTTATACGTCTTTGACGAAGATAGAGTTCACCCAAATGGAAATCCTCGGCGAATACGCCGTGCGCAACGGCGCCCGCGTTACCGAATTGATTCTTCCCGGCACCATAACAACTATCCAGCCGGGCGCGTTGGGCGGTTGCACCTCGCTTGAATCGCTTACGTTGCCTTTCCTCGGCTTGAATGCCGAAACAAGTAACGACGCAACTTTGGCTTCCATATTCGGCGGTTCCGTTCCCTCGGGGCTTGTTTCCGTAACCGTTTTGGGCGGCGAGATAGGCGTACGGGCATTTGCCGAAACAAACGTGGAAGAAGTTACCCTGCCGGAAAATTTAAGCAGCATAGGGCACCACGCGTTTTATAACAGCAAGATAAGGCAAATTACAATACCTTCCCGCGTGGCGGTTATCCCCGCCTCCGCGTTCGAGGGTTGTTCTGATCTCGCTTCCGTAACTTTCATCGATAGAACGGTGGAAATAGGCGAACGCGCGTTCTATAACTGCGCTTCGCTTTCGGATATAACTCTCTCAACGTCGATAGATAAAATCGGCGCCTACGCGTTCTACAACTGCTCTTCCATAGAACAGCTTAATTTCCCCGCAAACCTCAACGAAATAGGCGCCTATGCCTTCTACGGCTGTCGCTCTTTGGACGAAATAGATATCAAAAACGTCACCACGCTGGGCGCGCACGCTTTTGAAAATTGCAAGGAAATGCAGTCCGTAGTGCTCTCGCACGAACTTTCCGCCATACCGGACTACGCTTTCGCGGGCGATTCGGGCATAACCCAAATCACCGTAAACGGCGTTGAAAGCCCCAACGTGACGGTAAGGATACCGGACGGCGTTACAAAGATAGGCGAACACGCGTTCGACGGCTGTTCCGGCTTTGAAAGCATCTATCTTTCCAACGATCTCGAAACGATAGGCAGGTACGCTTTCGCGCTCAACAGCTCGCTTCGCGTGCTGTATATCCCCGCAGGCGTGCAACAGCTTTCGGCATACTGCTTCCAGGATTGCACCAATCTCGCCTTTGTATATCTTCCCGAAAAGGCGTTGATAGCTTCCAATTCCTTCGCAAACCTTCCCTCAAGCGCGTTGCTTATAGCGGGCAGTAAGGCTGTGTACGACACTATCCTCGAAGATAATTATCTCGCGGCATATGCGCAACAGCTTACTTATCTCATTCCCATAAACTATTACAGCATAAAGGGCAGCGGAGAACCGGTGCTTATGCCCGACATAGCGGAAGGGCGCCTCTATAAACACACCTTCGATTTCGTCTCTTCGCCGGACGGCAGTTGGGCAAAGGATGAATCTGTTACCGACGTAAACAAACCCGTTTCGGATATATACGCAACCACGGTATGGCGCCGCACCACCGATAAAAACGGCGCAAAAGTTACAACGCAGTCCGTAAACGACTTGCTTTCGCAAAATACGACGAAGATTGATTTGTACGCTTATGTGTACGACCCTGCCGACGTCGTGCTTGAAGCAAGACAAAACCTTATTTACGGCGACGAAGATTTGCCCGTGCTCGATACGGGTGCGCAGGGCGTAAAACCCGAAACCATTATAAATTATCTCAATTCCTATATTCTCACCGACGAATTTGACGGCAAGTTGCTTAACGGAAACATATACCGCGTTGTAAAGTGGGAATATACCGCGGCTGACGGAAGCGAAACGGCTTTCCGTTACCTCGGTTATGCAGGCGAATATGTCGCAACCGTAAACCTTGTTTCCTCTTTGGGCGTATGGAACGAAATTTACGCCAAAACGGTGTCCTTCACGATAGCCCGCCGCAATATCGACGTTAATATCGAATGGGCGGCAACCCGACAGGAAGTGGGCGACGACGGCGTTGCCGAGGGCGCAAACTATCAGCTTTTGGAAGATTACAACGGCGAAATAAACAGCGCGGTTGTAAACGGCAAAAATATTATGGTGCGCGGCAACGGCAAATACATAACCGTAGGCTTGTATCCGTACGTAATGGACGAAGTTGCAAAACTGCCGGACGGCTCCACCATATATTCCGTGGAAGCGGGCGGCAGACCCAACGAACCTACGCAGATAGGCGAGGGCAACCACACCACCATATTTACCCTGCGTTTGAGGAATAAAATAAATTACGCGTTCTATTTCGGCGGCGGCGTCACCCGCGATGAATTGCAAAGCAACTATCTTCTCGTCGCCGACATTAAGGAAAACGACAGCGTAGTTACCCTCACCAAAACGTGGTATATCTACGGCGGCGGGGACGGCGGCAGCAGCGGCGGTGGCGGCGGAACGTTCACCCCGCCCGATACAACCCCGCTTGTCACAGCCGACGGAAGCGACATTTGGGAAATGTCGTCCGGCTGGACGTACGGCGTGTATTTCGACCCCGATACTCTGCGCCCGCGCCCCGGCTATGCTAATGCGGAAACCATCAAGCTGGAACTCACTACGCGCAAGGTATCCTCTACGGTTACCGAAACGGAGATGGAAGCCCGCCGCGCAGTTGAACAGGATATAAAAGTAGAATTTTATCTCACCGATTGGGGCAAATGGATAAACTGTGCCGTTCCCGCAGGCGATTATAACCTTAAAATAACCGTTCCCGCGGCGTTCGGTTTGGTAACCGTGCCCGAATATACCCAAACTTACAGGTTCAAAGTAAAGGCGCAGTCGCTTGACAGCGATTCGCTTTACGAAAAGACAGAGTACGAATTCCCCTATAACGGAAGCATACAGCTTCCCGAAGTGAATATCGAAGTTGCACACAACAACGAAATCCGTCAGGGCACGGGTTGGGAAGACGAACAGTTCAATTCCCATTACGATACGGGCTATATGATAGAATACAGCGTAGAATCCGGCGATTGGCTTAACGAAGCGGAAATTGCCGCCGAATTGCCCGGTATGTTGAGGGACGTATGGCACGACGAGGAAACGGGCGAAATTTTAAGCTATTCCGTATACTACCGCATAAGCGCGGAAAACTTCGTCACCGTAGGCGGCCGTAACGATCAGTTTATGTTTACCGTCAAGATAGTTCCTTCAGACAACGAAATGGTGGAACCTTACACCTGCACGGATATCGAAGAGGGCGGCAAACCTGCGGAAACCGCGCCCAAAATGAAGTTCCAGCACGAGGGCGGCTTGCAGTATGATATAATGTACTTCACCGACGAAGCGTGCAAGGAAGAGTATACCGAAACCGATTTCCCGGTAGGCAAGTATTATGTAAAAGTTATTGTGCCCGGCACCGCCAACTTCAACGATTTTGAAAGGGTTTATTCGTTTGAAGTGTACGCAAAGTCCGCCATTCCCGCGGATCCGTTGATACACCGCCCCGCCGGTGCGGATTCGCCCAACGGCTTCTCGATAACCACGCCTTCCCGTGTGAACACCCGCGTATTGATAATAGTGGGCATAGTTATAGGCGTGATAATATTGTTGTTGATACTTGTGCTTATCGCAATACTCGCCCTGCGCGCACACCGCAGACGTAAATTGTTGTTTGAACGCATATTGAACATTACGTCAAAGCCCATTTCGGCATATCTTCCTCCGCAGTACAGCAATCCCGCGGCTCTCGGTTACGGCGGTTATCAGCCTTACCAACAGCCCGTCAACAGCTTGCCGCCGGTAGATTTGGAAGACCCCGACGAGGACGGCTTCTATGACGAAATGAATCCCAATGCGGGCTATTGGCAGCAACCTTACTACGGGCAGAATCCATACGGACAGCCGTACGCACAGCCGTTTGAAGATTCCGCGGACGTAGCTCCCGCAGATAGTTCGCCTGCGGCGGAGGACGTTCCTTCCGGCGACGGCGCCGAAAGCAACGCGCCCGCCGATACGCAAACGCCCGACGGAGACGAAGGAGGGGAAGACGATGAAATCTAAATTCGTTAAAATTGCCGCTTTGGGGCTTTCTCTGGCGGTGGCGGCTTCAACCGCTTCGCTGTTCACAGGCTGTATCCCGGGCGTAAAAACCGATTATTCCCAAAAGGTGCTTAAAGTTAATCTCGACAGCGAGGGCAGACTGTATTGGCGCAACAATACCGAATTGAAGTGCAATATAGGCTACGAAACCAAAAACGATACGGCGATATCCTTTTCTACGCAGAACAACCTCACCAACACGGGCGCGGAAGTTACCCTGCCGGACGGCAAAGTGTATACCGACGGGGATCTGAAGCCCGCGTGGAGCGCGCTGGAAGAAAATCTTAAACTTAAACTTACAGATAGCTATGTTCCGCTTAAATCGGACGCGTCCATCAACAGTTTGATTACCGACGAGGACGACGAAAAAATTTACCGCGACGAAAACGGCAACCTCGTTTCGGATGAAGCCAACTGCCTTTGGGACTTCGATATAATAACGGGTTCCTGCGCGGCTATACAAAACGTACAGGGCGTATCCGACAAGGCTAAATTTCTCGATCTCAGCCTTTATCTCGATTATATGCCCAATTACAGGGAATTTTTAAACCGCAATCCCCTTATATATCTTTCGCTCGTAACCGATACAAAGACGGGCGCAATGTATTACGCGCCTTATTTCGACGGCAACGACGACGTGGAAAAGTACACCATAATCCAGAAGAGTTGGGCGGAAAAGTTGCTTGACGCCGAGGATTACGACGCCGTAGAAACAAAGTCTTTCAAACAGCAGGCGGACGCCAAAAACGCCGCACAAACTTCCATTTCCACAAAAAGCTCGCAGACGGGCGACAACGTCGTGATTGACGGCACAGCGTCATCGATAACCTCGTTTATGGGTACTTCGGGCAGGTGGCAGATAGACGTTATCGATCCTTCCGACAGCAGGATGAGTAAGGTTGTAAAGGTAACCGTGAATTACGATAACGCCCTGCGCGCCGCGCGCGACGACGAGCAGTCGCCTCTCTATCAGGCAATATTGGAGGCGGCGGGCAAGCCTTATTCCGGCGAAAGCGGAAACATCGTCGATTTGCAAAATTTCGTAATCAACGAAACGCACGGCGAAGTTAAGGGCGCGCAGCTTCTCAAAATTCTTCAAAATTATATCGACGTTACGTACACTTCCTCGCGCGATAACCAGCCTTTCTACAGCCAAAAAGGTTTAAAACGTTCGGATATATTCTGCGGCGCTTCCGCCGCGTGGGACGTGGATATTCTCGCCGCTTTCGGGCGTTGCGTGGTAACCTGTATGGAACTGTTGGGCGATTCCGTCAGCCAGATGCAGACGGAAAGCGAATTGTACGCTTTCGGCGGACGTTCTTCCTTCACCCAGCGTATTGCGGATATGTACGCGTTTGCGGGCGAACTGTACGGCGTAAGGGGACTTGAATCCCGTTACGAATTTACCTATATTAACGAAGAGGGCAAGGTGTGCGACGCGCGCGAAAATCCTGCCGCGTGGGAAGCAATGAATAATCTTTCCCGTTTTGCAAGGGAAGGGCTTATGTACACGGGCGACGCCGTGGGCACCGATAGGTCGGTTTATTCCACAAAAAGCACCAACCGCGGGCCCGTATATTTCCTCGAACACGACTATGTGCAGACGCAGACGTTATACCAGATGCGTCTTGAAGAGGAAGTTGCAAAGGGCACTTACCAGATACAGGACGATTACAATTTCTCGCCCATAATTACCGCGGTTTCGCGCTGGAACGACGGAAATCAAAGGATAATGCGCTTTACCGAAAGTTGGCGTTCCGTCAAAAATACGGGTTTCTGCGTGCCTTACCAAAGCGTTTCGGATAACCCCGAAAGACTTTCCGCCATCCTCGCGTTCATCGATTATTTCTTCTCCGAAGACGGGCAGATACTTATGACGTACGGTCCCCAATCCACCAACGGCAACGAAAACCCCAACGGCTGGTGGTATGCGGAAGAAGATACAACCGCGGATTTGACCGACAACCGCAAATTCCATAAAATTTCGGACGCAACGTATTATTTGGACGCACAATATCAGTCGCTTGACGGCACTTGCTTCGTATACGAGGGCAAGGTGTACAAAGGGCTTGACTATGCGGGAAGATCTATTCCCATTCTTACGGACGACAATATAAACTGCTTCAAGGGCAAAACTTTCGGCGGCGATCATACGATAGGCGCATACACGCTTAATTACACTGATTACGCCCGTAAAGTTATAGGCTCCGCATTGCCCATAGGCAACAAGGATCAGGGCTTCGAATATCAGTGTACGTCGCAGTGCGGACTTGAAGGCGCAAGCATAGTGGACGCGGCGATAAACAAGGCGGGTATAATCAAGCACACCTATCTTCAGGTGGATAATCCCGAACATAACCTCTGGTACGTAATTATGCCCACGTTGTTGCCACTTTCTTCCGAAGCGTCCGAATTCCTCAAAGGCGATAACCAGAAAGCCATAGACGCGCTTTTCGTAAACAATTCTTCCACGCCGAGGAATTCTTTCGTCAGGGTAATGTACAACGGCTTTTCCAACGGCACATTCGACGGTTCTGCTTCGATGCCGTCAAATGCGGAAGGGGTTTTGGCTTTGCTTGAAGATTTGGATATGTCCGTCCGCACGGGTTATGTGGACGAGGCATGGCAGCGGCTGTACTTGTATTACGACGCAAACATAAAGGATAAAGTATAAAAAAGGTAACAGGGCGGCGCAAAAAATTGCGCCGCCCTTAAACTTTTTAAAATATCCCGCAAAAACATTTGCTATTTCCGTGCGCGTATGTTAAAATACTGTCGTTACGGTTACGAAGCCGTGCGCCCACTCACCGCCGGACTTCGTTTCTCGCAAATAATTCCATGGAGGATAAATTAAATGGAAAAGTCGGAAATAATTGCAAAGTATGCGCTTAAAGAGGGCGATACGGGTTCTCCCGAAGTGCAGATAGCCCTGCTTACGGAAAGGATCAATCACCTTAACGAGCATCTTAAATTGCACATTCACGACAATCATTCCCGCCGCGGACTGCTTAAAATGGTTGGTCGCCGCCGCGGTCTTTTGGATTATCTCAAATCCAAGGATATCGAAAGATACCGTGCGATTGTCAACGCTTTGCAACTCAGGAAGTAAATAAAAAAACGGGGCGGGTTAATAAGATAATTCCGCCCTTTTTTCATAAAATCAGCCTGCGGCGGGCGCCGTAGGCACAAGAACGAATAAGGAGAATAGGTATGACAACAACTTTCAAACAATTCACAATTCCCGTAGGCGGAAGGGACGTAATTGTCGAAGTAGGCAAGTATGCCGAACAGACAAACGGTTCCTGCGTGGTGCGTTGCGGCGAAACGGCTGTAATGGTTTCGGTGTGCATGTCGCCCGCCCCCCGCGAAGGTATGGATTTCTTCCCCCTGCAAGTGGACTACGAGGAGAAGATGTACTCCGTAGGCAAAATCCCCGGCGGCTTCAAAAAGCGTGAGGGCAGGGCAAGCGATAAAGCCATTCTCACCGCAAGGCTTATCGACAGACCTCTGCGCCCGCTTTTCCCCAAGGGACTTTACAACGACGTAGTGGTAACGGCGCAGGCGCTTTCGGTTGAACCCGATATTTCGCCCGAACCTTTGGCGATGATAGGTTCTTCCGTCGCCCTCGCAATTTCCGATATACCGTGGGCGGGACCTACGGGTTCGGTAGTGGTAGGGCTTGTGGACGGCAAGTACGTCATCAACCCCGATCTTGCCCAGCGCGGCAAAAGTTCAATCCACCTCAATCTCGCCGGCACGCGTGACGCCATTCTTATGATAGAGGCGGGCGCAAACGAAGTGACCAATGAAGAGATGGTCGGCGCGATAATGTTCGGGCATGAAGAAATCAAAAAAATCTGCGCGGTTATAGAGGACGTAATCGTTCCCGCCGTCGGCAAACCCAAGCTGGAAATGGAACTTTACCATATCCCCGAAGAGCTTGACGCCGCAGTCCGCGAATATGCAAGCGCTAAAATAGACTATGCCATAGATACGTTCGACAGGCAGGAACGCGAAAGCCGCCAAAACGCGGCGGAGCAGGAAGTTTTGGAACATTTTGCCGAAATTTATCCTGACAAAGTGCGTGAAATAAAGGACAGCCTGTATTATCTTACCAAGGAAAAGGTGCGCGCAAAGATATTCGACCACGGCGTCCGTCCCGACGGCAGAGGGCTTAAAGATATCCGCCCGATATGGTGCGAAAGGGGCGTGCTTCCCCGCGTACACGGTTCGGCGGTGTTCACAAGAGGACAAACCCAAACGCTTACAACTTGCACCCTCGGTATGTTGGGCGAAGCCCAGCGCCTCGAAGGGCTTGACGAAGAAACCGAAAAGCGCTATATGCACCAATACAATTTCCCCGGCTATTGCACGGGCGAAGCAAAGGCTTTGCGTTCCCCCGGCCGCCGCGAAATAGGGCACGGCGCGCTTGCTGAACGCGCGCTCATTCCCGTACTTCCCGACGAGGAATCTTTCCCTTACGCGATAAGGGTGGTAAACGATATTATGTCGTCCAACGGCTCGTCGTCAATGGCGTCCGTCTGCGGCTCCACAATGGCGCTTATGGACGCGGGCGTGCCCATCAAAAACCCCGTTGCGGGCGTAGCTATGGGGCTTATCAAAAATCAGGAAACGGGCGAATTCAAAGTTCTTACCGATATTCAGGGACTTGAAGATTTCCTCGGCGATATGGACTTTAAAGTTGCCGGCACTGTAAACGGTATAACCGCCATCCAGATGGATATAAAGATAAAGGGCATTTCCGAAGAGATTATGCACACCGCCATAGACCAGGCTAACGAGGGCAGGCAGTATATACTTTCCAAAATGCTTGAAGTTGTTCCCGAAGTTGCGCCCCAGCTTTCCAAATACGCCCCGAAGATTGTCAGCTTTGAAATCGATCCCGAAAAGATCGGCGACGTCATCGGCAAACAGGGCTGCGTAATAAAGAAGATTATGGAAGAGACGGGCACCGAAATAGAGTTCAACGAGGACGACAGCGGCCGCGGCTATATAGCCACCGTGGGACCTATCGAAAACGCTTTGCGCGCAAAGGATATAATCCTCAATATCGCGCACGACCCCGAAGTGGGCGATATGTTCGTGGGCACGGTAGTGCGCATACTCACTTTCGGCGCGTTTGTTGAATTTGCGCCCGGCAAGGACGGTATGATTCATATTTCAAAACTTTCGGATAAGCGCGTGGACAAGGTTGAAGACGTAGTTCAGATAGGCGATACCGTAAAGGTTGAAATAATAAAAATAGGCGATAAGGGCATTGACCTTAAATTGCTTGAAAAACTTTCTTAAAATATTTTCCGTATCAAATTGCCCGCGGCATATGCCGCGGGCAATAACTTTTTCGGTATTTTCAGCAGAAGTAAAACAGCGCGCCTTTAAACACCGCGTAAGCCACGCTTTCCCTGTATGCGCCGTCGTTAAGCAGTTTGTCGTCGTCGGGGTTAGATAAAAATCCGCATTCCACAATTACGGATGGGCTTTCACTGCATTTAAGCAGATAATAATCGCCCTTCAGCGCGGAAGTTTTTTTGCCGTCGCAGGCAAGCGCGTTCAACTCTGCCTGCACACATTCGGCAAGTTTTTTCCCGCTTTCGCTTTCGGGATTATAAAAAACCTGTCCGCCCCGCCGCGAGGGGAGGGGGCAGTAGTTTTGGTGGACGGATATAACCATGTCGGGGTTGCTTTCCTCTATAATCTGCCTCCGCTTTTTCATATCGCGCATTTTAAAGCCCTTGCTTTTTGTGCCGTACAGTCCCGCCTGAGTCTTTCTCGTCATCACCACGCGGAAGCCCGCGTTTACAAATTTTCCCTGCAAAAGTTTTGCGATGGCAAGGTTTATTTCGCTTTCCTTAACGCCGCTTTCAACGCCGTACACGCCCGCGTCTATGCCGCCGTGCCCCGCGTCGATAACTATTATTTTCCCGTTGGAAGAGGGCACGTAAGCCGCGGCTACCCCCGCGCCGACGCCTAACGCCGCGGTAATAAGCACTATCACGGCTACGGTTATAAGCACGCTTTTTTTCAAAGTCAACAATTTCACGCTATATAGTACTTAATATTTGATTTTTTTATGACTCGGTAGTATAATTAAAGCGTATAGTTATGTTTTCATTGCTTACCAACGTCGCGCCGGAGCGCGCAAAAAATTTAAGTCCCGTAACCCTCGCGTTTGTGGGCGACGCGGTGTATTCCCTGTACGTGCGCGAAAAGTTAGCGCTTTCCACGGATTATTCTGCGGGCGCCCTGCAAAAAATCACTTCGGCGGAAGTGTCGGCGCACGGGCAGAACGGATTGCTTGAAAAAATTTTGCCGCTTTTCACGGAGGACGAACTTTCGGTATACCGCCGCGGCAGAAACGCCAAAAAAACGGCGCGCAGCAAAAGCGCAACTGTGGCGGAATATAACCGTTCCACGGGGTTCGAGGCGGTGTTGGGCTATCTGTATCTTACGGGCAACGTAGACAGAATTGATTTTTTATTGGGTGCGCAGGATGAAAACCGAGGGTAGAAACGCCGTTTTGGAACTTCTTAAAACGGACAAAAATATAGATAAGATTTTAATCGAAAAGGACCCGCAGGGCAGCCTTAAAAAAATTTTTGCGGAAGCCCGCAAAAAGAACGTCCGCGTGCAGTTTGCGGATAGGCGCGCCCTCGACAGGGAAAGCGAGGAGGGCAGGCATCAGGGCGTAATCGCTTTCTGTACGGATTATGATTATTCCACGGTGGAAGATATTTTGTCCGGCGTAAAGGACGGCGAGGGCTTGATTATCGTCTGCGACGGCATAGAGGACGTGCATAACCTCGGTTCGATAATAAGGGTTGCCGAATGTGCCGGCGCAAACGGCGTGATAATCCCCTCAAATCACGGCGCAAGCGTAACGGGCGCGGTGGTGCGCGTCTCCGCGGGCGCGGCAAACCATATCCCCGTGGCAAAAGTAAATTCGTTAAACCGCGCCATAGAAATTTTAAAGGAACGCGGCTTCTGGCTGTACGCGCTTGAAGCGGACGGCGACGACATATATTCGGCGGATTTAAAGGGCAACGCGGCGTTTGTTATAGGCGGTGAGGACGGCGGCGTAAGGCGCCTCACCCGCGAAAAATGCGATTACACGTTGTCAATCCCGCTCAAAGGAAAAGTAAATTCGTTAAACGCCTCCGTCGCGCTGGGTATAGCCGTGTACGAGGCGGTAAGGCAACGCAGATGATAACCGACGAACAACTTGTCGAACTTGCAAAAACAGGCGATAAACAGGCGTGGGAACAGCTTTATTCCCGTTTTAAGCCCCGCGTTCTCGCGTTGGCGCGCAGATTTTTTCTGTGCGGCGGCGAAACGGAGGATCTGGTGCAGGAGGGGATGTTCGGGCTGTACTCCGCGGTGCAGACGTACAACGGCAACCTTTCCGCGTTTTCTTCGTACGCATACAGCTGTATAAGGAACAGGATAATAGATAGCATAAAAAAGAGCCGCGGCGCCAAATACGCGGCGTTGAACAATTTTCTGCCGATAGTTGAGGTTTGCGAACCTCTCTCTTACGACACGCCCGAGGACGAACTTATCCGCCGCGAAAACAAGCGCGAATTTTTAAGCAAAATAGGCAAATATCTGTCCTCGTTTGAATTTAAAGTGTTTGTAATGTATATGGA
Source organism: uncultured Clostridia bacterium (assembly GCA_947627575.1). Taxonomy (GTDB): domain Bacteria; phylum Bacillota; class Clostridia; order Christensenellales; family Borkfalkiaceae; genus Coproplasma. Next base: position 36,720 of record CANQWN010000001.1, read on the forward strand.
CGGCTTCACGATGACTGAAATTTCCGCGGCGATGGGCAAAAGCGTAAAAAGTATCGACAACGCCCTCACGCGTTCCAAACATAAACTGCAAAAAGCGATAACGGAGGAATAAAATGGCGTATCTCGCTTTTTACCGCCTGTTCCGCCCGGCCACTTTCGACGGAGTGGTAAGGCAGGAACACATAGTCCGCACACTTAAAAATCAAATAGCCGCAAACAAGATAGGGCACGCTTATCTTTTTTGCGGTCCGCGCGGCACGGGCAAAACGTCGCTCGCCCGTATTTTCGCGCGCGCGATAAATTGCGAACATCCCGTAAACGGTTCTCCCTGCGGCGAATGTGAAACCTGTAAACAGCTTGCAAACGGTTCCAATCTCGACATAATGGAAATAGACGCCGCTTCAAACAACGGCGTAGACGAAATGCGCGACCTGCGCGAAAAGGTTCAATATCCCCCCGTGGCGGGCAAATACAAGGTGTATATAATCGACGAAGTGCATATGCTTTCGCCCTCTGCGTTCAACGCGGTGCTTAAAACGCTGGAAGAACCTCCCGCGCACGCCGTGTTCATTCTCGCAACAACCGAACCGCAGAAAATCCCCGCAACGATAGGCTCGCGCTGTATGCGCTTTGATTTCAAACTTATACCTTTGCACGATCTTGAAGAATATCTTAAAGTTATATTGCGCAAAGCGGGCAAAGATTTCGAGGACGAGGCGGTTACGGCTATAGCCCGCGCCGGCGCGGGAAGCGTGCGCGACAGCCTTTCGATAGCGGATATGTGCGCGTCATATTCCGGCGATAAAATTACTTATGCGGACGTAAACGCCGTTCTCGGCAGTGCGGATTTCGCAAAAATTTGTTCCATAGTACGGGCTATTCTCACCGAAGACGCGCCGCTTGCGCTTTCGCTGGTGGAGGAAGTGCTTTCTACGGGTAAAAGCGTGGGCGTGCTTATAAGGGATATGCTCAATTTCCTCAACTCCTGCGCCGTAGCCGCAATCTGCAAAAACCCGCGTGAAATTTTAAATCTCCCCGAAGAGAATTTTGAAGCGGTAGATTCGCTTGCGAAGGCGTGCGACGGGCACAAGATTTTGCGCGTAACCGAAATACTCGCAAAGGCGGAAACAGATCTGCGGTTTGCGCTTTCCGGCAGGATAACCCTCGAAACGGCGGTTTTGAAATGCGCAATGCCCGAAAGCGATTACGATATAGACGCGCTTATAGGCAAAATTTCGATGCTGGAAAAGAAGATAGAAGCTATGCAACATTCGCCTGCGGCGGCGCCTCGTCCCGCGGCGGACGTCAAGCCGGCGGAAAGCGAACCCGCCCCGCCGCCGCGCATAGTTGTGGACGAATCGGGCGAGGACGACCCGTTCGCCAAGCCAAAAGCCGAAAAAGCCGTCCAGCCCACCTTGTGGGAGGAAGCCCCCGCGGCGGTGGAAAAAGCCGCTTTGGGCGAAAGCGAAAAAAAATCGGCGTTCGGCAGATTTATAAGGGCTTTGCGCACAACGCATAAAAACGCCGTGCTGTTTACGCTGTGTATGGACCTCGACAACCATTTCGAAGGCGATACGCTTGTATTGGAAACCCCTACGGAAGCGGTGTACAAGGCGCTTATGCGGGAGGATAATTCCGCGTTTATTTCGGACGTGCTTTTGCAGACGGGCGTGGAAAAGTATGAAATACGCTTGAAAAAGGCGGGCGAAAACAAGCTGGATTCCGCGTTGAAAGCGCTTAAAGACAATTTCGACGGCACGGATATCGATATAAAATAAAAAAAGGAAGTGAAGTATATGTCCGGATTCAATAAGGGCGGCATGGGCAACATGCAAAATATGATAAAACAGGCGCAGAAGATGCAGGAACAGATGCAGGAGGCGGACAGAGAGCTGGAAGAGCTTGAAGTTGTGGGCTTATCCGGCGGCGGAGAAGAGGGCGACGAAACCGTTGTGGTATATATGAACGGCAAAAAGATAATAAACGGCGTGGAATTCGGAAGCAAAATTTCGGAATTGGTTGATCTCTCCGACGAGGACGACGTGGAAATGCTTGAAGACCTCATTCTCGCCGCAATCAACGACGGTTATAAAAAAGCCGACGAAGCATATAACGAAAAAATGGGACCTTTCGCAAAAGCCGGCGGCGGGTTGTTCTGATAGTTATGGACGTATTTATCGAGCCGATAGGCAAACTTATAAACGAATTTTCCAAACTTCCGGGCGTGGGTAAAAAGACCGCGCAACGCTACGCGTATAAAATTATCGGTATGACCGACGCGGAAGCCCGCGAATTTGCGGAAAGCATATTGGAATGTAAGCGTAAGGTGCGCTATTGCAAAATTTGCGGCAACTTCACGGAAGAGGAAGTGTGCAACGTGTGCAAAACCCGCGAAAAATCCATAATTTGCGTAGTGAAGGAGCCGAAGGACGTCGTCGCCATGGAAAAACTGCACGAATATAAGGGCGTCTACCACGTGCTTCACGGCGTTATAAGCCCGATGGACGGCGTGGGACCCAACGATATACGCATAAAGGAACTGTTGGCGCGCATAGACGGCTCCGTACAGGAAGTTATCATGGCAACGGACGCGGATGTGGAAGGCGAAGCAACCGCTATGTATATAGCAAAACTTTTAAACCCGTTGGGCGTAAAAGTTACGCGGCTTGCGCACGGTATGCCCGTCGGGGGCGAGTTGGAATACACCGACGAAGTTACGCTTTTCCGCGCGCTTACCGAAAGAAAAAGGATTTAAGGTGTTTTTATGAAAATTTCCGTATTGGGTTGCGGCAGATGGGGATCGTTCATCGCGTGGTATCAGGCGCACATTCTCAAAAATCAGGTTGTTTCGTGGGGACCGGAAGGGGATTATTCTTACGAGGTTCTCAAAAAGACGGGCAGGAACGAGTATGTGGAATTGGATAAAAGCATAATCCTCACCTGCGATCTCGGCTATGCGTGCGAAAGCGCGGATATAATTATAATTTCCATATCTTCGCAGGGGTTGCGCGGCTTTATGCAAAAGGTGATGAAGTACAACGTCGCCGGCAAGCCCTTTGTGCTTTGTATGAAAGGCATAGAGGAAAGCACGGGCAAACGCCTTTCGGAAGTGCTTACCGAAAGCGGCGTATCTGCGGATAGGATAGCGGTATGGGTAGGACCGGGGCATATTCAGGCGTTCACGAAGGGCATACCCAACTGTATGGTGATAGACAGCGCAAATGAAAAATTGAAGCGCTATCTCGCCGACAATTTCAAAAGCAACCTCATCCGTTTCTATTACGGCAACGATCTTATCGGCAGCGAGATAGGCGCGGCGGCAAAAAACGTCCTCGGCATAGCGGCGGGAGTGCTTGACGGAAGCGGGTACGACAGCCTTAAAGGTCCGCTTATGTCCCGCGGGGCGGCGGAAGTGGGCAGGTTCATACAGGCGATGGGCGGCAATTTCAATTCCGCATACGGGCTTGCGCACCTCGGCGATTACGAAACCACGCTGTTTTCCGAATATTCCCACAACAGAAAATACGGCGAAATGATGGCGCACGGCGCAAGGTTTGAAAAACTTGCCGAGGGCGTGATGACGGCAAAGGCGATGAAGCAGGCGGGCGACAGGTTAGGCGTGGATATGCCCATAACCAACGCCGTATACGAGGCGTGTTTCCTGTCCCACGCGTTTGAAAGCGGCGACGGCGCAAAAAATTGTATGCAAATAATTTTAAAATTATTTGAACGGCAAACAAAGAGCGAATTTTAATTAAAATCTGCACAATACGGTTGCGTTTTTTGCGCAATCGTATTAAAATTTTTATCGTTATGTTGAGAAATGATTTAAGGAACGTGGCTATAATTGCCCACGTAGACCACGGCAAAACTACGCTTGTGGACGCAATGCTTAAACAGAGCCATACCTTCCGCGACAATCAGGCGGTGGAAGAGAGAATTATGGACTCTAACGATATCGAGCGGGAAAGGGGCATAACCATTCTCGCCAAAAATACTTCCGTGCAATATAAGGGCGTAAAAATCAATATAGTGGATACGCCGGGGCACGCCGATTTTTCGGGCGAAGTGGAAAGGGTAATGATGATGGTGAACGGCGTGCTCGTCCTCGTCGACGCCGCAGAAGGACCTATGCCGCAGACGAGGTTCGTCGTGCAAAAGGCGCTTGAAATGGGGCACAGGCTTATCATAGTAGTCAACAAAATCGACCGTCCCGACGCGCGCCTCAACGAGGTTCAGGACGAAATTCTTGAACTTTTGCTTGAATTGGACGCTTCCGACGACCAGCTTTTAAGCCCCGTGGTATGGTGTTCGGGCAGGGACGGCACGGCAACTTTGGATTTAAACGAAAAGGGCAAGGATCTTACCCCGCTTTTCGATACTATTTTAAATCATATACAGCCCATGGAAGTGGACGAAAAGGGCGCGGCGCAACTGCTTGTATCCTCGATAGACTACAACGATTACGTGGGCAGGATAGGCATAGGCAGGATAGAGCGCGGCGTAGTTACGCAGGGGCAAAGCGTGGTAGTGTGCAACTATAACGATATGCATCTCAAAACGCCCGGCAAACTTGTAAATCTCTATCAGATAAACGGTTTGCAACGCACCCCGTGCGAAAGCGCTTCCGCCGGCGATATAGTGTGCTTTTCCGGGCTTGAAAAGATAAACATAGGCGATACCGTATGTTCGCCCGATTGCGTGGAACCGCACAAATTCGTCAAGATAACGGAACCCACCGTTGAAATGACCTTTTCCGTGAACGATTCACCGTTCGCCGGCAAAGACGGCAAGTGGGTAACCACCCGCCATTTGAGGGACAGGCTTTTCCGCGAATTGTTGCGCGACGTGTCTCTCCGTGTAGAGGAAACCGATTCCGCCGATAGTTTCAGGGTATGCGGCAGGGGCGAAATGCATCTTTCCATACTCATCGAAAATATGCGCAGGGAAGGGTACGAATTTCAGGTTTCCACTCCCCGCGTAATGTACAAGGAAATAGACGGCGTCCGTTACGAGCCGATGGAAAGGCTGATAATAGACGTGCCGGAAGAATCCACGGGCGCGGTTTTCCAAAGTATGGGCAACCGCAAGGGCGAGCTGTTGCATATGGGCGCGATAGGTTCCCGCACCCGCCTCGAATTTATTATTCCCGCAAGGGGGCTGTTCGGTTATAAATCGGAATTTCTCACCTCCACCAAGGGCGAGGGCGTAATGAACAGCGTATTTTTCGAATATCAGCCGTATAAGGGAGAACTTACCCGCAGGGTAACAGGTTCGTTGGTTGCCTTTGAAACGGGCGAAGCCGTAACGTACGGGCTTTACAACGCGCAGGGCAGGGGCAATTTGTTCATAGGCGCGGGCACCCCCGTCTACGAGGGTATGGTGATAGGCGAATCGCCCAAATCGGAAGATATAAACGTAAACGTCTGCAAAACAAAGCATCTTACAAATACCCGCAGCAGCGCCAGCGACGAGGCGTTAAGGCTTATAACCCCCAAAAAGATGAGTCTTGAGGAATGTCTTGAATTTATAGCCGACGACGAACTTCTTGAAATAACCCCCAAAAATATCCGTATAAGAAAGCGTATTCTCGACAGCGAACTTCGCGCAAAAGCGCGCGCAAGAGAGAAAAAGCAGGTATAAAGGCAGGTTTTGCCGCATATATAAATACCACCGCAAAGGTGGTATTTTTTTTGCGAGGTGTTATGGAAGTTACGGCTCATTCTGTTAATATAGAACAATGTAAAAAAATAACCGCTACGGCTATTTTAAGCGTAGACGCTTTTTCGGAAAAGCAGATAGTTTTGTCGTGGCAGGAGGGCAGGATAGTTGTTAGCGGCAGCGGTATGAAGATAACCGCGTTTTCCCGTACGGGCGGCAACTTTTCCGCCGCGGGTAATATCAATTCGGTGCGGTATATCCCCAAGGGAACGGGGTTAAAGCAAAAACTTTTCGGGTAATATGCAGGTATTTGTCCTTCTTACTTGCACGCTGTGCGGCGTTGTGTGCGGCGTGGTTTACGATTTTTTTTATCTTATACGTTGCGCCGTGTGCGGGATAGATAAGCGCGCGTACACCGTAAAAGATATAATTTTTACCGCCGCCTGCGATTTGCTGTTTTTTGCGGTTTTCGCGGCGGCGTACATTTTCACGTCGGTAATGTTCGGCTTCGGCGGCATAAGGTGGTATATGATAGCGGGTTGCGCCGCAGGGTTGATATTATATTTAAAAAGTTTACACGTTATTGTTGCATTTTCGGTTAAAAAAGTTTATAATATTGTAAAAAGCGGAAAGGAAGCCGGAAATGACAGAGGAAAAGCGCAACAAACTAATCGCCGCCGTCACGGTAAACGTAATACTGTTGATAGTAATACTCGCCGTAGTGCTGGTGTATCAGTTGATTGAAATTTCGGTTAAAAACAACCGTAAAAAGCAATACGCGCAGGAAATTCAAAGCTATTACGAAGAACTTGAAAAAGCCGAAAACAGCCTCGATTATTATCAATCGGACGAATACCTCAAACAGCTTGCCTTTAAATACGGCTTCGATTTCCCCGACTGATATGAAAATAGCGATTATCGACATAGGTTCAAATTCCGTCCGCCTCGCACTTCTGGCGGACGGAAAAACTATTTATAAGCGTCTTGCTTCCACCCGTCTGGGTTCGGGGCTTGACGCGTACGGGCGGCTGAACGCGCAGGCAATAGAGCGCACCGTAAAAGCCATATGCGACTTTGCGGAAGCGGCGGCATACGACGGCGCGGAAAAAGTATACGCCTTCGGTACGGCGGCGGTGCGTTCCGCCGCAAACGGCGAAGAATTTGTCTCCGCCGTATACAGGGCGTGCAAAATAGAAGTGGACGTCGTGGACGGCGTAAGAGAGGCGCGGCTGGGTATTCTCGGCGCGTTCGGAAATGCCGACGGCGGAATAATCGACGTGGGCGGGGCAAGTACGGAAGTTACATACCAAACGGGCGGAAAGACAGCGTACACCCACAGCGTAAACGTCGGCACCGTGCGCCTTTTCGACGCCGCGGGCAGAGATAAACGCAAACTTGAAAGGATTATAGAAGAGAGGGTATCGCAATATCCCGCGTTTTCATCCTCGCTTCCCGTCCGCGCAATAGGCGGCACCGCCACGCGTATGGCGGCTATAAAGCGCGGCGTATGCCAATATACGCCCGGGCTGACGGACGGCACGCCTTTCGGCAGGGATGAACTGTACGCCTTTGCGGATAAATTGCTTACCGCGCCCGTCGAAACTATACGCGCCAATACTATTTGCGGCGATGCTTCCGACATAATAGGCGGCGGTTGCCTGTTGCTGGCGGAAATAATGCGCAGATTTTCCATAGAAAGCATTACCGTGTCCGAAAGCGACAATATTGAGGGTTACGCCGCGGCGTTGGGGGTATGCAATTGAAACGCATTATTTTTACGGTAATTTCCGCGGCGGTCGCCATAGGCGCAGCCTGCGCAGGCGCATACGTTATGTGGAAGGGAGATTGGGGCATATGGTGTCTCGCCTATTACGCGCTTATGTTTTTATGCTTTCCGCTTGCAAGCGCTCTGCACGAATGCGGACACGCCCTCGTCGGGGTGTGCGCGGGATTTAAAGTTAAACCCGCTTTCAGGTTTTTCGGCTCGTCGTTCTGTAAGTTAAGCGCGGTAAAGGGCAACGCGTTAAAAGCCCGTTTTCTTTCCGTTGCTTTCGGCGGGCTTGCGGTAAACGCATTATGTTGCATACTTTGCTCGCTTGCGCTTTGGGCAGGCGGCGGTTGGGCGTGGTGCGGCGCGTTGCTTCCGTCGTCTGCATATCTGCTTGTGTTGAACGCTTTGCCTTTCTGTACGGGCGGCGGCAAAACCGACGGCGAAGTTATAACGGAAACTTTGAGGGGGGAGGATTCCGCAAAGGTGTTGCTTGCAATACTTTCCGTTCAGGCGGAATTAAACGGCGGAAAGCCCCTTGCGCAGATTGAGGAAAGCAAACTTACCGGTTTGCCTCAATTGCCGGAGGACGATATAAATTTCATTACGCTTACCAAATTGCGCGCGGAATATTACGCGGCAAACGGAAATTCCGAAAAAGCGGAATTTTACAATTCGCGCTTTGAAGAACTTAAAATTTATCTGCCCGACAGATATGAAATATAAATAACGGCGCGATTTGCCGAAGTTTATGCGCAAAACTTTTTAAAATATTAATATCCCCGCGTTTCCACGCGGGGATATTTCAGCTTATTCTGTAAAGCCTGCCGAAGCAGTTGGGGCAAATTCTTCCCCACAGCTCGGCTTTTTGTTTGCAGACGTGATTCCCGCAATTTCCGCATTCGAAAATTTCGGAGGGATCGTCAAAAGTCAACATATTTTCGCAACCTGTTTTTTTCATAAAAAAAGTATGTAAAATTATTCTGAAATAATTCGTAAAATTCAAATTTTTTATTCAAAAACTTTACTTATTTCTAATAATATGGTATAATAAATATAATCTATTGCATATTTATCAAAGGGGATTTGAAATGCCTGAAAAAATCGACAATATTTACGATGCCAACAGCTTAAAAGCGTTAAAGGGGCTTGAACCCGTAAGGGAACATCCGGGTATGTATATCGGCCCTACGGACGAAAAAGGATTGCATTGCCTTGTCAGGGAAGTTATCGATAATTCCATAGACGAAGCGCTTGCGGGCTTTTGCGACAGAATAGACGTTACTATTACCGAGGACGGAACCTGCGTTGTAAAGGATAACGGCAGGGGCATACCCACGGGTATAAACGAAGAAGAGGGGATAAGCGGCGTCGAGCTTGCGCTTACAAACCTCAACGCGGGCGGTAAATTCGGCGGCGGAAGCAAGGCGGGCGGATACAAAATCTCGTCAGGGCTTCACGGCGTGGGCGTTTCGTGCGTAAACGCGCTTTCCGATACCTTGGTTGCGGAAGTGTGCCAAAACGGACACGTATTCAAACAGGTATATCATTGCGGCGTTCCCGAAGAGCCGCTTAAAATAGTAGGCGACACGGAAGAAACGGGCACCACCATAGCTTTCCACCCCGACGCCACTATGTTTGAAACAATCGAATTCAATTACGATACGTTAAAAACCCTCCTGCGCGAACTTTCTTATCTTAACAAGGGGCTTACCCTTACGCTTACGGATAAGCGCGGGGAGAAGGAACGCAACGACGTGTTCTGCTATGAAGGCGGCGTTGTGCATTTTATAGAGGATATCAACAAGGGCAAGGAAGTGTTGTTTGAAAAGCCCGTGTATTTCGAGGACAGCGAGGGGGACGACAGGTTTCTCGAAGTTGCCATTCAGTATAACGACAGCTATGTAGAACAGATTTTCCCTTTCTCAAACAATATCCGCCAGCCCGACGGCGGCACCCATCTGGACGGCTTCAAAGCCGCGCTTACAAAGGTTATCAACGACGCGGGGCACAGGCTTAATATCCTCAAGGACAGTGAAAAACTTTCAGGCGAGGACGTGCGCGAGGGTATAACCGCCGTAGTTTCCGTCAAAATTGCGGACGCGCAGTACGAAAGCCAGACAAAAAGCAAACTTTGTTCCACATACGTGCGCGGTTTCGTGCAGAAATCGGTAACCGATAAATTCGGCACTTACCTCGAAGAACACCCCGCCGAAACCCGCGAACTTATAATGCGTTGCATCACGGCTCAACGCGCAAGGGAAGCCGCCCGCCTCGCCCGCGAGGAAACCCACAGAAAGGGCGTGCTTGAAAGCACAAAACTTCCCGGCAAACTTGCCGACTGTTCGGATAAACGCCCCGAACTTTGCGAAATTTACATCGTCGAAGGTGACAGCGCGGGCGGCACGGCAAAGCAGGGCAGAGACAGACGTTTTCAGGCGATTCTGCCCCTGCGCGGCAAGATTCTGAACGTCGAAAAAGTGCGTATAAACCGCGTTCTCGAAAACGAGGAAATCAAAGCTATGATAACCGCTTTCGGTTGCGGCATACAGGAAAATTTCGACGAAAGCAAGTTGAGATACGACAGAATTATAATTATGACCGACGCGGACGTAGACGGTTCTCATATAAGGATACTTTTGCTTACGTTCTTCTTCCGCTATATGCGCCCGTTGGTTGAAAACGGACACGTATACGCGGCGCAACCGCCCCTCTACAAAGTTTCCGCAAAGGGAATTGAGGACAAATATCTTTACGACGACAAGGCGCTTGAAGAATTCAGAAATACCTTTGACGGCAAATTTGAATTGCAGAGATATAAGGGCTTGGGCGAGATGAACAAGGAACAGCTTTGGGAAACTACTATGGACCCCGCGAAGCGTACGCTTGTCCGCATAAACGTAGAGGACGCGATAGAGGCGGATAAGACGTTTGCATTGCTCATGGGCGAACAGCCCGAACTCCGCCGTCAGTTTATCGAAGAAAACGCAAAGCTCGTGGAAGAGCTTGACGTTTAAGGAGGTGCGATATGGCTAAAAAAGAAACAAGTCCGGAGCTTACCGAAGAATTCAGAAAAACGCTGTCCATGACCAAAATGCTTGAAGTGGAAGTGGACGAAGAACTTAAAAGATCCTTCATAGCCTACGCTATGGCGGTAAACGTTTCCCGCGCCATTCCCGACGTAAGGGACGGGCTTAAACCCGTGCACCGCCGCATACTCTATTCCATGCACGAGCTGGGCTTATATTCCGACAAGGCGTTCAGAAAATGCGCGCGTATTGTCGGCGATTGCCTCGGTAAATATCATCCCCATGGCGATTCGTCCGTGTACGACGCGCTTGTACGTCTTGCACAGGATTTCTCTATAAACTTCCCGCTTGTGGAAGGGCACGGCAACTTCGGTTCCGTAGACGGCGACCCTGCCGCGGCAATGAGATATACCGAAGCGAGGCTTTCCCGTCTCGCCGCCGAAATGCTTCGCGATCTCGATAAGGAAACGGTTGATTTCTACCCCACGTTCGACGATACGGGTATGCAGCCCTCCGTATTGCCTTCGCGCTTCCCCAATATGCTTGTAAACGGTTCCGACGGCATAGCCGTAGGTATGGCTACAAACATACCGCCTCATAACCTCGGCGAGGTTATCGACGGCGTTATAGCAATGATAGAAAACCCCGATATAGATATTGACGAGCTTATGGAATACGTCCCCGCGCCCGATTTCCCCACAGGCGCGTTGATAATGGGCAGAAGCGGCATAAGAAAGGCATATAAAACGGGGCGCGGCAACATCACAATACGTTCCCGTTGCGAAATAGAGGAATACCAAAGCGGCAACACCACCCGCACGCGTATAATTGTTTCCGAAATTCCCTATCAGGTAAATAAGGCAAAACTTATCGAAAATATCGCCGACCTCGTCAAGGATAAGCGCGTGGAAGGTATTTCGGATATACGCGAAGAATCCGACAGGGACGGCATGCGCATTGTTATCGAAATCAAAAAGGACGCCAACGCGCAGGTCGTTTTAAACACCCTTTACAAACATACCAATTTACAGATTTCTGACGGCATAATAATGCTTGCCCTTGTGGACGGCACGCCGAGAATACTAAACCTTAAGGAATGTCTGTACTACTATCTCGAACACCAGAAGGACATAATAGTCCGCCGCACCAAATTCGATCTCGGCAAAACAGAGGAACGCGCGCATATCCTGCGCGGGCTTGTGATAGCGCAGGCAAATATAGAGGAAGTGGTGGAAGTTTGCCGCAACGCGATAGATAAAAACGACTGCGTTGCAAAACTAACCGCAAACTTCGCTTTGGACGAAAGGCAGGCGACAGCCGTTGCGGAACTGCGCCTGTACCGCATTTCGCATCTCGAAGTGGACAAACTCAACGAGGAACTGTCCCAGCTTGAAAATACAATAGCGGACCTGAAAGACATACTCGCCAACGAATGGCGCGTGCTTGAAATAATCAAAAACGACTTGCTTGAAATCAAGCGCAAGTATCCTTCCGAAAGAAAGACGGAAATTGCCGTTGATTACGACGGCGAGATTGAGGACGCGGACTTAATTCCCGTAGAGCAGGTAGTGGTTTCTATGACTCATTCCGGCTATGTAAAGCGTCTGCCCGTTGCCGAATACCACGCGCAACACCGCGGCGGAATGGGCGTTACGGCGCACCGCCCCAAAGAGGAAGACTTTGTGGAAAGGTTGTGCATATGTTCCTCTCACGACGATTTATTGCTGTTCTCTACCCTCGGCAAGGTATACCGTATAAAATGTTACGCCATACCCGAAGCGGCGCGTACGGCGCGCGGCAGGGCGATTGTAAATATCGTACAGCTTGCGCAGGACGAAAAGATTAACGCCGTTATTCCCGTCAAGGAAGGGGCGGAAGGCTATATAGCTTTCGCCACGGCAAGGGGGCAGATCAAAAAGACGGCGCTTTCGGAATTTGAAAGGATAAACCGCAACGGAAAAATCGCCATAAAACTTGCCGATGACGACCAACTTATTTCAGTTCAGTTCACTACGGGCAAAGACGAGCTTATTATCGCTTCCCGTTCGGGTAAATGCATACGCTTCTCCGAAGAGGACGTGCGTTCCATGGGCAGAGATACCGCCGGCGTGCGCGCAATGAAGCTGGACGGCGAGGACAGGCTTGTGGATATGCTTGTGCTTGATAAATGCAAGGATATCCTCACGGTAACTTCCAACGGCTACGGCAAGCGCACAGACCCCGAAGATTACAGATTGCAGGGCAGGGCAGGCAAAGGCATAAAGGCCGGCGTGTTCACCGACGTAACGGGTTATCTTGTCAATATGAAGCAGGTAACCGCAGACGACGATTTGATGATAATTTCGGACGGCGGCACAATAATACGTATGCATTGCGCCGACATTTCAAGGATAGGCAGAAACACCAAGGGAGTGCGCCTTATGAGGTTGAGGGACGGTTCGGTTGCCACGGTAGCCGTGACGGAGAGAATGGACGACGCCGAGGTGGAAACCCCGCAGGAAACCGCCGCGGAAGACGAAACGGCAGTTCAGTCCCCCGACGAAGATAACCCCGAAGAATAAATTTTAATATGTTTACAGCCCCGCCTTAAAAGGCGGGGCTTTTGCTTTACAGCCTTTAAAGGCTGTTTTTTTATATAAAATTTAAGAAATATAAAAATTTTTTTGATTTTTTGATATATTTTTCTTTAAGGTGTATTGCGTATGTCGCCTTTTAATTTTATTCTTTTTTGTGTTACCGGTAGCAAAATAATAATTTAAGGAGTGTGAAAATGTATAATCCTGCAGAAGAAATTTCAAGTATTTCATTCGATAAGATTATAGGCGGAACGTTAAACGCAGTGGTAACCGCGCAAAACAATTCCTCTATGACGTCGGTGGAATTCATCAAAAGCGTCGGCTTTGAAAACGACGCCAACGGCAAACCCGTAAAACCCGTATACGTTGACTTCAAGTATCCCAAGGAAGTTTCGCCCTATCAGCCGGCTGTACCGGACAGCGCCTATGTCACAATTGTAGACGGAGGCGAATCCTATGACGGGGAAGATCTCTCCAATGTACAGGTAACTGCGGGCGGCTACACCTTGCATTTAAAACTTACCGTCAATACCGCGGGCGCGGTGTGCGGCGCGGAAATTCTCGACGGGATAGAAGATGCGTCCAAAATAGGGGAAGACGTTAAGTTCGATTTGGAACATACCTCATCCGATAAGGACGCAAAAAAGGCTTCGCTTAAACTTTGCAAGCGCACGGGGCATGATGCGGTACCCGCGGTGTACCAGGATATGGTATTGCAGGTTCCCATCCTCACGATAGTGCCCGTTCCGTTTATCCGCGTTGCCACAACCGACATAGAGTTAAACGTAAAAATAAATTCCATAAATACTTCCGAAGACAGTTCTTCCACCAATTCATACGCAGGCACAACCGGTTCGGCAAGTTATAACGGACTTTTCGTAAAGGGCAACATATCGATGAACGCTTCGATCGCGCACCAGAAGAAGAGTTCTTCCACCGAGGAGATTAAAAAAGAGTATTCGCTCAACATAAAAATCCACGCCGTACAGGACGATGTCCCCGCGGGGCTCGGCAGAGTGCTTGATATTCTCGAAGAATCCATCGTTCCCAAAAAGAGCAGCGAGGCGGCGTAAATTATGGTAGAATTATCCACTTTTGTCGGACAGATTGTAAGCGACATCGCTTCCGCGCGCACCAACGCAGACTATTACGCCGCAGGCATCAGCGAACAGTATCACGCCGATCCTTTCGTAAAATCTTTGCCGATACCTCATTACATAATAGAGGACGTAGAGGTAGAAGTACCCGTAATGGTGGTGGGCATAACAAAAAGTTCGGACGAGTATGCAGTTCAGAAGGAAAAACTTTTCGAAGCAATCAAGCAGAAACTTCCGCTGTATGTTTTGCGTTCATATAAATACAATTTTATAAAATCCCGCGAAGAAAGCGGCGCAAAAGAGGCGGAAAAGAACAAATCGCGCGAGAAGTTGCGGCTTGAATCATCCGCCGATGTAAAAAATTCAAGCTCAACAGATGAACGCGACGATAATTCGCTGAAAATGGCGGCGATTGAATTCAAGCCCGAACAGCTGGACGAATTCAACGAATCCGCAAAAAAGATAACCGAAAATATGGTAGCCAACGTCGGAAACTATCTCGATACTTACAATTACGAGCTGGTTAAAATACTCGATCTCGCCGACGATTTCCGTGAAAAACTTCGGCGCGAAATAAAGAGGGACGTGGCAAGCTACACCAAATCCGCCCGTCCGTATTTATCGGACGAAAGCATAACGGATTCGGCGAAATATATAGGCAATCTTATGTTTTTCGAATTTAAAAAGATAATGCGTTCGTCTGCGTCCGTACAGGTGGATATAAATACCGTAAAGATGAACGAATACGCCACGCAGGATTGCCTTATGCATATAAAACTTAAAATAAAGGAGCAGGATCTCACGCTTCAGGTAGAAGAAGACGAAAAGGGCAAAGAAAAGAGATACCTGTCGTTGACGTAATATGCTGGGCTATGCAATCTATCTTCAATTCAACAAACTGCTTAACGGCTTGTCGTCGCTTACGCCGCTTCTTAAACACGGCAGCGGGGATTACGCCGCCGGAGCCGAAAAATTTTTGCTTGAATTTCAAAATTTTGCGGACGGGCAGGCGTTAAGCGTTTCCTCCGATATAGCCGTGGCGTTGCAGAAAATAATTTCTTACGACGGCAAAAGCGATACGGCGGAAGGTTTACGCCGCAATCCCCGCAAGCAAAGGGATAACAACGCCGTACGGTGCGTTGAAGAGTTGCATGAAAAACTTAAAACTTTTATCGGGAAATACGAAAAAACTTTCGATGAAAGCGCAGATGTGTGCCGTCAGATAGCGGCGCAGATCGAAACGTTTACCCCCGGCAGACTGTCGGGGGTGGACGCGGCGGAAATATGTATGGACATAGCGCGGAAAGAAGATGCGTTAAAGCCCTATTATGCGCACGTACTCGGCGTTTTGGGCTTTTTCAATCTGCACGCCGTGTTCCAATCTGTTCTGCCGCAAATAATAAATCATTAAAGGAGAATCATTATGGATCTGGATCTTAAAATTTTCGACGACGGCGAATTGACGGACGGCGTATACACCATAACCGACGTCAGAGGGCTTAATCTCGCCGTGCGCAAAGAAGGAAACGGCTATGCGCCCGAGCTTACGGCGGAAGACGGCAGCGTATACCAGCAGTTCAAACTTCAAAGCCAAGGGAACGGCAAATGGCGCATTTCCCCCGTTGCGGACGATAGATATTCGCTGGATATCTGCGGCTGTTCCAACAAGGACGGCGCAAAACTTATCGTGTATCCCAACAACGATACCTCCGCGCAAAAGTTCCGTATCGATAGGGACGGGGAAGGGTTCCGTATACTTACGGCGGCTTCGTCTTTCGGTAAGTATCTCGGCAACCGCGACGGGCTTGCCCAAACGTCCGTCAGGGACGACCGTTCGCTGTGGGCGTTTCACAGTGTATAAGGGGGATTTTTATGGGATTGCTTAACCCCGTAAGCGTAAATACGGAAGATAAAATGCCATCCGCCGTCAGCGCCGCGTCTGATTTGGCGGCGACCCGTGCAGTAAGCCTAACCGCACACATTTTACAACTCGGCTGGAATAGCGTTGCAATTTTTAGCGTGGACGAGAACAAAAAACTTAAACTCGATAGCATAACCGATTTCGTCGAAAACGACAAATTTAAAACACTTGCCGCAGATTTACAGCGTAAAAGGTATGAAGAAGCGGTTATAAACGCAATTTCGTCCTGCACGGTACTTGTTGTGCAATGTGATAATAAAATTTTATTCGGGCATCTGGACGCGGACAAACTTAAAGATGCGGAACAGTATATTGCTAAAGAATTTCAAGCGAGCGGAGATTGCCGCGGCGTTTTAAGCAAAATAGTAAAAGCCGGCGCAAATACGGAAAGTTACGCGGATGAACTGCATTTTGAAAATTTTATAAAGACGAAATATAAAAACATCTACGTACTGAACAGACCTTTCGGCTGGAATGACAAAGGAATTTCGTTTTACGGTGGTCACAACTATTTCGGGGTATATCTCAATAAAAACGACGAGGTTGCCGTATTCGGCGATTACGCGTTTTACGAAGTAAACAGCAATACAAAAAAGCAAGCATTTACCGATTTGGCTCAATTAAAAACAGCAGCGGAAAAAATTAATGGGCGCTAAATACGACAGACAAATAGACGAAATTAACCTGCTTTCCGGCGGACAGAGGATAACGGTAGATTATATGTCTTGCAGGTTGGGCGTAAGCACGCGCACGATAAAGCGCGACATAGCGGAATTGCAGTTTCATTTTCCGATAGATACGTTTCCGGGTAAGGGCGGAGGAGTGGAAATGAACAAATGCTTCAACCTCAACGGGCGTATGCTTAAACGCGAACAGGTGATGATTATCAAGCGCGCTCTCGAAAATCTTGCCCGTTCGTTTGCCCCGGAAAACAAATCTGCGGAAGATCTGTTAAAATTGCTGTTTTAGTTTCTGCGCAAAAAAAGGCGTTACGGAAATTCCGTAACGCCTTTACCCATTCCGCGTTCTTCGCGCGGCAAATTCAGTTTTTGGCGGCGGGTTTTTGTTGCGCCGTTCTATGCTTCTTCGTCCCGACAGAGGAGGGCATAAGGATGTGCATCAAATCTATAAGCCAACCCGAAACAGGTACCGCGGCTTCTATCACAACCACAACCACAAGCACTTTGGCATAGTCCCAGGTAAGTTTGGACCAGCCTTCGTATAAAAGACCCGTTATCTGCGGCACGGCAAACGCAACGATGCAAAGCCCCAACATACTTACGCACAGCACGGCGCGGTATACGTTCAGCGGTCTGCACACGCGGTACACCATAACAAGCCCGGAAAAAGTAAGCGCAATCATACACATAGGCTTGTAGAAGTCGGCAAATTCCGAAGGTTTGATTACGTTTGTAAGGAACATAGCCATTACGCACATAATCATCAGCAGCGCGCCCGAAATGGCGCCGCTCATTACGTGCGTTATAAACTTGCCCTGCACCCTGTCTTTGTTGGGTTGCAGCGACAGACAGAAGGAAGGTATGGCTATTATGCAGAATTCCAAAAGCAACATATTTTGCGGCATAAACAGATAGGGTTGCTGTAAAATAATGCAGATAGTAGCCAATAGCGCGGTAAACAGCGTCTTCATAAGATATAGCGAGGACGAGTTTTTGATATTGTTAATAACGCGCCTGCCCTCCGCAACTACCTTCGGCATACTGTTAAAGTTGTTGTCCATAAGCACAAGGTGGCTTACGTTGCGCGCCGCTTCGCTGCCGGAAGCAACCGAAATGGCGCAGTCCGCTTCTTTCAGGGCAAGTATATCGTTTACGCCGTCGCCCGTCATAGCAACGGTATTCCCCTGCGCTTTGATTGAACGTATAAGTATCGCTTTCTG
Organism: uncultured Clostridia bacterium; assembly: GCA_947627575.1. Lineage (GTDB taxonomy): Bacteria > Bacillota > Clostridia > Christensenellales > Borkfalkiaceae > Coproplasma. Next base: position 54,672 of record CANQWN010000001.1, read on the forward strand.
TTCGGGCGTAACCCTGCCGAAAACGGTGTATTTGTTGGCTACGTTTTCAACTTCCTTGTCGTTAAGCCCTTCAAGCGAGATAAATTTATCCGCGTTGTTTATGCCCGCGCGCTTTGCAACTTCGCTTACGGTAATGGGGTTGTCGCCGGAAATAACTTTTACGGCAACGTCGTTTTCACGGAACCATTTTATGGTGTCTATCGCGTCCTCTCTGATATTGTCCGCTATGGAAATAACCGCTATGGGCTTCATCACGGCGGGCAGTTTATCGCCCACTATGGGGGAGGGGGAGTGCGCCAACACTATAACTCTCAACCCCATCTGCGCATACTGTTTAACAATTTTTTCAACCTTTGCGGGATAGGGTTTAAGCACAAATTCGGGCGCGCCCATACAAAAAGTTCCCACGTCCTCAAACGTAGCCGCGGAAAGTTTCCGTTTGGAAGAGAACGGCAGTTTCGCCGTCGCAGTCAACGCGTTGCTTATCCCGAAGTGATTTAAAAGCGCTATCGAAGTTTGGTTGTTTGCGTCCAATGCGGAAAGCATACTGCCCATAATATCGTTCAGCGAATAGTCGCCCACGGTGTTCAGTATAATGCAGTCGTTTACGCGCATCCTGCCGTCGGTTATCGTCCCCGTCTTATCCAGGCAAAGCACGTTTACGCGCGCAAGCATTTCCAATGAATACAAGTCCTGCACAAGGGTGTGATTTTTTGCCAATCTTACAACGCCCACGGCAAGCGCAATGCTTGTAAGCAGCATCATGCCGGAAGGTATCATACCTATCACAACCGAACAGGTACGCTGTATCGCAAAATTAATTTCCTTGCTGAACAGCGCCGCTTCAACCCCGGAAGAGGGGTCGTAGCCGTTTTTGGCTATAAAGAACATACCTATGGCGATGGGTATGATAAGTATGGCAATAACCTTTATTATCAGCTTTGTCGAATTCATCAATTCCGAATTCGGACGTCTGTATTTTTTTGCTTTGGAGGTAAGTTTTTCAAGGTATGTTTCCTTGCCCACCTTGTCGGCGCGGAATTTGCCGCTGCCGCTGGAAATAAAACTTCCCGCATAAAGCGTGTCGCCTATCTGTTTTTTTATCGAAACCGATTCGCCCGTCAAAAGGCTTTCGTTTACTTCAACGTTTCCTTCCGCAAGTATGCAGTCCGCCGGCACCTGATTTCCCAATTCAAGCATAAACACGTCGTCCAGCACAATTTCGTTTACGGGTATTTCCGCCGTTTCGCCGTCGCGTATAACTTTTACCGTGTTTGAAGCCAAAAGCGACAACTTGTCTATGGAAAGTTTTGAACGTATTTCCTGTATTATGCCTATCACTATGTTTGCGGTGGTGATAAACAGAACAAGATAGTTGGTGGGACCCTTTGTGTTCGCTATGATAAGCGCAATGCCCGCCAAAAGACACAGCAAGTTAAAAAACGTGCATATATTCCCGATAAAAATGCTTGCGTAGGACTTTGAATATTTCCTGTTCGTGTCGTTGAACAGATATTGCGAAAATCTCGTTTGGACCTGCGCAGTGGTAAGCCCCTTGTTAAGCCTCGGCGAAAATCTGTCAACTTTGGTGTTGATTTCCTTTTTCGGGTGCCGTTTGAAATTTTTGATTATCTTTTCTTTATTAAATTCTTCGGCGGGGGCGTCGTCCTCGCTTGCGGCTTGCGCGTCCGGAAACATAGCTATCTGAACTTCTTCCGCGCTTGAAGCCGCAATTTCGCTTTGACCGTCCTCCGCGTTTGCGGGCTTATTTTTTTTGTCGTTCGCCCTGTAAAAAATCTTGCTCATAACAATTATCATTATAGCATATTAAAATGCTTTTTTCAAGATATTAACGGCGTTTTAATTGCATTTGGAAACATTTTGAAGTATAATTTAAATATCTTACGAGGTAACTTATGATAGATATCAATCTTTTGCGGGAAAATCCCGAACTTGTCAAGGAAAATATCAGGCGTAAATTTCAGGACCATAAACTTCCCCTCGTGGACGAAGTTGCGGAACTCGATAAAAAAAGGCGCGCCGCCCAATCCGAAATAGATTCCCTCCGCGCGTCGCGCAATGCGCTTGCCAAAAGCATAGGCGCGCTTATGCGCGAGAAAAAGATTGAAGAAGCCGAGCAGGCAAAACTTCAATCCAAAAGCGTAAACGAGCGTATAGCCGTTCTCGAAAGCGAAATTTCGGTAGTAGAGGAACAGATCAAAAAAGATATGATGGCTATACCCAATATAATAGCCGACGACGTTCCCCTCGGCAAGGACGACAGCTTCAACGTTCAGGGCGAAACTTTTCTTCCCGCAGAGGAAAAACCTTTTGAAATACCTTATCACCTCGATATTCTCGAAAGTTTGGGCGGAATAGATCTCGACGCCGCCCGCAGAACAAGCGGAAACGGATTCTATTATTTGATAGGCGACGTTGCGCGCTTACATTCCGCCGTGCTTACTTACGCCCGCGATTTTATGATAGACAAGGGGTTCACTTACTGCATACCGCCTTTTATGATTCGCAGCGAAGTTGTTTCCGGTGTTATGAGTTTTGAAGAAATGGACAATATGATGTACAAGATAGAGGGTGAAGACCTCTACCTGATAGGCACGTCGGAACATTCCATGATAGGCAGGTTTATGGGCGAAATTTTGCCCGAAAGTTCCCTGCCGCAAACGCTTACGTCCTATTCGCCCTGTTTCAGGAAGGAAAAGGGTTCTCACGGCATAGAGGAACGCGGGATATACCGCATACACCAATTTGAAAAGCAGGAAATGATAGTTATCTGCAAGCCGGAAGAAAGCGACGAATGGTACGAAAAGCTGTGGCGCTACACCGTAGAGTTGTTTACTTCCATGCAAATACCCGTAAGACAGCTTATCTGCTGCTCGGGCGACCTTGCCGATCTCAAATACAAAAGTTGCGACGTGGAAGCGTGGAGCCCCCGCCAGAAGAAGTATTTCGAAGTGGGCAGTTGCTCCAACCTTACCGACGCGCAGGCAAGGCGGTTGGGTATAAGATATAAAAATACAAAGACGGGCAAAAACGAATTTGCCCACACGCTTAACAACACCGTAGCCGCGCCTCCCCGTATGCTGATTGCTTTTCTCGAAAATCATTTACAGGCGGACGGAAGCGTAGATATCCCCGAAGTTCTTCGCAAATATATGGGCGGCAAAGATAAAATACTTCCCGTAAGGAAATAGATGGATTTTGTTTTTTTCGACATAGAGTGCGCCGTGGTAAGCAAATCCGTGGCTAAAATATGCGCTTTCGGATATGTCGTTTGCGACGAAAATTTCAGGATAAAGAAGAGGGAAGATATTCTTCTCAATCCTCACGGCGCTTTTCACCTGACCGACAGGAAGGGCGAAAAGGGTATAGTTTTGCCTTACGAATATTCCGAATTTAAGAACAGACCGGATTTCCCCACCGTATACGGCGACATAAAGCGTTTGCTTGAAGATAAAAATCACGTCGTGTTCGGGCACGCCGTTATAAACGACGTAAAATATCTCAATCTCGAAACAAAGCGTTTCAAACTGCCCTCGTTTGAATTTTCCTTTTACGACAGCCAGCTGATTTATATGAGTTACGTAAACGATTTTTCACGGCAGTTCGGGCTGGAATATATAGCCAACGCGCTGGGCGTGGAATTTACCCCGCACCGCGCCGTGGACGACGCGTACGCCACTATGAAGATAGTGGAGGCGATGTGCAAACAAGAGGGGTGCGGGTTTTTCGCCCTTGCCGAAAAGTTGGGCGCTAAAAGCGGCAGCATATCGTCGTGGACGATACGCAACGTTTCTTCCGTGGGTTCAAAAAAATACAGCGCGGAAAAAGCCGCTTTGCAAAAAAAGCGCCGCGCTTTCTGGGAAAAGGTTTCTTCGCTTAAATGCCGCCGCGGCAAACTTAAAAATACCGTATTCACTTTTTCGCGCGAGTTGGAGGACGAGTTTTCTTTTTCCGAACAGGCGGTGGAAAAGATATATATGTTGGGCGGCAGATATTCGGGGCACGTAACGCACTGCAAGGTGTACGTCTGCAACGAGGACGACGTAAGCGTCCGCACGCAAAACGCAAAAAAATTGCCCGAAATTAAAATAATAAATCCCGGGCAGTTGAAGGAAATATTGGATGGTTGATTTGCCGGCGGAATTCGTTGCCCGCATGCGTGACGAGCTGGGCGAAGAATCCGATAAATTTTTTGAAAGTTACAAATCTTCCGCGGAAAAGGGGATAAGGGTAAATACCCTTAAAATTTCCGTGGAAGATTTTTATAAAATTTCGCCGTTTCCCGTTTCCCCCGTAGAGTGGGAACCCCGCGGCTTTTATGTGGAAGAACAGTTCCCCGGCAAAACGCCCCTGCACGCCGCGGGGCTTTATTATGTTCAGGAACCTTCCGCCATGTATCCCGCGCCCCGCCTTGCGGTAAAACCCGGGGAAAGGGTGCTTGATTTGTGTTCCGCCCCCGGCGGAAAGGGCACCGCGCTGGCGCAGGATATGTGCGGCGAAGGCGTGCTTGTCCTCAACGAAATTAATTTTTCCCGCGCAAAAATTCTTTCTTCCAACGTCGAAAGGTTGGGTATACGCAACGCCGCTGTTACCTGCGCCCCGCCAGAAGCTCTCGTGCGGCAATTTGAAAATTATTTCGATAAAATTCTTGTTGACGCGCCCTGCTCCGGCGAGGGAATGTTCAGAAAAGACCCGCTTGCCGTATGCGAATGGAATTTAAAAAGCGTATATGCCTGCGCCGATAGGCAAAAAGCCATTCTCGTAAGCGCGGACAAAATGCTTGCGGAAGGCGGCGTTTTGGTATATTCCACCTGCACGTTTTCCGCCGAAGAGGATGAAAAGCAGGTGCAAAATTTTTTGTCTGCGCATAAAAATTACACGCTTGAACAAAGCGTAAAATTATATCCCCACAGGGTGCGCGGCGAAGGGCATTTCTGCGCCGTACTTAAAAAAACGGGCGGCGAAAAATCTTATCCGCGCCCGTTTGAACTTTCCGTAAACAAAAAATTGCTTTCCGCTTACCGCGAATGGGAAAGGGAAAATATCAAGCCGCGGTTTTCCGCTTTGCACTCGGTCGGGCAAACGCTGTATTCCGTGCCGGAAGATATGCCGCAAATTTCCGTACAGACTATGCGTATGGGCGTACGTTTGGGCGAATTGCGCGGCGACAGGTTCGTCCCCGACCACGCGCTTGCAATGGCGCTTACTTCCGGCGACTGCGCGGCTGTGGAAGTAGGGGAGGAAGATGCGATTAAATATTTGCGCGGCGAAACAATAGGGTGCGCGGCGGAAGGGTGGGCGGCTGTAAGCTATCTCGGGCATAACCTCGGTTGGTGCAAGGGGGTAGGCGGTATAGCCAAAAATCATTTGCCCAAAGGGTTGAGGATTTAACCGAATATAAAAATGTTATATAAAAAGCGCCGCAGGCAACAGCCTGCGGCGCTTAAATTTTAATTATCAGTTTTTATCTTCGGGCTTGAAATCTTCGCGGTCCACTTCTTCAATTTCCTGTTTCTTTATTCCGAAAAGCCTTGAATAGCGTTTTCTCGTCTTTTCGCTTTTTGAAACGGAAACGTCCTTGTGTTTCCTTGTTTTAAGGTATTTTCTCAACAGCAACGCCGCAACCGCTATAAGCAACGCCGCAACCAACAGTATGGAAGAGATAAGCAACCAAGGATTGCTTCCGTTATTAGTAACGCTTCCGCTGTTGCCGCTGTCCTCGTCCGTATCGTCGCCGTCAACCGTGCTTATATTTATAATCTGATCGATTGCGCCGTAATCGACAAATACGCGTATGCTGTCGTTCGAATTTATTTTCAGATATACGGGCGTTTCGGAAAAGTCTGCCGCGGTATAATCATATCCCGTCTGATTTTCTTCGGCGGTATTGGAATTGAAGGGAACGAACGCCGCCGAATCATACCAGCTGAAAGTGTAGTAATATAGCGAATAGTTGCCGAGAACGGGATAATCTTTCAACTGCGCTTCGGATAAATCGCCGCTTTCGATATAGCCCTTTACAAGATTTTCGTAGTAGTTTACGTTCTTGTCCGAAGAGGGGATATCCTTGTCTTTAAGCAAACCGTTTTTGTCCATCAGCGTAGTGTAAGCCGTTATTATCTCGTTTGCGTAATCGGATATTCTCGTAGAGAAGTTGCTTTCGGTTATGCTTTCCGCGCTGTAATCGAACAGTACGCTGCTTCCCGTTTTCATACTTGTAACAACGCCGTTCTCAACGCCGCTTTCGTCGCGCGCACCCGACCAAAGTTCCAGACGGTAAGGCTTCGTCTCGTTGCCGGTATGCACTATAAAGTCTACGGTTATCCACTTGTCGGCAACGTAATTGCCGTCCTTATCGTAGCCCAACGCCCCGGAAGAAAGCAGGTTGCCTTCCGCGTCGTAACGCGCGTCTATCGTTGCGGAGAACTTTTCCGCCACTTGCGAGTTATCGTAACGCGCATAGGAAATATCGAAGGGGAGAACAGCCTTTTCGGCTTTGCCCTGTTCAATATAATAGTAACTGCCGTTCCTGTATTCGTATACCTTAACGCTTTCGTCGCCGCCGGTTACAAGATAGTGGTTGGCAAGTTTGTCCGCGCTGTGCGTGTTGTCGGCGTAATAGGTTTCGCCGTCTTGAAGTTCGTCGTAGCTTACCTGATTGCCTTCCGCGTCGAAATAGTTCGCGCTTTCGTCGGTATAAACCTTTTTATAATTCCAAAGGTTGGCGTAAAGTTTGCCCTCGCCGTCCTCGTAAAGCCCGTCGTCGCGCGCGGTGTAAAGCACGTTGGCGCGCTGTTCTGCAATGCTTACGTCGTTTTTCTGTTCGGATTTAAGCACGTTGCCGTCGTCGTCGTAATAGAAGGAGTAGGCGGGCGCCTTAAATTCCAAAACTTGCTTGTCGCCTTCGGTTTGGGTGAGATATACGTATGCAACCGCGCCCGCGCTTACTTTAACCCTTACGCTGACGTGAGTGTAGGAAGCGGAAGAAAAACTTCTGTCTTCGCTTACGTAGCCGTAGTTCATGGCTTGCATAAGCGTGTAATACTTTTCGTCCTCGCCCAAATTCGCTTTCTCGTCCTCCGTAAGGGAACCGTACAGCTTGTATTCGTCGTTGCCGGACGAATTGGAAATCTTTACAAAGTAGTTGTCCTTGTTATCTCCGGGTTCGGCGTTTTCAACATAATAGTCCCTTATTTTGGAATTGACTATCACCAAAGGCTGATAGCAGCGGTTGCCGAAAATTTCGTTCCACGCTTCCAACGCCGCCATAGACGTATTTTTGCCGAAACTTTCCAACAGCGTGTTGTACCAAACGCTTTCAACGTAGTTTTCAAAGTTGGTTCTGTTTATAAGCCCCGCCGTTTCGTTGGTGTTCCAGTCGTCGTAGGGGAGAGAAATGCTGTCGCGCTTAACTATGTTGGAGCTTGCGCCGTTCACCCCGTTGTAGTTTGCGGGATTTACTATTTTGTTCTCTATGTCGTCCGTCTGATTGTCAAACACGCTGTCGAATGCGTGTTCTTCCTTATCTTCGTCCTCCGTAAACGTAAGCGAAGAGGTATGGTCGCCGGAAGAGGTGTATCCGAACGCCGTTTCGTCCACGTCCAGAACTTGCATATTTGCCACTGCAACCCAACCGGAATAGTAGGAAGAGGGGGAAACCGTAGTATCCTTTATCGTAAGATTTCCCGCGTTGAATTCCACTTTATAACTCTGTTCGGTTTGCGTTTCGTTCTTGACGAAGAAGAAGCACTGCACCCAGCCGTCGTAGATATCCTTGTTATCCTCGTCGATATCCGTAGTTAAATCGGTTGTGTCCAAGGTAATCGTCGCGGCATTGTCCTTATCGTTTGAGTCCGTAAGGGTCACCGTCGCGGCTTTCGCCCCGTCCATATCCGAAGTTTTAAGCCAGAATGAAATTATCCTGTAACTTTCGGCGGGTATGGTAACGGGTTCGTTATAGCAAGCCGAGTATGCCGCGCCGTATCTCGAAAGCATAACCAGCATATTGTTGCTGTCCGCGCTGTCGGTTTTGGGCAGAGCGGCGGCGCTTGCAAGTTTTTCGTTCAAAAGTTCGTAATCTTCCGTATCGGCGGCGGTGAACGCGTATCCCGCTTTTACTACCGCCAGCAAGTCTTTTTCGGTATTAAGCGCGGGGAATTTATCGGGAAGTTTAACCCCGTCGTAATCGCTTTTAAGTGTCAAACCAACGCTTTTGCCCTTATATTCGGTGGCGGTAGCGTATTTGTCTGCGTCTACCGTAAGCCCCGCGGTAATGTTTTCAAAGCTGTTCAGCACGTATGCGCTTTCGGAAGCGAGGTCGATAAGATAGTGGAAGTTTTCCGCGTATCTCTTATCGGTTATGCCGCCGCTCGCCGCGCCGCCGTTTCTCTCGTAAACGTCCGCGGCGTAAGTCTTTTCGTTGCCGTCGGAAGAGAGGGTGCAGGTGGTGTGTTCCACAAGTTCCGGTTCATACGTGCATTTTTCGTCGTCCAAAGAAGTGTATTTGGTAACCGAAACGTCGTCGAAGAAGGCATAGCCCTCAACGTTCCCCTTTGCTTGTCCCAGCCCTAGTTCAAGCGAGATGGAACTTGAAGCAAAGTCGCATGCGTTTACATAAATTACGTATTCCACCCAGCCGTTGTTTTCCGCAAGCGCGCTGTTTGCGCCTATAAGTTTTTCGGTGTTTATGCAGGTGATGGAAAAATCTTCGAGGGTGGAGGAACCCACGGTCTGCGTAACGGTAATGTTCGCGCCCTTATCCTGTTTTACGTCCGCGCCCTTCGAATGTTTCAGCCCTACGGTCTTTACCCAAACGGAAATTTCCGCCGCGGTATTTGCGGGCAAATCTACGCTTACCGAAGCGTAGTTCTGCGCTATGCCGTTATGGCTGTCGGCATAGTTGTGCAACATAAGCACGTGAGATATGGGCTGTTCAAATTTTTCGTCGAGGAAATAGTCGCCGTTTTCGTCAACATAAACGGTCTTTTTGTCCGCGCCGTCCATATAGTAGTACCCGTCGCCTTCCTTCGTCACGCCGTAGTGCGTCCCGGGATTGGCTATAAGTTCTTTTGCTACGTCGTCCGTAGAACCTTCGTCGTTCAGCGCGGCGTACGTGTCCTTATAAAGTATGTCGCTTGACTTCATACCGTTATAGTCCACGTATTTGTCGTTATAGTCCTTGTCGGTAGTTTTAAGGTCGTTGTTCGCGTCAAGTTGGCCCGCAAGAGAGGGGTCGGTAAGTTCTTCCCACGCCTTGTCGGAAGTGCCGATTATACCGGACATCGTATAACTTGAATCTCCGCCTCTCGTCCAGTTGACGGGGGTGGAAATCAACCATTGCGCGTCCTTCGGCTCGTTATAAAATTCAAAATTGCCGTTTTTAAGCAGCTGGTTGTCCTCTTTCGAGGTTATCGTTTCATCCTCGTTAGGTTGCTCGTTATCCTTGTGGCACGCCGAAGCTATACCCGAAAAGGTGAACGCCGCGGTTGCCGCAAGCGCCAACGCCGCAAATTTCAATTTGCTTTTTTTTGTGTAGTGTTTTGCCATATAGCACCTTGATAAAATTAATATTTAACAGTTTTAAATTTTAATCGTACTATACTATTTTAATATAATAAGCCGCTTTAATCAAGCGATTAAGCCGCAAACTGCAAAAAAATATTATTTTTTTTGTCCCGATTGCCGAAACTTATGCTATAAGGCGGACAGATAATTCCGTCTTGCGGGGTAACAGAGATGAAAGAAGGCAATCTTATTTACAAGCGCGTTCTGTCGGGCGCGCTGACGGGCGCGGTGAACGGGCTTTTCGGCGGCGGAGGCGGTATGGTGGCTGTTCCCGTTTTATGCGGCGTTTTGGGCTATGATAACCGTTCCGCCCACGCAACGGCAATTCTGCTTATCGCGCCCGTATGCGCCGTAAGCGCCGCGGTATATATAATCAACGGCTATTTTTCCGCGGACATAATTATACCCGCGGCTTTGGGTATGGCAGCGGGCGGTATTCCGGGCGCTCTGTTTCTCAACAAATTGCCCGTAAAGCTGATAAACGCGGTTTTCGTCGCCGTGATGCTCGCCGCGGGCATAAGGATGCTGGTATGAGTTTTTTGCTGTACCTCGCGGCGGGATTTTTATCGGGACTTCTCGGCGGTATGGGTATGGGAGGCGGCACGTTGCTGATACCCGTTCTCACCGTCTTTTTGGGCGTGGAACAGCACGTCGCGCAGGCGGCAAATCTTATAGCCTTTCTGCCTATGGCGCTGTTTTCGCTTAAAATTCATTCGCGCAACGGCTTGATAAATGCGCAGGACGTGTGGTGGATGATAATTCCCGCCGCGCTGTGCGCGGCGGCTTTCGGCGTTGCCGCGGCTTTTCTGCCCGCCGATTTTTTAAAAAAAGCCTTCGGGGCGTTTCTTGTCTTTCTTGCCGTGCGCGCGGCTTTCCAATTTCTTTCAGGTACGGGAAATAAGTCTTTTTAAAGGGCGCAGGGTAAACATTTTAAAGCAGTATAAAAATCCGGCGGAAAACAGTATGCAGGCGGGCGCGCATATGACAATTTGCCAGAATGAAGATACGTACAAACTGACTATTCCGTCAAGCAGACTGCCGAAAAGGCACGAAAGGCAGGTTACGCCCAGCCCGCACATAAGATATTTTATGTATTTCAGGCGCGTGCATTTTTTGCCCAAAAGCCGCAGGTTCAGCGCAGATGTTATTACATAGCTTGCGGCAAGCCCCACCATATAGGAATATACACCGAGGACGTGCGTAAGCGCTATTATGCAGATAAGCATCGCCGCCGCGCCGAGGAAGAAATACAGCAGGGTTTTCCGCTCGCAGTTCATCGAATTCAATATAGTTGTCGTAATCATTGCTATGCACATAGGCACAAGTATGAACGAGCAGTTTCTTACTATCTCGCCGCTCATCTTGTTGGAATACAAAAAATCGCCTATTTCGTCGCCGAGGACGAACAGCAGGGGTATCAAAAGCGTAGCTATGAATATGGCGGCTTTTATGGATTTTTCCACGTCGAATTTAACTTTATCCGCCTTGCCCCTGTAAAAATTTTCCGAAAGTTCGGGCGCAACCACGACGGCGATGGAACCTATTAGGGAAGAGGGGATAAACAGTATGGGCACGCTCATCCCTATGGCTACGCCGTACAAACTTAACGCCTGCGAATTTGTAAGCCCGCCCGCCTTCATAAGCAGCATAGGCAGAAGTATGGCAACGGCGGAATTAAGCAGGGAAGTGGAAGTGCGCATCGCCGTAATGGGCAGGGAAGAGGCGAACAGCGGTTTAAGCTGTTTGCCGGGGTTCACAAACCTTCCGCCGCGTATCAGGTACCACGCCACCGAAACGACGAAGGAAAAAACGTACGAAATAAGCACTGCGTATGTCGCCCGCGTGGCGCCGTCTATCGCGTCGGTTGCGCCGCGGATGAATACGCAACCCAAAATCACCATAACCGCGTCTTCCAAAAGCTCGATAATGCTGTACGGCAAAAACTGTTTGTTTCCCCAGAAAGAGCCGCGCATAACCGCGTAAATCGAGGTAAGTATAAGCCCCGGCAGCAGAATGACGAAGATGTTTATGCACCGCTCGTCCGAAAACAGAAACCCCAACGCCTTGCGCCCCGCAAACAGCAAAAGCGCAACGGGTACGGTTACTATAAGGGTAGCCGCCACGCCCGCCGTAACTGCGGCATGTTTGCCGCTCGTATCGCCGTTTGCGGCGTTTTTCGCCATAAGGCGCGATACCGTTATCGGCACCCCGCTTGAAGCCGCGGTGAGGAACACCGCAAAAACCGAAAGGCATATCTGGTAAACGCCTATGCCCTCCGCGCCGATTGTGTGCGCAAGCACTATCCTGTAAAAAAAACTTAACGCCTTTTCCACCGTGGAAAATACGGTTACTTGCGCCGCAGACTTGTAAATATTGCTTTTCACAACAATATTTTACAAATTTCACCAACGGAATATGAACGGTTTTGCCTTACTTTGAATATAATGTAGCAGATGATTACGCTTGTAAAGGATAAAAGCCGGTTTTACAGGGTAAAGAGAGGACAGGACTGCCGTGAAATTGAAGCCCGTCTTTCGGTTCCCGTGTCTGGCGCCGTATTTGCGGGCAGAATAATAGAAACGCCCTCAACGCCGTTCAAAGTGTATTCCGCCTGCGTCGGCGATACCTACCGCACCGTAGCGCTTAAATTCGGCGTAGAGGAACAGGCGCTTAAAGATATAAACGGCGGCAAGGTAGTTTATCCCACCTGCAAACTGTTTGTGCCGTGTAAATAAAATGCTTTGCAAGCATATAATGGAATATAAAACCAAGGAGGTAAACAATGTCATTTTTTTCCAATTTTCAGTCGGATAAATGCCCCGGCGTAATAAACGGCAACCCTCTGAACGGAATGTGTGAAAAAGTGTGTATTCAGGCGCAGAAAATTTTCGACGCCTGCATAAAGCAGATTCAGCTTGAAAACTATACTTTGACGCTTACCGACGCGTCTCCCGCCAATCCTACATACCCCCTGACTTTCGTCAGCGCAAGAAGCCTCACATCCACGGGGGACATAACCGCCCTCAATATCGAAAGGCTTACGGATAAACCCAATTGCGCGCGCGTTCAGGCGACGATAAGCATACCCGTAGAAGTTATCTACGTGGACGCGGCGGGGGTGGAGGGATCCGCTACGTCTGCAATAAGTGTATCCGAAGACGTGCTTTTGTACGTTCCCGCGCCTTCCATAATGCCTTACAGGGCTACGGCGGAGGTAAGCGCGGTATGCGCGGAGGGCACGTTCAATCCCGCGACGGGCACGTTCGCCGTCAACGCATGCATAACGGTGATACTTAAAATAGCCATCGACGTGGAATTGCTTGTTCCCAGCTACGGCTATTGCGCCATTCCTCCCGCGCAGGATTACTCGCAGGAAGTTTGCGCGGGCTTTTTCGAACTTCCTCTGTACCCGCAGGGTAAAAGCTGTTCGCGTCAATAACCCATATTTTTCTCTCTTTTTTAAGGGCGCAGCGGAATTTTCGCCGCGCCCTTATTTTTTTGTTTTTTATTAAAATATCCGCCTTAAATACGCGTTTTAAGGCGTAAATAAAGTACTATGCCACACATAATAGGCTGTTTAAACGACAAAATCGTTATTTTTGTTTAATATTTTTTACCCGTCTTTCTTCTTGAAATTTTTGCGCGTAAATGTTAAAATAAAGATATGAAAGTATTTTCGGTAAGCGATTTGCATCTTTCCGGTCTTTCGGTCAAGCCGATGGAAGTGTTCGGCTCCGCTTGGGAAAATCATTTTGAAAAAATCAAAAACGATTGGAACGGCAAGGTAAGCGACGGCGACGTGGTGCTTATATGCGGGGACATAAGTTGGGGCAAAGTTCTGGAAGAGGGGCTGTACGATCTGCGGGCATTGGCGCCGCTTAAAGGCGAAAAAGTTTTTATACGCGGCAACCACGATTTCTGGTGGAACGGCATAACCAAACTACGCGAAGCCGCGCCAGACAAAACTTTTCATTTTTTGCAGAACGACTGTATAAAATTCGGTTCCGTGGTCGTTTGCGGTTCACGTGGATGGACGTGCCCCGGAAGTTTGGATTATACCCCGCACGACGAAAAAATTTACAGCCGCGAAGCGGAACGCTTCAAACTTTGTTTCAAGCGCGTGCGGGAAGTCAGGGAGGAAGGCGACGCGCTGATTGCGATGATTCATTACCCGCCTTTTTCCCTGAAATCGCCGTCCTCGCTGTTCACCGAACTGTTTGAAAGCGAAAAGGTGGATAAAGTAGTTTTCGGCCATCTGCACGGCGAAATATTTTTCCCGTTGCGCACCGTAAAAAACGGGATAGAGTACGTGCTTACTTCCTGCGACAAAGTGGGGTTCAGCCTACAAAGAATTTTATAAAAACGTCGTCTGCGGCGTAACATAATATCGTTATTAAATTGACAAAACGCTTTAAGTATGGTATAATTTTCAAAATGCAAAAAAGGGCGTCTGTCGGCGTCCGAAGCGGTACTGTATGCGTCGGATAAAATTTTACGTCGAAAACGTAATTTTACAAAGCGGAAAGGTAATTGCGGACGGTTTTACCGTTTGCGGTTAAAGCCTTTACCGCTTTTTTTACGGCGAAGTATCAAAGGAAGAATATGCTTAAAAGAAAAGATTTATTGGGGCTTTACGATTGTTCCGCCGAAGAAATCGACGAAATTTTAACCGAAGCCGACGCCATGTACGAAAGTTTGGATAAGGGCGGCAAGTGCGGAAACGTACTGCGCGGCAAAACGCTTATAACTCTGTTTTACGAAAACAGCACCCGCACCCGCACGTCGTTTGAACTTGCCGGCAAATACCTCGGCGCGCACGAAGTTAATATATCTTCGGCGGCAAGCTCGGTGCAGAAGGGCGAAACGCTTATCGATACGGGGATGACGCTTAACGCGTTGAAATGCGATTTCATAGCCATCCGCCATCCGATGGCGGGCGCGCCCAAACTGCTTGCGGAACACGTAGGCGCAAGCGTTATAAACGGCGGCGACGGAATGAACGAACACCCCACGCAAGCGCTTTTGGATATGCTGGAAATGCGCCGCCGCTTCGGCAAAATAAAGGGACTTAAAGTTGCCATTCTCGGCGATATAAAGCACAGCAGGGTTGCAAAAAGCAATTTGTTCGGTCTAAAAAAGCTGGGCGCGGAAGTGTGGATGTATTCCCCGGCTACGCTTATGCCGCAGGGCATCGACAGGTTGGGCGCGAAGATAGCCAAATCCCGCGAAGAGGCTGTGGAAGGCGCCGACGTGGTGATGGGGCTGCGCATACAGCTTGAAAGACAGACGGGCGGGCTTTTCCCCTCGCTTTCCGAATATTCCAAATTTTACGGCGTAAACGACGCCGTTATGAAGTACGCGAAACCCGGCGCGGTAATTATGCACCCCGGTCCCGTGAACAGGGGCGTGGAACTTACGCCCGCGCTGATAGACGGAAAAAGCAGCGTAATAGTGGATCAGGTCACCTGCGGGCTTTCGGTAAGAATGGCGGTGTTGAAGTTGCTTTCCCGCTACAGGGAGGAAAGATTATGAAACTTATTATAAAGGGCGGCACGGTAGTTACCGCGGAAAAAAGTTTTAAAGCCGATGTGCTTATAGAGGACGGCAAGATTGCTTCTGTCGGGAAAATCGCGGACAGCGGTTGTCCCGTAATCGACGCAAAGGGATTGCACGTTCTGCCGGGGCTTATCGATATGCACGTGCACCTGCGCGAACCGGGCTTTGAGGGTAAAGAGGACATAGAAAGCGGTTCCCGCGCGGCGGTAGCCGGCGGCTTCACGCAGGTTTGCTGTATGCCCAACACCAATCCCGTATGCGACAACGCGGTGGTGGTTTCCTATATAAAAAACAGGGCAAAGCAGGTAAATCTCTGTAAAGTAAATCCCATAGGCGCAATCACAAAAGGCGAGGAAGGGCAAACCCTTGCAGACATAGGCAAGATGAAGCAGGCGGGCGCCGTAGCGTTAAGCGACGACGGCAAGTCGGTTATGAATTCGCAGATAATGCGCCTCGGAATGGAATACGCAAGCGGATTCGGGTTGAAATGCCTCTGCCATTGCGAGGACGCCGCGCTTGTGGACGGCGGCGTGGTAAACGAGGGCTACAATTCCACGCTTACGGGGCTTAAAGGAAGTTTGCGCGCGGCGGAGGACATAATGGTTGCGCGCGACATAGCTTTGGCGGAAAGTTTAAATCTTCCCGTGCATATCTGCCATGTTTCAACCTATTCCGCCGTTGAAATAATCCGCTCGGCAAAGGCGCGCGGGGTTCGCGTAACCGCTGAAACCTGCCCGCATTACTTTACTCTGACGGACGACGTTATCACTTCTTTCGATACTAACACCAAAGTCAATCCCCCGTTAAGGGAGGAAAAGGACAGAAAGGCGGTAACGGAGGGGCTGAAGGACGGCACGATAGACTGCATAGTTACAGACCACGCGCCCCATTCGCAGAAGGACAAGCAGGTTGAATACAATTTGGCGGCTTTCGGCATAAGCGGGATAGAAATAAGTTTCGCCCTGTCCTATACGCAGTTGGTGGAAAGAGGCGAAATCAGCCTTAATGCGCTTGTAAAACTTATGAGCGCAAATCCCGCCTGTATCCTCGGGCTGGAAGGCGGAGCGATAGCGGAGGGCTTGCCCGCCGATATCACGATAGTGGATTTATCCGCAGAATATACCGTGGACGCGGACAAATGGTATTCCAAAGGCAAAAATACACCGTTCAACGGCAAGCGTGTAAAGGGCAAAGTAAAATATACGTTAGTCGGCGGCGAAATAAAATATCAGGGATAAAGCGAGGGAAAAATATATGATTGACGCGCTGATAGATAAAATAATCGATATGCAAAACCCCACGTGCGTGGGGCTTGATACAAGTTTTGAATATCTTCCCGACGAGATGCGTGAAGATATCGCAACTTTTGAAGGCGTTGCGGAAAGAATTATAGAATTCAATATGAATATCATAGACAAAGTGTGCGACATCGTACCCGCGGTTAAAGTGCAGGTTGCATATTACGAGATGTACGGGTATGAGGGTTTGCGCGCTTTCGATTATACCGTAAATTACGCCGGAGGCAGGGGTATGACGGTAATAGCGGATTGCAAACGCAACGACATAGGTTCCACGGCGGGGTGCTATTCCAAAGCGTTTATCGGCGAAACGTCGGTGAACGGCAAAATAATGCGCCCTTTCCCCGCCGATATGCTTACGGTAAACGGATATCTCGGAACAGACGGCATCAAACCCTTTACGGACGATATCAAAAAGCACGATAAGGGCATATTCGTTCTCGTAAAAACTTCCAACCCTTCCGGCAGCGAGTTGCAGAATCTCAAACTTGAAAACGGCAAGTACTTATACGAACAAATGGGCGATCTCGTCGCCGAATGGGGCAAAGACCTGATAGGCGGCTACGGCTATTCGGAAGTGGGCGCGGTTGTTGGCGCAACCCACCCCGTAGAGGCGGCAAATCTTCGCAAAAGGTTGCCTTCCGTCTTTTTCCTCATTCCCGGATACGGCGCGCAGGGCGGCAACGCGGAAATGCTTAAAGTATGTTTCGACGGACGCGGGCTGGGCGGAATAGTCAATTCCTCCCGCGGCATAATCTGCGCCTACCGCGACCCCAAATACAGCGGAATGAGTTACGCCGACGCGGCGCGCGCCGCCTGCGTGGATATGCAGCAGGATTTATCTAACGTTATAGGCAGAATGGGCAGATGAAAGATTATACGGCAACGGTAAGGCAAAACGAAAAAATAGCCGAAAATATATTTATGATGAAATTGTCCCTGCACGGCGAACCGGAAAAAATTCACGGCGGGCAATTCGTTAATCTGTCCACGGGCGACAATTCTCTGCTTTTGCGCCGTCCCTTCGGCGTCTGCAAAGCGGAGGGCAACGAAATAACCCTGTGCTATCAGATAAAGGGCGAGGGCACTTTAAAACTATCGGCTACGCCCGCGGGCGCGCAACTTAAAGTTCTTCTTCCGCTGGGCAATTGGTTCGACCTCGAAAGTTACAAAAACGTGGTTGTTGTGGGCGGCGGCGTGGGAATATTTCCCCTCATAGCCGCAATCCGCGAATATTGCGACCGCGTAAATTTTCATTCCTTCATAGGTTTCCGCAATAAAAACGCGGTGTGCCTTCTCGACGAACTTGAAAAAAGCAAGACGTTGACCGTGGTTACCGACGACGGCAGTTTCGGCGGAAAGGGCAACGCGGTGCAGGCGTATATACAGCGCGCGGGCGAAATTGAGGCGGACGCGGTGATAGCGTGCGGTCCACCCGTAATGCTTAAAGCGCTTAAATCGGAAATAGCTTCGCACGGCATAAAAACGCCCTGTTTTGTATCTTTGGAGGAGCGTATGGGTTGCGGTATGGGGGCCTGCCTCGTATGCGTGTGCAAAACGGCGGACGGCGGAAACGCGCGCGTCTGCCGCGACGGTCCCATATTCCCCATAGAGGAAGTACAGCTTTAAAGGAAATAGCATATGGCGGATTTACAAGTTGAAATATGCGGGGTGAAGTTTAAAAACCCCGTCATTGCCGCAAGCGGCACGTTTGGCTTCGGCAGGGAATACAATTTGCTTTACGATATTTCGCAGTTGGGCGGGATTTCCACAAAGGGTATGACGTTGGAACCCCGCAACGGCAACCCCACTCCGCGCATTGCGGAAGGCAAAAGCGTTATTTTAAACGCCGTAGGGTTGCAAAATCCCGGCGCGGACTATTTTATTCGCAACGATTTACCCTTTTTAAAAAGCAAAGGTTTGGTTGTAATAGCCAATGTCGCAGGCAAAACGCTTGAAGATTACGGCGAAATTTGCGCCAAACTTGACGGACTTGCGGATATGGTGGAACTTAACATTTCCTGCCCCAACGTAAAGGCGGGGGGTATGGCTTTCGGCATCAGACCGGAAAGCATATTAAAAGTTACGCAAATTTCCAAAAAATCGCTTAAACGCACCCCGCTGATAGTAAAACTTTCCCCCAATGTGGAAAGCATAGCGGTAAACGCGCAGGCGGCTGAAAGCGGCGGCGCAGATTGCGTTTCCCTTATAAACACCCTTACGGGTATGGTTATCGACATAGAAAAGAGAAAACCGTTGCTTGCCAACAATACGGGCGGCGTTTCGGGCGCGGGCATAAAGCCGATAGCCGTAAGGATGGTTTACGAGGCGGCGCACGCCGTAAAAATTCCCGTTATAGGCATGGGCGGGATAACCTGCGGCAAAGACGTAATAGAATTTATGATGGCGGGCGCTTCGGCAGTGCAGGTAGGCACGGCTAATTTTACCGACGCAAACGCAATGCCGAGGATAATAGCCGAAACAGGGCGCTGGCTTGACGAAAGAAAGATAGCAAGCGTAAAACAAATAATAAATACGGTAACTTTGAATTGAGGTGAAAGATATGACTTACAAACAGCAATTTATTAAATTCATGGTTGAAAACGGAGTGCTTAAATTCGGCGAATTTACATTGAAAAGCGGCAGGATAGCCCCTTATTTCATAAATACGGGCAACTATAAATCTGGCGCGCAACTTGCAAAATTGGGCGAATATTATGCAAAATGCATAGTGGATAATTGTTTGGAAGCCGATACGTTGGTAGGTCCCGCCTACAAGGGTATACCCCTTGCGGTTACAACGGCGGTTTCGCTTTACAATCATTTCGGCAAAGATTACAACTATTGTTTCGACAGAAAGGAAGTTAAAGACCACGGCGAGGGCGGACTTTTCGTTGGCAAACAGCTGACCGACGGAGAGAGAGTTATAATAATAGAGGACGTAATGACGTCGGGGAAAGCCCTTCGCGAAACATTGCCCAAACTTGCGCAGGCGGCGGACGTAAAAGTTGCGGGTATGGTTATTTCCGTGGACAGAATGGAAAGGGGTTTGGAAACAAATCTTTCCGCCGTGCAGGAAGTTTATAAAGAGTTCGGCATAAAAGTGTATTCCATAGTTACTATGGCGGATATTATCGCCGCAATAGAGGAAGGGATAATAGAAGGCAAACAGTATCTCGACAAGATGATAGCCTACCGCAAAACTTACGGCGTAGATTAAATAAATTTTCAAAAAGCAAGCCCCCTTCCGTCTGAACAGACGGGAGGGGGCAATTTTATGCGGAAAATTGTCAAAAAAAATTATTGACTTTTAAAGGAATTATGTGATAGAATACCGTACATAAATAATATGGAAGTCAGTTATGGAAAAAATAGTTAAAAAACTTATCAATTGGGAAAAAACGGGAAGAAATTTAAAATTTTTAAGGCAGGGCAACATGGATCTTCGCAGATATGTTTGCCGGGTTTTGAAGTATGACGATAACGATTGCGACGGCGCTTGCGAATCCTGCAACTACAAGGTGGACGACAGTATAAGCCAGCGCGAGCTTGCGGAAGTTTTCAACGTCACGGATAACGTAATATGTAATTGGGAAAGCGGTAAAACCGTCGTAGGATTGGAAGATTTGCTTTATTATTGCCGCATTGCAAAGGTAGACTTGTTCGATTTGCTTGTGCTGGAATAATCAATAAATTCTTAAATTCTGTAGATGGAGGTAGATTATCGTAATTCGCATATAAATTAAATCAGGTTAAATTGCTTTTTAAAAAAATCGTTATTAATTACGGTTTTTTTGTAATTTTTAAGGAACTTCGGTTTAATGTGCAACAAACCCGCAATACCCGAAGTTCTTTTTTCTTGCTCGTTAAATACCCCAAATGGTATAATATAAATGTAAAAAACAAGGAGGTGAAAAATAAAAAATGGTAAATGCAGTAGTCGAGGCAAAAGGTATCAATGTAACACACATGTCTGCGGGGATCGCCCGTAAAAAGCCGCAAACGGAAAAGCGCGGCAGCGAAAGGACGGTTTTCCCGTGAGTAAAATTCTGACGGAGGAAATTATTTTGAATAGCGTAAAAGAAACTATCAGGGAATATGAATACCTGACAGCCGGACGTCATTACGAGCCGGCACAAAAAAAGGCGATATTCGCGCTTGTGGCAAGGGCGAATATGCTTGATAAGGAAAGGGAAAAAGCAATAGAACGTACGCTTTTTTCGGCTGAATTTGAAGAATACGAAAACGAAACTGACTGCGCCAACGGCTTGCTTATGGCGTCGCTGTACGTCAGGGGGGAATACAGCAAACAGATTCTTGAATACAGAAAACAATTTCTTACCGATTTATCGGATAAGTGCATTTTCAAAGACAAGACCAAATGGTTGCAATACGTATTTTCCGGTATAGCGGATTTCAATCATATTCTTGAAAACGCCGTCTATATGTACGCGGTAAATCAGCCGGACAAGGCTTTGCGCCAATTTGAAAGATTGGCAGAGTACTGTCACGGATTGTCGGTCAAACTTGCAATTGCGCTGTGCAGGGAACTCGGCGAAACGGGCAAAGAATTGAGGTATTTGATAATTTTAAACAGAATTACCGAAAGCCTGTATTACGATAAACTGCCCGAAGCGTTTAAAGCGCGTATGGACGAAATCCGCGGCGCTCTTACGGAAAACGAAATCCGCGACGCGAACGAAAAGAAAATTTACTACTTTGACGAATCGGTAGAATTGGGGCGCATGGGTTTCAGAGCATAAGGAGGGACGCGCAATGAATATCGATCAGATAAAATCAAATTGTTTGGAAGCAAACAGAGATTACTTTGAAAATTCCGTTTTGGTTGACGTGAACGGGATGGGTAAATATTTCAGCCCTTTCAGTCTTGCCGACGATAAATTCGAGGTTACGGGTCCCGTAATCGCAAATTACGTTGAAAACGGAGCGAGGAAAAATTACTGTCTGCCGCACCCGTGCCACACCATAATAATAGGCGGCACGGGCTCCGGCAAGACGGAGTGCTATTTTTCGGCTCAGGCGGAAGCGTTCGCCAAATCGGTAAACAAGCCTTCGGTTTTCTTTATGGACCTGAAAGGCGATTATTACAGAAATTTCTCGGGCTTGTATAAAGCTATGGGCTACAAAGTTTTTGTGCTCAATCTCAAACAGCCCTTTATGTCCTGCAGGTATAATCCGCTTACGCCCGTGTGGTTATGTTACCGCCGTTCGGTAAGCGCAAAGGCGCTTTTAAAAAATCCCACGGGGAACGAAAGGACGTTTTTGGATAAAACTTACGAAAGTTTTGCACAGTGGAAGGACGCCGTAAACTGTTATGCGATGGAAGAGATGGAGGAATGTCAAAATTATCTTCGGCGCATAACCAATATGATAATTCCCCTCGAATCGGAAAAAGACCCCACGTGGGAAATGGGCGCCCGCGAAATGTTCTATAATCAGGCGATAGGGTTGCTTGAAGATTCCGCATATCCCGAAAGGAGAATGAGCCGTGAAAAATTCACTATCGCAAATATCATAAGGATAGCCAATTGTACCGAAGATGATTGCGATTATATCTATGATTGGATACGCGCACGCGACAAAAAGTCCGTTGTGCGCGGGCTTATGAACTACTACACGGAGCATGCAAAGGTAACCCGCGACGGCTACATAAGCACGTTTACTTCAAGGGTGGATAAGTGGAAAGGCTACGCGATAGAGTGGCTTACTTCCGATTCCGATATAGACGTGGAAAAGATAGTTGCAAGACTTAATTACGATAAGGTTGCCATCTTCTGCATAACGGACGAAACCCGTCCCGAAACATACGACCTGTGTATGGCGCTGATGGACCACCTTATTTCCGCAATCAAGATCTACAACGACAAAGTAGAACCTATGCGCAGGGACTTCCACATACTCGCGGACGAATTTGCGAATATGCCGCCCCTTTCAAATATGCAAAACCGCATAACTACGCTTCGCAGTTACAGGGTATGGTTGCATATGGGTATACAAAGTTATGATCAGCTTGACGATAAGTATAATGCAAACGTGCGCAATATAATTCTCGATAACTGCGACTGTCAGGTGTTTTTCGGAACCAATAATTCCAAAACGTCCTCCGAATTTGCAAGTTCGCTGGGCGAACGGATAGCCCCCGTATCGGGACACGTAATAGGGAACGACGGAAAACTTTCTATAAACATTTCGGCGGCAGACCGCCCTCTCATAAGGCGCAGCGACCTTGCCGCTTTGCAGTTGGGTGAAGCGTACGTCAAAGTTTTCAGAAATCCCACGGCGTTTACTTTATTGCAGCCCCACTTCAAATGCGCCGATCTTTATCACGGCGACGCCGAACCCGAAAGGGAAGAAGCCAATCTTGCCAAACTCGAGGCTTCGGTATACGATATAAGATTGCTCGGTTTAAGAACCCGCACGCGTTTCGGCGACTGAAAAAATCGTCCTCCAAATGGAGGGCGATTTTTAAAATGTCTTGAATTTATACCCTTTATCTTTAAAATACCTTATAACGCTTTTAAGCGCCTGCGCCGTTGCGCTTTTCATTGTGGAATCGTGCGCAAGCATAATTACTTTCCGCGCCCCCGCCGAAGTGCTTACGGCAGAATCGTAAAGCTGTTCGGGAGTGGCGTTTTTTATTTCGCTGTCGCAAAAGGAAGCGTTCCAATCCACGTATTCCAATCCGTGCGCTTTAACCGCGTCTAAAAACTTTTTATCCAGCCCGAAACTTCCGCCGGGGAATCTGTACAGACGGGAATATTCGCCCTTGACGCTTTTTATAACTTCGTTGCACCTGTCTATATCCCGTATCAGCGCGTCCTCTGAAGAATAAATTTCGGAATAGCAGTGCGAGTAGGAATGGACGCCCAAAGCGTGCCCTTCGCCGCAAATTCTTTTAAGCAGATCTTTTCTGCTTTCGGCATGTTTTCCCACTATAAAAAACGTCGCTTTAACGTTTTCTTCTTTCAAAACGTCCAAAATCAAAGGCGTAACTTTGTCGCTGGGTCCGTCGTCAAACGTTAGGTAAACAGCCTTTTCGTCCGCTTCGGCAAATCCAACCGAATTTTTGACGAAAAGTCCGCCGCAAAACGCCGCCACAATCGCAATCGCCAGCATAACCGCCGTAAAGGCGGGTATATTTCTGTTCATATACGCAGTTTGTGCAAACGTGCGATTTTTATCATAAGTCTATATTTAAAATCGCGTCGGCTATGGCAACCTGTAAAAAGCGCAGCTCGCGGGAATAGATATAGCCTTTTTTTATTTCGTCGCATATCTCGCTTACCGTTTCCGCACATACGGAAAAGGGGTTGCCCGCTTCGGAATTTTTTATCGCTTCCGTTCCGCTTTTTATTGCGGAAATTATTTCTTTTGCTTTGCTCTGCCCGAATTCGCCCGTATCCAGCGAGTTCGCGCAGTTGTACGCCATATCCGCAAGCGAAACAAGCGTGTTCAGGTTCCCGGCATACCTTTCTGCATTTTTACGGTCTTTCGTGGCGTACTTTGTCCGTTCGGCTTTTAAAATTTCACAGCTGAGATTGCGCCGCTTTAACGCCGCCTGCACGCTTTCGGCGGATTTTTCGTCGCTATAACAAGCCACCGTAACGTAAAAGCCGTCCGAGTATTCAAGCACGTATCCTGCGCCGCCGTAACTTTCCACCGTTTCCGATAATGCGCTTACCGAAATTTCGTTTTCCGCGCCGGAATAATAGATTACATAAAAAACCGCTTTAAAATTTATTTTTTTTGCGGGGCAGGCAACCGCGCTTAAACATATCGCCGCCGTTAAAGCAACTATAACGATAATCGCTACCGCAAGCCCGAAATCAGTTTTTTTATGTTTCATATATTATTTTATTTTTCCGCCCGCATCAAATATGCGCCCAAACGCGCAATAGGGTACAGCCGCCAAACGTTATTTCGCTGACGGCTATCAGCTAAAAACAAAACCGCCTTGAAAAAAGCAAGGCGGTTTAAAATGGAGCTAATAGCAGGATTCGGTAGACGCAAAGCGTCGTATTTGGCGATAATGCGCCAAACGTTATTTCGTTGACGGCTATTAGCTGAAAACAAAACCGCCTTGAAAAAAGCAAGGCGATTTGAAATGGAGCTAATAGCCGAATTCGGTAGACGCAAAGCGTCGTATTTGGCAATAATGCGCCAAACGTTATTTCGCTGACGGCTATTAGCTAAAAACAAAACCGCCTTGAAAAAGCAAGGCGGTTTAAAATGGAGCTAATAGCCGGATTCGGTAGACGCAAAGCGTCGTATTTGGCGATAATGCGCCAAACGTTATTTCGTTGACGGCTATTAGCTAAAAACAAAACCGCCTTGAAAAAGCAAGGCGGTTTAAAATGGAGCTAATAGCCGGATTCGAACCGGCGACCTGCTGATTACGAATCAGCTGCTCTACCAGCTGAGCCATATTAGCGTTCCGTTTACTATATCATTATAGCAAATTAATTTAAATTTGCAAGCAATTTTGCGGTGCATTTTAACTTAATTGGGATGCAAAGGTCCGATAAGAACGAATAAACACATTTTTGTATGCTATTTTCATTTTTCTGTTTACTTTTGAAAACAGTTATTGTATAATTAATTTGTATAATTATAAATTCCTACTTATGACGGCAGGCTGAAGAAATGGCAAAAGAGCGTAAAAAACTTTCTAAACGCGCCGTAAAAGCAATAGTTGCGGCGGCGCTTATAATTATTATAACCGTTTCATTGCTTATAACCGATATCTTTGTGCCTGTAAAATTTCTCGCTTCGTACTTTGTTTTAAGGAACAAGAGCGCCGAAAAAGGCGTTATGCGCGTCCGCTTTGTCGATGTCGGGTACGGCGATTGCACCGTTATCGAACTTCCCGACGGTAAAAATATGCTTATAGACGGCGGCGACGGGTCGTACAAAAACCAATTGCGCCTGTTCAGATTTTTAAACAAGTGCGACATAGATAGCATCGACTATCTGATTTGTTCTTCCGTCAACCCCGAACACTGCGGCGGGCTTGCCGACGTTGTAAAATACAAAAAAGTAAAAAATATCTATCTGCCTTATTGCGCCAATACTTATATCACCGAAGATTATCGCGATTTTTATGTTGAAGCGAGCAGGAGCGGAGCCGGTATAGTATACAGCGAATACGGCGTAAGCCAATCCGGGGATGATTATTTCTTTGAATTTCTTTCGCCGTCGGTACACGAAAACGGCGAAGGGGAGTACGGCGACCTTGCCGATGATCCCACGGGTAACAACGTTAAAAACAACGCTTCCGCGGTTGTATGGCTGGAATATTCCGGCACGGCGTTTTTGTTTGCCGGCGATATAACCGGGGAAGTGGAAAGCAAAATTTTGTTCAATTTTTCCGTGGGCGCATATCCGCGGTTGGAACCCGCGCATTGCAAAGTTTTAAAAGTCGCAAATCATGGGCATAAGGACAGTTCTTCCGCGGAATTCGTTGATTTCTTTTCGCCCGAAACCGCCGTAATAAGCGTGGGAGACGGCGCCTACGGCTGTCCGTCCGTAGAGGCGCTTTCAAATATAGTAAACAAAGTAGGGGAAGAAGTTTACATAACGGAAAACTACGGCACAGTCACGCTGGAAATTACACCGAAAGGATATAAAATCGTTTAGGAGAGAAAATGAAACTTGTAACCGCAGGCGAATCTCACGGCAAAGCCATTGTAGGCATAATAGAAGGTTTGCCCTCCAATCTCGAAATAGACATAGACGAAATAAACGCCGCCTTGGCGTTGCGGCAAAGCGGATACGGCAGAGGCGCAAGGCAGAAGATAGAGCGCGACAAAGCGGAAATTTTAAGCGGCGTGCGCAACAGGCTTACTTTGGGCAGTCCGCTGGCATTCTGCGTTTACAATGCGGACTATGAAAACTGGAAAGATTGCATGGCGCCGGATGGATGCGACGTTACGCTTAAAACGCTTACGCGCGTGCGCCCCGGACACGCCGACCTTACGGGGCTTAAAAAATTCGGACAGACCGACGCCCGCAATATTTTGGAACGTGCAAGCGCGCGCGAAACGGTTGCCCGCGTTGTGGCGGGAACGGTTGCAAAGCAATATCTGCGTTCATTCGGCGTGCAGGTAAGCGGATACGTAAAGGGCGTGTGCGGAATAAAAGACCCCCACATATATGCCTTTGAACGCCTTTCGGAGGCAAAAAACAATCCGCTGTTTATGTTGGATCCCGATATCGAAAAACAGGCGATGCTTAAAATAGACGGGCTTAAAGCGGAGGGCGATACCGCAGGCGGACTTATAGAAATACGCGTAAAAGGGCTTAAAAGCGGCTTCGGCAGTTGTATGACGTACGGCGAAAAACTCGACGCCCGCCTATGCGCCGCAATGATGGGGGTGCAGGCGATAAAGGGCGTTGAAGTGGGTATGGGTTTTGCCGCGGCGGACAGCGCAGGCAGTAAAGTTCACGACGAAATTTATTACGACGGCGCGTTCCGCCATAGCAGCAACAATGCCGGCGGAATAGAGGGCGGAATGTCCAACGGGGAAGAAATTGTTTTGCGCGCCGCAATGAAGCCCATTCCCACGCTTATGAAGGGGCTTCATACCGTGGATTACGTTACACATAAACCCGAAACGGCTGCGGCGGAAAGAAGCGACGTAGCCGCTGTGTGCGCGGCTGAAATAATATTGGAAAGCGCCGTTGCTTTTGCCCTTGCGGAAAGCGTTTCCGAAAGGCTTGGCGGCGACAATATGAAAGAAGCGATCGAAAGATACGGAGGGCTGCCCGATTAACTATGAATATGAAAAAAATAGAAATAAATACCAAATATTCAAGCAGTACTGTGTATTGCGGTACAGACGCCTTTGACGAGCGTGCTCCGCTTTTGAAAGACAGGCAGCTTTATATAATTACCGACGGCAACGTATTCGCCTTTTACAGGTATACGATGTGGGAAGTTTTCGGCGACTTTGTTCCCATTCACATACTTCCCGCAGGAGAAACCGCCAAAACTTTCCGATATGTAATCGAAATCATAAGGGATATGATAAAAAGCGGCATTGGGAGAGACGGTTGCGTACTTGCGATAGGCGGCGGCGTGGTAGGCGATATAGCGGGGCTTGTTGCGTCCATCTATATGCGCGGCATACACTTTGTCCAGATGCCCACGTCCTTGCTTGCAATGGTAGATAGTTCGGTGGGCGGCAAAACCGCTATCGATCTGGACGGCGTAAAAAATGTAGTGGGCACGTTTTATCCCGCAGAAGAAGTGATAATCGATCCCGACTTTTTGCTTACTATCCCTTACCGCGAAATAAGGTGCGGTTTGGGTGAAATAGTAAAATACGGCGCTCTGGACGAAAATATTTATAACTTTTTATATGAAAATTTCGATAAAATAGCCAAACCCGACAAGGCGTTTATCGACAATATAATTCCTCTGTGCGTGGAACATAAGGCGAGCGTCGTCAGGGAAGACGAATTTGAAAGGACGGGCTTGCGCAAATCGCTTAATATGGGGCACACCACGGGGCACGCCTTCGAGCTTACGTACGCACGTAAAACCCACGGCGAATTTGTGCTTATAGGTATGTATTACGAATTGTATATCGCCACCATAAAGGGTGTGTGCAAGGGGGAATACAGCAACAAGATTGCCGCGCTGATAAATCAGGTGGTAAAACATATCCCCGCATACGAAGACATAGAAAAAGCAGTGGAAAAGGCAAAGCACGATAAAAAGAATACGGAAGGTCTCGTTTCCATTATAGTGCCCACGGAAGTGGGGAAGTTTACGGAAATGAAGCTGGAATTCAATGAATATAAACGTCTGATCGTGCAGTGTAGGGATTGGATAAGGGGCGATAAATGAAAAAATTAAAACTTGCGGTGATAGGTAAGGACGTTTCGCAATCTTTAAGCCCCGCAATGCAGACGTTTATTGCGGAAAATACGGGCAATTTCATCGATTATTCCGCCGTTTCTATTCCCGAAGAACAGTTTGAAGACAGGATAGATGAAATTCTCGAAACTTTCGACGGGATAAACGTTACTATACCTTACAAACTTAAAATAATTCCCCATCTTTCCCGCGTTTACGGCGACGCAAAAACTTTCGGCGCGGTGAACACGGTGCGTTGCGGCGACAAGTCCGGGTACAACACCGACGGTAAGGGCTTTGCGCTTATGCTTGAAAGCAACGGCGTAAAAACCTGCGGAGAAGCCGCGCTTGTGTTGGGCGCGGGCGGCGCCGGAAGAAGCGTTGCGCTCACTCTGTCCGCAATGGGTTGTTCAAGCGTCAGCTTTTACGACTGCAATTCCGCGGCGGCTGAAAGGGCGGCGGCAGAACTCGGGTTAGGCTGTGCGGAAAGTCCCGAACAGGGCGAATACGGCATAATAATAAACGCTACGGGCGTGGGAATGCATAAAACAACGGGTGTTTCGCCCGTCGGTGAAAGCGTGCTGTCCAAATGTAAAGCCGCGGTGGATCTTATCTATCAACCCGCAAAAAGCAAATTTCTCGAAATAGCGGAAGGGTTGGGTAAAAAAATTGTAAACGGAAGCGCAATGCTTTTTTATCAGGCGTATTACGCGCAGAGAATCTTTCTCGGCAAGTCTGCAAGCGCAAGCGTCGCAAAAAAACTTTTTGAAAAATATTCGGGTGGAAACGATTTATGAAATTTTTATTTATCAACGGCGTCAACCTCAATCTGACGGGAATACGCGAAAAAGGTGTATACGGGGAGCAAACTCTCGACGAAATCAACGCGCAAATAAAGGCGCATTTCAAGGACGACGAGTGCGGATTTTTCCAAAGCAATTGCGAGGGGGAAATTTGCACGGCTATACAGACGGCAAAGTGCGACGGGATAATTCTCAACGCGGGCGCATATACGCATTACAGTTACGCCATTCGCGACGCAATCGCTTCCGTTGCCACGCCCGTTGTAGAAGTTCATATGTCAAACGTCCATTCGCGCGAACAATTCAGGCATACTTCGGTTATTTCGGAAGTGTGCAAAGGCGTGATATGCGGCTTCGGCAAAAACAGCTATATCCTTGCCGCGGAAAGTTTTAAATTATGAATCTTGCGCTTATAGGTATGCCGGGCAGCGGCAAAACCACCGTTTCGCGCATTTTGGGCGAAAAGTACGGGTTTGAAGTTACCGATACGGACGCCATAGTCGAAAAAAAATACGGCAAAATAGCCGATATATTTGAAAAATACGGGGAAGAATACTTCCGCGGGCTTGAAACGCGCGCCGTAAAGGAGGCGTGCGGCGGAGACGGCAGGGTTATATCCACGGGCGGCGGCTGTATTTTGCGCGAACAAAACAGAATGATGCTTGCCAAAAACTGCAAAATAATTTATTTGCGCGCAACCGTAGAAACGTTGCTTGAAAGACTGCGCGGCGACAATTCAAGGCCGCTTTTGAAAGGCGATGCGGAGGGACGGCTGAAAGAACTTTACGCCGAGCGCGCCGAAATTTATTCGCGTTCCGCGCATTTGATTGTGGATACGGACGTAATCGCTCCCGAACGGACAGCCGAAGTTATAATGGAGAGGGTAAAATGAAAACTGCGCTTATAACGGGCGGAACAAAGGGCATAGGCAAGGCGATCGCCCTCGAATTTTTGCGCAACGGGTATGAAGTTGTGCTTAATTACCGCAACGACGAACGTACCGCCGTTGCCACGCAGGAAGAATTCAATATGTTGGGATATTGGCCCGTCTTAATGCGCGCCGACGTTTCCGACGAAATCAAAGTGCGCGAAATGTTCAAGGAATTTTTCACTATTTACGAAAATCTTGACGTGCTTGTAAACAACGCGGGCATTTCGCTTATAAAAGTTTTGCAGGAAACGTCCTCCGCGGATTGGAACAGAATTTTCGACGTCAACGTAAAGGGCGTGTACAACTGTTGCAGGGCGGTATGCGACAATATGATTTCCTGCGGAAAGGGTTGTATAATCAACGTATCTTCCATTTGGGGCGAAGTGGGCGCAAGTTGCGAAACCGCCTATTCCGCGTCGAAGGGGGCGGTGATTGCTTTTACAAAGGCGCTTGCAAAGGAATTGGCGCCTTCAAACGTGCGCGTAAACTGCGTTTCGCCCGGCGTGATAGATACCGATATGAACGCGCACTTTACGGAAGCCGAAATGGTGGATATAGTGGAATCCATTCCCATAGGCAGGTTGGGTAAGCCGGAGGACGTGGGCAAGGCGTGTATGTATCTCGCGGAGGCGGAATACGTTACGGGCGAAATACTTTCCGTCGGCGGCGGTTTCGGCAAGTAACGGTAATTTTTTACAAAAAAAAGGATAAACGGAAAATTTTTCGTATTAATGTATGAGTTTCGGAAATTGATACGGAAAATTTTTTTATTTTAGCGCATAAAAAGTGAAATATCGCAACATATATCGATATTTTGGGTTACAGTCATAAGTCAAGGGGATAGCCGATGGATAAAATTCCACCTTTGTATAAACGCACGTTTGAAATGGAAAAGCAGTTCTTTTCGCCGTATGCCGCGTTTTCCGAAAATACCCGCGGGCGCGACCGTGAAGAACAGACCTGCGTTATGCGTACGGAATATCAGCGCGACAGGGACAGGATAATCTATTGCAAGGCGTTCAGAAGACTTAAAAACAAAACGCAGGTATTTTTTTCGCCGGAGGGCGACCATTATATAACCCGCCTTACGCATACTCTGGACGTGGCGCAGATTGCAAGAAGCGTCGCCCGTGTTTTGGCGTTGAACGAGGATTTGACCGAAGCCATAGCTTTGGGGCACGATTTAGGGCATACCCCGTTCGGGCACAGCGGCGAAAGGATATTGAACAAACTTTCCCCTACGGGGTTCAGGCACAACGAACAATCCGTGCGGGTAGTGGAAGTGCTTGAAAAGGACGGCAAGGGGCTTAACCTTACTTACGAGGTTCGCGACGGTATATTAAACCATAAAAAGAGCGGCGTAGCTTGCACATTGGAAGGCAAATGCGTTTCGCTTGCCGACAGGATAGCGTACATAAATCATGACCTTGACGACGCCATACGCGCCGGAATTCTCACCCCGGGGGACGTCCCAAAAAGCATTTCGGACGTGCTGGGCAATACCTCGCGCGAAAGGATAAATACCGCTATTTCTTCGATATATTCGCGCAGTAACGGCAAAAACGTTGTGGAAATGGACGAAGAAGTGGAAAAAGCAAGCGAAGACTTGCGCAACTTTATGTTTGACAGGGTATATTTCACCGATTCCGCCCGTGGCGAAGAGCAAAAGGCGGAGCGCATGATATCGGCGATGTTCGATTATTTTACCGAAAACACGGACAAGCTGCCCGCCACATACAGGGATCTGCTTGAAAAATATTCCGCGGAACAAGTTGTCTGCGATTATATTTCTTCCATGACGGACAGATACGCATTATATACTTTCAATTGCATTTTTGTTCCAAAAGGTTGGGCGTTTACGGACGAGATAAAGTGATATGGCAACACCTCTTCAAGAATTTTTGGTGACGTTAAAGGAAAAACTTAATATCGTGGACGTCGCGGGCTGGTATATGACGCTTGAAAAGCGCGGTTCCGGCTATTGGGCTTGCTGTCCCTTTCACCATGAAAAAACCCCGTCCTTTTCAGTAAACGAACCCGACCAGTTTTATCACTGCTTCGGCTGCGGGGAATCGGGCGATGTAATCAAACTTGTGCGCGAACTTGAAAATATCGACTTTATGGACGCCGTAAAATTGCTTGCGGATAAAGCCGGGCTTGCAATGCCGCAGTCTGCGTACGATAGCAGGCAGACGGTGGAAACCAAACGCAAGCGCGACGTTTTGCTTAAAATAATGAACGATTGCGCGCATTTTTATCTGGATAATCTCAATTCCGGCAATGCGGACGAGCATATAGAATATATATTAAAAAGACGTATTCCTTCAAATATAGTGCGCACGTTCGGTTTGGGCGCAAGTTTAAATTATACCGACTTGCCGCAATTTCTGCTTTCCAAGGGCTATTCCAAACAGGATATTGTGGACAGCGGAGCCGTAAACGAAGTGGACGGCAGACTTACCGACGCGCAGGGCGGCAGGCTGATTTATCCCGTGATAAACGCCATGGACGAGGTTGTGGCTTTCGGCGGCAGGGCGCTTAAAAAAACCGACTTCGCAAAATACAAAAATACCAAAGAGACGCTTATTTTCAACAAAAGCAAAACTCTGTACAATATAAATCTTCTTAAAAAACTGCGCAAAACGCAGACCATAAAAGAAGTTATAATGGTAGAGGGGTATATGGATGTGATATCCCTGTATTCCGCCGGGTTTAAAAACGTTGTGGCAAGTATGGGCACATCCCTCACGCAGGATCAGGTAAGGCTTATAAAACGCTATACGGATACCGTGCTGATAAGTTATGACGGCGACGCCGCCGGGCAAAAGGCGAATATGCGCGGGTTGGAACTTCTCAAAGACGAGGGGATAAACGTCAAAGTAGTTCCCCTGCCGGAAGGGCTCGATCCCGACGACGTTATAAAACAACGCGGCGCGGAAGGGTATCAGGCGTGTCTCGACGCGGCTATGCCGCTTATCGATTACAAGCTGTCTACCCTGCAAAAGGGCTTCGATTTGTCGAGGACGGAAGATAAGCGCAAATATGTTTCCGAGGCGATAAAGGTAATCAAAACGGCGGATTCCGCGGCTGAAAAGGAAGACCTGCTTAAACAACTGCGTGAAAAGACGGGCATCACCTACGAATCGCTTTCCCGCGACCTCGATTCTTCGCCGTCGCCGCAGAAAAAGGTATCGGAAAAACCACCCGCCCGCGCGGGGGACGGCGTATCGGCAATAGTAAAAGCGTCGCGCTTCGTGATAGCCGCCTATCTGTTCGATAGCAAAATTGCCGCGGGAGTATCCATTGACGAATTGAGTTTTGCGCACGACGTGCATACGATAATCGCAAAGTACGTCAAGTCGAAAAAACTGCTTTGCGAAAAAATTCAACCGTCTGAACTTTTCGATTTCTTTGAAGAGCGAACTCCCGAGTATGAGGAACTTACCCGCATACTCGATTACAGCGACGGCAACGCTTTGGACGGCGCGGTTGCGGAAAAATATTTCAACGACTGCGTGCTTGCGCTTAAAGTAAACGAAGTGGACGAAAAAATAAATTCCGTAAAAGCGCTTATAACCGCGGAAAACGATTTAAACACGCGTAAAGCGCTTACGGTAAAATTACAACAACTTTTAAAACTTAAAGAAAAAATCAAAATCGGTGAAAAGCTATGAGTTTATCTGAACAAAAACTTAACGAAATTTTAAAACAGATTATAGACAGTTACGGCGCGAAAGGTTCCATAACCACCAACAGCCTCTGCGATATAATGGAAAAATACGAAACCACGCCCACCCAAATGGACTTCGTATACAAATCCATAGCGGAAGCGGGCATCCAGATTATCGACGAGGCGGAACGCGACAAGGAACTTTACGAACAGGCGCTTTCCGATATAGGACTTGACGACCCCGTTAAGATGTATCTAAAGGACATAGGCAGGGTGCCGTTGCTTTCTCCGGACGACGAGATAGAACTTGCCAGAAGGATGCAGGAGGGCGACGAGGCGGCGAAGAAAAAACTTTCGGAAGCCAACTTGCGCCTTGTCGTTTCGATAGCCAAAAGGTACGTGGGGCGCGGTATGCTTTTCCTCGATCTCATTCAGGAAGGCAATCTCGGGCTTATGAAAGCCGTCGAAAAATTCGATTATCAAAAGGGCTTTAAATTTTCCACGTACGCAACGTGGTGGATAAGGCAGGCGATAACCCGCGCCATAGCGGATCAGGCGCGCACCATCCGTATCCCCGTGCATATGGTGGAAACCATAAACAAACTTACGCGCGTTTCGCGTATTCTTTTGCAGAAGTACGGCAGGGAACCCACGCCCGAAGAGATAGCCAAAGAGATGAACATCAGCGTAGAGCGCGTTCACGAAATACAGAAAATAGCGCAGGATCCCGTCTCTCTCGAAACGCCTATAGGCGAGGAAGAGGACAGCCATCTCGGCGATTTCATAGAGGACGATAAAACCGAAACCCCTTCGGAAAGCGTGTCTACCACGATGTTGAAGGAAACGCTTTTAAACGTTTTGAATAGCCTTACCCCCCGTGAAGAAAAAGTTTTGCGTTTGAGGTACGGCGTGGACGACGGCAGACCCCGCACTCTGGAAGAAGTGGGCAAGGAATTCAACGTCACCCGCGAAAGAATAAGGCAAATAGAGGCAAAGGCTTTAAGGAAGTTGCGCCACCCGTCGCGTTCAAAGCATCTTAAAGATTTCCTCGATACCTGATGCGCCGCGTAGAATTGCTTTGCGGCTATTTGCCCCGTTGCCGTGTATTTGCGGACGTGGGGTGCGACCACGGTTATTGCGCCCGCTACGCCGTAAAAAACGGGCTTTGCGAAAGCGCGATAATTTCCGACATAAGCGAAAAAAGCCTGCAAAAAGCGGAAAAACTGCTTAAAAATTACATAGAAGAGGGTAAAGTCCGTTCCGTCTGTTGCGACGGGCTTGAAAAAGTTTCCGCCGACGGCGTGCTTATAGCCGGTATGGGCGGAGAAGAGATAATACGCATACTGAAAAATGCTTATATCCCCCGCGCTTTCACCCTGCAACCCATGAAAAACGCGCGCAGGTTGCGCGGGTATCTGCTTGAAAACGGTTGTCTGCTTACGCAGGACGATTTGTTCTGCGACGGAAAAAATTATTATTTTGTAATCTGCGGGGAATACAACCCCGACGCCGTCGGTTGCGCCTATACGGAAGCGCAGCTTCGTTACGGCAAACACAGCCTTGAAAATCCGCTTTTGCGCGAATATCTTAAAATACAGCTCGCAAAAAAACGCGAATATCTCTCGCGCGGGCTATCCGCGGCTTCGCGCGCGGCGGTACAGGAAGAATACAACTTTATCGAGGGGGTACTGAAAGGTGAAATTAAATGAATTGTTTGCCGAATTGGAACAGGTTGCGCCCCTTGCGCTATCCCGCGAGTACTGCGAAAAGTTCGGCGCATACGACAACAGCGGCGTACTTATCGATTGCGGCGGCGAAATTACGGGCGCGCTTTTCACTTTGGATTTAAGCGCGGAAGCGGTGGAACGCGCAACCGAATTGGGTTACAACCTGATAGTTACGCACCATCCCGCAATTTATACGGGTTTGAAGAATATAGATTTCCGCGCGCCTTTAAACAGAGCCATATGCGAATGTATAAAGCGCGGTATAAGCGTTGTGTCCATGCATCTCAATTACGACGCGGCTCCGTTCGGCATAGATTACTACCTTATGCGCGGGTTAGGCGGGGAGGAGGGCAAAACAATGCACAACCTTTCCTGCGGCGCATACGGCAGGGTTTTCAATATTCACCCCACGGCGTTTTCGGATTACGTTGCGGCGGTAGGCAACACTTTTTCAACCCGCAGGATAATCTGTTACGGCGAGGACCGCACCGTCCGCCGCGTGGCTTCGTTCTGCGGCGCGGGTTGCGATGAACAATCGCTTGCATTTGCCGTTGAAAACGGCGCGGACGTATTTGTTTCGTCCGATTTGAAACATAACAGGATAGCCGAACTTGTCGCCCGTAAAATCTGCGTTTTGCAGCTTACGCATTATTCGGCGGAAAATTTCGGTTTTCAAAAAATATATTCAAAATTATCGGCAAGTCTGTCGGTGCCGTCGCATTATTATACCGACGAGTCGCTGATGTGACAAAAGGAGAAAATATGTCGCAAAATCAAATACAATTGCTTTTGAAGTATCAGGAAGAGGATGAAAAAATACTTCGCATCGAAAACGAAGTAAACAATTCGGAACAGCGCAAAAACTATATGAAAGCCCGCGCATTTTTAAAGGCTGCGCCCGAAAAATTGGACGCAATGGACGCGCGCGCCCTCGAACTTGCAAAACTGCTTGAAAAACTTGTGGCGGAACAGCAGGATATAGCCGAAACGCTTACCGATTTTGAAAATATCGACGAGTTGGTTGAGGACGGCGGCGATATCTCTTTCTATAAAAAGAATCTTTCCCAGCTTACCGAAAAACTGAAAAAGATAAAAAGCGAGCTTAACAACCTTACAAAATCCGCAAAGGACGCCGACGAGGAATTTCAGGCTTTCAAAAAGAAGACCATAAGCATCCAAAAACAGTACGAAGAATATAAAAACGCCTATCAGGAATACAGGGCAAAACGCCAGAAAGAGGCTGAAGCCGTCAGGGAAGAGTTGGAAAAACTTTCCGCGGACATAAGCGAAAAGGCGATGAACGGCTATCAGACGAAGAGAAGCGAACGCATTTTCCCCGTCATTTGCGCCGCCTTGCAGGACAGGTGTTCCAAATGCGGAATGAGCCTTTCCATCGCCGGTAAGGAAGCGCTTGCCCGCGGCGATATTATCGAGTGCGAAAACTGCCACAGATATCTATTTAAAGGCTGACCGCCTGTGCAGTTTGCACAAAAATTAAAAAAATTAGCAAAAAACTGTTGACAACTAACTTTTTTTGTGATAACTTATAGGAACTCAATCAAGAGGACTATTTGAACGGCAGAAAAGCTGTAACTTAATAGGAAGAGCGGTTCGGTTAAATTTATTTAGTCGGACCTTTCTTTTTGCACGGCGCACCGCCGCACAGATTTATTGCGGTACGTCGGCGGGGGCGCAAAATCGCGCAAATCCGCGCAAAAAAATGTTGAAAAAGCGGCGCGGGCATAGGGGTGCATATGAAAAATCTTAAAGGCAAAAAAGTTGCTGTTTTCGGCGACAGCATAATGTACGGTTCGGGCAACGGCGGGCGCGGCGTTGCGGAATATGTTGCCGAAGCGACGGGCGCGGAGTGCGTAAAGTACTGCATAGGCGGCGCGCGCGTAGGCTACCGCGAGGGCAAAAGCTGGGTCGTGGAACAGGTGAAAAAGGCGATAAACGAAAATTGCACGGCACAGCTTATAATTTTCGACGGGTTTACCAACGATTGCAATTTAAGCGGCGGCAGTTCTGTTCCCGACGTGCCTTTGGGCGAGATGACCGAAGGTTTCGACGGGTTCGATATTTTTGCCGTGAAGAAGGAAAATACGCAATTTTCCCGCTGTTTGGAGGAAGTTATCGCCGCTTTCCGCAAATATTTCGTCGGGGCGAAACTGCTTTTCGTCCGTCCGCACAAGATGGGCAGGCGTGACGCGCAGTTGCAGAAAATTTACGGCGAACGCGCCGTTGAAATCTGCAAAAAGTGGGGCGTTGCCGTCGCAGATATATATACGGACAGCGATATGGATACTTTCGTACCCGAACAGCGCGATATGTACACGGGCGATACGTACGGATGGGGCAGGGGAGACGCCACACATCCCAACGCCGCCGGATATACGCAAAAATATATGCCCCTGATTTTAGAGGCAATAAATAAAATTTGAGGTGAAGTATGAAAGTTTTGCTTTTAAACGGCAGCCCGCACGAAAAGGGTTGCACTTATACCGCGCTTGCGGAAATATCCAAATGGCTTAAAGCTCAGGGCGTGGACAGTGAAATAGTATGGCTCGGCAACGGCGCGGTGCGCGGTTGTATAGGTTGCGGCGGTTGCAATGTGCGCGGCAAGTGCGTTTTCGACGACGACCCGCTTAACGCCATAGCCGAAAAAGCCAAAACCGCGGACGGCTACGTTTTCGGCGCGCCCGTTCATTACGCCTCGCCCAACGGCGCAACGATAGCGGTAATGGATAGGTTGTTTTACAGCGCGGGCGCGCATTTCAGATATAAACCCGCGGCGTGCATAGTTTCCGCCCGCCGCGCCGGCACAACCGCTTCTTACGACGTGCTTAACAAGTACATAGGCATAAACAATATGATTCAGGTTCCCTCGTGCTATTGGAATATGGTTCACGGCAACACCCCCGAAGAGGTGTTGAAGGACGAAGAGGGGCTTAACATTATGCACGCGCTTGCCAACAATATGGCGTGGCTGTTGAAATTGCTTGAAAGCGCAAAGGGCACCCCGCTTGAACGTCCCGAAGGCGTGCCCAAAATCCGCACCAATTTCATTCGCTGACGAAGTTGCCAAAGGGCAAAATAAACGCGGCTGAACGTTTGTAAACGTTCAGCCGCGTTTTCATACAATAAATTTTTGAGGTTAGGGCGTAACCCTGTTTATATCTCTCGGGAACATAGCCGCGTTTCGTATATTTTTAAAGCCCAGCAGGTGCATGGTAAGCCTTTCAAGCCCCAACCCCAAACCGCCGTGAGGCGGCGCGCCGTATTTGTGAAGCATAAGGTAGGTTTCAAATTCTTCCGGGTTCATTCCCAGCCTTTTCATCTTTTCAACCTGCATATTGTAATCGTGTATTCTCTGCCCGCCGGAAGTTATTTCTATCCCCCTGAACAGCAGGTCGAACGACAGCGTAACTTCGGGGTCCTCCGGGTCGTCCATAGTGTAAAAAGGTCTCTTTTTGGATAAGTAATGGGTTACGAACAGAAAATCGGAATTAAATTGCTGTTTTGCCCACTTGCCCAAAAACGCCTCTTCCTCGGGTTCAAAATCCTTCATATCCGTTATGTTTTTCAGTTTTTTAACGCACATTTCCTTTGCGTCTTTAAACCTTATGCAGGGTATAGAGGTAATTTCCGGTATATCCGCTTTAAGCATTTCAACTTCCGCCGCATATTCCGTTTTAAGCAGGTTCATTATATATTTCAACACGCCCGTTTCGGTGTTCATAATATCCGTAAAGCTATCGATGAACCCCATTTCAAAGTCCATTGAAATATATTCGTTCAGGTGCCTGCAAGTATCGTGGTGTTCCGCGCGGAAAACGGGCGCAATTTCAAACACTCTTTCGTATACGGGCACAAGCGCCTGCTTGTAAAGCTGCGGGCTTTGCGCAAGGAACACCGTTTTGCCGAAGTAATCCAGCTTAAACACGTTTGTTCCGCCTTCCGCCCCCGCAAAATTTATTTTAGGCGTGTGAATTTCGGTAAACCCTTCGCCCTGCAAATATTCCCTGAATCCGCGCTGAATCCCTTCCTGCAACTTAAAAACAGCCCTTTCTTTGGGGTTTCTCAACGTAACGGGTCTGTTGTCAAGGTTCACAGCCAAATCGCAGTTTACCTGTTTTTTGGAAATAACCACGGGCGGAATGGCGGCGGGGGAGGAGATTATTTCGATATTGTGAATCTGCAACTCAAATCTTTCGCTTCCGTCGCGCGTTTCGCTTTTAACTATTTTCCCCGTAACTTTTGCGGCGGCTTGTTCAACCACCTTATCGCTTAACCTGAAATCTGAAAATTCGGGCGAATATACGCACTGTATAAGTTCCCTTGCCGTTCTTAAAAGAATGAACGCAAAATCAGACATTTCCCTTATGTTATGGATAAACCCTTTAACCGTGGCAACTTCGCCTTCGTGCCGTTTAAATTCGCTATAAGGCAAAGAAGTGCAAACGATATTGCCGTCAATTTCCTGCATAAATAAAAGCCTCGCAACGTTTTTTAATAATTTTACGGCTTTTTACCTTAAAAATCAAGTAATAAACCCCCACAATAAAATAAAATTCCAAACTAACCTTTAATTACCTCTTGCATTATCGCCCAAACGGTGCTATAATGTATATACAAAATTTCTGCGGTGTTCGTGGTATGGGAAATTCGTAATCCACAAAAATTTTCAGGGAACGTTTCGTTTGCGGAAATAGGCAAGGTCTGTTTGGTCGGAAAGTCTGATGTTTCGCTTCGGCGTACCCACCTGCGAGAAGCGGGTTAATACTTTTTCATACCACGGCACAGGCGGATTTACGCGGTTGCATTACGGTGCAACCGCGTAAATCTTAATAAAGCAAAGGATAAAAAATGAACGTTTGGCACGAAATACCTCCCGATCTTGTCACCCCGCGCCTTTTCGACGCGCTTATCGAAATACCCAAGGGCAGTAAAACCAAGTACGAGCTGGATAAGCGTACGGGTCTGCTCCGCCTCGACAGGATACTGTACACTTCTACGGTCTATCCCGCAAATTACGGCTTTATCCCCTTAACGTACGCCGCCGACGGCGACCCGCTGGACGTGCTTGTCCTTTCCGCAGAACCCGTTCTGCCTATGACGCTTGTTTCCTGCTCGCCGATAGGCGTGATAAAAATGGACGACGGCGGCAAATCCGACGAAAAGATTATCGCCGTAGCCGTAGGCGACCCCACATACCGTTCCTGCAAAAGCCTTAAAGACTTGCCTTCCCACGTTTTCGAGGAAATGTCGCACTTTTTTGAAGTGTACAAAACCCTTGAAAATAAGCACACCGCGGTAAAGCGCATAGGCGGGGTAGAGGAGGCACGGCTTGTTATTGCCGATTGCATAAAAGCCTACGCCGAAAAATTTCCCCGCTGAAATTTCGCCCGCCGCGCCTTAATTTTTCTTTCGCGCGCCCGCGCTTATATATTGTTTAGTTTATACCATATAATATATATAATGTCAGCCCGCCGCGACGGCAAGCCTTTGCAGGCTTCCCGTCGCGGCATTTTTTGCAATTTGCAATCCCCGCCAAACATTCTGCGCCCCTAAATATGGCGAAGAAGGACGAGCGCGGACTTCTCAAAACAGCACAGTGCGCTGTTTTGCCGCGCGAGATGAGTGAGCACCTAATTCCCGCGCGAACGGTGCCCGAACACGGCGTTGCCCTTACGCCGCGTGAGAAAGTAGTCCTTAAATCACGAAAAATTTGCGCCTTATTATAAGATATTTTTATAATAAGGTGCGCAAACCGTCGCTATGCTCGGGCGCAGGGCGCGCAACCGCCCGAGATTTTTGTGAACTTCCCAAATAATTCACGGCGCAAGCAAAACCACGCTTTTGCGCCGCGCAACCCAATTTGCGAACCCTTTCGCCTGAGCGAGGTGAATGACTGCGATTATATATTCGTGCGCCCTTAAATATCGCAGTCAGAGGACGAGTAGTCCTTAACTCACGAAAAATGTAAACGTCCGCAAAGACGTTTACATTTTTGTGAACTCTCTATTTTTGCTCTCCCCAAACAAAAATTTTTATTATTTTTGAGATAGAAAAACAAATTAGGTTATTTAATCTCAAAATAGTCTTGACAACGAATATTTAAAGTGATAAAATCTATGTGTCGAATAACGGAATTTTATTTGCCGAAACTGCAAATAAAAGGTGGCGGAACTGCGTTCCGCCACCTATAAACACGTAATTGCAAATACTTTTCCGCAAATTAGACGAAAATAACCATGGAGGGTAAAATGAAAAATTTCAAACGCGTACTGTTTTCCCTCCTTGCCGCCGTTATGGTATGTATAATACCTTTCGGCGTCGCCTGTAAAGGTTGCAAGGAAGAAGACAAAAAGCCCGCTACTAATTCCGTCTATCTCGCCAATTTGAGAATAGATTCAAGCGCGGCAAAAACCTTATACGATTTGGGTGAAGAGTTCACCTCGGAAGGCTTGGTGGTAACGGCGGTAATGTCTGACGAAACCGAAAAAGACGTTACGTCCTCCGCCACGATAGATTCTTCCGCCTATAACAAGGATGCAGTGGGTGAATACCAGATAGGGGTTACTTACGAGGAAAACAGCGTAATCAAAAACGGCACATACACAGTAACTGTCGAAGATAAAGTTTTATACGACGGTTTGGTTATCAGTTTTGCTGACGGTTATTCCGATACGGTAGTACTTGACGGCGAAACCACGGCTTCTGTCGATTTAACAAAGATAACTGTTAAGGAGATAAATGAGGACGGCACCGAGGGCGGCGTTGTAACACCCGATTCCATCAAGGTATATCAGGGCTTGACCGAAAAAACCGCAACCGAAAACGTTGTAAGCGGACTTGCCGAGGGCATCTATCAGATAGTTGTTGAAAAGCCTTCCGACAGAAACGATGGCTACATGCGTAAGGGTATGCGCAACTTCTATGTTGTGGATAATCTTGATTCCCTCACGCTTGCCGCGGAAGCTGTAAAAACTCAATCCGCAGGCGCTAACACAATGAAGGCTACGTGGATATTCACCGCAACCTTCACAAGCGGCAAAACGCAGGACGTAACCGAAAACGTAACTTACGATCCCGATGTTGACACCAAGAATGTAGGTACAAGAACAACCGTAGCGTCCTATAAGTTTGTAAATGTTAAGGACGAAACAACAACCAAAACGGTTTCAATAGAGTATACGATAGAAGAAAATGCGGGTGCAACCGCGATAAGTTGGCTTGTTAGCGATACGGCGCAAGATCCTGAACCTGAAATCAGTAGCGGAACGGCTATTGAAGATAATGTGCTGTTTAAAGTTACCGCAGAAACAAACGTTAAATACAGCATAGGCAAAAATGCTACTAAAGGTGTAGGTAATACAAGTAAGGCTGTAACCGTAACTTTGCAGGACAATTCTTCGCATACTTTCAAACGCGGTATTCAAACAGCGTCCGATACTGCCGGTTCAAGCGACGGCGGTGTGACGGGCGTTAATTCGGATGCATATATCTTTACAGCCAAACAGGATATTACTTTGCGCCTTTATATGGTATTCTCAAATAGCAGTTTCAACAGCGACAGACAACACACTTTCACTTATCAAATCAACAGTAACGCTGCAACTACTACCACGAAGTACACAAAGAGACAAGACGCAAATAATTTGCCTGAAATTTCGCTTAAAGCAAACGATGTCCTTAAAATTTATGCAACCAATTATGCATTTAAACATAATGATGAAACCAGCAGTGATGATCCGCAGGCAGGTAGGCTTTGGCTGTTCGGTGCGGAAGCTACGGGCGTAGGCGGTACGGCACAAGCCGCATCCAACACGTTTGATTTGGCAGAACTTGAAGCTAATATTTTGGAACGCGTAAAGAAGTTGTCCACTAACGAAAACCCCAATAACAATAGCGCCCCTTATTACACCGGCGATACGTTGGGCGACAAAATACAGCTTGAAGCCAGCGACTTTGAAGGCGATAAAAACGGCTTTATAACTTTCTTGACGGCAGGCACAAGTAAGAGTTCTCAATACAGACACGATGCTCAATGCAT
Organism: uncultured Clostridia bacterium; assembly: GCA_947627575.1. Classification (GTDB taxonomy): domain Bacteria; phylum Bacillota; class Clostridia; order Christensenellales; family Borkfalkiaceae; genus Coproplasma. The sequence continues at coordinate 98,179 of CANQWN010000001.1, forward strand.
AGAAATCAAGGGCGACAGGTTGCAGTTCACCCTTTCCAAACCCGGCACAATAACAATTGTTTGCTCGTCCACCGGCACTAAGGCTGGTAGTAATGAATCCGACATTGCGCTTAAAGACGCAAGCGGAAGTTATATGACAGCCACAGGCGGAACCGATGCAACTACAACAGGTTATTATACCGTAACCAATACGACAAAAGTTACAATAACGTTTGAAAATTTGCCGGCGGGGACTTATACGTTGACGGCAGGCACAACTACACACGATAGGGGTGCGCGTATACACGGAATTACTGTTGAAGAAACCGCACCCGCGGCGGCTTCCGTATCGGTGTTGTACCCTGTAATTATCAAAAAATATTAAGCGGGGAGGTAATAAAGAATTATGGTTAAAAATAAAAGTAAAAAATTAATTTCGGCTATTGCCGCGCTCGCATTATCCGCAACAACCGCGTTCGGCGTTGCGGCGGCGGTAAGAAACAACGGCGTAAATAAGGCAATACCCCAAATGCCCGCCGCGGCTTTCGCGCAGACGGTTACGGGCGACGTATACTATGTTTCCGCAGACGTTGACCCCGGTGTAGACGGCGAGGTAAACAATCCCGCAAAGCCCTTCCAGTTTACAAATCTGGTAGGGCAGGGCAGTAAACTTAAACCCGGCGACGTAGTTGTCGTTCCCACGGGCGATTTCAATACCGACCAAAAGATCGATATCTTGTGTAACGGCACATATAACGCTTATATCACTTTTGTAAACGCTTCCTGTTGGGACGCGGCTACCAAAACAATAAGCGAGGAGCCGCCCGAACAAAGCGCAACGTTAAAATTCTACGAACAGCAATTTGACAGCTCTAACCGCGGCGTAAGGATTATAGGCGACTATATCCGCTGGTACGGCATAGACATTGCAGGCGCGGGCGATAACGGTATGCTTATAAACGGCAGTTACAACATAGTTGAATATTGCCAGTTCTATGATAACCGCGATACGGGCTTACAGCTTGCAAGGTTTGAAGAGGCGCAGACCAACGTAAAGGATTGGCCTCATTACAACCTTATCAAAAACTGCACCTCGTTCAACAACTATGATAACGAAACTTACGGTGAAAATGCCGACGGCTTTGCGGCAAAACTTACGGTTGGTTACGGCAACGTATTCGACGGCTGTATAGCATACCGCAACTCTGACGACGGTTGGGACTTGTTCGCCAAACCCGAATCGGGCAGCATAGGCGCGGTTATCCTCTATAACTGCGTGGCGTTTGAAAACGGCTTTATTGCCGAACCGCAAGCTACTTTCAACGCTAAATTCTCTAAATTCAATTCCGAAAAAGCCGAACAGAAAACCGATAAAGACGCTTACGGCGACGAAAAGTATACCACCCGTGACGGCGACGGCAACGGCTTCAAGTTGGGCGGCTCTACAATGGTAGGCGACGTTGTTGTTGTAAACAGCCTTACGTTCCACAACAGAATGCACGGCGTAACCGACAACAGCAACCCCGGCGTTATCCATATCGAAGGTATAACCTCCTACGATAACGGGCGTGACGTACAGAACGATAAAAACGCCGCAAACTATGGGCAGATTCTTGCAACCGGTTCCGATACGGACAGCGGACACGGCAACGTAGACCTTGCCCGTCAGCTTTACAGCTATAACAACATTATCGATACCCTTTCTGTGAAGAGTTCAAGCGTTACGGGGCTTTCCGCAGACGCGTACCGCGCTTCCGTAAGGAACAGCTTGTTGGGCACGGGCACCAAGTCCAATGTAGACAAAGCTCACCTTATAGACGGCAAGTTAGACTGCAACACCAAGGGCGATGTAGACCGTGTTGATAACAGCGGCAACCCCGTATATATAAATATCACCACCGGCACTTCCGACGTAGACGCGCCCGCCCCCGAAGCCGTATTTGAACAGCTTCCCGTTACGTGGGCTTCAGAACCGGCATCCATAGGTTATGTTTTCTCCGGTAAGGCTAACACCACCGTGCATCAAACTTGCCGCAATGACGACGGTTCGATAAATATGGGCAATATCCTTAAAATCAAATCTGATTTTACTTACAATCAGATAGGAGAGGAAAATATAGGCGCGCGCCTTTCCGAAACCAACTATGAAGCATATCCTCACTTCAAGATGGATAACAAGTTCACGGGCGACATAGCCAACGCGGAAGCGGCAGTGCTTGACGTAGCTAAAAAGGTTGTTACCATAGCTACCGACCTTGACGCAACTTATCAGAACTTCCCCGTGCCTTGCCTTATGGAAAACTGCACGATAGAGTGGGAATCCGCAGATCCCACCGTGCTTGAAGTAGGCACCGATCAGATTATTTCGTTCTCGCAGACGGTATACAAGACGATAATCGTTCACCGTCAGGCGGACGCGGATAAAACCGTAAAACTTACGGCGCACATCAGCGTAAACAATTCCACCGTAACGGGCGACGTTGATTTCAACGTAACCGTTATAAAGGCGGATCCCCGCGTAGGGCAGGTAACCGTAGTAACTTCCAAGGGACAGACCGTAAAGGACGGCGAAAGCATAATTATCGACCAGCACACCGTTATGACCGAACCCGAAGTTGTGGTATATGACGCTTCCAACTATAACGGGCTTGTGCTTGATAAAGATTTGTACGATCTGGAAACGGAATATCAGTTTGCGCCTTCGGCTACAAGAACATTTTCCGTAGTTAAGGGCTTCACCCCTTCCGCGGCGGGCGTATTCAAAATCACCCACACGGCAACCCTTAAAGCCGACCCCACCAACGTGAGGACGATGTCTTACAGCATTTATCCCGCCAGCACCACCGACGAAAACGATTTCGGCAACGACGTATCCGTTACCGTAAACCGCGGCGGATTTGCAATTACCGGTACCCCCGGCATAGCAAAGGGCGCTTTGTATGCGGTATCCGTTGCAGATAAAGATGCGGCAGACGCAATCAACGTAACCAACATTAAGGAAGCGGCAGGCGTTCAAAGATATGATTATGAAGCCAGCTACCTTGAAAATATTCCTTTCACGCAGGCTAACTCTTCCGCATACTATGTATGCTTTGCGTTGGCTAACACCCACGGCGATATAACTCACGTTCATCAGGCTCAGATTTATGTTCAGAACATAACCACCGCCGAAGAATTTATGGACGTTGCAAAGGGTAGCGAAAGCGCGGACGACACTTCGGCTTCAACCATCTACCTGCTTACCGGCGATATCGATTTCAGCGGCAAAACCGTAAACGCAAGCGGCTCGTTCAAAGCTCTGCTTAACGGCAACGGGCACACCATAAGCAATATCACCACCACAAGCAAGGGCGTGTTCAGCAAGGTTGAAGGCGGCACGATAATGAACCTTAAAGTGGATAAACTCAATATCAATTGCTCCGAACAGAAAGTAGGTTTCGTATCCATATGTACGGGTACGGGCGGCACGTTCTACAATATCCAGATGACTAACGTAAATATCAGGGGCGGCCAGCGTACGGGCGGACTTATCGGCGCGATTGAAAACGGCATTGTCAATATCGAAAAGGTTTCGCTTACCAATCCTCTGGGGGCAACTTCTTTCGACGAAAATGGTTATTATATCGCTTCCGACACGGCGGCGCGCGTCGGCGGACTTGTAGGCTTCTCGCAGGCTAATTCCGGGTTGTCAAGCGGCGCTATCAAAATCTACTTCAAAGATTGCTACGTAGTATCCGACGTAACCGCAAAGGGCGACGTAGGCGGTCTGTTCGCATTGTACGACGCGGGCAACAACGCCAACTGCGAATACCTCCTTCAAATGGATCATTGCTATTATCAGGGCGAAGTAAGAACGCTTGACAACAGCAACAACAAGTTGGGCGGTATGTTAGGCAACCAGAAGGGTAGTACGGAAACGGCGATTATCGATATCCGCAACTGCGTATCCCTTGCAGTTCTCAACTATCGCGGCGAAGTGCTTACAAGCTGCGTAAAGAACGGTTCCGGCATAGTCGGCGCGTATGTTGTCGGCAGTCAGGGCGTATACGATTGTATCGCGCTTATGGACGAACACAACAGCGACTTCGGCGTAACGGCATACATTATCGATAATGTAAAGGCTGAAACGTTCACCGGTCTCGGCTTCACGGGCGAAACGTGGAGCGCGGTTGAAAACGGCGCGTTGCGTTCACCGTTCATAAAACTTAATTTTGCGGGTTAATTAAACCCACATAACTTTCAATCCCCCTTGCCTCCGCAAGGGGGATTGTTTTTGCGGTTTGCGTGCAAAAGGTTTGCCCGCAAACCGCAAATTCCTTTACATTGCGCGCGTAAAATGCTAAAATAAATTTATCAACCAAAGGAAGTAAGTTTTAATGAATTACAGAGAACAATCGCTTATAAAACACGCCGAATGGCAGGGCAAGATAGAAACAAAGGTGCGCGTCCCCGTAGACACGCGCGAACAGCTTTCGCTTGCCTACACGCCCGGCGTTGCGGAACCTTGCCTCGCCATACACGCAGACCCCGAAAAAAGTTTTACGCTTACCCGCCGTTGGAACACCGTTCCCGTAATAACCGACGGCACGGCTGTGTTGGGTTTGGGCGATATCGGACCCGAAGCGGGTATGCCCGTAATGGAGGGCAAGTGCGCGCTTTTCAAGGCTTACGGCGACGTAGACGCTTTTCCCCTCTGCATCCGTTCCAAAGACGTGGAGGAAATTATAAAAACCGTCAAATTGCTTGCAGGCAGTTTCGGCGGGATAAATCTTGAAGATATTTCCGCGCCCCGTTGCTTCGAGATAGAGCGCAGGCTTAAAGCCGAGCTGGATATCCCCGTATTTCACGACGACCAGCACGGCACTGCGATAGTTACCGCCGCGGCGCTTTTAAACGCGCTTAAAATAGTTAAAAAACCCTTAAAAACCCTTAAAATAGTTATAAACGGCGCGGGCGCGGCGGGCATAGCCATTGCCGAATTTTTGTTGGGAATGGGCGTTGAGGACGTAACTATGTGCGCCAGCCGCGGCATTATCTGCGAGGGCGACCTTACCGTAAACCCCGCCCAGCAAAAAATTGCAAAAGTTACAAACCGCGCGCATTTGAAGGGCAAACTTGCCGACGCAATGGTGGGCGCGGACGTATTTATAGGCGTTTCCGTCGCAAACTGCGTCACCCGCGAAATGGTAGCTTCCATGGCGGAAAAAGCCATAGTTTTCACCTGCGCCAATCCCGTGCCGGAAATTCCCCGCGCAGAGGCGCTTGCCGCAGGCGCGGCGGTGGTGGGAACGGGCAGTTCGGAATATCCCAATCAGATAAACAACGTGCTTGTGTTCCCCGGGCTGTTCCGCGGCGCGCTTGACGTGCGCGCCACCACTATAACCCCGCAAATGATGCGCGCGGCGGCGGAGGGCATTGCTTCCTGCGTGCCCGAAGATAAACTTTCGCCAGAATATATCTTGCCTTACGCCTACGATAAATCCGCGCACGTTGCGGTTGCAAAGGCTGTTTCCGCGGCGGCTATCGCCTGCGGCGTGGCTAAAATTTCAAAATAGTTTAAATCGGTTAATATTCCGTCCGCCGCAAAAGCCGCGGCGGATATTTTTTTATGCCGCAGATTTTGCGGCATTTTTTTGTTTTATCGCGCCGCTTTTTTGTCTGTTTTGCAATAATCGCGCACTAATAGTATAAAAATTGCGATAAATCATTTTTTTAGTTTTGTTTCACGCCGAAAACGACCGTCCGCGTAATTTTGCCCCGTACTATTGCAGTTCACAAATGTTAAGAAATGTTAACAAATTTGGCTGTCGATTTATGTATTTAATTTTCACATATAGTTGACATCTGTCAAAATTGATAGTAAAATTAAATTTGGATTATAACCGCAAATCCGCGTTGTTTCACACAATTTAAAAATCGCGGGGGGGGGGTAACAAATTGAAATCTCATACAAGAAAACTTTTAATTGCTGTATTAAGCGTTATCTTGTCTGTGTGTTTGTGCAGTGTTATTGCCGTAACTCTTTCCGGGAAGTGGAAAAAGTCTACATTCAGTCTTGCCGATAGCGTAGAGGCAAGCTACACTTCGGAAAACTTTGTGATAACCGAAGCGGACGATTTTGCATACGAACAGATATCGGGCGACGACGGAAAAACTTATACGTTCATAAGCGGCTTTTCCGAAGATTTTAAAAGGTTAAATTTCACCGGTAAAAATTTAAACCAAACAAATCTTAACGCCCACAACGTCATTCGCATAAAAATTCCCGAATACGTCCCCGCAGGCATATCCGGCATAGCTGAAGGCTTGCACGTGGATTACGTGCAGGAAAATGCTTTCGGCGATTATTTGGGCATAGGCGACGTCAACACCCCGGACGGCGTCTATTGGCAGGTTAAACAGCCGGACGGTTCAAACGATGGTATGTTTACCATAGACAACACAAGTAAATATGCCAAAGCCGACGGCAGAACGGCTTCCATCACCGCATTTAACAATAAATGGTTCAATGATGCGAAGCCTTCCACGGTTATTTTGCCTTCGCCCCTCTGGTACGATGTGAACGACGACGGCGTGATGGATTCCTTCGAGGGGAAATATCCCTTCACCGAAATGATAGGCGATATCAATTTCGGCAGCAGCGATTTCTCCGCTTCTTTCGGCAAAAGCGGCAGCGTTAAAAACCTTGTTATATCCTCCGGCGTAAACATTGTTGCGGCAGGCGTGGATAAAGAAGACGGAACTACAAAGGTAGAGGACTGCTTACGTAAGTCCACATCGCTTGAAAGCGTTTATTTTGCCACGGGAAGAACGCAGGTTTTGTCCTTATATGCCTTAACTTTTGAAGATTCGTTCAATCTTAAAAAAGTTACTTTAAGCTCGGGCGTGTTGCTTGCGGACGGCGCGCGGGCTTTTCAGGGTTGCACCGCGCTTTCAAACGTATACATAACCCCCGAACAAAACCCCAACGTAACTTCTTTCTACGTAATAGGCGAGGGAGGCGCGCTGTATACCGACGCGTTCAACTATAAGTATTACGACCGCGACGGCTTCCGCGAATGGTGGAAGTGGTATGCGGATAATCATACCGCCGTTGAAGAACAAACTTCCGCACCCGTATCTTCAACTTCTTCCGCGGTTTCAACCGAACCTCAACCCAACGCCTCGCTTGTTTCACAACAGGTTACTTTTGAAGATAAGGTTATGTCGCCTGCAAGTTACAATACCGACAACAAAGGTTTTGATATCCCCGAGGGCAGTGTAGTTGTCGATTTCGGCAACGACGATATTAATACTTCCGACTATGTAGGCGTTACCTTTACCGATATTAACTTTACTGATTCAGGGGATAATACATTAACGGCTAATAAAGATAACACCATATCGGTGAATTTTGCGTCAAGCGGTGAAGTGGCGTACATAAATCCGAATGACATCAAGTTTAAAAAAGACAATAAGGCTTCCATCAACGGTAAAGAATATAGCGGCGCGTATCTTATAAGTAAAAACAGTTATTATATGAAGATACACGTTCCCGCAGAGTTTAACCTTGCCGTATATATTGCTTCAAACGGCCCCAATGAAAGAAATGTGTATTTGCTTGAAAGTGTACCTACTTCTTCACCTTCGTCTGATATTAGCACTACGGCGCCTAAAAAGGACGATGCCGCTGCCGCAACAAACACCCTTTTCGGTTTTACCGATACCAAAGGGCTGTTAAAAGCCGATAAGCTGGCGGCAGGCGATTATTATTTAACGGCTGATGGTGAATCTGTTGTATTTGCCATTGTTATTACGCCGACAAATATTACTCCCAAACCCGCAATTTCAATGGCTTCGTCTGCAGAAAAAATAGCCCATTCTAAAAACGAGAATGCAACTTTAAACGTAACGGCAAAAAATTTCCCCGAAGGCGCTGACGCATTTGACGTTGCAAACCTTTCCTATGCGCTTTCCGGGGGCGCGGAAGATTATGTTGAACTTTCGCCCTCTTCGGGTAGTGCAGAAGTTACGCTTTCCTTTAAAGAAAGTTTGTCGGATGAGCAACTTGCCGCAATGGACGGCAAACAGATTACCGTAACGGCAACCTATTCCGACGCGGATGCGGCGGACGGCGCAATAGAATGTACCGCCACGGCAAAAATAACGCTTTTGCGCTATGTTCCGACGGACAGCATTGCGCTTGGCAAACCCGAAACAGATACTTTCCTTTATGACAGCGGGGAGGAACCGCTTACGTTTGAACCGTTGTCCGTCACGCTTACAGCCACGGTAACGCCCGTCGGGGGGGGGACTGCCCCCGTGGTATGGCAATCGTCCGATCCCGCCGTAACGGTAGCGGGCGGGGTTGTTACGCCTACGGGTAAACCTTCGTCCGGTAAAGTTACCATAACCGCCACAAGCGGCGCAAAATCAACTTCCCAAACGTTCACTTTTTCCGATAAAAACGTAGCGCAGGATATCGCAATCGAAAGCGACAGGATATACGCTATGTATCCCTCCGACAGTGCGCAAGTAACCGTTACGGCGCTTGTTACTATGCCGTTTGGTTCTTCGTCTCACACTGCCGTAACGTGGGCTTCTTCCAATCCCGACGTTATAGCAAACGATATAGTTGATAGTTATAAAACGGTGGACGGGGTAGACGTGCATACCGTCAGCCTCACCATATCAGGTTACGGCAGTACGGTAATTTCCGCTTCGGCGCCTTGTGCCGAGGGCGAAAAAACCGTCTACTGCATTGTCTATGTAGATTCGCCCGTCACAAAGGGCGAGGAACCCGCCGCAAACATTGCGGAACACTTTGTGCGCTATCAAAAACTTGTTTTGTATCCGCCCGCTTACAATGCCGAAACGTTCGACTTCCGTTATCAGTCTACCACGATAATAGGTAACAGCGCGTTCTACGGCACCCAACTTACCGTAATAGACATTCCCGACAGAATAAGCAAAATAGAAGATTACGCTTTCCGTTTCTCAAACAATCTGCAAACGGTTTATCTCCCGTCGTCCGCAACATACGGCTCGGCTATTTTCGGTCAGGAATCAGACGCGGAATATAATAGCACAAGCAGCTATAATTTGGATACAAGTAATACAAAAACATTCAGTTACAGCGAACTTGAAGGAGTGGCAGGCAGTTTAGGCGACAACGGTGTTTTAAGTCAAACTTATTTCAATACCCCTTCAAATAGCTTTATACAAGTTATCGAGGGTAGCTCTGTTACTTTCAGAACAAGTAATTGTTTTGAAATAAAGGGTGAAGCGTTGAAATTCACTTTCAAAGGCACGGGCACGCTTTCTTTAAAGTTCAGCTCTACGGGCGATTCCAACACATCCAACATAGGTTTGAAGGGACCCGACGGCAATTTTATAAAGGCTTCAACAACAGGTTCTTCCGTAACCTATCAGGAAACGAACGGTACCGAAGATCCCTTAACCAACTATGCGGGTACTTATACCGTCACCGGTACCACCGCCGCGGATATGTCGTATGCAATCACAAAACCCGGCGATTATATCTTGTACAGTAATTATACTCATTCAAGCGGTACCCGCGGTTGCCGTATCAGCAGTTTATCTATGACGGATAACGGCGCAACTGCGGAAAAGCAGGCGGTAAATAAAAACGACGTAAAAAATACTTACACTGCCGGCAAGGATAACTTTGTTATAATCGCGCCCTCGCGCGAGGCGTTTAAGGATATACTTCTTAACGCCAAATTCGATATGGTTTCAAGCGACCCTGGCGGCAATAGTGATAACGACGGTTACAGCTACAGCGGTCATTTGACGTACGAAATAGAGGTAACCTATCAGGTTTACAGCGGCGGCGCGCCCGTGGCGGGTAAATCCGTTACGCAAACAAAACTTTTCGGTAAACTGGCGAATTTCACAAAGAATACCCAAGACAGCACCATAGTATGGTCAAAGGATTATAACAACAACGTAACCGATATGGAATGGGGGCATAAAGTAGATAAGCAGCATATCGTTACCCAAAACCTTTCTTATCCCTCAAGCGAAGAAGGGTGGGATATTGCCTCCGGCGGTTGGTATATTGATTTTACCGAAGGCGCCGACGAATTCCCCACAACTATAGCCGAAACTCCCGTTTCGCAGTATTTTTACGGGAAGGGCGAACTTAAAGAATCCACGGAAGTGGGCGGCGTGCATTACAGCCCCTTAAGCCGTTTCCTTTGCGGCACTTATCCGTTGCCCGAGGGCAGTTACATAGATTCCACTACGTACACAAAATACGAAGGCACCTCCTATAAGAAAGACTCGATAACTTTCTATATGTTGCCGTATTTCTTGACGATAACGGGTATTGAAGATACCGAAAATCCTATTTACAGCACCTATGTAAACGCGCCTTTGTTCCAAAATCTTTCCACGCCCATTATGGGCGGCACAATGCCCACAATGTATGTGGAATTCGACTTCGCGGGTTATCCCATAAGCCGTTTCCTTTCCGGTTACGACGCGGCGAGAATGACTGCGCAAATAGAATCTTTCAAACCCTATTACGATAGTAAGGATAGGCAGCCTTATACCGATTTAAACGCCGTCAACGAAAATGAAAGACCCACTTTAAACGGCAACGCATACGACGTGGGCACCTACATAATAGCGGTAAACGTTAATGAAAAATACAGTTGGCAGGGCGTATACAACAATGCGCGTATAACCCACGATACCATGCTTGAAGGGGTAAAGGTATCCGGTAACGATAAGGACGTTTTGCGGTTCGAGCTGATAATAACCCCTCGCCGCGTATCCGTTCCGGGCGAAAGTTTTGTAACTTCCGCTTCCTATACGGGCGCCGACGTAAGCATTTTTGAAAATCAGGCGTTCTATTCCGTAGAGGAATATCTGCCTTTCGGCCGCTCTGCCGACGGAAACCTTGTAACGCCCGGCACTTCGCAATACGAAAGTTCCACAAAGATAAAGTTAAGCGAAAATAACAGACCTTTCGATATAGGCAGTTATTACACCTATCTTAAACTTTTCGACGATAAGTATACGGGCGAAACGCAAACCCCCAACCTGTATTGGGATCCCGAACCTACCGAATACGATAGCGGGCACGAAGGTTCGGTAAGGGTACAGCTTAACATAAGCGATAACCCCAAACTTGCTCCGCCTACATTACAGCACCCCGACGCAACGATATCACTGCACGGCAGCAGGGCTGTTATTACGTATACGGGCAATGAATTTACGCCCGAACAGCTGTTTGGTTCGTCCTATACGGACTACAATATGCAGTTCAAAGTGCGCGATTACAAGAAGATGGACGCCAACACGTTCAGCAACGCTACCATAGTGCTTAACGCGGGCACGTATCACGTTGATGTAACGCCCGCCGCCGGTTACGAATGGCGTTCGGGCAGTACCCACAACAGTGAAATTATTTCCGCAACTGCAACTTTAACTTTTGAAATTGTTGTGGAAAAGTTGCCCGTCAACTCCCCCGCAGACCAGTATATAATTATGGACGGAAACCCGCCTTATCCTTACGAGGTACATTCCGGCGAGGTTTACAGCCTGCTTACTTATCAAAAATTGCAGGTAGAAAAAGACGGCACACTCGTCCTTGACGGAGATGGCAATCCCGTTCCCGAAGTCGGCAAATCGCCTTCCGCAGAAGCTCCTACGGAAGCCGGCGCATATTGGGTTACGCTTGATTTAAAGGATAAGGACAATTACGAGTGGTTGGCAACCGGCAAAACGGATGGGATACATTCCATTTTGTACGTCCTTGAAAACGGCGCTATCCCCGTGCCCGTATTCAAAAAATTGGGTACGATAAACGAAAATACAATCACCCTTTCGTACGATCCCGCCATATCCAACTACGGGTTAAGCGACTTGTTCAACAACTATCTGCCCGGCTTGCAGACGGGGTTGGTGGCGGAAGGCAGAATAGAGGGCGGAATTAAAAAGGACGCTCCTTCGTCTGTCGCCAACTCGGTTGTAATTAAAAACGCGGGTACCTACACGGTAACTTTCTATACAAGCGAATATTTCACTCAAGATAGCGAACCTGCCGAAGATCACACCAACCGGACGTGGTGGGCGGACGATTCAACCCACAAAGATTATCAATCCGCAAAAACTTTCTATGTGGTTATCGAACCCATAAAAGTTGAAGCTACCGACGAAACCGCGCCTTTAAGCGAAGGTTCGGTTACATATGCCGTTTCCACGGGGTATAGGGTAGTAGGCTATCAGAAGTACGATAAAGGTTCTTCGCAGTTCACCACCCCGATAACGGAAGTGGGTAAATATTGGGTTGAACTTAAACTTGTAAGCAGTAACTACGCGTGGGCTTCAAGCACGGGCGTGAATGAAGCGGGCAATAAAGTTGTGCTGTTCACCGTCACGGGCGAAATAGTAAACGCGCCCACGTTCCGCAATACGGTTTCCGTGTTGGGAAGCGACAAAGATTCTTTCAGTCAGATTATTTTCGATGAAAGCGACCCGTACAACCTCGGGCTTATAATAAACGACGAACAGCAGTTCAAAAATGCAAAGTATGACCTCAATCGTGTGCTGGATTACGGCTCTGTAATACCCAACAGCGTAATACAGTACAATGCAAAGGCTGCCGATAAGATAAAAATCACTTTGGGCACCGGCGAAGAATATAACGGCGAAGTGCTTGAGGAATTGCGGACGTACAAGGTTGTATTTACCCTGCCGCAAAGCGAGTGGGAAAGCGGTAATCTGCTTTGGTCCAATTCCCCCGAACAATCGCTTACGTACACGGTTGTCGTAACCTCTTCAATTGTAGCCGCACCCGACTTTATTGATAAAGTTTACACATCCGAAGAGATAAGCGCGGAAGAGTTCTTAAAAACCGATAAGGATGCCAACTTGTCCGTCAGCCTTGTGGAAGGTTCGTATATCCCTTACGAAGGCGGAATCACTTCCGAAAATATCGTTAACGCCGGCACTTACAGCCTGCTTGTTACGGCTATAAACAATTCGGTACTTTCAGGCGCCAAAGACAAATTCGGCGCCACGCAGGTAACGCTTACTTCTTACGTGATACCCGTAAAGGTAAACGCCGCAACCATAAACGTTTCGCTTGAATTTGAGGGCGGCAATGTTTACAGCGGAGCCGAAAAGTCGGTAACAGCGTCGTTTACGGGCGTTTTGGGCGGCGCTACGCTTGCCAAAGATTCCGATTATACCATAGATGCTGTCGCGGCGGCTTCAAAAGAGGGTAAAAACGCCTTTAAGGATGTAGAAGGCGGCGGCGTTAAGGCTACGCTTATATTAAAGGAAGGTTCTGCCGCGCGCAACAATTATAGATTCGGTACGCCTGCCGAAGGTTACGAACGTACGCAAAATACCACCGACGGGCACAAAGGCATAACGCGCAATTTACTTGCCATAACCCCTTATGCGCTTACAATAAGCGGCACGGCAACAGCTTCAAACGTAACTTACGACGGTTCAAATAAAGATTTCACCGTCACCGCAGATAAAAACGGCACAAGCGGGCTTACGCTTAACGCGTTGGGCTCCGACGAAGTTTCCGCAGAAATAAAATTCACCACAACAGCTTCCGACGTAGGCGAATATAAGTATTCCGAAGACAAACTTACCGCAAGCGTAACAAGCAGCGATATAGGCGAAAACTATACCTTTGACGAAAGTTTGTCCGGTGCGGTATTAGAGGCTTCGATAACCATCGACCCCGCAAAGGCTTCCTCTATAGAATGGAAAGTGGATAATAACGACCTTACGGACGGAGATTCGCTTGCGGACGGGTATCAGTACGTCTACAACGGCAAAACGCGCAACGTCGCCGCAGAAGCGCGGTGGGCGGGAGGTACAGTGCCTCTTTCGCTTACGGGGGCTACCTCTTTCATCGATATAAAAACATCCGCGGAAAAAGACGGCAAATATACTTTCACCGTAGAAGAACTTACGGGCAACGTAGTGTTTGGCGAAGAAGTAAGCAATAAGTCGATAACCGTGCAGGTAACGCCTTATACGCTTAACGTTGAAACCAGATACAGCACAACGTGGTATTATAACGAAGCCAAAACTTCAATAACGGCAGAACGCGCTATCAACAGTACGTCTACGCCGAAGACGTTGAAAGCGGACGAAACGGCTGTGATAACCTTTACGTTCACCACCCAAAGCGCAAATAAGGGCGTTTACGGTAAGGATAGCGGTCTTTCGGTATCTGCGGTAATAGACAATATCAACTACAAGATAGGCGAAATAACTTACAATGACGCTAACATACAAATAGAGGCGGCGCCGCTTACAGTTGGGCTTACAAGCGCAGAAGCGCCCTACATAGGCTATAAAGCCGCCACCGAAAATTATTACGGCGGCGACGGCGAAGATAAGGGGATTGACGTATCGCTTACCGTTTCGGAAGAAAGCGCAACTTCAACCGTGCCTTCCTACACGTTGTCCTATGCCGCCGACGGCGCGGGCAACGAGTACACCCGCTCGATTGAGGGCGGCAAAATGATAAACGCAGGCGCTTACAAGGTTACCGTAACCATTTCGGACGATAACTACGAAATTACAAGCGCAAGCGGCGGCACTATTGCCCCGGACGGAATGTCCTCCGAATTTGGGTTCACCGTAAATAAAGTTAATATTTCCGCCAAACTTGTCAAAAACGACGGCGTAAGCGATGGAGAGGACGACGACAACGGTGTTATCACGTTCACCTACAACGGCAAGGACAGAAAGAATGACGTAAAGGCGCAGTTCACCCTTGCGGGGACGGACGTTACTACCGATGTGAACAATGAATTTATCATAGGTTACTTCGCCACCGCGTCGGGAAGCGGTTCCTCTGCCGATGTTATAAATTGCGGCGCATATTATGCGCGTGCAACCCTCAATGGCAGGGCGTTAAACAATTACACTATCGTACGCGCTTCGGGTAACCTCACCAGCCAAATCGTGATAGAGGAAGCGCGCATAACCATTTCGGGCGAATTGAACCTCACTTCGCTCGAAGCCGAAACACAGCAGGCGCTTGCGGAATATCTTACATATTCCAACAAGTTAAAGACCATCGCGCTTACCACATACGACCTTTCCACCATGGGCGTTGACGAAAAGGGCGGCGAGGGCGCAGGAAGCAGTACGCACAGGTACTTCTATCTTCCCCTTAAAGAGGGCGTAAACGGCGTAACCGCCGCCGACGGCGTTATAACGGCTTACGGGCTTACCATCAGTAATTATTACGGCGAGTTGGGCGTAACCACAAACGACGTGTTCTCCGTAATGTTTACGTCCAGCGCGGTTACTGCGGCAACGTATAACTTTACGCATACGGGAAATTATGCGGAGGGTCAAAGCTCGGCGTATGCCAACATTGCGGAAAACGCTTCCGATAACTTCAAAGCCAACTATAAGGATACCGACAAGGACGATTTCAGCGACGCCGACTTCCTTGAAGGGTTTAAGGCTTCCTTCCAGATTACAAAGCGCGAAGTGGAAGTTAAGTGGAGCTATACAGGCGAAGCCCACGGTACAACCGAGGGGTATAGCTGGACGTTCACGTTTAACGGCGCGGATTACAAGGACGAGGTAACCGCAAAGATAGAAAGCGAGTATCTCACTTCCGGCAGTTATACTTTCGCAAGCATATCCGTAACAAAGGAAAGCGAAGCGGCGGATAGCGTTATTGAAAGCGGCACATATAAATTTACCGTTGCCGATACAACCAACTACAAAATGAAGGCAGGCACCGCCGAACTTACCTTTGTAGTAGAAAAGTACACCGTACAGCAGACCGATCTCGACGCATTTGCGGAAGCGTGGGAAAACGAAACTTCCAACGTTGCCCTTGCGGACAGACAGCTTGACGGCGAGGGTGAATTGCTTAAAAACTCGTTTGCGAGAAAGCGCGAAGCCGCCGCCGAAATTAAATATCAGCAGTCCGTTGTCAACGCCGCGAAGATAGGCGAATATCCTATGTTCACCATTTCGTACGAGGGCAACAACCAAAGCGAAGTGAACGGCAAGGAAAATCCTTACAGCGCAACCGCAACATTCACTTTAAATTCAAACTTCAAGTGGGCGGATAGCTATACCGTAATAGCCAACCATGAAAGCACTTCCATTGTGGAAGGCGTGCTTAAAGTGGTAAAGCAGTGGTATATAATAGAATTTACCAACGGCTATGTATGGAACGCCGCCACAACGTGGGTATACGGCAGTACCGTATCGTTTGATGAACCGCAAGCCGAAGTAAATCCTTCCGGTTCAGACAGGATTTCTTACCAACTTTCGTGGTCGTTTAACGGAAGCGGAACGCTTTCAGCGAATGCGGGCAGTCTTTCGGAATTGCTTAATTCTTCCACGCCCGCAGGTACTTACCGCCTTACAATAACCGTAAACGAAACCGATTACGAATTACAGCATTACGACAAATATTCCGATACCGTAACAATTACCGTAAATGCGGCTTCCGTTACGTCCGTTTCGGTAAACTATAACGGCGAAAGCGAATTTACGTACGTCTACAACGGCAAGGTACAGCTTCCTTCCAAAGCGGCGTTCACTGTTACTTATCCAACCGTAACCCGCAGCGGCAAATGGGCGGATAGCGCGTATGATTCCTACTACGATCAGACGTATGAAGTAGGTTTCAGCAACGACGACGCAGGCACCGATTACGACTACACCGCAACTTGGGCGGCAGGTCCCAAAACGGTAAAAGCGGATGGCGCGTACACCCTTTACTACAACATAAGGACGGCTAAAAACTTCGCGTCGTATTCCAATGCGGGCAACGCTGAACAACACCATGTCAGCGTTACCATAACCCCGCGTCCGCTTGTATTCCACGCACAACCCGCCACGGAAAGCAGTAAAGTTTCGGGCAGCAATCTGGATATGAAGTGGACTTATTCCACAAGCAAACCCGGGCGTTCTGATTTTGACATAGGTTTCCCGTCGGATGGGGTTATAGAAGGGGACGAAGTGTATTTCGCGTATAAGTTCCTTACGCGTAATGACCAATCGTCTACCTCTTACGGCGGCAATACGCAGGCTGATTTCGGACCGAATAACATTCCCAACGACGCGGGCGAATATATCTGTCGCTTCACGCTGTTCAACGACGGCGCTTACCTCAACTACAAGATAAGCAACGGCGCGGGCGGAGACAGCCACGTAGACGCAAACGTCACAATAGAAAGGGCTGATTCGGCGGTAAATCCCACGGATAAACGCGTGGATTACACCGGCTCTGCGGCAATATATCCCGAAGAGAGGTACACAGATATAGTTTACGCCGAGGATGCCGCGGCGCGCGTTAATGTAACAGATACGGGTTACGGCGTATACTTAACCCTTTCCAATAAAAACTACAAGTGGAGGGACGATTTACAGACATATACCCATTCCGACAACGAAAAACTTACAGAAGGGTACGAATATGTGCTTGTAAAACTTTTCGTCGACCCGATCAGCCTTACGATTAAAGTAAGCGATTACAACAGCGTAGCTTACGATACAAGATCGCATACGGTAAACGTATCCGCCGATAACGACATAAGCGAAGAACTTACGTTGGGTGAAGATTTTACCGTAACTTACAAACTCGGCGACGACGCAACGTCCATGGTAGACGCAGGCACGTATACGGTGCTGATAACCTTGCTTAACAATAACTTCCGTATCAAAGCCGTGCAGGACGAGGATAGTTCCGCAGACCTCACGTCAAGCGGTTGGGTAATCGACGGAACCGAAAAGACGGTTACCGGAAGTTACAATATTGAAAAGGCTATCGTAAGCGTAAACAAGAGGGCGGGCAACGATCATGCCCATCCTTACATAGGCGAAGATTACGCTTCGTCTGAACATAATTTCTTCAGCACGCATTATACGGTAGACATTCGCAACAACGGCGCTTTGCAGGCAAGCAATTACAACGTAACGTACGACGAAGCGGTAACTCACGAAACAAAACTTATAAACGTCGGCGTATATACGATAACCGTTACGCTTACGGATGGCGCTTTCAAAAATTACAGCTTTGCAGCAGGTGAAAGAAGCGACAGCGGCAACACCGTCGAAATTACCGCCGCTACGGTAGCCGACCTCGGAAGCCACGAACAGGGCATAACAGTAAACGATTCCGATAGCTTCGTATACGACGGCACCGACCAAAGCGGAAAAGTTTCCGTAACGTTCAACAACGATTTGCTTAATTCCACCGTAAGGACGATGGCTACGGGCGGCAAAACGCCGTACACGCTTACGTTCGATTCGGGTTCGGCGTTCGAGGACGCAAAAACTTATACGCTTAAAGTTACGTTAAGCAGCGAACTTGCCCGCAACTTCTCGTTTGCAAGCGGTCCCGATAAGGAACAGAGCGCAACCACGCAGATAGAGATGAAACCCTACATAGTTACGTCGGCTGATTTGGAAATAAGTCCGTACGTTTACACGGGCGAATCGCAAGGCGATGTTTCCGATATTTCGGTTACGTTTAATTACGGCTCGTCTTGCGGCATAGCTTCCGAAAAGCGCATAGACGAAGACGGATATACGCTTTCGTTTGTGCAAGCAAGCCGCATAAACGCGGGTACATACGGCGTAAAGGTTACGCTTACCAACCAGAACTATGCGTTCGGTACTTTAAGCGGCGGGGCATATAACCGCGAATATACCGATAATTCGGCAATGGTAATATCCAAAGCCACCGTAAGTTTCGGCGTAGAGGCAAGGTACTATAAAGCGGAAGCGCAATCTTACACCGCGGAAGATATAGTATTCGTTATTCCCGAATCCGTGTCGGGAAGCGCGCCCAAGCCCGAAATTTCAAGGGTAACGCATTACGATAAGATTCAGATGGCTACCGAAAGCGGTGATTACGGTTCCACGTATTGGATTGAAGTTACATTGCGCGACGGCAACTATCAGTTTGAAGGCAATGTTCTTACAAGCAGAATTTCGGGCGGAGACAAGATTGTAATTCTTCCCGTAGAGGTGGAACTTGCGGTTCAAACTTCCTATAATTACAACGGAAGCGTTCAAAGCATCATAGGCACCGGTCCGGAATTCGAGGAAAGAAATTCGCCGTTCAAAAAGGTTACGCCGGGCGCGGCGGAGGAAACGGTTCCACGCTATCATCACGAAGCCGCGCATGAAAGCAATTATTCCGGTTATACCGTAACTTATCTCGGTTTAAGCGGCGCGGCGACGGGCAGAAGCGAAATGCGCGCAACCGGCAGATACAGCGTAACAATTACCCTCGGCGAATACACCGCAAACAACTTCGATATAAAACTTCCCGCAGGCGGCACCGCCGACGAGATAACGTTTGAAGTGGAAGTTATCGGCGTAGACATAGTTTCGATACGTTGGGATCATTCTTCAAGCTATACCTACAGCGGCATAAGCCTTTTAACGGCAAATTCCAAGTTCGGTATAGATACAACGTTAAAAGCGTACGGCAGGCTTGAAACGGGCTCTGAAATACCTCTCGAATTCACAAGCCTCGGCAAAACAAGCGGCGACACTACGTTCACGCAAGCCGACGTACATACCTTTACCGCAAAAATCCCCGCAGGTTCGGGCGACGGATATTCTTTCGCGGCTGATTGCAGAGATTTGACGATAGATATCGAAGTAAAGCCCAATAGGGTTGTCGCGGAAATTACGGGCGCTACCGAAGTGGTTTACGACGGCGATTCGCACAGCCTTGACGTTAAGGTTTACTACATATATCCCGGCGACGGGCAGAAGTATTATCTCAACGAGGGTATAGGGTTCGAGGTTGAAGGCAACGATATAAGCGACGTTGGCACGGCGCAGATAGTTGTAACCCTGCTTAATGACCCCGTAGGAAATCATTACAACGCAAGGAACTTCCGTTTCGGCAATAACCAAATTTATATCGAGAGAACGTTGACCGTTACTCCCGCAGAGATAACTGCCGTCGATTGGTATGTTGACGGCGACGAGGCTTTGTCAAGCTACGTTTACGACGGCGAAACCCATTCGGTAACCGCCTACGGACATTGGGGCGAAGGTTCGTTGGATGAACTTACGCTCGATCTGGCGCAATTCCTCAACGTCCTTGCGGAAGGTTATACGTTTACCGCTCAAAGCGGCGGCAACTTCATATTTGCCGAAGGGGTAAGCAACACGTTTACATTGCAGGTAAGCAAGGCTACGCCCGTCATAGGCGGCGCGGCAGACTGGTTTGCGGAATACGACGGAACGGCAAAAACCGCTACGTATAACGTTCCCGATTATGTTGATAAGTCAACGGTTACCGTAACTTATCAGGGCGAAGCGCAGGCGGTAAACGCTGGCGAATACAGCGTGGTGATAACCATACCGGAATCCGCCAACTATGTTTCCGCAAGCGTTACCGTAAAACTTACGATAAACAAAGTTACGCTTTCCGTGCAGTGGGATGAAAACACCGAATTCGATCTTGACGGCACAAAATTAACGCCTTACCTCGGCGTGGATAAAACTCAATGGGCGGATAAGGTAAGCCTTGTCTACAAAACCGCGCAGGGCGAAACCTTGGCTTCCGCGCCTACCGAAGAGGGTGAATACACCGTAACCGTCGTTTTGACGGACAGCGTAAACTTCGCGCTCGAAGGGGCGGAAAGTAAATCGTTCAGTTTGTTCCGCGTAACCCCGCCCGACTCTGGCGACAGCGGAGACAGCGGCGATGAGGGAGACGGCGGAGACAGCGGCGATATCGGCGATAATGGCGATATCGGCGGAATAGGCGACATAGGTGGAGAAAGCGACGGCGGTTCAACGCATTTGTGGCTTATTATATCGCTTTCCGTTGTACTTGCCGCAGAGATTGCGGTTACGGGCGTTTTGATTGCAAAACAAAGCAAATTGAAAAAGCGCGCGGCAACGCAGGACGGAATGGACAGCGGCTTCTATGACGAAGCGTAAGTGTAAATAAATAATCCCCCCGAAAATCGGGGGGATTTATTTTACGCTATTTGCAGGATGGTATAAATTATAAGGCTTAAAATTATGGCTAAAATAACCGCACGGGAAATAACGTAAGGTACAATAAATTTCTTTGCCTGCATACGTTTGTATTTCGGTTTGCTTAATATTGCAAATACTATGTAACCCGCGGTTGCGGTTATGCTGCCGAATGAAAAACAGATATTTTGCAGAAAGTAGGTTAAAAGGCTGAATAGGGTGGCTGCCGCAAGGCAAATTAACGCGCAAATGTAAAATTTCTGCGCAACAGCTTTATCCAGCAGTCTTTTTGTGCGGATATCGTCGTCTGAAATCAAATCGTCTATACTTACGTCAAACAGCTTTGATATCGCCATAAGGCTGTCAATAGCGGGAAAGCCTTTGCCCGTTTCCCATTTGGAAATTGCCGTTCTCGTCACAAAAATTCTTTCGGCAAGGTCCTCTTGCGTCATATTGCAGTCCGTGCGCAGTTTTTTAAGTTTGTATCCGAAATCCATAGTTTTTTCCTCCGTACTTAAATTTTACCACGCCAATTAAAGTTTGTCACGACACTTTCCGTCACATCGGTATATCGCCATATGTGAAGTAATGTCGCACGCGTCGCCTGCGGCTCCTCGCGTGAACCGCACGGGTTCAATCGTTACAGAATCACAAAACAGAAAACACGGCAAAAACCGTGTTTTTCGTTTTGGTGAGAGGACAGGTTAAAAAGTCTAATTATTTAAATGTTATCCAATTTGTCTCAATATATCCCTAACAATACTTGTAATTCTTT
The DNA here is from genome assembly GCA_947627575.1 of uncultured Clostridia bacterium. GTDB lineage: Bacteria > Bacillota > Clostridia > Christensenellales > Borkfalkiaceae > Coproplasma. The sequence continues at coordinate 119,906 of CANQWN010000001.1, forward strand.
CTATTTCGATTTGCGGCAAAACCCCTGTATGCATAACAATATTTCTTGCCATTTCCAAATCATCCATTCTTGACGTTAGCCAAGCTTGACTGGGGATTATGTCACTGAAATCATTCCAATTATTTATTATTATTTGTCCCAAATTTCCCATCATTGTATAACCAATTTCTGAATCGGATCGGGAAGAAAAAAATTTATTTTTTTCTTCCCGCGTTTTAAGACGTTCGACATCGTCCTTTATCTTTTTGGGTACGGATTGCGCCCACCAATCTAATCCATGCCGCTCAGACATTCGTTCGACAATAAAATTTCTTAGAGTGTTTTCTATGCAAAAAATTGATTGATATACTGAAGACATATCAATAGCGTTATGCCAAATTTTAGGACTAAAGTCTGCTTCTATAATACGACTTACTGGCGAAAAATCTCCAGATGCTTTTATCGAAATGCCTTCTTTTTCCAACAAGTTGAATTCCTCTTGGAGCAATAAGCCATTAAATACGAATTCTTTAAATTTGCTTTTACTCATAACAGTAGATTCTCTTTTAAACTCTTAAAGATTGCATTGTATACTGATATATCGGTGGTGGCTGGAAGATGAATTTGAATATTGTAGTGGAACTCAGTCTTTCTGCTTTCCGATTGAATGGGAGAGGGAACAGAATCTTCTTCTACTTTTTCCGTGTGAACAACTTGTATACTTCCACTAAAGTCAGCTATAGCACAAAGGGCTTTGAAGGTATTGTATATCCGATTTACGCCATCTTCATCTTTGCCTGTAACTCTGCTTAATGCCCCTTTAATCTCTTGTTCTGAAGCTCGCTGAATCTCTGTATTGATTGCAAATAAATCTGCGTATAACGTCCGAATTTGCAAAGCCAATATTTTGGCAGATGAGGTAACATCCTTTAATTGATCATAAAGCGTTGTCGGAGTCCCATCATCCATCAAAAATCCAAGCTTTTTAGCCAGTGGGATAAAGGCACGATCATTGGTACTTGTAAAACCTAAAGTGCGCAAAAATTCAAGTGTAAATTTCGCAGGGCGTGCTGCTTGTTGAATTTTGGAAATAATAGGCTGAATTTTATTATTCGATAACATATAAGGATAATCCGTCATTTGAATACCTCCAATTTTTATTTCAATCTTTTGATTTCTTCTTTGATTTCATCAATCACTTCAGTGTTTACGATTATTTTTTTGTCTCCCGATTTGCAGGAGAATAAGTAAAATACTTTTCCTCCATATTGCTTTGTAAACTTTATATGGGTAGAATGTTGTATCTCACGCTCTTTGTAAATTTCGGGGATACTCGATACTTGCGATACGGGTTTAATTTGCAAGCCAATGAATTTTCCGTTGATTTCGATATAAAAATCAACGTTGAACAATCGATCCCATTCATCAGGCGCAGGTTTGATTGGAACTTGTAGGATTTCTTGTAATTGCTCATAAATCGTTTTGATTTCACGCACATAACCGTCATAAGTACGATCAATCACTAATTGTTTAATGAAATTGATGCAATCTTCTTCCGTAACTTCTTCTATTTCTGCAACAAGGACTTCCGTAATTTTAATATAAAGCTTCTTACCTAATTCAACAATATGTTCTTCAGACCAAACATTCTCAAAGTAATACGCTTGCCATTCCTCAAGCGATTTCGGCGCACATTTTCTAATCGCTTCGGACGTTGCCCCCACATTTCGCTTAAAGTTCAGTTGAAACCTGTTCGTTGCGCTGTTCAAAATCCATTCTTTAGCCATTTGTATATACCTCTATAAATTTTTTCTTATATTTGTATTCGATTGATGTATCAACTTCCACATACCTTGTGCGTATCAGATGGGCGTTCACAAAAGTGCGGTTGTCAAGATATAGATAGCAAAGCAAGTTTCCATCCTCATCGTACTTGGTAGAATCAAATTTAAGATATACTTTTCTCTTTTTGAATTTGTCTTGCAAAAATTCTATCGCTTTTTCGGACCCCAAAGGATTAGTCTTTACGCCGAGCAATTTGACTTTAAGTCCTGATGAAAGCAAAATATCTTCAGGGGATAAGACCTCTTTCACTCCAAACAATTCTTCTTTTTGCGTGCGCTCTGCACCTATCCTTGAACCGAATTGAAGCGACTTAACGTCAATCTTTTTGTCCATATTATGCGGGTCGTGAAAGATGTAGGGCAACTTTTCGAATGAAAAAGTCGAAGTTGTTTCATCTTTGATTAACGAAACCTCATTTTGCCGTGTAAACAAATCGCCGCTTAGTTTATCTTGAATGACGGGGATGAACGCTTCGTTGATTTCATAAGCGATAGAATTTCTGCCTAAATGCATTGCGGCTAAAGATGTCGTTCCGCTCCCTGCAAATGGGTCGAGGACTGTTTCGCCGTAAAACGAAAACATCTTAATGAGTCGCTTGGGTAGTTCTTCGGGAAACATTGCGATATGCTCCAACTGCTTTACACCGTTGAAATTCCAATGTGAAGAGAAGTATTGTGCCCATTCTTCATTTGTCAAAATAGATTTTTGTTTTTGCTCAGCTGTAACTTTCGGTGGCGTTCCGAGTTTCTTAAAAATTAGAATAAACTCGTAGTCCATTTTCAAAATGCCATTCCTAGGATAGGGAAAACTTCCCATGACGGCTCCGCCGCCGGTTGTGTTCATGGTGGTGGTTTTTTGCCAGATAATTGCGCCCATGTAGTCCATTCCTAAAGCTTCGCAACATCTGATAATCTCGGTTCTTATGGGAATCACTTTATATCTTCCATAATAAACCGAACGTGCAAACTGATCACCAATATTGATACATAGACGGCAACCATCGGAAAGTACGCGGTAACATTCTTTCCACACTAAATTGAGGTTGTTTATATACTCTTCATAGCTGTCGTTAAAACCAATTTGATTTACCGCACCATAATCTTTTAACTGCCAGTAAGGCGGTGACGTAATGATTAGCTGTACAGATTTATCTTTAACTTGTTTTAGAGAGCGGCTATCGCCCAAAACGATTTTATGATGCGTCATACTTGTTTCCCAAATTCTATGACTTAATTATAACATATATTATCGCTTTTTTCAAGCTGAATCAAGCAAAAACTTAAAAACGGCATTTAGGCGTGAGCTTGTCCGCGCGGCTAACGCCGCGCGGACAAGCTCACGCCCAAAAGAAAAATAAATCGGTCAAAAAAATAATTTGAACGCCGTGCGGGAAGGGCGTTCGCCGCTAACCCGCTATGCGAATAGCTGAGTTATCTTGTTACAAATTTTACCCCAAAAAGCGTAGCTTAAGCTATGCTTTTTGGGACAGTTAATGCGGGGATTTATCAAAGCCTTTAAAAAGCGCAAAGGCGCAAAGCGTCGTCGCCTATGGCTCCTCGCGTGAACCGCACGGGTTCAATCGTTACAGAATCACAAAACAAAAAAACACGGCAAAAACCGTGTTTTTCGTTTTGGTGACCCTGCCGGGAATTGAACCCGGGATTGAGCCTTGAGAGGGCTCCGTCTTAACCTCTTGACCACAGGGCCGATATTTACATTGCGGAAGTGATTATATCATATTAACCTTTTGTTTGCAAGCAAAAACGTCTTATAATCTTCCTTTTTATTTGATTAATGTAAATACGCGGCTGTTACGGAGTAAGTATTTTAAAATTTAACTAAAATTTCACTTTAAGAAAAGGGTTATAAAGTTGACAGAAATTTATTATAATAATAAAATTTAATAGTATAATAAATTGAAGCAAGAGGTATAGATGGTTAAAACATTACTTAAAAGCGTAAGGGAATATAAAAAACCTTCCATACTGTGCCCCATCGTTATGATAGGCGAGGCGGCAATGGAAATAGTTATCCCTTTCCTGACAAAATTTATAATACAGGAACTTGAAAACCTCAATAAAGGGATGGAGTATAACCTTAACACAATAATTATTTGTTCGGTGCTTATGGTTGTATGTTCGTTGTTTGCCTTGCTCTGCGGCGTATGGGGCGGGCAGCTTTCCGCGCGCGCTTCCTGCGGTTTTGCGCACAACCTGCGCGAGGATATGTACAACAATATCCAAACTTATTCATTTGCCAATATAGATAATTTTTCAACCTCAAGCCTGATAACAAGGGTTACAACCGACGTCACAAACGTTCAAAACGCATACCAGATGAGTATACGTATGTTGGTGCGCGCCCCCGTTTTGTTTGTTTCGGCAACTATTATGACTTGCCTTATAGAGCCGAAAATGGCGCTTATCTTTATTGCCGCGGCGGCTTTTTTAGGCGTAATTGTTTTCATATGTATGTTTAAAGTGGTTCCCCACTTTAAAATGATGTTTAAAAAATACGATAACCTTAATTCCGTCGTGCAGGAAGACCTTACGGCTATACGCGTAGTTAAATCTTACGTGCGCGAAGACCACGAAATAGAGAAGATGCGCAAAGCCACGGGCGACGTATACGAATATTCCGTAAAAGCCGAAAAAATTCTTACGTTTATGATGCCTTGCGTGACGTTGACAATGTTCGCAACAATAATAGTGCTTCTGCTTGTCGGCTCGCATATGTCCGTCGGCAACATTGCTGGCAACGTAGGCGCCGCCGATTTGCAGACCCTTATAAGCTATTCCACGCAGATACTTTCCGGCGTAATGATGGTGGCAATGTGCCTGAACTTCATTTCGCTTTCAAGGGGCAGCATGGAGAGAATTTGCGAGGTTCTTAATGAAAAAACAACTTTGCCCAAGCCCGTACAGCCCGTATATGAAGTTGAAAACGGATCGATAGAGTTTGAAGACGTTGATTTTGCCTATTCGCAGAAAGCCGACGTCACTGTTTTGAAAAATATCAATTTTTCTATCAAACAGGGCGAAATGGTGGGCATTATAGGCGCCACCGGTTCGGGAAAAACTTCGCTTGTTTCGCTTATTCCAAGGCTTTACGATACCACCAAAGGTACGGTAAAGGTAGGCGGGGTGGACGTAAAAAATTATAACCTCGATTCCCTGCGCAATAAAGTTGCTATGGTTTTGCAAAAGAATGTACTGTTTTCCGGCACAATCGCCGAAAATCTGCGTTGGGGCGACGAAAACGCCACGGACGAAGATTTGCGCTTTGCCGCAAGACAGGCTTGCGCGGAAGAATTTATCGACGCGCTTCCCGGCGGCTTCGACTATGATTTGGGGCAGGGCGGCGTAAACGTTTCCGGCGGACAGAAGCAGAGGCTTTGCATAGCCCGCGCTATGTTGAAAAAACCGCTTGTAATTATCTTTGACGATTCAACGTCCGCAGTAGATACAAAAACGGACGCGCAGATTCGTTCCTCTTTAAGGCAGTACGCGCCCGACACGACGAAGATAATCATTGCCCAGCGTATAGCTTCCGTGCAGGACGCAGACAAGATAATAGTTTTGGACGAGGGCGAGATAGTGGGCATAGGCACGCACGAACAACTTCTCGAAACAAACGAGATTTACAGGGAAGTGTACAGTTCACAGGTAAAGGGGGCGGACAATGAATAAGACTGTTGCAGGTAAAAGGCGCGGCGCCAAAAACCCCATGCAGACCCTAAAAAGGTTGCTTAAATATACATTTAAAAATTATAAGGCGGCAACGGCGTTCGTTATAATTTTCGTACTTCTTTCTTCGGCGGCAAACGTTTTGGGCGCGTCTTTCGTTGCGCCTATAATCACCGCGCTGTTCAATTTTTCCAAAGGCGCACCCGTAGATATGTGGATAATTTATAAAAACGTAATTATCATTGCATGTATCTACACGGCGGGCGCGCTTGCGGCGTTTGCGTATAACAGGATAATGATGTACATTGCGCAGGGCACTTTAAAGCGTTTGCGCGACGAGATGTTCGCCAAGATGCAAAAGTTGCCGCTTAAATATTTCGACGCCCACACTCACGGCGATTTGATGAGTTTGTATACAAATGACGTGGATACAATGCGCCAGTTGCTTTCGCAAACAATTCCGCAGCTTGTTTCTTCTGCGCTTACGGTTATATTTGTATTTACGATGATGGTTTTGTATAGCGTTACCCTTACTTTGGTAATTGTAATTATGCTTGTGGTTATGATATTCTCAATCAAAGCCATAGGCAGCCGTTCGGCAAAGTATTTCCTCAAACAGCAGGTTGCTTTGGGTAAACTTAACGGCTTTGTAGAGGAAATGACAGAAGGGCAGAAGGTTATAAAAGTTTTCTGTCACGAACAAAAAGCGAGGGAACAATTCAAGGTTCTCAACGACGAATTGAACGAAACGGGCAGAAAAGCCAACGCCAACGCTTTCATTTTAGGGCCGATAAACAACAATTTGGGCTATCTACAATATGTGTTTGTCGCGATTGTGGGGCTGGCGCTTATAATCCCGGGCGCCACCCAATGGCTTGTTTCGCCTTACTGCGCCATAAACGGAGCGTACGACGTGGCGTTTTGCGCGGGTATTTTAAGTTCTTTCCTGTTGTATTCTCGTCAATTCAATATGCCCATACAGCAAGTAACCCAACAGTTCAACGCCATAGTTATGGCGCTGGCGGGCGCCGAGCGTATTTTTGAAATGGTGGATACCCCCGCAGAGGACGTAGGAGGAAATATAACTTTAACTTACGGCGAAACGGAAGAGGGCAAATGGGCGTGGAAGAAACCCTGCGAAAACGGGTTTGAGTTTATTCCCCTGAAAGGCGACATTCGCTTTGAAGACGTCACATTCGGCTATACCGATGAAAAGGTTATATTAAAAGATATATCTCTCTATGCCAAACCCGGGCAGAAGATAGCCTTTGTAGGTTCTACGGGCGCGGGCAAGACAACTATTACCAATCTGATAAACCGCTTTTACGATATACAGTCGGGTGTAATCACCTATGACGGCATAAATATACGCGATATTAAAAAGGACGATTTGCGCCGCAGTTTAGGCGTGGTTTTGCAGGATACGCACCTGTTTACAGGCACGGTTATGGATAATATCCGTTACGGCAGGTTAAACGCCACCGACGAGCAATGCATAAACGCCGCAAAACTTGCCAACGCTCACTTCTTTATAACGCATTTGCCCGAAGGTTACAACACCGTGATAAAGCGCGACGGTTCAAACCTTTCGCAGGGGCAGCGGCAGTTGCTTGCAATTGCGCGGGCTATGGTTTCGGAATGTCCCGTACTTATCCTTGACGAAGCTACTTCCTCGATAGATACCAGAACGGAAAAACTAATCGAAGAGGGTATGGATAAACTTATGGAAGGGAGGACGGTGTTCGTTATCGCGCACAGGCTTTCCACAGTACGCAACAGTCACGCGATTATGGTGCTTGAACACGGCGAGATAATAGAGCGCGGCGATCATGAACAGCTGATTGCCAAAAAAGGAAAATACTATCAGCTTTACACGGGCGCCTTTGAATTGGATTAAAACAAAAGAATAGTACAAACTGTCGAAAACATACATTATCTTTGCGAGGTAATGTATGTTTTTTGATTTTTTGGGGTTGATATTCGATAAAATTTTTCTTTTTACGGGACTTATGCAAAATAAGGGAACCTTTCCCAAACCGCTTTCGCCCGAGGAAGAAAAAAAATATCTTGCCCTTGCCCGTTCGGGCGACGCGGAAGCAAAAAATATTTTAATCCGCCACAATATGCGTCTTGTTGCGCACATAGTAAAAAAATATGCGGGTGCGGCAGAGACGGACGATTTGCTTTCCGTCGGCTCGATAGGGCTGATAAAGGCGATAAACACCTATCAGGAAGGCAAGGGCACGCAACTTGCCACTTATACGGCGAGGTGCATAGAAAACGAAATACTTATGCTGCTTCGTTCGGGCAAAAAGCATAAAAACAATCTTTCGCTGTCGGATCCCGTCGGCGTTGACAAGGACGGCAACGAGCTTACAATAATAGATTTGCTTGCCGAAAAAGAGGACAGCGTTTTCGCGCAGGTGGAAAAAAGCATACAAAAGGAAAAATTTGTGGCTATGTTGAAAAAAATCCTCACGGAAAGGGAATTTAAAATACTCGATCTGCGCTACGGCTTACAGGACGGCGCGCCGATGCCCCAACGCGAAGTTGCAAAAAATTTGGGTATTTCGCGTTCGTATATTTCGCGAATAGAGAAAAGAGCGATAGAAAAAGCCCGCGAAAGCCTTAAAAGGGAAGATTTTTTTACCGATTAGCTTGACTTTAAATTATACTAAATGTTAAAATTATTAGCGAGGTACATTGAATGAATATTTACGATGAGCTTATTGAACGCGGACTTATAGCGCAAGTAACGGACGAAGACGAAATAAAGCGGCTTATAAACGCGGGCGGCGCAAAATTCTATATTGGGTTCGACCCCACCGCAGACAGCCTGCATGTGGGGCATTTTATGGCACTTTGTCTTATGAAAAGGTTGCAGATGGCAGGCAATACGCCCGTCGTTCTGTTGGGCGGCGGCACAGGATATATAGGCGACCCCACGGGCAGATCGGATATGCGCACGATGCTGTCTCCGGAAACGATACGCCATAACTGTATGTGCTTCAAAGCGCAGATGGAACGCTTTATAAGTTTCGGCGAAGGTGAGGCGATAATAGTAAACAACGCCGATTGGTTGCTTAAACTTAACTATGTGGATCTTCTCCGTGACGTAGGCGCGTGCTTTACCGTAAATAATATGTTGCGCGCCGAATGTTATAAACAGCGCATGGAAAAGGGTTTAAGTTTCCTTGAATTCAATTATATGATTATGCAGTCGTACGATTTCTATTATCTTCACGAACATTACGGTTGCAATATGCAATTCGGCGGCGACGATCAGTGGTCCAATATGCTTGCGGGAACAGAACTTATCCGTAAAAAGACGGGCAAGGACGCCTACGCTATGACTATAACCCTGCTTCTCAACAGCGAAGGTAAAAAGATGGGTAAAACGGCGAAGGGCGCGGTATGGCTGGACGAAAACAAAACTTCCCCTTACGAATTTTACCAGTATTGGCGGAATATCGACGACGCCGACGTTATGAAGTGCATAAAAATGCTTACGTTCATTCCCATCGAGGAAATACGCGAAATGGAACAGTGGGATGAAAGCCGTATAAACGAAAAGAAGGAGATACTTGCATATCATCTTACACAACTTGTACACGGCAAAGAAAAGGCGGATAAAGCTATGGCGCAGGCAAAAGCCGCGTTCGGCGGTGAAGGGGAATTGCCCGAAGTTGACGTTAAAGTGGAAAATCCCGTCATAGTTTCGGTGCTTGTAGCCGCAGGGCTTTGCGCATCCAAAGGCGAAGCGAGAAGGCTTGTACAGCAAGGCGGCGTAAGCCTTAACGAAAGCAAGGTGACGGATATAAACGCGGCTGTTTACAACGGCGACATAATCCATAAGGGCAAAAAGATACACGTAAAAGTAAATTTTGTATAAAAAATGCGGCTTAAAGCCGCATTTTAAAATTCAGATGAAAGAATATCTGTCGCTTTCGGGCGAATTTAAAACCGAAAAAATTATAGAAAAATCCCGCTTTATAACCGTATCGAAGCATATTGAGGGTGAACGGCAAGCCAAAGATTTTATATCTTCCGTGGCGGCTGACAACCCGTATGCAACCCATAACTGTTACGCCTACGTTTGCGATAAGCAGGGTAATTTTATCAGATTTTCCGACGACGGTGAACCGCAGGGAACTGCTGGTATGCCTATGCTTGAAGTGCTTAAAAGCAATAACCTGCGCGAGGCGGCTGTGGTGGTAACGCGCTATTTCGGCGGGATAAAGTTGGGCGCGGGCGGGCTTGTGCGCGCGTATTCGGGTTGCGTGGCGGAAAATCTGCGTTTGGCGCCGCAGGTTGTTTATACGCCGTGCGTCGGGCTGAAATGCACAGTCGATTATTGCGCGGCGTCTGCCGCCCAAAGATATTTTGCAAACGCGGAATGTTTGCGGCTTTCTGCCGATTATCTCGGTTCTGCAACGTTCGGGATAGCGGTTAAGTTATCGGAAAAGGAAACGTTTTGCGCGGGACTTAAAAACGCGCTTAACGGAAAAGTTAAAATAGAAGAAGAGGGCGAAAGTTTTTACCCCTTTACAATAAAAAAATAAGGACAAACGTCCTTATTTTTTTATTTCGCGCAGCCAGCCTTTCGGGGCGGGCAACCTGCCGTATTGAATTCCCGTAAGCGCGTCGTAAAGTTTTTTTGTCGTTTTGCCCATCGATTGCATTCCCGACGGGAAGTTTATAATCTCCCCGTGATTATCGATTCTTCCCACGGGCGAAATTACCGCCGCCGTGCCGCAAAGCCCGCATTCGGCAAAATTTTTCAATTCGTCAAGCCTTACTTGCCTGTTTTCTACTTTAAGATTGAGATAATTTTCCGCGACGTAACATATAGATCTGCGCGTGATGGAAGGCAAAATGCTTTCCGAAAGGGGCGTAACTATCTTGCCGTCGCCGGTTACGAATATAAAGTTTGCGCCGCCCGTTTCCTCTACAAACGTTCTCGTCGTGCTGTCGAGGTACATATTTTCGTCGTAACCGAGATTGTGCGCGTCCACTATGGCGTGCAGGCTCATGGCGTAGTTCAGCCCCGCCTTGATATGCCCCGTGCCGTGGGGAGCGGCGCGGTCGAAATCGGTTACCCGCAACGTGAGGGGCTTTATCCCGTTTTTAAAATACGGTCCGACGGGCGTACAAAACATTCTGAATTGATATTCAACGGCGGGTTTAACCCCCAAAACGGGGGAAGTGGCAAACATAACGGGGCGGATATACAGGGAAGCGCCGCTGCCGTAAGGCGGCACGTATTCGCAGTTGGCTTTTACCAGCATATCTACGGCTTCAAGAAATTTATCTTCGGGGAAGACGGGCATTTCAAGTCTTTTTGCCGAGCACGCCATACGTTCGGCGTTCAGATCAGGGCGGAAAGCAACCGTTCTTCCGTCCTCTGCGGTATAAACTTTCAATCCTTCAAACGCCGTTTGCGCATATTGCAATACGCCTGCGCATTCGCTGATTTTTACAGTGCTGTCCTCCGTAAGTTTTCCTTCGTCCCATTTGCCGTTCTTATAATCGCAAACGTATCTGAAAGGCGTTTTGGTGTAAGCAAAATTAAGGTTTTTCCAATCAATATCAACAGCCATAAAAAATTCCTTCCTGAAAATCCCATTAATTATACAACCGCAAAACGGCAATGTCAATTACATAAATTGACAAACTTTTTACTTAATGTTAAAATAAATAAAAAAGGTTTTGCAATGTCCGAAATAACAGGTATAGAACCGCAGGTAAAGGATAAAACGCGTTGCAACGTCTATGTGGACGGCAGATTTTACTGCGGCATAAAACTTGAAGTTGCGATAAAATATCATCTGAAAGCGGGTATGCGGATAGAAAAGGAACAGCTTGACCGCATACAGCTGGAAACGGAAAAAAGTCAGGCGCTTGACAGGGCGATGACCCATTTATCCGCCGCAATGAAAACCCGTAAACAGATAAGCGATTTTCTGGCTAAAAAGGGATATACCCAACCTGTTATCGAATATGTGCTTGAAAGGTTGACATATTACGGATTTGTGGATGATTTTGCCTTTTGCCGCAGTTACGTCCAAAGCGTAAAGGGGAAAGGCAAACGCGCATTGGAAAACGATTTGATAAAGAGGGGAGCGGATAAGGAAGCGATAGAGGCGGCTTTATCGGAAACGGAAGAGGACGTATCGGAAGCCGCGGAACTGCTTGATAAGTATATGCGCGGCAAAACATTTGATAAGCAGACGCTTTATAAGGGATTTAAATATCTTTTATCCAAAGGCTACGGTTACGAAACCGCAAAACAGGCTTTGCAAAAATTCGGTGATACAAGTGAAGATAATTGAAACGGAATGTGTTGATTCCACCAATGAATATTGTAAAAAAGCGGATAAGGGCAAAGATTTTATCCTTATAGCCGAAAGGCAGACGGGGGGCAGAGGCACCAAAGGCAGAAGTTTTTCTTCCGAAAAGGGCGGCATTTACCTTACCGCCGTGCGCCATTATACCGATTTTCCGTCCGTACAGGCGTTTAAAATTATGATAAACGCAAGCGTTGCGGTATGTAAAACGCTTGAACGGTTCGGGATAAAGCCCGTCATACGTTGGGCAAACGACATTTTGGTCGAAGGCAAAAAAATTTGCGGCACGCTTATAGAAAACAGATTTTCGGAAGGTAAAATTTTGCGCTCGGTCGTGGGGATAGGGCTTAACGTTTTAAATCCGTTGCCCGCCGAGCTGTCCGGTACAGCCGTAAGCGTCCGAGAAGTTGCCGAAAACCCTCCCGAAATAGCGGAAGTTAAGTCAACGCTTTTAAAATGTCTGGAAGAAGAGTATACTTTAAAGGACTATCTCGGCTATATGCCGTGGATGGGCGGCGAAGTGACGGTGAAAGATTCTTCCGGCGAATTTACCTGTACCGCCGTTACGATATCGGACGACGGCAGATTGGTTTGTTACCGCGGGAAAAAATTGCTGTATATCAGCAGTGCGGAAGTTTCGTTGAGGTTGCAATGATCAGGGCTTTGACAAACGCTTTGATGAGGGAAGCGGACGCCTATACGATAGGCGGTTTGGGCGTATCTTCCGAAGCGCTTATGGCGCGTGCGGGCGCCGCCATAGCGGAAGAGACGGAAAAAATTGCCGCAGAAAACGGCGCTTACAGCGTGCTTGTTGTCTGCGGCACGGGGAATAACGGCGGAGACGGCTATGTCGCTGCCGAAATTTTGCGAAAAAAATTCGCCGTAAAGGTCTATGCCGTCGGCGGTAATCTTTCCGACGATTGCCGCAGGGAAAAAAGCCGTTACGGCGGATGTTTCGTCGCCTCGTTACAGCGATGCGATATTGTGCTGGACTGCATTTTCGGCACGGGGCTTTCACGCGGGGTTACGGGTGAAATATCCGAAATAATAGAAAAAATCAATTCTATGGGCAGTATAATCGTTTCTGCCGATATACCAAGCGGATTATCGGGAGACGGCGGACAGATTTTGGGTTGCGCCGTCCACGCCGATTATACCGTCGCCGTTGCCGAATATAAAACGGGTATGTTTTTGGGCGACGGGTTGGATTGTTGCGGTAAAATAATAAAAAAGGATATAGGCATAGTTTGCCCGCGTGAAGATTATTGCCGCATATACGAGGACGAGGATGTGTCCGTTTTCTTCCCCGTCCGCAAAAGAAACACGCATAAAGGCAGTTACGGCAGGGCTTTACTTGCGGCGGGATGCGCAAAATATCCCGGTGCGGCGGCGTTGAGTTTGCAGGCGGCGTTAAAATCCGGTTGCGGGTATACAAGCCTCTGCACAGATGAAAAAATCAGATATCAAATAGCGGCGCGTTATCCGCAGGCAATTTATTGCGGCGATATCGATATGCGCTCCGATTGCATCGCCGTCGGTATGGGTTGCGGCGTAACGAATGAACTGTACGGACAGATAAAAGAGCTGTTGCACGGCTATAATGGCGTTTTATTGATTGACGCCGACGGGTTGAATACGCTTGCAAAGTTCGGCGCCGACGTATTGCGCAACGCAAGTTGCCGCGTTATAATTACTCCGCACGTAAAAGAATTTTCGCGGCTTACGGGAATGGGAATAAACGAAATAATTAAAAATCCCGTAGAGGTATGTTCGGAATATGCAAAAAGCATAGGCGCGGTAGTGGTTCTGAAAGGCGCGGGCACGGTAATATCGGACGGAAGCCGTACCGCAATCAACGTCCGCGGTTCCACCGCTTTGGCGAAAGGCGGAAGCGGGGATATGCTTTCCGGCTTTATATGCGGCACCGCGGCGCGCGGCATACCGCCGTTTGAGGCGGCTGTCGCGGGGTGTTACGTTTTGGGAATGTCCGCCGAAATAAGCTCGGCGCAGAAAACGGATTACTGCGCAACGGCAAAAGATATCATTAATAATTTGCATTTTTCCGTAATGCGCTTGACACAAAAAAAATAATCTGCTATTATTGTTTCGTTGAAAGGGAGTAGTTGCAAGCGCGGTTTCGTCATCACGGGTTTAAAGCCTCGGAACCGCCCCCGATAACGGGAACAAGACTTTTGACTTATTTTTTTAAGCCAAAAGTCTTGTTTTTTTATCCCTTGCCAATAATAAACGGAGAGGTGGTTTATGAATTACGACCTTATACTTCCAAATACTGCGGCAACCTGGGTAGTAAATATATTATTGCTTGTCGTTGGGTTTGTGTTGTTGGTTAAAGGCGCCGATTTTTTTGTGGACGGTGCGGCGGGTATCGCCAAAAAACTTAAAATTTCAACGTTTATAATTGGCGTTACGGTTGTTGCGATAGGTACTTCCGCACCGGAGCTTGCCGTAACGATAGTGGACGCGCTTGCCGGCAAGGGAGACGTTATAATGGGCAATATCCTCGGAAGCAACGCTTTGAACGTGTTGCTTATTTTGGGACTGTCCGCCCTTATATGCAATTTGCCCACAGAAAAGACTACGCGCATGATAGATATGCCTTTTCTCGTATTCGTCAGCGCGCTGTTCCTTATCAGCGGTATATTTATAGGTCCGTATTCGTTCGGCAAGGCGGAAAACGGGGCTGTATACCTCAACGCCACTATGCCGTGGTATTGCGGGTTGATTTTTGTGGTTTTGTTCGGCTGTTTTATGGCGTACAACATTGTGCTTGCAAGAAAGCAATCCAAAAATCAGTTGGAACAAGCCGCCGCGGTTTCGGTTGCGGATCCTTTTACGGGCGCGCCGCGTGCGGAAGAAGTAAAAAGCGGTTTTATCGCCAACCTGAAAAGGGGTTACGGCAATTTGCTTGAAAAAGTGTGGTTTCTTATAATAATCGCCGTAGTAGGGCTTGTTATGGTAGTGGGCGGCGCAACGCTTGTAGTCAATGCGGCGCGCACCGTATCCGTGGACCTTATAGGTATTCCCACTGAAATAGTCGCGTTGACGGTAGTGGCTTTGGGCACGTCTTTGCCTGAACTTATAACTTCCGTTTCAGCCGCCAAAAAGGGCGATGTAGGTATAGCAACGGGCAACATAATAGGCAGCAACATTTCCAATATCCTGCTTATAGGCGGCGTAGGCGCGCTTTGCACGGGAAATAAGGGCATACCTTTTACTATGGAAGGGCTTATAGGCGGCGTAGTTTCGCTGGTAGCGGCGCTTATGATATTGTTTTTCTCTATGGGTAAAAGCAAAAGCCTCGGCAAAATAGCCGGTACCGTTATGTTGGTAAGTTTCGTATGCTATTACGGCTTTATGTTTATGAATAATTATCTGTTCCATCTGTACGTCCCCGGCGTGTATGTATGACGTATAAAATCAAGTTCTCCGGTCAACAATAATTGTTAGGCAGTACATATAATAAAATATACACACTGCCGAAAAAAGAGGTTGAAATGACAATTAAGCGCGGAGAACTTTATTACGCCGACCTGTCGCCCGTCGTAGGTAGCGAACAGGGAGGGATCCGCCCCGTACTTGTGGTTCAGAACGACGTCGGCAATAAATATTCGCCGACTGTGATTGCGGCGGCGGTGACAAGCAAAATAAACAAAGCCAAATTACCCACTCATATAGAACTTCCTTCCAATGCCTACGGGTTGCAAAAAGATTCGGTTATACTTCTCGAACAGATACGTACGTTGGATAAACGAAGATTGAAAGAACGCATAGGCGAACTTAACGAATTGACAATGAATAAGGTTGACAGGGCTATTTTAATAAGCCTCGGCTTTGTAAAATAATTTCTGCGGCGGAAATGCGGTTGCATTTCCGCCACTTTTATTTGACAAAAACAAATAATTATTCTATCATATTGAATATACGGGTTACAGCGTTTATGTCGGATAAAAAATTAAAACTAAAATTGAATATAGGCAAATTAAGCGCAATATTGATAGCTGTTTGCGTTGCGCTTGTTTTAGCCGACCTGCTCACCAAAATATACGAGGAACGTCAGGGCTGGAATTTTGCCGTTATACCGGGCTTTTTGGAAGTGGCAAGCGGCAGCCGCAACCCCGGTTGCGCTTTCAGTTTTCTTGCGGAAGCGTCGTGGGGACAGCCCCTGCTTATTTCGCTTACTTTCATATTCCTGCCCGTGGTAATTTTTATTTTTGCGGTATTGCCCGAAAGGTTTTATTTGCTTAAAGTAGCCCTGTGCATGATAGCGGCGGGCGCGATAGGTAATCTGATTGACCGCCTCGCGTATATGGAAGTGCGCGATTTTATAGAACTTAATATGTTCGGTTCGATGACGTCCTGCAATCTGGCGGATTTCTGGATTGTGCTCGGCGCGGTGCTTGCCGTGGCGGACATACTGTTTTTCAACGAAGCGGCGGTTATACCCCTCACAAAAACCGCCCGCTCCGCGCAGGCGAAACGTAAGGAGGACGACGGGATAAATTCCGAAGAAAGCCGTCCGTCCGAAAGTAACGCCGATGAAGCGGCGGATGACGCAAATAATAACGGCGGCGAAAGCGATGGAAAGTAAAACCTTTACCGCCGCGGAGGCATACGCCCGCGCGGACGTGTATTTAAGCGGGCTGTTGCCCGGATACACGCGCTCCGCGTTGAAAAAACTTTTTGACGACGGAAACGTTACGGTAAACGGTAAAGTTTCAAAACCCTCGCAGGAGATAAGGGCGGGAGACAGCGTAGTTATCGTATTGCCCGACGCCGTTGAATACTTTGCAAAGCCCGAAGATATCCCCATAGATATAGTTTACGAGGACGACGATCTGGCAGTGGTAAACAAACCGCAGGGCATGACGGTGCATATCGGGAATGGAAATTACGAGGGCACGCTTGTAAACGCGTTGCTTTACAAACTGAAATCTTTAAGCGGAATAAACGGCGTTATAAGACCGGGAATAGTTCACAGAATAGATAAAGATACTTCCGGATTGCTTGTAGTTGCCAAAAACGACGCGGCTCATCTTAACCTTTCAAAACAGATAGCCGATAAAACTTGCCGAAGAACTTATCTCGCGCTTTTGGAAGGCGTGGTGAAGGACGACGGCGGGGTTATAACCACTTATATAGGCAGAAGTCCGCAGGACAGAGTGAAAATGGCTGTGGTGCCGCCCGAAAAAGGCAAACTTGCCGTTACGGAATACAGCGTTGAAAAGCGCTATGCGGAATATACCCTTTGCCGTTTCGATTTAAAGACGGGCAGAACGCATCAGATAAGGGTTCACGCCAGATATATGGGGCATCCGATAGTGGGCGACCCCGTATACGGCGTAAAAAAGCAAAAGTTTAATCTTAACGGGCAGCTTTTGCACGCTTACAGGCTTGAACTCACTCAACCCACCACGGGCGAAAGATTGTGTTTTGAAGCGCCTTTGCCCGATTATTTTGCGGATGTATTAAATAAATTGCGTCAACGGTGAAAACCGTAAAAGACAAATTATAAAAAAGAGGTGTTATTATGGCTAAAAAAAGTAAAACTCAAAAGACTACAACCACCGTCCGTAAGCGCACGATGGTAGAATTTTGCGCTTTCTGGGGATTGGCGATAGTGGCGGTGCTGTTCGTCGTTACCGCAATTCTCAACGCAATACGCAGATTGCTTGAAATAAACGTTCTCGACAGCGTTATAACGGCTTTCGACGTTGTGGCAAAAGTTGCTTTGCTTGTAGCTGTGGGCTTGCCCGGGTTCAGCTACGTTCGCGGCAGAAGTACGGGTTGGAAAGTTTTCTTCTGGGTTGCCCTGATAATATATGCGTTAGGCGTAGTATTCAGCGTAATTCATTGGTAACGTAAAGCGCCCCGCAAACACGGGGCGCTTTTACAACCGCTTTTTTCTTTACAAATCACGCTTTATAAATTATAATTGAAATATGCTTGAAATTATTTCGGCTAAAGGCGCGCTTGCGTTAAAGTACAATTTAAAAAAAGGCGATAAGATACTTGCGTTCGACGGCTATAAAGCCGTTGATTCGCTTGATTATATTTATTATGACAGCCGCGCGGATTTTAAATTATCGGTACTTTCCCCAGACGGCGTTACGCGCGAAATCGATGTGAAAAAAGGCGAGGACGAAAGTCTGAATCTTGAATTCAAGCCGGATGAAATTATCCGCACGTGCCGCAACAGTTGCATTTTTTGCTTTGTCGACCAGATGAAAAAGGGCATGCGCGAAAGTTTGTACGTAAAAGACGACGACTATACAATGAGTTTTATGTGCGGCAATTTCGTAACTTTAACCAACCTTGACGACGCCGAACTTGACCGCATAATAAGGCTTCATCTGTCGCCGCTTTACGTTTCCGTTCATACTATGGACGGCGAGTTGCGTTGTAAACTTCTGCGCAACAGATTTGCGGGTAAAATAGGCGAGCAACTTGAAAGACTTGCCGCCGCGGGGATAACCGTGCATTGTCAGGCGGTTATAGTCCCCGGTTTGAACGACGGCAAAAATCTGGAATATACCGCGGAAAAGCTGTTCGCGCTGTATCCTTCGGTAGTAGACCTCGCGGTGGTGCCCACGGGGCTTACGAAATACAGGGATAATCTTGAATACATAGAGGATATCGACGAAAATAGCGCGGCGGAGATTATTGATTTGTGCGACCGCTTGAATTCGCGCTTCAAAGTGAATTTCTGCCAGCCCGCCGACGAATATTTTATAAAAAGCGGCAGACCGTTCAAACCGCCCGAATTTTACGGGGATTTTTCCCAGATAGAAAACGGGATAGGTATGACAAGTAAATTTGTTTCCGACTTCAACGAAAGCCTGCGCCCCGCAAAACTGAAAAAAAGCCGCAAAGTGGCTGTCGTTACGGGCGTTTCCGCCGCGGGAATCATTCAAAGCCTCTGTATGCGCGCAAACGCCTGCGTGGAAAATCTTCACGCCTTTGCGCTTCCCGTAAAGAATACGTTTTTCGGGGAATCGGTTACGTGTACGGGATTGCTTACGGGCGGAGATATAATCCGTGAAGTGGAAAACTGCAATGAAGAGATAGATTCTGTGCTAATTCCCGCAAACACGTTGAAGGAATTTGAAGACGTCTTTTTGGACGACGTAAAACTTTCCGCACTCGTAAAAAGGCTTAAAGGCAAAAAAATAATAGTAAACAGATTACCGCAGGACTTTTTTGAAAGTCTTTTAAAAGGTTGATTATGTCAAATCCCCTTATAGCAATAGTCGGCAGACCCAACGTAGGTAAAAGCACCTTTTTCAACAAGGTAGCCGGCAGAAAAATTTCCATAACCGAGGACAGGCCGGGCGTAACGCGCGACAGGCTTTATGCCGACGCGGAATGGCGCGGCAAGGCGTTCACGATAGTGGATACGGGCGGGTTGGAAATACGCTCGGAAGACGTTATGTGGCGCGAGATAAAAAAGCAGGCGGAAGTTGCGATAGATACCGCACAGGTTATTTTGTTTTTCGTCGACGGGAGAGAGGGGCTTACCACTTCCGATTACGACGTCGCGGAAATGTTGCGCCACAGCGGCAAGCCCGTAATACTTGTGGTAAATAAAATAGACGAATATTCCGAGGACAAAGTATTTGAATTTTATTCGTTGGGGTTGGGCGAACCTTATCCCATTTCCGCGGAACACAGCACGGGCATAGGCGACGTTCTGGACGAAGCGGTAAGCTGGTTTGAAAAAACCGCGCCCGATTCCGACGAGGGCATAAAAATAGCGGTAGTGGGCAAGCCCAATGCCGGCAAAAGCAGTTTGGTAAACAAATTGTTGGGGTTCGAGCGTTCGATAGTTACCGATATAGCGGGAACGACGAGGGACGCCATAGATACAAAGTTCACTTACGACGGCAGGCGCTATACGATAATCGATACGGCGGGCATACGTAAAAAAAGCCGCGTTGAGGACGACGTGGAATATTATTCCGTTATGCGCGCTTTCGACGCAGTGCGCCGCGCCGACGTCTGTCTGCTTGTAGTAGACAGCACGGAAGGGCTTACCGAACAGGATACCAAAATCATAGGTTACGTACACGAACAGGGTAAACCTTCCGTAATAGTGATGAACAAGTGGGATCTTATCGAAAAGGATACCAATACAGTAAACAAATTCCAAAGCAAATTGCGTGAAGATCTTAAATTTATGGATTATTTTAAGTCCATATACATTTCCGCAAAGACGGGACAGCGTACGGAAAAGATACTTTCCGTCGTCGATGAGGTTTACGCCCATTCCAATTACCGCATAGCCACGGGCACGCTTAACGATATTGTTTCCTCTGCGGTGCGTTCCAACGAACCGCCGTCATATAACGGCAGACGCCTTAAAATATATTACACCTCGCAGGTTTCGGTTGCGCCGCCCGTTTTTGTGCTGTTCGTAAACAGTTGCGAACTTTTGCACTTTTCGTATGAAAGATTTATTGAAAACACTCTCCGCGGCGCGTTTGATTTTTCGGGTACGCCTATAAGAATCATCACGCGCGAAAAGAAAGACGGTTGATATGAAAGAGTTTATTATCTCGCAGAATTGGTATTACTTTTTGATTGCCGCCGCAGCTTGCTATCTTTTGGGCTGTTTCAATTTTGCCGTGCTTATTTCGGGCATCAAGAAGAAAGATATTCGTTCCGAAGGCAGCGGAAATCCCGGAACGATGAATATGACGCGCACTTTCGGGCTTAAAATAGGCGCCGTAAACTTTTTTTGTGATCTTATAAAAGGCGGCATACCTGCTTTGGCGGGCTATTTGCTTTTCAAAGATTATGTTTTTTCGGGAACCGCTGTTTGCGTAGCCGATTTTACCAAATATTTTTTCGGTATATTTACCGTAATAGGGCACGTTTTCCCCGTATTTTTAAAGTTTAAGGGCGGCAAAGGCATCGCGTCCACTATGGGACTGTTCACCGTGGCGATATCCTGCGAACAGGGCAGGTGGTGGTACTTTTTTATAGTTGCCGCAATACTTATCTTAACTCTTCTCTATATCATTGTGTTTGAATGGGGCTCTATGGGTTCTCTGCTGGGCGTATCTGCGCTTACCGTATGGCAAGCGGCGGAATATGTTGTAAAATATTCGTATTGCCTGAAAAACGGTTGGGTTATAGGTATGCTTGCGCTATTGCTGGCGATAAATCTGATAACGTGGATAGCCCACCGCAAAAATATCCTACGCCTGCTTGCCGGCGAAGAGCGCCGTACTTCCGTGCGCAAACATAAAAACGGTTAAAAAAAACGCCCTTTAAAGGGCGTAAATTTATTTGTTTTCCGTGTCGTCCGGCGTATTTTGTTTGGAATTTATCGAAAATTCTATTTGCTTATTTGCTTCGCACATGGCGTCGATAAATTCGCTTTGCCATTCATCGCGTATCTTTATAACTATAAAATTATTGTTTTTGAAATAAACCGTAAGTTTATTTGTGTTTCTGTCAAGCAACAAAGTTGTTATATCGCTTATTTCAAATTTGCTTTTTATTATACCGAAACAAGAGATAAGTTTATCGCCCTTTATTGCGTAATAGGAATTAATAAGCATACTTATCAGCACGATAAAGAGGAAGACGGTAACCCCGAACATCAGGGTGTATTGTATTATGGGATAGGCAAGATTTTTGGCGGTGGACACATCGCGGTAAATAAGCGAAAGTATATTGAATATAAAGCCTACCGCGCATAGCGCGCAGGCGACGTAACTTAAAGCAGTTATAGGCTTGCTGAATTTGTACTTGAATTTTTTCATAACTATATTATACCTTTGCAAGCCGTGAAATGCAACAAAATAAAGAAAAATTCAAGAGGAAAAAAGATGGTAAAACTTATAAAGGGCGGCGTTTACTATATGGGCGGCGCTTTGTTGAAGGAAAATGTGGCTTTTATTGTAGAGGCTAAAAAACGCGCCGCAATCAAGGGCACGATTTCTTATTCTCTGCTGGCTTCACACAATAAGGGCAGCGAAGACGACGTTAAAATAAAATTCGACGCGTTGGCTTCCCACGATATAACCTATGTGGGCATAATCCAGACCGCAAAAGCTTCCGGCTTGAAAAGTTTTCCCGTGCCCTACACGCTTACCAACTGTCATAATTCCCTGTGCGCGGTGGGCGGAACGATAAACGAGGACGATCACCTCTTCGGGCTTACCGCGGCTAAAAAATACGGCGGCAATTTTGTTCCGCCTCATCTTGCCGTAATCCATCAGTACATGCGTGAAACGCAGGCAAAATGCGGCGCTATGATACTCGGCTCGGACAGCCATACCCGCTACGGAGCGTTGGGGACGATGGGCGTGGGCGAAGGCGGACCCGAACTTGTAAAACAACTTTTGGGGCAGACTTACGATATCAAACGTCCGGAAGTTATCGCCGTTTATCTTAAAGGCAAGCCCGCAAAGGGGGTTGGCCCGCACGATATAGCGCTTGCGCTTGTGGGCGCAACCTTCAAAAAAGGTTTCGTAAAAAACAAGATATTGGAATTTATCGGCCCGGGAATAAAAAACCTTTCCATGGATTACAGGTGCGGCATAGACGTAATGACAACCGAAACAGCGTGCCTCACCAGCATATGGGAAACCGATTCCGTAACCGAAGAATTTTTCAGGGTTCACGGCAGGGCGGAGGATTACGCGCCTCTGCACCCCGCCGACCCGGCTTATTACGACGGCGCGGTTGTGATAGATCTTTCCCGTGTGCAGCCTATGATAGCATTGCCGTTCCATCCGTCCAACGCCTTTACCGTAAGGGAATTTCTCGATAATGCAAGCGATATACTTTCCGAAGTGAATAAGGAAGGCGAAAAGTTGGTGGGCAAAGGGAACTTCAATCTTCTTGACAAAATCAAGGACGGCAAAGTTTACGTGGATCAGGGCGTTATAGCGGGTTGCGCAGGCGGCAGTTACGAAAATATCGCCGAAGCGTGCGAAATTTTACGCGGTAAAAGTTGCGGCAACGGTGAATTTGCGCTTAACGTCTACCCTCAAAGCCAACCTGTTTTTCAGGCGCTTGCCGATAACGGGTATATCTCGCCGCTTGTAAGCGCGGGCGCGGTGATAAAAACCGCGTTCTGCGGACCCTGCTTCGGCGCAGGCGATACGCCCGCCCACAACGGGCTTTCCATAAGGCATACCACGCGGAATTTTGAAAACAGGGAAGGTTCCAAACCTGCCGAAGGACAGCTTGCCGCCGTGGCGCTTATGGATTCGCGTTCGATAGCGGCAACGGCTGCCAACGGCGGCGCGATTACGCCTGCAACCGAAACGGAATACAAAAAGAGATTAAAACCGTACTTTTTCAACGGCGAAGTATATAAAAACAGGGTGTATTCGGGGGCGGGGAAGCCCGAACCCGAAGCGGATGTGATATACGGCAAAAACATTACCGATTGGCCGGAACAGCTTCCGCTCGGCAATGATCTTCTGATAAAGGCTGTAAGCGTGCTTACCGACCCCGTAACCACGACGGATGAAATAATACCGTCGGGCGAAACGTCGTCGTACCGTTCAAACCCCGTCAGACTTGCCGAATTTACTCTCTCGCGTAAAGACCCGCAGTATGTAAAACGCGCGAAAGAGGTGCGGGACGACGAATATTTGCGTCGCACCGAAGGCAAGTTGCCGCAAAACGTTCTGACCGAAGCGGGAATCGAAATAAAGCCCGACGCAATGTACGGCAGTTGCATAGTTGCGGTTAAACCCGGCGACGGCTCCGCAAGGGAACAAGCCGCGTCCTGCCAGCGCGTTTTGGGCGGCGTGGCAAATATCGCGTCGGAATATGCCACAAAACGCTATCGTTCCAACCTGATAAATTGGGGAATGTTACCCTTCGTATGCAAAAATTCTCGCTTTGAGGTGGGCGATTATATCTACATTGAAAATATCCGCCGCGCGGTGGAGGAAGGCGCTGACAAGGTAACCGCAAAACATATTTGCGGCGGAAAAGTAAAAAATATAATACTCGAATTGGGAACGCTTACCCCCGAAGAGCGGGATATCATCCTTTGCGGCTGTCTTATCAACTACAATAAAAACAAACGTTGACCACGGTCGGACGGGGCTTATAGTCGTCATATATCGGCTTTGGGTATTCTCCGTCCGAACCGAATTGCGGGTAAATCTGCGAAATTTTTGGCACGGGATCGATATTTTCACTCGTTTCCGTGGGTAAAATTTCGGATTTTTGCATTTTGCTGCCGGTAAACGCCTTGCTGTTTTTGCATCCTGCCGCACAGGCGCAGGTTGCCGTAAGACAGACCGCAATGGCGGTAAGCAGAAATTTTTTCATACCGACAGTATGAATATTAACGAAAAATAGTATTCGTTTGCTTGTAAAATTATGGGCGACGTGCTAAAATTATGTTGCCTGAATCCAAAGGATTACCTGCGGGTGAAGGGAAATCAACGCGTTTTGCAATGCGTTCTTTTTCCGTACCCCGCAGAAAAGGCGGGGATTTTTTTATGGAAGAAAACAGACTTGCAATAATAAGCGTTTTGGTGTACGACAGGGAACAAAGCCCTGCCGTAAACGCCGTACTTTCGCAATACGGCGAAAGAATTATCGGCAGAATGGGCATACCTTACAGGGAAAGGGGAGTAAACGTCATGTGCATAGTTATAGACGCGCCCAACGAAATAATAAATACGGTTACGGGTAAACTTGGTATGATAAAGGGCGTAACGGCAAAAACGCTTACTTCAAAAGCATAAAAACATTTAAGAGGTGTAGATATGAAAAAATTTTTTATCGCGCTTGTATGCGCCGCTCTTGCGGTAGTTACGGCAAGCGGGTTTACAGCCTGCAAGAAGAAGGGCGACATTGAAGTTTATACGCCCAACGGCGCGCCCGCGCTCGCTTTGGCGTATTTGTTTTCGTTGGACGACGAAAACTATTTCGGCAGGGATGTGGATTACGACGTGGTGAACGCGCAGACAATCCAAACTTACGTAACAGGCAAACGCCCCCAAGCGGATATATGTATTCTGCCCGTAAATATTGCCTGCAAATTACTCGGCAACGGCGATACGTATAAAATGCTGGGTACGGTTACGCACGGCAACTTGTATATAATGGGTAAGACGGAGGACGAACTGAACGACGCAAATTTATCCGAAAAACTTACCGGAAAGACGGTAGGCGTAGTTCAGCTTGCAAACGTCCCGGGACTTACTTTTCAGGCGCTTTTGAAAGATAAGGGTATGCAGTGCAAACAGTTGGGCAATTCCGATGCGCCGGATGCGGATAAGGTAAATTTAAAAGCCATCCAACCCGACGCGGTTCTTCCCGGTGAAACCACTTGCGATTATTATGTGGTGCCCGAACCCGCGGCTACCACAAAGGCAAGCAAAACCACTTTGAGTATAGTGGGGGACGTACAGCGGTTATACGGCGGGGAAGAGGGCTACCCGCAGGCGGCGCTTGTGGCAAAAACCTCGCTTATCGACAGCGACCCGAAGTTTATTGAAAGTTTTACGCAGGCTGTGGAATACAGCGCGCAGTGGATACAAACCGCCGACCCCTCATATGTTGTCAGGTTGGTAAACGACGAGCTTGACGACGGCGAAGCGCCGCAATTCACGGTGATGAACACAACTTCCGAAGTGATTAAAAATTGCGCCGTAAGGTATGAATCGTCTGCGGTGTGCAAACAGAAAGTTTTGGATATAATCGAAAAATTTATCGATATAAACCCCACAAGCGCGGCAACGCCATCTGATTCTTTCTTTTACGCATAAATGAGGGAATTCATTAAAAAACGAAAACTTAATATTATATGTTCGGTTGCGGCGGTGTGCATTGCTTTTCTCGTGTGGATAATAGCATATTACGCGGTTGCAAACGATTATATAGTGCCGTCTTTCCCCGATACCGCAAAGCAATTTTTCTGTTTGTTTGCGGAGGGGGCGTTCTGGACGGGATTTTCCTATACGCTTTTACGCTCGCTTACGGCGTTTTTGATATCGTTTGTGCTTGCGGCTGTTTTTGCCGCGCTATCCGCCGTATCGCGCGCCTTTGCGCTTACTGTGCGCCCTTTGATTTCGTTTTTGAGGACGTTGCCTACGCTGGCTGTTACGCTGATGCTGCTTATATGGACTTCTGCCGCCGTCGCGCCGGTTGCGGTTGCCGCATTGGTGATGTTCCCTATGCTGTACGCCGAATTTACGGCGGCGGAGGAGGGGATAGACGTAGAACTGCGCCAGATGCTTTCGGTTTACGGCGTGTCCGCAAAAAAGCGGTTGTTCAAGGTGTATTTGCCTTTGATTTCAAAGGATGTTTTTTCGAGAATAGGCGCCGATTTTTCGCTGTGCATTAAAATAACCGTATCAGGCGAAGTGCTTGCGGTAACTTTCAGAAGTTTGGGCGGATTGATGCAGGAAGCCAAATATTTTGCCGAAATGCCCCGCCTTGCCGCGCTTACCGTGGCGGCGGTGCTGTTCGGATTGTTTGCCGACATAGCGCTTTCACAGCTTGCGCGTATAAACAACAAATGGGCGAAAGGGGGTGTTTCCATTGTTAGACTTTGAAATTACCGATAAAAGCTACGGCGATAACAAAGTATACGAAAATTTCCGCCTATCCGTCGAAGAAAAAAAGATTACCTGCATTTTGGGCGAAAGCGGTTGCGGCAAAACAACTTTGCTGAACATTATCGCGGGGCTTACAGATTATAAAGGCAAAATACCGCGCCTCAAATGTTCGTATGTGTTCCAGACGCCGCGCCTTGTTCCCAACCTCACCGTCAGGGGAAATCTTGCGTTGACTTGCGCAGACGGCGTAAGGGTGGAAGCGGTGATTGAACGTATGAGGCTGAAGGACAAAGCCGATAGTTACCCCGTATCCCTTTCGGGCGGACAGGCACAGCGCGTCGCTTTGGCGCGCGCGCTTTTGTTCGATGGGGATATAATGCTGCTTGACGAGCCTTTTTCATCTTTGGATTTGAAGTTGAAGAGGGAAATAATACAACTTTTTTGCGAAACGATAAAAGAGGCGGGTAAAACCGCGCTTTTCGTCACGCACGATATAGACGAGGCGGCGGCTTTGGCGCAGAGAATAGTGGTAATAAAAGGCGGCAAAATAGTTTACGACAGCACGCCGGAATACGACGTGCCGCGTAGCTTAGGGCAATGCGGGCAACTGCGTTATAAGTTGCTTGAAGTTATGTCGGATTAATGGAAACCGTTTGAAAAATTTTATCTGATTTAGCTTGACATATCTTTTCTGTGAAATTATAATATTTACATAAAATAAACGAGGTGAAATACATGAAGAAGTTTTTTGCCGAATTCAAGGCCTTTATTTCTCGCGGAAATATCATTGATTTGGCTATCGGCGTTATCATAGGCGGAGCTTTCAGCGCAATAGTAACTGCGCTGACGAACAATATCCTGATGCCTATAATCAACTGGATACTTCTTGCAATTACGGGCGGCGAAGGTCTTGACCAGATCTTCACTTACCTTAAAAAAGTGTACGAAGTGGGCGAGGACGGCACCGTTCTGACGACGATCGATCTTACCAAGTCGATTTATATCGATTGGGGCGCGTTTATCACGGCGATTATAAACTTTATACTTATCGCCCTCGTGCTTTTCCTTATCGTCAAGTTGATTAACGACACGCGTAAAAACGTGGAAGAAAACAAAAACAAGTTTGCGCCTCTCACCAAGGACGAAGTAAAAGCGCTTAAAAAGGAAGGCAAGAACAAGGAAGAAATCCTTGCGGTTGCCGCACAGCGTAAGGCTGAAAAGGAAGAGGCTGACAAAAAAGCCGCCGAAGAGGCTGCCGCCGCAGAGGCAAACGCGGTTACCACCGAAAAACTGCTTGCGGAAATACGCGATTTGCTGAAAGAGCAAAAAGCGCCCAAAGAATAATTTCAGGCATAAATTTAAGCGCCCGTAGTATGTACGGGCGCTTGTATTTTTTTCAAACGGCGCGATTTTTGCGTTTGTCAATCGTTTGCGTATGCAATATAGAAAATTTTGTATATTAAATTTTGATTTTTTCTCGTTAAAAAAGTTTTCAATAACTACATATTGTGGTATAATTTATCCGTAACCGAAGATATTGTGTCACACAACGAAAAAAGTAAACCCCGAACGGAAAGCAAGCACGGCGATATAAACGTTCAATACGCCGATAACGGGCATCGTTATCATAAGCAACAGGTTTTTAAGGCGGTAGCGCATTATAAACATACTTACGTAAATAGCTATCGCGCCGCCCAAAATCGCCGTAAGTATCAGTTTGCCGTCGCCGCTTGTAGGTTTTGAACCGTTGTCGTCAAACTCGTCCCGCTGTGAACGCAGCAGCAACACAGCGTAAAAATTTACGGCGAGGATATAGACGATAAAAATTATATACAGCAACAGCATATTAAAAGTATGTCGCAAAACTTATGTTTAATACGGAGGCAAAAATGTCCAAGGTAGCTGTTATTATGGGCAGTAAATCGGATTTTCCCACAGTTAAAGCGGCGGTTACGCTTATAAAAAGTTTCGGCGTGGAAACCGAAGTAAGGGTTATTTCGGCGCACCGCACGCCGGAAGAAGCGCATGAATATGCGCTTACGGCAAGGGACCGCGGCATAGAAGTTATTATATGCGCCGCGGGTAAAGCCGCGCACCTCGGCGGTGTGATGGCGGCGGTTACCACTTTGCCCGTAATAGGTTTGCCCGTAAAAACCGATATGATGGGCGGGCTGGACAGCCTGCTGTCGATAGTGCAGATGCCGTCGGGTATACCCGTGGCAACCGTCGGCGTAAACGCAAGCGAAAACGCCGGCCTGCTCGCTATGCAGATATTGGGCGTAAAATATCCCGAAATCGCCGAAAAACTTGCCGATTACAAGCAAAAAATGCGCGATAAAATAAACGCGGACGATTGCGCTCTGCAAGAAGAATTAAAGCATTTATAAAATAATTATACCCGCAGTGCGTCTGCGGGTATTTAAGTTGTTTTAAACGCTTAAAAAGCGTTACTCAATAAAAAATTTTTAAGGAGTTTACTTTATGCAAAAAAAGGAACAGCTTTACGAAGGCAAGGCAAAAAAGGTTTACGCCACCGAAAACCCCGATTACGTCATAGTTTCATATAAAGATGACGCAACGGCGTTCAACGGACTTAAAAAAGGCACAATTGCCGGCAAGGGCGTAATTAACAACAAAATGAGCAATATGATGATGCAGATGCTTGAAAAGAAAGGCATTCCCACTCATTTCGTAGAGCAGATTGACGACAGAAATACCGTCGTCAAAAAAGTTCAGATAGTTCCGCTGGAAGTTATAATCAGAAACGTCGCCGCGGGTAGCTTTTCAAAGAGATACGGCGTTCCCGAAGGCACAAAATTTACGGCGCCCACAATAGAGTTTTCTTACAAGAACGACGAGTTGGGCGACCCGCTTATCAACGATTATCACGCGCTTGCGCTTAACCTTGCAACGGAGAAGGAAATAGATACGATAAAGAAGATGGCTTTCGCCGTAAACGAAGCGATGAAAGAATTTTTCAAACAGCTTCATATCGATCTTATAGATTTCAAGCTGGAATTCGGACGTTACAAGGGCGAAATAGTTCTTGCGGACGAAATATCCCCCGATACCTGCCGTTTCTGGGAAGCGGATACGTGGGATACCACAAAGCACGTAAGTCTTGACAAGGACAGATTCCGTCGCGATCTCGGCGGCGTTGAAGACGCATATCACGAAATTTTCAAACGTTTGACGGGAGAATAATTTATGGGCGGATTCTTCGGCGCAGTCAAAAAGACGGACGCCGTTTTCGACGTATTTATAGGCGCCGATTATCACTCGCACCTCGGCACAAAGAGAGGCGGTATGGCGGCATATAACGCGGAAATAGGCTTACAGCGTGAAATACATAATATAGAAAACGCGCCTTTCAGAACAAAATTCGAGAAAGTGGTTTCAGAAATGAAAGGCAATGCTGCTATAGGCTGTATAAGCGATACCGATCCTCAACCCCTTATAATGGTTTCAAAAGTAGGAACGTACGCAATCTGCACCATAGGCATAATAAACAATGCCGATGAAATCATGAGAGAAATTCTCGGTCACGGTGGCTATTTCGACGCTATGACGGGGAGTAAGGTGAATGCAAACGAAATGGTTGCGGCGCTCATAAACAGCCAAAGCAATTATGTGGAGGGTATTCGCTACGCACAGGAAAAGATAGTTGGTACGGCTTCCATATTGCTTTTAACGGACAGAGGCACTATTATCGCCGCGCGCGATAAAATGGGCAGGCTACCAATACAGATAGGCAAGAGCGACGACGGCTATTGCGCCTCGTTTGAAAGTTTTGCATACAGAAAGTTGGGCTACGGCGATGTGCGCGAACTTGGACCCGGGGAAATTGTAGAACTCTCCGCCGACGGTATAAAACAGCTTTCGCCGCCGGGTAAAGAAATGCGTATCTGTGCCTTTCTTTGGTCGTATTACGGGTATCCTACGTCCAGCTATGAGGGAGTGAATGTGGAGGTAATGCGTTGTAAAAACGGCGAGATTTTTGCGAAAAACGACGCAAAAACACACGACATTCATGCAATCGATTATGTCGGCGGCGTTCCCGATTCTGGCACTCCGCATGCAATAGGCTATGCAAACGCCTGCAAAGTGCCCTTTGCACGTCCTTATATAAAATATACGCCCACATGGTCGCGCAGTTTTATGCCCGTTAATCAGTCGGAGCGCAACAAGGTTGCAAAAATGAAACTGATTCCGGTCCACGAATTCATAGAGGGTAAAAGATTGCTTCTTGTCGATGACTCTATAGTGCGTGGCACCCAACTTAAAGAGACGGTAGATTTTCTTTATTCTCACGGCGCAAAGGCAGTTCACATGCGTTCTGCTTGTCCGCCCATAATGTACGGCTGTAAATATCTTAATTTTTCGCGTTCTTCAAGCGATATGGATTTGATTACGCGCCGCACCATGATGGAACTTGAGGGTGAAGAAGCCGTAAAACATATGGACGAGTATGCAGATTCAAATTCCGAACGCGGCAAAGCCATGCGCAAGGCAATCTGCGATAAATTCCAGTTCGAATCTCTGGAATTCCAATCTATAAACGGACTTATCGAGGCGATAGGATTGGAGCCTTGTAAGCTCTGCACATATTGTTGGACAGGAAAAGAATAGACTTCGTCGGGGAAACATATATGGATGAAATTCAAGGAGAAATCCATGAGGAATGCGGCGTTTTCGGCGTGTATTCGCAGGAAAACCGCAACGTCGCAAGCACTGTTTATTACGGCTTATATGCGTTACAGCACCGCGGACAGGAATCAAGCGGTATCGCCGTGGCGTATGCAAATAAAATTTTATACTACAAAGGTATGGGGCTTGTTGCGGATGTGTTTGCAAACGGCAACCTTGAAAAACTTCCCGAGGGCGATATAGCTATCGGGCACGTCCGCTATTCCACGACGGGCGCAAGCCAGCTTCTTAACGCGCAACCCGTAGTATTTACGGGCAAATGCGGCAAGATGGCGGTTGCGCACAACGGCAACCTTATCAATACCAAACAGCTCCGCGACGAACTTATCGCAGACAACGCCGTTTTTCAGACTTCAATCGATTCCGAGGTAATCGCTATCCTCATCAACAGCCTGTCCGACGGCGATATTTTGCAAGGAGTAAAACGCGCCTGTTCCAAACTTAAAGGTTCCTATGCGCTGGTAATTATGACGGCGGATAAACTCATTGCCGTGCGCGACCCGTACGGCATACGTCCCCTTTGCATAGGCACCACCATAACCGACGTTGTGGTTGCAAGCGAAACGTGCGCACTCGACGCCGTTGGCGCAAACTTCCTGCGGGACGTAAAGGCGGGCGAGATAGTAGTTATCGACAGCAACGGCATACATTCGCATATGATGGACAACCTGCCCGAAAAGACGAGTATGTGTATTTTCGAATATGTGTATTTTGCACGTCACGATACCGTTCTCGACGGGTACAGCGTATATGAGGCGCGTAAACTTGCAGGTAAATTGCTTGCAAAAAATTATCCCGTAAAGGCAGATCTCGTTTCAGGCGTGCCCGATTCCGGCAATGTTGCCGCCCGCGGCTACGCGGAGGAAAGCGGTATTCCGTTTGTCGAAGCGTTGGCGAGAAACAGATACGTTGGCAGAACCTTCATTCAGCCCGACCAAATGCAGAGGGAAAACAGTTTAAGCGTTAAAATGAACCCTTTGCGCTCCAACATACGCGGTAAGAGAGTTATTCTTATAGACGATTCCATAGTCCGCGGCACCACTATGCGCAAGATAATCAAGATGTTGCGCGACGCCGGTGCGACGGAAGTTCACGTAAGAATTTGTTCACCAATAATAAAGCATCCCTGCCATCTCGGCATAGATATCCAAACGTATTCCCAACTTATAGGCGCGTACAAAAACGAGGACCAGATTTGCAAGGCTTTGGGCGCGGACAGCGTAAGATATCTTTCTATAGATCAACTTCTCGAATCCTGCCACGGCGTGGACGGCGGTTTTTGTTTGGGATGTTTCAACGGACAATATCCTTATCCGCTCGGCGAATACGAAACGGATAAACTTAAATTAGAATAATAAAACGCAAGAGGTAATGTATGGCAATTTCCTATAAAGACAGCGGCGTAGACGTAGAGAGAGGATACGAAGCGGTTAAACTTATGCGCCGCCACGTGCAAACAACTTATAACGAGAACGTTTTAGGCGATTTGGGTTCGTTCGGCGGCTTTTATGCAATGCCGAAAGGAATGAAGGAACCCGTGCTTGTTTCAGGTACGGACGGCGTTGGTACAAAGCTGAAATATGCGTTTATTTCCGATAAGCACGATACGATAGGCATAGACGCCGTGGCGATGTGCGTAAACGATATCGTTTGTCAGGGCGCAAAGCCGTTGTTTTTCCTCGATTATTTTGCCACGGGTAAACTCAGCCCCGAAAAGGTTGCTACCGTGGTTTCGGGGATAGCAGAAGGCTGCAGGCAGTCCGGCGCGGCTTTGGTAGGCGGCGAAACCGCCGAAATGCCGGGGTTTTATGCCGACGGAGAGTATGACATCGCCGGCTTTGCGGTAGGCGTAGTGGACAAGAAGAAGATTATAAACGGCAGCAAGATAAAATCAGGCGACGTCCTTATAGGTTTGAAGTCCAGCGGGGTACATTCCAACGGCTATTCGTTGGTGAGAAAGCTGTTCGGCGAAGATAAAGCTACGCTTGAAACTTATGACGAAGAGTTGGGTTGCAAGCCCATAGACATTTTGCTTGCGCCGACCAGAATTTATGTAAAAAGTATACTCGCTTTAATCGAAAAGGTAAAAGTAAAGGGTATAGCCCATATTACAGGCGGCGGATTTATAGAAAATATTCCCCGCATTTTCCCCGAGGGGATAGGTTGCAGGATAGATACGGCGTCTTATGAAGTTCCCGCCGTGTTCAAAGTTATGCAAAAGCGCGCCGGCATCAAAAAAGAGCAGATGTACAACACCTTCAATATGGGTATCGGTATGGTTGTCTGCGTAGCCGACAAAGACGTTGACGCGGCTATTTCCCAACTTGAAAGCACGGGGGAAAAGTGCGTTGTATTGGGTAAGACGATAAAGGGAGCAGGGGTAAAGCTGAAATGAAAAAAATCGCGGTGTTCGCTTCGGGCGGAGGTACGGATTTTCAGTCGGTTATCGACGCCAATGAAAGTTGCAAATTCTGCGAAATTGCTTGCCTTATAGCTTCCAAACCCGGCATAGGGGCGATAGAGAGAGCCGAAAAGCACGGAATACCGCACGCCGTGTTTGCCAAAGCCGATTATCCCGATCTTGAAAAGCTGTATTCCGACCTTACCGGACTTCTCGAAGGTTACGGGGTAGACTATATCGTTTTGGCGGGTTGGCTTAAAATAATTCCCGATAGTTTTATCGAAAGATTTCGCGATAGGATGATAAATATTCATCCGTCGCTTATTCCGGCATTTTGCGGCGCGGGATATTACGGGCTTAAAGTGCATAAGGCGGTTATAGAGTACGGCGCCAAGGTTTCCGGCTGTACGGTTCATTTCGTTGACGAGGTGCCGGACGGCGGAGCCATAATTGCTCAACGCACCGTAAATGTTGACGTAAACGACACGCCAGAAAGTTTGCAGGAAAAGATACTTGCAGAGGAACATAAACTTTTGCCGTATTGCACGCGAAAATTGTGCGAGGGCAAGATAATCAAAGACGGAAGAAAAGTAACAATTTCAGATTGAGGTGAAAATATGGAAATGAAGAAAAGAGCGCTTGTAAGCGTATCGGATAAAACCGGCGTAGTTGAATTTTGCAAAGGACTTGTAGAAAACGGGTTTGAAATAATATCTACGGGCGGTACGGCGAAAGCGCTTAAAGACGCGGGACTTAAAGTTATAGGTATTTCGGAAATCACGGGCTTCCCCGAATGTCTTGACGGAAGGGTAAAAACTTTGCACCCCAACGTGCATGCGGGCTTGCTTGCCATCCGTTCAAATCCAGAACATATGGCGCAACTTGAAAAACTTAACATAAACACCATAGATATCGTCTGCGTAAACCTCTATCCCTTCAAAGCCACTTTGCAGAAGGGCGCGGATTTTGCAACCTGTATCGAAAATATAGATATAGGCGGCCCCACAATGATAAGGGCGGCGGCAAAAAATTATCAGGATGTTGCGGTTATCGTCGATCCCCGAGATTACGGAAAGGTTATCGATGAATTGAAAGCCGGCGGGGTTACTTTAGAGACGAAGAAATATCTTCAATATAAAGTTTTTGCGCATACGGCGGTCTATGACAGCCTCATTTCCAATTACCTCGCTTCGCAGTTGGGCATAACGTTCCCCGAAGAGGTTACTTTCGCGTACGAAAAGGCGCAGGATATGCGCTACGGCGAAAATCCCCAACAGCAAGCCGTATTTTATAACGAACAGTTTATCCGCCGCGGTTCGCTTTCTTCGGCAAAGCAACTTTGGGGAAAAGAACTTTCTTACAACAACATAAACGACGCAAACGGCGCGCTTGAACTTCTTAAAGAGTTCGGCGACCAACCCGCGGTAGTTGCCTGCAAACACGCAAATCCCTGCGGCGTAGGCACCGGCAGCGACGTACACGAAGCGTATATGCGCGCGTATAATTCCGATCCCGTTTCCGTATTCGGCGGTATACTTGCAATAAGCGGAACGGTGGACGAAGCTACCGCAACGGAAATAAATAAAATATTTATAGAGATAGTTATGGCGCCCGACTATACGCCGAAGGCGCTTGAAATACTTAAAAGCAAAAAGAATATCAGGCTTTTGCAGATCGAGGATATTTCCGCAAAGCGTGAAAGCACCGCTTACGATATGAAAAAAGTTTACGGCGGGTTGCTTGTCCAACAATATGACGAAAGTCTTATACGCAATGAGGATGAGGGGCTGTTTACCCGTAAAGCCTCTGTTGAAACCACCGTGCTTCCCGGAGGCAAACAGAAAACCGTATACGGTTTGGGCGTAGTTACCGACCGCGCCCCTACGGCGGAGGAAACGGAAGCGTTGAAATTTGCGTGGAAAGTTGTGAAATATACCAAATCCAATGCGATAGTTATAGGTAAATGCGGCAGAACCACCGGTATAGGTATGGGGCAGACCAACCGCATATGGGCGGCGCAACAGGCAATTGCCCATGCGGGCGCCGAGGCGAAAGGTTCTGTTATGGCTTCGGATGCGTTTTTCCCTTTCCCCGATTGCGTGGAAGAATGTGTAAAGGCAGGTATTACGGCTATAATCCAGCCGGGCGGTTCCATTCAGGACAAGGCTTCGGTAGAGGCGTGCAACGCCGCGGGCATAGCAATGGTATTTGTAGGCGACAGACATTTCAAACACTGACATACGGCTTGAAGGTAATATATGAACGTTCTTGTAATTGGTAACGGCGGTAGGGAACACGCCATATTGCTTGCATTGAGAAAAAGTAAGCGCGTAGAAAAACTTTATTGTATGAAAGGCAACGCAGGCACCGCCCGCATAGCCGAAAACGTAGACGTCGATTATATGAACGTTGCGGCGGTTACGGAATATGCCGCGGCACATCCCGAAATCGATTATTATGTCGTAACGCCGGACGACCCGCTTGCTATCGGACTTGTAGACGCGCTTGAAAGTATGGGCAAGCGCTGTTTCGGGCCGAGAAGAAACGCCGCCGTAATCGAATCGAGCAAGGCTTTCGCCAAGCAACTTATGAAAAAGTATAAAATTCCTACGGCGGAATACGAAATTTTCGATGATTACGATAAGGCGCTTGCATATGTAAAATCTCACGGCGCGCCCATTGTGCTTAAAGCGGACGGGCTTGCTTTGGGCAAAGGCGTGCTTGTCTGCCAGACAACCGAACAGGCGGAAGAGGGGCTTAAAGAGATAATGCTTGATAAGGCGTTCGGCGCGGCAGGCAACAAGATAGTTATAGAAGAATGTCTTAAAGGGCTTAAATACAATCCCGGCGAAGAAGTTTCAGTACTTGCGTTTACGGACGGTAAAACAATCGTTCCAATGATAACGTCCTGCGATCATAAGCGGGCGTATGACGGCGATAAGGGGCTGAATACAGGGGGTATGGGGACTTTTTCACCCTGCCCTTTCTGGAATAAAAAACTTGAAAAGCAAGTGCTTAAAAAGATAATGATTCCCACAATGAAGGCGATGAACGCCGAAGGGCGCACGTTTAAAGGTTGCCTCTATTTCGGGCTTATGCGTACAGATAAGGGTATGAAAGTTGTGGAATACAATTCCCGCTTCGGCGACCCCGAAACGCAGGTAGTACTGCCTATGCTGAAAACCGATCTGATGGATATATTCGAAGCGGTGACGGAAGAAAGGCTTGCGGATATTAATATCGAGTGGGAAGACGGCGCTTGCGTATGCGTTGTTCTTGCCAGCGGCGGATATCCCGTAAGTTATAAAAAAGGTATGCCCATAACTATAGGCGACGTGGGCGAAGACGTAACGCTTATCCATGCCGGCACGGCTATCAAAGACGGACAGCTTGTAACCAACGGCGGCAGAGTTTTGGACGTTGTTGCGAAAGGCGCGGATATAAACGAAGCGCGCGCAAAGGCGTACGAGGCGGTAGGCAAAATTTCTTGGGAAAATATGAGTTTCAGAAACGATATAGGACTTAAATACCGCGAAGGTTGATTATGATATACAGGATTTTCGTAGAAAAGAAAGAAAACTTGCAGGCGAAACAAATAAAAGAAGATTTGCGTAACCTTCTTAAAATATCGGTAAGCGACGTACGTCAACTTTTAAGGTATGATGTGGAAGGCATATCCGCCGAAGAATTCGAGGCTGCGGTGCCTTGCGTTTTTTCCGAACCGCCCGTAGACAAAGTTTACAGGGAAAATGTTGATTTCGGTAAAGATTACAGCGTTTTTGCCATCGCATATCTCACGGGGCAGTACGATCAGCGCGCGGACAGCGCGGCGCAGTGCGTTCAATTGCTTACGCAGAAGGAAAGACCTTTGATTAAATGCGCAAAAGTATACGCGGTAAAGGGCGCCACTGCGGAACAAATAGAGAAAATTAAAAAACACCTTATCAACCCCGTCGAAAGCGAGGAGGTTTCGCTTGAAAAGCCCGTTTCTTTGGCGCACGTCGCCGTTGAAGCGGAACCCGTTGCCACAGTTTGCGGCTTCAACGATTTCACGGAAGAAGAAATTGCCGCGTATCATGCGAAAATGGGACTTGCCATGTCGGTTGAAGATCTCGTTTTCGTCCGCGACTATTTCGTTAAAGAGGGCAGATGCCCAACCGAAACCGAAATAAAAGTTATAGATACATATTGGTCAGACCATTGCCGCCACACTACTTTTGCCACCGAACTTAAAAACGTAAAAATAAGCGGCGACAATGCGAAGGTCGACGAGGCATATAAGCTGTATAAAGATTTATTTGCCGAACTTTATAAAGACAGGCAGGATAAATATCCCTGTCTTATGGATATAGCCACGATAGCCGTAA
The DNA here is from genome assembly GCA_947627575.1 of uncultured Clostridia bacterium. Taxonomy (GTDB): domain Bacteria; phylum Bacillota; class Clostridia; order Christensenellales; family Borkfalkiaceae; genus Coproplasma. The sequence continues at coordinate 157,802 of CANQWN010000001.1, forward strand.
AAAAACTTAAAAAAGACGGCAAACTCGATAATCTTGACGAATCGGATGAAATCAACGCCTGTTCTATTAAGGTTGACGCCGTTCTTGACGGAAAAAAGGAAAAATATACCGTAATGTTTAAGAACGAAACGCACAATCACCCGACGGAGATAGAACCTTTCGGCGGCGCGGCTACATGTCTGGGCGGCGCAATCCGCGATCCGCTTTCTGGCAGGACTTACGTCTTGCAGTCTATGCGCGTTACGGGGTGCGCCGATCCCACCGAACCTATCGAAAATACTCTTGCGGGTAAATTGCCGCAGAGAATTATAACAAAGACGGCGGCTTCCGGGTTTTCGTCTTACGGCAACCAGATAGGACTTGCCACCGGGCAGGTAGAGGAAGTATATCACGAGGGATATAAAGCCAAAAGGCTTGAAACGGGTTTTGTTGTAGCCGGTGCAAAATCGGATATGATTTACCGCGAAAAGCCCGTAAAAGGCGACGTTATCATACTTTTGGGCGGCGAAACGGGCAGGGACGGTTGCGGCGGCGCAACCGGCTCTTCCAAGGCGCACGATAAAAAATCCGTTCAGACTTGCGGTGCGGAAGTTCAGAAAGGCAACGCGCTTACCGAACGTAAGTTGCAACGCCTGTTTATGAACAAGCGCGCAACCTTAATGATAAAAAAATGCAACGATTTCGGCGCGGGCGGCGTTTCGGTAGCTATAGGCGAACTTGCCGACGGGCTTGTTATCCAACTTGATAAAGTTCCCAAAAAGTACGAGGGGCTTTCGGGGACGGAGCTTGCCATTTCGGAATCGCAGGAGAGAATGGCGGTTGTAGTTGCGGCAAAGGACGCAGACGCGTTTATTTCGCTTGCCGCCGAGGAAAATCTTTCCGCCACGGTAGTTGCGGAAGTTACCGACGACAGAAGGATGAAGATGTACCACCGCGGTAAAGCGATTGTGGACATTTCAAGGGATTTTCTCGATACAAACGGCGTAAAACAGGTTGCGGACGTAAGTATTGAGGAAAATGTTACGGGATTTTTTGCGGAGCCCGCGCATAAAGAGTTCGGTAAAGCGTTTACCGAAGCGCTTTCTCAACTTAACGTATGTTCAAAGAAGGGACTTGCCGAAAATTTCGATTCTACAATAGGCGCAAAATCTGTGTATATGCCGTTCGGCGGCAAACGTCAGCTTACGCCCGTAATAGCTATGGCGGCAAAATTTGTAGGAGGGGAGACGGACGATTGCACCGTTTCCGCCTATGGGTATAACCCCGAACTTATGTCGTCCTCGCCTTTCACGGGGGCAATATATTCCATAATAACTTCAGTATCCAAAATTGTAGCGGCGGGCGGAAAATACGGCGATATACGCCTTTCGTTGCAGGAATTTTTCATGAGGTTGAGGAACGAGCCGAAGCGTTGGGGCGTGCCCACCGCGGCGTTGTTGGGCGCGCTATATGCGCAGATCAATCTCGGTTTGGGGGCGATAGGCGGAAAAGATTCGATGAGCGGGACTTTTGAAAATATCGATGTGCCGCCCACGCTTATTTCGTTTGCTTTGGCGCCCGCAAAGGCTTCCGGATTGATTGTAAACGTGATAAAAAGGGCAGGGGAAAAATTATATCTCTTGCCTATGCGCAAAGATAAAAATTACATACCCGATTTCGGATATCTTCAAAAAATATACAGGACGGTAAACGACGGTATCGGCAACGGTAAAATAAAGTTTGCAACCGTAGTGGAAAAGGGCGGGGTTGCCGCCGCCGTCGCAAAAAGTTGTTTCGGCAATAATTTCGGCTTTGAATTCTGTTGCGATTACGGCACGCTGTTTGCCGAAAAATACGGCGACATTATCGTAGGCGTGGAAGATACGGGCGCGATTGCCGGTATTGACAGCATATACATAGGTTCGTCCGCAGACGGCGGTTTCCGTTTCGGCGGCGATTGCGTTCCCGCCGCAGAGGCTTTGGCTTCCTATACGGGCAGGCTTGAAAGCGTATTCCCCGTTACTGCGCCCGCTGCAGGCGATGTGCCGGATTGCGATTTCAAAAAACCCGTAAAGAAATTATGCGCTTATCACGGAATTGCAAAGCCCAAAGTGTTTATACCTGCTTTCCCGGGTACAAACTGCGAGCTTGATACCGCGCGTATGTTCAAACTTGCGGGTGCCGATCCCGAGATATTGGTAATTAAAAACAGAACAGCCGTAGATATAGAGGAAAGCGTACAGGCTATTATAAAGGCGGTTGACAGGGCTAATATCATAGCGTTCCCCGGCGGCTTTTCGGGCGGCGACGAACCTGACGGTTCGGGTAAATTCATTGCCACAACGTTTAAAAACCCCGCAATATCCGATAGGATAATGGAACTTTTGAACAACCGCGACGGGCTTGTTTTGGGTATATGCAACGGTTTTCAGGCGTTGATAAAGCTCGGGCTGGTGCCTTACGGAAAGGTATGCCCGCTTACCGAAAATTCGCCCACGCTTACTTATAATAACATTTCGCGCCACGTATCAACGCTGGTGGATATAAGGGTTGCTTCGGTTTTAAGCCCTTGGCTATCCGCTTGTAAAGTGGGCGAAGTGTACAGCGTACCCGTTTCACACGGCGAGGGCAAAGTTGTAGCCCCCGTTGCAGAGCTGGAAAAAATGCGCCAAAACGGACAGATTGCCACTCAATACGTTGATTTGGAAGGCAAGCCCACTATGGTCGGTCCCTATAATCCCAACGGAAGTATGTGGGCGATAGAAGGCGTCACTTCCCCCGACGGAAGGGTTTACGGCAAGATGGGGCACAGCGAAAGATGGGGCGAAAACCTGTATAAAAATTACGACGGCAATTTTGATATGCACATATTTGAAAGCGGCGTAAAATATTTCAAATAAATTAAAATAAAAAATTTAACTCGGATGGTGATTTGATGAAGTGTATAGTATGCGGTTGCGAGGATAGCAGGGTTATCGACAGCCGTTCTGCCGACGAGGGCAGATCCATAAGGCGGAGGCGCGAATGTGTAAATTGCGGTAAGCGGTTCACCACGTACGAAGCCATTGAAGATACGCCGATATTGATTATAAAGGCAAACGGTTCCCGACAGACTTTCGATCCGCAAAAAATAAAGTTGGGCATAATTAAGGCATGCGAAAAACGCCCCGTTTCAATGACGGAAATTGACGAAATAGTTACGGTGGTGACAAAGCAGATTTATAATTCCCTCGAACAGGAAATTTCTTCAAAAGTCATCGGCGAACTTGTAATGAGCGAACTGAAAAAGCATGACGAGGTAGCTTACGTCCGCTATGCAAGCGTATATCGCTCCTTCAAGGATATATCAAGTTTTATGGAAGAACTGCAAAAAATGATGCAGAATAAGGATTGAATTTGCAGACAGTGGAAACACTGTCTGAATTTTTATCGGATATGAAGAGTAATTCTACCAAAAAGGTTAAAATAGGAAATATTTACATAGGCGGCGGCGAAAGCGTTAAAATACAGTCTATGTGTACTGCAAAAACTTCCGATATCGAAAAAACGCTTGCGCAGATAAGCGCCCTCGAAGACGCGGGATGCGAGATAGTGCGCGTTTCCGTACTTGACGAAGAAGACGCTTCGGCTATAAGCAAAATAAAGGATAAAATAAATATCCCGCTCGTTGCGGACATACATTTTTCCTATAAACTTGCTATCGCCGCTATTGAAAACGGGTGCGATAAAGTGCGTTTGAATCCGGGAAATATCGGCGGGGAAAAGGCAATTGAAAAAGTAGCCGATTGCATAAAAACGCATCATATACCCGTGCGCGTAGGCGCAAATACGGGCAGCATAGAAAAGAAATTTTTGCTTAAATACGGCAGAAATGAAAATTCTTTGGTGGAAAGCGCGTTGCACAGCGTCGCCCTGCTTGAAAAATACGGCGTCGGCGACATAGTAATTTCCGTAAAGGCGTCCGATGTTCCGCTTACGGTCAAATCGTACAGACTGCTTAACTCCCGTACGCATTATCCCCTGCATATAGGGGTTACGGAAGCGGGGACGGAAGCTATGGCAATAGTTAAATCAAGCGCCGCACTCGGTTCGCTTCTCATTGACGGGATAGGGGATACGATGAGGGTATCCATTACGGGCGATCCAGTACGAGAGATAACTGCCGCCAAACGTATTTTAAGGGCTATCGGGGCGGATAAAAATTTTGTAAATGTGGTATCTTGTCCCACCTGCGGCAGGTGCATGTGGAATTCGATGTCGCTTGCCGAAAAAGTTACCGCATATGTGGAAAAATCCCGCAAGCCGCTTAAAATTGCCGTTATGGGGTGCGTGGTGAACGGTCCCGGCGAAGCCGAAGATTGCGATTTGGGTATTGCCGGCGCAGAAGATTATTGTCTTATTTTCAAGCGCGGCGTAATTTTGCGCAAAGTGTCGGTAACGGCGGCTGAAGAAGAGTTTTTCAAGGAGATAGACATTATTTTAAATGAATGACAGTTTTATAAAGGAATTGCGTACCGCGCCTGATTTCTCGTCCGCCATATTAAGCAAAATTACGTTGGAAAGCGATAAAATGTCTGCCACTTTGCACATAGTGACGGATAAAAGCTATACTTACGAAGATGAAAATTTTGCTTTGACTACGGCAAGGAAGTACGTGCCGGACGCATTTTCGTGTAATGTGTCAATTACAAAACTTACCCCGGATTGCGAGATGGTTGCGGCTAAATTAAATACCATTATTGCGGAAAATTATAAAGCGCTTTCGGCAACTTTAACTTGCGACGATGTAAAAGTGGAAAAAACGGAGGACGGCTTTTCGTTTACCGTTTTTGTAATTTCAACTTATTCAAAGGATGAAAATATTCCTGTTTTGTTGGCAAATAAACTTAAAACCTGTTTTTGCGGTAATTTTACGGGCAAATTTATAGATAGCGGAAGAACCGCGGAAGATTTACCCGCAGATGACGATAATGAGGAAAACGAAACGTACGTTATGCCTATCCGCTCGTTTAAAATTGCCGATTTCAATGCGATTGACAGCGCCGAAAAAGCCGAAAATGCAATATATATCAGCGATTTGAATTTTATATCGGAAAAAGTTATAATTTGCGGTACGGTTACTGATATACGCGAACGCACGTACGGAAAGGAAAACAACAAGGTTTATTTCGTCTTTTCCGTAAACGATACCACTGCCGCAACCCGCGTTACTTATTTTCCGAGGCAAAAGAATGTGGAAAGAACGCGCGGATTGAAAATAGGTGACGGCATTGTGTTTACGGGGAAAACCGAACTGTTCAACGGGTACTTGCGCTTTACCGCAAACGCAATAGATTATGGGAAAGTGCCTGAAAATTTCGTTCCCGAAAAGCGCCCCTCAAAGCCCGTGCCTAAAAATTATTTCTGCATAAAGCCGGAGCCGTTTTCGGATAATGCCCAAACCAATCTGTTTGATAAAGATTATATCCCCGATTGCCTGAAAGAAAATTCTTTTGTTGTTTTCGACCTCGAAACTACCGGCTTAAACAGCGTGGCTTCATCCGGCAATATGGATAAGATAATAGAAATAGGCGCATATAAAATAGAAAACGGCGAGATATGCCGTTCATTCAACACCTTTGTAAATCCCCAATGCAAGCTGTCCGACGAGATTATTAAATTGACGGGCATAAGCGAAAATATGCTTAAGGACGCGCCCACTTGCGAACAGGTTATGCCCGATTTTTTCAAGTTTTGCAGCGGGTGTATTCTCGTCGGGCACAATATGGCGAATTTCGATTTTAAGTTCGTGGATTACTATTGCTCGAAGCTGGGTTATGTGCTTGAAAGACGTATAATAGATACGATTGCGCTTTCGCAGGAATTGCTGTTTCTTTCCAACTATAAACTTAATACCGTGGCGGATCATTTCGGTATTGATTTTAATCATCACAGGGCTGCCGACGACGCATATGTCACCGCGAAAATTTTTATAGAATTGATAAAAATGAAAAAATCTTTGCCAAATACCCTTTAAAATCTTGCAATTTATAATTTATGGTGCTATAATCATAATAGCTTGAATAGTACGTAAGTATTGAGTGCCTTGACGAGGCACTCAATACTCGTATATAGGGGAATTATGCAAATCAAACCCATTGAACAGTTGCGCGAATTTTTTGAAAAATATGCCGCCCCTATGGGTATAGAAGTGGTTGACGTGGAATTTGACAAGGGCGCTTCCGCATTGACCGTCTATATCGAAACGGAAAGCGGGGTGGATCTGGATACTTGCGAAAAATATCACAACGTCATTATGGACCCGATTGACGACCTCGATCCCACCTTCGGCGAGCCGTATACTTTAAACGTTTCCAGCCCCGGGCTGGACAGACCGTTCAAAACGGCGCGCGATTTCGAAAGGAATCTCGGCAAGGAAGTTGAAATAAAACTTTATGCCCCGATGAAAGGTAAAAAATTTATTCAAGGCTTTCTCACGGCTTACGACGGCAACACCGTTACCGTTAGTAAGGAAAAAGAAGAGATAAAAATCAGCTTAAATAAAATCGCAAAAATCAACAAGGCTATAAATTTAGATTAATAGCTTAAAATTTTCAGGAGAAATAAAATGACCAACAAAGATTTCAAAGAGTTTTTTTCGGCGCTTGACGATTTGGAAAGGGAAAAAGGTATACCCCGCCAGATATTTATCGAGGCGTTGCAGAACGCGCTTCTTTCCGCATGCAAAAAGCAGTATGCGGGCAGCGTAGGAAATGTGGATATCAATATTAACACCGAAAAGGGCACGGTTGAATTTTTCGTTGTAAAGACGGTTGTCGCGGAAGTTATCGACAGGGAAAACGAAATATCGCTTGAAGACGCGCAAAAAATCAAAAAAAGCTATAAAATAGGCGACATCTGCGCGGAAAAATTCATTCCCAAAGATTTCAGCCGTATCGCCGCCCAAACGGCAAAGCAGGTCATTCTTCAAAAACTGCACGAAACCGAACGCGACGCCGCCGTGAACGAGCTTACCAACAAGGAAGGCGAGTTGCTTGTTGGCGTTATAAGAAAAATAGACGCGAAAAATATCTATATCGAGTTGGGCAAAGGGCAGGTAGAGGGGCTTATGTTGCCTTCCGACCAGGTGCCCGGCGAAAAGTATAACGTAAACGATAAAATTAAAGTTTTCGTAAAAAGGGTTAAAAACGGCACGCGTATGGCGCAGGTGCTTGTAAGCCGCTCCGCGCCCGGGCTTGTAAGAAAATTGTTCGAGGAAGAAGTTCCCGAAATCAAGCAAGGCACGGTAGTTATCAAGGAAGTCAGCCGTGAAGCGGGCGCGCGTACGAAGATAGCGATTTATTCCACCGACGAGAGGGTGGACGCCGTAGGCGCGTGCGTGGGCAACCGCGGTTCGCGCGTAAACGAGATAGTTGCCGAACTCGGCGGCGAAAAAATAGATATAATTCCCTGGAGCGAGAACCCGCTTGAATTTATTGCCAAATCGCTTTCGCCCGCAAAGGTTATTTCGGTTACGCAACTTGACGGCGAAAATACCGCAATGGCGGTTGTTCCCGACGATAAACTGTCGCTTGCGATAGGTAAGGACGGGCAAAACGTCCGCCTTGCCGTAAGGCTTACCGGCTGGAAGATCGACGTGAAAAGCGAATCCGCCGCGGCAAAACTCGGCTATGGGTTGAAAGAAGAGGACGACGGAACGGATAATGCCTAAAACAAAGAAATTGCCCCTGCGGATGTGCATAGCTTGCAGACAGCTGAAAGAAAAACGCGATATGCTGCGCGTAGTAAAAAACGCGGAAGGCAAAGTTTTTATAGATTTTTCTTTTAAAGCGGCGGGCAGGGGCGCATATATATGCGATTCGGAAGAGTGCGTAAAGAAGTTGCGCAAGTATAAATTGCTGAACAAGGCTTTTTCCTGCGAAGTGGAGGACGAAGTATACCGCGCCGTCGAGGTGGAATATCTTGAATCAAAGTAAAGTTTTTTCCTACGTGGGCTTTTGCAAAAGGGCAGATAAAATTACTTACGGTTCATATTCGATAGGCGCGCTTAAAAGTTCCGTTTATCTTTTGATACTTTCGGGTGAAGCCGCAAAAAACACGAGAAGATTTGCGATAAAATATAAAAATATTTTTTCTTGTCCCGTTATTTTATGTAAAAGGGATTTCGATAAAATTGCGGATAAACCGCAATGTAAACTTGTGGCTATCCGCGATAAAAATCTTGCGGAAGCGATATTAAACTGTAAAGACGATAATTTTGAATTATTTGGTGGAGGCAAAGACATTTAAGCATGGCAAAGTACGAAAACGTTGAAAGGATAAGCAAAATAGTTTCAAACGAAGCGGTTGCGCAACTTTCCAAAAAAATAGGCGAATCCGAAAGGCAGATAGCGGAAATTCTTAAGCAACTTAACGAGATTGAAAGCGCCAAAATTGCCAAAAAGTTAGAAGCCGAACGCGCCGCCGCCGAGCAGAAAGCAAAAGAAGAGGCAGAAAAACGCGCTGCCGCGGAAAAAACGGCGGAAGCCGTTGCGCTTGCGGAAGAAAAAGAGGCGGAAACCAGCGAGGAGAAAAAGGTTGACGAAAGCAATGTTGAAGCCGTAGAAACAAAGGCGGAGAATAAACCCGCCGCAAAACCCTACAATGAAAACAGAACTTTCGTAAACAGGGACGTAAGACCGCAGAGGAACGACAGACCGTTCAATAAAACCAACACGGGTAAACCGGGCGTATCGCCCGCAAGACCTGCGGTTGGCGGAAAATATCAGGCGCCCGTCGCTTCACCCGCACAGCCGCCCAAAAACAAGAATTTCGGACCCGACAAAAAGAAAGGGTTTGAAAAAACTTACGTTGAAAAAGAGAGACACGCCGTTTCCAAACGCGCGCTTCAAAGGCAGCAGGGCGTATCAATCGAGGATTTTGACGAGGACAGAAGCGGTTACAGGAAGTTAAGGGTTAAAAAGGATAAAAAACAACAGAGTTCCCAAACCGTAAAAATCGAAAAAGCGGTTGTTACCACAAACGATATCCCTATAAAGACGCTGTCGGAAAAATTGGGGATAACCGCGGCGGAAATAACCAAACGCCTTTTTAAAGAGGGCGTTATGAAGACCGTAAACGAATCAATAGATTACGATACGGCGGCATTGCTTGCCGCCGAGCTGGATATCGAGCTGGAATATAAGCCCGAAAAGACAGCCGAAGAAGTTTTGATTGAAAAGCAAGCCGATACGGTGGAAGAAATAGAAAGTCTTGTTCCGCGCGCCCCCGTCGTAACGGTAATGGGACATGTAGACCACGGCAAAACTTCCCTGTTGGATTATATCAGAAAAACAAAGGTTGCCGCAGGCGAAGCAGGCGGGATAACACAGCATATAGGCGCATATACGGTTAATGTCAACGGCAAGGGTATCACTTTTATCGATACTCCGGGGCACGAGGCGTTTACCGCGATGCGCGCCCGCGGCGCACAGGTTACGGATATAGTTATCCTCGTAGTTGCCGCAGACGACGGCGTGATGCCGCAGACTGTTGAAGCGATAAACCACGCCAAAGCGGCAAACGTTTCAATTATCGTGGCGATAAACAAAATGGATAAACCGGGCGCAAATCCCGAAAAGGTTAAGCAGGATCTCACCAATTACGGGCTTGTTCCGGAAGAATGGGGCGGGGATACTATAGTATGTCCCATATCCTGCAAGACGGGCGAAGGCATAAAAGAGTTGCTGGAAAACCTTTTGCTTATAGCCGAAATGAAGGAACTACTTGCAAACCCCGCAAGGGAAGCCCGCGGCGTTATAATAGAGGCGCGCCTCGATAAAGGCAAGGGTCCCGTTGCCACAGTGCTTGTCCAGAACGGCACATTGCACACCGGGGACAACATAATATCAGGTATGGTGACGGGCAGAGTCCGCGCTATGACCGACGACGAGGGGAAAACCGTAAAGGAAGCGGGACCCTCTATGGCGGTTAACGTTCTCGGCTTTGAGGAAGTTCCCAATTCAGGCGATTCGATTTTTGCCGTATCGCAGGAACTTATGAAAGAAGTTATTGACGAACGCAAGAGAAAGAAGAGCGACGCGATGGTAAAATCCGTTTCCAAAATTTCTCTCGACGATGTGTTCGGCAAGATTGCAGAGGGCAATATCAAAAATCTCAACCTCATTATAAAGGGCGACGTGCAGGGTTCTGTCGAAGCTGTAAAACAGTCGGTTGTAAAACTTTCCAACGACGAGGTTCAGGTAAAAGTTATCCACAGCGGCGCAGGCGCAGTTACCGAAACGGACGTAATGCTTGCGGATTCGGCTTCGGCGGTTATTCTCGCCTTCAACGTTCGCCCGGATACAAAGGCAAAGGTGCTTGCGGAAAGAAGTAAAGTAGATATAAGAAGTTACAGGATAATTTACGATTTGCTTGACGACGTGCAAGCGGCTTTGAAAGGTATGCTCGCACCCAAATATCAGGAAATTTATCTCGGCAAATGCGAAGTTCGCCAAACCTTTAAAATTACCGGCGTAGGCAACATTGCAGGTTGTTATGTGTTGGACGGAAAGATTGTCCGCGGCGGCAAACTCAGGATTTACCGCGACGATATTTTGGTTGTGGAAGGAAACGTTCAGCAATTGAAGCGCTTTAAAGACGACGTTAAAGAAGTTTCTTTCGGCTTTGAATGCGGTTGCGCGATTGAAGGGTTCAACGATATCAAAGTCGGCGATATAATCGAATGTTATATGATAGAGCAGGTAGCGGCTGGTTAATATGAAAGGGCAGAGAACCGAAAGACTTTCGGGCGAATTTCAAAAGGAAATTTCCTCGATAATCTCGGGCGAATTAAAAAACAGATATCCGGGTTTAAGCGCCATTATAAGCGTAACTTCTGCGGACGTGGCTTCGGATTTGAAAAGCGCCAAAGTATTTGTAAGTATATTTGATACCAACGAGCAGAGGCGGGAAGAGAGTTTTGAAATTCTCAAGGACAACGCCGGATTTATCCGCCGTTGCCTTTCGCGCGTTATGAGATTGCGCACTGTGCCGGAAATAAGATTTTTTCTTGACGACAGTATGGAATACGGCGCAAAAATCGATAAAATTTTAAGCGGACTTGATACGGGAAATGACAAATAACAGTCTTGCGGAAATAACTGAACAATTAAAAAAATCAAAAATTGTTGCGGTATTCTGCCATGTGCGTCCGGACGGAGACGCAATCGGCAGCGGATTGGCGCTTTGCCTTGCGCTGAAAAAGTGCGGTAAAAAGGCGTATATGTGTTGCGACGACTATGCGGAGAAAAAATTTGCCTTTCTTCCTGCAACGTCAGCCATAAAGACAAGCCTCCCGGATTTACCGTATGATACTTTGATAAGTTTGGATTGCGCAGATATTACCAGATTGGGCATATACACATCTAAATTTTCTAAATTTCCCGGTACAACCGTAAATATCGATCACCACGTATCCAACAACGGTTTTGCAAAATACAATTATGTGGTGGAATGTCCCGCAAGCTGTGAGATTGTGTACGATTTGTTTATTGCGGCTGGATTTGAAATAGACCCCGAAATAGCAAATTTGCTTATGTTGGGGCTTATCACCGACAGCGGTAATTTTACCCATCTCGACGTAACACCCAAAACGTATTCGGTTGCGGCGGCATTGCGTGAAAAGGGCGCCGATCCCAACCTTATCAACTACAATATGTATACCCGTCAATCGCCCGAAAGGGCTGTTTTGTACGGCAGGGTTATGAACGGTTTACGCTTTGCGCTTGATAAAAAGTTTGCATATATATTGATATTTAAAGAGGATTTAAAGCAAACGGGCGCGGATAAAAGCGTGACGGAAGGGTTTGTGGATTTCCCTTTGAGCATAGACGGCGTTGAAGTTGCCGCCTCTTTGATGGAAGTAAAAAACGAGACGTTTAAAGTTTCCTTGAGAAGTAAAGGCAAAGTGAACGTAAATACGATAGCCGTTTCATACGGCGGCGGCGGGCACGTGCTTGCAAGCGGGTTTATGGCTTTCGGACCTTTGGAAGAGGTTCTCGATAAATTGACTTATACGGTATCGCAGTATATATGACCGGGTTTATAAATATCAACAAATCCGTAGGGGTAAGTTCGGCAAAGGTTGTAGCTGCGGTTAAAAGGCTTACGGGCTGTCCGTGCGGGCATATGGGAACGTTGGACCCGTTGGCAAGCGGCGTTCTGCCCGTGGCGATAGGAAACGCAACGCGCCTTTTCGAATATTTTTTACAAAAGAAAAAAGTTTACGTTGCAACGTTCAGGTTCGGAATTGAAACCGATACGCTGGATACCGAAGGCGAAGTGATTAAAAGCGGCGGAAGAATCCCTTCGGAGGAAGAAATTTTATCCGTTTTGCCGTCCTTATGCGGCGAAATATTGCAAACGCCGCCCAATTACAGCGCTAAAAACATAAACGGCGTAAAGGGGTATGTCCTTGCCCGCCGCGGCGTAGAATTTACCATTCCGCCGAAGAAAGTTTGCATCGACGGCATCAAACTTTTGGGAAAAGTTTCGGACGACGGCTATTCGTTTGAAATCGCCTGCGGCGCCGGCACTTATATACGTGCCATTGCAAGGGATATGGGCAAAGCGCTGTCAACTTGCGCCGTAATGAGCGCGCTTAAACGCACGGTAAGCGGAGTTTTCCGCATAGAAGATTCGGTTAAGTGCGAAGAACTTACCGCGGAAAATATTTACGGGCACGTTATTCCCACGGATGAGGTATTGCAGTTGCCGTCCGTATATTGCTCGCCGTCAGAGGATAAAAAACTTTTCAACGGTTTAAGCGTACGTACCGAGAAAGCAGACGGCACGTATAAAATATATAATTCCGCAGGCGCATTTTACGGGCTTGCGGAGGTTGAAAATTCAATCTTGAAGGTCAGGACAAAGTTATGTTAGAAATCGTCAAGTACAATGAAGATGAATACGGCTATCCCGCGCTTCTTGTTTTGGGGTGTTTCGACGCGTTGCACGTCGGGCATCTCGAATTACTTAAAAAGGCGAAACTTCAGGCTAAAATAAACGGGCTTGATTTGGGCGTTACCGTATTTGTAAACGGTAAGGGCGGCAGGCAGGTCTATACGTTTGAGGAGCGTATTAAAATTCTCGAACAGCTGAATGTAAAATTTGTTCTCGCGATAGATTATACGGACGAATTCAAAAAGACAGCTCCCCTCGATTTTCTTGCAAGCGTAGAAAACAAAGTTAATGTCAAAGCGTATATGAGCGGAAAAGATTTCCGTTTCGGCGCGGGTGCAAAAGGCAAGTCGTCCACGCTTAAAAGTTATGCGGAGGACGAGGACAACGGCGTTTGGTATATGCCCGTGAAAGACGTTATGGCGGGGGAAGAAAAAATAAGTACAAGCCTTATCAAAACCTGCCTCGCTAACGGTGAAATAAGCAAAGCCAACCGGCTGTTGGGAAGAAATTATTCCGTCAGCGGCGAAGTTGTAAAAGGGGCGGGAAGAGGCGCCGGTTTGGGTTTCCCTACCGTAAATATAGTCTATCCCGCGGATAAAGCGGAAATAAAATACGGCGTATATAAGGTTGCATGCACCATAGACGATTCCGATTTTACGGGTATTGCCAATTACGGCACGCAACCTACTTTCGGCGACGAAAACGTGGCTTTGGAAGTACATATCGATAAGTTCGAAGGTTCGCTTTACGGCGAAAAACTTACTATCGAATTTGTTGATTATATACGCGATATACAAAAATTCGATTCACCCGAAGAACTTTCCGCGCAACTTGAAAAAGATATCCGTACAATACGCGGAAATTAAGGTGCCAGATGATAAAATTCGGACCAAGCGGCAACGGCGACAGCTTTTATGCCGCGGGCTATAAACATACCGGGCAAGCCGCGGCGTACTGCAAATCCCTCGGGCTTAACTGCTATGAATATTCTTTCGGCAGGGGCATTTTGCTTTCGGAAAGCAAAGCCATAGAGATAGGGGAGGCGTTCAAGCAGTGCGGCGTTGAAATAAGCGTACATGCGCCTTATTTTATAAATTTTGCAAATCCCGACGACGAAGCGGCGGCAAAATCCTATAACTATGTTTTAAACAGCGCAAAATATTTAAAGTTGTTGGGCGGCAACAGGTTGGTGTTCCATCCGGCTGCCCAAGGCAAAGCCGAACGGGACAAAGCCGTAGAGCTTACCGAAGAACGGTTGAAAATACTGCGCGATTATATCTATCTCAACTGTTTGGACGATATTAAATTCTGTCCCGAAACGATGGGTAAGCATGCGCAGATAGGAACGTTGGAAGAAATCGCCCGTTTCTGCAAAATAGATAAAATATATACGCCGGCAATTGATTTCGGGCATATAAACGCCAGAGAGGGCGGAAGTTTAAAGGACGAAAACGATTATAAAATCCGCCTTGATTATCTCATTTCAGAGTTGGGATATGAAAGGATCAGGGATGTGCATATCCATTTTTCAAAAATAATGTACGGCGGCAAAGGCGAAATAAAGCATCTGACTTTTGAGGACGACGTTTACGGTCCGGAATTTCCGCCTCTCGCAAGGGTTATAAAGCAACTTGATTTACAGCCGTATATTATAAGCGAATCTTCCGGAACGCAGGCGGAGGACGCTTTGACAATGAAACGTATATACGATAGTGTTTGACATATAAAATTTTTTTTGCTACAATAAACGAGGGACTTGATGATATGAGCAACACTAATGCGGAAAAAATTTACAAACTTGTCGGCGCCGAAGCGGTTCTTACGTCTTCGCCCGACTTGCGCCAATATCTTACGGGAATGTCAACTTCATTCGGTTATGTGGTGACAGACTGTGAGGGAACTACTTTCTATACCGATCCGCGTTATATCGAAGGGGCAAAAAATTTTCTTAAAGATTCCGATATAACCGTCAAATTGTATGAAGGCAAGTTAGACGATATTTTAAAAGGGTATAAGCAGGTGGCGATACCCATAGGCAGAACGCTTTATAACGATTATGCCCGCCTTAAAGCCACTAAAGTTGAAATTGTAGACAGCTTGCCCGCGTTTACTTCTGCAATGTCCGTAAAAGAGGACTATGAACTTGACAATATACGCGAGGCATGTAAAATAGCGGACGTATCGTTTCTTGAATTGCTTCCGAAGGTAAAGGAGGGAATATCGGAAAACGATTTTGCCGCAGAACTTGAATACCTTATGCGCGTAAACGGCGCAAGCGGCACAAGTTTTGAAACCATAGCCGCGTTCGGGGAAAATTCAAGCGTACCCCACCACGAAACGGGTATGCGTAAATTGAAGTACGGCGACGTTGTGCTTGTGGATTTCGGCTGTAAATACGGCGGATATTGTTCCGATTGTACGCGCACGTTCCTTTTCGGCGACGACGGCAAACACGCGGACTTCAAAAAGACATACAAGCAGGTGCTTGAAGCGCATATGCTTGTGAAGGATGAACTTTACAGCGGCATAAGCGGACGGGCGGCTGACGGAATAGCGCGGAACAAGTTGGCGCAAAACGGGCTGGATAAGTATTTTTCGCATACGTTGGGGCACGGGATAGGCATAAACGTGCACGAATATCCCATTTTATCGCCTTACAGCACGGATACTTTGAAGGACAGAATGGTATTTTCTGACGAGCCCGGCGTATATATCGAAGGCGAATACGGAATAAGGATAGAGGACACCATTGCGCTTATCGAAGGCAAGGTTGAAAGTATGACCGATTCCGATAAAAAACTTACAATTTTATAATTCGGCAATAATCAAGGAGAGAAAAAATATGGCACAGATTTTAGCAGGCGACATCAGAAAAGGCGTTACTTTCGAGTATAACGGCAAAGGCGTATACACCGTAACGGAGTTCCAGCACGTAAAACCCGGCAAGGGCGCGGCGTTTGTAAGGGCAACTTTGAAAAACGTGGTTACGGGGCAGGTTCTTTCCGATATAACGTTCAACCCTACGGCGAAGCTCGAAACCGCACAGGTTGAAACAAAGAAGATGAACTATTCCTATACGGACGGCGAATTCTATTATTTCATGGACCCCGACAGCTTTGAGATGATTACTCTCAATCTCGACCAGGTGGAAGACGCCTTAAAGTACATCAAAGAAAACGATTCTGTTACAATCAAATTCCTTAAAGGCACGGCGTTTTCCGTTGAACCCGAAAACTTTGTAGAGCTGAAAATTATAGAATGTGAACCGGGCGTTAAGGGCAATACCGCTACAAACGCGCTTAAAAACGCAAAGGTTGAAACAGGCGCCACCATTCAGGTTCCTATGTTTGTTGAAGAAGGGGAAGTAATCCGTATAGATACGCGTACCGGCGAGTATATGTCGAGGGTAGGCAAATAATCGGATGAAAGCCGTAATTCAGCGCGTACGGCAAACCTCGCTTTCGGTTGACGGTAAACTTATATCCGAAATTCCTTTCGGGCTTGCCGTCTATCTCGGCGTAAAAGTAGGCGACGATGAAAGCAAAGCGGCGGCAATCGCAAAAAAAATCAGCGGATTGCGCATCTTCGAAGACGGCAACGGTAAAATGAATCTCTCCGTAACCGACGTCGGAGGGGAGATTTTGTTGATTTCGCAGTTTACCCTGTACGGCGATTGTTCGCACGGTAACCGCCCGGGATTTACCGACGCGGAACGTCCCGAAGCGGCAAACAGACTATATGAAAAAACCGCCGAATATCTGCGCGGCTACGGAATAACCGTAAAATGCGGCGTGTTTGGCGCGGATATGAAAATCAGCCAGTTTAACGACGGACCTGTGACTATAATTTATGAAGTATAATGGGGCGGAAACGCCCCGTTTGCATATAATAACGGTGATATATGCACGTCATCAAACATTTTTTAACAATAACGCGCCACAGACATGCGGTAATGCGCAATTGCTTTAAAACGGGACTTATATGGCAGGGGCTTATCCACGACCTCTCCAAATATTCACCGTCGGAATTTTGGCCGGGCGCAAAATATTATCAGGGTAACAGAAGTCCACAAGCGCGCGAAAGGGAAATTTTCGGTTATTCCGCCGCGTGGTTGCACCATAAGGGGAGGAATAAACACCATTTCGAATATTGGGTGGATTCTTCCGCAAGCAGTCCCGTATACGTGGAAATGCCCGCAAAATATTTTGCCGAAATGGTGTGCGACAGGGTTGCGGCAAGTAAAATATACCTCAAAGACAAATATACAAACGCGTCTCCGCTGGCTTACTTCGAAAACAGTACGGATAAGAGCGGTATGAATGTTAAAACGTGCAACCTGTTGAGGTTTTACCTTGAAATGTTGCGGGATAAAGGGGAAAAATATATGTTCCGCCAACTTAAAATGTTTGTAAAAAAATCCAAAAAAGAGGATAAGATAGCAAAGAAAGCCGATAAAAAATCAAAAAAATAGGGGATTGCGGTTAAAACCGCAATCCCATTATTTTGTCCTTGCAATTTTCACGTTGTCTTTTTCTCTGCTGCGCAGTTCTTTCACGGGGTGCTCGCTGTCCTGATATCTGAAATCTTTTCCCAACCTTTCTATTGCCTTTTCTATAACGAGGTGGGAGGGGTTCTTTTCCGGTTCGCCTGACATAAATTTCTGATAATCGAAATATCTGTGCCCGTCCGGTAATTTTTTTATATCCTTATAGTCCATATTGTCCGCCGTAAGCGTTATGGTGTTTTGCAAAACTTTTCTTATATAGTCCTTATTTGAGCCTAACTTTAAAAGTTTGGGAAATTCTCCGTTCCCGCAAACTTCTTCAAAGGACTTTTTTTCGTATTTTTTAAGCAACTTTGCCGCTGTTTTCAGGTGCGAAACTTCCATTTTAAAGTGTTCGTTCCATATTTTTTTGATATTTTCTTCGCTTTCGTCCTGAACGGCGGAATAGTACAGCCAACATTCGCAGTATTCGTGCATAACCCATTGTTCAAGCCACGTCATTGTGGGATCTTTCAAACTTTCGTACTGCGTTACGTGCGCTTCCTCGATCATAGCGATTTCGGCATAAAGTTTTCTGCCTAAATCGTTTTTGTACCATTGGGCTATATTCATATAATAATTCATAGTCTGCTGTTCTGCCGCCGTAATTGTGCTTGCAACAAGTTTGCTGTATAAATCGGCTTTTTCCGCATTCATATGTTGTTTAAGGTCGTCTACGGGATAGCGGTGTTCCGCAACCGTGGGTCTGCCCGGCATAATTTCGGTATATTTTCCGACGAGAATGTCCGCGTCTATATTCTTGTCCGTTTTGAGGAGGTTGGCATAGCGGTATAAGTGGTCGAAATCTTCAAGCAAAGCGAAGTCTAACGCCTTTCTGCTGTTTTCGTCCTTTTCGTTCCGCGCAAGGCAGGCGGTAAGGTCTACGGCAAGCTGTTCGTAGCCTATAGTCGTTTCAAGTATGCTTTCGTTTATCGGCTTTAAACAGCTTATGCGTTTTTGTTGCTGCTGTTCCTGTCGCCTTACAACGGCAAGCGTTTCCAAAATTTCGGGCACATCGCAATGGCGGGCAAAGTTATGCATAAACCATTGCGATTCAAATTCCGTGCCGTTCATAAGGATAACGCGCGTTTTGGTATAGGGGGAAACTTTATCCTTATTATAGCTTTTCGGATACATCTTTTTCAGCGGTAAAAAATTGTTGTGCAGGTTTTTGCTTTTTTCTTTTATGGGATTCATATAGGCCTCCGATTATGTTTTTTCCGTTATAAGCGTTTTTTAATCAGAAATTTATATTTTTTCGTTAATATTGCTTTTCTTTTTTCGGTATTTATGTTATATTTAGTGTAGTCGATATGCAGGCGTCGCCTATCGGTATGGCGTCAGCTTCCCAAGCTGATTTGGGCGGGTCCGACTCCCGTCGCCTGCTCCAACCCGCTCCTTTATGGGGCGGTTTTAATTAATAAGAGGTGTTGCGATGGATAACTTAAACGATGAAAAATGGGATAAGGTTTTCCCCGAAAGCAAAAAGACGAAGCACGTTAAAGCAACTTTTCATAACAGATACGGCATAACGCTTGTCGGCGATTTGTATTCGCCTTTGTCGGCAAGCGCAAAACTTCCCGCAATTGCCGTATGCGGACCTTTCGGCGCCGTAAAGGAACAATCGTCAGGGTTGTACGCCCAAACGCTTGCGGAGAGAGGGTTTATAACTTTGGCTTTCGATCCGTCGTATACCGGCGAAAGCGGCGGGCAGCCGAGATATGTGGCTTCACCCGATATCAACACGGAAGATTTCTGCGCGGCAGTGGACTATCTGTCTTGCAGGGATGACGTGGACGGCGATAAGATAGGTATTTTGGGTATCTGCGGTTGGGGCGGAATGGCTTTGAACGCCGCGGCTATGGATACGCGCATAAAGGCTACGGTAACTTCCACGATGTACGATATGTCGCGCGTGAACGCAAACGGCTATTTTGACGCGGGGAATAGCGAGCAAGCCCGCTATGAATTGAAAAAATCGTTGAACGCGCAACGCACAGCCGACTATAAGAACGGCAATTACGCATTGGCGGGAGGGGTGGTTGATCCCTTGCCCGCAGACGCGCCGTTCTTTGTAAAAGATTATTACGATTATTATAAAACCGCGCGCGGTTATCATCCCCGTTCGCTTAATTCCAACGGAGGGTGGAACGTTACTTCGGCGCTGTCCTTTATAAATATGCCCATACTTTGTTACAGCAACGAAATTCGCAGCGCGGTGCTTATAATTCACGGCGATAAAGCCCATTCTTGCTACTTCTCGCAGGACGCGTATAAAAAATTGAAAGGCGACAATAAGCGCCTTTTGATTATACCCGGCGCCGTGCACACCGATTTGTACGACAATACGGATATAATTCCATTCGGCGAAATAGTTGAGTTTTACAATAAGTATTTTAATGAAGCGGATAATTAAGCGCTTCGTAAGTTTTGCTTTTGCCGTAACGCCGTTATGGCGGAGGCGGCGTAACTTAAACGCTTACGCCGGATAAAAAATAAAAAGGCTCTGTTTTTACAGAGCCTTTATTAATGCGTTTCAGATATATTTATAAAAAAACAGCCCGTTCGCACAGAATGGGCTGTAAATGGAGCTGCTGAGCGGACTTGAACCGCCGACCTCATCCTTACCAAGGATGTGCTCTACCGACTGAGCCACAGCAGCATATAAAAACATATATACGTAAATTCAACTTACTGAATTATTATATTTTAAATAGCCGCTATTGTCAATTCATTTTAGCAAGTTTTACGCTAAAAATTTGTTTAATTGCCGCCGCCGTGTAATAAGTGTAGGCAGTGGGCAGATATGTCGCATTATGTCGATATAGCGCAATATTTGCTTGACACGCGTTTTATTTATAAATATAATTTTATTGCAAGTGTTTGTTTTTTTATTATGCCCGCGGCATACGGATAACTTGCAGATAAGCGCAGAAATTTTTTCGGCAGTAAAATCAGCTGAACGTAAAAGTTATGCGCAAACAAAAAAATAGGGATGGTGAAGGCATGTTTTGTCCTAATTGCGGTAGAGAGGTAAGCGAAGGTTCGGCATTTTGCCCTTATTGCGGAGCGCAGATGAATAACGTTCAATACAGCGCGCCGATTACGAAAAGGGAAAATGTTTTGGCGTTGATAGGCTTTATCCTTTCGTTTTTTGTTGCAATAGCCGGTTTGATTTGCAGTATTATCGCCTATAAAAATTATAAAGAGGATAACAGCATAGGCGGTAAAAATTTTGCGATAGCCGGTATAGCTATAAGCGCCGCCACATTGGGATTAACTTTGCTTATAATCATTATTTGGGTTCCTTTGGTAGGCTGTACCGCGGCTTCTATTGTAGGCAGCGTTTAATATAAGCGAAATTTTTGAAGGTTTAAATAAAGATTACGGCGGCAATTTTGCCGCCGTTTTTTTTAATATATATATATTCAATTTATGGATTTCAGGAACTTCTTCAAACATTCGCAGGGCTTGCCGAACTTATCATAGCCGGTGTCGTTGCATATTTTGCAACTGTACTGCGGGATGAAAGATTCACGGCTTATGCCCAACTCGCTTAACCGCAAATCGCCTTTCTTTTCCAATTCCGCAATTTCCTTTTCCAACTTTTCCGCAGAAGATTTGTCGTTGATTTCCGCAAAAGCCAACTGTATCGACAGTTCGTTGGTTCTGCGGAAAATTTCTCCGTATACGGGGTCCGCAGTTGCGGAAGCAACGGCTTGTTCGGCTTTGCTTTCCGCGTTGTGCCGCAAATCGTAATAATGCTGTTCGATAAGGGCTTTACGGTTGATATCGGGTGAAGTGCGTTCGGAAAGGGCGGTGGGGCGCTGAATTTTATCGGGCGTAAATATTCCGTCGTTCTTCCAGGAAGCAAGTATGCCGTTGAGGTAGGCGACGGGGTTGGATTTCCCCGAAGAGATATGCGCCGCTTCAAGTATCATAGTGTCGGAAAAGTTCCAGCCGCGCCACCGTTTAAGACATTCCCTGTCCCAGGCTATAATCTTACGCGTAAGTCCGCAAGCGGCAAGCACTTTTCTTAAAAAATCTTCTTCTTTTAATCTTTCGGCAATGTAATTATCTATGCTTTCGTCGGCAACTATGCCGTCGCCGTACAGATTTTGCAAAAACGCGTCCATATCCTCAAACGAGTTGTTGGCGTGCTTAAAGCAAAATTCGGCAATCTTTTTCAATCCCTCGAACGAGTACCCGTAATTGCACCATACGTTTACGTAAGTTTCAACATAAGTTGCGGGGTTATGGATGTAAATTCCCAGCGCTTTGGCTATATCCATGGTGGCGGCGTAAACGGAATTTTTGTTTTTACAGTAATCGGCAATTTCCTTTACGTCGAACTTTTTGTTTTTATACAATTCGTTAAGCACGCCGTCCAATTTGTGCGTGGATTTAACTTTAAACTGTTTTGCGGCGGCAATTACGGCGTTATCGGTAAAACCGAATTCTTCAGTCCATTTTTTATATAGTGCGTTGTCCTCCACGTCGGGTTGCCGCTTTATGCCTATCGCGGCGAATATTCCGTTAAGCGCGTAAGTTATCGAATTATACGCCGAAAGTTTGGCTTCTACGCTCGCGGTTGAAGTTACGCCGTCCTCGGCAAAACTTTTAGCCACTTTTTTTATGTATTGAACGCTTATATCGTTGCCTTTAAGGTTTACGCAGTAGTTTATAATCATAAGCAACGCGTTGGGTTCAAAACCGTACTCTTCCAAAAGGTAAAAATATTCCCTGAATTCGTTTGTGGAAATCATTCTGCCGCTTAAAATGTTTTGAACGCTTTTTGTAAAATCGGAATATTTTTCGGGATTGTATTTTTTCGGCGTGCCGTAAACGTTTGCGGCGTCAAGTATTTTTACTTCAAAAGGAGAATGGGAAATAACCGAAACCAACTCGAATTCTTCAAGATATGTAAAATAATTTACCGCGTCGTCGTAAGAAATAGACAATGCGGCGGCGAAGTCGTCCAACGTATACGAAGAAAGCCCGTTTTGATGTATGTACAGCGCGTAAAGATATACTTTAACCGCATTGGGATCAAGCACGGGCAGATATTTGGATATAAATTTGTTTTCGACGCTTGTGAAAGATTTTTTCGCAAGTTCGTCGGAAACCGAAATCAAAGGCATTTTTTTAAACTTCCTTTTATCGCTTGATTTATTCTTTTAAATGCTCTATAATATAATTCGTCGAAAGATAGATATATTATAAGTGTAAGTTTAAAAAAAATCAATAGCATTTATCTGCTTTTTCTTCAAAATTTTTCTGATATATGAAAATATTGCACACATCCGATTGGCATATCGGCAAAAAATTAATGGGCAGGGACAGATATGACGAGTATGAAGCCGTACTGTCCGAAATAGCCTCCGTTTGCCGTGAAAGACATATCGGACTTGTACTTGTCGCGGGAGACGTATTCGATACATACGTGCCCACTGCGGAAGCCGAACGTATTTTTTATAACGGCGTTAAAAAGATTGCAAAATACAGTGCCGTGCTTATCATCAGCGGCAATCACGACGATTATGTAAGACTTTCCGCCGCCGCAACTTTTGCGCAGGAATCTAACGTATACATTGTAGGCAACGATTTCAGACAGATAGAGTGCGGGAAGAGGGGCGAAGTTTTCCCCGTAAAGGCGGAAGCCGGATATGTTGTTTTCTCTGATTCCGACGGCGAAAAAGTTTATATAAATACGCTGCCTTATCCCAACGAGGCGCGCTTTAAAGAAGGGCGCACAGAGGAAACTTTTGAAGAAAAAATAAGCCGATGGATCGATTTCGGACAGCGCGGAAATACTGAAGGCTTGCCCTCGGTATTTCTTTCGCATATCTTCGTTTCGGGCGGAGTGGTAAGCGACAGCGAACGCGAAATAGATTTGGGCGGGGCAAGGGTTGTGCCCGTAAGTTTGTTGCCGAAGTGCGATTATTGCGCTTTGGGCCATTTGCATAAGCGGCAAAATTTAAAAAACAACGCGTTTTACAGCGGCGCGATAATGCAATTTACGTTTGACGAGGCGTATTCGGAAAAATCGGTAAACGTTTTCGATATAGGTAAGGACGGTATAAGCGGGTTTGAAAGAGTTGCGCTTGTATCCTCTAAAAAACTTATCCGCTTGCAGGCTAACGACGTTGAAAGCGCCGTGGATCTTTTAAACGCAAATTCGGCATGCCTTGTGGAACTTACCTTAAATATCGGTCAGCCGCTTACACCGTCTGAAAATAAACTTCTTCATTCCTGCGAAAACCTCGTATCTTTGCGCGTAAACGTTGAAAATATCGCTACAACTTACGAAAAAGTTTCAAACAAAAACAAAACTTCTTCACAGTTGTTTTGCGATTTTTATAAAAGTAAATTTAATTGCGAGCCTTCTAAAGAGCTTCTTGCGCTTTTCCTCTCGTTGACGGAGGACGATGAAACCGATTAAACTTGTTTTCAAAGGTATCAACAGTTTTTCCGAAAGGACAGAAATCGATTTTGCCGCCTTGACAAAAAGCGGTATTTTCGGCATTTTCGGAGATACGGGAAGCGGAAAAAGCACTATTCTGGATTGCATAAATTATGCGCTATACGGCAAGGTTGAAAGAAGCAAAGAAAAGAACGATATAATCAATCTTCGGTGCGACGGCGCGGAAGTTGCGTTCGATTTCGACGTTATGGCGCACGGGAAAAGGAAAAATTATTGCGTTGAGCGCAGTATGAAACGTAAGGCGGGCACGTCTAAAGCGACGCTTTACGAGGACGGGATTTGCATAGCCGACAACGTAACTACCGTAACGCAGAAAATAACCGAAATTTTGGGCGTTGACGCCGAAGATTTCAGAAAATGCATAGCTTTGCCGCAGGGTGAATTTGCACAATTTGTAAAATCGCAGGCGGGCGAAAGAATTTCGTTGATAGAAAGGTTGTTTTCGCTTTCCAAATACGGCGACAGGCTTAAAGAGAAAATAAAAAATCTTGAAACCGAAACGGAAATAGAGATTGCGGAATTCAACGCCAGACTTATTGGTTACGGCAATCTTTCAGAGGAATTTTTAGCGCAATCCAAAGATGAAATAGCCGTTTGCGAAGCGGAGTGCGGCGCTTTGACGTTGCAATTTGAAAAAGCCGAAAAAGAATACGCCGCACAGACAAATATTGCCGCCAAACATGAAGAGCTTGTAAAGACGCGCGCAAAGTTGGCGGAATTAAAAGCCGCGGGAGAGAAAACGGAGGCTTTAAGGCGCGGGCTTAAAGTATTGCCCCTGTGCAAATCGGCTTCGGAAATTTCCGCCGAATTGATTTCGGCGCAGAAAAAAACGGAGGATTGCGAAAGAGAGCTGTTGTCCGTTTCGCAAAACGAGAGCAACGTTTTAAGCGAAATTGTAGCGTTAAACAAAAAACTCGAAGACGGCGAATTTGAAAAGAGGGCGGAAAACTGCGCCAGATTGTCGGCGTTATACGAAACAGCCGCGGGGCGGGAAGCAAAGCTGACGGAGCTGAAAAATTTACTTGAAGATAAGCGGCGGCAGTATTCTTCAAAATTAAATTATAAAAAGAATTTGATTGCCGTAAAAGAGCAAGCGGAGAGAAGAGTAAACGAATTGCAGTCCGCCATTGCCGATTTGGCAAAAGACGATTTGAACAATCTGATAAACGTGCAGTTTAAGGGCGCGCTGTTGCGCGACGAATATGCCGAACAATTGAATTATTTCGGCGGGCTTAAAGGGCAACTTAATTTTTACAGAGAGGACAGCGAATTATATAATTTTATTTCGGCTGAAGTAAAGCAACGGATAAAAGTTTATTCCGACAGGGTTAAATATGTTGAAGGCTTTTCGATGGACGAAGTGAAAAAGCGCCTCGAAAGTTTACAGAATAACGATAAAAAGAAAGAGAAACTTAACGCCGAGCTTTCTTCCGCAAGGGAACAGCTTAACGGGGCGACGGCGGAAATAAAAGTTTGCGAAAACGAATTAAGCGTTCTTGACAGGGACGGCAGAGAGCTGGGCAAGCAAGTTAAAGACATAGAGGACGAATTGGTTGGTATCTTCGGCGCGAACTGCAAGGATTATTCCGCCGCAGTGCGAAAAAACGAGCAGGAAGCCGAAAATATCAAACGCGAAAAGCAGAAGATTACCGTTGATTTGGCTTCTTTGACAAGTTATTACGAAAAGTTGGGTAACGAAAGAACCCGCCTCGAAACCGAAAAAAAGAACGAGAAATCAAACGCGGAAAAACTTTCTGCAAAACTTGACGGAGCCTTGAAAGCGGCAGGAATGTCTTTGGAAGAATGTAAGCGGCTTGTTGCTACGTTTGTCGGAATCGAAGACGCGGAAAAAACCGTTTCGGAATATGACGCGCAGTTGGCTGCCGCCGAAGAAAAAATTTCTTCCCTTTCGGCAGTGGAGGGGCTGGATAATTTCGACGAGTCGCGCTTGAAGGCGTCGCTTGAAATAAAAAACGAAGCCGCAGTAAAGCTGAAAGCGGCGGGCGAAGAGCTTGCCGTAAAAAAAGCCGCTTATAAACGCAATCTCGAAAGGTTTGAAGAAAAACAAAAAATAGAGAAAGATTTTATAAGCGTAAAGCAGCGCGGTGAACTTGTTGCAAGGTTAAAGGAACTTACCAAAGGCAATAAATTTATGGAATTTATCGCCAACGAGTATCTCTATGATATATCCTCGCTTGCTTCCGGAACGCTTATTAATCTTACCAACGGCAGATATTTTCTCACCTATACGGATAACTTCAACGTCGGGGATAATTTCAACGGCGGCGAATTGCGGGGCGTAAATACCCTTTCCGGCGGGGAAACCTTTCTTGTATCGCTATCTTTGGCGTTGGCGCTTTCTCAAACGATATGCGCAAAATCAATGAAATCCATTGAATTCTTCTTTTTGGACGAAGGATTCGGCACGCTTGACAGCGCGCTTGTGGAAGTGGTTATGAATGCGCTTGAAAAACTTAAAAATTCCGATTTTACAATCGGCATCATCAGCCATGTAGAGGAATTAAAACACAGAATAGACAGTAAAATAACCGTATTGAAAGCTACGGAAAGTCACGGTTCTACCGTGCAAGTAAGTAATTGGGGGGTATAAGATGCCTAACATTTTGACGCCGCTTCAAATCTGGAATAATTTTGACGATTCGCTTCCGCTTGAGTGCGCAACGGTAGGCGAAGTTACCGAAGGTAATATTATTATCGAACGCGTGCGCTTTTCGGGCAGAGACGCGGGCGACGGGCGCGTAAGCGTTTACGCTTCTTTTGCCCGCGACGTTAAATCGCCTTCTACCGAATGCGTATTGGTTTTCCCGGACAGCGTTAAGACAATAGACGACGAGGTTCTTAAAATGATCGTTCGCCGCGGTTACAGCGCGCTGATGGTGGATTATCGCGGAGAATGGGAGGGCACGGAAAATTATACCGTCTATCCCCAATCGATTGAATATGCAAACACCGCCAAATGCGGCAGAAGCAAGGATTACGTAGACAATACGGCAATTGAAACTTGCTGGTACGAATGGGTGGCGGTAGGCATATATGCGAGAAAATATATCGTTGATAGAACAGGTAATGAAAATATTGCCGTTTTGGGTCTGCGCGACGGCGGTGAAATCGCGTGGAAATTGGGCGTGGCGAAAAAGTTTGCGTGCATAGTGCCCGTTTGCGCCGCCGGTTGGAAGGCTTATGAGGGAATAAGTAAATTCAAACCGGACGAACATCAACTCGACGAAGAGCGTTACCGCTATATTGCGGGGATAGATTCGCAGGCGTATGCGCCCTATGTGCAGTGCCCTGTGCTTATCATGTGTTCCACAAACGATCCCCGCTTCGATTACGATAGGGCGTATGATACTTTTTCGCGTATAAATCATGATTTTGCGGAAGTAAGCGTTATAACCTATTCCGTAAATTGCGACGCTTGCATAGGCGTGGAAAGCACCGCCGATATGTTTATGTTTTTCGACAGAAATCTGAAAAACAGACAAATTTTTATCCCGCATCCCGCCGAAGTTACGATAACTGTGGACGAGGATGAAAACCTTGTTGCCCGCGCGGCGTTCGACGACGAAGGCGAGGTGGAAAGTTATGAGATGTATATGGCGGAGGATTGCATAGATTCTGCCCTGCGCGAATGGACAAAATGCCCTTACAAGGGAAGATTATCGGGCAACGAACACGAATTTTTTATGAATATCTATGAAAAGACGGGTACGGTATTTGCGCTTTGCGCCGCCAAATATACAAACGGCTTTACCGTATGGTCTAAAATAGTAGTAAAAAAGATAAGCGGTTCGTTCAGAAATATGCAGATAAAATGCCGCGTTATTTATACCGCAAAGAACGGAAACGACGGCTTTTCGGTTACCGATAACAATTCGCAGACGATAGGCGGCATTTTCTTCACCGACGATATAGTTCTTCCGCAGATAGTGGAAAAAGCAAGGGGCATCAAGGGCATTTATTCCGTGTGCGGGTTGACTACGTTCAGGTTGAATAATCCGAGGTATGCGCCCGAAAAGGGTGTTATGCTGAAAATAGATGTTTTCTGCGACAACTCGTCCGAGATGGATTTTACCATTAAAGACGTCAATACCAATGAAGTTTATAAGTCGATTGTAAGCGTGGTGGGCGGCGTTTGGCAACCTATTTTGCTTGAAAGCAAGGCGTTTAAAACGGCGTCCGGCGCGGCGCTTCCGGAATATTCTTCAAATCTCAGGCTTGATATAAACTGCGGCGAAAGTTATGCTGTTACAAATATGATGTGGCTGTGATATGAGGAAAGTACGCAACAATCTGTATTCTGCAAAAGAAAACAGAAAACTTAATATTTTGCTTAACGCAGCGTTGATTGCCGTACTTGTGATTTTGTGCGTCGAATTGATTTTCGGCGTTATCTATTCGGGTTTTTACGTTGTGGGCAATTCGATGTCGCCAACGCTGACGGGCGCGGCAAGCGAAACTACGGCAGGCGGCGATTATGTATACGTCGATGCGAATAAGCAACCCGATTACGGCGATATAGTAGTTGTAATGCGGGATGAAAACGGCGCAAGGGTGCCTATAATCAAGCGTGTTATCGCTTTGGGCGGCGATACCGTTTGGCTGAACCATGGTGTACTGTATATAAAATACCGCGGAGAAAAACAACGTATATTTGTTAATGAGCCTTATGTCAATAAGTTAAACAATACGGGCGCCAATCCGCGGAATACATTTCCTACGGAAAACGGCGCGCTAATCGGCGAAGGGCACCTCGTCAAGGAAGGTTGTATGTTTCTGATGGGCGACAACAGGGACATAAGCAACGACAGCCGCGGCGAATTGCGGGATAGTTCCGGTATAGATTTCCCGCTGGACGATTTGTGCGGAGTTGTTACAAAATGGTCTATTAGCGGCAAATCGTTTTTTACGGCGGTACACGAATATTTTATTTTCAAACTGCCGTCGTATTTCGGGATAAAATAATATAGAGAGGAAAAATTTATGCGTGCGGTTGTAACCGTAGTGGGAAAGGACAGAACGGGCATAATAGCTAAAGTAAGCGCTTTTCTTGCCGAAAAAAAAGTTAATATTCTCGATATAAGCCAAACGATTCTTCAGGATTATTTCGCAATGATTATGCTTGTGGATTTATCCTCTTGTTCGGTTAAACTTTCCGACCTTGCAGACGACTGTGCCGAATTGGGCAGGGAAATAGGTATGTCTATACACGTCCAGCACGAAGAAATATTTAACGCGATGCACAGCGTGTGAGGTTAAAATGTTCAATACAAGCGATGTATTAGAAACTATAAATATGATAGAGCGCGAGCATCTTGATATACGCACCGTAACTATGGGTATTTCGCTTTTGCCCTGTATGGCGGGTACGGCTGAAAAAACGGCTGAAAACGTATATGAAGAGGTTTGCAGAAGAGCGGGAGATATAGTTAAAGTTACAAAGGATTTGTCGCTGGAATACGGTATACCTATTGTAAACAAACGCGTCTCCGTAACGCCCGTAAGTATAATTTGCGCCCCTTTTGCCGAAAAATCATATCTGATAGGCAAAGCGTTGGACAGGGCGGCAAAAAATCTTGGTATAGATTTTCTCGGCGGTTATTCCGCGCTTGTTCACAAGGGAATGGCGGAATACGAAAAGAAATTTATATCCACTATTCCGCAGACGCTTGCCGAAACGGAAAGGCTGTGTTCTTCGGTGAACGTGGGTTCGTCAAAGACGGGCATAAATATGGACGCCGTGCGCGTTATGGGCGAAACAATCAAAAAAACCGCGGAATTGACAAGCGCCAACGGCGGCTACGGTTGCGCAAAGCTGGTTGTATTTTGTAACGCCGTAGAGGACAACCCCTTTATGGCAGGCGCATTTCACGGCATAGGGGAAAGCGGCACGGTAATAAACGTTGGCGTTTCCGGACCCGGAGTTGTACAGCACGCCATAGAAAGTATGCCTTCCGCAAATTTAACCGAACTTGCCGAAACAATTAAAAGAACGGCGTTTAAAATTACCCGCGCAGGGCAACTGATTGCCGCCGAAGCGGCAAAACGGTTGGGCGCGGAATTCGGGATAGTGGATTTATCGCTTGCGCCTACGCCCGCGAGAGGGGATTCGGTTGCGCAGATTCTTGAAGAAATGGGGCTGGAAACCGTCGGAACCCACGGAACTACGGCTTGCCTTGCCATGCTTAACGACGCGGTGAAAAAGGGCGGCGTGATGGCAAGTTCCAAAGTCGGCGGTTTGTCCGGCGCGTTTATTCCCGTTTCCGAAGACGCGGGAATGATTGACGCGGCGGAAAAGGGCGTTCTCTGTATAGATAAGCTGGAAGCGATGACGTCGGTATGTTCCGTCGGGATAGATATGGTGGCGGTGCCGGGCGATACTTCCGCGGACACGATAAGCGCAATAATCGCCGACGAAGCGGCTATAGGAATGATTAACAATAAAACTACCGCTGTAAGAATTATTCCCGCGCCGGGTAAAAAGGTGGGCGACAGCGTTAATTTCGGCGGACTTTTGGGGAGGGCGCCCATAATGCCCGTCCACAACCAATCCGCAAGCAAATTTATTTCCCGCGGCGGACTTATTCCGGCGCCTATACATTCCAATAAAAATTAGAGGTTGAAATGAAAAGAGAAGAAGTTAAAACAAGTTATAAGTGGAAATTAGACGATATTTACCCCGACGATAAAGCATGGGAGGAAGATTTCGCCCTTGCCCAAAAGCAGCTTTGCTTTACGCAATACAGAGGTAAATTGCACGATAAAGTTCAACTTTTGTCTTTTCATAAGGCTATGGACGAATTCGGCAAGCGTTTGGATAAACTTGCCGCATATGCGCATTTGCATCACGACGGGGATATAAACAACAATGAATACGCTGTTATGTATTCCAAAATACACGCTTTGTATTCCAAATACTCTACCGAAGTTTCGTTTTACGAACCCGAAGTTTCAAAACTTGACGACGGTTTTCTCGACAGCTTAATATCCGACCCCGATTTTTCGGATTATGATTATCATTTCAAAAGAGTTAAGGCGCGCAAAAAGCACGCTGTAAGCGAAGAAGAGGAAAAAATTATCGGGCTTGCATACGACGTGTTCGGAATGTTCAGCGACACGTTCGGCGTGCTTGACAATCTCGATTTGCCTTTGCCGGAAATAGAGTACGGCGGCGAAAAGACAAAACTTTCCCACGGGTTATACGGCGTTATAATTCACGGCGACGACAGGGAGAAGCGCAGAGAGGCGTATGAAAAATATTATGCGGCGTATCTGGGGCTTATCAATACCATAACGTCCACTTATGTGGGAAACGTAAAAAGCGACGTTTTGCTTTCAAAAGTTTATAAATTTTCTTCCTGCCTCGATATGGCGCTGTTTGAAGAGGACGTGGACAGGGCTGTGTACGACAATCTGCTTAAATGCGTGGATAAAAATCTTTCGTCAATGCACCGCTATATCGCCGACAGAAAAAAAATTCTCGGTTACGATAAACAATATTTTTATGATATCTATGCGCCGCTTGTCAGCGGGGTGGATTTTAAATTGCCGTATGACGAGGCGTTCGATTTTGTGGTAAGCGGTCTATCGGTGTTAGGGGAAGAGTATTGCCGCCTGTTCAAAAAAGGGCGCGACGAGCGCTGGATTGACGTGGAAGAAACAGACGGCAAACGCAACGGCGCGTATTGCGCAAGCTGTTACGGCGTTCATCCGTATGTGTTGCTTAATTATCACCCGTCAATTTCGGAAGTGTTTACGATAGCCCATGAAATGGGGCACGCGATGCATACCTATTTTTCGCAAAACAATCAACCGTATTATAAAAGCCAATATAAAATATTCGTCGGCGAAGTTGCAAGCACGGTAAACGAGGTTCTGTTGCTGAAATATATGCTTTCAACCGCCACAGACATAAATTTAAAGAAATATCTTTTAAATTATTACCTCGATACAATCCGCGTAACTTTGCATAGACAAACAATGTTTGCCGAATTTGAAAGCGAAGTGCACACTGTGCTTGAAAAAGAACAACCGCTGACCAAAGAAAATATGTGTGCAATTTATACGGAAATAAGCAAGAAGTATTACGGCGAGGAAATAGAACACGACGATAAAATCGCGTGCGAATGGGCGAGGGTGCCTCATTTCTATTCTTCGTTTTACGTATACAAGTACGCCACAGGCATAATTTCGGCAATCAATATTGCCAAACGCATTTTAAGCGAGGGGGGAAGCGCCGTAAAGGACTATATGAAATTTCTTTCGGGCGGCGCGTCAACCGACCCCGTAAGCCTGCTTAAACTTGCAGGCGTAGATCTTTCAAAATCACAACCTTTCGAGATTGCCATGCGTGAATTTGAAGAAACACTCGATGAATTTGAAAAATTAATGGGTTTATAAAGTACTATGTCAGACAAAACTAATGTTATGCCCAACAATTTGGAAGCCGAACAGGCATTGTTGGGGTGTATGCTTATCGATAACGAAATTCTTGCCGATGTATTGGGCAGACTTGATAAGAAAGATTTTTATCAGGAATCGCATCAATACATTCTTTCGGCAATGAAAGTTATTTTTGAAGAGAGGAAGCCCGTCGATATCGTCACCATATGCGACAAGTTGGAAAACGAAGGCAACCTTGAAAAATCGGGCGGGATTACCTATCTTACCGAACTTGCGCAAACCACGCCTTCGTCCGCAAATTACAAGCACTATTTTGAAATAGTAAAACGGGACAGCGTAAACCGCAGTCTTATACGTGCTTCCCGCGACGTTATCGATTTTGCAAAATCAAGCGACGACCCCGTAAAAAGCGTTCAGTTTGCGGAAGAGCAGGTGTATTCCATTTCGCGAACAAACGATTCGTCGGAGCTTAAAGATATCCGTGAAACGCCCACGCTTGACACTATTTTATCCAAATTTGAACAGTTGAGCAAGGATAAAGACGCTTTGAGGGGCTTGCGGACAGGCTTTACCCGCCTTGATAAACTTACAAACGGCTTGCAAAAATCCGATCTTATCGTCATTGCCGCCCGCCCCGGTATGGGTAAAACGTCGCTTGCCATGAATATAGTTGAAAACGCCGCTTTGGTAAACAATTCCGTATGCGCGGTGTTTTCGCTTGAAATGCCGGAAGAACAGATTCTTCGCCGTCTGTTGTGCAGTGCGGCAAACGTCAGCATGGCAAACGCGCTTGCCGGCAAGTTAACGCCCAGAGATTGGAGAAAACTTGCCGTAGCGAGGACGCAATTGAGAGAATCGAGGATTATAATCGACGATTCTTCGCGCGTTACACCCGCCGAAATACTTTCCAAATGCCGCAGAATAAAGGCGCAAAACAACGGCAGGCTCGATTTGGTGATGATAGACTATATCCAGCTTATGTCAAGCGGGAAGCGCAACGAGGAGAACAGACAACAGGAAGTTGCTTCCATCACCCGTGATCTGAAAATTATGGCAAAAGAATTGGATGTGCCCGTTATAGCTCTTTCGCAGTTAAGGCGTATCCAATCCGACGAACCGCAACTTTCGGATTTGCGCGAATCCGGCGCGATAGAGCAGGACGCCGACATAGTTATGTTCATAAACCGCCCGGATGTGAACGCTACGCCGGAAGAAATAGAGAAAAAGAAAATAGTGGTGGGGATGGCTTACCTTATAATAGCAAAGCACAGAAACGGCGGATTGGACAGGATTCCTTTGAGATTCAAAGGCGAA
The DNA here is from genome assembly GCA_947627575.1 of uncultured Clostridia bacterium. Lineage (GTDB taxonomy): Bacteria > Bacillota > Clostridia > Christensenellales > Borkfalkiaceae > Coproplasma. Next base: position 191,485 of record CANQWN010000001.1, read on the forward strand.
CTTACAAAATTTGTCAATCCCGAACCCGACGAAAATCTTCAACCGCCGCCTTCGGGCGCGAACGCTTCGGGCGAAGCGCCGCACGCACCCGACGATATTCCGCCGGAAGAAGATAATTCATTACCCGACATAGATGACGACGAAGAGCCGCCTTTTGATTGATTAAATGCTTACCCAAATACTTAAAATTGACGAAAACTCGCTTAAACTTGCTGAAAATATCATATTAGGCGGCGGCGTTGTAGCTTTCCCGACGGAAACGGTTTACGGGTTGGGGGCAAGCGCTTTGGACGGCGCAGCCGTAAATTCGGTATTTGAAATAAAAGGCAGACCGAACGATAACCCGTTGATTGCCCACGTGCATAAAGATTATGACATAACCCGCCTTGTGGACGGCGTGCCGCAATATGCCCGTTTGCTTGCGGAAGCGTTTTTGCCCGGACCGCTTACGATGGTTTTCCACAGCAAAGGCGTTGTTTGCAAAGAAGTTTCCTGCGGGTTGGATACATTGGCTATCCGCGTTCCGTCTCATGAGGGCGCACAGAGGCTTTTAAAATATCTCGATATTCCGATAGCCGCCCCTTCGGCTAATATTTCAAAACACGTAAGCCCCGTCACATCACAACATGTTTATAGCGATCTCAACGGGAAAATACCGCTTATTCTCGACGGCGGGAAATGTTCCGGCGGCATAGAAAGCACTGTTCTGGATTGTACGGGGGAGATTCCCGTAGTATTGCGCAGCGGGCTTGTTACGCAGGATATGATTGCGCAGGTTGCGGGAGGTTGCGACGTTTATGTGATGAAAGAGGGGGAACGCGTAAGATCCCCCGGTATGAAATATAAACATTATTCGCCGTCTTGCAGGACTTTAATGTTTGACAGCGGCGAAACCGGGCAAGCTGTAAAGGCGTACTTACAAATAGAAAACGCGGGTGAAACGCCGTACATACTGTGCGAAAATAAGGTTGCAAAAAGCATTAAAGTTAAAAATGTTTTAAATTTAGGCGAAACCGAAAGCGAAATGGCGGCAAATCTGTATCAAAAACTGCGTGAGGGCGAACAACTTGCCGACGTTATAATAGCCGTTGCGCCCGAAAAGCGGGATGGAATTATGACGGGCGTAATGAACAGGCTTACAAAAGCCTGCGGGAAAATAATAAAATGAAAAGAAAAAAAATTTTGTTTGTTTGCACCGGAAATACCTGCCGAAGTCCTATGGCGGAAGCGTTGCTTAAAAGCAAAATAAAAAAGTGCAAAATTAAGTGGTGGGACGTTTCGTCTTGCGGAATACGCGCCGAAGTAGGCGGGCTTATGAGTGAAAACAGCCGCGTCGTTTTGGAAGAAGTGGGTATCAGGTTGGATAAATTTGCCCCGCGGCAACTTACCCAAAAATATCTGTCCGCCGCAACTTTGGTGGTGTGTATGACCACTACCCAAAAGCAAATGTTGGAAGACTGCGGTGAAGTTGTAAGTATAAAGGATATTTGCGGTATGGAAGTGCCCGACCCGTACGGTTGCGGAATAGAGGCGTACAGGGCGGCGAGAGACGTCCTTTCGCGCGCATGCGATATAATAATCAGAAATTTTATAAGACAATATAAGGATTGAGGTATAAATATGAAAATTGCTTTGGCTTGCGATCACGGCGGATTGAATTTAAAAAACAAAATAATCGCGTATCTTGCCGATAACGGCTATGAATATGTTGATTTCGGAACGAACTCTACGGCAAGTTGCGATTATCCTGATTTTGCTTTGCCCGCCGCCGAAGCCGTTGCGGACGGACAGTGCGACAGGGGTATTCTCGTTTGTTCCACAGGGATAGGCGTTTCGATAGTCGCAAACAAAGTTCCCGGCATAAGGTGCGCGCATTGTCACGATAGTTATTGCGCGGAATTTACCCGCCGCCATAACGATGCAAACGTATTGGCTATGGGTGAAAAAGTAGTTGGAGAGGGTTACGCTTTGAAAATAGTTGAAACTTTCCTTACTACGGCTTTCGAGGGAGGCAGGCATCAGCGCAGGGTAGATAAAATATCCGAAATAGAGAAAAAGTACTTGAAATAAATTGACAATAACGCGATTATTTATTATAATTGCGTTGTTTTGCGGATGTGGCGGAACTGGCAGACGCGCAGGTTTCAGGTTCCTGTGGGCGACCGTGGGGGTTCAAATCCCTTCATCCGCACCAAAAAAGAAGTATGAAAATGATACAAAATATCGGCTTCATACTTCTTTTTTATTGCCTTTTGGGGCTTTTCGGGGTTGTTTTTCCGAAAATCCACCTTTCACAGCCGTTCGGTTCCTCGCCGGGCGGCTTTTCTTTTTAGTTAAATACAATGTAAAGCGCGGGATAAATGCATTCCGCGCTTTTTCATTATTGAAAAGGTCGAAAAAATCAGTTGACAAATCAACCAAAAATAAATATACTCATAGTTGACTAATCAACTAATGGTGTGTTATGGAAGATTTGTTTGTGGATTTTACGCTTTCGATTCTGCGGCTGAATAAACTCGTTCAAAAGATCAAGACATTTGAGATTGAAAAATTCGGTTTAAAACCCATACACGTGATGTGCGGTTACTATCTCAACAAACACCCGCAGGGACTTACGGCGAAAGAACTTTCGGAACTGACGTTTGAAGATAAGGCGGCAATTTCTCGCGCGCTTAAAATGATGCAGGAAAGAGGTTATGTAAACTATGACGCCGACAGACGAAATGCTATCATAAATCTGACGGAAGAGGGGAAACGATTCACAAGCATTATCTGTGCGCGTGCGGAGAAAGCTGTTGCCGCGGGCAGTGTGGATTTTACGGAAGAGGAGAGAAATTTCTTTTATAAATCTCTTGACGTGATTAATGAAAATTTAAGAGCTTATTATGAGGAATTGATAAAAAAACGTCAATAAACGGACTCGGAAAAAATAAACTTTAAGAAGAAGCAAATTTTTATAACCTAACAAAAAAAGCGCTTTGGGTATCCAATAAAAACTTCAATGACTCCACGGCGATTTATGGCTATTCTTTTTCGGCGGGAGAATTGAAGGCGGTTGTGAGATAATTATCCGAAGAGCCTGACGGAGAAATCATAAATGAAAAAAACAGTTTATCTATTAAATTTTTTGTTGTTGGCAGCCATTGTAACGTTTGACGTTATGCTGATTTTAAGTCCCGCGCTTTGGCTGAAAAGCGTAGCAAGCGCATGCTTTGCGGCGGTCGCAATTGTGAACTGCCTTTATGCGTTCAAATGCAGGGCGAAGAAAGCCTTTCCGATTCTTATGTTAATCGGTTGCCTCTTTGCAATGGCGGGGGATATCATAAATTATAACACGGCGGAAGTATGGTTTATAACCGGCACGGCGCTGTTTGCGGTGGCGCATGTTTTTTATACTGCGGCGTATTATTCGGCTTACGAGTTCAATTACGTCGATTTGATAGTTTCCGCCGTAATTTTTGTGTCATCCGTTCTTTTCATAACGCTTGCGCCCATATTCGATTTCGGCGGAATACGTATGGAAATCGTGTGCGTCGTTTATGCGCTTATTCTTTCACTTTTTGTGGGAAAAGCGATTACCGACATAAGAAAGGGAACCGCGCTTGCCGCTTTGCTTGCGGTTGGCAGCGTGCTTTTCTATATCTCCGACTTGATGTTGCTTCTCAATATGTTCGGCGCGGTCCACACTATGCCCCGCATTTTGTGTCTTGCAACGTATTATCCCGCACAGTTCCTCTTGGCGTTTTCCCTGATTTTGCACGCCGAAAAGGGCGTAAACTTCTTCAAAAGACTGTACTGCCGCATTTTTCAGGGGGTGCTGAAACTTGCTCTTCCGCTGTTGCCCTATAAAGACCCGAAACTTATAGAGAGGATAACCGAAGTGCCCGCGGTTTTGAAATCCAATGGAAAAACGCACGCTTTGGTTGTTACCGATCAAACGATTTACGGGCTCGGACTTACGCAACCGCTTCAAAATGCCATGGAGGAGGCGGGGATTGCTTGCTCCGTCTATCACGGTGCGGTTGCCAATCCCACGACGGACAACGCCGAGGAAGCGTTAAAAATTTATAAAAGCGAGGGATGCGACTGTTTGGTAGGTTTCGGCGGCGGTTCACCGATGGACTGTGCGAAATGCGTCGGCGCCTTGGTTGCCCGTCCCAAAAAACCGCTCGGTAAAATGAGCGGAATTCTGAAAGTGCGAAAGGCAATTCCCTTGCTTATTGCCGTTCCCACGACGGCAGGAACGGGAAGCGAAACGACGCTTGCCGCGGTCGTAGTCGATTCTGTCACGCACCACAAATATGCGATCAATGACTTCCCGCTTATTCCTTCTTACGCCGTCCTGGATGAGAGCCTGACAGCATCGCTTCCCAAACACATTATCGCTACAACGGGTATGGACGCACTCACACATGCGATTGAGGCATACATAGGCAAAGGTGGAAACGGAGGGACGCGCAAAGACGCTTTGGAGGCAATCGAACTCGTATTTGATAATCTCGAAAGATCCTATGACGGCGACAGGGTAGCGGCGAAGGCAATGCTCCTTGCGTCGCACAAAGCGGGGAGAGCGTTCAGCAAAGCGTATGTCGGTTATGTTCACGCGCTTGCGCACCCGCTCGGCGGAAAATACAATATTGCGCACGGGCTTGCCAACGCAGTCATTCTGCCCGTCGTTTTGAGGGAATACGGCAAAGCCGTCCATAAAAAGCTATGGAAAATCGCCTTGTTCTGCGGACTTATAGACAAGAATGCGTCCTATGCGCAGGGTGCGGAGGCTATAATAGGGAAAATCGAAGCGTTGAACGCGGCGTTCGGCATTGGCAATACATTCAATGAAATTCGGCTCGGCGATATCGAAGAACTTGCTGCTTACGCCGAAAAAGAGGCAAATCCACTATATCCCGTCCCCGTTTTATGGGATAAAGAAAAACTAAAAGCAATGTATAGGAAACTGCGCGGCGATAATATCGACGAAACGGATATCCCCACAATTGTGAAGCGCCAAAAGCAGTATTTTGAAAGCGGTGCAACGCTATCCGTAAAGCACCGCAAAAAAAGGCTGACGGCTCTGTATTCAGCGATCAAAGCGAATTTACCCGCATTGCACGAAGGACTGAAAGCCGATTTGGGCAAGAGTCAAACCGAGAGCTATATGTGCGAAACGGGGCTTGCCATGAGCGAGCTTTCCTATATGATAAAGCATATCAGGAAGTTTGCAAAGCCGAAGGTAGTCAAAACCCCGCTTGCACAGGCAATTTCAAAGAGCTACCGCCTTCCGTCGCCTTACGGAACTGTGCTCGTTATGAACCCGTGGAACTATCCATTTCTGCTTTCCATGGATCCGCTTATCGACGCGGTCGCGGCGGGCAATACCGTGGTGCTGAAATTGAGCGCTTATTCGCCGAACACCAACAAAGCGATCAAAGATGTGATCGACAGCGTGTTTCCGCCCGAATATGTTACGGTGCTATTCGGCGGTGCGCAGATCAATCAGGCGCTGATGGAAGTGAAGTTCGATTATATTTTCTTCACGGGGAGCAAGAAGGTGGGACAGCTCGTCTATGAAAATGCAGCCAAAAGGCTGACGCCCGTAACTTTGGAACTTGGCGGGAAAAGTCCCTGTATCGTAGATGAAACGGCAAATTTGAAACTTGCCGCAAAGCGTATCGTATGGGGAAAATTCCTCAATCTCGGTCAGACGTGCGTCGCACCCGACTATATTTATTGTTCGGAAAAGATTCACGATAGGCTCCTTGCAGAGCTGAAAAAGCAGATTGTAGCGCAATTCGGAAACACACCTCTCGAAAATCCGACCTACGGCAAAATGATAAACGAAAAGCATTTTAATCGCGTTTCGGCGCTTATCGACAAGACGAAGGTAGTACACGGCGGAAAGACGGACGCGGAGAGCTTGAAAATAGAACCGACTGTTTTAGACGGCGTGCATTACACCGATGCCGTAATGCAGGAGGAAATTTTCGGACCCGTCCTGCCGATTTTGACATATCGGGACGATAGCGAAGTAGTGAAGTATATCAAGGAGAACGACGCGCCGCTTGCGCTGTACGTGTTCTCATCCGACAAGCAGAGAATCAAACGATTGACTTCGGAAATCGGCTTCGGGGGCGGCTGCGTAAACGACGTGGTCATTCATCTTGCAACGCCGTATATGCCTTTCGGCGGCTTCGGCGCGAGCGGACTTGGATCATATCACGGAAAAGCGGGCTTTGAAACGTTCAGTCACTATAAGAGCATCGTCGATAAATCTACGCTTTTGGATTTGCCAATGCGCTATCAGCCTTATCGAAAAGTAAACGAAAAGCTAATAAAGTTTTTCCTTAAATAATATTTCAAATCCGTGGAACGCTTGATTTTTGATTTGAACAGACTGCCGAAATTGTATCAAAATCGTTTATCTTTCCCCAATAAAGCCGTGGCGATATTGCCGCGGCTTTTTTAAAAGTTTAAAATTAATTTTTGACGACAAATTGATATAAAATCATTGCATTCAAAGCCATATGTGGTATAATTGTTGTAATTATGACAGATTTACATTGTTTTGTTTCCGTTGAATTTCCGGACGATCCCAATGTTGCAGGGCTGACGTATTGGTATAAATCGCCTTACGATAATGCCGAAGTCGGCGACGGTGTAGTTGCGCCGCTGGGGCGGCATAATAATCTTCAACGCGGGGTTATTCGCGAAGTGAGGTTTACGAAAAGTTACAATGCGCCTTTTCCTTACGAATACATTAAAAGTATCAAACAACTTATAAAGCAGGGGTAAATAAATGTACAAGATAGTTGCAAAGAGGGAGCTTAATCCCACTGTAACGATGATGGATATTTATGCGCCGCTTGTTGCGGCAAAAGCCGAAGCGGGGCAGTTTATTATCTTGCGCGTAGATTCCGACGGGGAAAGAATTCCGCTTACGGTTGCGGGATATGACAGGGAACGCGGAACCGTGCGCATTATTTTTCAGATTGTCGGCGGAACCACGATGCGCCTGAACGCTAAAAACACCGGCGAATACTTATCCGATTTTGTAGGTCCTTTGGGTTGTGCAACCCGAACGGAAAACATCAAAAAAGTATGCATAGTAGGCGGCGGCGTCGGGTGTGCCATAGCGTTACCCGTGGCGCAGAAATTTAAAAGGATAGGTTGCGAAGTACATTCTATAATCGGGTTCAGGAACAAAGATTTACTTATTTTGGAAGATGAATTTAAGGAATGTTCCGATAAACTTACGGTTATGACGGACGACGGCAGTTACGGACGGCGCGGCGTTGTAACAGAACCTTTGAAAGAGGCTATCGAACGCGGCGAAAATTACGATGAAGTAATAGCAATAGGTCCGCTGATTATGATGAAATTCGTTGTGGCAACCACGAAACCCTACAATGTGCCCACAACCGTTTCAATGAATCCAATAATGATCGACGGCACCGGTATGTGCGGCGGTTGCAGGCTTACCGTTGGCGGTAAAACAAAGTTTGCCTGTGTGGACGGACCCGATTTCAATGGCTTTGAAGTTGATTTCGACGAGGCGATGGCGCGTTCTGACGCTTACGCCGAATTTGAAAAAGGCGAAAGGGAAAAATGCTGCAATCTTTTCAGGGGGATAAAATAATGGCTGTTCAACCTATGAAAAATGCTATGCCCGTGCAGGACGCCCAAGTCCGTGCAAAAAACTTTAAAGAAGTGGCTATCGGGTATGACGAAAAGATTGCGGTTGCGGAAGCGCAGAGGTGCCTGAATTGCAAAAACAGTCCTTGCGTTGCCGCTTGCCCCGTAAATGTTTCGATTCCGCAGTTTATATCCAAAATAAAAGACGGCGATTTTGAGGGGGCGTACTCCGTCATATCGGAAAGTTCGTCATTGCCCGCCGTTTGCGGCAGGGTTTGCCCGCAGGAAACGCAATGCGAAAGCAAATGCACCTTGGGAATCAAGTTCCAGCCCGTAGGTATAGGCAGGCTTGAAAGATTTGCCGCCGATTACCATAATGCCAATTCCGACGGAAAAATTGACTTGCCGAAGAGTAACGGACACAGGGTTGCCGTTATAGGTTCGGGTCCTTCAGGGCTTACTTGTGCAGGCGATCTTGCCAAAAAAGGTTATAAAGTTACCGTTTTCGAGGCGTTGCATCTTGCCGGCGGAGTGCTTGTATACGGCATCCCCGAATTCAGATTGCCCAAAGAAATTGTAAGCAAGGAAGTTAAAACGCTTGAAAATTACGGCGTGGAAATTAAAACCAACGTAGTTATCGGTAAAACTCTCACCGTAGACGAACTGTTTGAAGACGGTTTTGAGGCTGTTTTTATAGGTTCGGGCGCAGGTTTGCCCAATTTTATGGGTATTCCCGGTGAAGGATTGAAGGGTGTTTATTCCGCAAACGAATTTCTTACCCGTGCAAATCTTATGAAGGCGTACCGCGGCGACGCACAAACGCCCATAATGCATGCAAAGCGCGTGGCGGTTGTCGGCGGCGGAAACGTTGCCATGGACGCCGCCAGAACGGCTTTGCGTTTGGGCGCGGAAAAAGTTTACATAATTTACAGGCGTTCAATGACGGAATTGCCTGCGCGGCGTGAAGAAGTGGAACATGCCGAGGAAGAGGGCATAGATTTCAGGCTTTTGCGCAATCCCGTGGAAATTATCGGGTACCATAACGCCGAGGACAGGCGCGACCCTAAAAACGGGTTTGTAACGGGGATTAAAGTTATCAAATGCGAATTGGGCGAACCAGACGAAAGGGGAAGAAGGCGCCCCGTTGAAATTGCCGGCAGCGAATACGTTCTCGACGTCGATTGCGTTATCATAGCAATAGGAACAAGCCCCAATCCGCTTATAAAAAATACCACCGCGGGACTTGAAGTTAACAAGCACGGTGGAATTATAGTTGATGAAAGCACGGGAAAAACTTCAAGGGAAGGCGTATTTGCGGGCGGCGATGCGGTAACGGGCGCCGCAACTGTAATTCTTGCGATGGGCGCAGGGAAAACTGCGGCAAAAGCAATAGACGAATATATCAGTTCAAAAAGAAAATAATAGTGATATGCTTGAAGAACTTAATTCATTGATTTATACCGCCGAAAGTATAAACGTTTATACCGAAGGAAAGGCGGTAAATTATAGGCACGGCGCGGAAGAATATCGGGTTGTAATGGACGGGTGGAAAAATTTAACTTATTCCGCCTACGAAATGCCCGCGTTCGGCGTAGCGCTTAATAATGAAACGCTTGAAGAGATGAAGAGAGGACGTTGGGTAGAATTCTGCTTCAACACAACCGTTTCTCATAACGGTATGCCGTTTGAAAAATTGCTTTTTGAACTGCATTTCGGCTACAGTGGGTTTAATCTTGTAAGATATTCCGGTTTGCAAGGTTATAGCGGAAGATGCTTTTATATAAGTTTGATAGATAAAAATATGGACGATTTTGTAAATTTAATAGGCAATTTATAAGATTTATATAGTACTATGTTACACATAAATAGTAAATTTGCAGAAATTTAGGCACTAAAAAAGCGTCCGAGGGAATTTCCCCCGGACGCTTTAAAATTATTTATTTGTCCGCTTGCGCTTTTTTATAAGCCTCGATTGCTTTGCTTAATTGGTCGGGGCAGGAGGTATTGTTACGGCATTTTACGCCTGAAAGCAATTTTTCAATTTCGTCGATATCTCTGCCTTCGACAAGGCGCGCCACGCCCTGTAAGTTCCCGCTGCATCCGCCAATGAATTTTACGTTATGCATTTTGTTTTCCGAATCTACGTCGAAAATTATTTGTCTTGAACATGTGCCTTTTGTGCTGTAAGTAAACATTTATCACCTCAATCGCTTAAATTATCGTAAATAACCGTATACAAATCGGTTGCTTTTTCATTCCATTTTTTATATATCGCTTTTGCCGTTTTTTTATCGGGTACAACAAATTTTAGGTCAAGCAACGGCTGTACGGGCGCAAGTATTTTCAATGAAACGGTAAAGGTTCCATCTACGTTCTGGTAATAGTCCGACCTGCATTCCTGTTTGTTGCGGTATCTTGCGCTGTTTTTCTTTACGAATATGGAAATTTCTTCCCTTACGCTTTTGGGTATGGTTATGTAAAAATTCGCAAGGGATTCGCGCCCGTCTTTGGTTATTGTATACAGTTCGTCGCTGCCTTTGACGTTGCAGATAAATTCGTCGTCAAGTAGTTTGGATATTACGTTTACGCAATCCATGTAACCCATCCAATTATTCGAAGACGTACACATATCTACTATAGTATCTTTGGAAAGCGCGCTTTCCATTTTATCGAAGACGAATAATATTATTAATTTGTTAATAGATGTTTCGCCTGTGTTTAACATAAAAATACTGCTTTTTTATAAAAAAATGCAAAAGTTGCTATTATTATACATAATTATTTCGATAAAATCAAGATATTTACCTAAAAATATTTTAATTTTGGTTAAGACTGTGTTATAATTGTAGCGTATAAATAGATAAAGGTGGATTATGGAAAGCACGAAAGAGCAGATAAACGATTTTATTGCGAAATGCGAAGAGCTTAAAGAGTGTAAATTCATAATGGCTACAACAAAGATTAAGGATTTGCTTAAAGCCATCGTGAACAGCCGTGAACTTTACAATCTGTTTGAAACCGTCACTAAAAATTTCGATTACATATCGGCGCGTTCCGATTGTCTGGTAACGACGGGCGAGGGGATTTTAAGCAAAAGCTATCTTGTCCTTCCGCAGACAATAGGGCAAAGGCTTGCTTTTATATTTTGCCTTTTGGTTGAATTTGATAACGATACGCTTAATTTTAACGAATTTCTCCGCGTTTACTTCCCCGAGGAAGGTAGTTATTATTCAAGTTACCGCGCGTTCTGTAAAACTGTTATAGACAGTTTGGAAGATATGATAAAGCAGGTGTTTCAGGAAGAGTTGTCCGCACCTGCCGCGCCTTCCGCGGAAGATGGTGAACAAATGCCCGAGATACAATCAAATTCCGCACGCGCTGGACTTTTATCGTCTGTTTCGCTTACGTTGGCGCAGGAAAAAAAGTTTTTATTTGAAAACCCCAATGTCCCTAAAGACGAACGCGAGGCGGCTTATAAAATTTTAAACCAACTTGAAAGGGCGGTTAAAGCCGGCGACATTGCTTTAATAGACGCGCTTTTATGCGGGTATAACTATTTTGTGCTTTATATGAAGTGCGTAAGCGACAATATCGCGCCGCTTATTCAGATAATAGCGGCATATGAAGAAACTTTATGAAGCTGGATGAGACAAAAATTTCGTCCGAATGTATTTATTCGGGCAAAATATTAAGTTTATACCGTGACGAAGTGCTTTTACCCGACGGGAAAAAGTCATTCAGAGAGTGCGTACGGCACAATGACGGCGCGGCGGTTTTGCTTGTCAAAGACGGAAAAGTTTTGTTGGTAAGGCAGTTCAGATATCTTTACGGCAGAGAAATATATGAAATACCCGCCGGCAAATCAGACGACGGGGAAAATCCCGATTGTTCCGCTTTGCGGGAACTTAAAGAAGAGACGGGTTATATCGCGAAAAAACTTACTCCGCTGTGTAAAATTTATTCTTCGCCCGGATTTACCGACGAAACTATACATATTTATCTTGCGGAACAATTTGAAGAGGGTATAAGCAGACCCGACGAGGGTGAGTTTTTAAACGTTGAGTTTATTCCGCTTGAAAAAGTGCTGGAAATGATTGAGCGCGGCGAAATTTGCGATTCCAAAACGGTTGCCGCAGTATATAAATACGTTATATTGAACAAATAAAAGTAAAAGGGACTGCATCCGCAGTCCCTTTTTTTTCAGTTACAACCGCAACCGCAGTTGTTGCCGTTGCCGCATAATAAGTTTGAAAGCGTGCCGTTTTTCCACATGCTGTACACCAAAGCGATAAGGATGGGTGTGCAACTGCCGGAAAGTACGCCTTCCATACCGTTGCTGCTGTAACTTGCCGCAAGAAGTAAAAGGATAAGTATCCAAAGGCAGCTGTTGCTGCCGCACTGCGAAAAGATGTTCATTATTTCCTCCTTAAATGTAAGCTGCAGGGCGGTATATGTAAATTGGGTTTGCCTTGCAGTATCCGTATATTAAATAATATTTAATTGCCCATAAAAATGTTACACGGCGGTTAATCGCTTGCAAAGGCATTTTTAAAATGATATAATCATAGCGTGCTTTCGGCAGCTATATTTTAATCTGACCGATATAAGCATAATAAATTTTTTTCTGCGGGTATCTTCAATGAACCCGACGGAGGTGTTTTATGAGGAAGAGTAAAGCGCATTATGTAGCTTTTCTCGGTGTTATGGTGGCACTGATTTTTGTGGTGCTTACCTTGGAGACTTACATTTTTATGGGAATGTTGGGTATCAATCCTGCGTTCCTGTCCTTGCCTCTTGCCATTGCGTTGTGTATGTTCGGCACCTGGAAGGAAGAGTTTGTCGGCGGAACCATTTTCGGTATATGCTCGTTGCTGATTGCGGTAATGGTAGCTTATCAGCCGATGATGAATCCGCTTGTTTCGGTATTACCCAGAATATGTATGGGTATAGTTGCCTATTGGGTTTATCATTTTGTTTCATTTATAATAAACAAAATTCTCTGCGCGAGAGAAAGAAGAGGTAAGCCCGCCGTAGGTAAAAAGGGAAACGTTATGTTGCGCGAAACTATTCCTGCGGCAGTGGGCGGCGTTTTCGGCGCGCTTACAAATACCGTTTTGGTTTTGCTTATGCTTTGGGTGTTCGGCGGAGACGCCTTTACGGTTGCGTTTTCCGTCGCCATTGTTTTTAACAGCCCCATAGAAATGGCTTGTTGCGCAGTGTTGGTTCCCCTCTATATACGTATAATGAAGATGGTTTTGAAGAAGTCGAACAATCTGCTTTTTCAACCCGTCAATACGGAAAGCGCGGTGACGGCTTCCGCACAGACAAAAAGCGAGAAATAATATGATAATTTGCATGGACGTGGGTAACACGAATATCAAATACGCGGTTTTTGACGGTAATAATCTTCTTTTAAGTTTTCGCGTTGCTACCGAGTTGAAAAAAACTTCTGACGAGTACGGCGGACAAATTACCGGCATTTTGATAAACAACGGGATTAAGCCGTCTGAAATTACGGGCGGAATAATTTCATCCGTTGTGCCGCAACTTGATTATACCATTGAAAGAGCGTGCAGAAATTATCTTAAAATCGAGCCGCTTATGTTGGCGCCGGGGTTAAAAACGGGGCTTAACTTAAAAGTTGATAACGCAAAGGAAGTGGGCGCCGACAGGGTAGTGAACAACGTTGCAGGCGTAAAAAAGTACGGCTGTCCCTTGATTATAGTGGATTTCGGCACGGCTACAACTTTTAACGTAATCAACGATAAAGGCGAATTTATCGGCGGCGTAATTGCGCCCGGAATAAAGGGTTCGCTTGACAGCCTTGTAAACGGCACCGCAAAACTTCCGCGGGTTGAAATAGAAAGACCTTCCAGCGTGATAGGCAAAAACACCGTGACGAATATGCAATCCGGCATAGTTTACGGGTTTGCCGGACTTGTGGAATACATTGTAAAGAAGATAAAATGCGAACTTAAATACGGAGAAGTTACCACCGTTGCGACGGGCGGTTTTTCCGATGTTATTGCCAAAGAACTGACCTGTATAGATCATGTAGATAAGCTGCTGACGCTTGAAGGTCTGAAATATTTATACGATTTGAATAGTGAGGCTTAAAATGAAGAAAGTGGGCGTTGCCATATTAGGTTTAGGCGTAGTTGGCGGCGGAACCTATCAGATACTCACTCGGCATTATGAATTTTATAAAAAAGTTCATTCGGTTGAGATAGTTGTCGAGAAAGTGCTTGAAAAAAACAGACAACGCGTGCTGGATTTAGGTATTCCCGAAAGCAAGATTGCCGCAAATATAGACGAAATCTGTTCCGATCCCGATATAGACATAGTTGTTGAAGTTATGGGCGGGGTAGAGCCGGCAAAAACTTTCACCCTTGCCGCACTCGGCGCAGGCAAATCGGTAGTTACTTCCAATAAGGAACTATACTGCAAATACAGCCACGAACTTGAAAAAGTTGCCAAAAGCAACGGGTGCGGGCTGTTTTACGAGGCGACGTGCGTGGGCGGCGTACCCGTAATCCGTGCGCTTCTGGATAATTTGCAGGGCAATAAAATTTCCTCGCTTATGGGAATTATAAACGGTACAACCAATTATATTCTCACAAATATGAGCAGTAAAGGCGCCACTTACGAAGAAGTTCTTAAAGACGCGCAGAAGTTGGGCTATGCGGAAGCCGATCCGCGCGCAGATGTTGAAGGCTACGACGCGGCTTATAAACTTTCGATACTGTCGAGCCTTGCATTCCATACAAAAATTCCTTATACCGCAATTTATCGCGAGGGAATAACGGAAATTTCGGAAAAGGATATAAATTACGGTAAACATTTGGGCTATACCCTTAAATTGCTTGCGATAGGCAGAAATACCGAAAACGGAGTGGAAGTGCGCGTTCATCCTACGTTTATCAATTCCGAACACCCTTTGGCAAGCGTAAACGATAGTTATAACGGCGTTTATATCACAGGCGACAGCGTTGAAGACGTTATGCTTTACGGCAGAGGCGCGGGCGCTTTGCCTACGGGCAGCGCGATAGTGGGCGATATAATTTATTGCGCCACTCACGATAATTTCCGTTATTCGCCTTTTGAAAATACCGCAGAGGCAGATCCCGCTACAAAGTTTGTTACTAACTTTGAAAGCGAATATTATTTGAGGTTTGACGCCGCCGATATGGCGGGCGTGCTTTCGGGAATTGCCGCGGTGTTAAGCAAATACGATATCAGCGTTGCGCAGGTTTTACAGGAAAGCGGACAAACCAACAAGGCGGTGCCGCTTATCGTGATTACACACGTCACGCACGAAAACAGCGTGCGTAAAGCGATAGAGGAAATAGATTCAATGGACGTTGCCAAAACGGTGGCGGTAATAAGGGTTGTATCTTGATTTTACGGCAGGACTTACAGTCCTGCCGGGGTTTTTTATGAAGTACTTTATAGTTGTAAACGCCTATATCAAAAACAAGTCGCAGATAGCGCAGGCGGCGCGAATTGAAGAAGAGCTGAAAAAATCAGGCGCGGACGTTCAAATCGTAAAAAATATTTCCCTTGCCGCAATTAAAGACGGCATAATAGTCAGTGCGGAAAGCGGCGTGGGGATATTTCTCGATAAGGACAAAGTTGCGGCAAGGATGCTTGAAAGTTGCGGTATAAAGCTGTATAACAGCGCGGCGGCGATAGAAGTTTGCGACGATAAAATGTTGACGCATATAGCGCTGTCACAAAACGGAATTCCTACGCCGGATTGCGTTTATGCGCCACTTTGCTATTACGCCGATGCGGAAATTTCAGAACAACTTGTTGACGATGTGATAAAAAAACTTGCTTTACCCGTCGTGGCAAAAACGTGTTACGGGTCTTTGGGGGCAGGCGTAAGTTTATTGCGCGACAGGACTGAAATAGAGGAATACGAGAAAAATAATAAACTTATCCCGCATTTTTATCAAAAATTTATCGGAATAGGCGGCGCAGATATACGTGTGATAGTAATCGGCGGACGTTATGTATGCGCTATGCGCCGCATAAATAAAAATGATTTCCGCTCTAACATAGAACAGGGCGGCAGGGGAGATAAGTACGAGGCGGACAGCGAACTTATAGAACTGTGTGAAAAAACGTCAAAGGTGCTTTCGCTGGATTATTGCGGTATAGACGTGCTTACCGACGAAGACGGTAAAAGATATGTGTGCGAGGTAAATTCCAACGCATTTTTTGCCGAAGCAGAACGTGTTTGCGGCGTGAACATAGCAAAAAAATATGCCGAGTTTATTATAAGCCGCAAAAACGCTTGATTTTTTTTGTTATTTTCTATATTATATTAATGCTTGGCTGAAACATGCCGAGCGGCGATGCAGAGATGGCTGAGCGGTTTAAGGCGCACGATTGGAAATCGTGTGACGGCTAACCCCGTCCGGAGGTTCAAATCCTCTTCTCTGCGCCAAAACAATCGGGGGCACTTCGCGTGCCCCCGATTGTTTTGAAATAGAGAATAGGGGTAAGAAGAACCCGTGGTTCACGCGAGGCGGCAACGCCGCCGACGCTTTGCCGAGGCTCCCGTAGGGAAACGGCAAAATCCTCTTCTCTGTGCCCCCAAAGGGCGTAAGTTGAACACTTACGCCCTTTTTTATATCTTTTATATGGTTGATTGCAAATGCTGCCGTTTTTATCAGGTGATAAAATTAGTATACAAAATTTTCAAATTGTAAATTTAGTTCATTTAAAAAAAGTTTGAAATTTTTCGGAATTGATATTCATTTATTTTTTCTTGCTTGATATTTTTTCCAAATAATGCCGTCAAGGAGTCTAACCGTCAATTGAGGATAGTCATTATTCAATAACTTGATAGCATTTGTAAATAAATGTTGACATTCAGAATCTGAAACATCAATTCCACAAGCATCTTTAACGCAATGATGAATATGAATATCGGGTTTACAACGATTTTGGTCGCCTGCAAGCATAAACAAATAATTAACACCTGCCGCCCCAACACCCTTTATTGAGTACAAGGATTTTTCTAATAAGTTTGTATTTTCATAATTTTTAAAGTCGTTAATGGTGTTTATATTTAATTGCAATAATTTTTGTGCAACCTCATAACAAATTTCCGACTTAAATTTTTTACTTATTTTCTGCCTATTATTTAAAATTGTATTAGCAAAATTTTCATAGCCGCCTGCGCTATCGATATGCGCAATTAAATCTTTACAGTTTATGTTGCTTACAAATTTGTCGTTATTCATAAAAACTTTTGCATATCTTTCCACTACAGGAACAGTAACTGCAAAATATTTTGCCCTTAATGAATAAAAGCAATCTATAATGCATACAGCCAAAGAATTATAAGGTTCTGCATATAGGTTATCGCTTAAATTTAAATTAGAACGACAAAAACTAACAAAACTCTCTACTATATCATTTTTCATTTGTATGTCTCTTTTATATTTTAATTGCTGTTCATTCCAAATTTTCTTGTCATTAAAACTTCTTTCCAATAGGTTTCACGCCCGATTATATAATCATTGCCCAAGTTCATATTACAGACTTCTAAAATCGAATATTTGAAATTATATCTATAATCAATGCCGTTATTTTGCAATATTTTTTTCAGTTCAATGTTTCCGCCGTGCCCGTTTTTCGCATATTCAGACCAGCGTTGCCATATACAATCTTCGCCATATGCGCTACCGACATATTGTTTGCCTGTAAGCGTATCTACAATTAAGTAAATGCCCTTTACATTAGATAAAGCAGATTTCCAAGTTGCAATGTTATTTTCAATAATATGCTTTAAAGTTTGATAAGAAATATTTACATTGTCAAAACCATTAAAATCGTTAATGGTAACTTGTTTATCTAAAATTGAAGAAACACAAATGTCCGCAGGGTTATTTTTGCTCTTTATTTGCAATTCTAAACAAGGGTATGAGGCGCGAAACTCTTTTTTATAGTAAACAAAAACTCTGCCAATTAAATCTTTTTGATTATCGGTAAGCGTTAAATCATAACGCCAACCGTGCCAACCATCACTTTGTGTTATCGGTTGTGGGGTTTGATTATTAACTTTATAAATGCCGCCAAAAAGCCAAATATCTTTATCGTAATAAATTAACGATATAACATATTTACGATTAAAATTTTTATTTGTTTGGTCTGCTTGCCATTCGCCAAATTCGTTGATTAAAAATTTTTCGTATGCTTCCTTTTTATTGACTGCACCTGTTGCAAAATGAATTTTGTAATTTTTATAATCTTCGTTTTTGATTTTTAGAATATCAACTAATTTTAACATTTGTAACTCCGTTTGCTTTTAATAATTATATCAGAATATATATAAAAAATCAATTTTATAATCAACATAAAACTTAAAATTGAATTTAGACGCGGCAAGTTCACGCCAAAATGCTAAACAGATTTTTGACTGCTTGATTTTCTATGTGCAGCTGTGATATAATGGGGGCGATAAACAGGAATTTGGATGAGTGACTTATGAAAGAAGTAAAAATTGAAAAATGCTCGTTTTGCGGGGGTGAAGAATTGATTGAGACAAGAATATGTGCCTATGGCACATATTTAACGCCTGCAAAAAGAGGCGGTTTGCGCAGCGTAGCGATTTTTGCAACAGTTTGTCGCGATTGTGGAAGCGTAGTCCGCACATATTGCAAAAATCCCGAAAAGCTATTTCCTAAAAAAGAACGGCGAGACGGTTAAATTTCAATTAAGCTAAATAAAAATCACGGCGTGGGCGGTGTCATTTCATCTTTCGCTTAATCTTTTTGCACAGCGGTTATTATGATTATAAGATAGTCGGAAATTTAGGGGGGGACTATGGATAAAACAGAAATTTTTCAATTTATATCGGAGCAAAAGACGGCGTTTATTGCTTCTGTCAACGGGCAAGGGTACCCTGTTATAAGGGCGATGCTTGCCCCCAGAAAGATAGACGGTAATGAAATTTATTTCACAACAAACACCTCGTCCAACAAGATAAAGCAATATTTGGCAAACGATAAGGCTTGCGTCTATTTTTATAAACGCGGGAAATTTAAATATCAGGGCGTTTCAATAATAGGTGAAATGCAGATTTGCACCGATCAGGCGACGAAGGACGAGATTTGGCGCTTTGGCGATAAAATGTTTTATAAACAAGGCGTGACAGACCCCGACTACTGCGTGTTGAAATTTAAGGGGATTACAGCCGAATATTATTGTGATTTTAAGACCGAGACGGTAGATTTATAAAATTTAATCCGGGAAGAAATTTACCTTCAAGCAAAGAATATTTTAATTTCATTTTGCCTTGTGAATCATTATGAAAAAAGCATTATATCTCATTTTGGAAGTTATAAATGTGTGCTTAAACATACTTATGGCGGCGTTGTGCTTCATTAAGCTCGACCACGACATTGCGTTTTTGCCAAATGAAAGTGGAGGCGTAGAAAAAGCAGACTACTATTACAGCATTTACGACAAACTTTTGGAAAAGAATCTGCAATTTCTTGTTTACATAGCCCTTGCGGTGATGGCTGTGGCAATTGTGCTTTCGGTTGTTACTTGCGTCTCAAAGGGCAATCGAAAAATAAGTATAGCAAGCCATGTTGCGTCTGCAGTTTCTGTGTTATTCTTTCTTGTTTTACTTTTTTATGCCATGCGGATTCTGCAATATGCTTACTGATTTATAAATTTGAAATTTACGTAAAAAAGGCGGGGCAGACAATGTTTGCTCTCGCTTATTTTTTTGGCAGGCAGCGAAAGAAGGGCTTTCGCTGCCTGCCATTTTTTTCGGCTAAACGACAGTTTAAAATTTTATATTAAATCGTTTATCTACTTGACAAGATGTAATCCGTACATTATAATAACAAGTATTATTAATAACAAATGTTATGTGAGGTTGCTATGCCTGCAAAAAAACAAGTAAGTAAAGAAGTTATACTTTCCGCGGCGCTTGACATTGCCCGCGAGCGTGGGGTGGATAATTTAAACGTGCGGGACATTGCGCGAGCGTGCAACTGCTCTACACAGCCCGTGTATTTATCTTTTGAAAGTATGGACGATTTGAAAATCAGTCTGTGCGGAGAAATTTATAAAGTGTATACCGATTATCTGAAGAGGGAAGTTGAATCCGGAAAATATCCCGAATATAAAGCCGTCGGGCTTGCTTATATAAAATTTGCAAAGCAGGAAAAACAGCTGTTCAGGTATTTATTTATGCGCGCCCGTAACGATAATTCTGATGCAATTACCGATCAGGATTTCGTAAATGAAGTTGAAAGATTGCGCAAATTGGGCTTTTGCAACGGTAAAGAAGAAAGTTTGCATTTGCATATGTGGATATTTGTACACGGAATTGCAACAATGTTTGCCACGGGATTTTTGGAACTGCAATGGGAACAGGTGGAAAATTTGTTGACGGAAGAATTTAATGCCGTAAGGGGGTATTATGAGAGAGCCTGAATATATCATTGAGATTGAAAATCTTAAAAAATATTATAAGACGGTAAAAGCGGTAGACGGAATTTCGTTTAAAGTTAAGCGCGGAGAGTTATTTGCTTTTTTGGGTGTAAACGGAGCGGGAAAATCGACGACGATAAACGTTATAAGCGGAATTTTACGTAAGGACGAAGGCAAAGTTGAAGTTTGCGGCTATGACATAGATAAAAATTCCGCCGGGGCGAGGCAAAAGGTAGGCGTAGTTTTCCAAAATTCCGTTCTCGATAAAAAACTTACCGTCTACGATAATTTAAAATACCGCGCCAATCTTTACGGTATTTTCGGCGAACAATTCAAAAGCAGGCTTAACTGCATTTCGGATATGTTTGATTTAAGTCAGATACTTAAAAGGCCGCTTGAAAAATTATCCGGCGGGCAAAAGCGCAGGGTAGATATTGCACGCGCGCTTATCCATAAGCCTGAACTGCTTATTTTGGACGAGCCAACAACCGGATTGGATCCCAAAACGAGAATTACCGTGTGGAACGTAATAGAAAAAATGCGTAAAGAAGAAAACCTTACGGTATTTCTTACCACGCATTATATGGAAGAATCCTCTGTAGCCGATTATGTGGTTATACTCGATAGCGGAAAGATTGTTTCGCAAGGCACGCCGCACAAGTTGAAAAGCGATTATTCAAGCGATTTTTTGAGGATTTATAAAAATATCGAAGCCGCCGAAAAATACTTTTCGTCCAAAGGGCGAAACTGCAAGCGGGTTCACGACAGGCTTGAAGTTGAATTTGAAAATACCGAGCAAATTTCCGAAGAAATAAAATTACAGCCGCAGTTATTTACCGATTTTGAAGTGGTTAAAGGTGATATGGACAACGTATTTCTTAAAGTAACCGGCAAACAGTTAAAGGATGTGTAAAATGCAGGAATTGAGAAAATTTGTTTCGCTTGTGCAACGCAACATAAAAACCTTTTTCAAAGATAAAATGATATTTTTCGTATCGATGATAACACCGCTTGTTATGTTGGTGTTGTTTTCCACATTTTTGCGTTCGGTGTATGTGAACAGCATAAAAGATATTTGCGCGGCATTTAATATGGTTGCGGATAATAAATTGCTTGAAGGGTTTGCGGGCGCGTGGCTTATTTCGTCTATATTAAGCGTAAGTTCCGTTACCGTGGCGTTTTGTTCAAACACTGTAATAGTGAACGATAAGACGGAAGGGAACCTTAACGATTTATTGATTTCGCCTGTCAGAAAAACTACCGTTTCGCTTTCGTATTACGCGTCAAATTTCGCCGTTACGTTTATAGTTATGTTCGGCGTGTTGGTTGTGGGGTTTATCTATCTCGGAATTTTCGGTTGGCATATTCCAGTGGGCGATTTGTTTATGATTTTGATAGATATGGTATGCGCCATTTTGTTCGGGACGTTGCTTTCGGGCATAATTGTAAACTGTTTTATAAGTAAGCAGGGCGTTGCTTCGGCGGTTTCCGGGCTGGTTTCAAGTATGTACGGTTTTATATGCGGCGCGTATATGCCCATTTCACAATTCGGGAAAGGTTTGCGCGATTTGTTGGCTTGTCTGCCGGGCACACATTCAGTCTGCGTTATGAGATTGCATTTTATGAGCGGTTACATAAACATTTTGGCTGAAAAAGGATTGCCCGCCGAAGGCGTTAAAGCGCTTAAAGACGGATTTGACGCCAACTTGTACATAGGCGGCAAGTATATCCCCGTTGGCGTAATGTACGGCGTGTTGCTGGGCGCGTGTGCGGTTTTGCTTGCGGCGTATGTGCTTATCCTATATTTGAAAGGGAAGCGTATGCATTGATTATCGCAATAATAATATGATTCATATTAAAAAAACGCTTTCAAAACTTATGCATATATTGCTTAAATAGTTTAATAAAAGGGTACAATAAAAATAAAAAGGATTTTTTATGCAAAGGGAAAGATTAAAAAAATATGCCGAATTGATTGCAAAATGCGGGCTTAACGTTCAAAAAGGGCAGGAAGTTATCATAAATTGTGAACTTGATCAGCCTGAATTTGTGCAAATGGTCGTTGAAGAATGTTATAAGTGCGGGGCAAGCCGCGTTACGGTAGAATGGACGTATATGCCCGTAACAAAATTGCACCATATTTACAGAAGTTTGGAAACTCTTTCCGAGTTCAGCGACATAGAAAAAGCGAAATTGCAGCGGCGGCTGGATAAACAGACGTGTATGCTTTGGCTGGATTCGGAAGATCCCGACGGACTTAAAGGCACGGACAGCGAAAAAATTGTCAAGGCAAACGTGGCAAGGTTCCCGTTCATTAAACCTTTCCGCGACAAGCTGGAAAATAAATATCAGTGGTGTATCTGCGCCGTCCCCGGCAAAGATTGGGCGAAAAAGATTTTTCCCGACGACGATGAGCAAACCGCGATTGAAAAGTTGTGGGAAGCGATACTGAATACTTCGAGGGTGGACGACGACCCGATTGCCGCGTGGGAAAAGCATAACGCCGATCTTGCGGAAAAATGCAGATATTTAAACGAATGTAAGTTTGAAAAATTGGAATATAAAAGTTCAAACGGAACGGATTTTACGGTTGGATTGAACGATAAAGGCATATTTTTAGGCGGCGGGGAATACACATTGGGGACGGATATATACTATAACCCCAACATTCCCAGCGAGGAAGTATTTACAACGCCCGTAAGAGGCAAAGCGGAGGGAAAAGTTGTTGCCACAAAACCCCTTTCGTATCAGGGCAAACTTATCGAAAATTTTTGGCTGCGTTTTGAAAACGGCAAAGTAGTGGAAGTTCACGCGGAAAAGAATCAGGAACTGCTTGAAAAGATGGTTTCCATGGACGAAGGGGCGGCTTATCTCGGCGAGTGCGCGCTGATTGCCTACGATTCGCCCATAAACAATACGGGGATTCTTTTCTACAACACGCTTTTCGACGAGAATGCAAGTTGCCATCTGGCGCTGGGCAGGGGATTTACCAATTGTTTGGAAAATTACGAAAAGTATTCTGTTGAAGAGTTCGAAAAGATGGGTGTAAACAGCTCGATGATACACGTCGATTTTATGATAGGCAGTAAAGATATGTCGATAGTTGGCGTAAAACCCAACGGCGAAAGAGTGGACGTAATCAAAAACGGCAATTGGGCGATTTGAAAATAAAAATAAAAAACCGCGGAAAATCCGCGGTTTTTTTTGTGTTTTAAACTATTTATAAAGTACTATGCCACACATAAATAGCTAATTTTTATCGGTAATTTGCAGTACAAAGAATTTTAAATACTGCGTTTCATCGGCGCACAGCAGAGACGGATGGTCTGGCGATTGAGTTTTTATTTCCACGCTTCTTACGGTTTTTCCGCTTTCGCGGGCGCACTCTATAAGCATTTTTTCAAATAGCGTAAAAGTCATATAATGCGAACAGGAACATGTTATAAGATACCCGCCGTCCTTTATAAGTTTCATTGCGGTAAGGTTAATATCCTTATATCCCCTATAAGCGTCTTTAACTTCGTCGGCGGTTTTGCAGAAGGCGGGAGGATCGAGAATCACCGCATCGAATTTGCGGTTTTCCTTTCTGTATTGCCGCAAAATTTCAAATGCGTCCCCGCAGACCGTTTCTATATTTCCGTCAAGCCCGTTTTCAATAGCGTTCAGTTTTACGTTTTCAAGGGCTTGCGCGGAAATGTCGCACGCCGTAACTTTATCGGCAACTGTAGCCGCGTTTAACGTGAAGCCGCCGCTGTTGCAAAAGCAATCCAAAATTTCGCCTTTACAATATTTTCTTACGGCAAGCCTGTTTTCTTTCTGGTCAAGAAAATATCCCGTTTTTTGTCCGTTTTTGATGTCAACGAACATTTTCAGCCCGTTTTCGTAAATTTCGCAGTAATCCGGCACTTCGCCGTAAAGGGTTTGCTTTATTTCGGCAAGCCCTTCTTTTTTGCGTACGGAAACGTCGCTTCTCTCGTAAATGCCCTTGGGATTGAATAATTTGACAAGGCAATCGGTTATAAGTTTGCGCCTCTGATCCATACCCAACGAAAGCAATTGCACGGCAAGGTAATCGCCGTATTTGTCTACGATAAGGGCGGGTAGGTTGTCCGCTTCGCCGAATACAACCCTGTAACAGTTGTCGTAGCCTAATTTTTTGCGCGCGTCGTCCGCGGCTTTTATGCGTTCGAGATACAGGTTTTCATCGTCGGAAGCGCCGTTCCTTATAAAAATTCTTACAAGTATTTTCGACGCGTGATTGATATAGCCTTTGCCTATGTATTTTCCGTCGTTATCGCAAACTTCCGCAAGAGATCCGTTTTTTTCCTTGCCTTCGATTTTTGCTACTTCGTTTGCGTATACCCAGCTGTGTCCGGCTACTATACGTTTTTCTTCGTTCTTTTTCAGATAAATTTTGTATGGCATAACGTTTCCTCGCTGTTAGTTTACCAAATTATTATATTAATTGCAAACAAATTAAATATAATTGATTTTTTCCGCCGAAACTGTTATAATTTTATAGGTATGCGTAAACTTCTTAAATATTTCAACGGCTATAAACTTCAAACCTTTCTTGCGCCGCTTTTTAAGTTGCTTGAAGTGTGTTTCGAGTTGTTGGTGCCGCTTATAGTTGCGTCGATAATAAACGAAGGGATAGACGGCGGCGCCGGTTGGCGGTATGTGGTAAACGCATGCCTTATTTTAATCGCTTTCGGCTTTGCGGGACTTGTCAGTGCGGTAGTTGCGCAGTATTTTGCCGCAAAGGCTGCGGTGGGCTTTTCAAAACAGTTGAGAAGAGATTTATTTAAAAAATCTCAAAGCCTCACTTATTCGCAGATAGATAATATCGGCGCGTCCGGCGTGATTACACGCATGACAAGCGACGTTAACCAGATTCAATCAGGCGTAAACCTGTTTTTGAGATTGTTTATGCGTTCGCCGTTTATAGTGTTCGGCGCAATGATAATGGCGTTTACCGTAAACGTTACGGCAGGCGGCGTTTTTGCCGCGGCAATCGCCGTTTTGTGCGTCATCATTTTTGGCGTTATGCTAACTTGTATCCCTCTGTATAAAAATGTTCAGAGAAATCTTGATTCCGTCACCGCGTCCACGCGCGAAACCCTGACGGGCGCAAGGGTTATAAGGGCTTTTTGCAAAGAGGACGACGAAATATCGGGGTTCAAAGCCCGCAACGGAAAACTTACCCGTTCACAGAAATTTGCCGGCGCGGTTTCCGCTATAATGAATCCCTTGACGTACGCCGTGGTAAACGCGGCGATTATCGTGCTTTTTTATGTCGGCGCGCTTAAAGTTGACGGAGGTTCTCTGGAAAGGGGAGACGTTGTTGCGCTGTACAACTATATGGCGCAGATTTTGGTTGAACTTGTAAAACTTGCCAACCTTATTATTACCGTAACAAAATCGTTTGCAAGCGCGGGAAGGGTGAAGGAAATACTCGATTTGCCCGTGCTTGAAGTTTCGGAGAAAGACGTTGAAAGGGGCGGCGGGGCGTTTTTGCAGTTTAAAAACGTGTGCATAAACTACGGCAATGCCGCCGTAGACGCAATTTCAAACGTTAATTTCAGCGTGAACAGGGGCGAAACGATAGGCATTATCGGCGGCACGGGCGCAGGCAAGACAACGCTTGTAAACGCCATACCGCATTTCTATGATTTGAAATCGGGTGAAATATTGCTTGAGGGCGTGCCCGTCAATGAATACGGCGACGGAAAGTTGCGTGAAATGTGCGGCGTTGTGCCGCAGAACGCGGTATTGTTCAACGGAACCGTGCGTGAAAATATCCTTTGGGGCAAAGAGGACGCTACCGACGGGGAAATAATGGAAGCAATAAAGACGGCGCAAGCGTGGGATGTAATTGATTCAAAATCCGCCGGGCTGGACGAAATTGTAGAGCAGGGCGGCAAAAATTTTTCCGGCGGGCAGAGGCAGAGGCTTACAATCGCCCGTGCATTGGTCAAAAAACCCGAAATTCTTATTCTCGACGACAGTTCGTCCGCACTCGATTATGCGACGGACGCAAAATTGAGGCAATCGTTAAAGGAGCTTGAATACAAACCCACTGTTTTCATGGTTTCCCAAAGGACTTCGTCGCTGCTTCATGCGGATAAAATAATCGTTCTCGAAGACGGAAAAGTTGTCGGCATAGGCACGCATGAACAACTTCTTAAAGATTGCCCGCTTTATGCCGAAATTCATTATTCGCAATTCAAAAAGGAGGGCGCTTGAATGGCGAAATTGAGAAAAGGCGTCCTTAAACGGGTTTTAAAACAGATAGCCAAATACAAGTGGGCGGTTGCGGCGACCTTGTTTTTTGCGTTGCTTACGGTTGCGGGAACGCTTGCCGCACCTGTCTTTTTCGGTCAGGTTGTTAAGCTGATTGTAAAGAGTGGCGTTGTATATTACGAAAAAATTTTTGAAAAATTTATAATTCTTGCCGCGCTTATTGCCGTTACGTGCGTATCCCAATGGGTTATGAGTATAATAAACAATCATATAGCTTATTGCGTGGTGCGCGACGTGCGCGAGGAAGCGTTCGTCAAAATGCAGTATCTGCCTTTGAAATTTGTGGACGGCAATCCCGTAGGAGATATCGTAAGCAGAAATATTGCCGACGTAGATCAATTTGCCGAAGGGCTTTTGATGGGATTTACACAATTGTTCACCGGCGTATTGACGATTTTGGGAACATTGGCGCTGATGTTCTTTTACAATTGGATTATAGCGCTTGTGGTGTTTGTGGTTACGCCGCTTTCGCTTTTCGTGGCGAAATTCATTGCCGCAAGAACTTATTCGCTGTTTAAAAAATCTTCGGAAATCCGCGGCAGGCAGACGGCGTTTATCGAAGAGATGGTGGATAATCTGAAGGTTGTTAAGGCTTTTAACCGCGAGGAAGAGAACCTGCAAAAGTTTGACGAACTTAACGAAGAGCTTACGCGGGCTACCTTGAAATCGGTATTTTATTCATCGCTAACAAATCCCTGCACGCGTTTTGTAAACGCCATTGTGTATGCTTTGGTTGCTTTGGCGGGCGCGCTTATGCTGGTGTTCGCTACGCCGCTTCCCATTGCGTTCGACGTGGGTATCCTCACAAGTTTGCTTGCCTATGCAAATCAGTATACAAAGCCCTTTAACGAAATTTCGGGCGTGGTTACCGAATTGCAGAACGCCGTTGCGTGCGCCGGAAGAATTTACGATCTTATAGACGAACCTTCCCGTAAGCCCGATTTACCCTCTGCAATCGAACTTAAAGACGTAAAGGGCGACGTTGAATTTGACGACGTAAGTTTTTCATACGAGGAAGATAAGCGGCTTATTGAAAATTTGTCGTTGAAAGTAAAAAGCGGGCAGCGGATTGCGATAGTGGGACCTACCGGTTGCGGTAAAACTACGCTTATCAATTTGCTTATGCGCTTTTACGACCCCGTATCCGGCGAAATTACGGTTGACGGACATTCCGAATTCAATATAAAATTAAAGTCGTTACGCAAAAGTTACGGTATGGTTTTGCAGGATACGTGGCTGAAAAGCGGAACCGTGCGCGAAAATATTGTTTTCGGTAAGCCGTCCGCCACAGAGGACGAAATTGTAGCCGCGGCGAAAGCGGCGCGTTCACATAACTTTATAATGCAGTTGCCGCAGGGTTACGATACGGTGATAGGCGAGGACGGCGGCAATCTGTCGCAAGGGCAGAAACAGCTTTTATGCATTACGCGCATTATGCTTTGCCTGCCTCCGATGCTAATTCTGGACGAGGCTACATCGTCGATTGACACGCGTACGGAACAGCAGATTCAGCGTGCCTTTTCGGATATGATGAACGGCAGGACAAGTTTCATTGTCGCGCATAGATTATCAACAATAAAAAATGCGGATTTGATTCTCGTAATGCGGGACGGAAACATAATAGAACAGGGCACGCACGAGCAATTGCTTGAATTAAACGGCTTTTACAGCAGGCTTTATAACAGTCAGTTTGCGATATAAATATGAAAGACAAAAAGGCAATAGGCGTTGCAAAGGATATAACTTTGCCGCAGATAATTATCATATTAATATTTGTTTTGCTTTCCGCCTTGCTTGTCGCCGCTTGGGTTGGGTATTCGGGCGGGGTAGAGTACAGCAGAATGTACAGGACCGCCGAAGAGGTAACGGCGCAAATTTTCGACGTGACGTCTTCGGAAGATTCTTCCGGAAACACCGTATACAGAGGGCAATTGATTTATGTTTCGGACGAAGGAAAGGAATATACGGGTTATACCCGTGATTACAGCCGCCATTCGGACGAGGCGCAAAGCCGCATAGGCGAAAAGGTTCAGGCGCTTATTTTCGACGATTCGGATACATGCATAGAGGGCACGATGAAGGATTTAAGCGCCAAAGCGCGCGCAAACCGCACCGACCTTATACTTTCCGTATGTATTACGTGCGCATATCCCGTTTCCGTGTATCTGTTTGCCTACCGTTTCTTATACAGAAGAATAGCCGATTATAAAATTTTGCGCAGACTTAACCCCGTAGGCGATTTTATCGTTAAGGCAACTACCGAAGGGGAAGTTGTATATGCAGGCGGGTTCGTTGTAAAATATCTTAAAGTAAGGTATGTGGACGCCAGGGGAATAGAGCGCGTCCGTTGGGCGAGAAATTGGTTTACGCCGTCGGAAGCAAAATATCTGAAAGATAAAAAATTTATTAAAATCATACCCTATAAAAACACTTTCGGGGTATATGAAGAAATAACATATAAATAATAAGGAAAAGAAATTATGTTGCAGGTTACAAACGTATCTCTTCAATACGGAAGCAAAAAGCTGTTCGAAGACGTAAACTTAAAGTTTACCAAGGGAAACTGTTACGGTATCATCGGCGCGAACGGCGCGGGTAAATCAACGTTTTTAAAAGTTTTAAGCGGTGAAATAGAGCCAAACAAGGGCGAGGTTTCGATAGATAAAACCGAAAGAATGTCGGTTTTGCAACAGAATCAGAACGCCTATGATAACGTATCCGTTTTGCGGGCGGTTATGCTGGGGCATAAGCGCCTTGTAGATATAATGGACGAAAAGGACGCGCTGTACGCCAAAACGGATTTCACGGAAGAGGACGGCGTGCGCGCAAGCGAACTTGAAAGCGAATTTGCCGAATTGGGCGGATGGGACGCCGAATACGAGGCCCAAACTTTACTTAACGCCCTGGACATAACCGAAGAATATTATGATATGCCTATGGCGGAAGTTGACGCAAAGCGAAAGGTTAAAATCCTTTTGGCGCAGGCGCTTTTCGGCAATCCCGATATTTTGCTTTTGGACGAGCCTACAAACAACCTCGATATAAAAACCGTGCGCTGGCTTGAAAATTACCTGCTTGATTTTGAAAATACAATTATCATCGTTTCGCATAACAGGCATTTTTTAAATAAAGTTTGTACGCATATCTGCGACGTGGATTACGGAAAGATCAATATGATGTTGGGCAACTACGACTTTTGGTATGAAACAAGCCAACTGTTGGCGCGCCAGCAACGCGACCAGAACAAGAAAAACGAACAGCGCGCGAAAGAATTGCAGGAATTTATTGCAAGATTTGCCGCAAACGCTTCCAAATCCCGTCAAGCCACTTCAAGAAAGAAAGAACTTGAAAAACTTACCATTGAGGACTTCAAGCCGTCTTTGAGGAAGTATCCGTACATCGATTTCAAATTTGAAAAAGAAATCGGAAACGATATCCTGATGGTGGAAGGGTTGACAAAGCGCGGTTATTTTGAAAATGTGTCCTTCACGGTGCAAAAAGACGAAAAAATAGGCATCGTAAGCGACAAAAGCACGACCGTATCCATGCTATACGATATCCTCACGGGAAAAGTTCAGCCGGATTCCGGCACGATAAAATGGGGTAAGACGATAATCGTATCGTATTTCCCCGAAAACAATAACGAGTATTTTGCAGGTTGCGATTATTCGCTTGTAGATTGGTTAAGCCAATTTTCCAAAGACCACTACGAGGAATATCTGCGCGGCTGGTTGGGAAGAATGCTTTTTTCCGGCGAAGAAGCGTTAAAACAAGCCAAAGTTTTAAGCGGCGGCGAAAAGGTGAGGTGTATGCTTGCCAAAATGATGCTGGAAGGCGGCAATTTCCTCATTTTCGACGAACCGACAAACCATCTCGACCTCGAATCTATCACGGCGCTTAACAACGGAATGAAAAATTTTAAAGGCTGTATGCTTTTCACATCGCACGACCAGGAACTTATGAACACCGTTGCCAACAGAATAATAGAGATAAACGGAACTAAAAAATTCGATAAAAATTTGACCTACGACGAGTATCTTGATGTGGTAACAGAGTGAGGTATCGCAATTAATTACAAAATTCGACAAACAAAGACAAAACTTTTACAAAAATAAATTAATATTTTTACAAAATAACTTTACATTTGCGTTTTTGTACGGTATAATTTATTTACTTTCTAAAATATGGGAGAATAAATTATGAAAAACGTGAATCTTGCAATTTTTGACACCAACGAACAGTTTGTAAATGAACTTGAAGCGGGCTTTGCCTCGGAGGAAGGGTTTGTAACCTGCGCAAAGGCTACAAACGGTAACAACGCCATCGAATTGATTAAATCACATAATCCCGACGTAGTTATCCTAAACCTTGTGTTAAGCGGCGTAGACGGCTTCGGCGTACTTGATTTTATCAAGAAAGAAAAACCGAAATGTGCGGCAATAGTAGTTTCCAACTTTGCCGACGAAAAGATAGTAAATTCCGCCATATCTCACGGCGCAGCGTATTATCTGGTTAAACCTGTAACCCCGAAAAACATCATAGACAGGATAAAGGATATAATTTCGGATAAAACCCTTGAATATAAAGTTTCAAGCGATTTGCGCGATAAGCGCAGGATAAATTCGCTTGACGAAAAGATAAGCAACATATTCATTACAATAGGCATACCGCCGCATATCAAAGGATTTTCCTATCTGCGCGAGGGCATCAAACTTGCGGTTGAAGACCCTTCTATAATAAATAAGGTTACAAAGGAACTTTATCCCAAAATCGGCGAAAAGTTTTCAACAACGGCAAGCAAAGTGGAGAGGGCGATACGTCACGCGATAGAAGTGGCGTGGAACCGCGGCAGAAGCGACGCGATAAGTTCTATTTTCGGCGCGAGGGTTTACATAGGCAGCGAACGCCCCACAAACAGCGAATTTATCGCTTTGGTTGCGGATAAGCTGTTGCTTGAATTGATTTGATTTAAAAATTTTACGGGAAAAACGGTTGGACAAGTGTTCAGCCGTTTTTTTAACCGTTTTGTTAATTAGGCACTAAATTACCAAAATAGTATTATACGCGCTAATGCGTTGACGGTAAAAAAATAAAGTTGTATAATTTAGGAAAAATTTATATTGACAAAAGATTGTAATTATGAAAGAAAAATTGCTGAAAATAAACGGAGTTGCCAATAAATTTGTAAATTCCGATTTATATATCGCTTTAATATCTGTTTTAGTGTTTGCGGGTTGGTATTTTTCCGTATGGATACCGATGCTGTGCGTTATTGCCGTGTTAGGCGTAATTCCTCTGTTTTTGGGCAGAAGCACTAAATGCGTTTTGGTTCCGCTTACGATGTTCACATTTACGGTAAGCACCAACCGCCATCAGTTGAAGCCGGAATACGCGTACCTCTTTTTGCTGGTTGCGCTTGTTATCGCGGCAATGATATTCAGCCTTGTAAGATATAAGCGGGATTTTTCGGTTTTGCACCCCGCAAAGATAAAGGGATTTCACGCGGCGTTGTTTGCGCTGTTGGTTCCGTTTGCGTTAGGCGGGCTGTTTTCGCCTTATGAAAACGGGCTTGCCGTGTTTGTAGGGTTCGCAATGATATTGCTTATGGCAATAATTTATACGTTTTTAGCGCTGACGACAGATGAAGATTTTAAGGCGGAATTGCCCGCATATATGCTTAAAATATTGTTTGCCGTGGGCGTGATTATTGCTTTACAGATGGTAATTTACTTTGTAAAGTTAAAAAGCGTAGACGAAATTATATGGGCTATCAGATATAAAGCCATAGACGTAGGGTGGGCAGGACCCAATAACATTGCGCCTATGCTTTCGATTACTATCCCTGCAACGCTTTATCTTTGCATCAAAAAGACCAAACTTGCCCCCGTGTACACATTTATGGCCGTTGCGGAATTTGTTCTGCTTTTCACAACAGGCTGCCGCGGCGCAATTTTGTTTACAACCGTAGCTTTCCCCGCAATGTTGCTTTACGTTGCAATCAAAACGGAGAACAAATTATCGTTTTGCATTACTTTCTGCGTGTTGTTCGGCGCCATAATAGTTGTGTTGCTTTACTTCGGTCCGACGGTTGTGGAAGTGTTGAGCTTTATGCTTAATAAAGGGTTTAACAACTCGTACCGCACCGAATTGTACGAATTGGCTATACAAACTTTTAAAAAGTGGCCTGTTTTCGGTTCCGGTTGGGATTACAAACCCGACGGAAAAACGCCTGATATTTACGTGCCGTACAGATACCACAGCACGTTCTTCCAGATTATGGCTGCATTGGGCGTGGTGGGGCTGATATTTTTTGCGATATTCTATTTCTGGCGCTACCGCACGTTTGCAGCTACCCGCAAGGACCCCGCGTGCGTAGCTTTGTTTATGGGCACGCTGTTGTTTGATTTATACGGAATGATAGATACCAACTTTTTCGGACCGACGTTTTTCCTGATTATGATGCTTATGACTTTTGTTGTGGAAGTGAACGCCGAAGGCAAGCATGCGCTGGCATTCGGCGGGCGAAATCCCGTTGCGGGAGCAAAGGCTTTGTACTGCGACGTAAAGCGCAAAATTTCAGAGAAGAAAAAGGGCGGGAACAAGGCGGAAAGCCCTGCCGCCAACAATTCCGCGGAAGAGGAAAATTCTGCCGAAGATAAGGGCGAAGGGGATAACAATAACTGATCGTTAGCCGTAAATTTTTTGCAAAAAGTTGATGCGCGGCACAAATTTTTATTGCATAGTGTTTTATCGGGCGCTAACCTGAAACAGGTTAGCGCCCGATTTTATTTCAAAAAAAATTAGTTCAAATTATTAAAAAAAGCAAAAAAAGTTGAAAAATTTAAAATTTTTTCAACTTTTTTTTATTTTTGGGAAATTTTTTCGGCATTTTTCAGGTAACTAATATAAAGGAGTAAAAAACAATATTATAAAATTTATAATTTAATATTATTTTACGCTTTCGGTTTTAGCCTTGTATTCCGCAATAAAAATCGGGCGGAACGGGGCGACTGCTTAAATTGTTAACAATCTGAATATTGAGGGATATACTATAAAATACTTTTATTTGGAGGGTAAAGTATGACGTATCAAGATTGGCTGGCGCAGTGGCTTTACTTGACAAAGCCTAATGTTAAGCAATGCACGTATGAACGCTACAGCTCTTACGTAAATATTCAGATAATACCGAGATTGGGTTGTTACGAGTTGGATGACTTGACGGTGAGGGTAATACAAAACTTTGTTACCGGTCTTTCCGAAACCTATTCTTCCGGGACGGTAAATTGCGTGCTTTCGGTTGTGAAGCGCTCGATTGCCAGCGCCGAAGAAATGGAAGTTAAAAAAACCCGCCTTAACGGAAGGATAAGATACCGCGTTAAACGTGCGCGTGACGTTAAATGCCTTACGTTGGACAACCAGAGGAAGTTGGAAAGTTATATCAATTTGTCCGATTCACCCAAATTGTACGGTATCACAATATGTCTTTATACGGGTTTGCGCGTAGGCGAGCTGTTGGCGTTGGAATGGAGCGATATCGATTTTCACAATTCTGTTATGACGGTGAACAAAACCTGCCACGACGTTTATGACGAAAACGGTTACAGCAAAATGATTTCCACGCCCAAAACGTATACATCCTGCCGCGAGATACCGCTGCCTAAACAGCTTGTGGCAAATCTTCGCCGTATGCGCCGCGAAAGCAAAAGCGAGTACGTAATTTCCGGCAAAGACGGTAAAACCATTTCCAAACGTTCGTATCAGAACACGTTCAGCCTGCTTTTGAAGAAGTTGGGTTTGCCGCATATGGGAATACACGCATTAAGGCACACTTTTGCAACCCGCGCGCTGGAATGCGGAATGGACGTAAAAACCCTGTCCGAAATTTTGGGGCACGCAAACGCGACAATTACGCTTAACTGTTACGTTCACAGTTTGCCGGAACATAAGCGGCTGATGATGAACAAAGTTGGCAAAATGTTACAGTAAAAGACATAAAAAAAGCGGCGTTTGGACGCCGTATAAATATTCATAGATAACCGTAATGTATGAATTATTTCAATCTATTTAAGGTTATCTTGGAAATTTCTGCATATTGAGGGAAATTTTTTTTATTTTTCTGTTAAATTTCCTTGACAACTTTATTACGATACGCTATCATATTAATGAATAAACATACACAGATTACGGTTAACTATGAATTAAATCAATCGGGTAAACGTAGCTTTTATGCATTTATTCATTTAAAATCCCGGTCAAAAGCGGCGTGTGCCGCCTGTTAAGCCAAACTGCGGAAAACGCAATAAAAACTTATTTTTATAAGGCGCAGGCGGGCAAAACTTTTGGTCAAAACGCGTAAAATTAAATAATATGTGCTTTCCGCCGCGGCGTTTGCCGCAAAAGCGCGTTTAAAAATTTTACGAAAAGAATGCAAATGGTAAGTGCGTTGGCATCACAAACAGCCGTAACAGCCTTTAAGGTTGTTACAAAAACTGCGGAGCCGCGGCTTTGCCGTCGGCTGACGGTATGTTGCGCCCGGACGAGGGTTACGCCTCGCCGCGGATTGAAAAAAACCGCGTTGAGTATGTAAATCCAAAAGTTTAGAGGGGGATTATTTCGCCCGATAAACGTCCGGGTACATCAGCCGCACCGCAAAATTTTTAAATTGTACACACTTTCCCTTTTTTACTGCGGCGGGGCGTAATTATATTACGTCCCGCCGTTTGTATAACAAATTGCGGGATCATAATACAACCAACAACAGCTTGTACGGAAAAAGCATACAGGTTGTTTATGTTTTTTACGAAAAGCCTGAAACGCTTACTCGTAAAAAATGGAATGTTTTTTTTTAGAAAAGCAATTAAGTTTTTCAAAAAAAACGAGCCCGACTGTTTTCGGGTATGCGCAGACTAACAACTTAATAAAAGACATGTTTTTGATTATATTTTTCAAATTTATTTGTTAAATATAATGTCTAAAAAATTAAAATTAGGACTGTTTTTTTTCAGATTAACAATTTATTTCAGTAAGATTTTTATTTAAAATTATCAACACTTTATATTATTGTGTATATTACCATAATAATAGAATAATTAAAAATGGAGGTTTAAATGTTAAAAAAAGCAAAATTGTTACTTGCCGCGGCGTCAGTTGTATTTGCGGTGGGCGTAACGTTTGCGGTTGCCGGCTGTGGCGAAGATAAGCACACGCACACGTTTGCGGAAGGCTGGACGCAGACGGCGACCGAACATTGGCACGCGGCTACATGCGGGCACACCTCGGAAAAAAGCGCGTACGGCACACACGCTGATACTGACGGCGACAATAAATGCGACCTGTGCGGCTACGATATGACGCCCGCAGCCTGCACGCATCCATATGACGCAGAACAGTGGCTGTATGATTCAGACACGCATTGGAATTTACCCACTTGCGAACATACAGACCTGCGTCCTAACGAAGCGCCGCATATTGACGCGGACAGTAACGGCGAATGTGACGTATGCAAATGCAGTATGGCTGTACATCAGCACGTTTGGGGCAATTGGCAAAGCGACAGCGAACAGCATTGGCGGCAGTGTACGGGCTGTGAGGAGAAAACTTCCGTCGGTCCTCACGTAGACGCTGACGGCAACGAAATTTGCGATACTTGCCAGGCGTATGTACAGCATAAGCACACTTTCGGCGGCGAATACGATTACGACGAAAACGTGCATTGGAACGTTGCCACCTGCAAGCACCCTGAAGCGAAAGGCAACGAAACCGAGCACGATTTTACAAACGGCGATTGCGTATGCGGCGCGAAAGAAAACTATGTAAACGTATTCACTGCAATGAAAGAACACAGCTTGCTTGCGGCAAACAAGCAGTATAAGGCGTGGCTTGCAGAGCTTGAAAGCGCGGCGGTAACTAACGTGCGCGTAACAACAGCCGGGGATATTATCTACGAATATTCCGAAAGCGTAGAATACAAGTATATGGACGAGAGGACGGTTGTTATCCGTGCGGTGACGACGGACGGCGACCCCTTGCAGGACGTATGGTTTAAATTATCGGTAAAGACGGGCACAGGCTCGGGCGCGCAATACGTGCTTTTTGCCGACGGCAGGACGGACGCGCTTACCCTTGCACATTCTGACGAAAGCGGCTATGCCGAATTGAAATTTAAGCCTTTGACGGAATACGGCTATTCTTCAAGCGACGTTACATACGAAGTGCGCCTTGCCGAAGCCAAAGATATGGCTGTTTCATTGCGCAACGAGGAAGAGGATAACCGCCCCATCCCGCACAGATATGTGGTATACGGCTATGCTTCCTCTTACGTGGCGCCGATAACCGAATCCGACGACGGCAATATTACGGCGGGTAGCGGCGAATACAAATTCAAGTTCTCGCAAGCGTGGGCGGACAGCGACAAAACAATGTTGCCTTACGTGCGCTATTACACTATGCCCACAACCGCAATAGGGCTTGTAGAGGACGGCGAAACGTACAGCTTCACCTCAAGCGGCAACAAGCTGTATGACTACTTCTATTTTTCCCCGGGGCAAACTCCTTTGGGCAATTATACAGACCCCGTGAAAGAGGAAGCCGCGCAGTCCAACGCCAGAAAAGCGGCGGCGGGCTATTACACCATCAGCTTCGAGATAGACGGCTCTGCGGAGGGTGCACGGCTCTATTATTGGGACGACGACCTTGACCTTTCCGCTAACAAAAATGCGGACGGTTCGCCCAAGGATATTTTCGCAGGCTCGATATCAGGCGATAAATACGACGGTTTTAACGACGCCTATGCCAACGTATTTACGCATGATAACGCCATTAAAATAACCGTTACCACGTCGCTTGCGTTTTCACAGTTCCAGATAGGGTTTATTTCCGATAAGCCCTGCGCCGTAACGCTTACCGTATCCCACGACGCCGATTACGACGAGGAAGCGCTTATCCCCGTAATAGGTTTGGGCGAAAGCGGCAATATCAGCTTGTCGGGCGACGGGATTGCAAACCCCATCAACTTCGGCGCGGATATAACGGCGGGCGCGTATATGCTTGAAGTTACGGCAAACGGCTCGCAAACGCCCCAAAGTTCTTTGATAACCGCAAGGATAGACAGCGGCAAAAAGATACTTTTATGGTCGGAAAATACCTACAAGTGCCTTGTGGAAATACCGAGCGGTGCGAAGAGGCTGTATCTTATGTACAACCTTCCCGGCGGGGCAAGCGTAAAGGTAAAACTTACCAAGTACGAAGAAACGCCCACCGTACAAGTAAACGCGGAGGGGCAAACCTCTGTATGGGTGCCCGTGGTATGCGGCAAAAGTTCTTCCTTCAAAGTCAATCTCGATACAAGCGCGGTAGATTCTTCAAAAACAGCGTATGTAATTGAGTTTACGCCTACCGCAAGATCTTATCGCACCGGCAGTTCGATGACAGCTCCCACGGCTGTCAAGACGACGATGACATACGGCGGCGGCAAAACGATGGATTTCCAATATTTTGACAGCACGCTCTTGGCTGATAACATAATAGGAGATATTACTGCATTGAACGGCGAACTTACGTTCTTCTGCGATAATCCCGATTACGGTTTGATTATGGCAGAAATGGTTATGATGCCTATACCCTATGTGCAGTTGGATAATTTATATGAAATTCAATACCGCGATTGTATGGTTTATATAAAATGCAACGTGGGCTCCGGTATTACAGGGAATACCATTCAGCTGGTCGCATTTACGGCAACGGAGGCGGGCACATATTCCATTACTTTAAAAGATGCTTCTTACAGCAATGCCGTTATCAATGCGAGCGATCCCACGAATGCAAGTCCCATAATTCCGCAAGAACCCTATTCCACAGAGTATGTCAATCACGATAAGAGCGGCACTTTCGAATTACAGGCGGGCGCAACAATTTTGTTGGGTGTTTGGACGAATACTACTCGTGAAGAAATCATAATCACCCGACAGAGCTAATTCAATCAGGCAATAACCCCAAAAAGGGGTGAGCAAATAAATTAATGGAGGGTTTTTCATATGATGAAAACCAAAATGAAGTCGGCTTTAATGGCATTCCTTACGGTTGCCATGATAGCCTGCATAGCCCTCGGCTATGCGTTAACCACCAACGCGGCTTTTTTTGCAAAAGCCGCTGAACAACAGAAAGCAGAGCAGAATGTGGCGACGAATGTGACCGTCTCCGCAGAAGCTCCTGCCGACGTTACATTGACAGGCTACGCGGCGGGGCAGTATTACCTTACTGTCAGTGTAAAGAACGAAGATTTACCCGATACTTTTTACAGTGAGTTTGCGGTTACCGTAAACAAAGGCGCCGATGACGCGGAGGATTATTACCTTACATATAACAGCGACACAAAGGTTGCCGCCGGGGTAATAAAAACCACTACCGACAATGCGGAAATTGAACTTAGCGTAACAACTTCCACCGTACTCACCGTAGACGTGGCGATAGACAATCTGTTTATAGGGCCCGCCATAGAAAACAGCCTCGGCGTTGTGGAAATTTCCCAAACCCCGCTTACGATACAGCTTAAAGACATTCAATCCGGCAATTATGACGTTGTATTGGAACTTGCTGTCGAGCGTATCGAAGAAACTCCCATTACCATTGTCGCTTATGACGCGGAAGGGAAAACAACCTCATACACAAGAAGTAGGCTTGAGATCAATACTGATAGTAACGAAATTATTTCTTATGTTTTCACCGAAGTGGAGCTGGTTGATGGCGAGTATTTTACCATAACCTCGGGCGAGGCGTTGGACGTTACCGTAACCATACAAAATGCCGCGCCCCCCGCGTTGCCTTGGGGCACGGGCATACAGCTTACCCCTTGGGAGCTTGTAACCTATTCCTATGTGGCGCCTACAAGCGGTGATTATGCAATCACCTATACGGCTCCCGCCGACGCGGATGTATCCATCACCTTTAAAACCGACGCGGCAAGCTACGACGGTTTGTTGGTTCAGGGCAGCAATTATCCTCTTACAATGAGGGAAGGCACTACGTACTACTTCGATATAGTTCTTATAGCCGATAACAATGCAACGGTTACTTTCAATATCCAGCCTTGGGTTACGCCTACTATCGGAGTAGGAGAGGTTTACTATTTGCCCGCAACTACCGATGGTTCACAGGAAGCAAGTCCTTTGAATATGGAAGCGGGCACATATACGCTTACCCTTACAGATATTCCCGCCGACGTTATCTGGAACGAATATACAATTATCGCTAATATTGACTATGTTGAGTATACTTTGGATCTTGCCAATAACTTTATCACTAACGTGGTTGTTGCGGAAGGATCCGAAATATACTTGACGACGAGTAGTCCCGTTGATATAACGGTAGGCGTTACGTTCAGCACACCCGAAGTAAGGCACGAAATAACCGCGGGCACATCCACAACCGTCACTATCCCCGCAAAGGGAGAATATGACGATTACGGCACGGTTACGTACTACCTTACCAATCCTGTGGAGGGCGGCTTTTACACGCTTACCCTTTCCGACGTAAGCGTACCGGACGTTGTTTCCGTAGTCACAAGCGAGGGCGTTGCGCCTTTCATAAATGTAGGCGGCGTAGTGGGCGGCTTCCGCGTGAACTACGTAAACGATTTTGCGCTTATCTTCCGCAATTCGGGTACAACCGCAGTTACTTTAACCGCGCTTGTAAACAACGTTGCGGGCGACAATGCAATTGCGCTTAAAACCGCAACTACCATCACGTTGCAAGCAAATTCTTCTGCCGCGAAGTATCTTGAAGGGCTTGCGCAGGGCAACTACAATTTGGCGTTTTCCGCCGCGGCGGGCGTTTCCGTATACGAGGACGGCGTTAAGCTGAATGTAGCGGAAAACAGCGCGGTAATCACCGTAGATTATTTGCAGGCATATAACGGCATTGTTTCGCTTGTATTTGTAAACGATACCGCAGAAGCCGTAACGTTTACGGTTACGGTAACCCCGCAGAACGAAATGACGCTTGATACCCCCGTAACGATAACCGCGCACGGATATAACACGGTTGTATCTTACTACATAGATATATCCAACGGTAACTATGCTATGGCGCTTAAAGTTCCCGAAGGCTTAAGCGTGAACGTAGTTTTGGGCGGGTATGAAGTTGTGTCCTACGGCAATGTTGCGGGCGTAGTAACGATAGACGTAGCGCATGAAGAGGGGGACGAAAGCATCAACCCCGTACAGGGCTATCTGTCCGTAGTATTCTATTGCTATGGCAACGATGAAGTTGATTATACCCTTTCCGCAGTGCTCTATTCTATGACGGGCGAAATGACGGTAAATGAAGAGCAGACTGTTTCGCTTGACGCTTCAAAATTCGGCGCAACCTATTCCATTGCGCTTACGGCGGGCGAATATTCCGTCAACTTGCATGAAGGCGTTACGGTTGCCGTAAACGGCGTTCCCGTAGGCGCAGACGGCAAGTTCCTGATTACGGATTACAGCGCAACCGCGTACATTACGTTTATCAACACCACAAACGCGGCTGTTTCGGATTACACCGCTACCGTAATGCTTGAACAAACGCATATCGCGACGCTCGGTCACGGTATGGAAGTAACTCTCGTGCCCTATGAAGAAGGCATATATTATATAGCAAACCTCACTGCGGGCGCTTCGTATAATATAACCCTCACCGGCGAAAATCTTGCAAACGTGTATATCTACATCAACGGCATGCAGGTAACCTTTGACGAAAACGGTGTAGGCACGTTTACGGCAAGCGACGTAACGGCGCAGAATATAGCATTCTACTACTATGGCGAGGCAGAAAATGTAACGTTCACCTTCACGGTGACGGCGGCAACTGCCGAATAATCAAATAGCGCAGTCACCTGTCTGCCGCTTCGGCGGCAGACAGGGCGATTGCCTTTTAATAAGGTAATAAGGAGATTATAATGAAAAAGTTAAAAAGATTGACGGTTGCCGCGCTTGCTTTAAGTATGGCTATACCGGTATTTGCGTTTGCGGCTTGCGATAAAAACAGCGCAGACCCACAAAATAACAATGTTGATTCAAAAATATGGGCAGTTTATACGGCTTACGCGGTTGAAGAGGGCGAAGACGCCCTTTCCTATGAAGATTGGCTTGCAGATTTAATTGCAACCGCAAAGGGAGCAAAGGGCGACAAAGGAGACAAAGGCGACGACGGCGATACCCCCGAAATCAAAAACGGCAATTGGTGGATAGGCGGCGTAGATACGGGCATAAAGGCAGAAGGCGACGACGGCGATACCCCCGTAATTAAAAACGGCAATTGGTGGATAGGCGGCGTAGATACGGGCGTTAAGGCAGAGGGCAAGGACGGCAAAAGCGCATACCAGCTTTATTGCGATTCCGTAGACGGCGATACCCCTATGGAATTTGACGAATGGCTTGCTTCACTTAAAGGCGACGAGGGCGACCCGGGGCAAAACGGTAAGGACGGCAATACCTGGTTGGTAAGGGACAGCGTGCCTACGGATGCCGATGGCAAAGACAGCGATTTGTGCCTCTATACCGATGGCGAGGACGTATGGGACGTGTATTATAAGGTAAGCGGAAAGT
Source organism: uncultured Clostridia bacterium (assembly GCA_947627575.1). Lineage (GTDB taxonomy): Bacteria > Bacillota > Clostridia > Christensenellales > Borkfalkiaceae > Coproplasma. Next base: position 233,460 of record CANQWN010000001.1, read on the forward strand.
GGACTAGACTTGGCAGCATTAAAGGCGCAGACGGAAAAGGCGGAGCAGTTGAAGAAGAAAATAAAAGCGTTGTAGCAGACGTCTCTCCCGAGGCGGCGGCTACCATAGATATTTCCGATCTTTCGGTAGGAACCCATCTTATATGGGCAGAACTTGATAAAAGTCTTACGAAAAATACGGCAAATAAAGCTCTGTATAACGGAGGAAGGATGCAAGTTAAAGTAGGCGAAGGCGCCACTTGCGAACTTATCAAACACGCCGAAAAGAGCGTCGCAGATAAAAATGTTTACTACGGATTTTTAATTAAAAAATCCGATGAAGATACTACGGCTACATTATCTACCGATAAAGATACGGTAAAAGCCACAATAACTTTTGAAGATTACACTTCACCTACAATCAAGGCGGACGGTACGCCCGTGATAGTTCCTACGGTAAATAAAACTATGTTCGATGCAGATGAGGGTTATATTAATACGTTTGATTTTACGGGTTCGGGCTTGAATTACGACGAAGGAAAAAATAATGTAACTGTAACAATTGCTACCGAACTTTGGATTACATTTGTAATCAATATAAATATTACATATCCGTCACAAACTCAAAATCAAACTTATTCACCCACATTAGCGAATAAATCGTTTGCTTTTACTCAAACAATGGGTGAACCGAGTGCGATTTGTTTTTATACAAACGATGAAAAAGTGGCAGCTAATCCAAATGGTTGTAATAATATAGTGCCTTTGATAGTAACAATGACTGTAGCTGATTGATAAGTCAATTGGTAACTTGGGCGGTCTTTTGAATGAGAAGAAAGGTTATTATATCGGCGATTGTAATAATATTAATATTTTGCATAGGAGCAATTATATCGGCGTGCGATAACACGAAGGGAAAAAACGGGGCGGAGCTTCCCGCCCCCGTTATCGCGTTGCAGGAAAATACCATATCGTGGAACGCCGTGCCGAACGCGGACGGATACGAGGTTTACGAGGGGGCGGAGATGGTTTCCGCACAGACCCAAACGACGTATACCATAAGCAAGACGGAAGCAGGCGAGTACACATATAGCGTAAAAGCTACCTGCAAGGATAATAATTATAAAACGAGCGCGTTTTCCAACGAGGTTGTGTACGAGGTTACGGAAAACCACGCACAGCTTGCCGCGCCCGTTATAAGCCTTGCGGAAAACGTTATTTCGTGGAACGCAGTGCCGCATGCAAATATCTATGTTATTTACGAAAATGACGCCGAAGTGGGAAGACAACTTACAACATCTTACACGATAAACAGGGTTGAGGAAGGCGAGTATACATATTCCGTGGTTGCCGCAGGAACCGCGAATTATGCGCAAAGCGAACACTCGAACAAAGTGACTTACGTTGTAGAGGCTTTGGGCGAGCCTACTCAACTTGCCGCGCCCGAAGTAAGCCTTGCGGGCAACGTGCTTTCTTGGGAAGCGGTGCCGCACGCAAGCGGGTATATCGTGTATGAAAACGGAGATATGGTTACGCGCGTAACCCAAACGTCCTTTGCAATCGCGCAGGAAAACGTTGGGGAATACACCTATACGGTGTGCGCTTCAAGTTCCAACGCGCAATACCTTTTAAGCGAGCCGTCAAACGCCGTGGTTTATACGGTTTTGCCGCGCCCGCTGGCGGCGCCCGTTGTGGTGCGGCAGGGGTATTTGCTTACTTGGGAAGAAGTGGAGCACGCGGCGTACTATATCGTGTATGAAAGCGGAATTGCGGTGTTCAGGGCAACTATACCCGGATACTCTATCCCGCAGGAAAATTACGGAACGTTCAGCTTTACCGTCATAGCATATCCCGAAGAGGATAGCGAAAATTATCTGCCCGGCGAACCTTCCGCCGCGGTGGAAATTACGGTAAGCGACGACAGAGAGCAACTTGGCACGCCCGTTGCGCAAATTGAAACAAGGGCGGGCACAGGCGAAGAAGCGGCGGATATCACCGTGCTTACGTGGACGGAAGTGACAAATGCGTACGGTTATGAAGTTTATGAAAACGATAGGCGCGTGCGCACCACTTCCGATACAGAATATGTTATATCGCAGGTTATGCCGGGCACTTACCGTTACAAGGTGAGGGCGATATCGGACGGCGAATATAAAGCCGGCGATTTCAGCAATGAGGAAAGTTACGTTATTGCCGCGGATATCAACTTTACCTTTACAGTGATAATCAATTTGCCTTCGGATTATCCTACCGGTGGGCAGATTTCCGTCGGGCTGTTTAATCAGCAAAGAAATTTGCCTATTGGCAACGCGGTAAGAACAGCTACGATACCTATTGCAATGGCTTCCGACGGGGCGCGCATTTCGGCGCTGAACGACAAAACGTACATCGCAAAAATAACTTCGGCATTGACCGCAGGTTATTATGCGTCGGAAGTGCGGGTTTCCGCGGAAAATCCTTCGGCAACAATCAATGTATACAAAAGGTCTGATTACGGGGTTGTGGCGCTCGGAAATAACTCGTTTACGGTTGTGAACGGGGACGGACCGACGGGTAACGGCGTTACCCAAACGGGGTACTTGTTTGTTGCGCCGGAGGCGGCACAGTACTATATCGCCATAGTTGAAGGGGATGATATGAACCTTTGGTTTGTCGGCGATACTGAAAAATGCGTGCTTGAACCCTGGCAGGGGTTAAGGCAATATGCCTTTGCGGCGGATAAGGACGAAGCCATAGAAATTTCCTTTGCGGGACATTCGGTTGGCACGTTTACTTATCGCGTTGTAAAAGGCGAACTTAAAGAACAGCTGCTTATCGGCAAAGGTTACGGGCAGGGCGCAGTGAACGTCGTCGTCGATGGTGAAAAATCGGCAGTGCGCTATCTCACGCTTGCAGAGGATACCGTGTTCACGTTTATGTTCGGCACGGGCAACCTCGGTATGCGTTATGTAACAATTACGATAAACGGCGTAAATTACTACTTCGACGGATTGAACAATACGCAAAATATCAGGATAGCGGCGGGCACGGACATCGCAATAAGAATTACGGTTTCGGGTGTTTACGATTCAACGCTGTCAATGAATATGGCGTTTTATGTTTATCCTATAGTGTAGTTTTAACTTGCAGACGGGTAGATCTTCAACTACCCTGCCGTATGCAACGCCTAATGGCGGCGCGGAGGCGGAAATATTATGTAGCCGTTTTTTCCGTTTTCGCGCCGTAGCAGGGCGGTGCAAATGTGTGTTTGACTTTATCAAAATAAGTGCTTTTATTTTTCTTACCACCTTTTTAAAAATTTTATACTATCCATTAACGAGGCTATTTACTCACCTCAATACCTTTATTGGGGTGTTAACATACCTCCTAAAAATGGTTCGGGGACGGGCTTTTGCCCGTCCCCGAATCATTTTTTTTTGCAAAAAAAATGAAAAGCGAACGTCTGAAATAGACGTTCGCTTCCCAAGGAGTTTTTTCAAAAAATGTTTGTCCACCAAGAACAGCCATGGTGCCGCTGATCGGGGTCGAACCGATATGGTATCACTACCACTGGATTTTGAGTCCAGCGCGTCTGCCAATTCCACCACAGCGGCATATTGATTTACTTAATTATTATATAATATCGGCGGATAAAATGCAACTGTTTTCTTGTTGATTTGAAATTATATTGATTTTATTTTGGGTTAGTGCTAAAATAATTGTATATGGAAAAACTTGTTTTGATTGACGGAAACAGCTTGCTTAACAGGGCGTATTACGCTACGCCTGTTTTCAGCACGCGCGACGGAACGCCCACAAATGCGATTTTCGGGTTTGTAAAACTGTTGTTGAAAATTTTGGAGGACGTCAAGCCGGAATATATAATTGTTGCCTTTGACCTTAAAGCGCCAACTTTTCGGCATAAAATGTTTGAAGGGTATAAAGCTACGCGTAAACCTATGCCGGAGGATCTGGCGGCGCAGGTTAAGCCGCTTAAAAATTTGCTTTCCGCAATGAATATCGCCATGTGCGAAAAAGAGGGCTTCGAGGCGGACGATATTATCGGCACGCTTTCCGATAAGTTTGACGTGCATAGCTATATTTACACGGGCGACAGGGATAGCTTTCAGCTTGTGAACGATAAAACCGACGTGTATTTTACGCGTAAAGGCGTTTCCGACCTGCAAAAACTTACGGTTGACAATTTCTTCGGCGAAAACGGGTTTTACCCGTCGCAGGTTGTTGAACTTAAAGCCGTGATGGGGGATAAATCGGATAATATCCCGGGCGTTGCGGGAATAGGGGAAAAGGGCGCGAAAGATTTGATTGCGCGCTTCGGCACACTGGATAATATCTATGCAAATATAGACGATATCAAAGGCGCGCTTAAAAATAAACTGCAAGACGGCAAAGATTTGGCGTATCTTTCGCACCGTCTTGCCACAATCGACCGCAATTGCCCCCTTGACGTCAATTTGGAAGATTGCAGGGCGAAATTCAAGTACGGCGACGACGTGAAAAAGATTTTCGGCGAGCTGGAATTCAGTAGCTTGCTTGCGATGGATATTTTTGAAAACGAAATGGGCGGCGCCTTTGCGGCAATTGAATATCCCGAAAACGTAATTTGCGCCACCGCAGGCGAAATTGCTGATAAATTGAAATCAAACAATGAGTTTGCCGTTGATTTCGAGGGGGCGGAACTTAAAATTTTTACGGGCGGGGTGCAGTATTGCCTCACCGTTACGGATAACTTATTAGGCGTGGGCTTAGCGGAAATTGCTCGCGCGCTTGCAGATATTTTCGGCAACAGAAAAAACAGGGTTAAAGTTTTCAACTGCAAGAACCTGATGCATAAACTGCGCGAGTGTTGCGTTGAACTTTTATGCGAATTTGAGGACGTTGCGCTTGCCGGGTATCTTTGCGGGTATAATCTTGCGGATAATTTGAAGGACGTTTGCAAGCAAAACGGGCTTGATTATAAATATGCCGCGTTCGACGTGGATCATTTGTATAATAAATATGCGGAAACGCTTGAAGAAGAGCATGTAACCAAATTGTACGCCGATATAGAAAAACCGTTGGTTAAAATTTTATTTGAAATGGAAACGGAGGGTGTCAAGGTTAGCCCCGATATGCTTGACGAGCTGGGCGAACGCTATAAACAGCTGCTTGAACAGTATAAAAATTCCGTATATGAAAAGTGCGGGAAACAATTTAATTTAAATTCTCCGTCGCAATTGGGCGAAGTGCTTTATACAAACCTCGGCATAACCGAAGTTAAAAAGAAAAAGACGGGAAAATACGTCACCGGCGCGGACGTGCTTGAAAAACTTGCGGATTCCTACCCCGTGATAGCCGACGTGCTTAAATTCCGTCAGTATCAAAAGCTGTATTCTACCTATATAGAGGGGTTCCGTCCGCTTATCGAGGCGGGCACGCATCTGGTGCATACAACGTACAATCAAACCGCCACGGTTACGGGCAGATTGTCAAGCGCAAACCCCAATTTGCAAAATATCCCCGTCCGCGAAGAGGAAGGAAAGGAATTAAGAAAAATTTTTGTGCCTCGCGACGGAAATGTCTTTATCGACGCGGACTATTCGCAGATAGAATTAAGGCTTTTGGCGCATTTTTCTGGCTGTAAGGAGCTGGTTGAAGCATATAATCTCGGCGTAGATATTCATACCACAACGGCTTCGCAGGTATTCGGCGTTGCACCCGAAAACGTGACTGCGAAGATGCGCAGGGCGGCAAAAGCCGTAAATTTCGGAATTATTTACGGGATAAGCGAGTTCGGTCTTGCGAAAAATCTTAATATCGACGTTGCGACCGCGCGCGATTATATAGATAAGTATTTTAAAACTTACAGCGCGGTGAAAGAATATATGAACGAAAATGTGGAATTTGCCAAACAGCACGGATATGTTTCTACCCTGACGGGGCGCAAAAGATTTATACCCGAAATCAAGTCGGCAAATTTCAATATCAGGCAGTTCGGCGAAAGGGCGGCTATGAATATGCCTTTGCAGGGTTCAAGCGCAGACATAATCAAAATTGCCATGATTAAGGTATGCGAAAGGTTGAAAAAAGAGGGGATTAAAGCAAAATTGATTTTGCAAGTTCACGACGAATTGGTGTTGGATTGCCCCGAAAATGAAACCGAACGCGCCGTTGAAGCGCTTAAATACGAAATGGAACACGCCGTTTCGCTTAAAGTGCCGCTTACGGTGGAAGCGCATTGCGGGAAAAATTGGTATGAAGCAAAATAAGCGCATAGCGATAACTGGCGGAATGGCAAGCGGAAAGTCAACCGTTGCGTCTATAATAAACGGTAAAGGTTATAAAGTTTTTTCGTGCGACGAGATTTATGCCGAATTGCTTGAAAGCGGAAGATTTGAAGAGAAATTGAAAAAGGCTTTCGGCAAAGATATTTATGCGGGCGGATCTCTTGACCGAAAAAAGTTGGGAGAAATTATTTACGCCGACGAAGAAAAACGTAAAACGCTGGACGGCATAACTCATCCTGAAATTATGAAAGAGTTATTTGCAAAAACAGATGGGTGCGCTTTGTCTTTTTGCGAGGTTCCGTTGCTTTTCGAGGGCGGATTTGAAAGCTGTTTTGACGGCGTGATTGTTGTTTTGCGCGATAAGGACAAGAGGTTAAGCGCAATTTCAAAAAAGTACGGTATAGATAAAAAAGCCGCTGAAAAGCGCATAAATTCGCAATTTAATTACGAATTTGCAGATTTTGCAAAGTACTATGTCATACATAATAACGCCGATATCGTAAATTTGGAAATTCAGATTTGCAAAATTTTGGATATTATGACGGGCGGTGAATAAAAATTTTTTTCAATTGCCTTTATTTTGGCTTGACAAATCCGTATTAAATAATATAAAATTACAATGCTTTTTAAGTTAAGCACTCATGGCGGAATTGGCAGACGCGCAAGACTAAGGATCTTGTGGTTAACCCCATGCAGGTTCAACTCCTGTTGAGTGCACCAAGTCAGTATAATCCGAACCGAATGCTCTTGTGAATGGTTCGGATTTACTTTTATTTGTGAGTATCGTCCGCTACTTGTGTTGCTCCTGTTTTTATTGTATAATTGAAACAACAAACAGTAATTTAGAGGAGAAGTATATTATGAAAAAATTTGCAGGTGTAATCCTTGCAGTGGTAACATTGATATTGTGTTTTACATTATCTGCTTGCGGAAATAAATATGTAAGCCGGTATAATGCTACGCTGATGGTAAGGACAAATACCTCAAATAAAGCATCGGTTACATTTGATAGTTTTAGCGGAACATATGTAATTAAATTGAAAAACAAAAGCGCAGACGAGGTATTTGTTGATTATGAAGGGGCGTTAGGAGAAGGAAATATAAAAGTTTACTATGATTTTAATAATGAAAAGCTGAACCTATTTGACATTGAAACCGACGGTTCTGTTGACGGAAAAACCGAAACTTTTACAGGCAATAAAACGATTTACATAATAATTGAATCAGACGGCAAATGCAACGACGGCAGTTTTTTGTTTGTTTTGGAAAAATCAGAGAAATAAATTTCAATTTATCCGCACGGACGATGGGCATCTATATCATAGGTATAACAGCTAAACTTATTTCGCATTGTTCCATAAGTTCCGTGTAACCTGCGGGGCTGTTTAATAAACGCGATAAGTTCAATCTCATTTTCAAACAGTGCGTCAAAAACGCTTCGGACAATGTGTTCGGGGCGTTTTTTTGTGCAAAAAAACGCCCGTCGCAGAATAAAACGGGTTATGCAAAAATAACATTAAGTATGAGTTTGTCCTTTCTTCCCGCCGATGTGCGTTCGGCAATTTCCAATCTTAATTATAATTTTATTTCTGAAATCAGATTGAGAAAGGGACAACCTGTCATTATACAGTATAAAGGCGAATATAAATATCTTAACCTTTTCGGCGTTTCGTCAAGCGCGGATAACGCGTTGGTTTGCGGCGAAATTGCGCCGATAGTAAATTCAGCCACGCACGGAAGCATATTTAGCTATGCCGAACAGATAAAAAACGGGTTTATTACCGTTGAAAACGGCGTTAGGATAGGCATTGCGGGGGAATATGTAACACAGAGCGGACAAGTGATTGCAGTGAACAATTACACTTCGCTTAACATACGGGTGCCGCACGCCGTGCGGGGGTGCGCCGCGTTTTTGTTTGAAAAATTGTTGAAACATGGGCTGAACAGCCTATTGATATTTTCAAAACCCGGGCTGGGTAAAACAACGGCTTTGAGGGACCTTGCGGTTGATTTAAGCGCCACGCGGTTATATAACGTGCTGATTTTCGACGAGAGAAACGAAATTTCAGCCATTGACGGCGACGGAAACGGATATAATCTTGGCGACCGCGTGGACGTTGTGCGCAGTTTCAATAAAAAAGGCGCAATAGCAAGCGCCATCAGGGCAATGAAACCGGACGTAATAATCACCGACGAATTATACGGCGACGACGATGTGCTTGCGGTGAAATTTGCGGCGGATTGCGGTATAAAGCCCATTGCTTCGTCGCACATATGCGACAGAAAGCTGCTTTGTAAATTGCCGTTTGATTTTTACGCGGAAATTAAAGTTCTGGGTGAAAAACCTGTAATTTATGATAAAAATTTTAATATTATTTGCGGTTGTGGCGCTGACGACGGCAGTCGGGCAGATGGTTTCGGGCAGTAAAAAGAAGAGGATGCAGGTTTTCGGCGAACTGTACGAATTCAACGAGCAGTTGATTTTAAACCTGAAATACAATCGCCTTTCATTGAAAAAAATTGCCGAACCTTATAAGTTTGTCGGCAAAATAATTGACGGCGAAAAAGTTTTGGGCGGCGAAGACGGCGCTTTTATTTCGGAATATACCGAAAATTTGGGCAAAACAGACGCGTCGTCGCAAATAGATTATTTAAACGGAAGAAGCGTTTTACTAAAAAAATACAAAGAAGAAAGTTATGAAGATTATAAAAAATACAGCAAACTTTACGTAAAAATTTTTTTTCTTGCAGGCGTGTTGATTGCCGTATTGCTGGCGTAAATGGATATAAGCATAATTTTTAAAATAGCCGTCGTCGGCATAATAATAACGATAATCTGTCAGGTTCTTAAAAAATCCGACAGAGACGATATAGCTACGCTTGTCAGCCTTGTCGGACTTATCATTGTGCTTACCGTGGTGATTACGATGATTTCCGATCTGTTTTCACAGATAAAGCAGTTGTTTGATTTATTCTGATGTACATAGTTCGTCTGTGCTGTATCGCCGTCATTACGGCGGTTTGCGCCTTCATTTTAAAAAATCACAAATCTGAACTTGTGCCGCTTTGTCTTACCGCAGGCGGAATTATTATGTTTTTGTACGCCTTCGATTATCTTACCGAAAGCGTGGAATTTATAAAGTCATTTACTGAAACGGCGGGGATAGACAGCTCTGTCGTGAGGATAATTTTCAAAATCATAGGCATAGGTTTTTTGGTGGAACTTACGGCGAGTTCGGTTAAGGATCTCGGGTTTGAAAGCGTTTCGGACAAGTTGGTGCTGTGCGGAAAAATAATAATATTTATAGTTGCCGTTCCGATATTAAGCGGCACGTACAAAGTAATTACGTCTTTGATAGAGCTTGTTTAATACGGAAAATCCTTGTTTGCGCGCTTATTTTGGCGGCTTTTATCGCAATTTTCCTAATCGGCGGCAAAGCGGCGTATGCGGATGAGGGCGAGGATCAGCTTAATCAAAGCATAAGCGATTTGCTTAAAGATCTTGACCTTTCCGAATTGCAAAGCTATCTCGACGAGCACGAAAACGCTTTTTTATCCGGGTTTGGGAACAGCGCCGAAGAAATTATCGAATATCTTATAAAGGGTAACCTCGGTTCGGATTACGGAAGCTATTTAGGCGAGTTGTTTTCCGTTATATTCAAGGGCGTTATTTCGCTTATCCCGGCGTTTGCGGAAATAGCCGCAATATCGTTGCTTTCCGCCATCGTAAGCGCCGCGGAAGGCAATATTATGGGTAAGTCAACGTCCAAAATAGTGCATTTCGTATGTTACGCAATGATAATACTTATCGTATGCGCTATGCTTACGGGCATCATTTCCGACTGTGTTTCCACCGTAAAAAATATAAAAAAACAGATTGAAATAATAACGCCGATACTTGCAACTTTGACGGTGCTTACCGGCGGAAGCAGTTCGGCGGCGATATACAGACCTTCAGCCATATTTCTTTCGGGCGGAGCGGTGGAGATTGTCAGCGGGTTCATTTTTCCCGCCACAATAGCGGTGATAATATTGAACCTGATGTCAAAACTTAACCCTCAAATGAGCTTTTCAGGGGTAACCGCCCTTCTGAAAAGCATTATGAAGTGGGTGATAGGCATTACCGTGACCGTATTCAGCATCTTTATTACGGTGCAAAGTTCGGCTTCGGGATTGTTTGACGGGATACTTTTCAAAGCCACGAAGTACGTAGTGGGCAACTCGGTGCCGATTGTGGGCAACTTTCTTTCAAGCGGGTTCGATATGCTTACCTCGGCGGGGCTGCTGATAAAAAGTTCTATCGGCGTATGCGGGTTGATTTTGCTTCTGATTGAAATTTTGCAACCGGTTATCGCGCTTGCCGCGTTTTCGCTGATTTTGAAATTTGTGGGAGCGATAGTGCAACCTATAGGCGAAAACGTGTTGTATTCTTTGCTTTCGGACCTTTCCAAAGATATAGAATATTTTATAGCGGGTTTGCTTACCGTCGCTTTTATGTACGCGCTGATAATTATGCTTATAATAAATTCGGCAAATTGTTTTATATGAAAACTTATCTGCTTGCGGCGGCAGGAGTGATTTTTCTGTCGGTTATGGTGTCAATGCTTATCCCGCAGGGGAAACTGAACAAAACCATAACGTTTATAATGAGGATGGCTTGCATATTTGTGCTTATACAGCCGTTGGCGGGAATATTTAAGTTAGAACCTTCCGAAAATGAAATTTCCGATTTTTACGACGCGGAGTATGTATGCAGCGTTTATTCCGAAAACCAAAGCAAGGCGTTGGAAAGCGCGCTGAATGAAAAATTCAACGCCGACTGCGAATGTAGCGTGGAAATAGAACACGATAACGGAAAATTTGTAGTAAACGGCGTAGAAGTGGTGTTGGAAGAAAAATACGCAAATCTTACGCAAGAAATATATGCATATTTGGAAGAAGCGGGATATATAAATATATCAGTATATGCGAAAAGTACTTGATTGGGTGAAAACCAACAAAAAAATCATTATTGCGGTGGCGCTGATAGCCGTGTTGATTGCGATAGTTTATTTTATGAACTCCGGGACGAAGGCCAAGTCCGGCGCGGAATTCAACACGGAAAAAAGCGCAACCGAAATAAAACTTACGGCAATACTGTCAAGCATTGAAGGCGTCGGCGACGCCGACGTAATGATAACCGAGGACGAAGGCGGGATTATGGGCGTCGTCATAGTCTGTACCGGTGCTAACAATATTATGACGCGAAACAATATTTTAAACGCCGTTTCGACGGCTTTGAATATAGACAAAAAAATTATAGCAATTTATTCAATGACTGTATAAGGAGTGTATTATGTCAAAAAAGAAAAAGATTATCATTATGTCGTCCCTGGTGCTTTTGCTTGCGGTTACTGCGGTTTTAAACGTATTGCTTGCGCGCAACAGAACTGCATCGGGTGAAAGCGTAGTTGCGGTTTCCAATTATTTTACCAATTTCCGTTCGGAACGCAGTACCCAGCGCAGTGAAGAACTGTTGCAGCTGGATAACGTTATCGCCCTCAACGAAGAAGGCAGCGAAAAGTATACCGAAGCCGTAAATTTGAAACTTCAGATAGTTAAAACCATGGAACAGGAATTGCAGTTGGAAACTATGATAAAATCGTTGGGCTTTGCCGACGCGGTTGTTTCCATAGGGCAGGAAACGAATAACGTAAACGTGTTTATCAATTCCGACGAACTGAATATGGATACGGCGCTTACCATTTATCACATGCTTAAAGAAGAGGCGGGCGTTCCCAGTGAAAATATAATTATTATGCCCGTTTTCTCACAAATTTGATTGAGTGAGTTGCAAATTCGCAATTAATGTGTTATACTTATCGTGAGGTAACAGTTATGGCACATTTCAGACATGATCCCACGTCTACGCAGAAAGGAAGGATTTCTTACAACTCCGATATCGTAAGCGATATTGTGGCTTTGGCTATAAAGGAAGTTGACGGAGTTTCTTTACTTGCTAACAAAAACAAAGGTATCAAACTCAATTTCGATAAGCAGGGCATTACGGCAGATATAAACGTTAAGGTTGATTGCAGTTACAATGTGCCTTCGCTTGCTTTCAGAATTCAGCAATCCATAAAGCACAATGTTGAATCAATGACAAAGTTTAAGGTTGCAAAGGTTGACGTCCATATTCAGGATGTAACCTTCCCCGACAATTCGGCAATTTAACAAGATATTCCCTTAATCTTTTTAAGGGAATATTTGCTTTTAAAGGTGAAATTATGAGAACGACGGCAAGAGAGACGCTTTTTAAAATAATATTTTCTTCACAGTTTACGCAGGTTGTGGACGCAGGACTTAAAAAATCGCTTTACAAAGCAGATAAACTTGACGAAAACGACGTGGCTTACTGCGATGAAATGATTTCTTTGATTACGGCAAACAAGCAAACGCTTACGGAAGAAATAGACACTCGTTCACGCGCTTTTCCGGAATCGAGAATTTTCCCCGCGGACAGAAGCGTTTTGCTTATAGCGATGGCGGAGATAATCTATTATAAGCAGGTGCCGCCCGCCGTTTCCGCAAACGAGGCGGCAAACATAGCCGCAAAATATTCTTCGGAAAAGAGCGCGTCGTATGTCAACGGAATTCTTGCCGAAATTATAAAGGACAATGCCGATGTTTAAAACAATTGACGGAAAAAAACTTGCGCAAATTATGCGCGGCGAAATAAGAAATAAAGTTGAAGCGTTTAAGCACGAAACGGGGAAAGAAATAGGGCTTGCCGTTGTTTTGGTTGGCGAAAACCCCGCTTCGCAAATATATGTAAGAAATAAAATTAAGGCTTGCGAAGAAGTGGGGATAAAGTCCTATGCGTATTATTTGCCGCAGGAAACTTCGCAAAATCAGATTGAAGAGCTTGTATTAGGGCTTGCGGCGGACGAGGCGATACACGGAATTTTAGTTCAATTGCCGCTTCCCGCCCATATTGACAGCGAAAAAGTATTGAAAATTATTCCGCGCGAAAAGGATGTGGACGGCTTTTCGGCTGAAAATATCGGCAACCTCTGTCTGAATAGCCAATGTCTTGTAGCGTGTACGCCCTATGGCATTATGAAGATGCTTGAAAGCGAAAATATATCGCCCAAAGGCAAACACGCGGTTGTTGTAGGGCGTTCAAACATAGTGGGGAAGCCTATTGCAATGTTGCTTTTGAATGCGGACGCCACCGTGACTGTATGTCACAGTAAAACAGCTGATTTGAAAGCCCAATGCTTACAGGCGGATATTTTGGTTGCCGCCGTAGGTAAGCCCAGATTCATTACCGCCGATATGGTAAAACCGGGCGCCGTGGTAATAGACGTAGGTATGAACCGCGGCGACGACGGTAAACTTTGCGGCGACGTAGACTTCGATAACGTAAAGGATAAATGTTCTTATATCACTCCCGTGCCCGGCGGCGTGGGACCGATGACTATAACTATGCTGATGTATAATACCTGCCTTGCGGCCGAGAGGAGTATTCATTGAAAACTTATAACTTGATTTACGACGACTATCTCAATGAAATCGAAACCGCAATTAAACGTTTTGCCGACGGGCTTGATTGCAAACCCGACATTTTGCGTGAAAGCCTTTTGTACAGTTTGCAAGCGGGCGGAAAAAGATTGAGACCCGTGCTTATGCTTGCCGTTGCCGACGTGTTGTCCGTTCCGCACGATAAGGTTATAAATTTCGCGCTTGCGCTTGAGCTGATACACACGTATTCGCTTATCCACGACGATTTGCCGGAAATGGACAACGACGATTACCGCCGCGGCAGGCTTTCCAACCATAAAGTATACGGTTGCGGCAACGCCGTGCTTGCCGGCGACGGGCTTCTTAATACAGCGTATTCCATTCTCTTCGATATGTGCGCACAGGGTAAAGAACAAATTGCGGCGGCAAAGTTTATATGTAACTGCGCCGGCGTATACGGAATGATAGCAGGGCAGTCGGCAGACCTTTTGCACGAAAACGACAAGGATTTCAATTCCGAAACGCTTGAATTTATCTATAAAAACAAAACTTCCAAACTGATTACGGCGGCGGTGGTAACGCCTTCCATAATCTGCGGCGGTAAAAACTATTCCGAACTTAAAAGTTTCGGCTACAATTTGGGATATCTTTTCCAACTTACCGACGACATACTTGACGTTGAGGGCAACTTCGAGCAGATGGGTAAATCGATAGGAAAGGACAAAGACGAGGGCAAATATACAAGCATCGCTGTCTACGGGTTGGAGGAAAGTAAATTGCAGGCGGATCTGCTTACTTCGGCTTGCTGTAAAATTCTTGAAGGGCTTGACGGCGACGTGGGATTTCTGAAGGAACTTGTGGAAACCGTCAAGACCCGAATTAATTGATAATCTGTTGACAAAAATTTATATAAGTGCTATAATAATAACAAACTTAATATAGTGGTGCAGTATTCTAGTCAATTTCCCTTAATACGAAGACGGGGGTAAAATACCGTTAAAGGGCATATCGATGAAGTTTCTGGTGTTTGCTTGCTTTGCCAAAAGTGGGTGAATGCTGGGAGTAAAGGTTTGTGGGAGCTTGGTAACGGCATACCGTAGCCTAACCCATTTACCGTGGAGGCCGGCAAAAGTTATTTTTGTCGGTATAAACCTGCTATCAGGCGAAAGCTTGGTACAGAGTAGCCTGCCTTGAGTGATATCAGCGGATAATAGAACACAACACCGCCCGTTTGGCCAGACGGCGGCTGTCTATTGCTATTTGAAATTGTTTATTGCAAAAGAGGATAAGCTTATCGGAAGTTGTCAAGGAAAGCTTCTAGACTGTTTTTATATTAGAGATTACGGTGTGGATTAAGTGGCGATTCGGTTGAGCACATTGTGCTTCCGTTTTCTTAAAAGGAAACTGCTTCTTCGGCGACGGGGAGTGAAGACGGGGGAAATCCTACCGAACCTAAACCGCAAAGTTTATTTAATATAAACCACTATATTGTTTTATTTACGCACATCGGATTGTGCGTATTATTTTTAAAAAATTATGGAAGAAGACAGTAAAGAAAAAACGGAACCAAAACCGAAAAAGGTTAAACCCAAACCAAAAAAAGAGAAAAGGAAGGGCGCGCCGGATTGGCTTATATGGGGACTTTCCGTAATGGCTTTGTCCTTTGCGCTGACCGTCCTTTTCAGTTTCGTCACGGAAATATCCATAACCGAAAAAAGCCCGATTTGGGTATGCGTTATCGTCCTGTTGGTGCTTTTGGTACTTAATATAGGATGCGACGTGCTTGCCAACGCCATTATTTCTTGTACGCCGGACGCATTTTATGCCATGGCGTCGAATAAGATAAAGGGGGCAAAGCGTTCTGTTACGTTTTGCCGCAACGCAAGTAAATTAGGCAGTATTTTTGCCGACGTTATCGGCGATATTTGCGGAATTGTGAGCGGTGCGGCGGGCGCCGCGCTGGCGGTAATTGTTGCCGTAAACGGCGGTTCCACAAAGCAAATTATCGCGTCGATAGTAGTCAGCGCCATAATAGGCGCGCTTACTGTGGGCGGTAAAGCGCTTTTTAAACATTTTGCGATAAAATACAGTCACGGCATTGTTTTCGGGTTTGCGAGATTTACAACGTTTTTTGTTAAGGAAAAATAATGCGATGGATTATGCCGATATAAAGAAAGTTCCGCCTGAACAGCTGAACGGGTTGTGCGACGGTCTGCGTGAAAAAATCATATCTACCGTAATGAAGAACGGCGGACATCTTTCTTCCAACCTCGGCGTGGTGGAATTGACTGTAGCGTTACATAAAGTATTCGATTTTCCCAAAGATAAGGTCATATTTGACGTTGGGCATCAGTGCTATGCGCACAAATTGCTTAGCGGCAGATATGACCGTTTTGACACTTTAAGGCAAAAAGGCGGCGTTTCCGGCTTCCCCAAACGGGAGGAAAGCGAGTACGATTGTTATAATACGGGGCATGCGGGCACTGCAATTTCCGCCGCTTTGGGTATTGCGAAGGCAAGGGATCTCAAAGGCGAAGATTTTAACGTTATTGCTGTCGTTGGCGACGGATCTTTCAACAACGGACTTATTTACGAAGCGTTTAACAGCTTACGGCTGCTGGATACGCATATTCTCGTCATTTTAAACGATAACGGTATGTCAATCGCCCCTACGGTTGGAAGCATGCACGATTATCTTGAAATTTTATCGCACGAGACATATGAGAACGATAAAAAAGAGAGACATGCGAAAATTTTTGAAAGATTCGGGTTTAAATACGACGGGGTATACGACGCCAACGACCTCGGATTGATGATCGATAAACTTACGGAAGTTAAGAAGCGCCTTAAAACGGAATCTGTAATTTTACACGTTTTGTCAAAGAAGGGCAAAGGATATTCGTTCTGCGAAGAAAACCCCGAAGCCACGCACGGCATCAGTATACCTGCTTCCAAAAGCGTTAAGGGCGAATATTCCGAAACTTTGGGGAAAACGCTTTGCAGGCTTGCCGAAAAGGACGATAGAATAGTCGCCGTTACGGCGGCTATGACGTCTTCGTTGGGATTGGGGGAATTTTTTGAAAAATATCCGTCCCGTTCCGTCGATGTAGGTATTTGCGAGGAACACGCGGCGATTTTGTGCGCGGCAATGGCTACCGAAGGCTTTAAGCCGTATTATGCCATCTATTCAACTTTTTTGCAGCGTTCGTTCGACGAAGTGATGATTGACGTTTGCAGCCAGAAACTTCCCGTTACATTTTGTATCGACAGGGCGGGCATTTCGGGTGCGGACGGCGAAACGCATCAGGGCGTTTTTGATTTGTCGTTTTTGAATCTCATCCCGGAATTGACTATACTTGTGCCGAAAGACATAGAAGAATTTGAAAAGGCGCTTGAATTCAGCGCGGGATTCGGCGGTCCGCTTGCAATACGTTATCCGAGAGAGGGAAAACTGATTTTCGATAAACACAGCGATATCGAATACGGGAAGTGGGAAACGCTTTCCGAAGGAGACGGAAAATATGTGATTCTCGCTTGCGGCGAGCGCGCGCTTACGCGTGCCTTTGCCGTCAGGGAAAAACTTTTAAACCGTTCGATAGACGTAAAAATAGTAAACGCAAGGTTTGTAAAGCCGCTTGATTTTGATATGCTTAACAGCCTTAAAGAAAAAAATATAATAACTATCGAGGACAACGTGCTTACGGGCGGGTTCGGTTCGGCGGTTTCGTGCGCAATGTCAGAAAGCGATAAAAAGATTAAAAATTTTGCCTATAAAGACGAATTTATTCCGCAGGGCACCGTTGAAGAGCTTATGTCGCTTTACGGCGTAGATTGTTCAGAAATTTATTACTACATATTGGATAATGAGAATAGACGTTGAATTGGTTCCCCGCTTCGGTTCGAGAAATAAGGCGGCGAAAGCCATCGAGGATGGAAGGGTGCTTGTAAACGGCAGACAAGTTTCGCCGGATTATCGCTTGAAAGAGGGGGATAAATTACAAATTGTTCCCGCCGAAGAAAATTATGTTTCAATCGGCGGATTTAAATTAAGCAAAGCGATAAAAGATTTTTCGTTTGACGCAAAAGATAAAATTTTTGCAGACATAGGCGCAAGCACGGGCGGGTTTACCGATTGCCTTTTAAAAAACGGCGCAAAAAAGGTTTACTGCATAGATGTGGGCGAAAGCCAGCTTGATAAGTGTTTGTCGGATAAAAATATAGTTGTTATCGATAACTTCAACGCCCGCAATCTTACGCCCGAAATTTTTGACGAAAGGCTTGACGGCGCGGTTATAGACGTAAGTTTTATTTCATTGACATACGTATTAAAAGGCGTAGCGGATTGCCTTGAAAACGGCGCCGAAGTTATCGCACTTATCAAACCGCAGTTTGAATGTGAAAATCGAACATATGTAAAAAACGGCATTGTAAAAGACAGTAAAATACGCAAGAAAATCATTGAAAAAATTTACAATTTTGCCATTGAGTGTAAACTTATTCCGATTAATTTGACAACTGCGCCGATAGTTAAAGGCAAGAATACGGAATACCTTATTTTATTGAAAAAAGGCGAATATCAACCTGAAAAATGTGAAAATATGTTAAAGTCCGTGAAATTATAATTTTTGCGGGCTTTTTATTGTATATTTGCATAAAAAGTTGTATAATAATACACGATGAATGTCGGTGTTTTTTTTAACAGCGCTTACGCTGATAAAAACGAAAGGTATTTCGGGCAAGTCCGCGCGCAACTTTGCAAAAGCAAGTTTAATTACAAAACGGTTGAAAAGTTTTCCGATCTTGACGGGCTTGACATCCTGTTTGTGTTCGGCGGCGACGGCACTATACTGATGATGGCTTCTGAATGTGCCAAAAGAAATATCAAAATTATAGGCGTAAATTACGGGCGCGTGGGATTTTTGGCTGAATTCGAGCCGGAAATGCTTGAAAAAGCATTGGAACTTGTGTGCAGCGGAAATTACAGCACTCGTAAGCGCAGTATGCTTGAAGTTGAATTTGACGGAAAGGTATTTACGGCGCTGAACGACGCGGTTATTCAAAGATGTACAAGCGGTTTAAATTACAGCAATACCGTTGATTTGCGCGCAACCATAGACGGTTCGCTTGTAGATAATTTCTCTGCGGACGGGCTGATAGTAAGTACGCCGACGGGTTCTACGGCATATTCGCTGTCCGCGGGCGGTTCGATACTTACGCCTGATTTAAACGCTTTTATAATGACGCCGATATGCGCACATTCGTTACATTCGCGCCCGGTTGTTTTCAGCGATAATTCGTTGCTTGAAATATTATCGACCGACAAAAGAACTCCGCTTAACCTTATAGTTGACGGTAAAATAGTCGCTTCCGTAGGTTTGGGGGGAAAAATTACGATTAGGAAGTCAAAGTTCTGTCTGGAATTTATAACCCGCGACGACAATGACTTTTTTAATAAATTATTTATAAAACTCAGTATATGGAGTAAATGATGCACAGAAACGCAAGACAACAGAAAATACTTGAAATTATAGCCACCAAAGAAATCGATACGCAGGAAGAGCTTTGTTCGGAATTGAATAAGCTGAACTTCAACGTTACCCAAGCAACGATATCGCGCGACATTAAAGATTTAAAACTTTACAAAGTTTCGGGTACGCATAAAAAGTACAAATATGCCTGCCTAGACAATGACGACGACGCAGTTTCGGGAAGAATGAAAAATCTTTTCCGCGAGTGCGTTCAAACGGTCCATTACGCAAACAACATAATTGTTATCAAAACTATGCGCGGTAACGGCGCAACGGCGGGAACGTTTGTGGATTCGTTGCAGATTAAGGAAATTATCGGCAGCGTTGCCGGCGACGATACTTTGCTTATCGTAGTTGACAGCAATGACAACACGCCGCGCATTGCAGACAGATTGAGAGAGTACATAGTTTAAATGTTGGAAAGACTTTACGTTAAAAACGTTGCGCTGATTATGGAAGCGGACATAGTTTTTAACGCTAAATTAAACGTATTGTCAGGTGAAACGGGGTCGGGTAAATCGGTAATTCTCGACTCCATTAACTTTGTTTTGGGAAGCAAAGCCGACAGAACGATGATACGTTACGGCGAAAGCGAAGCAGTTGTCAAAGCCGAATTTTCCGTGCCGGAGAAATCCGAAGCGGCAGACGTTTTGCGCGACTTCGATATTGAATGCGACGGTAAGATAATAATAAGCCGCAAATTAAGTGCAGACGGTAAAAGTTCGGTTAAAATAAACGGGAACGGCGTTACGGCTTCTATGCTTAAAGCCGTAACTTCTCATCTCGTTGACGTTCACGGGCAAAGCGAGCATTTCTTTTTGTTAAACGAAGATAATCAGCTTAAAGTAATAGACGGTTTGCTGGGGAGCAATGGCGAGGCAATCAAAGCGCAACTCGGCGAAAAAATCAAACAAAAGCGTTCGATAAAATCCCAAATTGCCATGTTGGGCGGCGATGTTGCCGAAAGGGAAAGAAAGCTGGATTTGCTTTCTTATCAGATCAACGAGATTGAGAGCGCCGGCGTTCAACCCGGCGAATACGATAAATTAAAGGAAAGACAGCTTGTACTTGTAAACGCAGAAAAAATAATTTCCGCGTTGGAAGGGGTTAAATCCGCGTTGAACGGCGACGGCGGAGCCGGCGACAGTTTGTCCGTTGCAGTAAGGTTATTGAACGGTATAGCGATTTACGGTGAAAAATATTCCGACCTTGCCGCAAAATTGGAAGAGATAGCAGAAGAGGCGCAAGACGTTTGCGAATGTGTTTCCGACGCGGAGGACGGCTTATCGTTTGACAACAACGAGGCGGAAATAATAGACGAGAGATTGACGCTTTTGCGTTCGCTGATGAAAAAATACGGCGGGGACGAAAGCGAAATTCTTAAATTTGCGGAAAAAGCGCATGAAGATTACGATATTCTTTCGGACGCCGCGGCAACAGTTGAAAAACTTGAAAAAGAACTTAACCGCTGTGATGACGAAATTTATGCTTTATGCATAAAACTTACGGATTTAAGAAAATCGGCGGCGGAAAAATTTTGCAAAGCGGTGGTAGAGCAACTTAAATCATTAAACATACCCGACGCACGGTTTGAAGTTGATTTTAAAGATTATGACAGGCAAACTGCCGACTTATCCGACGCTTGCGGCAGCGACAAATTGAGTTTTGCATTTTCCGCAAACAAGGGTGAACCGCTTAAACCGTTGAATAAAGTTATCAGCGGTGGCGAAATGAGCAGGTTTATGCTTGCTTTAAAGACGCAACTAAAAGACATAAACGGCATCTCAACCTATATTTTTGACGAAATAGACGCGGGAATAAGCGGATACACCGCCGTTACGGTAGCGGAAAAGTTTAAAGATATTGCGCGCAACACGCAAATAATCGCCGTTTCGCACCTTGCGCAGGTATGCGCGGCAAGCGATTACCAATTTCTTATTTATAAAACGCAATCCGGAGGTAAAACCTTTACGCAGGTAAAGAGATTGACCGACGACGAAAAAACCGATGAAATAGTAAGGCTTACGGGCAACGTTGATACCGCAGAGGCAAGGGAACATGCCCGCCAGCTTATCAAAAAATTTAAAAATTAATTAACACGGTGGCGTTTGCCACCTTTTTTATTGTATATTGCACCGTAGACTGCACACAATACTTGTATGCGTTTTAAGAAAAATCTGCTTAAACTTATTTCGGTATTCTGCGTTTTACTGTGCGCATTTTGTTTTTCGCCTGTTTATGCCGCCGCGGAAGAATATAAATATGTATATCTGGGCGGCTTCCCCGCAGGCTTTTTACTGAACACAACAAGCGTAGAAGTTATCGGGATATGTGATGTGATGACAGCCGATGGCGTAAAAAGCCCCGCACGGGAAAGCGGAATTGCCACAGGCGATGTTATAGATAAAATTTCGGGGATAGACGTAAAATCAATTTCCGATATAAGCAAAATAGTAACTTCAAGCGAAAAAGAGTACGAGATTGATATTTTGCGCGGAAACGACTTGCTGTCGCTTAAAATAAAACCCGCAAAGGATATGGCAAGCGGAAGCGTAAGATTGGGTGTTTTGGTTAAGGACAGCGTAAACGGAATAGGCACCGTTACTTATATAGATAAGGTAAAAGGAAAATTTGCCACATTGGGACATCCTGTAACCGATTTAAATGGTAATATGATGGAAATCAGCGGCGGTAAAGTTTTCGGCTGTATGGTTTACGAGGTTAAAAAGGGCGTAAAGGGCAATCCCGGCGAATTGCACGGGGTATTTGAAAACGGTACGATTATAGGCGACAGTTGTTACAATTGCCCCTGCGGGATATACGGGAATCTTAATGAAGATTTCAGTACGGAAAAACTAACCCGCATAGAGAAGGGCAAGGCAGACGACGTAAAAATAGGGAAGGCGTGCATTTATTCCACAATATACGGAAACACGCCGGAAAAATACGAAATATCAATAGTTAAAGTTGATAAAACAAACAAGGACAATAGAAATTACGTAATAAAAATAGACGACGACAGGCTGCTTGATAAATCGGGCGGAATAGTTCAGGGAATGAGCGGTAGTCCCATTGTACAAAACGGGAAATTGATAGGGGCGGTAACCCACGTGTTCGTAAACGATCCTACGAGGGGATACGGGATAAGCCTCGATAAAATGCTGGGTTCATATTAGCAAAAAATTCCTCATATAATTGTATATGAAGAATTTGTCTTTTAACGTATTCAAATGCGAAAAAAAGTATTTTTTTGCCTTAATAATAACTGTAATTTGTGCTATTATATCTGGCATAGTACTTTATAAAGTTGCCGGAATTAACAGTTATTTCAAAAATTACGCGCAAGATTATATTTTTTACGTGTTTAACTTTAAAAACGGGAAATTACTGTTTTCTCATCTTATTACAGAACTTATTTACTTATACGCGGTATTTTTGTTGGCATATTGCACAGGAATAAAATATCTTTCGCTTATACTTATCTATATAAGAGGGCTGTTTGTTACGGCGTACCTGTTAATACTGATTGCCGTAGGCGCGTTGGGCGGAATTTTTGTTGCGTTGCTTGTTTTTTTGCCTGTTTCGCTGATTTCGATATTGCTCTGTTTTGCCGTATCCAATTGCAGAAAGGGAACAAATAAACTTATCTATTTTTTACCCGCGATTTTTGCGCTTGTAAATACAATTATTATGCTGTTGCTTGTGAACATAATTTTCCGCGTGGTGATAATCATAGTATAATCGATTTTTTTTAATACATAATAATTGTATGAATAAGTTGATTTCATTATTGGTTTCCGCCTGTTTTTTAGGCACGGGCGCCGTTGCGGCAGACGTTGAAGCGCCTGAACTTACGGAAGGATGCAAGTCGGCGTATCTTATCGATTACAATTCGGGCGAGTGCGTATATTCGCTGAACGAAAACGAAAGGATGCCGATAGCAAGCGTGTGCAAGGTTATGACGCTTACATTGTGCCTTGACGCCGTAGAACAGGGCAAAATTGCCACGGATGAAAAAATTACGGTAAGCGACAGGGCTTCCGGTATGGGCGGTTCGCAGATATTTTTGCAAAGCGGTTGCGAATATACTGTTGACCAACTGCTTAAAAGCATTGTTGTATGTTCCGCAAACGACAGTTGCGTAGCTATGTCGGAGGCTGTGTGCGGCAGTGAAGAGCAATTTGTAGCCCAAATGAACAAAAAAGCCGAAGATTTGGGCTGTGCCAATACGTTGTTTGTCAATTGCACGGGATTACCCGGGGAAGGGCAGTATTCCTGCGCAAAGGACGTTGCCCTTATGTTCAGAAATCTCATTTCGCACGAAAGTTATTTTAAATACAGCAAAATATGGTTGGAAGATTTCGTGCATCCCGACGATAGAACGACGACTATGACAAATACAAACAAATTGATAAGAAAATATAAGTTCTGCGACGGCGGCAAAACGGGATTTACCAACGACGCAGGGTTCTGCCTTGCGGCAACTGCCGTTAAGGATAACCTGCGCTTTGTATCTGTAGTGCTCGGCGCAAATTCAAGCGACAACAGATTTGCTTCCACGATAAAAATGTTTGATTACGGCTTTGCAAATTATAAGAACAGGATAGTACTTGATAAAAACGTTACGCTTAACGACGAATTTAAAGTTATAGGCGGAAAGAAAGACGGTGCGGCAGTAAAGCCGGAAAGGAACTGTTATGTTTTCAGTTCTGCCGACAAATCGCCCGATATAACATTCAACGTTATATCATACAAACTTAAAGCGCCTGTTGCATGCGGACAGCGCGCGGGGGCGATTGAAGTTTACAAGGACGGCGTTTTATATGACACAATCGACCTTGTGTGCGCCGAAGATGTAAAAAAAGCGGGCTTTGCAGATAATTTCAAAGATGTTGCGGAAGATTGGGCAATTTGATTTAACGTAATATTTAACGGGCGTTCGCAAATTATGCGGGCGCCTTTTTATTTGACTATCCGCATACGTTTTGATATAATATTTAAACAGGTTGGATATATGAACACAAGAGACACATTGAAAATAAACGCCGCGGGAAGATTGCAGATAGGTGGGGCGGACGCCGTAGAATTGGCGAAAAAATTCGGCACGCCGCTTTACGTATTCGACGAAAAACACATAAGAGATATGATGCGCGTATATCGTAACGCTATTTCTCGGCTTTACGGCGGTAACGGGCTTGTTTTATACGCTTCCAAAGCCTTTTCGTGTAAGGCTGTCTATGCAATTGCAAAAAGTGAAAATATAGGTGTAGACGTAGTTTCGGGCGGGGAACTTTATACCGCTTTACAAGCCGGATTCCCTGCGGACAAAATCTATATGCACGGAAATAACAAACTTGAATACGAGCTGGAATTTGCCGTAAAAAGCGGCGTAGGCGTTATTGTAGTCGATTCCTTTCGCGAAGCCGAAATTCTCGATAATTTAGCCGCCGCGGCGGGGATAAAACAGCGCGTTATAGCGCGTATAAATCCGGGCGTGGAAGCGCATACGCACGCATATGTGCAGACTGCAAGAACGGATAGCAAATTCGGTTTTTCCATAGCCGACGGCTCTGCCGAAGAAATTACGCGCCATCTGTTAGGACTTAAAAATCTTGATTTTAAGGGCTATCATTGCCATATCGGTTCACAAATCTTTGAAAAGCAGTCGTTTGTAATAGCGGCGGGCAAATTGATGGATTTTATCTGTGAAATCAAGCAAAAACTTGGATATGAAGCTGAAATACTTAATTTGGGCGGCGGTTTCGGCGTTTGGTATAACGATGAAGATCCCAAACTGCAACTTGAAGATTACTACGGCTATATGCAATGCGTGATCGATGAGATAAAAGATAAAGCGGAAAAGTATGCGCTGAAACAGCCTTTCCTCGTTATCGAACCCGGACGTTCGATAGTGGGTGAAGCGGGGATAACGCTTTACACCGTGGGGGCAATAAAAGATATTCCCGGCGTAAGAAAATATGTTGCGATAGACGGCGGTATGTTTGAAAACCCGCGCTATGCGCTGTATCAATCCAAATATACGGTAATTGTTGCGGACAGAGCGGACGCCGAGTGTACGCAAAAAGTTAGTATAGCGGGAAAATGTTGCGAAAGCGGCGATCTTATTGCCGTTGACGTGCCGTTGCCGGAAGTGAACAGCGGGGATATTCTTGCCGTGCTTACCACCGGCGCATACAATTATTCTATGGCAAGCAATTACAACCGAAATTTTATTCCGCCCGCCGTATTGGTAAACGAAGGTAAGGCAGAATACATAATAAAGCCTCAAAATTATGAAGATCTGACAAGGAACGACGTAATTCCCGACAGGTTGGTAAAGAATGATAGATAGTGCAGTAGGTTATCTTGCCGCGGCGGTAGCGGTATTGCTTATATTTACCCCGCACGAATTTGCGCATGCGTTTATTGCCTATAAAAGCGGCGACGGAACCGCAAAGGCTTGCGGCAGACTTACGCTTAACCCGATCAGGCATCTCGATCCCGTAGGCTACGTAACTTGCGTTCTTGTCGGGTTCGGTTGGGCTAAACCCGTGCCCGTAAATCCCTCAAATTTCAAAAATTTCAGGAAAGGGATGTTCGGGACGGCTATAGCCGGCGTAACGGTAAATTATATCATAGCGTTTTTGGCGTATCCGCTGTTTTTGGTAATACTGCATTTTATCGATTTGCCAAACGCCGCGTTTTTGAATTCCCATGCGGCGGTGCGTTATATCGTAGATTTTTTTGAAAACATATTTTATTACGTTTACGCTTTCGGGTTAAGCGTAGTAGTTTTCAATCTGTTGCCGTTTTATCCGCTGGACGGATTCAGGGTAGTTGAATCGCTTACGAGGCAGGTAAACCCCGTACAACGTTTTCTTAAAAATTACGGCTATTATATCTTAATAATTTTGATTATAGAAAGTTTTCTTTGCAGTTTGCTGGTAAGATATACGTCATTGCAGCTTGCAAGATATTTTGATATTCTCGGATATGTCAGGCGCTTTGCAATCGACATTTTGGGATTTCCCATCCACGGGCTTTGGGATCTGATAATCAACTGATTTATAGGCGGGAGGTAATTTGATGGCGCAAAATTACGATAATTTTGAATCCGAAGTTGATTATAATACTGTGCTGGACGATTTTGAAGGTCCGCTTGATTTATTGTTGCATTTAATCAACATTTCGAAAATCAGGATAGAAGATATATTTGTTTCGCAGGTTACCGAACAGTTTTTGGACTATATAGAATATATGAAAACGCAGCCCAGCCGCGATTTGGACAAGGAGACGGAGTATATAACGATAGCCGCGCAGATTATATATATAAAGTCTAAAAGTCTTTTGCCGCCTGTGGAAGTTGCCGGCGAAGAAATGGGCGGAGCAGAAGAAGAGAAGCAGGCGTTTATCGAACAGCTACGCCAGCGTGAACTTGAACTTATCAAGGAACAGACGCCCAAAATGCGCGATTTGGAAACAATAGGTTATTATTTTAAAAGCCCGGACACAGATTTCAGCAAAGTTAAAATTGTATACACCGATTTCAATATTCATGCGCTGTTGGAAGCGTTCGGGAAACTTCTTATAAGAAACGAAAGCCTGCAACGCGAAAAGGATAACTTTAAAGAAATTCCCAAAGACGAACATACCGTCGAGGAAAAGGTTTTATATATAAGGGACAGGCTTATAGATAAAAAAGAAGTTAAATTCAGTTCTTTGTTTGTCAGGTTTTCCCGCAACGAAATAATAACAACTTTTCAGGCGTTGCTTGAAATGCTTAAAAATCAATACATAACCGTGGAACAGGAAGAAAATTTCACGGAAATAAATATAAAAATCAATCCGGAAAAGAAAATAGAGGAAATTACAAGTGGAAACCTTGAAGAAAGTGATTGAAGCAATAGTTTTTGCTTCCGGCGAACCCGTACCCGTAAAATACATAGTGGAAAAATTGGGTTGCACGCTTAAAGAAGTGAACAGCGCAGTTGACGAGTTGAAACAACTTTATTCCGAGGACAGGGGGATACAGCTTTTGTCTTTCAACGGCAAATTGCAGTTTGCTACAAATCCCAACTGCAAAGAACAGGTTTCTGCCGTTCTTACGCCGATAAAAGAAAAGGAATTGACTAAAACAATTCTTGAATGTCTGGCGATAATAGCTTATAAACAGCCCGTCACAAAAGGCGAATTGGAAGAAATAAGGCAGGTAAGTTGCGATTACGCCATACATACTTTGCTTGAATTACAGATGATTTACGCTTGCGGAAGAAAGGACGCGATAGGTAAACCCATCCTGTACGCCACAACCGACGATTTTTTAAAACGGTTTAAACTTAATTCTTTGGAAGAATTGCCCAGCTACGACGAACTTATGGAACAGTTTGCAACTTTAAACGGTTTAAACGCGGAAGATGAGGAAGATTCTAATTATCTTTACAAGAAAGAAGAATACGTAGAAGAGGAAGCGCCGCAGGAAACGCCGTCTGAAAAGAAAGAAAAACCTGAACCGAAAGTTACCGAAGACGGCTATGAACTGCCTGATTTCATCTCGCCCGACGACGATATAATTAAAATTACTTAAAAAACAAATTCCGCCCTTGACGGGCGGTTTTTTTGTATATTAGAAGTTGAATTACAAATAATAATAGCGTGAACGATTTGTTTGTGTATCTGGCTGCAATCGGATTTGCCGTTTTTATTTTTCCCGTACACATTTTCAATTACGTGTATATAAATACGAGCGAGAAATACGCAAATCTGAATGTTGCCGCTTACAGAATAATACGTTTTTACAATGTAAACACCGTAAAAAATAAACCTACGGAAATGCAGATAAACGGTAAAAACAAAAAAATGAATACGGACGTTATCAAAAAAAGTCTGTACAAAATTTTTAATTCGCTGTGCATTTATAAAATCGTCCAGCTATCCGATATCGGCATGAAAAACGAAAGCAACGCTTATGTGGCTTTGGGGCAAAACGCATTAAGCAACGCGATATACAAGTTTATACAGATAAACGACCACTATGCAAAATTGAGAAATTACACCGTAATGAACTACGAACACGGCGACATACGTTATTATGCAAAAGCGGTTACAATACTTAATTTATTTGTAGTGGCAAAAATACTTTTAATAATTTTGACGGAGAAGTTAAATGAACTCAAAACTTAAAAAAAACAACAAAGACAATGAATTTAAACAACCGGCAATATCGATAGACAAGGTTGCAGACGCGGATACGGTTATAGGCAAATCCATAATAACCGTAAGCGGCGCACAGGTGATTCCGCTTTCGTCCGTGACGGTTGTTAACCTCAGCGGCGGCGGAGAATACGGCGACGTTAAAACCTTTAAGGAAGCCGACGGTTTTAAACTTGCAGGCGGTAACGGAACGGTAATCACCGTTAAACCGAAGGGTTTTTTGGTTGACGAGGGCAACGGTTGCAGATTATTGAAGATGGACGAAGGCGCATTGGATACTTTAATAGACAAAACGGGAGAATTGGTACACAAAATTCAGGATAATGCGTAAATTTACTTTGGCTGTATGCGCCTTAATTTTGGTTTCCATAGGTTTATATTCATACGGACATTCCGCCTATGCCGACGCACGGGCGGAAATTGCCATGGAACTTTCGACGGGGAAAGTTCTTTTGCAAAAAAATCCGGACGTTAAATTGCCTATGGCAAGCACTACGAAAATAATGACGGCAATAATCATAATAGAGGATTGCGACCTTGACGAAGAGCTTATTACGCCGCCGCAAGCCGTAGGAACGGAGGGTTCAAGCATATATCTGAAAGAGGGCGAAAAAATCGACGTGCGCGATTTGCTGTACGGGCTTATGTTGCGTTCGGGAAACGACGCTGCCTGCGCGCTGGCTATACATCACAGCGGCTCGATTGAAAATTTTACAAAAGTTATGAATGAGAGGGCAAAAGAATACGGGGCGGTAAATACCAATTTTATCAATCCGCACGGACTGCCTGACGAAAATCATTACACAACTGCGGAAGATCTATGCAAAATTGCCTGCCATGCAATGAACAACGAAAAGTTCAGGGAAATTGTTTCAACTGTAAATTATCGCGGTAAGTTCAGAAATTACACCAACAAAAATAAGTTGCTTACAAGTTATGAAGGCGCAAACGGGGTGAAAACGGGGTATACGCTGAAAGCAGGCAGGTGCCTTGTTTCGTCTGCGGAAAGAGACGGAATGGACGTTGTGTGCGTTGTGCTTGATTGTTATGACATGTATGAGAGAAGCAAAAAAATTTTAGATGAGTGTTTTGATAAATATAAGTTGGTAGAAATAGACAAAAACACAGTGTTTATGTCTGGCATAGTACAATGCAGAACCTCAAAAAACTGTAAATTTGTAGTTGAAAAGGGTAAAAAGATAGATTACAGAGTGATCGAAGATAAATCGCCTTATACAAACGAAAACGGTTTGCACGTAGCCGAACTTGAAATTTACGACGAAAATAACTTGATTTTTTGTACCGATTTATATAGTATATAATTATGAGAATAAATAAATATCTTGCGGCTTGCGGAATAGCGTCCCGCCGTGGATGCGATAAACTTATAGAGGACGGTAAAATCACCGTAAACGGTAAAAAAGCGGTGATCGGTATGGAAATTTGCGGCGACGACCGCGTTGAAATTGACGGCAAAATAATTTCAGTTCAAAAGAACGAATATTATATAATAAACAAGCCAAAAGGCTATATTTGCAGCGTTTCGGACGAAAAAGGCAGAAAAACCGTGCCTGATTTGTTGCCCGGGGACGTAGGAAGGATTTATCCCGTCGGAAGGCTTGATTACGACAGCGAAGGACTGCTTATTTTAACTACCGACGGCGAATTGGCGCAACATTTAACCCACCCGTCAAATGAAATACCAAAAACTTATCTGGTAAAAATCGAAGGAACTTTAACCGAAAGCGATTTAAATCCTATACGCAGCGGAATAGAAATCGACGGTTACGTTACAAAAAAGTGTAAAGCGCATATCGTAGAAACAAACAAACTTTACACTAAAATACATATAACAATTACTGAAGGCAAAAACCGCGAAATAAGAAAAATGTTTGAAGCAATCGGCAAAAACGTTATTTTGCTTAAAAGAATAAAAATCGGCGAAATAACTTTGCGCGGACTTGACCGCGGCGCGTACAGAACGCTAACAGACAAAGAAATACGTTATTTACGCACACTTTAAACGCTTGTTATGCGTGACATAATAGTTATAAAACCAATTAAAACGCCCGATAAACGCTTTTTACCGTCGGATAAACATATTTAATCAGTTTTTTGGAATTAAAGCATTTGCGGCGAAATTTTGATTATTTACCCTATTATTTGCCTTAAAATACCCCTTATTGTTCGTAAAAGCTGTGTTTTACGAAGTGATTGACGTTTTTATTACTACCACCATTCAAATAAAATAAGAGGTAAAATTCCCCCTGCACTGTTCTGGCGGGGATTTATTTTTGCAAAAAAATATCTTTTTTTGTCACCGCAAAATTTTGACTTAAAGGCACATTTGTTCTATAATTGAATTATGGCAGATTACTACACACAGAGAAATAATAAAAATATTGTTGCGATTGAGAAGTTGCTTGAAAACGATTTACCTGCTTTCTGCTACGACTATTTTCTGGGCATCGACAGCCAAACCTCTACTCTCACCCGCCTAAATTACGCTCATGATTTAAAGATTTTCTTTTTCTTTCTTAAAGAACGCAAATTCCGCGGGAAAGACGTTAAGGATTTCACGCTGGACGATTTAAACCAGGTTACAAGCAACGATATCGAATATTTTCTCGGTTTCCTCTCCCACTATAATTATGACGGAAAAATTCATACCTGCAACGACCGTGCAAAAGCGCGCAAATTATCTTCCGTCCGCGCAATGTTTAAGTATTTTTTCAATAAAGGTTATATTTCGGTAGATAATTCCGCCAAAGTTGCAACGCCGAAGCTGCATGAAAAGCCCATTATCAGGCTTGATTCTGACGAGGTTTACAACATTATTGACACGGCGGAAAGCGGCGCCGGGCTGACCTCGCACCAAATGGCTTATCACGAGAAAAATAAAGTTCGGGATACCGCTATTTTGATGCTTTTTCTCGGTACGGGGATACGTATAAGCGAGCTTGTGGGGCTGAATAACGAAGATTTGAATTTTAAAGACAATTCCTTTGTAGTTACAAGAAAAGGCGGAAGCAAAGCCATACTCTATTTCGATGAGGACGTTGCCGCCGCCCTTCAACGCTATCTTGAATACAAGGAATTGAACGAAACGGAATGTAAAGAACCGAACGCCCTGTTTGTTTCAAATAAAAGCGGCAGAATTACCGTCCGCGCGGTTGAAAATTTAGTAAAAAAATACGCGAAGATAGTCTCCCCTCTCAAAAAAATTTCACCGCATAAACTGCGTTCCACATACGGCACAGCACTGTATAAAGCCACAGGCGATATTTATATTGTTGCCGATGTTTTGGGGCACAAAGACGTAAATACGACGCGAAAACATTACGCCGCCATATCCGACGATAATCGCCGCGCCGTTGTAGGCAAAGTTAAATTGAAACCAGATGATGACGAAAATTAAAATAACGCCGCAGATTTGCGGCGTTATTTATTTATCATTTATTATTATTTTATCGATTTTAATCACAGCGTCGTCTTTGATATCAAGACATTTCCCGCAGTTGTCGCAAATTTTATTTGGATCAAGGTCGCAGGTTTCACATTCAAGACAGCCTATACAGTCTCTGTCGTAAAGCACGCATTTCTGACTTTCCATATTACATGCCTCCCTTCCTGCTTATTATAGCATAAAAAATGATTTATTACAATAATTTTTATCAAACATTTGTTTGATTTTTTAAAAAGAATGTGCTATAATCAATTTAAGGTAGTTTTATGAGAAAAAGTGCTGATAAAAGCGAAGCGATATATGCTTTCATTCAAAAATTTATAGGCGAAAACGGCTACGCGCCGTCTGTGCGCGAAATATGTAAAAATTGTTCCATAAAGTCTACGGCGACGGCTTTTACATATCTTAATAAGCTATCCGAACGGGGACTTATCAATAAAGCCGGATATAAAAAGCGGGCGGTTTCGTTAAACCAAAGCACCGTTTCGGTTCCACTTATAGGAACAGTAGCCGCGGGCACCCCTATTTTTGCAACCGAAAATTACGAGGGCGTTTATGCGCTTCCGGGTGATTTTTTCTCCGGGGAAGATTTATTTATGCTTAACGTCCGCGGTTCTTCTATGATAAATATAGGAATGTACGACGGCGATAAGATTGTTGTAAAAAAACAGCAAACTGCCAATAACGGCGATATTGTGGTTGCTTTGGTTGACGACAGCGCAACGGTTAAAAGGTTTTTCCGTCGCGGGAATAAGATAATTCTTCATCCCGAAAACGACGATATGGAAGATTTTGTTTTCGATAACGTGGTAATTTTGGGCAAAGTTGTAGGCTTGATGCGTAATATAAGATAAAAGCAGCCGCTTATAATGCGGCTGCTTTTAATTTAAAGGGCGGTTTTTATACCGCCATTTTGTTTATTTATCGTTTTTCAATGATTTCAGGTTCCAGATATTGGTTGCATATTCCGCTATACTTCTGTCCGCCGCGAAAATACCCGCCGAAGCGATATTGTGCAACGATTTACGGTTCCATGCAATTTTATCTGCGGCATACAAGTCCGAAATGTGATGCTGCGTCTTGTTGTAGTCGCCGAAATCCGCCATACACATATAAGGGTCCGCAACAGGCGAATCAGTCAACAGATAATTTGCCATATCGGCGAACGATTGACCGTTAAACCCTATTATCAACGCTTCGATTATTCTTCTCAATTTGGGGGAATCGTTGTAATATTTACTTGAAGAATAACCTGAACGCCAGATATCGTCAACCTCATTGGATTTGAGACCGAATATAAAGATATTATCTTCGCCTACCGCTTCCGCCATCTCAACGTTCGCACCGTCTAACGTGCCTATGGTAAGCGCGCCGTTAATCATAAATTTCATATTGCCGGTGCCGCTTGCCTCTTTGCCAGCCAGCGAAATCTGTTCGGAAATTTCAGACGCGGGCATAAGTTTTTCGGACATTGTTACATTGTAATCTTCCATGTAAACAACGCTTAACTTTTCGTTGATTTTGGGATTTTGTTTTATGTCCTCGGCAAGATAGTTTATAAGTTTGATGATCCTTTTTGCCATATCGTACCCCGGCGCGGCTTTTGCGCCGAAGATATAAGTTTTAGGTACGACATTTGCTTCCGGATTATCCAACAAATCGAGATAAGAATCGATTATATTAAGCACATTTAAAAGCTGGCGTTTGTATTCGTGCAGACGTTTTGCCTGTACGTCGAAAAGCGTATCGGGATTGATTATCACACCCTGCTTCTTCTTTGCATATTCGGCAAACTGGCGTTTTTTGATTTGCTTGATTTCACCGAGGCGTTTTAAAACGCTTTCATCGTTTTCGTATTTGGCAAAATCGGCAAGTTTTTCGCCGTGAAGAACAAATTCGTCGCCTATACACTCGCATAACAATGCCGAAAGTTCGGGATTGGATTGATTCAACCAACGTCTATGCGCTATGCCGTTAGTTACGTTGGTGAATTTTTCCGGTGTATAATCATAGAAATCCTTAAATACGGATTCGCGAATGATTTTGCTGTGCAGCGCCGAAACGCCGTTTACGCTATGGCTTCCGTATACGCAGAGATTAGCCATTTTGATCCTGTCGTGTTCGATAATCGACATTCTCGAGATTTTTGACCATTCGCCCGGATATTTATTCCATAATTCCTCGCAGAATCTTCTGTTGATTTCCTTGATTATGGAATGTATTCTGGGGATAGTCCTTGCAATCAGCTCTTCAGACCAGGTTTCAAGCGCTTCGGCAAGCACGGTATGATTAGTATACGCGCAAGTTGCCGTCGTGATTGCCCACGCCTCTTCCCACTTATAAAAATACTCGTCGATAAGTATGCGCATAAGTTCGGGAATAGCCATTGCGGGATGCGTATCGTTTAAGTGAATTGCGGCAAGTTTAGGCAAATCGCTGAGATTGCCGTATCTGTGTCTGTGATCCGAAATAATGTTCTGGATAGAAGCCGAACACAGGAAATACTGCTGTTTGAGGCGCAGTGATTTACCCGCTATATGATTATCCGCGGGATAAAGCACCTTTGTAAGCAAGTCGGCGTCGTTATCCTCGCTCATGGCTTTATAGTATTCGCCTTGAGAGAATAACTTCATATTGAAGTCCTGCACGGGTTTAGCTTTCCAAAGCCTTAAAACCGACACGGCTTCGCTGTTTTTACCCGAAACCATCATATCGTAAGCCACAGCTTCTATTTCACTGCAATTTACATATGTCGTTTCAAGCCCGTTTTCCGTCCAACGCTCGTCGATTTGTCCGTTGAACCTGACGATAAACGATTTATCCGTCCTTTGAGTCAACCACGCCTCGCCGCCGGGAAGCCAATCGTCGGGCAGTTCCATCTGCCAGCCGTCAACTATCTTCTGTTTGAAAAGTCCGTATTCGTATCTCAACGAATAACCCATTGCGGGGTAGTTGCCGGTTGCAAGCGCGTCAAGAAAACATGCCGCAAGCCTGCCTAATCCGCCGTTACCTAATCCGGCGTCCGGTTCGGATTCATACAAATCCTCAAGGGTTACGCCGTATGACGAAACCGCTTTTTCAAATACTGACGTTGCGCTGAGGTTGTAAAGACTGTTTTTAAGCGAGCGGCCGAGTAAAAATTCCATACAGAGGTAATAAACCCTCTTTGCACGCTTCGCCTTAACACGTTTATGAAACTGTAACCGTTTTTCAAGCAATATATCGCGTACGGACATAACTACTGCTTTGTAAATCTGGTCCTTGGTAGCCTCGGTGGGCATTACGCCGAAATATCTGGCGAGTTTACCCTTGATTAAATCCTTGACTTCTTTTTCGGTAACAACGGTGTTGCTCATTAAAATCTCCTGTTGGTAAAATTATTTAAGCATATCAAGATAGAGAGCTTCATAATCCTTTGCCGAATGGCTCCAACTGAAATCGGTTGTAGCCGCCCTGTACATAAGTTTTTTCCACTCTTCCTTGTTTTTATAATTTGCGATAGCTTCCCTTACGACATACATCATATCGTGCGCGTTGTAATTGGAGAAAGTATATCCGTTTACAAGCGGCTTAATGCTGTCATACAGTCCGCCCGTTTCCCTGACGATGGGAACCGTGCCGTAACGGCAAGCGATCATCTGGGAAAGCCCGCAAGGTTCTGATTTGGAAGGCATAAGGAATATATCCGAACCAGAATATATCTTCCTCGATAAGTCGCCGTTAAACACAATGTTTGCGCTTAACTTATCGGGATATTTCTTTGCCAAATCGGTGAAGAAACCTTCAAAATGCGCGTCGCCCGTACCCAAAATGACAATTTGAACGTCATCCTGAAGAATTTCTTCGATAACATTGGTAACAAGGTCCAGCCCTTTATGGGATACCAGACGCGAAACCATAGAAATTATCGGCGTATCCGTTTTTTCGGGTAAACCCAAAAGTTTTTGCAACTCGCGTTTGCATACCGCTTTGTTGGAAAAATCATCCGGCGTGTAGTTTGCATACAGATGTTTATCCAATTCGCAGTTATAACCTACGTCGTCTATGCCGTTGAGTATGCCCGTAAGTTTAAAGGCGTTGTTGCGTATAATCGGGTCTAGCCCGTGCGCGTAGTACGGATCCTTTATTTCTTCGGCGTACTTGGGGCTTACCGTTGAAAATCTTTCGCAGCACTCTATCGCGCCTTTCATAAGATTTATCGAATTGTTGTATTCTACAAGATATTGATATTTGCCGTAAATGTCAAACAAATCGCTGAGTAAATCGAGAGAATACTGCCCTTGATATTCTATATTATGAATGGTGAACAATGCGCGGATAAACTGATACTCTTCCCTGAAACAATAATTTGTTTTAAGGTATATAGCCGCAAGCGCCGCCTGCCAGTCGTGACAATGCATTACGTCGGGGTAGAAATTGAGAAAAGGCATTATTTCGAGAACGCTTCTCGAAAAGAACGCAAACCTTTCGCCGTCGTCGTAATACCCGTAGCAACCGGGGCGTTTGAAATAAAATTCGTTATCGATAAAATAGAAGGTAACTCCGTCTTTTACATACGTGAATATACCGCAGTATTGATTACGCCATGCAAGATGAACGTAAAGGTTGCCGAGATAAGTGAACTGATCCCTGTATTCCTTCTTTATGTCGGAGAACAACGGAATAACCACTCTTACGTCAAACCTGCCCGTTGCCGCCAACGCTTTTGAAAGCGAACCGATAACTTCCGCAAGCCCGCCTGTGGCGATAAACGGAGTCGATTCGGAAGCGACAAACAGTATCTTTTTTTTCACGGCGGGTTTTTCAACCTTTTTTTCTGTTTTTGCCGTAGCTACCTTTGTAGTTTTAGTTGTTGTTTTTGCCATTTTTATCCCCCTCTAAAATTATCAGATAAGCGAACCTTTGTTGATGAAGTAAGGTTTAACTTCGCAACCGGCAAGCACCCTGCCGTCGCGGATAATCGTATCCTTATCGCTTACGACATACGAAAGGTTGCAATTTTCGCCTACCATATTTTCGGACATCAATATGCAGTTTTTGATTACAGTGCCCTTTCCTACTTTAACGCCGCGGAAAAGAACGCTGTTTTCTACGGTGCCTTCTATAAGGCAGCCGTCGGATATAAGCGAATTTTTAACGCAGGCGTCTGCGGTAAATTTGGCGGGCGCGCTGTCATTAACTTTGGTATAAACGTCGCGTTCACCGAAAATTTCGTCCCTTACCTTTTTATCAAGCAAATCGGTATTGGCGTTGAAATAAGCCACCAGGGAATCAATATTCGCATAATACCCCTCCAGCTTATAGCCGTAAAGTTTCATCGTCTTTGTGCCGGGGGTTAAAATATCCTTTGCAAAACTTGTATAGCCGTTCTGGATGGCGTTTTGTATAAGCCTTATGAGGTAAGACGTGCGCGCTACCATAACGTTTATGTAGTTTTTCTTTATACCGCTTGATTGGGGATTAACTTCAACGGCATTTATCCTGCCGTCCTTATCCGTTTCAAACGTAATGTAGTAATGGGATTTTTTAAGTTCGTGTTCATGATAAACAAGCGTAATATCCGCGTTGTTCTTTTCATGATATTCGATTACTTTATTATAGTCGAGCTTGTAGATAGCGTCGCTGTCCGCCAAAACTACATAGTCTTCCTTTGCTTTGCGAAGGAACGACATTGCGCCTTTCAACGCTTCAAGACGACTTTTATATAAAGTTTCGGTTTCGTCGCTGTAAGGAGGCAAAAGGATAAGCCCGCCTTCCTTTCTTGCAAGATCCCAGCTTTTGCCGGAACCGAGGTGATCCATAAGCGACTGATAATTGTTTTTTGTAATCATACCCACGGTGGTTATGTGCGAGTTGACCATGTTGGAAAGCACAAAATCAACAAGACGATATCTGCCGCCGTAGGGAATGGAACCTATCGATCTTACGCTTGTAAGTTCGGGTACGTTTTCTTCGTTAATGCTTGAAAATATTACGCCAACGGTTGATGCCATTTTCCTATTCCTCCTTACACATTTTTATCCACGATTTCGCCTGCGGGAACAGTTCCGTTTTTGCTTACGGTTATGCCCCTGCCGAGTACGGCGATACCGGATGTTTTGCTTTCAAGTTTAACGGCCTCTTCACGCGGAGCGCCTATTGTAGCTTTCTCGCCGACCGTTACGTCCTCGTCCACTATGGCGTAATTGATTTTTGCGCCCGCTTTGACGGTGATATTGCCCATCAACACGCTGTCAACAACTTCCGCGCCCTTTTCTATTACGCAATTTGTACCTATAACCGAATTTACGATTTTGCCGCCCACTTCGCAACCTGTTGCCACGATAGAGTTGACAATTTCGCCCTCTACGTATGCGGGGGGCGCAAGCGGACTTCTTGAATGGATTACGTGCTGGCTGTCCTGCAATTCAAAATTGGGAACAACGCCCAGCAAATCCATATTCGCTTCCCAAAGGGAGCTTATCGTTCCTACGTCCTTCCAATAGCCCTCGAAGCGGTAAGAATACATCTTTTCACCGGCGTTAAGCATTGTGGGAAGAATGTTTTTACCGAAATCTTTTTCGGAATTGGGATCGGCTTCGTCCATTTCAAGGTATTTGAAAAGTTTTGAAGCCGTGAAAATATAGATACCCATGGAAGCGAGATTGCTTTTGGGTTTTGCGGGTTTTTCTTCAAATTCGTATATCGTGCCGTCGGGATTGGTGTTGAGAATACCGAAGCGGGACGCCTCCTTGAGAGGCACTTCCATACACGCTATGGTACAATCCGCGTGCGATTCCTTGTGGGCGGCAAGCATCTTATCGTAGTCCATCTTGTAGATGTGGTCGCCGGAAAGAATAAGCACGTATTCCGGGTCGTACATCTTCATGAACCTGATATTCTGATAAATCGCGTTTGCCGTGCCTTTATACCACGAAGTATCTTTCTTCGCTTCATAAGGCGAAAGGATATGGACGCCTCCGAACGTTCTGTCCAGATCCCAAGGCTGTCCGTTGCCTACGTACTCGTTAAGCACGAGAGGCTGATACTGGGTGAGAACACCGACGGTATCTATTCCGGAATTGATGCAGTTCGACAGCGGGAAGTCGATTATTCTGTACTTCGCGCCGAACGAAACAGCGGGCTTTGCTATATTGCTTGTCAAAGCGTAAAGTCTTGAACCTTGTCCGCCGGCAAGCAACATTGCTACGCACTCTTTTTTTCTTAGCATTGCTAAATCCCCCATTAATTTTATTTTTGTTTGATTAAATACATACAAGTCAGTTTGGGAATATCCATTATCAATGAATAATCTTTGCCGTGACTTGGCTGTTTCACCGTTTTAAAAACTTTGCGCCTTATCTTTCCTGCGCCGCCGTAAATTTTTTCGTCGGAGTTGAACACAAGCCTGTACACCCCTTTCGGCGTGCCGAAAGTATACGCTTTAAGGTCTGCGCCCGAAAAATTGATTACCGCCGTAAGCGTATCGCCGTTGGACGAATATCTGTTGAAAGCAAGCAAATTATTGAATTTATCGTCCACGACAAGCCATTCAAAGCCTTTCCAGTCGTTTTCGATTTCATACAGAGACGGCGTTGAGGCATAGAAGAAATTCAACGATTTAACGTACTCCGTCATCTTTGCGTGCAGTTCGTATTGTTTTAAATCGAATTCAATGCCGCGCCTATAGTCCCATTCGCTGAATTGGGCAAATTCATAGCCCATAAAATTCAGTTTTTTCC
This sequence comes from uncultured Clostridia bacterium, assembly GCA_947627575.1. Taxonomy (GTDB): domain Bacteria; phylum Bacillota; class Clostridia; order Christensenellales; family Borkfalkiaceae; genus Coproplasma. Next base: position 273,132 of record CANQWN010000001.1, read on the forward strand.
CCGGGTGTGCATACATATAACCCAATAAAATGCGTTCCCCTGCGAACTTATCCGCGTATTCCCCGGGCATTTTATTTACAATTGAACCTTTTACGTGAACAACTTCGTCGTGGGAAAGCGGCAATATAAATTTTTCGGAAAAGGCGTACATCATGGAAAAAGTTATTTTGCCGTGATGATGATTTCTGAAATAAGGGTCCTGTCGGCAATAAAACAGCGTATCGTTCATCCAACCCATATTCCATTTGTAATCGAACCCAAGCCCGCCTTCTTCCACGGCTTTTGTTACGCCGCCGTAAGTTGTAGACTCTTCTGCAATGGTTATTGCCGAGGGATAGGCGCGTTTGATAACGGAATTGAATTTGCGGATAAAATCTATTGCCTCTAAATTTCTGTTGTCGCCGAATTTGTTGGGGGTCCACTCACCCCATTTTTTATCGTAATCGAGATAGAGAATTGAAGCCACGGCGTCTACGCGGAGCCCGTCAACGGAATACCTTTCTATAAAGAAAGCCGCCGAAGAAAGCAAAAAACTTTGCACTTCCGCCCTGCCGAAATCGAATTTGCGCGTTCCCCAACCGCTGTGTTCCATCTGTTCCCAAAGGGGACATTCGTAAAGCGGCCGGCCGTCAAATTCATACAGCCCCCATTCGTCTTTCGGAAAATGCGCGGGAACCCAATCGAGAATGACCTTTATCCCCGCAGAATGAAAAGCGTTGACAAGGCTTTTAAAACTTTCGGGTGAACCGAGGCGCGATGTGACGGAAAAGTAACCGGTTACCTGATATCCCCACGAACCGTCATAAGGGAATTCGGTAACGGGCATAAATTCCACATGCGTATAGCCCATTTCGCTGACGTAAGGCACCAGCTCTTTTTCAAGCTCTTCGTAGGAATAATACGAGTTGTCCCCGTGGCGCTTCCACGAAAGCAAATTAACTTCGTAAATGTTTACCGGGCGCTCCCCCTTTTGCACTACACTTTCCGCCGCGTCTGCGGACGGCGGCAAGCATATGCGCGAATGAAATGACTGCGGCACGCAGGAAGCAAACGCATAAGGATCAGCCTTATCTATAAATCTGTTGTCAAAAGTTTCAATCCGGTAAAAATATTCGTCGCCGGGTTCGGCGGAAACTTCAATTTCAAAACATTCGCCGTCGCTTAACGGATACATAAGACATTCCCTATAATCGCTAAACGAACCGACAAGCCGCACAGACTTTGCGTGCGGCGCCCAGACCCTGAATACGAATTTACTTTCGGAAATTCTGTGACATCCGAAAAATTCGTAGGCTTTATATTCGTTGCCGCTGTGAAAGCGGTCGAGAAAAAGTCTTTCGGTCATAGCCCCTCACCATACCTAATTTATTCTATCACAATTCAATTTATTTTTCAAGATGCAAAACAAAAAAAATGGCTTAAAACCTCAATTTATTTTAAAAAAAGTCCCCGCCGAAAGAATTTTTCGGCGGGGATGGTTATTTATAAATTTTTCAGCCGAGATAACCGTTCAAAAGTTTAAGGTTATATTCGGTAAATTGCTGCAATTCTTCAGGCGTAAGTTTTTTGAAAAGCGAAAGCGCAAGCATATGGACATATTTAGCCGCAAAGGTCTGTTTCTCTTCGTCGAGATTTTTTATGTTCGCTATGCACGAATTGGAAGTATTAAGTATAAGCGTATAATTCAGTTCGCCGTCGCTCATTCCGTACATGCGCCCCATTTCGCTGTATCTGCGCATATATTCATCCGTCGTAATTACGGCGGGCAAACTTTCGTCTTTCAGATTTTGCGTTTTTATCGTTATTTTATCGTTGTTTAAAGCGTTTTTAAATATGTCGCATAAAACCGCGTCTTCTTCGGCGTTTTCACCTTTAAGTTCACCGTTTATGTCCGAATCTATGCGCATAAACTTAACTTTATCGGGCGTTTTATATTCGAGAAAACTGAGAAAATGCGGATCGATAAAATTGTCGCACAAAATGGCGTTCAGATTTGCGTTTTTAAACATTCTGACGTATTGCGCCTGTTGAACTTCGTCCGAAACGTAATATATTGTTTTAGGTTCAGCTTTTTTATCAGTTGTCTCCGTTTTGGTTTCGCCCTCTTCTGCGGGCGCGTCTGCGCCCAACAGCTCGGAAATGCTTTTATATTCACCGTTGATATCTTTGTAAATAATTACGTCCTTAACCTTGTCGTAGAAATCGTTGTCCTTTATGCAACCGAATTTTACGAAATTGGCAAGGTCTTCCCAACATTCTTCAAACTTTTTTCTGTCGTTTTTGAACAATGAAATAAGTTTATCCGCAACCTTTTTGGTTATGTGCTTGCTTATTTTCCGCACCTGACTGTCGTTTTGCAGAAAACTTCTTGAAACGTTAAGCGGAATATCGGGGCAATCGATAACGCCGTTCAGCAACATAAGAAATTCGGGGATAACTTCTTTTATGTTATCCGCAATGAAAACCTGGTTGCAATAAAGTTTAACTTTGCCGCGTTCGAGTTCCAGCTTATTTCTCACCTTGGGGAAGTATAATATGCCTTTAAGTTTAAACGGATAATCCATGTTCAGGTGAATCCAGAAGATGGGATCCGTATAATCCATAAACGTATCGGTATAAAACTTTTTATACTCCTCGTCCTTGCAATCTTTGGGCGCCTTTACATAAAGCGGCGTAGTTGAATTTAAAGGTGCGTCCTTCCCGTCGCCCTTGTATGAAAGGTAAACGTTGTAAGGCATAAACGAACAGTATTTTTTGATCAGGTCCCGTATATTGTTTTCGTTTAAAAACTCTTTTTCTTCCTTCGCGATATGCATTACAATGCGCGTGCCGCGGTCTTGTTTGTCGCACTCTTCTATTTCATATGTGGAATTTCCGTCCGAAGCCCAATGCACGGCAGGGCTGTCCTTATAAGATTTGGTAAAAATTTCCACGTTTTCGGAAACCATATACGCCGAATAAAAACCAAGTCCGAAGTGTCCTATTATTCCGTCGCCGCCTGCCTTTTCATACTTTTCGAGGAAGTCGGACGCGCCCGAAAACGCTATGCTTGTAATATAATTTTCAACTTCCTCTTCGGTCATTCCCAAACCGTTGTCTTCAACCGTCAAGGTTTTCGCTTTAGAGTCAACCGAAATTTTCACGCAAAACTCTTTTCCGTCGTCCTGCGCTTCGCCCATTGCGATAAGTTTTTTTAATTTCGTTATAGCGTCTATGCCGTTGGCGACAATTTCCCTGAGGAAAATATCCTTGTCGGAATAAAGCCATTTTTTTATGATCGGCATCATATTTTCGCTTGAAATTTTAATGTTACCCTGTCTTTTCATAACTGCCTCCTGATACTGACATATATTTTATAACCCGCAGCGAAATATTCTAAACCGAAAAAATATTCAACGCGCAAAATTTGTCACAAAAAAAAACCGACGCTTTATGCGTCGGCTGTGAATACATTAATAATTACTTTTTCTTTGCGTTTTCGATTATGTCGCCGAGAGAAGTTCCCACTATGCTCCCTTCCGACCAATTTGAAAGTTCGTCGTCGCTTACTCTTCTGGGTGCGCGGGCTTTTTTGCCGTCGTCCTCGGAAGGTTCGCCTTTGGGCGCGCGGGGTTTTCTTTCGGGTTCGGGCGCAAGCGCTTTAAGCGAAAGGTTCATTTTCTTCGCTTCGGGATCGAGCGCAATAATCTTTGCGTCCACTTCGTCGCCTACGTTAAGTACGTCGTTGGGGGTTTCAACCCTTTCATAGCGAAGTTGGGAAACGTGAATCAACCCGTCAACGCCTTTTTCAACTTCCACAAACGCGCCGAAAGGTACGATACGTACAACTTTGCCGTGAACTACGTCGCCCAAAGAATATTTGCCGTCAACAAGTTCCCAAGGCTGAGGTTGAAGTTGCTTATAGCCAATAGAAACTTTTTTGTTGTTTTGGTCTACTTTCAGTACTTTAAATTGATAAGTTTTACCTATTTCAAGCACGTCTTCAACTTTTTCCGCACCCGCCCACGAAAGATCTGATATGTGAGCGAGGCAATCAAAACCGCGTACCGAAACAAACGCGCCGAAAGAAGTTGTTCTTTCAACTTTGCCTTCCACTACGTCGCCGACTGCAATATTTGCGAAAAATTCTTGCTCTTTTGCCGCCTTTGCAGCTTCCTTCGCGTCGCGTTCTTCCTGCAAGATCACGCGCTGTGAAGCGATTATTTCTTTTCTTCCCGTCTTTCTTATTTCAAGACAGCGAAGTCTTAAATTGCGCCCAACATATTTATTGAGATCTTTTACAAATCCGGGACGGATTTCTCTTGCGGGAACAAATACGGAATAAGTACCGAATTTAGCTACAAGTCCGCCTTTGTTTGTGCCCGTACAAGCTACGGTAAAAGTTTTTCCCGCTTCAATGTCCGCAAGAAGCGCTTCTTCTTCCTGCAAAACTTTAATCATTTTTTGAGAAAGTTTAAGGCTGGGTTTAAGGTCAACTACAAGCAAATCGATAGGCGAGCCTATCTTTGCCGTGTAATCTGCCGGATTATACTGTTCGCAATCCAAATCGTCCTTGCTTAAAGCTACTTCCTTCTTTGAATACGGCAACAATATCAATAAGCCGTCTTCGTTTGCCTGCGAAATGGTTGCGGTAACCTTTTGCCCTTTTTTGAATCTGGACTCGTTATCGAATTTCTCGATAGCTTCGTCCATTGCGTTTTCTGCCTTAACTTCTGTGCTTTCTGCCATTTTTAAGAGAACCTCCCGGGTTTGCTGATTCGGGGTAGACGCACCCGAAACAATTCCAACACTTTTAAATTTTTTCAGCTTCGTATAATCGAAGTTATCGGTATTGACGATTCTGAAAACATTGCCGCAATGTTTTAAAGCAATTTCATATAATTTGTTGGTGTTGCTGCTGTTTTGTCCGCCTATAACCAACATTGCTTCGCAACTTTCCGACAACGCTTCGGTCTCGTTTTGCCTTTCTACAGTAGTATAGCAAATCGTCTTAAAAACTTCAACTGTTTTTTCACATACTTTCCTAATATTTTTTATAATTTTTTCAAACTTTTCAGCCGAAAAAGTTGTCTGGCACACTACGCAAACGTTTTTTTGGCTTATATCGTCCGGCAAAGAGTTTTCGCTGTTTATAACGTATGCGTTGTTATCGCACCACCCCAAAAGCCCTTTAACTTCCGGATGCTCTGGTTCGCCTACGATAATAACCGTCTTGCCCGCAGAACTTTCACTTTCAACTATTTTCTGCGTTTTGCCTACAAACGCGCAAGTGCAATCGATAACTTTGATATTCCTCTCCGCGCATATGCCGTAAAAATTTTTCGGCACGCCGTGAGAACGAAAAATAACGGTTGCACCATCGGGAATTTCGTCAAGCGACTCAACTTGGACAATTCCCCTGTCTGCAATCGTTTTAACAACTTCGCTGTTATGGATAATTTCGCCCAAAACATACACGTTTTCGGTCTTTAAGGACAGCGCGGTATTAACGGCGTGTTCAACGCCTTTGCAAAATCCGCTGTGCTTTGCTATTGTAATTTTCACTTGGCGCGCCTCTTCTTTTTAGCCGTAACTATTTCGGTAAGTTTTTCGTAAATCGCGTTCATTTCGTCAAGCAGTTTTTGGTCGCAGGCGGCTATATCGGCTTCGGTAGGTTTTTTGCCGTAAAATTCGGTAAATTCCACGGGTTTGCCGTAATAAATATATTCCTTCCGCATGAACCTGATTTTTCTTATCTGTACGACGGGGACTATCGGTCTTTTGGACATTATCGAAATCGCCGCCGCGCCTGATTTGAAGGGTAAAAATCTTTGGTCGCTTTTATTGCGCGTGCCTTCGGGGAAAATCGCCACGCTTTCGCCGTTTTTAAGATACCTCAATGACTTTATCAGCGCAGAACTGTCGTTGCCGTCCCTGCTTACGGGTATACATTCGCATTTAACTACGAATTTTTTCATCAAGCCGCCCTTCCACAGCTCGTTTTTTGCTATAAAATGCACGGGTTCCTTTATGGTAAGCGCTATGGGAATGACGTCCAGAAGGCTATGGTGATTGCCGACTATTATATACGGTCCGCCCTCAAACGGAATCTTTTCGCCGTAATATTTAAAATGGAAAAAGGGAAACAGCAACTTGACGGCACGGTGCATGAAATTAAACCACTTTTCCAATTTAGTGGGTTTTATATCTTTCTTCTCTTTCTTGTCCTTTGCCATCAGATCTTTACCTGTATATATTTTTCGACGACTGCAAGCACTTCTTCGACGGTGAGATTATCCGTATCGACGAGTATTGCGTCTTCGGCTTGCTTTAAAGGCGCAAACTTCCTGTTTTTATCCTGAAAATCCCGTTCTTGTATCTCTTTTAAAACTTCGTCAAACGGCTGTTCTATTCCTTTAAGGGCGTTTTCTTTCATCCGCCTTTCCGCGCGCACTTTTGGCGACGCCGTGAGAAAAAATTTAAATTCGGCGGCGGGCAAAACGTTTGTGCCGATATCCCTGCCGTCCAGCACGCACGAATTTTTTTCCGCAAAAGCGCGTTGCAAATCTACCATTTTATTTCTGACGTATTGGTAGACGGATACGTCGGACGCGCCCATGGATATTTCGGGAGTGCGCAAAAACGCCGTGACGTCTTCTCCGTCAAGATATGTGTGCTGTGCGCCGCCCAAATACGAAATCGATATGCAAGCGCGTGAAAGCGCTTCTTTTACCCCTTTTTCGTCTTTAAAATCCACGCCGGCGCGCACGCAGGCAAGCGCGCACGCCCGATATGTCGCGCCCGTATCGAGGTGCAAAACCTTCAGTTTTTCGGCAAGCAACGAAGCGACGGTGCTTTTACCGCTACCTGCGGGACCGTCGATTGCGACGTTGAACTTGGCGGTTATATCCTTGCGCAAAGAAACGGCTTTGCCCTGATAGACGTGTACGGGTTTTTCACTGCTTTCGGCAAGAATCATTACCCTTATACATTTGGGCAACGCGCCGTAAATATCGGGTTCAGCCGCCGAAAACAAAGGCGCGGAAAAATATCCCGCTTCGCGGGCGGCTTTTGCCGGATAATAAGAATGTAAATCACACGTATTAGAAAAAATTATCGCCGTTACGTTCTTTCCGTGAAGCGAGTTTTTCGCCCAGATTTCGTCAAGTAAATTTTTTACGGCAACTTTGATTTCTTGCGAAACGTCGTTATCGACGGTTGTCGCGCCTCTTATCGCAATTAACATAATAATTAATCCTTTATGGAATTTCCCGCGCAAAAACCCGTGGAAAAGGCTATCTGAAGATTAAAACCGCCCGTAAAAGCGTCTAAATCAAGCACTTCACCGCAAAAATACAGTCCTTTTACAATTTTACTTTCCATAGTTTTGGGGTTTATCTGCTTGATGTCTACGCCGCCGGAAGTTACTACCGCCTCGTCAAATCCGCGCAAAGAAACAACGTTTAATATAAAATTTTTAAGAATTTCAACTAATTTGACTCTTTCGGCGTGCGTAACTGCGTTTACTTTTTTACCGAGCGGAATTTTACATCTTTCGGAAATTACGGGAATAATTGCGGCGGGAAGCAAATTTTTAAGACAATTGCCCAAATCCTTGTTTTTGTTATCCGCAAAATCCCGAAGCAAACGCATATCCAACTTTTCCGCCGATAGCGCCGGCTTTAAATCAACGCTTAATTTAACGCTTTTCGGCTCCGCCCTGTTTATAATGCTCGAAGCCGACAAAATTATGGGTCCCGACACCCCGAAATGCGTAAACAGCATCTCGCCGAAAAAACGCTTAACCGATTTATCGTTTATACGGACGTCAAGGGCAACGTTTTTCAAAGTAAGCCCCTGCAACCGCCCGTAAAAATCGCCTGCGAGATTCAATCCGCATAAAGCCGGTTTTACGTCAACGATTTCGTGCCCAACGCTTTCCGCAAACGTATATCCGTCCCCCGTAGAGCCCGTGGACGGATAGCTTACCCCACCCGTACAGACAATCGCTTTATCAAAAGAATAAGCGCCTTTTTCGGTTGTTATGCCAGACAGAGTACTATTTAAAACTTGTAATTCAGTCACTTTTTCATTAAATTTGAAAGTTACGCCTGAATTTTTGCATTTGTTTTCAAGGCATTTTGTAACGTCGCTTGCCTTGTCGGAGACGGGGAAATATCTTCCGCCTCTTTCCAACTTCAAGGGTAAACCGCTTTCGGTAAAAAAATCGACGCAATCGGACGGGGAAAACGCATAAATGGCGCCCGTCATAAATTTTGGATTGCGAACGACATTTTCAAGAAACTCACCGGGAAGGCAATCGTGCGTTACGTTGCACCTACCCTTTCCGGTGATATAAATTTTTTTGCCGCATTTTTCGTTTTTTTCAAAAACAACTACGCTATTTCCGTTTTTCGCCGCGGCGTAAGCCGCCATAAGTCCTGCCGCTCCGCCGCCGATTACAGCTACGTTACTCATATAAACCTTAACGGCGTGAGCAAAAGTCCACGCCGTAACAAAATCAAACGGGATATACTTTGTCGGGATTTTTAGCCAAATCGCTGTCTATCCCCTGCTTCTGTGCCTTGCGCCACTTAAAGTAATTGGAAGAAACTTCGGGGAAAAGCGCATAAGACAAAACGTCTTCGGGCTTTTCGTAAAACCCTTCAGCCTTAACTTTATCCGTCAAAGTATGCATTTCGTCCCCGATTAAGTCTGCAGGGCGGCAAGATATCATTTCTTCGCCGTGCGCGGTGCACGCCTTTACTATCTCTTCGTTCTTTTTACCGGGTACGGCGCCGTATTTACCCAAAATCAAATCCTTGTATTGCGCCGTAATCGTCTTATACCTGCCTAAAAGCACGTTCCATACGGCTTGCGTACCCACTATTTGGCTTGAAGGCGTTACCAAAGGCGGGTAACCGCAATCTTCCCTTACTTTGGGAACTTCCGCAAGGCATTGGGGAAGTTTATCTTCCTGCCCTGCCTGTTTAAGCTGATTCATAAGATTGGAAAGCATACCGCCGGGTACCTGATAAATCAAAGTATTTATATCAACTTTTCTTACTTTGGGATTGAGGAACCCGTCCTTTTCAAGCCTTGCCGCAACCTTATTGAAATGCGTAACTATCGGCAGAAGTTTATCTATTTTTATTCCGCTGTCGTATTCGGTACCGCTTAAAGTTGCAACCAAAGGTTCGGTTGCGGGATTTGAAGTGCCGTTTCCCAAAGGCGACAAAGCGCAATCCACTATATCCACGCCCGCGCCTATCGCCGCAAGGTAAACCATATCGCCCGTGCCGGTTGTATTGTGAGTGTGCAAGTGAATTTTAGTTTCGGGGCGTAACGATTTTTTAAGCTCCGAAACAAGTTTATAGGCGTCGAAAGGCAAAAGCAGATTTGCCATATCCTTTATGCAGATATTTTCCGCGCCCATATCTTCAAGCTGCTTTGCGAATTTTACAAAATATTCCAACGTATGCACGGGGCTTGTAGTGTATGAAATGGCCGCTTCACACACGCATTTGCCGCCCGCGCCGTATTTTTTTATAGATTTGATGGATGTTTCAAGATTTCGCGGGTCGTTCAACGCGTCAAAAACCCTTATCACCCCAACGCCGTTTTCAATGGATTTTTCAATAAAATTTTCCACTACGTCGTCGGCATAATGCCTGTAACCCAAAAGATTTTGCCCGCGCAGAAGCATCTGTATGGGCGTCTTTTTAAGGTATTTTCTTAAATTACGCAATCTGTCCCAAGGGTCTTCGTTCAAAAACCTGAGGCAAGTATCGAAAGTTGCCCCTCCCCACGCTTCCAAGGAATAATAACCGATATCGTCCAAAAGGGGCAAAACGGGTTCCATTTCCTCGAATTTCATTCTCGTTGCGGCGTGGGATTGATGAGCGTCGCGTAAAATCGTATCGGTTATAAGAATTTTTTTATGCGCCATAAATTTATTCTCCTTACGCAAACATTGTCTGTGCGGCGCTTATTGTCGCCTGCACAGCGCTGCCGTCAACATAGTTTTTAAAGCAAGCTATCAATATACCTGCGGCAATTGCCGAACCTATCACGCCGGCAACATTGGGGCCCATTGCGTGCATAAGCAAATGGTTCTGCGGGTCGTACTTTCTGCCCATATCTTCGGAAATACGCGCCGCCATCGGCACAGCCGAAACGCCTGCCGAACCGATAAGCGGATTGATTTTGCCCTTTGTAACTTTGCACATAATCTTCGCCATAAGCAGTCCGCCTACAGTTGCTATTACAAATGCGAAAAGCCCCAAAGCAATTATAAGCAAAGTATCTACGGTAAGGAATATTTCACCCTTCGCTTTGCATCCAACCGCAACGCCGAGGAATATCGTTATCGTATTCATTAACCCGTGTTGCGCCTGTGCAGACAGCCTTTCAACAACCCCCGATTCCCTGAACAGGTTGCCAAGCATAAGCATACCGAGAAGCGCGATAGACTGCGGCAGGATAATCCCCACTACCAACGTAACTACAAGCGGGAACAATATCTTTTCCAGCTTGCTTACCTGCCTTAAAGGTTTCATCCTTATCGTTCTTTCTTTTTTGGTTGTAAGCAATTTCATAAGCGGCTTTTGTATAATGGGGATAAGCGCCATATATGAATAAGCCGCTATTGCTATTGCCGGGATATATTTTTCCGCCAGAATAGACGTCGTCATAATTGCCGTGGGACCGTCTGCGCCGCCTATTATCGCTATGGAAGCCGCCGCCGCAACCGAAAATCCCAGCGCAATGGCAAGTATAAACGCAACGAAAATACCCAACTGCGCCGCCGCGCCTATAAGCATACTTTTGGGATTTGCTATAAGCGGACCGAAATCCGTCATAGCGCCGATTCCCAAAAATATAAGCGGAGGATAAATTACTTTATCAACGCCGAAATACAGATACCACAGCAATCCCCTGTCGGTTGTAGCCGCATAAGACTGATCGATGATTATCGAAGAACTGTTAAACACCGTTCCTGCGTCCGTAACCGTGCCGGAAATATATCCTTGAAGCGACCACAGCGAATTAAATTCGCCTACGCCCATAGTGTCCGATAGCCCGTTTACAAGATTTTCAAACGACGAAAAATACGTAACCGTCTGTCCGTCTGCGCCTAAAAAGCCTTCCCTAATATAAATTTGGCTTTCGCCGCTACCGTATACCCCGACATATTCAACCGAACCGTTTATACCGAGGCTTAACGAGGTATCGGCGGTGACATGCTTGCCCCAAAGTACCGACTCGGCGCCCGGTATGTTTATCAGAAACATACCGAAAGCTATCGGCAGCAACAGCATCGGCTCGAATTTTTTTACTATGGCAAGATACATCAGCACGAAAGAAACGATTATCATGACATAGTTTTGCCAGTTGCCCTGTGCAAAGCCCATATCAAGATAAAGGTTACCGAATATTTTGCCGAAGTTTACAGCAAGTAAACTTTGCATACCTTACCCCCGAATCAACCTATAACTGCAAGCGTGGCGTTTGTTTCTACGTTTACGCCCTTATTTACGGCAAAAGTAATTTTACCGTTGCAAGGCGCGGTTATTTCATTGTCCATTTTCATGGCTTCAAGCACTATTATAGGCTGATCTTTTTTTACTTCGCTGCCGTCGGGCACCAGAAGATTTTTAATCAGCCCCGGGAAAGGCGAAACAACTTTTTCGCCGTTTGCGGTAACTTTTGCCGCAGGCGCGGAAACAATCTCCGCGGACTTTACATCGGCGTTTTCCGTCGTCTGCGCCGCGCCGCTTTCCACTTCTTCCACGCTTACCGAATAGCTTTTACCTTCTATTGTAACAACAAAATTACGCATATCTATACCTAAATCCTTTTAATTCTCTTTACTTCAAATTCGCATTCCGGTTTTTCGGAATCGTAATACGCCATAATCGCGGCGACAACCGCAACTTTGATTTCGTCTGAAATTTCGTCCCCGTCGGAGGTTGCTTCATTTTCTGTTATCTCCGTCCCGACGGCTTTATTCTTTTTGCCGATATTTTTCAAAAAAGCGAGATTATTTGACTTTTTAAGAATAAACCCTATCAGCCAGATAACGAAAATAACCAATAAAATACCGATAAAGACGACTACAAAACCAATCAACGCATATACGAGGGCTTCGCCGAAATTATCGAAATAATAGTTCCCGTCCGAATGGGAAACAATAGCGAGCAGTGAATTTATCATAAATTCCTCACTTCAACAGCATCTGCAGGGACGCAATAAGATATTGCCTTATCAAAGAAGGTTGAATAATGTTATCGATGTAACCGCCCTTTGCGGCGTTTACGGGATCTGAACGCTCCGCCGAGTATTTTTCAACGAGTTTATCTTCGTCTGCGTTGCCAAACTCTATTTCCGCGCCCTGCACGTCGCTGAAAAGCGCAACTTTGGCGGTGGCGAAAGCGTAAACATAATCAAAACCTATGCTCTTCGAAGCAAACAGCGTATACCCAAGCCCTATCGCGTTACCGTAGATAACGGAAATTTTCGCATTGGAATTACCCAGCGAACCTATATAGTCGCTGATTTGCCCCATAACGGGGCTGTCGTTCACCTCAAGCCCGCATTTTACTCCCAAAGCGTTTACAAAGGTTATGAAAGGAATATCGTAGCTTGCCGCAAAATCGCAGAAAGTTTTTATTTTATCCATATTTTCCGCGGTGAGATATACGCCTTCACCGCTTTCAAATACAGCCGCGGCAACGGCAATGCCGCCTATCCGCGTCAACACGCACTTGATTTCGGGACAAAACTCCGCGCCTATCTCCACCGTGGCGGATTTATCGAAAATTTTAAATATATCGTCCGTTTTACACTGCTTGTCAAGTTGTGGAATGGGCGAATTGAGATCCTGACAATCTTCCGTTTCCGACAAAATCAGATTGTTTAATTTAACGACAGTTTGCCTGACTTCTTCCATTCCGTCTACTATAAAGGAAACAATGTTTGCTTTTTTGTATGCTTTAGCGCCGCCCACTTCCGCCGCCGCGATATTTTTATTGCTTTTGGCGGAAATAACCAAAGGGCTGTTTACCGCAAGCACGCTTTTGTTGCCGAGGAAAAAGGTAAAATCGCACAGCCCGGCAAGCAAAGCGATCTGCCCGTACACCTCCCCGTCAACAACAAGATACTGCGAAACGCAAAGTTTAAGTTCGCTTGCCTTCTTTAAAAGCGCCGCCAGCCCTTCAAGCACCGTTACGCCCTCGCCAATGCGGACGCCCTTTGTGGAAAGCAAATAAATTACGGGGACCGACGCTTTCAACGCTTTGTCAAGGCAGGAAATAATCTTTTCGCAATTTGCCTTGCTTACGCCGCCGGAAAGCACTGCCGGATTTTGGGCAACGATATAAAAAGGATTTCCGTCGATAGTCGCAAATCCGGTAACAACGCCTTCTCCTGCGGCTTCGGTATTGAAAAAAGCGTCGTTTGAATAACTGAATGTTGCAAATTCAACAAAACTGTTTCCGTCAATCAGCTTTTCTATATCTTCCCTTATGGATTTACCGCTTTGCTTAATCCTTTGCTTATTAGCCTTTAATAAGCTGATTTTATCCATATAAAACCTCTTTAATGCCAAATTCCTACATATAACATTTTATCAAAAATTTTTGTAAAAGTGAAGTATATTGAAAATTTTTCGCCAAAAAGATTTTTTGTTTTAAATAAACAAAAAAAGGCGACATAGTCACCTTTTCAGTTTAAGTTTATTTTTGATAAAGCTGTCTATTTTGTCCGAAAATTTTAGCACCAGATAGAACGCCGCAACTATCAAAGCCGCTATTACTATCCATATAAGTATTCCCCACCAGGTATTGAAAGGTATAAAACCAATCGAATAGGCGGTTGTGACAACCGAAATCAACCGCGTAATCACAATCATTACCGAAAAATACAGCCAACTCATAGACGACAGCCCCGCCACAAAACATAAAATATCGTCGGGGAAAAGCGGCAATAAAAACATTATGGAAAGTATCAGATAATCCTTCCCTTTCAGTTTGTCAAGCCATTTATCAAGCGAATCTTTACCAACTATCCATTTTACGGCTTTGTACCCTATCCACCGCCCTATCGCGAACGCCGCAAAAGAGCCTAAAACGATACCGATAAAGCTGAATATCGTGCACTTGAACGCACCGAACAGCGCAACGCCCGCCGCCACGGTTGCCGAACCGGGAACGGGCAGAACGATAACTTGCAAAAAGCAAAATAAAATATACAGCAAAACGGCAAGATGCCCGAATTTGCCGATGTACTCACGCAAGGCGGAAATGCTTGTGATTTTGGTTATTATCCCCGTCGCGCAGATAGTGAAAAATATTATCGCGAAAATATCCAAAAATATCAGCGTGCAAACAATAAGCCTGTGCAACGCCTGCTTATTAAGCAGATAAAATACGAAAAACGCCGTTAAAAGCAACATGATAACGCCGCCGCTTATTGAAAGTAAAAGCGCAAAATTATCGGCGATAAACGGTAAACTTTTATAATTGAGGGCGTAACCGATAAAAACAAAGGCAACAGCACCAAAAAGTACCGCTGCCATAATATTGACTATATGATTAAGAACATTTTTGCTTTCCGACATCTTTTCGCCTATACATATATTATATATTAAACGGCAAAAATTTATAATGCGGTTTTAAAATTTTTAACCGCGTCGGTGGCGAGTTTATCGCAAATATTGTTGTATTCGTTATCGGCATGCCCTTTCACTTTATTGAAGGTAACCTTGTGTATATGCGTAAGTTCAAATAATTTTTGCCACAAATCCGCGTTTAGTACGGGCTTTTTATCGGCTTTAATCCAACCGTCGCGTTGCCATTCGTCTATCCAACCCTTTTCAAATGCGTTTACGGTGTAAGCCGAATCGCTGTAAATCTGCACTTCGCAAGGTTGGTTAAGGCATTTCAGCCCCTCGATAACGGCTGTAATTTCCATACGGTTGTTGGTAGTTTTGCCCTCCGCGCCTGAAATTCTCTTTTCGTGCTTGCCGTAAATAAGTACCGCGCCCCAACCGCCTACGCCCGGATTGCCAGAACATGCGCCGTCGGTATATAAAATAACTTTCTTCATAAAAATCAATCTTTGCCGTATTTTACTGAGGCTTCCACTGCGTCCGCTATAACCTTACGAAAACCGCCGTCCTCCAAAGTTTTGACGGTTTGAACGGCTCCTCCGCTGTATTTACTTACTTCAAGTATCAATTGCGAAGGCGTTTTTTCGCCGCGGGCAACCATCTCGCATGTGCCTGAAAGGGTTTGCAAAACAAGCGCTTTGGCTTCTTCCTTGCCAAGCCCCTGCGCAACCGCCGCGTCTACAAGGCTGTCTACAAGCATAAGCGCGTAAACCGTTCCGTCGCAATTTAAAGCGGTAACCGCGTTCATACGGCTTTCGTCTACGCTTAAAACGTTTCCCAAGCAATCGAATACCGCGGTTATAAAATCGGTGTCGTCCGTGGATTTATTGAAATCGGTCATATCCACGCCCGTCACTCCGCTGCCTATTTCGCACGGCAAGTTTGTTATGCAACGCGCAACTTTGACAGGCGTTATGCCGAACGCGTTTTTTATTGCGTTCTTTTTTACTTTGGGCATCAGCGATATAACCTTTTCGGGGACGTATCCGCCGAAATTTTTAACCGTTTCCGCAAATTTATGGGGGTCGCAGGCAAGCACAACAAATTCGCTGTTTGAAACAAGAAACGCGCAATCGTCGGTGACGTTTATTCCGAGTTCGTCTATTTCTTCCGAAAAATTTCCTTCCTCACAATATGCCGCAACTTTTTTTGCGCGCAACAAATCCGAAAGCACTACGCCCCTTAAAACGGATTCCGCCGTTGCGCCGAATCCTATAACGCCGAGTTTAAATTGCTTTTTCATACATAAACCTCAAAAAACAGTTGACTTGAACAATTAATTATTATATAATTTAGACGCTTTCGGGCTATTTAGGAGAGTAGCTCAACGGTAGAGTCGCGGTCTCCAAAACCGTCGGTTGCATGTTCGAATCGTGTCTCTCCTGCCAAACTTTCCGCTTTACGGCGGAAAGTTTTTTTATACCCGCACGTCGCCTTTCTGTCCGAGAACGGCGGCGTTTTCCTTTAAAATGGGGTCAATCTCTGTTTCTATAAATTCCACCGTCTGCGAAGGCGCCCTGCCTATAAATTTGCGCGCGTCAAGTATTTCGTCAAGTTTGCCGTGTACGGCGGCAAACATTTCGTCTTTTTTAATAAGTTCTATAAGGTTGTTCTCTTTTCCTTCCTGCTTTACGTTTTTGCCGGCTTCACCGGAAAGCACCCTTATTCTTTCGTGGAGTTCCTGACGGTTTCCGCCCGCTTTTACACATTCCATCATTATGTTTTCGGTTGCCATAAAGGGCAATTCCGCGTCAATGTGCTTTGCGATAACTTTATCGTATACGACAAGATTTTCCGAAACGTTCATATAAATATTAAGTATGCCGTCCAAAGCCAAAAATGCCTGCGCGTTTACTATGCGCCTGTTTGCCGAATCGTCAAGCGTGCGTTCAAACCACTGCGTGCCGGCGGTAAACGCGCTGTTTACGGGCAAAGAAATAACAAACCGCGCAAGCGAACCCATTCTTTCCGAGCGCATGGGATTGCGCTTATAAGCCATAGCCGAAGAACCTATCTGTGATTTTTCAAACGGTTCCTCTATCTCTTTCATATTCTGCAAAATTCTTATATCGTTGCTGAACTTATACGCGCTTTGCGCTATCTGCGAAAGCACGCACAGCACGTTGTAATCGAATTTTCTGGGATAGGTTTGCCCCGTAACGCCGTAAACCTTTTCGTAACCCAGCTTTTGCACCACCTTTTTTTCAAGCAGTTTAACCTTTTCTTCGTCGCCGTTGAAAAGTTCCATAAAACTTGCCTGCGTGCCCGTAGTGCCCTTTACGCCGCGAAGTTTTATGCAAGATTGAAGATGTACTAGGTTGTTATAATCCATTTCGAGGTCCTGCAACCAAAGCGTGGCGCGTTTGCCTACGGTTGTAAGCTGCGCGGGTTGAAGGTGGGTAAATCCCAACGTGGGCAGATCCTTGTATTTAAGCGCGAAAGCGCGCAATTTATCCATTACGTTTACAAGTTTTACTTTTATTATATCAAGCGCATCGGCAATTATAATAAGTTCTGAATTGCAATCCACAAAACAGCTTGTTGCCCCCAAATGGATTATGGGCATTGCGCTTTTCGCCTGCGCGCCGAAAGCGTGAACGTGCGCCATAACGTCATGGCGGACTTCCTTTTCAAATTTTTCCGCCACGTCGAAATTGATATCTTCGGCGTACTTTTTCATTTCGGCTATCTGCGCTTCGGTTATGTTCAACCCAAGTTCCATTTCGGATTCCGCAAGCGCAATCCACAGTTTTCTCCAAAGTTTAAACCTCTTTTCGTCCGAAAAATTCTGCGCCATAGCCTTGCTTGCGTATCTTGTAATCAAAGGATTTGCATATACGGAATTATCTATCATACGTTTTCACCTCTCAACATTTTGCGGGTTCGGGATAATTTTGCCCGAATGTTTCAACCGTAACTTTTTTCATAACCTGCGGCTGTATGGGCGCGTCCTGCCAATTTGTAGGCACGGAAGCTATTTCGTCTACAACTTCCATACCCGATATAACTTTGCCGAAAGCGGCGTACTGCCCGTCGAGATGCGCGGAATTTTGATGCATTATGAAAAACTGCGAACCGGCGGAATCGAAATCCATCGCGCGCGCCATAGAAAGCACGCCGCGTACGTGCTTTAAATCGTTTGCCTTAAAGCCGTTCAACGCAAATTCGCCCTTTATGTTATAGCCCGGTCCTCCCGTTCCTTTGCCCATAGGGTCGCCGCCCTGTATCATAAACCCGTAAATTACGCGGTGGAAGATAAGCCCGTCGTAAAAGCCGTGTCGGGCAAGGCTTATAAAGTTATTTACCGTGTTGGGCGCCTTTTCGGGATAGAGTTCGGCAACTATCTTTTTGCCGTTCTGCATTTCTATCGTTATCTGCGGATTATTCATATTTAAACCTCTTCCTTATATTTTTCAATGGTTACGTTTGCCTCTTTAAACAGTTTAAGCGAAAAATCGTCCGGATACCCCTCTTCGTAAACAACGCGGGAAATGCCCGAATTGATAATGATTTTTGCGCATATTACGCAGGGCTGGTGCGTGCAGTAAAGCGTGCAACCCTCTACGCTGCAACCCACGCGCGCCGCCTGAATTATGGCGTTCTGTTCGGCGTGGACGGCGTAACACAGTTCCTGTTTGGTGCCGCTTTCTATGCCGAGTTTTTTGCGGAGGCATTCCTTTTTGTCTACGCAACTTTTGATACCCTGCGGCGCGCCGTTATACCCCGTGGCGATTACGCGCTTGTTTTTAACTATTATTGCGCCGACGTGGCGATTTTCCTGAAAGCAACTTGACCACGAGCCTATTTGCCGCGCCATTTCCATAAATCTTTTGTCCCACTTATCCATTTTAAAGCACCTCGTAAGTATTCCGTAAATAAGTGTAACATATTTTTCGTTAAATTGCAATTTTTTATTTTCTTATGTTTGACTTAATTTTGATAGGTTTATAAAATAACTGTAACAAAAATGAATTTGCGGAGGCATATTTAAATGAAAATAAAACCCTTGTTCGATAAAGTTGTCGTAGAAGGTCTTAAAGCTGAAGAAAAGACCAAAAGCGGACTTTACCTTACCGCTGCGTCACAGGAAAAACCCGCTACTTGCGTTGTTGTAGCTGTCGGGCCCGGCGGCGTAATCGACGGCAAAGAAGTTAAAATGCAGGTTAAAGTAGGCGATAAGGTTTTGCTTGCCAAATACAGCGGAACCGAAGTTAAAGTTGACGATAAAGAATATACGATAATCCGTCAGAACGATATTCTGGCAATTGTCGAGTAATTATAAGGAGTTTATGTTATGGCTAAACAGATTAAATACGGCGACGAAGCGAGAAAAAAACTTGAAACAGGCGTAAACGTAATTGCCGATACGGTTAAAATCACTTTGGGTCCCAAAGGCAGAAACGTTGTTTTGGACAAGAAATACGGCGCGCCTTTGATTACCAACGACGGCGTGACGATTGCAAAGGAAATCGAGCTTGAAGATCCCTTTGAAAATATGGGCGCACAGCTTGTAAAAGAAGTTTCCACAAAGACAAACGACGTTGCGGGCGACGGCACCACTACCGCCATCGTGCTTGCGCAGGCTATAATACGCGAAGGGCTTAAAAACCTTGCGGCGGGCGCAAACCCCATAATTCTTAAAAAAGGCATTGCGGCGGCGGTTGATACCGTTGTTTCAAAAGTTCAAAGCATTTCCAAACCCGTGGAAAACAAACTTGCCATTTCGCAGGTTGCCTCTATTTCCGCCGGCGACGAAAAAATAGGCGAACTTATCGCCAACGCCATGGAAATTGTGGGCAAAGACGGCGTTATCACCGTTGAAGAAGGCAAATCAATGACAACCGAACTTACCACCGTTGAAGGTATGCAGTTCGACAGGGGCTACGCTTCCGCCTATATGGTTACCAATACCGACAAGATGGAAGCCGTTCTCGATAACCCTTATATCCTTATTACCGACAAAAAGATATCCACCTTGCAGGAAATTTTGCCCGTAATAGAGCCCATTGCCCAACAGGGCGCAAGGCTTTTGATTATCGCCGAGGACGTTGAAGGCGACGCGCTTGCCGCCCTTATCGTAAATAAACTGAAAGGCGTTTTAAACTGCGTTGCCGTCAAGGCTCCCGGCTTCGGCGACAGAAGAAAGGCTATGCTTGAAGATATAGCTATCCTTACGGGCGGCACGGTTGTTTCAAGCGATCTCGGCTACGAATTTAAGGACGTTACGCCCGATATGCTGGGCAGGGCGGCACAGGTTAAGGTTGACAAGGACAACACCACCATTATCAACGGTTCCGGCGATTCCGACGCGATAAAAGCGCGCGTAAATTCCATAAAGGCGCAAATTGCCGAAACAACTTCCGATTACGACAAGGAAAAGTTGCAGGAACGCCTTGCAAAACTTGCCGGCGGCGTTGCGGTTATAAACGTAGGCGCGGCTACCGAAGTTGAAATGAAAGAAAAGAAACTGCGCATAGAGGACGCGCTGGCGGCTACCCGCGCGGCGGTTGAAGAAGGTATCGTTCCCGGCGGCGGCGTGGCTTTGCTTTCCACCGTTCCCGAACTTACCAAACTTATCACTACCCTTGAGGGCGACGAAAAGACGGGCGCAAAGATTGTGCTTAAAGCAATTGAAGAACCCGTGCGCCAGATCGCAAAAAATGCGGGGCTTGACGGCTCGGTTGTGGTGAACAACATTTTGCACAGCAAAAAAGTAAATTACGGCTTCGACGCGCTTAAAAACGTGTACACCGATATGGTTGAAAGCGGCATTATCGACCCCACAAAGGTTGCGCGTTCCGTACTTCAAAACGCGGCTTCGGTTGCGGCAACCCTGCTTACTACCGAAAGCATTGTAACCGATATCCCCACTCCTCCCGCACAGGGTAACCCCATGGCAGGCGGACCCGATATGGGCGGAATGTATTAATTTAAACCTTAAAATAAATTTATGCGCCTGCGGCTCAATCGCCGCAGGCGCACTTTTTTACCATTTTTCAGCTTAAATACAGCACCTTATCCGTAATTAATTTAAATACTTCGTCCTTTCTGTATGCGTTTAATACTCTACGTTCGGTTTCCGACAAAAGACTTGGATCGGGCAGCCCGAACAAATCGTATAGCGTTATATCCAGCATTTCGCAAATGACGGGAATGTATTTTATAGGAATACTCACTCTGCCGTCAACCCAATGCGATATCGTCCCCTCGGTCTTTCCGCAGGCAACCGCAAGCTCCTTTTGTTGCACTCTCGACTGCGCCAAATACTTTTTTAAATTTTGACACAAAACTTTTTCATCGAACATAAAAATCACCTTAATTTTTATGTTCAATATATAGCATTTTTAAACTTTTTTAAAGCATACTTTAAAAATATTATATATTTACTGTTGACAATTTAATTTTACTAAACTATAATACTAATATAATTATATTATGCAACGTAGAGGTATCATATGAAAAATCTATCTGTTGACGAATTTAATGCCGTTAAAGCCGAGTTGCGTAACCGACTTAACATTATGTACGGGCAAAACTCTGTGTTTTTAACTGCCGCACTTGCAATTTGGGGTGTTGCAATAGGTATTTTATTGAGCTTGTTTGGACAGGACGGCGTAATAAATATATTTAAAATAATAAGTGAATTTTTTATGCTACTCTTACCCGCCGTGTTTGCAATTCCCCTCGGAGTTAAAAGCGGGGACAATTTAACGCGCATTGCACAACTTGCTGCGTATCTAAAGCACTTCTATGAAAAGAATTATATGGATAAACTTAAAGAAGACGAATCTTGCTATATGTATGAAAGCGTACTTGATTTAGTTGGGCACAGCGATAAAGTTTCGTTTATCAAAGCTTTCAATTCGGAATATTTTATAACAGTTTTGATTTCGCTTTTTGCAACGATTATGTTAACTATATTTCTTATCGTATACACCATTTCTATACAAGATATAACTATGCTTATAGTTTCTCTTTCGGCAGGATTTATCTGCATTTTTGCACTTATTATAATCGGTGTAATCGTGTACGTTTCGTCAAACGTAAAGCATACTTTCTTTGCTATGCAGAATTTTTATGGCGAAAAAATGAAGAAAGTTTCCGAAGATATTGATAAAGACGTTGAAATAGCAAAATTAAAGACAGAATTAGCAGCAAAAAATAAAGGGGATAATTCAAATGAAGAAAATTAAAGTTTTATTAATTTCCATATTTACTTTAATAATCAGTTTCTCGGCGTTTGGGCTTGCGGCTTGCAAAACAACTGGCAACACAACCACCCCAACCGAGCAAACCCAAACTGGCAACAACGGCAGCACAAACAACAATGGCAACAACAATAATAACGGCAACAACAACCAAGGCGGAAATAGTGAGGATAAAGAGGAAAGCGAATATAGTAGCATCGTACAAAAACTTACAACCGATGACTACTATATTAATCTAATGCATAAACTTGTAGAAAATAATTTACGAATTACTAATGACATGAAACCTATCCCATATAATTTTTTAAGAAATAGTGGCCACGATGTAAACGCATATTTAGATGGCACATTAGATGCTTTTGCAAGCAGTTACATATATGATACCGATAAAAACCACATATATGTTTCAGTTAAGGCTGAGAATGTTTCTAGCCATCAATATGGCGACTACTACACAAACTATGTGCTAAAATATCCATTAACCGATTTAGAATATGATGAGTATACTGATCTATGTGAAGGCGATTATATGGAAGCTTACTTATTTATACAAGAGTTGGATAACCAAAAAAAACCAGAAATGCTATCTAAAGTAAACATAGCTAAGGATACATATAAAAAGATGCTAGAATTATATCCTAAAACTTTATTAAATCCAGAAAAATATAAAACACTAGAGGTTGACATCTCTACATTAAATGAAGATAAAATCACCATGTCAATAAGAAATGGTAGCAAGTCAAATTATATACAATCAAAAATTGGTATCCTGGATTTTAGACAGACCGAATATACAGAATTACGCAAATATGATGGCAATGTTTATTACTTAGTAGATCCTGTCGAATTATTTGCTTTAGATATTGATAATTACCCATCTTCTTTACAAAAAATAACTTCATTTAGTTATGGAACAGAAGTTTCAAATGTAAATCCTTTCCATCTATTTGATCATACAAAAACTAAACATTAATAAAAATCAATAATTACTTCATTTGTTATTGAACAATATTGATATATCCATTATATAAATTTATCATAACAATATAAAAAGAATCCACAAAAGTGGATTCTTTTTAATAACAAACTATAGTACCTATAGATTTAGCATAATCATCGTGGTCTTTAAAATAGAATTCTCCGCCACCGCCAAGAATTACACGAACACTTTCTACAAAATATGTTGTGCCGGAATTTGGCCATGAATAATTTGGTTTAAACAACCAATATCCGTCCATATAAAATAAAGGTCTGCGACAATAAATCGCAGACCTTTATAAATGAACTATGCACCTAACTTCTTTAAAATGCGTTCCAGCACATATTTGCCGTGTTCATAGGTAAGCCCGCCCTGAAAGTAGGCAACATAAGGCGGTTTTACGGGTCCGTCGGCGGAAAGTTCGATAGAAGATCCGCATACAAAAGAGCCGGAAGCCATAATTATTTTGTCGTCATAGCCGGGCATATCCCACGCCTCGCAGGTTACAAAGCTATCTACGGGGGAAGAATATTGCACTTCACGCACAAAAGCCGTCATTTTATCCGCGCTGTCGAAGCGAATTGCGCGGGTTATATCGTAAGGCTGAACGTCTATGGGCGGATAATTTACAAAACCCAGCGCGTCCATAGCCTTGCCTATAAGCAAGCTGCATTTTAAAGCCTGCGAAACGGTGTGCGGCGCCATAAACAGCCCCTGATAAAAATATTGATATGTCGCCGCATACGAGCCTACTTCCAACCCCAGCGAAGGAGCCGTAAGCCGCCTGCCTATCATATCTATATAATTTGCTTTGCCGCAGATATAGCCGCCGTTGGGGGCAAGCCCGCCGCCGGCATTTTTGATAAGCGAACCGACGATAATATCCGCGCCAACCTCAGTCGGCTCTGCCTTTTCAACAAATTCGCCGTAGCAATTATCAACGAAAATGCAACCCTTAAAGCCGATATCGCGGATAAAAGCGCAAATTTCACCTATCTCCGCGCAGGAAAAGGCATTGCGAAGTTCATACCCGCGCGAACGTTGGATATAGACCACCTTTACGGTTTCATCCAGCTTATTTTTTATTGCTTCCCTATCGAAAGCGCCGTTTTTAAGGTCGGCGCAGATAAAATTTACGCCGAAATCTTTAAGAGAACCGTTATTTTCGCCGTAAATTACGCCCCTTATCGTATCGTAAGGCATACCGCTTATGCAAAACAGCGAATCGCCCGTGCGCAACAGCCCGAAAAGCGCAACAGTAAGCGCGTGCGTGCCCGAAAGCAGGTGCGGAGAAACTATCCCGCATTCCGCGCCGAAAACTTTTGCATAAAGCGCGCCGAGAACGTCGCGCCCCTCGTCGTCGTAGCCGTAGCCCGTTGACGGCGCAAAGTGCCTTGTAGCCACTTTACACCCGGCAAACGCATCTAAAACCTTACTTTGATTATATAAGGCGATGTCCTCTATGCGGCGAAAATGCTTTCCCAAAGATTTTTCACATTCTTCTATAAATAAATCAATGTTTTCCGTCATTTAAAATTTCCAAAACTTTATTTACGCTGATATCCTGCGGTTCAAGCCAAACTATCCCCGGCAACTTTTTAAAAAACGTTATCTGACGTTTGGCGTATCTGCGCGTATTTTGCTTAATTATGTCACGCATAGTACTATCATTATCACCGTTTTTTAAACATTCAAGCACTTCTTTATAGCCTATTGCCTGCATAGACAGGCAATTTTCGTCTATTCCGTCGGCTAAAAGATTTTTAACTTCGTCAACCAACCCCGCATTGAACATAGCGTCTACGCGGGCGTTTATCCTATCGTACAAAACTTCGCGCGGGTAATTCGGCGCAACGGCTACATAATCGAACCTCTTTTTCTGCCCGTCCATTTGTTCGGATTTCCTGCGCCCGCTTACCTCATAAATTTCAAGCGCCCTGATAACCCTCTTTACGTCGTTTGGGTGCAAAGTTGAAGCCGTTTGCGGGTCTACGGTCTGCAAAAGTGAAAACAGTTTGTCCTTGCCCTCTTCTTCCGCCATAAGCGCATATTTTTTTCTCACGTTTTCGTCCGCGGCGGTTTTGCCGTAACCAAAATCAAACAACAGCGAATTTATATAAAATCCCGTGCCGCCGCATATTACGGGCGTTTTGCCCCGAGCAAACAGCCCTTCTATAACGGGCAACGCCGCCGCGCAATAATCCGCCACGCTGAATTTACCGTTCGGCGGGATAACGTCTATCATATGGTGCTTTACGCCCTTCATTTCCGCCGCGGTAGGCTTAGCCGTGCCGATATTAAGCTGTTTGTAGATAAGTTGCGAATCGGCGGAAATAACTTCGCTTTCAAGCGCAAGCGCGCAGTTTACGGCAAGGTCGGTTTTTCCGCTTGCGGTGGCGCCGCAGATTACCAACGCCCTGTTCAAATCAAACTACCCTCTTGAACATTTTTTCAAAGTCGTACTTCGTCATTGTAACGCAAACGGGTCTGCCGTGCGGGCATTTAAGCCCGATATTGCCTTTAAGCATCTTGAAAAGCTGATTTACTTCCGCGTTGGAAAGCGCTTCGCCGCCCTTTACGGCGTGCTTGCAAGCCTGCATGGCAAGTTTATCTTTAAGTATGTCCTCAAGCGTAATCTGTTTAAGTTCGTTTATGTGGGCAAGGATATCGTCTATAAATTCTTTAAGGTTAATATCGCTTAAAACAAACGGCACGCCGTCTATCCTGTAGCTTGTATATCCGAAATGCCCTATCGAAAAGCCTATCTCCTTCAAAGTGTCGAGGTGGCGTTCAAAAAATTCGTTTTCAAGCGGGTTAAGATCAAACGCATACCCGTCCAGAAGATGCTGATAATCCATCTTTTTGGACTTGATTTTTTCGCACAGCTCATCGTAAATAAGCCTTTCGTGCGCGGCGTGCTGGTCAATAAAATAGACGGTATCCTTCATTTCGTACACAAGATATGTGTTGAACAGACTGCCCTTATATTTACAGCTTTCAAATTCAATCATCTGCTGTTCATACAGATATCGTGCGTACGCTTCGTCAACGCGGGCGTCCCGCGCAAAAACGCCGGAAGAAACATTATTTGTCACGTGCAAGATATTTTCCTTGGATTCGGGAAGATATTTATACAGCGGAACGTCCTGTACGGGGTCGAAATGCGGCGTTTCTTCAAGCGGCTTTTCCATCTCCGCTTTTTCCTCTTCGGGGATATCGGGAGGCGGAAACAATTTGTCGTCGTCCTTTTTGGGTTCCAATATGGTACGGGGATCGTAATAACTGCGCTCTTCGTAAATCAATCGCTCCATTTCGGACATTTTCGCAAGTTTTTTGGCAAGTTTTTCGTCCGGTTTATCTTCTTCCATAGTTGACTTAACTTCGGGAACCCTGCCGCAATTAAGCACGTAAGGCGCGGCTGAAGCCGAACCGTCCAGAATGGAAGAAATTATCGAATAAATCACGCCGAAAATAAATTTCGTATCTGTAAAACGCACGTCGGCTTTGCTGGGGTGCACGTTTACGTCCACCATTTCGGGCGGAACGTCTACGTTAAGCACGTACATGGGGAATTGCCGCTTCATCGTGTATTTCGCGTACGCGTTGGTAATTGCGAGATTTATCGTAAAATTTGTTATATATCTGCCGTTAAGAAACAAACTTTGATAAGTTTTATTGGGTTTGAAATAATTTTGGTTGCTGATAAAGCCGCTTAAAACTATCCCGTCTTTTTCGGCGGAAATCTTAAAGCAGTTGGATATGGTTTTGGGTCCGTAAACCTGCGCTATCGCCTCTTCCAGCCCGCCGCCGTACGATTGCATTACAAGCGTGCCGTCCACATAATATTTAAAAGAAATTGTGGGGTTGCCCAAAATGAAACGCGTTACAAAGTTGGTTATGTCCGATTCTTCCTTTTTGTCGGCTTTCATAAACTTCATACGGACGGGGATGTTATAAAAAATATCCCTTACGGTAATTTCGGTGCCCTTTTCCAAAGCGGCGGGCAACACGTCGCCTATTTTGTTGTCCGCACAACTTATTTTGTACGCAGGGTTGCCTTCCGTGACGGAAATAAGTTCTACTTTGGAAACGGCGGCTATGCTTGCCAACGCTTCGCCCCTGAACCCAAGCGTTTTTATACTTTCAAGATCTTCGGCGGTGGTAATTTTGCTTGTCGCGTGAGGCATAAAAGCCGCGCGCATATCTTCCTTGTCTATGCCGCAACCGTTATCCACTACTTTTATAAGCTGTTTGCCGCCGTTTTCGATATAAATGCTTATTTCCGTGGCGCCAGCGTCAAGGCTGTTTTCCACAAGTTCTTTTACAACCGAATACGGTCTGTCTACCACTTCGCCCGCGGCAATGAGATTGCAAACCTGTTTGGACAATACGTTTATCTTTTTCATTTTTTCACCTTTTCCACCAGATCGCCGAGCAACATAAACGCCTGCATCGGCGAAACCGTATCAAGATTTATTTCGCTTAATATCTTTTCCACTTCGCTTATCTGCGGCTGTTCAGCCGCTTCGTACTGCGCTTCGGCGGCTGTTACCAGCCTTTCGCCGCTTTCAACGATTTTAAGTATCTGTTTCGCCCTGTCGGTAACTTCGGCAGGCACGCCCGCCAACGCCGCAACTTCTATACCGAAACTGCGGTTGGCGCCGCCGCGCATAATTTTTCGTAAAAAAACTATGCCGCCGTTTATTTCTTTTACCGCTATCTTGTAATTTTTTATGCCCTCTATTTTGTTTTCAAGTTCTGTAAGCTCGTGATAATGGGTTGCAAACATTGTTTTT
Source organism: uncultured Clostridia bacterium (assembly GCA_947627575.1). Classification (GTDB taxonomy): domain Bacteria; phylum Bacillota; class Clostridia; order Christensenellales; family Borkfalkiaceae; genus Coproplasma. The sequence continues at coordinate 300,765 of CANQWN010000001.1, forward strand.
GCGCCTATTTTTTCGGTTAAATGTTCTATTACCGCCCACGCAATGCTTAACCCGTCGTAAGTGCTTGTGCCCCTGCCCACTTCGTCTAAAATAAGCAAACTGTTTTTTGTGGCGTTGCGCAAAATGGAGGCAACTTCAATCATTTCAACCATAAAGGTGCTTTGGTCGGATATCAGATTGTCGCTTGCGCCAACGCGGGTAAAAATCCTGTCCAGCAAGGGAATTTGCGCCGATTTCGCGGGAACAAAACATCCGAGATGCGCCATAATGCAGATAATAGCCGTCTGGCGCATATATGTACTTTTGCCCGCCATATTCGGTCCGGTTATTATCATTGTTCTGTTTTCGCCCTCGTCCATGGTGACGTCGTTGGCGATAAATTTTTCTTTTGAAATAACTTCAACTACGGGATGCCTGCCCTCTTTTATGACAAGCGGGCTGTTGCTTTCGCAAATCTGCGGACGCACATATTTGTTGGCTTTGGAAACTTCCGCAAAACTTACAAGCAAATCGAGGTTTGCAAGCGCCGTGGCTATCACGCGCAAATTGTCTATCTGCCCGACAAGCGTCTGCTTGATTTCGTCGAATAACTGCGCTTCGAGTTTTATCGCAAGTTCGCTGCTATCCAAAATTTTCTCTTCAAGCATTTTCAGTTCGTCGGTGGTATACCTTTCGGCGTTGGCGAGGGTTTGACGGCGTTGATAATGCAGGGGAACTTTATCTTTGAAAGATTTGGTAACTTCGATATAGTATCCGAAAACCCTGTTGAAGCCTATACGCAGGTTGCGTATACCCGTCATATCCCTTTCCCTGCTTTCAAGTTCAAGGATAAGTTTACTGCCGTTTGTGCCTACCTCGCGCAGTTCGTCCAACTTCGCGTTATAGCCCTTTTTGATATAACCGCCGTCTTTAAGTTGCGCGGGCTGTTCGGGCGCGATAGCGGAAAAAATTAAATCGCATATCGGCGAGAGGTCGCGCAAATCGGCGGAAATTTTTTTGAGAATTTCCGAACGGAAACCCGAAAGTTGCATTTTAATGTTGGGCAAAACGTTTAACGACGCCGCCAACGCAAGGCAATCGCGCGGAAGTACGTTGTCGTTGCTTATTTTGCCCGTCAATCTTTCAACGTCCTTAACTTCCTTTAAAAGTTCCTTTACGCCAAGCCTGACTACGGTGGCGTTAAAAAGTTCTTCCACGCCGTCAAGCCTCGTTTCTATTTCGCTTTGGGAAGCAAACGGGGTAATTATCGTATTTGCAAGCAACCTTGCGCCCATCGCCGTCGTCGTCTTATCCAAAAGCCAAAGCAGCGAGCCGTACTTTTTGCCCTCGCCCAGCGTACGCAAAATTTCAAGATTTTTAATGGCGGAATTATCGAGGACAAGATAGTTTTCCGCCTCGAAAAATTTTATTCCGTTGATATTTTTAAGCGCGTGCTTCTGCGTTTCTTTAAGATATTCCAAAAGCGCGCCAGAAGCGCAAACCGCTTCCTGCTTGCCGTAAACGGGAAACGCGTTCAGCGATTGCGCGTTGAATTGTTCAAGCAACGTCCTTTCGGCGGCGGCATAATTGAACGCCCAAGCCGGATAGCTTGAAAAACGCGGCAACACCCCTCTTGAAACTTCCGCTTCGTCTTTGGAAGCGAACAGCATTTCGTCGTTGCTGATTATTTCCTTAACGCCGAGTTTAACCATTTGGGCAATCGCCTGCTTTACACAGTCGTTACCGCAAAAACGCGCCGCCGTCATTTCGCCTGTGGTGATATCCGCCCACGCAATTGCCGCGCAAACCTCCTGTTTATAGGCGCAACAGATAAAATTATTTGATTTTTCGTCCAGATGTTCGTTGTCGGTCAAAGTGCCTGCCGTAACGACCCTGATAACGTCGCGCGCAACCATTCCCTTTGCTGTCGCCGGGTCTTCAAGCTGTTCGCATATGGCAACTTTTTCCCCGCAGGAAACAAGTTTTGCTATATATGCGTCCGCCGCGTGATACGGCACGCCGCACATCGGCGCGCGCTCTTCAAGCCCGCAATCCCTGCCGGTAAGAGTGAGATCGAGAATTTTAGACGCTTTTTTGGCGTCGTCGAAAAACATCTCGTAAAAGTCGCCCAGCCTGTAAAAAATTATACAGTCCTTATACCTCTCCTTGACGGAAAAGTAATGTTGCATCATTGCCGATAATGACATAGTTTTAACCTGTTATTTCGCCGTACAGCGAAATTCCGTTTGCTTTAGTTATTTTTAAATTTACAAAATTACCTATTTGATTTTCGGAACAGGAAAAATATCCCATTCTTCCGAATTCGTCTCGCCCGAGATAAAGTTTCTTTTTCGCGTCGTAGTCCTCGCATAAAATTTCTGCGGTTTTGCCGACGTACGCTTCCGAAATTTTACGCGTTTGGGCGTTCACCAGCTCAACAAGGCGCATTATTCTTTCTTTAGAAACTTCCTCCGGCACCTGGTCGGGCATAGTTGCCGCCGCCGTGCCGTCCCGTCTGGAATAGACGAATGTAAACGCCGAAGAAAAACCCACTTCTCCGACAAGTTTTAACGTATCCTCAAAGTCCTCTTCCGTCTCGCCCGGAAACCCTACTATTATGTCAGTCGTAACCGCGCAATCGGGCACATATTTTTTTAATGTTTCAACCCGTTTCAGATAATCGTAACGCGTGTATTTTCTGTTCATCGCCTTTAAAATTCTGTCTGAACCGCTTTGGACGGGCAAATGCACACATTTGCATATCGAAGGATATTCCGCTATCGTCTTTGCAAGTTCTTCGGAAAAGTCTTTGGGATGACTTGTCATAAACCTGAGGCGGAATTTCCCGTCTATCGAAGCAACTTTGCCCAATAATTCGGGAAATCTGATATAATCCGTTCCGTTACCGTAAGAATTTACGTTCTGCCCCAACAGCGTAATTTCCCTGTAACCTTCCGCAACGAGGCTTTTTGCCTCTTCTATTACGTCTTCCGGTTTGCGGCTTCTTTCCCTGCCGCGGACATAGGGAACTATGCAGTAACTGCAAAAATTATTGCACCCGTACGTGATATTTACCCACGCGTTGGGATAACTTGTCCTGTAAGGCGAACCGCTTTCGTCTATAATTCCCGCAGAATCCTTAATCTCTATCACCGCTTTTTTCTGCGCCTGCTTTTTGAGAATAAGATTTTTCAGCTCGCCCAAATTGTGCGTGCCGAAAATTATATCCACAAAGGGAAATTTATTGTGCAAAACGTCCGCTTTGCCTATCTGCTGGGTAAGGCAACCGCCAACCGCTATTATCATATCGCGGTTTTCCGCTTTAAGTTTTTTAAACATACCGATATTGCCGAAAGCGTGATTTTCCGCATTTTCCCTTATACAACAGGTATTGAATACGAGAATATCCGAACTTTCGGGCTTATCCGCAGGTATGTAACCCAACTCTTTAAGTATGCCGGCTATCTTCTCCGATTCGTGCACGTTCATCTGACAGCCGTAGGTTATAATGTGATAATATTTGGACATTGTTTTGCTACCGCAAAATATTATACATTTTTTTGCGGATTTTTTCAAATGTTTTGCAACAAATATTTAATTTTAGGAAAACTAATTTTGATGGCTAAATTTTTTAAAATTTCCGCTTTGATTCTGCTTATAATCGCCGCGGTTGCGGCAACGCTTGCCGCCGCGTTTTTTATCGTGACTGCGGACGCGAAATTGGACCCGCAAAAACTTGCCTTCAACGGCGCGGAAATAATTTTTTACGACGCGGAGGACAATGAAATTATCTCCACTTCATACGGTAGCCGGAAGAAGACCGTAGAAACGGAAAATTTAAACAGACATACGATTGACGCGTTTATCGCCTCCGAAGACAGAAATTTTTACAAACATAACGGACTTAATTTTAAACGAATGATCAAAGCAATGTACAAAAACGCCGTTTCGCGCTCTTTCAAAGAAGGCGCGTCTACAATAAGCCAGCAACTTATAAAAAACACGCACCTTACTAACGACAAAACGATTAAACGCAAACTTAAAGAAATACGGCTTACTTTGCAACTTGAAAAAAAATATTCAAAAAACGAAATTTTACAAACTTATCTTAACACCATTTATTTCGGACATAACTGTTACGGTCTGCAAAGCGCCGCGGAATTTTACTTTTCAAAAAATGCCGAAGATTTAAATCTAAACGAAAGCGCCACAATTGTGGGGCTTTTGGCTTCGCCCAATAACTACTCGCCCTTCAAAAATCCCGAAAAGTGCCTGCAAAGGCGAAATATCGTCCTTAAAGCTATGCTGAAATGCGGGTTTATTACGCAAAGCGAGTATGACGACGCCGTAAAACAGCCCGTAAACGCAACGCCCAACCCGATAGGCGGAAAAAACGCGGACTACCTTGAACGCGTTTACGACGAGCTGGAAGAAATAAACCTTGACAAATACCTTTTGGGCGGCGGCTGTATCGTAAAAACCTATATGGACGGAGAACTTCAATCATATGCGGAAGAAATTCAATACCCGTGCGACAACGCCGTAATAGTATGCGATAATGCCACTATGGGCGTAAAAGCCTACAAATCCACTGTAGGCGAGGCAAAGCGGCAACCCGGTTCAACCGTTAAACCCCTCTTCGTATATGCGCCGGCGATGCAGGAAAAGCTGATGTCTCCCTTTACCAAAATAAACGACGAAAAGATTGATTACGGCGGTTATTCGCCCGAAAATTACGATAAAAAATACCACGGTTACGTTACTATGAGCGAAAGTTTGGCGGAAAGTTATAACGTCCCCGCCGTAAAGACGTTGAACAGCCTTACGTTGCCGCGGGCGGAAAAATACCTTACGGCTATGAACGTGAAGTTGGACGAAGAAGAAAAAAATTTAAGCCTTGCCCTCGGCGGAATGAAATACGGGCTTACTTTGAAGGAAATAGCCGAAAGATATTCTATCTTTCCAAATAAAGGCGCTTTTCAACCCGCAAAATTTATCAAACAAATAGTTACACGCGACGGAAAAATACTTTACGAAGCAAAAAACGAGTATTCCAACGTGTTTTCAACGGGCGTATGCTCGCTTATGAACGAAACGCTTGAAAACACCGTAAAAAGCGGAACGGCAAAAAAACTGAATTGCTTTAATTTCGATCTGGCGGCAAAAACGGGAACCGTAGGCGACGGGGAAGGCAACACGGACGCCTATTCGATAGCCTACACGTCGGAAAACGTGTTCGCGTTGTGGCTGGGCGACAAAGATAACAAAAAAAGCGAAATAACTGGCGGCGGACAATGCTGTGCGTTGCTGAAAAAAATAATAGAAAAAAAATATAAGGAAAACACGCCCCCGCCGCTTGACGTGGACGAAGGCACGGTCACTTCAGAAATAGATCTCGAAGAATACAATATAAACAATAAGATAGTTATTGCGGACAAAATTTGCCCCAAACTGAACAGGATGAAAATAAAAACGCTGGCTGATAACCGCCCGCAGGAAACAAGCACCAAATTTACCGAACCCGACATTTCAACCCCTACCGTAAAAGTATCCGAAAATACCGTAAATATAGAATTATGTCAGACAAAGTACTATTCATATATAGTAAATCGCACGCAAAATGGCAAAAAAAGCGTTATATACGACGGAAAATGGAAAAAAGTTATAGACGATAAACCGGAATGCGGTTGCTATATTTACAGCGTTATACCCTATTATCAGGACGGGAATTCGGTATATTACGGCAAAGAAATTTTATTGCCCGCCATAAATATTTCCGACGGCGGTAAACCACCGCAAATAAAAATCCCCGATATCGCGTACGGGGATTGGTATAACAGATGAAATTTAATTTTAACTTAAAGTTGTATTACTTCCAAAGTTGACAGGGCTTGCTCTGTCAACTTTTCAACTTCCAACTTGCTTTCCTCGGCAAGAACGGTTTCTATCTTTGGACGGGTGACGGGATGTTTGGGCAAAAATACCGTGCAACAATCTTCATACGGTCTTACGGATATCGGATATGCGCCTATACTTTTGCTTCTTTCGATTATCTCGTCCTTGTCAAATCCGCAAAGCGGGCGCATTACGGGCAATTTTTTTATTACGCTGTTTGACGAGGTTATCCCCTCTATTGTCTGACTTGCCACCTGCGCTATGCTTTCGCCCGTTATAAGGCATTGCGCGCCGCAGTTTTCGGCAACGCGTTCGGCTATCCGCATCATAAACCTGCGCAAAAGGGTTACCATATATTCCCCGTTGCACTTTTTATGTATTTCTTCCTGTATATCGGTAACCGAAACGACATTCAACGTAATGCCGCCGGCATATCCGCAAAGAATTTTGGTAAGTTCGATAACTTTCTCTTTTGCCTGTAAATTTGTATAAGGATAGCTGTGGAAGTGAATACATTCAAGACTCATCCCCCGCTTTGCTATCATATAGCCGGCAACAGAGCTGTCTATTCCGCCCGATATAAGCAAAAGACCTTTGCCGGAAGTGCCCACGGGCATACCGCCTGCGCCGTTGTAAAAGCGGTTGAACACAAGCGCTGTGGCGTTTTCACGCAAGTCTATATTAACCACAAAATCGGGATTGTGTACGTCTACCGAAAGTTTGGGATAAGCGGAAAGCAATCTGCCGCCTATTTCGGCGCTTATCTGCGGCGAATTTAAGGGGAACGATTTGTCGGCACGGTGAGTTTCAACTTTAAACGTACCGCTGTCGGAACTTAATTTTTCGCACGCGGCATAAATCTCTTCCATATCGGCTTTTACTTTCAATCCTACGCTGTACGAATGGATACCGAATATTTTTTTTAATCTGCCGCAGATATTTTCGCACTCTCCGTCGGGAAAATTTTCAACAAGATATCTGCCGCTTCTGTGACGGAGTTCGTGGCGGATACCTTTTAACGATTTTTCTATATTTTCAATAAAAACTCTCTCGAAATAACCGCGGTTTTTACCTTTAAGATGAATTTCGGAATACCTGATTATTATAACTTTTTCCATTTTAAGACATCTTCTCCGCTCTGTTTTTTACTGTTTCATTTAAAATTTCCGCCGCTTTTTTAATCTCTTCAAGCGTATTATCGGGCGAAAAACTTATCCTCAAAATGCCGTCGGCAATATCTTCCGAAAGCCCGCACGATAAAATCACGCGCGAATATCTGTTCTTTTTATTGGATGAACATGCGGAACCCGTGCCTATTACCAGCCCTCTGTCGTCAGCTTCGTGCATTATTATTTCGCCGCGCACGCCATATGCGGCAACAGTAAGGATATAAGGCGAACTTTCGCGCGAAGAAATAATTTTAAATAACTTGCCGTCAAGCAAATTGCGCATTGTAGAGTTGAGTTCGCTTACGCGGGAATAATTTTCCGTGATGTTTTCATGGCGCTTGCGCGAAGCGGAAGCAAAACATTTTATGGCAAAAACGTTTTCCGTACCGCTTACAAGCCCGTTCTCCTGTCCGCCGCCGTAAATCAGAGGCATAAGCGCCGCCGATTTTTTTATTATCAGCGCGCCGCAACCGCGCACGCCGCCGATTTTATGCGCGCTAACGGAATACGCGTCAATATTTTCGGTAAGTTTTGTAGGAATTTTGCCGAACGACTGAACCCCGTCGGAATGGAATAAAGCAAAAGGATTTTTTGCCTTTACCTTTGCCGCTATGGCGTTTATGTCGTTTATCGCGCCCGTTTCGTTATTTACATGCATTACGGAAACAAGCGACGTTTTTTCGTTTACTTTGGAAAGCAAATCGTCAACGTTTACGCTACCGTCGGAATTAAGTCGCGCAAACACAGTTTCAATGCCGCGCCTCTTCAATTCCTTTGCGCAGGAATAAACAGCCGAATGTTCGCCTTCCGTGGTAACAAGATTGCCGCGGCGGCAACCGCCGAACAAAGCAAGGTTATCCGCTTCGGTGCCGGAAGCCGTAAAAATCATATCGAATTTTTCGTTATCGGCTATCAAAGCTATTGTTTTTTCTTTTATTTCGCGGATTTCGCGCTGTAAATTATAACCTTCCGCATAAAGCGCGGAAGGATTATAAAATTTTTCACCTATATATTCGTTTGCAATCGCAAGACAATCTTTGTCGGGCTTTGTCGTTGCGGCATTGTCAAGGTAGATAATCATATTTCGGTTGTCCCGGCAAACGTCTGCACAACAGTGCCGTCAAGTTCAATTTCGCCTTCGGCGTTGAAGCGCGCAAACAGATCGCCGCCCTTATGTTTTACTGTTATTATCTGGTCGTGTTCGCAGTAGCCGTTTAAAATTGCCGCAACAGCCGCCGCTGCCGCCGCCGTACCGCAAGACCACGTTTCGCCGTTGCCCTTTTCCCATACGCGCATTTTAAGCGTAACGTTATTAACTATGCGCACAACTTCCACAAACACGCCCTCGGGAAAATAGCCCGAATCGTTTATTGCCTGCCCCAAAGCGTCAAGATTTACGTCGTCAACTTTGTCGCAGAAAATTACACAATGCGCGTTGCCTACGTTTACAAGCGTTATACCGTACTCAACGCCGCCGAAAACAACCTTTTTGTTTACGACGTCGCCTTCAAACGCCGACGGAATAGACGCGCCGTCTACAGTGGGTTTGCCCAAATTTACGCAGACCGAACTTGCCTTGCCGTTAAACGAATTTACCGTAAGTTTTTTAAGCCCGTTGGAAGTTTCCACCGTTATGCTATCTGTGCTGGGACTTACATAACCGTAATCGTATAGGAATTTGGCAACGCCGCGTATGGGGGTCGCCGCCAAGCCGCCGTCGCTGCCGTCGCGCCTGTATACCCTCATACCCGCGTCGGCTTTGTCGGATTTTTCTATAATTACGATGCCGTCCGCGCCTATACCGAAGTGCCTGTCGCAGAAATTTATGGCAAGCGATTCGGGACAGCTTATTTCGTTGTCCATATTGTTGAAGAAAATATAGTCGTTGCCGCAGCTGTTCATTTTCCAGAACGCGAGATTGAGCTTTTCCTTTCTCAACCTGTTTATATCCACAAGTTCGGTATTATCCTGATTGTATCTGCCGGCAATAACGTCTGCAAGCGCGTTTGTGGTATCAAGCGACGTCAACACCGTTATGCCCAAAAGAATTGCGTGGTGATGAAGGCTTATATAGTTTGTTATAGATTCGATATCGGTCTTGCCGGTATAAACCACATAATCTATTTTTCCCTCGTCCATCAACTTGAATATTTCGTCGTTGCTTGAAAGTCTGGCAACCTCCGTACATTCAAGACCGAGGCTGTTTATAACCTTTTTTGTACCCTTTGTTGCATACAACGTCAAGCCGAGGTCGGCAAATTTTTTGACGATATTTACTATTTCGAATTTATCCTGATCGTTTATCGTGAAATAAATACCTGCGGGATTTTGTTTTGTGGGATGACGCATATTGAAGCCGGCGGAAATAAGCCCTTTGAAAAGCGCCTCTTCTATAGTTTTGCCTATACCCAAAACTTCGCCGGTGGATTTCATTTCGGGTCCCAACTGCGAATTTACGTCGTTTAATTTTTCAAAGGAAAATACGGGAACTTTTACCGCTACATAGGGCGAATTGGGATACAAACCGGAGCTGTAACCCATCTTTTTAAGTTTTCCGCCGACGAGAATTTTAGTGGCTATATCCACCATCGGCACGCCCGTAACTTTGGAAATGTAGGGTATTGTACGCGACGCGCGGGGGTTTACTTCTATCACGTAAAGTTCGTTATGGTAAATGAGATATTGGATATTTATAAGCCCTTTGGTCTTTAAAGCAAGCGCAAGCCCCGTAGATATATTAACTACTTTTTTAAGCATTGCGTCGCTTAAATTGTAAGGCGGATAAACCGCGATAGAGTCGCCGCTGTGTACGCCCGCCCTTTCGATATGTTGCATTATACCGGGGATAAGCACGTCCACACCGTCGCAAATTGCGTCAACTTCAAGTTCCGTGCCCATAAGATATTTGTCGCAAAGCACGGGGTTTTCGATATTCTGCGCAAGGATTACGTCCATATACCGCTCGATATCGTTCTGCGTAAAGGCGATAGTCATATTTTGACCGCCGATGACGTACGAGGGGCGCAAAAGCACGGGATACCCCAACGTTTCAGCCGCGTGCACCGCCTCTTCTTTCGTCATAACCGTAAGTCCCTTCGGGCGGGCAATGCCGAAATTTTCAAGCAATTTATCGAAGCGTTCCCTGTCCTCCGCAAGGTCTACGCTGTCTGCGGGGGTGCCGAGTATATTTACGCCCTTTTTATCGAGGTAACTGCAAAGTTTGATGGCAGTTTGTCCGCCGAACGTTATAACTACTCCGTAAGGTTTTTCGATGTCGATAACGTTTTGGACGTCTTCGGGCGTAAGCGATTCAAAGTAAAGCCTGTCCGCCGTATCGAAGTCCGTAGAAACCGTTTCGGGGTTGTTGTTGATTATTATAACTTCGTAACCGAGTTTTTTCAAAGACCAAACGCAATGCACGGAAGAATAGTCGAATTCGATACCCTGCCCTATCCTTATGGGACCCGAACCTATAACAATTATGCGCTTTTTGGTACTGCGGTCGACGAAAGGTTTTGCCTCGTCGTGTTCGATTTCGTCGTATGTGGAATAGAAATACGGCGTGCGTGCGGAAAATTCCGCGGCGCAGGTATCAACCATTTTAAATACGGCGCGCCTGTGCGCGGGCAAAGGGTTGTTTGAAAGTTTTTCAAGCGCGGAATCGGGATAACCGAAAAGTTTACCGCGCATATACTGCGATTTATTCAGCTTTACGCCGCAAATTTCTTTTTCGTAATTGCAAAGATTGAGAAGTTTATTGAGGAACCACTTGTCTATCTTCGTTATGGAATATATAAGATCGGGGGAAACCCCTCTCTTCAACGCCTGATACACGACAAACAGCCTTTCGTCCGTCAATTCGGAAAGTTTATTAACAATTTCCTCGTCGGAAAGCGAAGCGAATTTGGGAAGATTAAGCGTGGACGTGGAAATTTCCGCGCCGCGCACGGCTTTCATTATAGCCATTTCAAAACTTGTACCTATCGCCATCACTTCGCCCGTGGCTTTCATACGCGTGCCCAACGTGCGTTTGGCGTATAAAAACTTATCGAACGGCCATTTGGGAAGTTTTACTACAACATAGTCGAGCGTAGGTTCAAAACAAGCGTAAGTTTTACCCGTAACGTCGTTTTTTATCTCGTCGAGAGTATATCCCAAAGCTATTTTTGTGGCAACCTTTGCTATGGGATATCCCGTAGCTTTTGAAGCCAGCGCGGACGAACGGGAAACCCTCGGATTTACCTCTATTACCGAATATTCAAAAGAATCGGGATTTAAAGCGAACTGACAGTTGCAACCGCCCTCTATACCGAGTTCGGTAATTATATTCAAAGACGCCGTACGCAACATCTGGTATTCCTTGTCGGAAAGGGTGACGGCGGGCGCGATTACAATCGAATCGCCCGTATGTATACCTACGGGGTCGAAATTTTCCATTGAACATACAGTAAGCACGTTGCCGGCGCCGTCGCGCAGAACTTCAAACTCTATTTCCTTCCAGCCGCCTATATATTTTTCGATAAGCACCTGCGTTATCGGCGAAAGCATAAGTCCGTTATGCGCAATAAGCTTCAATTCTTCGGCGTCTTTCGCTACGCCGCCGCCTGCGCCGCCCAAAGTATATGCGGGGCGAACAATAACGGGATAGCCGATTTTTTCTGCTATTTTCAAACATTCATCAACCGTATAAGCAATATCCGAAGGAACGACGGGCTGATTTATCTTCTGCATCGTCTCTTTGAACAGTTCCCTGTCCTCCGCCCTGTCAATCGAATCGAGATTAACGCCTATAAGTTTTACGCCGTATTTATCGAGGAATCCGCTTTTTGCAAGCTGACAGCCGAGGGTAAGCCCCGTCTGTCCGCCCAAAGACGCCAACACGCTGTCAGGGCGTTCCTTGATAATAATCCTTTTAAGCGTTTCAACCGTAAGCGGTTCGAGATAAATTTCATCCGCAAGCGCCTTATCCGTCATTATCGTTGCGGGATTGGAATTGCAGAGTACGACGTTTACGCCCGCGTCTTTAAGTACGCGGCACGCCTGCGCGCCCGCATAATCGAATTCGGCGGCTTGCCCTATCACTATGGGTCCTGAACCTATTACGAGTACTTTTTTGATATCTTCTCTTTTAGGCATTGTACTTACCGTCCTTGATGTTCTTTATAAATTTATCAAACAGGAAAGAAGCGTCCTGCGGACCGCCGCACGCTTCGGGATGGAATTGTACGGTATACGCGTTCAGTTCGGGATAATCGAACCCCTCGCACGTGCCGTCGTTTGCGTTTATATAACTCAACTTGCCCTTGCCTTGCAGACTTGAAGAAACAACTTCATAGCCATGGTTTTGGCTTGAAATATAAACCCTCCCCGTTTCGAGATTTTTTACGGGTTGATTTGCCCCGCGGTGCCCGTATTTCATTTTCTTCGTAGAACCGCCCATTGCAAGCGCGAACAGCTGGTGCCCGAGACAAATTCCGAAAATAGGAAGTTTACCCGCCAATTTGCCGATATTTTTTATTATATCTACATTTTCCGCCGGGTCGCCGGGGCCGTTGGTAAGCATAAGCCCGTCGGGGTTGAACTGCATAATCTGTTCCGCCGTGTAGTATGAAGGAACTTTTATGCAGTAGCAGCCGCGTTTAACCAACTCGCGCGAGATATTGTCCTTCGCGCCGAAATCCCATACCACAACCTTTATTCCGTCGGGATTGCCGCTGTAAACAACTTCGCCGACGGTCACGCTTTTTACCGCGTCTTTTATGACGTAAGATTTTATTTTATCGAAATCAACGTTGCGCCCGGAAGTTATGGCGGCGTTCATAACGCCCGCCTCGCGCACTATTTTAGTAAGTTCGCGGGTATCTATGCCGTACAATCCGATAATTCCTTTGTCTTTCAGATAAGTATCAAGCGTACTTTCGCATCTGAAATTTGAAGGGTTATCGCACTTTTCCCTTACGATATAAGCCGAAACCCAAGGCTTTTTGCTTTCCGTATCGGGCGGTATCATACCGTAATTGCCTATCAAAGGGAAAGTTTGGGTAACAATTTGCCCGAAATAGCTTGGGTCGGTAAGCGTTTCGATATACCCGGTCATACCCGTGGTAAACACAAGTTCACCTATAATATCGCCGCTTGCGCCGAAACGTTTGCCCACAAATTGTTTTCCGTTTTGCAACGTTAAATATGCCGTGTTTTCCATTTAGTCGATCCTCTTTTAATTCACGGATTTATTTTAAAAGTTTTACCATTACAGCCTTTTGCGCGTGTAATCTGTTTTCCGCTTCATCGAAAATTTCTTTGGCGTGAGCTTCAAAAACTTCTTCGGTAATTTCTTCGCCCCTGTGCGCGGGCAAACAATGCATCACCATAACGTCTTCCTTGGCGTTTTTAAGATTTTCGGAATTAACCTGATATTTTTTGAATACCTTTTCCCTTTCGGCTTTTTCCTTTTCCATTCCCATAGAAGCCCATACGTCGGTGTAAACCGCGTCGGCGGCTTCCAAAGCCTTATCTACGCTTGTGGTAATCGTAAAATCGCCGTTTTCTTTTGCCCACTTCATAATTTCCGCGTCCGGTTCGTATCCCTTGGGACAGGCGATGGCAAAACTCATACCCAATTTCAGGCACCCCACTATCAGGCTGTTAGCCATATTGTTGCCGTCGCCTACAAAAGCCATTTTCAAACCTTTGAAACTGCCCTTGTATTCCCTTATCGTCATAAGGTCGGCAAGCACCTGACAGGGATGAGCGTAATCCGTAAGCCCGTTGATTACCGGTATCGAACCGTATTTAGCAAGATCTTCCACCTCTTGTTGGGCAAACGTACGTATCATTATCCCGTCGAGATAACGCGAAAGCACCCTCGCCGTATCCTGCACGGGCTCGCCTCTGCCTATCTGCAAATCGTTGCTGGACAGAAACATTCCGTAACCGCCCAATTCGTAAATGCCAGCTTCAAAAGAAACGCGGGTACGCGTGGAAGATTTCTGAAATATAAGCCCTACTTTTTTGCCTTTAAGATATTCCTTATGTATGCCGTTGTTGCGCTCGAATTTAAGCTGGTCGGCAAGGTTCAATATGGATAAGATATCCTCTCTTGTCAAATCCTGCAATTTTAAAAGATGTTTCATTTACCTATTACCTCGTTCAATATTGATAAAGCCTCGTCAATTTCGTCCTTTTTAATGTTAAGCGGCGGAAGAAGTCTTACTTTATTGTGCGCGGTAAGCACGATAAGTCCCTTTTCAAGGCAAGCCTTTGCAACTTCCGCCGGTTGCTTGCCGCATTCTATACCTATCATAAGCCCCATGCCGCTTACTGACTTTACGTTTTTAATCATAGACAGCCGCTGTTTGAAGTAGGCGCCCTTGCCCTGCACTTCCAAAAGCAACTCGGGGGTGATTCTTTCAACTATGCTTACTGCGCCCGCGCACGCCACGGGATTTCCGCCGAACGTAGAGCCGTGGTCTCCGTACGTAAAAGTATTTTCGCATTTATCGAATAGCAGGCAGGCGCCTATCGGCAGTCCGCCGCCCAACCCTTTGGCTGTGGTAACGATATCGGGGTTCAGCCCGAAAGCCTGATAGGAATACATATACCCCGTTCTGCCGTTGCCCGTCTGCACCTCGTCGATAATGAGAAGTATATCCCTTTGTTTACAGAATTTTTCAAGACGGCTTAAAAATTCGGGGGAAAGATTGTTTACCCCGCTTTCGCCCTGCACCACTTCCAGCATTACGGCGCACGTTTTGTCGGTGTACTGCCCTATAACGCCTTCCATTGTGGGTTCAGCATATCTGAACCCTTCGGGGAAAGGCGCAAAATAGTTATGGAACGCGTCCTGCCCGGTTGCCGCAAGCGTTGCTATCGTTCTCCCGTGGAAGGAATTTTTCATGGTGATTATCTCTTTTCTTCCTTCCCCGTACTTCATATAGGAATATTTTCTTGCAACTTTGATGGCGCATTCGTTGGCTTCGGCGCCGCTGTTGCCGAAAAAAACCTTTTTTGCACCGGACTTTTCCGTAAGCAACTTTGCAAGGCGAACCTGCGGCAAAGCGTAATAAAGGTTGCAGACGTGCTGGATACTGTTTATCTGGCTTATAACCGCTTCTTTCCAGACCTCGTCGTTTATGCCGAAAATATTTACGCCTATGCCCGTGGCGCAATCGATATATTTCTTGCCGTCATAATCGGTGATTACGCTACCCTTACCCTCTTTTACCGCAATATTGAAGCGCGCGTATGTGGATGCAATGTATTTTTTGTCGTCGCTGAAAATCTCGTTTGAATCCATTTGTTACCTCTTACTAAAATAAAGACTGATTTAAAAAATAAATCAGTCAACTGTAAAACATTGTTCCGCTGCCTTCGTCGGACAATATTTCTATCAAAATGGAATGGGGAACCCTGCCGTCGGTTATGAAAACTTTCTGAACACCGCGACGGATCGCCTCTTTACAACATTCTATCTTGGGAATCATCCCTCCGGAAATTATTCCCTGTTTTACCAAAGCGGGTATATCGGAAACGTAAACCTTCCTGATAAGGCTGGCGGGGTCGTCCTTGTTTTCCAAAAGCCCCTTTATATCCGTCATCAGAATGAGGCTTTCCGCCCCCAAAGCGCCGGCTATCGCAGAAGCCGCGGTATCTGCGTTTACGTTATAAATATTGCCGTCGTCGTCGTAACCGACGGTAGAAATAACGGGAATATATCCCAATCCCAACAAATCGGTCACCACAGTTGTATCTATTGAGACAACTTTGCCTACAAAACCCAACTGTTCATCCTGCTTTTCGCATTTGAGAAGATGCCCGTCTTGTCCGCATATGCCTATTGCCTTGCCGCCGCCTGCTTCTATCATTTCCACAAGCGACTTATTCACTTTGCCCGCAAGCACCATACGAACTATTTCGGCAGTTTCCTCGTCGGTGTAGCGTAAACCGTTCACAAATTTGGGCTCTTTGCCGAGTTTTTTGATTAACGCCGATATCTCCGGACCACCGCCGTGAACCAAAACCACCTTGATGCCCAAAGTATTGAGAACGACCAAATCGCGCATAACGGAAGATTTTAACCCCTCTTCCGTCATTGCGTTTCCGCCGTATTTTACTACAACTATTTTATTGTAATACTTCCTTATATAAGGCAAAGCCTCTATAAGGAATTCAGCCTGCTTGACTTTATCCATCTATCAAGTCCTGTAATCGCCGTTTATTTTAACGTAATCGTATGTGAGATCGCAACCCCACGCCGTAGCTTTGCATTTGCCCAACTTCAAATCTATATTGATGGCAATTTCGTCCGCGGAAAGCACTTTTTTGGCAAGTTCTTCCGAAAAATCTATTCCGTAGCCATCCTTGCAGACGTCCAATTTACCGAAACGAGATCTGAAAGTTACGTCTATGGAATTGACGTTTACGTTTTCGCCGCAATATCCTATCGCACAGAGGACCCTTCCCCAATTTGCGTCCGCGCCGAACATTGCCGCTTTTACCAAAGAAGATTTTATAACGCTTTTAGCAACGTTGCGCGCCATTTTGGTATTTTTTCCGCCGCGGACGTTACATTCGATAAGTTTTGTTGCTCCCTCGCCGTCCTTGGCTATCATACGGGAAATTTTAACCGTGCAATATGAAAGCGCGCGGGCAAAAAGTTTATAATCGGCGCCTTTATCCGTTATGGTGACGTTGCCCGCAAGCCCGTTTGCAAGTATGCAACAGGTATCGTTTGTAGATTGGTCACCGTCCACGCTTACCATATTGAAAGACGATTTAACGTCCTCGGAAAGCGCTTGCTGCAATAAATCGCCTGAAATAGCCACGTCGCTGGTAATAAATATCAGGTTAGTTGCCATATTGGGGCAAACCATACCTATTCCCTTGCCTATCGCGCCTATTCTGCATTTTACGCCGTTCAATTCAAATTCTACCGCAACAGACTTTTTAACCGTGTCGGTAGTCATTATAGCTTCGTTTGCCGCTTCGCTGTTATCGCCCAAAGCCGAATAAAGTTCGCCCATGGCGTTTTCGATGGGTTCTATGGATAACTTCTGCCCTATTACGCCCGTAGAGGCGACGATAACGTCGGCGCGGTTTATCTTACAGGTTTCTGCGGCAAGCGCGCACATCTTTTCGGCAACTTCGATACCGTCGGAATTACACGTGTTGGCGTTGCCGCTGTTGCATATAACCGCTTGCGCTTTTTTATCCTGAAGGTTGCGTTTGGTTACCACGACGGGGGCGCCTTTTACAAGATTAGAAGTATAAACCCCGGCAGCCGCCGCGGGAACTTCGCTTAAAATAAGCGCAAGATCTTTCTTCGATTTGTTTTTTCTTATTCCGCAATGTATGCCTGCGGCTTTAAAACCTTTTGGCGCGCATACGCCGCCGAGTATTTCATTAATTTTCATTTCACCTAAATCAACGATGTGGTTTCGTTCAATCCGAGCATTATGTTCATATTTTGCACGGCGGCGCCGGACGCGCCTTTGCCGAGATTATCAAATACGCTTGCAAGTAAAATCTGTTCGTCGTTGCCGCTTACGTATATATTCAGATAGTTTGTTCCGGCAAGCGAATTAGCCGCAAGATAAGTCGGAATTTCATTTTCAGGCACTATTTTTACAAAGTTCTGTGTGGAATAGTACTCTGCTAAATACTCTCTTATAGCATCAACCGTGGCTTTTTTTGTCATAAGGCGCGTATATACGGGAACGGTTACGCACATTCCGCAATAGAAGTCGCAGATGATGGGATTGAATATCGGGTTGTGGGAAAGTCCGCATTCCTTTACCATTTCGGGCAAATGCTTATGTTTCAGCCCCAGCGCGTATTGGCGCGGCGAATCCAATTCCTTATCCCTATCCCCGCTTTCGTATACGGCAATTGTTTTTTTACCCGCGCCCGAATAGCCTGTAACCGAATGGGCTACAAACGGATAATCGGGGGAAAGAAAACCGCCCTTTACCAGAGGAGCCACCAAAGAGATAAAACCCGTTGCATGGCACCCGGGGTTTGCCACACGCCTGCCTGACGCAATTTCTTTTCTGCGTTCGGGCGAAATTTCGGGGAAACCGTACACCCAATCGGGGTCGGTGCGGTGAGCCGTTGAGGCGTCAATAATCCTTACCGACGGATTTTCCGCAAGCGCAACCGCTTCCCGCGCGGCGTCGTCGGGCAAACAGAGAAAAACTATGTCGGCGGCGTTTATACATTCTTTGCGCGCGGATACGTCCTTGCGGCGCTCTTCCGGAAGCGTTATAAGATTTATATCCTTACGCCCGCCCAATCTGTCGAAAATCTGTAGACCTGTCGTCCCCTCTTTACCGTCAATAAAAACGTTATACATTACTTTAACTTTTTATTGTCAAGCAAAGCCTTAACTTTAATGGGAAGCCCGAACAGATTGATGAAGCCTTGCGAATCCATCTGATTATAACAATCGTCCTCGCCGAAAGTGGCTATATCTTCGCTGTAAAGCGAATAAGGCGATGTGATGCCCGCATTTATGACGTTGCCCTTGTAAATTTTAAGTTTAACGTCGCCCGTTACGGTTTCCTGCGTTTTATCTACAAAGGCGTCCAACGCCTCCCTTAAAGGCGTAAACCACTGCCCGTCATAGACCATTTCGCCGTATTTTATGGCAATAAGCTGCTTATAATGCTGTGTGGCTTTGTCAAGGCAAATCGATTCGAGAAGTTCGTGCGCGGCATACAAGATAGTGCCGCCGGGCGTTTCGTATACGCCCCTGCTCTTCATCCCCACCAATCTGTTTTCCACCATATCCACAAGCCCCACGCCGTTTTCGCCGCCAACTTTATTCAGCTTGTCCATAAGCGACACGCTGTCCAACTCTTTGCCGTCGATTGCGGTGGGAACGCCCTTTTCAAAATGAATGGTTATATAAGTGGGTTTATCGGGCGCCTTCCAGGGCGATACGCCGAGTTCGAGTATCTTATCGTAATCGGGTTCATTGGCGGGATTTTCAAGGTCAAGCCCTTCGTGCGAAAGATGCCAAAGGTTTTTATCTTTGGAATAATTTGTTTCCCTGTTTATTTTAAGGGGAACGTTATGCGCCTCCGCGTAGTCGATTTCTTCGTCGCGGCTTTTTATGTTCCAAATGCGCCACGGCGCAATTATGGTCATTTCGGGGGCAAACGCTTTTATTGTAAGTTCAAAACGAACCTGATCGTTGCCCTTGCCCGTACAACCGTGGCAAATGGCGTCGGCGCCCTCTTTTTTGGCAATTTCAACTATTCTTTTTGCTATTACGGGACGGGCGAACGAGGTGCCTAACAGATATTTGTTTTCGTAAATCGCGCCCGCTTTCATCGTGGGATAGATGTAATCTTCGATGAACTCTTTCTTCAAATCGAGAACATAAAGTTTGGAAGCGCCCGTCTTTTTGGCTTTTTCTTCAAGCCCGTCAAGTTCGCTTGCTTGCCCTACGTCGCCGGAAACGGCTATAACTTCGCAGTTGTCGTAATTCTCTTTAAGCCAGGGAATTATAATCGATGTGTCAAGTCCGCCGGAATAGGCAAGAACAACTTTTTTTATCTTCTTCACATTAAACCTACCGTAACAAAATTATTGTTTACGGAAACTTTCCCGTAAACCTAAATGATTATACTATAATATATATAATCAAGTCAAGTGAATTAACGGTTTAATAGCAAAATATTTTTGCATAAATTTTCAAATTTTAATTGATTTTGAATAATTATGCAAAAATATTCACATTTTATGTATAAATAAAAATTGATATCAATATAGCGTCATCAGAAAGGAATACTCTTCCAATTCGCGCTTTTCACGCTTGTAATCGGGTTCAAACTCTTCTAAAAGTTTCCAGAATGCCGCGGAATGGTTGAAACATATGGTATGGCACAATTCGTGAATTATAATATAACGTTGCAGATGCGGCGGCAACATAAACATCATAAAATTGAAAGTGATGTTTCTGCTCGGGTCGCAACACCCCCATTTGCTTTTGAAAGATTTAAACGATATTTTCGCAGGCAAAGTACGCGTTACTTCCGCAACCGAGCGCACAAGATTTTCCGTTTCGCCGGCAAACGCCGAAATGTACATGGAAGGTATATCTTTACGCCTTTTAAGATACACGGCGTCGTCCGTAATGTAACTTCTTTCGGACGGGATAAGCGGTAAAACCTCGCCGTTTACATAAATTTGCCTGTAATTTATTACTTCGTTGTTCCTTGCAAGCAAAAACGGCGTTTTTGATTATAACGCTTTCAATCCAATCGTATTTACTGTCGATAAATGCGTTGATTTCACTTGACGGCATTTCCCAATCGCAACGCACGGTTATTTCATTTTTAGAAGAAATGGAAATTGTGATGCCTTTACGGTGAGAACGAATAACATTATATCTATACTTCATCGAACCCCAGCCTCATCTGTACGCGCGTTTCGTCTTTAACCTTGCCTTCAAGCAGATATTTGCCTTCGGCTTCGCTGACATACACGTCCAAAACCTCGCCGAGTTTACATTGTTTTACATAAGTTATCTGCACGGACGACAGGTTCTTATCCCTGAAAATATCCATTTCCAGCGCGTCCGTGAGAATATCGGCGTATTTGGTGTTGTTGAGATGAAAATTATGGTCGTAATCGGAAAATGTAACTTTTTTGCTGTATAACGGCTTATCGCAAACCGGAGAAGGAATTTTCCAACCGTTGAACAGAATACTGCGTTCGGTATTGTAATCGTCAAACGCACTTTCCGAAAAAAACGCTGAAGGCGGCATAATTGCGTAGCTGTCCGTATTAATCATACACCACCTCGTCGTGGCTGCCCCTATCAATTTTTCGCCGCAATAAAGTTCGTAATCCCTGAAAAAGATAGTATGGCGCGGTTTGATGGGCCAAGTATGTACCGATAACTTTTCACCCAATTTTACCTGCCGGTTAAGTTTTACATAGCAGTTGGCGATTATAAAACCGAGATGCTGCGGAACGAGGGCTTCATAGCCGAACCCCAACTCATCCGCAGATAAACACGCCGACTCTTCAAGCAAAGCAAGCAACGACGAAATTTTAAGATTATCGTACGCGTCTACGTCGGTATAGCGCAATTCATATTCCTTGATATTTCTGTACATTTTTCCGCCTCGTAATATACTTTTAAGTAATTTTAACACTTTGCAATCGAAATGTCTATCAAATAACAGAAATTAAACCGATTATGTGTGACATAGTACTGTTTATTTTTACCAAATTGTTGACATACAACGCTGTTTATGATATAATTTAAGAAAAATAACAGAGGATAAGATTTATGGATGACGAACCTTTGAAAGACGAATCCCCTGCCGAGGACGAGAACAAAAACGCAATAAGTTCGGATCTGATCAGGGGGCATATAAATACGATAATCTTACGTACCCTCTACGAACGAGACAAATACGGTTACGAGATCATCGAAGAAATCGAATCTAAAAGCCACGGGCAATATACGCTTAAACAGCCTACCCTTTACAGCGCGTTGAAGCGTTTGGAAACGCAAGGCTACATTAACGCTTATTGGAAGACGGACGAAGTATCGCTGGGCGGCAGAAGAAAATATTATACGCTTACCGACAGCGGCAGAGAAATAGCCGAAAAAAATCAAGCCGAATGGGAATATTCGCGTACGGTTATAGACAGCCTTATTTCCGACCGCTCGTTTGACTTTTCGCAACCCGCCCCCTCCGCCGTTGATTTTAAGTTGCTTAAACGTTCGACAACGCGGGTACCCGTCGTACGCGACGACGAGGACGAATCTGCAGAAGTTGCGGAAGAAACGTCAGATGCACAATCGGACGAAGAAGAATTCGACGACGCGGCTGAAACGGCAGAAAGCGCAGAAACTTGCTCTCCGGAAGAACAAGCCGAAGATACGGAAGCCGCGCCGCAAGCCGAACAGCCCGAAGAACAAACTTCCTACGCCGCCGAAGAAATTGCAAGCGTAGAACCCGAGCCCGTTATGGACGAGGAACAGCGCCGCGAAGTTCACGAAAATTATTTAAGACTTATTTCCCAACCCGTACAGGAAGAAGTTGAAGAAGTTGCGCCCTATTCGGAAACGATAAATACGGATAAATTGCTTTACAACAACAAGCCCGAAACGGAACGCGACTACAAGAATATTATCGACGGACTTTTTGGAAACACGTTAAAGCGCGAAAACGCGGGAAGCCGCCCCGTTCCCACCGAAAATGTTAATAATATAAATACGGTACGGATAGACGATTTGGGCAATAAAGCCGCAGAGGACGGGCTTAAAATCAATTCAAACGACTACGTGATTACGGGTACGCGCAAAAAGACCTACAACCGCGGCAGTTCGATGCTTAAAAGTTCGTTTATCGTATGCATAATCCTTTTGCTTGAATTTACGCTTTCGCTTATATTCAAAAAGGACTTGGGCGTTGCAATAGCTTATCCCTTGGTAATACTTGCGCTTGCCGTTACGCAATTGCTTATATTCGTTGTGCTTTACTTCACCGACCTCGGAAAAAATACGAGAAAGCCCTCTTCCACGCTGTATTTATCGGCGAGCATAATAGTGACGCTTATACTGATATTTATCATTTGCATCGTGGCTGTATTGCTTAAAACGAACTTTTCTTCCGCGGGCGACATAATGGCGAAGATGATTCTCCCCTGCATAATATCACTGAATATCCCCACCTTCACCGTTTGCCTCTATCTTTTCAGCAGGAAATAATATGAAAATTTTGATTGTAGTTTCTTCGGAACACCGTGAAAACACTTTAAAAATTGCCGAAGCTATGAGCGAAGCGGCGCCCGCTACGGTAACGGACCTTGAAAACGTTGATAAATACAACTTACAGGAATATGATATCGTAGGTTTTGGTAGCGGCATATACTACGGCAAGCACAGCAAAAAACTTATTAAATTGGCGTTAAACGCAACTTACGGAGATTACTGCTTTGTATTTTGCACAAGCGGATCCAAAAAATTTGACGCATACAACGCCAAATTCGCTAAAATGCTTGAAAATAGAGGTAAAACCGTGTTGGGTTCATTCGGGTGCCTCGGGCTTGACAAATTCTTTATATTTGCCCTGTTCGGCGGTTTAAATAAAACCCATCCCGATATTGACGACTTTGAAGCCGCGCAACAATTTATCTGCAAAACGATGCATAAATATCTTGAAATAAAGAAGTAAAAAAACGCGCCTTCGGGCGCGTTTTTTAATAAATTGAAAAAGCCCGACAAACGTCGGGCTTTTAAATTGCATTTTTATTTTGCAAACTCGCTTGCGCGGAATTCGCGGATAACGTTTACTTTAATCTGCCCGGGATATTCAAGTTCTTTTTCAATCTTCTTGGCAATATCCTTGGCGAGGAACATAGTTTGCGCGTCGTCAATCTGATCGGGTTTAACTATTACGCGCACCTCTCTGCCCGCCTGAATGGCATAACACTTATCAACGCCGGCAAAACTGCCTGCTATACTTTCAAGTTTTTCAAGACGTTTTACGTAGTTGGTACCCGTTTCGCGCCTTGCGCCGGGTCTGGAACCCGATATGGCGTCCGCCGCGGCTACAAGCACGGCTTCCATTGTTTTGGGTTCGCAATCGCCGTGGTGCGCCGCTATGGCGTTTACCACATTGTTGCTTTCCCTGTACTTTTTGGCGATATCGGCGCCCAACTGAATGTGCGTACCTTCCTGTTCGTGGTCTACCGCCTTGCCTATATCGTGCAGAAGCCCCGCGCGTTTGGCAAGGTTTACGTCAAGCCCCAATTCCTGCGCCATAAGCCCGGCAAGCTGCGCAACCTCTATCGAGTGTTTATAGACGTTCTGTCCGTAACTTGTTCTGTATTTCAATCTGCCCAAAAGTTTGATAATTTCGGGATGCAAACCGAAAATGCCGACTTCGAACATTGCGCTTTCGCCCGCCGCCTTTATTTCGGCGTCCATATCTTTCTTTACTTTTTCAACGGTTTCCTCTATTCTTGCGGGATGAATTCTGCCGTCGGAAATAAGTTTTTCAAGCGAAAGACGCGCAATTTCGCGCCTTACGGGGTCAAAGCCGGAAAGAATTACAACTTCGGGCGTATCGTCTATAATAAGTTCTATGCCCGTCGCGTTTTCAATGGCGCGGATATTTCTGCCTTCCCTGCCTATCAGCCTCGCCTTCATATCGTCGCTGGGCAACGGAACAACGGATACCGTTATTTCCGAAGTATGGTCTGCCGCGCAACGCTGTATGGCAAGCGATATAATCTTTTTGGCTTCCGTCGTCGCCTCGTCCTTTGCCGCCTGCTCTATGTTGCGGACTTGCAAAGCTACGTCGTGACGGGTTTCGTCAAGTATCTCTTGCGAAAGAAGATGTTTTGCTTCCTCTTTAGTAAGTTGGGCTACTTTTTCGATTTCCTGAATCATCAACTCGTGCTGATGATTTATCTTTTCCTGTGTCTTTTTTATTTCCTGCTCGCGATTTAAAAGTTCTTTCTTCTGCTGTTCCAACGCTTCGTTTTTCTTCAAAAGCGAATCCTCTTTTTTATCGAGGATATCTTCTTTCTGCACAAGGCGCTGTTCCTGCTTTGCAAGTTCTGCTTTCTTTTCTTTGCTTTCCCTTTCAAATTCGTTTCTTAATTGCAGTTCCTGTTCCTTTGCCTCTAATATTGCCTCTTGTTTTAATGTTTTACATTCGATTGTGGCGTCCTTAATCATTTTATTCGTTCTTGATTGAACGTCGCCCAATCTTTTTTCTGTCGATTTTTTATTTAAAATTATTCCGACAAAAAGTCCAATACCAAGCGCGACGATAACGCCCGCAACAAGACCGCATAAAAGTCCTATTTCGGCGCCGCTCATCGCAAGAAACAGGCTGCTTAAAGTGACATTGCTCATTTAAGCCTCCTGACGTTTAAATTTAAATATATACTAATCCCGATAGGGTTAATTTATATCCTTATCTATTTTACACCCTGACAAGTGAAATGTCAATTTATAATGTGATATTGTTTTTATTTTTTGAATTTATCCAACCAGACGTTTACCGCAGCGTCCGAAGGCATACGCCAATCGCCGCGGGGCGATAAGGTGACAGAACCCACCTTCACTCCGTCCGGAATACATGAACGTTTGAATTGTTGAGAAAAGAATCTTTGATAAAATACGCGCAGCCATTTTTCGATTGTTTCGGCGCCGTATTCGTCCGCGAAAGCGCGTGCGGCAAGATACAAAACCTTTTCGGGTTCAAATCCGCGGCGTACAGAATAATATAGGAAAAAATCATGCAAGCTGTAAGGTCCTATTATATCTTCCGTTTTCTGCGAAATTTTGCCGTCTTTATCTGGCGGCAACAGCTCGGGACTGATTTCCGTGGCGAGTATACTGTTTAAAACTTTTTCCGCCGTACCGCGCAAATTTTCAGCCTCGTGCTTTACAAGATGCTTTACCAAAGTTTTGGGAACAGAACAATTTACGCCGTACATAGACATATGGTCGCCGTTGTAAGTTGCCCAACCCAATGCAAGCTCGCTTAAATCGCCCGTGCCTATAACAAGCCCCCCGCACGAGTTGGCTATATCCATCAAAATCAACGTACGCATACGCGCCTGCGCGTTTTCATACGTTACGTCTTTAACTTCGGGGTTGTGCCCTATATCCGAAAAATGAGATTTTACGGTTTTGCCTATGGGAATCGTTCTGCCCGTTACCGAAAGCGCCTCTATCAGTTTAAGCGAATTGCTTTTCGTACCCGTAGTAGTTCCGAACCCCGGCATCGTAACCGCAATAATATCTTTTAACGGCTTACCCAAAAGTTTAAAGGCGCGGCAGGTTACAAGCAACGCCAAAGCCGAATCCAAACCGCCGGAAACGCCTATTACGGCGCATTTTGCGTTGGTATGTTTAAGTCTTTTTGCAAGTCCGTTTGTCTGTATAGACAGTATAAGTTCAAGGCGTTCGGAAAGTTTTTCCCTACCGGCGGGCACAAACGGATATTTATCGAAAGTTCTTAAAAGTTCACCGAAAGAATTCACCGTTTGGAAATTTACCGTACGGTGTTCGCCCTTCACTTCTTCGGAATAATATCCGCTTGAAAGGCGGCGGCGTTCAAAGACAAGCGAATTCACGTCGATTTCGCCGTAAATCAAGCCGTTTTCAAACAGTTTGCTTTCCGCAATTACGCTTGCGTTTTCGCATATAAGGTTATGCCCGGCAAACGTCATATCGGTGGAGCTTTCGCCGTTCCCGGCGTCCGCATACACATATCCGCAAATCAGTTTTGCCGACTGCATTTTTACAAGTTCGCGGCGGTATTCGGCTTTGCCCACCGTTTCGTCGCTGCAAGACAGATTTACCACTATCGTCGCGCCTGCCGCAGTGTGTCTTACCGAAGGCGAAAGCGGCGCCCACAAATCTTCGCATATTTCCGCCGCAACCGAAAAATTATCGCAATTGGCGGCTGTAAATATCAAATCCGTGCCGAACGGAACGGTTTGATTTGCGTATATAATTTCACTTACGCCGCTTTCCGCACGCGAAAAATGGCGCATTTCGTAAAATTCGCCGTAATTGGGAAGATATGTTTTGGGAACTATCCCGAGAATTTTACCGCCGCAAACGGCGACGGCGCAATTATATAATTTTCCGCCGACGGGAACGGGCGCGCCGATAAACAGCAACGTTTTTACGCCCGAAGTTTTCAAACAAATTTTCGCAACCGCTTCTTCGGCGGCTTTTAAAAGCGTTGTTTGATTGAAAAGATCCCCGCAGGTATAGCCGCAAACGCAAAGTTCGGGAAATACCGTAAGCTGACTGCCGGCTTCGGAACTTTCCAAAGCCGCTTTTATTATATTTTCGGAATTGAAATCCACATCGGCAACCCTTATTTCGGGCGTTGCCGCGCAAACTTTTATAAACCCGTATTGCATTTAGTCCTTCTTCTGTAACGAGGCTTTGTATGCCTCCCTTATCTTCTTATCGAGATCTTCCCTGACAGCGGGATTCTGGACGAGGTAATCACGCATTTTTTCCCTGCCCTGCGCAATCTTTTCGTCGTTGTAATAATAGAACGCGCCGCTTTTGGTAATCAGCCCGTAATCAATACCCAAATCAATTAGGCAACCTTCCTGTGAAATACCCTTTCCGTAAATGATATCGAATTCCGCAACTTTGAAAGGAGGCGCAACTTTGTTTTTTACAACTTTGCATTTCGCCCTATTGCCCACTATGTCTCCGCCTTCCTTCAAGGTGTCGCCCTTTCTTATATCGAGGCGCAGGGAAGCGAAATATTTAAGCGCTTTGCCGCCGGGCGTGGTTTCGGGGTTGCCGAACATAACGCCCACCTTTTCGCGCAATTGATTGATAAAAATGACGCAGGTTTTGGATCTGTTTGTTATCGCCGTAAGTTTGCGCAAAGCCTGCGACATAAGGCGGGCAAGCAAACCCACATGCGTATCGCCCATATCCCCTTCTATTTCCGCACGGGGAGTTAAAGCTGCCACCGAGTCCACGACAATTACGTCTACCGCGCTTGAACGCACAAGGGCTTCGCAGATATCCAGCGCCTGTTCGCCCGTATCGGGTTGGGCGAGATAAAGGTCGTTGGTATCGACGCCCAGCGCATGCGCATACTGCGCGTCGAGGGCGTGTTCCGCGTCGATAAACGCGGCAAGCCCGCCCGCTTTTTGCGTTTCGGCTATAATATGAAGCGCCACGGTGGTTTTACCGGAAGATTCGGGTCCGAAAATTTCGATAATCCTGCCGCGGGGTACGCCGCCCACGCCCAAAGCGAGATCGAGCGAAAGGCATCCGGTGGGAATCACTTCGATATCCGCGCCGACATTATAGTCGCCGAGGCGCATAATCGCGCCCTTGCCGTACTGCTTTTCAATCATTGCCACGGTTGAATTAAGCGCTTTAAGTTTTTCTTCGTTCATATATTTCTCCTAAATTATTTTACTATTTTATAAACAAGGAACAGCGCAAGATTTATCGCCGTTTCCGTTATCGTTTCCCTGTCGCCGTCGAGATTGTATTTATAAACTTTTATGCCGTCCTCCGTGCCGACTGAAATATAGCACAGCCCTACGGGTTTACGCGTATTATCCGATTTTGGTCCCGCTATCCCCGTTGTGGCGACGCACACGTTGCAATTTCCGCCGGAAAGCAAGCCGCTTGCCATAGCGTATGCAGTTTCTGCGGATACCGCGCCGTATTGGCTTAACGTCATCTCTTCAACGCCCAAACGTTGCATTTTGGATTCGTTTGCGTAGGTGTTCAGCCCCTCGAAATATACTTCGCTTACGCCCGGCACCTGCACAAGCCTCTTTGAAATGCCGCCGCCCGTAAAAGATTCGGCAACGCAAATTTTCATCCTGCGCAATTTAAGAAGCTGAAAAAGGCGTTCTGCAAGCGAAATATCTTCAAGCGCATAGACATAGTCGTTGAGGTCGGATAAAAGTTTACGGCTCATATCGTCCATTGCCACTTTTGAAATATTTTCGTCGTAAACCATTTCGATAGTTACGTCCGAATATTTGCCGTGCACAAGTATGTCTACATCGGGGCAAGCCTGTTTTGCCGCCGAAATGGCGCTTTCAAGCAAATCGTCGGGAACGCCAACCGCCTTTATGAAAGATCTTTCAAAGCGGCGTGAATACTTTATATCAAGTATCCTTACTATGTCGCTTACCGAAAGAACGTTTTCGCCGCCGTTGAAAGTGACGAATACGTTTTTACCGCCGCCGCTTAAAACGCACCTGTCGTCAAACCGCGCGTTCAATTTTTCGGATATGAAGTTGCATACGATTTCGCGCATGACATTGGGGCAAAGCACAACCAGATTGCTATATCTTTCGCACCCTTCGTTCAAAGAAATTACTATTTCGTCGGATTGGTCGTACGCAACAAAAGATATTCTGTCGAAATGATATCCCGCCGAAGCGAAAACGGTAAGCATCACCTCAACTTCGGCATAGTTATCTATCTTTTTGTTCTTTAAAACTATCAGACAATTCTTATCCATCACTTTTTAAGCACTTCGGAATTTTTAACAATATAGTTGACGCCGGAAATTACGGTAAGCGCCACCGCTACCGCAAAAAGGCACAAGCCCATATAATTGAAATTTTTTGAAACAACATGCGAAGTAAGTTCGGAAATGCCCGCCGAAAGCAACAAAACGGCTATCGCGACATCCTGAAAAACCGTTTTAAACTTCCCCACTTTATCCGCGGCTATCACAATCCCGCTGTCGGCGGCAACCATACGGAAACCACTGATTATAATTTCGCGGGCAAGTATGACGGCGACGCCGCACCCTGCGACAATTATCGCCCAACTGCCGAGATTGGCGTTGAATATTTCCGGACGGGTCAACAGAACCACAAACGCGGAAAGGACGAGAACCTTGTCCGCAATGGGATCGAGAAATTTACCGAGATTGGTGACAAGGTTGTATTTGCGCGCAATCATACCGTCCAACATATCGGTGAATCCCGCTATCGCAAAGACGGCAAGCGAAACGAAGTAATGTCCCGTAAAATGCACATAGAAAAGCGCAATAAATACGGGAATCATCAACATTCTGCTTATGGTAAGTTTATTGGGTAAATTCATTACTCCCTTGCCCTTTATAAACTTGCCGGGCGTTTTTGTTTGCATTTTATCTTCTTCATTCATTCAGATAATCCTCCGTGGCGCCAAACAAATCGTATCCGTTATCGTCGGACACGACAACGCCGTAATACTCGCCCTGTACGGCGTTGCGGGCGTTAAAATAAACCTTTCCGTCTATTTCGGGCGCGCTGAAATACGCTCTTCCTATAAAACAATGCCTATCGTAATCCACGCCGTCGCACAAAACTTTAACTTCCGCGCCGTGTAACGCCGATAATTTTTCCGCGGATACGGCTCGCTGTATTTCATATAATTTTTTAACGCGCCTGCGCTTTATCCCGTATGGCACCTGATTCTGCATTTTATATGCCGGGGTTTCGGGCTCGCGGGAATATGCAAAAAAGCCGCAATTATCAAAACGCGCAACTTTTATAAAATCGCATAAACCCGAAAAATTTTCCTCCGTTTCACCCGGGAAACCCGTAATGAACGTAGAGCGCAATGCAATCCCGGGTATTTCGGCGCGCAGTTTGTTTATAAGCGCAAGATAATTTTCCCGCCCGAGCGGTCTGTTCATCCTCTTCAACACTTCGTCCTCGCTGTGTTGCAGAGGTATATCGAGATACTTGATTATTTTTGAATTGCTTTTTATTTCATTTATAAGCGCGTCGTCTATAAGGTCGGGATAACAATACAGCAACCTTACAGAACGGACGCTGTCTATCGCAGTAAGCTCGCGCAACAGCCGCGGCAACATTTTTTCGCCATAAATATCCACGCCGTAACGCGTGACGTCCTGCGCGACGAGGATAAGTTCGGAAATTTCGCCCAAAGATTTGGCTTCACGAACTAAATTTTCCATCGGATAACTGACGTAACCGCCCCTGATTTTGGGGATAAGACAGTACGTGCATCTATTGTTGCAACCGTCGGCGATTTTAAGATACGCGTAATGCAACGGCGTGGTAAGCACCCGCTCGCCGCAATACCCTCCTTCACCGCGGTTTACGTAATTAACCCTGTCGCCTTCGTAACTTTTTTCAAGCGCTTCAAAAAGTTTATCGTAATCGTTTACGCCCAAAATAACGTCTGCTTCGGCAAGACCTTTGAACACATCGTCGGAATACTTTTGCGGAAGGCAACCCGTAACGACAAGTTTTTCCAACTTACCGCTTTTATACGCCGCAACTTCAAGCGCGGTTTCTATCGCCTCTTTGCGGGCTTCGTTCAAAAAAGCGCAGGTATTTACAATAACTATTTCCGCATCGGAAAGGTTGTCCGTCACGGGGCAACCTTTGCTTTTGATTATTGACAAAAGTTTTTCACTGTCAACGCGGTTTTTATCGCAACCCAAAGAAATTACGCCGAACAGTTTATTTTTAAAATCAATCATCGCTTCCGCCGTAAATCTTATCGAATTCGTCCTTTGAAAGCAAAACCTTTCTCGGCTTCGAACCTTCCGCCTGCGTAACGTAATTCATAGTCTGCATCCAGTCGATAATTTTAGCCGCTTTTATGTAGCCCATAGGGAAACGGCGCTGTAACATGGAAACCGATGCCTGATTTGAAGTTACGCAAAAACGCAATGCCTCGATATAGGATTCGTCTATCTTTGTTTCGCTATCTTCCGGAGAACCGTCCTCCGGCATATCGCTGTTTTCCTCTTCATCCACTTTATTGATAAATTCGGAAACGTCGCTGTCGAAATATGTTTCGTTGTTGGCTTTGATAAAGTCGGTAACGCGCTGTATTTCCGGCGAATCGATAAAACAACCCTGAATTCTTGTAAGCCCGGGTTTATCGGACGAGCTGAAATACATATCGCCGTAACCGAGAAGTTTTTCCGCGCCGCCCACGTCGAAAATCGTGCGCGAATCGTCGAATGATTTAACTTTGAAACCGATACGCGTGGGCAGGTTGGATTTTATCAAGCCGGTAATGCAGTCAACCGAAGGACGTTGCGTTGCGAGAATAAGATGTATTCCGCAGGCGCGCGCTTTTTGCGCTATCCTTATGATACAGTTTTCAATACTCTTTTTCGCCTGCATCATCAAGTCGGCAAATTCGTCTAATATTATAACTATTTTGGGTAACTTTTCGCCGTCGGGAGGAAGATGCGCGTTATACTCGTCCAAAGTTTTTGTGGCTATGCCGCTTTGGGTCATCTGCTTGAAAAGCAAATACCTGCGTTCCATCTCCTTGATTGCCCAATTAAGCGCCTTTATCGCCTTGTCTACGTCGTAAATTATTTCGTTAATCATAAGGTGCGGCAATTTATCGTAGGGAATAAATTCAACCTGTTTGGGATCGACGAGAATAAACCTCAACTCGTCCGGTCCGTATTTATACAAAAGGCTTATGATAAGCGAACTTAAACATATACTTTTACCGCTGCCCGTAGTACCCGCGACAAGCAGGTGAGGCATTTTGGTTATATCGGGGCACACAACTTCGCCTTCAATGTTTTTACCGAGGGCGAACGTAAGCGAGTTGGGACTGCTGTTTATGAATTTACTGCTGACAAGCATGCTTTTCAATCCCACCGTGCTGCGCACCTTGTTGGGAACTTCTATAGAAAGCGCGCCCTTTGAAAAGTTGAGGTATGCGTTCACGTTTTCGCGCATAAGCGACATTGCTATATCTTCCTTATAGCTTAATGAACGCTTTATATTTGTTTTGTCCTCTATTATTACGTCGTAGCGGGTAATCGAAGGGGCGATTACGACGTTTGACACGTGGCTATCTATTTTGAAACTTTTAAGCGTATCCACAATCGTACGCTTGTTTTCTTCTATTTCACCCGTATTGATATTGGAATTTTCGGGATAATCGTCGAGGAGGTCAAGCGAAGGGCTTACATACTTTTTCCAGACGTGTCTGGGTTTGGGTTGTTCCTCGGCGGGTTTTTCAGGTTGCTTTTCGGCGGGCGCGGGTTGCGCGGGAACCTCACGGGGATGTTCGGGTTCAGCCCTTTCGGCGTTTACGCGGGGAACTTCGC
This sequence comes from uncultured Clostridia bacterium, assembly GCA_947627575.1. Classification (GTDB taxonomy): domain Bacteria; phylum Bacillota; class Clostridia; order Christensenellales; family Borkfalkiaceae; genus Coproplasma. Next base: position 333,415 of record CANQWN010000001.1, read on the forward strand.
GCGGCGAAGGCAAGTCGGGTATGCGTGCATCCCTTTCGGGAACGGAATTGCGGCTTGCATTTTCACCGCCCGCAAAAATATCAAAATCTTTGTCATGTTCCTCATCGTCGAAAATATCCGCCCTGTTTTCGCTTCGGCGCGACGACAAGCGCGAGACGTCGGGTTCAACGGTATTGGGATTTCCGCTTATGCTTGAAGAACCGAAAAGATTGCGCAAACTGTTTCTGTCCTCCCTGCGTTCGGAAGGCTGTTCGCGGCGGGTAAATTCCTCTTCGGCGGAATCGCGCCTCGTTTCCGCGCCGGGTTGCTCCGTATTCTCTGCGGTAACGTCTTTGAAGAAATCTATTGCGGGACGCTTGCGCGGCTCTTCCTCCGTAGGCTCTTCCTTTTCCGCATTGTCGGCTCTTTCGTTTAAAATACTGCCGTAATTATTTCCGTTATCGGACGGCTGTTCGGCATAATCTTCACGCACGGGCGGCTGACTATCGTTTTTGACGGCGGAACTATCCAACGAATCAACGGGCGTTTCGCCGTATACATAGCTGGTGGGCGCGGACGAAGCGGGGCGGTTAAGCACGTCGTTTGCATAGCTTTGGGTGTAGCTTTCCGTCTGCTGTTTGGGTGCGGGTTTTGCGCTGCCGTCGGCGAAGTTGCTGAGATAGTCCGCGTCGGTATTTACAGGATGATTGAAATACGAATTTTCGTTAAAAATCATATTTCTTCTGTAACTTTCCGCGGCAAACTCGCCGTTTTCAAACAGAATTTTTCTGCCGAGATTGCGCTGTGAAAACTCATTGTCTTCCGCGGGCGCGCTCTCTTCCTTTACAGGTTGCGCGTAAGGTTCACGCGTGTCGACTATTTCAAGATTGTCGTTCACTTCGTATACGCCGTCGTCCACAGCCGTTTCGCGGGGTTCAACGCTCTTTTCGGTTTCCTCGCTTAATCTGGCGTTTTCGGCGGCAACCATAGTTTCGCCCTTCCTATCCGCCAAAACTTTGCGGCGGATTATGTATACGATAAAATAAGCGCATACGAGGACGAACAGCGAAAAAATAACGTAAGCGCCGATAAAAGTTGTAAGTTTTGCAAACGGATAAACTATAATGGCGGAAATAACGCCGCCGAAAGTATAGCCTGAATAGCCTTTTGCCGCGCTTTCATAGCACTGCTTTATATACTCGCCGTAATTGGAAAGCGAAAGATTTCTGCTTGATACGGCGTGGAAAAGCAGGAAAACGGAAAGCGCCGTCAAAGAAATGATCACGGCTGTTTTTACGGGTACCTTTACCTTCTTTTCAAATGCAAGCCATACGCCCAGATAAGCGCACAGCGCAACGATAAAATACGAACCGTAACCGAACGTTCCGTACATAAAGGTACATACTGCCCAACCGGGCGTGGAAAATACCGCCCTACCCGTAAGCAACATAATAAATACCAGCGCGCTGAATAACAGCAACGTTATGCCCAATGTTTCCCTGGTAAAGATATAAGATGTTTTACCCGGGTTACCGGAATTTTTTCTTTTCACTTACTGCCCCCAAAACGAGTTGTATTACATTCGTAAATCATTATAACATTTATTTAAAAAAATAACAACAAAATGACACGTTAAAAGGCAAATTATATATTTATAAATATATAAAAAAGGCGTACGGTTGTCCGTACGCCTCACTTAATTTTATTCAGATTTTGCTTTTACCCGTTTCGGAAAGGTAAACGCCGCCCTCGTCGTTCCACGAATACATTTTGCGGATTTCCTTACCTACTTCTTCCAACGGATGCGCCGCCTCAAGTGCGCGCTTTGCATTGAAATGCGCCCTGCCGTTGTTGTTTTCCGCTATCCACTTTGAAGCGAAAGTGCCGTCCTGAATTTCTTCAAGCACTTTCTTCATTTCCTTCTTCGTATCTTCGGTTATTATGCGTTTGCCCGTTTCGTAATCCCCGAATTCCGCGGTATCGGAAACCGAATAGCGCATCAGCGAAAATCCGCCCTTATAGATGAGATCGACGATAAGTTTCATTTCGTGGATACATTCAAAATAGGCGTTTTTGGGGTCGTAACCCGCCTCTACCAGCGTTTCAAATCCTGCTTTCATCAAGGCAGTAACGCCGCCGCACAACACAGCCTGTTCGCCGAACAGATCGGTTTCTGTTTCGCATTTGAACGTCGTTTCAAGCACGCCCGCCCTTGCGCCGCCTATGCCCGCCGCATATGCGAGAGCGATATCCAGCGCTTTGCCGCTGTAATTTTGTTCAACCGCAACAAGGCAGGGCACGCCTTTGCCCTCCTGATATTCCGAACGCACTGTATGCCCCGGACCTTTGGGGGCTATCATAAATACGTCCACGTCGGGAGGCGGAATTATCTGCTTGAAATGGATATTGAACCCGTGCGCAAACGCAAGCGCCGCGCCTTTTTTGATATTTGGCTTTACGCTTTCGGCATAAACCTTTGCCTGCACCTCGTCGTTTATAAGCATCATAACTACGTCCGCGCGCTTTACCGCTTCGGCAACGGTAAATACTTCAAACCCTGCCGCAACCGCTTTATTCCACGAGTTGCCGTCCTTGCGCAGTCCTACAATAACTTTAACGCCGCTCTCTTTTAAGTTTAGCGCGTGAGCGTGTCCCTGACTGCCGTAGCCGATTATAGCTACGGTTTTATTTTTAAGATTTTCTATTTTACAGTCTTTGCCGTAATAAATTTCAGCCATATAACAACCGTCCTATCGATAATTTTTTATAAATTATATTCCCACACGTCCTTTAAGTCAAGCGATAATGAAAAATTATACGAAAATAAGCGTAAAAATCGGGAATATTTTACGTAAGGCAGGTTGTTTTATGCACAAATGTGAATAAAAGCATATATTATGCCATAACGGCTATCTCTTTGGCAATGTCGTAAATATCTCCCGCGCCCAAAAACAAAATGCAGTCGCCGGACTGCGCGGAAGAAATAAACCTTACTATGTCTGACGGGTTGTCGCCGTAACGCGATCTTTTCAAGCTATGCGAAAGCGCCAACGCGCTGCCCGCGTCGTCGAAATATTCCCTTGCGGCAAACGTACGGTAAATCATAAGCCCGTTCAGCGGGGAAAGCACTTTTACAAATTGTTTGAACAGCAACCTCGTGCGAGAGTACGTATGCGGCTGAAAAATTACGTAAATTTTCCCTCCCGTCACTTTCTTTGCGGTGCGCAAAGTAGCCCTTATTTCATCGGGATGGTGCGCGTAATCAGCAATGCACACCGCGCCGTTGTATTCGCCTATGTATTCAAACCGCCTTTCCACGCCGCAAAATTGCGAAAGCCCCTCTTTTATCATTCTGAACGAAATGCCGCAGGATCTTGCCACCGCTATGGCGGCGAGAGCGTTTAAAACGTTGTGCTTGCCGAACACGTTAAGCGAAACCGTGCCGAGATTGCAATCCCCTTCGTGCACGCAAAACGAATATCTGCCGCCCGCGCCAAGCATATTTGTCGCATAATAATCCGCGTTTTTATCAAATCCGAAAGAGAGCGAATTTTTTACGGGCAGATCGCAATAAAGGGTAACCGCCACGTCCGCGCAGGAGGAAAATTGAAGATATGCCCGCTTTAACTCTTCTTCGCTTCCGTAACATTCGAGATGGTCCGGCGCGCTGTTTAAAATCACCGCCGTATCGGGTTTGATAAGCAGAAAATTTTTTTTGTATTCGCAGGCTTCCGTGATCAGATAATCGTTGCCGCAACAATAAAAATTGAGAAAACCGAGATCGTTGCCGCCTATGTGCGCCGCAAACTTTTTGCCTGCGGCATAGAAAATATGCGCAAGCATTGCCGTGCAGGTAGTTTTACCGTGGCAGCCGGAAACGGCAATGATTTTATCGAAATTTCTGCTTACCTCATACAAAAATTTTCCGCGCGATAAAACCGGCTTGCCCGATTGTCTTGCGTAAGTCAATCTTTCGTTGCAAGGTGGCAAAGCGTCGGTATATACGTAAACGTCGTACCCGCTTAAATCGTCCTCTTCCGTTCCCACGGCGATTGCGGCGCCCAAAGCGCGCAAACCGTAGACATAACGCCCGTCGACAGCGTCGTATCCGCCCACCTTTTTCCCGCACGAAATCATATAGCGCGCAAGTCCGCTCATACTTACGCCGCCTATGCCGATAAAGTAAAATTTTTCGTATTTTTCAGTCAAATTGATGCGCATATTTTATATTATTAAAAAAAATGTTCAATTAGCACGAAAAAGAAATATTTATTATACATGCATAAAAATTTTGAATAATTGGTATTGAAATGGTTATATTTTTAATGTAAAATTTAAAAACAAAATAATCTGGATGGTACATAATTATGAGAATAACAGATGTACGAATCAGGTTAGTTAACAAGGAAGACAATAAACTTAAAGCGGTAGCTTCAGTCACATTTGACGAGTCTTTCGTGGTGCATGACATTAAAGTGATAGAATCTGCCGAGGGCGCTTTGTTTATTGCCATGCCGAGCAGAAAAACTAATGATGGCGAATATAAGGATATTGCACATCCCATTAAAACCGAGACCAGAGAAGAATTAAAACAAGCAATCCTTACGGCTTACTATGATGAACTTAATAAATAAGTCACATTCGGTTTTCCGTTAGTGTTAATAAGCTGAATTTGTAAAAAACAACAAAAAAAAAGCGTTCCGCCTTAATCGGCGGAACGCTTTTTTTATCAAATTATCAATTATCGTTTCTGCGCTTGCCGAGGTTACGCAACATTTGCGCAAACTTGGGCACGGATTTATCGGTATCGCGCTCTATCTTGTCCTCTTCCCTGTATTCGGGCTCGGGTTGCCGCGCAGGGGTAACCTGAGGACGGGGTGCGTTAGGCGCGGAAGGCGCGGCGGGACGAACCGCCTGCTCGTTTACGTTCATATTTACGTCCGCGGCGGGGCGGGAATAATACGGGTCGCTTACCCGCATAGTATTTCTTTCCCCCTCGGGAAGATTATACGGTTGCTGTCTGCCGTAAAGTCTTCCGTCGGTATACGCTCTCTTCTGTTCTTCTTCGCGATGGTTTTCAAAGCTGGGGAAGCCCGTGGCTATCACGGTAATTTCCACTTCGTCCTGAACGTTGGGATCTATCCTCGCGCCGAAAATTATGTTTGCGGAAGCGTCCACTACGCTTTTTACAAGCTCTGCGGCGTCCTTAACTTCGGCAAAAGTAAGGTCGTTGCCGCCCACTACGTTGAGGATAACGCCGCGCGCACCCTCTATGGTAGTTTCAAGCAGAGGGCTATTTACCGCAACGCGTACGGCTTCGATAATTCTGTTATCGCCCTTTGCCACGCCTACGCCGAGGTGGGCTATACCCTTATCTTTGAGAATGGCGCGCACGTCGGCAAAGTCGAGATTTATCAACGAGGGATTTACTATCAGTTCTGCAATGCCCTTGATGCCTTGTTTAAGAATTTCGTCCGCGACGCGCAAAGCCTCTACCATGGGCGTATTTTTTGCAACGACGGTATTTATTTTGTCGTTGGGGATTACGATAAGCGTGTCCACGTATTTTTTGAGATTTTCAAGCCCCTTTACGGTGTTTTCCATTCTCTTTCTGCCTTCAAAATCGAAAGGTTCGGTAACAACCGCTACGGTAAGTATTTTCATATCCCTTGCTATTTTTGCGATTACGGGAGCCGCGCCGGTACCCGTACCGCCGCCCATACCCGCAGTGATGAACAATAGATCTGTGCCCTTAATCGCTTCGGTAAGTTCTTCCTTGCTTTCTTCGGCAGCCGCCCTGCCCACGTCGGGATCGGCGCCTGCGCCAAGCCCTTTGGTAAGCGCCGCGCCTATCTGTATTTTATTTTCGCAAGGCGACAGCGCAAGAATCTGGCTGTCGGTATTTACCACGTAATATTCGGCGCAATTTATCTTTGCCTCAATCATTCTGTTGATTGCGTTATTGCCTGCGCCGCCCACGCCTATAACTTTTATATTGGCATGTCCAGATACGGGCGGATTTACGCCGGAACCCATATTGTTGTAATCGTTAAACATTTTACCCTCCGTAATTTTTAAAATCTACCGAATAAAAAACCGCTTGCCGCCGCGTCTGTCAAAGCGGCGTCCAGCAAACTGAATATCGAACTGAATTCGGGCTTATCGTAATAAGGCAAAGGCGGCGTTATTATTTCAACGCTTTTTACAAGCCTGCCAGAAATGTGTTCGGCGGCGCCTTTAACCGCTTTGGCGCCTTCGCCCGTAATCAACAACGGCTTGCCTTCGAGGCTGACGCCCCTGAAATTCTGTATGCAAGTTTCTATCATTTCGCATACGCCGTCCAACGCTTCCCGTATGGCGTTGCGCAAAGCCGCGGTAGTAAACTTATAACTTTTGCCCTTGAACAGCACTTCTTCGTACGAATCCACGCGCTCCTTGGCGTTGAGGTTGACCATAGAGGCAAACCGTGAAGCCACTTCAAAGGGAATATCGAACTCTTCCGTAAGTTTATAGGCAACGTGCCCCACCCCCACCGAAAACGAACGGGAATATGCAAGGCCGTTTCCGCACACAACGCTGAAATCAGAAGATATATATCCCAAATCCAACAGCACCGCATAATTGTCGCGGCGTTCGGGTTCAACAAGATATGTCGCTTCGCACTGCACGGTAGGCAAAAAGGCTACCGTCTGAATAGCTTTGAATTCCGAAAACGCTTCCATCACGCACGAAGCGAAAGTTTCGTTGCAGAAATAGAAGGAAAATTTACCGTACAGGCTGTCGCTTACAGAACCTATCGGATTGACGAGTTTGCGCTTATCCGAAAGCACGTAGTAAAGCGCGGCATGCTTGATTACGGAATAATCTTCGATCTGTTCCGGCGCGCTCATTGCGGCAAGCGTATCGCAATCGCCGCGGGTTATCTTTTTAGCGTTATTGAAACTTAAAGTTTTTTCCGCGCTTACAACTTTCAAAAATTCGCCGGGCACGCCCACATAAAAAGTTTTTATGCTTTTAAGCGAAGCCAGCGCGCTGCCCACAACGTCGCGCACGGCTTTTAAAAAACTTTCTTTATCGAGAAGATTGCCCTCGAAATATCCGTCGTAATTGCAGGAATATTTACTTTTGATTATAAACGTTCCGTTTACCCCTCTTTCGCCCACAACGGACGTAATTTCGGAAGAACGGATGTCAAGAACAGCTACGCTTTTTCGCATATCGGCGCACGCCTCCTAACCAAAATGCTTATGTACTGATTAATTATATAATATAGTTACTTTTTTGTCAACTGATTGAATAAAAAAAGCGCACCTTAAAGGAGCGCATTTTTTTACAATTCACCGCATAATATGCCTTTTTCAACGGGCGTTAAGGTTCGTAGGAAGCGCCTATGGACGTACCCTCGTTGAAGATATGCAGCACACCGCTTTGTTTTTTCTTTTCCGAAAGCAAATCGTACTCGCTTTTGGACTTTTCTATTTTTTCAAAAGTGCGGTCGGCATAGTCGTCTATCTCAATTTTAAGTCCGCACCGCAAAGAGAAAATCAGTTCGTCGATAAAGCCGGGAATTTCGGAATTTTCAACCAGCTCTATCTGCGACACGACTGAACGCAGGGCATTGAACTGATTTCTGAAATGCGCGGCGTAATCGGCAAATTCAACTATTCTCTCTACGGGGATACCTTTAAGCAATACGTTCGGCTCGCCGTCTATCCCGTTTTTGTTTTGTTCGGAAGTTACCAAAAAGTTGCCCTTATCGTCATACTTCGAGTACTGTCCGCCCACCTCTATGGCAAAAGTTTCAAGCCGCTGTTCCAAAGTTACGTCTATCGTACAGGGATAACGCTTTTTGTATGACACCACGGTATAATCGAAGCCCGAAAGCGCGTCCTCCACGTCGTCGCGCCCGACAAATAAAATACTTTCGCCTTTGAAAGTTTGCAGGGGCTTTTTTAACCTGCCTATCTCTTCGGCGTAGGCTTCCGCGTCGTAAATTATCGTATTGTGCGTAAACGAATCTTCCTCGCCGTCAAGCTGTTTGCTTAAAGAATAATCGTACGTAACGAGATTGACGTTTACGTTTTTAATTGCGAAAATCGCCCCCATAGCTATTATTACCGAAGCTATGAATACGACGATTATTATCAAAACTGCAATTTTTCTTAAGTATTTCATAATGATTTTTCACACGGAAACCCTGACTATATCCCCGCCCAAATCGCGCAGTTTATATTCAAATGCTCCGTATCCCCTGTCTATGTGGGAAATATCCAATATCTCGCTTTTTCCTTCCGCCGCCAAAGCCGCAAGAACAAGCGCCGCCCCGCCGCGCAAATCGTGCGCAATGACGGTTGCACCCTTGAATTTGTCCACGCCGCGCACAAAGGCGTTTCTGTCTATAACCGTTACGTCCGCGCCCATCTTCCTCAATTCGGGAATATATTTGAACCGCGTTTCGAAAAGATTTTCGGTTATGATGGAATGTCCTTCGCTTATACAGCACAAAGCGGTAATCTGCGCTTGCAGGTCTGTGGGAAACCCGGGGTACGGCTGCGTTTCGATGCTTTTCACGGAAACGAGCTTTTTGTGATTTTCCAATACTATTTTATCATTATTTATACTTATTTTGCAACCGTTTTCTTTCAATTTGTGAAGAAGTGAGCTGATATTTTCCGCGCATATGCCTTCGGCGCACACTTCCCCGCCGCACATCGCCGCCGCAATGAGGAATGTTCCCGCCTCTATCCTGTCGGAGATGGGCAAAAAATTTGTGCCCGTAAGTTTTTTTACGCCTTCTATCACTATTGTTCCGCTTCCCGCGCCCTTGATTTTAGCGCCTATACCGTTGAGGAATTTTTGCAGGTCCTCTATTTCGGGTTCACGGGCGGCGTTTTTGATAACGGTTATTCCCTCGGCTTTGACGGCGGCAAGCATTATATTTTCGGTTGCGCCCACGCTGGGGCAATCGAGCATAATCTCTTCGCCGCGCAACCTGTCGCATTTGCACAGTATGTATCCGTTGCGTTCGGTTATCTGCACGCCCAACTTTTTCAATCCCGAAAGGTGCAAATCCACGGGGCGCAAACCTATATCGCACCCGCCGGGATATGCGATTTTTGCGTGATGGAAGCGGGATATTACCGAACCGAGCAAAAAGACCGAAGAGCGCAACTCGTGAGCGAGCGCGCTTGGTATTTCGTAACAATCCGCACAGGAACTGTCTATAACTATATCGTCCCCCTCATACACGGCTTTACAACCCAAACACGTAAGTATTTTTACCATATTTTTTACGTCTGTAATTCTGGGGACGTTTAAAATTTTTACTTTTCCGTCTGTTAAAACGGTTGCGGCAAGTATTGGCAGAACGGAATTTTTAGCCGTTTGTATTTTGATGTTGCCGTATAGCTTGTTTCCTCCGTTTATTATGTACTTTTCCATATTGACTCCGGTATGTAAAATATACTTTATTATATGGAAAATCGAAAACGGTTGTTAATTGCTACGCGATATCGAATACAGCACGCCCATTGAAGCCATCGTTATTATAAGCGACGTGTTGCCGCTGCTTATAAGGGGTAACGGCAACCCCGTGGGCGGTATTGCGCCGCTTACCACAAGCGCGTTTACAGCAACCTGTATCCCGTATACGAGGGTAAACCCAGAAGCAAGCAGATAACCGAACCTGTCCTTGCATGCCGCGGCGATTTTAAACCCTCTGTAAATTATAAAACAACACGCGGCAAAGAATATCAAAAGCCCGAAAAAGCCCAACTCTTCCCCCATTACGGAAAGTATAAAATCGCTTTCGGCAAAGGGAAGAAAACGATATTTTTGAGTGCTGTTGAACAGTCCGACGCCGAAAAAGCCGCCGTTGCCCAAAGCGTACAAAGATTGGATAAGCTGATACCCCTCGTCCTTGGGGGAAGCCCACGGATCTATAAACGCGCTTAAACGTTGCAACCGGTATGGTTCGGCGATAATGAGAACGGGGACGGCAAGCGCAAGCGGGATAAGAATTATCAGAAAAGTTTTTAAATTTGTTCCGCTTAAAAATATAAGCCCCAACATCAGTATGCCCACGCACATGGTTATGGACATATTGGGTTCTATTATTATCAATACGCAGAACAGTATACCCACGCATAAAACAGGTAAAACGCCCTTTACCGTTTTAACCTTTTCGTAATTCTTTGCAAAATACCCCGCCGCAAACAGCGCATAGGCGTACTTTGCTATTTCGGACGGCTGTAACGTAAAACTGCCGAAGCCTATCCACCTTGTAGCGCCGTAATTGGTTACCCCCACGTGCGGGACGAATACCAAAGCCAGCAAAATTACGGAAATTATAACCGCAGGCAATCTGAACGAGGCGAGTTTGCCGTAAGGGACAAAACACATCGCCGCCATTGCCGCGCCGCCGACAACTACGCCTATTATCTGCTTTTTTACGAAATAAAACGCGTCGCCGTACAGCGTGCTTGCCGTGTACGAACTTGCGGAATATATCATAACACAGCCGAAACACGCCATAAGCGAAACGCAAATTAAAAGCGGGACGTCGCCCGCTTTTTTTCCTTTAAGCAATTTCATCGATTTCATCCACAAGTTTTTTGAAGGCGTCTCCGCGTTCCTCGTAATTTGAAAAGCTGTCGAAGCTGGAGCTTGCGGGGCTTAACAACACGCATTGCCCGGGCTTGGCTATAAATTCCGCAAGTCTGACCGCGGTATTGAATTCGGAACACAGCGAAAATGTGATGAATCCCGATTTTACTGCGGCGTTAAGCATTTTAAATCTGTTTTCGCCGTAAATCACGGCGTGAATAACTTTGCTTGATTTCAACGCTTCAAACAGCGGGACGTAATCATACCCTTTATCCTTTCCGCCGAGAAGTATCACGGTGGGTTTGTTCATGCTTTTAACCGCGTTTACCGACGCGTCGATATTTGTGCCCTTGCTGTCGTCTATGTACGTTACGCCGTTTACCTCCCGCACCGTCTCTATCCTGTGGCTTATTCCTTTAAACGAACAAATCGCCTGCGCGACCATTCGCTTTTCCAGCCCCAACACGTGCGCGGCGGCTACGCAGGCAAGCGCATTGCTTATGTTGTGCGCGCCTTTTAACGTCATATCCGCGGTATCGAAATACTTTTCGCCCGAAAACCAAACCGCGCCGTCTTCGTAATACGCCCCGTCTATCTTGCCTTGCATAGAAAAGAATACGGGCTTCGCCTTTGTCAGACGGGCAAATCCGCGGACGATTTCGTCGTCGTAGTTCAAAACGGCATACTCGCTTTCGCGCATATTGCGCAAAAGTTTGCTTTTGAGAAAAATGTAATTTTCCATATTGTAATGGCGGTTAAGGTGATCTTCGGCTACGTTTGTTATAACAGCCACATGCGGTCTGAGGCTGGACAGCGTTTCAAGCTGGAAGGAAGAAATTTCAATCACGGCGAAATCGCCGAAGCCGAGGTTTTCCACCTCGCTTACAAGCGGCTTGCCTATGTTGCCGCACGCCGTGGATTTTTTACCGCACGCCTGAAGCACGCAATCGAACATTGAAACGGTGGTGCTTTTGCCGTTTGTTCCCGTTACGGCAATTGCCGTAGCCCGCAGATACAGCGCGCCCAATTCCTCCTCGCCTATGATGGCTTTGCCCTGCTTTCTGAAAGCGACGGGCAGAGGGTTGTCTATCGGGATACCGGGGCTGAGTACGAGTATATCGCACAGATTTACCGTCCTTTCGTACGTTTCGGCGGTTACGGGATGCGCGCCGTAACTTACGAGACTATCCATAACCGACTTTATGTTGTCGCTTACAACGTCGTCGTATATGTAAACTTCCGCACCCCTTTCAAGCAAAAAGCGGGCGCTGCTTTCACCCGATTTAGACATGCCCGCTACCATAAATTTTTGATTACCGTAATACATTTTGCCTCACACAAAAATTAAACTTATTATTCCCATAAACGAGGTTATCGCAAAATAGACGTAAGCAATTTTGCATTCGCTGTACCCCTTCATCTGGAAATGGTGATGCAAGGGTGCCATTAAAAATATCCGTCGTTTAGTCCGTTTATAGTATATTACCTGTATTATCACGGATATTCCCGAAACGACGAACATTATCCCGATAACCGGAATATACAGCGTGTTGCCGTAAAAAACGGAAATACAGGAAATAAATCCGCCAAGCGCAAGCGAGCCGGTATCCCCCATAAACATACACGCTTTATTGCTGTTGAATATCAAAAACGCACCCAGCGCGCCCACGCCGCAAAAAGCGGCAATATACCCGCCGCAAGCCTGCATATATGCCAGAACGCCTATGAAAAACAGATATGCCGAGCTTGTCCCTCCGGCAAGCCCGTCCAAACCGTCCGTCAGGTTTACGCAGTTGACCGTAGCGGTAAATACAAGGGGAACGAGAAGCAATACGCCCCATTTGATATCCGCCGAAACGCCGGCGAAAGGAACGTTTATTGCGGTGACGCCGTTTTTGTAACAATAGGCGGCGGCAATTGCGGATATGGCAAGCTGAAACACGATTTTTTGATAAGGTTTAAGCCCGGCGTTATCCTTGCGATAAATCTTTAAAAAGTCGTCGAGAAACCCCACCACGGCAAAAGCCGCCGTTATCGCCAGCGTTAAATTAAGTTTTCCGTCGTGTATGCCGCATACGCATAAGGCGGAAATAATAATCGCCGCCACAAACGCGAACCCGCCCATAGTGGGCGTGCCGCTTTTATTTGCGTGTTCCTTTACATAGCCGAGAATGTACTGCCCCGCTTTAAGCCGCTTTAACAAGGGCAAAAGCAAAAGGGACAACAGCATGGATATTGCAAAAGACAGCGCAACCGCTATTAAAACCGCTTTCATAATTCAACCGATTATTTTTTTTATAACTGTATTGTCATTGTAACTGTGTTTTATACCCGTAATTTCCTGATATTCTTCCCCGCCTTTGCCCGCTACAAGCAAAATATCGCCCTCTTCAAGCAATTTTACCGCATATTCGGTTGCAACTTCCCTATCGCTGATGGCAACATATTCTATACCCAAAGGTTTGATTCCCGCCTCTATTTCCGAAATAATATCGTAAGGGTCCTCATAGCGCGGATTATCCGAAGTGATTATGCAAAAATCGCTGTTTTTTGCGGCTATTTCGCCCATTATCGGGCGCTTTGTTCTATCTCTGTTGCCGCCGCAACCGAACATACAGATAAGTTTGCCTTTGCATAGTTTGCGTAAAGCGAGCAATGATTTTTCCAACCCGTCCGGCGTATGCGCGAAATCCACGAAAATATCCGCGCCGTTATAGTGCGCAACCCTTTCAAGCCTGCCGGGGACTTTGTTAAGCGAGGCAAGTCCCTTTGCTATATATTCCGTCCTGATTCCCGAAAGGCAAGCCGCAGCCGCCGCGCCCATCGCATTGTATACGTTATGCAGGGCGGGCAATTTAAGCCGCACTTCGTAAAGCTGGTCGAATAAATTCAGCACAAACGAACTTCCGTCCGTTTTTTCGCGTATGTCAACCGCAAAAACGTCGGCGGGGTTTTTCAATCCGTAACTGATTGCGCCGTCTATGCTTTTAATCAATTCCAGCCCCGTCTTATCGTCGGAATTGATTACGCAATAACCGCATCTGCCGTCGGCGAACATTGTCTTTTTACATTCCGCATAGCTTTTCATATCGCCGAAAAAATCGAGATGATCCCTCGTGCAATTGGTAAATATCCCCGTTTCGAAATGCACCCCCGCAACCTTATCGAAATACAGCGCGTGGGCGGAAACTTCCATAAACACATACTCTACGCCGCAATTAGCCATATCGTAAAACACCGAATGCATAAATATAGGGTCCGGCGTGGTAAGTTCGGGCGAGATGAATTTTTCGCAATAAGATATACCCAGCGTGCCGATTACGGCGGTGCGTTTGCCGGCGGCGCGGAAGATTGCGTCCAACATATACGTTGTGGTGGTTTTGCCGTTTGTGCCCGTTACCCCTATTATTTTAAGTTTTTTGTCGGCATACCCGTAAAATCTGCGGGCAAGCGGCGCAATAAGCGAACGCGCATCGTTCACCACTATTTCGGGAACCCCCGCATTCAATTCCCTTTCGCAAATTATCGCCGCCGCGCCGTTTGCTATTGCTTCGCCCGCATAGTTATGCGAATCCTTGCTTTTCCCCTTGTAGCAGAAAAACAGGTCGCCTTTTTTCACTTTGCCGCTGTCGGCGCAAAGCCCGCCTATTTCTATCCCGCTTATGCGATTTTTGCTTTTGTAATCCACGTTTTCCAAAAGATATTCAAGTTCCATATTATGCCTTCACAGCAGGTGATATATTTTTAAGTTTTATTACGTCGCGGAAAATTTCCCCTGCAACGGGAGCCGCAACCGCGCTTCCGTAATAGGTGCCCTGCGGCTCGTCTACAATTACCAAAGCGAGATACCGCGGTTTATCCGCGGGGAAAAACCCGACGAAAGAAGAAACATACTTGCCCTGCGCTACACCGCCGTTTTCGTATTTTTGCGCCGTGCCCGTCTTACCCGCCACGCGGTAACCTTCGATATACGCCTTTTTGCCGCTGCCTTCCTTTACCACTCCTTCAAGCATTTCGGCAAGCAAAGCGGATGTTTTTGCGCTTATTGGATTGCTTTTAAGCACAGGTTTATAATCTTGGGCTTTGCCGTCGGAAGAAATTACGCTTTTTAAAAGATGCGGCTGATAATAATTTCCGCCGTTTACCGCCGCCGCAACCGCGCAGGCAAGCTGTATGCCCGTTACGGCTATGGTCTGCCCGAAACCTATGCGGGCGAGATCGCAGTCGCGCACAAGATTTTGCGGCACCAACATACCCAACGCTTCTCCGTTGAAATCCAACCCCGTAACGTTGCCCAACCCGAACCCGTTGAGATATTTATAGAAAGTATCTTTGCCCAAAGCAAGCGCGATATCGGTAAAACATGGGTTGCAACTGTTGTTCAGCGCCATGGCAAGCGTTTGATTGCTATGTTTTCCGTTGTTATGGTCGGACCAGCACTTTATCTTTGTGCCGTCCACTATTCTTGTTCTGCTGCTGTTGAACACGCGGTCGGGCGAATACGCCGAACGGTTCCCCGCGAAATATTCTTCGAGATTTGCGGCGGCGGTAACAACTTTGAAGGTTGAACCCGGCTCGTATATGTCGCACACCGCAACATTGCGCGAAAGCGCGTTTAAAGTTTGCATATCGTCGCGGGGGACGGCGTTTAAATCGTAAGACGGATAATTGCACATGGCAAGCACGTCGAAATTTTGCGGATCGAGCATTATGCAGGAAACGGACTTTGCCCCGCTTGTTTCGTAGACGGAACGCATTTGCTCTTCCACGGCAAGCTGTATTTCCATATCCACCGTAAGGCGCACTTCGCTTCCCGCAACAGCTTCGCTGTAAACGGCAACCGAATTTTCGGTTTCTACGCCCACTATATCGGTTGTATAGCTTATTTCGCCGTTTTTACCGGTGAGTACGGCGTCGTAAAATTTTTCTATGCCGGATTGCCCCGCACCGTCTATGGAAGTAAACCCAAGCACCTGACACAGCGCGTCGTTATAAGCGTATGTACGGGTATTGTCGCGCGCGTAATAAACGCCCGAAAGCCCGTGCGAAACAAGTTTGCCTACGCTTTCGTCGTCCACCTGCCTTTTAAGCGTTATTTCCGATACTTTGGAAGTGGAAATTCTGTTCAGCGTGGTCTCTTTGTCAAGCGAAAGAACGTCGCTTAACACTTCCGCGGCGTAACCCGCGTCTTCAACGGCTTTGGGGCGCAGGAAAATGCTGTAAGACGTGCGGTTACCCGCGATAATTTCGCCGTTGCGGTCGGAAATTACCCCGCGGCGGGCTATTACGGGTATTTCCCTGTTCCACTGGTCCATAGCGCGCAACTTCAACTTGTCGTCCCAAATTACCTGCACGTAAAACAGGCGCGCCATTATCAGGACAAAAATAAAGGTTATTGCCAGCAATGCCGACAATAACCTCTTTTGTAAAACGGTTACGGAAAATCCGTTTTTATTCAATTTTTTAAAACGCATATAACCTATTATCTCGTCATTCCGTTTTCGGCGGCGTAAGTTTGAACGTGTTCCGCTATATTGGAAAGAAACTCGTTTGTTTCGGCGCGTACGCCTTCGTAAGCGCCTTTCACGTCCGTAAGCGACGATTGAAGCACGCCCAAATCGGAATTCACATGGGAAATCACAGCCGAATTTACGATTATAAGCACAAACAGCGCGATGATAACCGTAAGCGCAATGGCGATTATAATCTTGTCCCTCTTTGAAATACCCATGCGTTTTGCCGCCGTGTTGCGCACTTTGCCTTCGTCGGCGGATTTCATTGCCGCGGTTCTGTACTGTATCGTCGTTGCGGTGGGACGCAAATCTTCGTTTTCCTCTTCGTCTATTGAAGCCGCTTCGGAAACCTCCGCGCTTTGTTCAACCCTGTTCACGGGGCTGTCCGCAAAGAAAATCTGCGCGTCCGCACGTGCGTTTTTAACGAGGTAAACCTCTTCTTTTTCGGAATAAGTGTTTACCCTGTCGGTTTTAACGTTATCCACTATTTCCCTTACGGTGCTTTCGGGATTTATAAGGCGAGCATATTTTTCCCCTATGCTTGCATTATGAATCTCGTCCGAAGTCATTCTCACTTCGTACACGGGATTTTCGTAGTATTTACGCTCCTCTTTAGTTTCTGCTTTACGTTCCAAAACGGGTGATGCGACTGCCATTATTTTTCTCCTTATCGCATAGTCAGATAATTTTTTCCGCTATTCTTAATTTTGCGCTTTTCGAGCGCGGGTTTATCGTCATTTCTTTAATGCTTGCAGTTATCGGCTTTTTTGTAAGAATTTCTATTTCTTTACGTTTTCCGCACACGCATACGGGCAATTTCTTGTCGCATATGCAATCAAGTTCCAGATACCTGAAAGCCTGTTTTACGATCCTGTCCTCAAGGGAATGGAAGGTTATTATAGCTATCCTTCCGCCCTTTTTAAGTTTTCGGGTAAGACCGAGAACGCAATCGTACAACCCTTCAAGTTCTCCGTTGACGGCTATGCGAATCGCTTGAAAACTTTTTCTCGCACAAGGACCGTTCTGCTGAAACTTTTTCGGTATGCTATCCTCTATTATATCTACAAGCTCGCCGCAGAATCGCAAAGGTTTTCGGGTTCTTTCTTTTACGATGTTGCGCGCGATAACCGACGCAAATTTTTCTTCCCCGTAATTTTTCAGTATTTCCGAAATTTCTTTTTCGGGGTATTCGTTCAATATTTTTGCCGCCGTAAGCGGATTTTCGGCGTCCATCCGCATATCGAGCGGAGCATTGGGCTTCATATACGAAAACCCGCGTTCCTCGTTATCAAGCTGATAGCTGGATACGCCGAAATCAAGTAATATTCCGTCCGCAAAATCCACGCCCGCCCTATCGAACACTTCGGCATAGTTTTTGTAATCGGATTTATATATATGGTATCTGTCGCCGAAATGCGATAATTTTTTGTTTGCCGCCGCAATGGCGTCGTCGTCGAGATCGGTGGCGATAAGTTTCCCAGAAGGGCTTGTTCGCCTTAAAATTTCAAAAGAATGATTGCCTCCGCCAACTGTTCCGTCGAAATAAATTCCGCCGTCTTTCAGGTTCAATCCCTGCATACACTCTTCAAGCATTACGGGGATATGCGCAAACTCTTTCATCGTTACATATCTAATTCGGCAAGCAAATTGTCGAAGTTTTCGTCGGAACCGGCAAAATAATCTTCATAAACGGCTTTTGCCCATATCTCTATGCGGTCGTTACTGCCGCAGATTACTATATCTTTATCTATCTTTGCGTATTCCACAAGCGGCTGGGGCACTATCATTCTGCCCTGAACGTCGCTTTCTACAAGCGTAAGCGCCTTTGTGAAAACGCGCAAAGCCTTTTGCTTTTCCTTGTCGCTTAACTTAACCGAATCCAACTTTTCAAGTTTTTGGGATATTATCTCGGGGGTGAAAACATAGATACAGCTATCCGTTCCCTTGCAGAAATAGAAATCCGTATCGCTCCCTTTCATTTTGGCGGGTATTCTTATTCGGTTTTTAGCGTCTATCTGGTGAAAATATTCGCCTGTAAACTGTAACATCCCTTTCCCCCTGTATTGTCAAGGTAGGTTCATTCTATCATAGGTCTCGTCCATTGTCAACCACTTTTAACCATTTTCTTTTAAATTTTTTAGTAAATGGACATTTTTTAAGTTTTTGTTAATTATTTTTGCTTTTCAATAACCCAAATACCCTCTCATTCCTGTCAACGTCTCCGCCTTTGAAGGTTATTTTGCCGGAATATGGCGAAAAAGGATATTCCGCCGCGGTATTGCGGCATACGTTTGCCGCCGTGGCGGCAGCCCCGTCGAACACGGCGCACCCGTACTTTTCGGCGATCCATTGCTTTACAAAGGCGTAGTGCGTGCAACCCAGCACCACCCCGTCCGCACGGAAATCGGGCAACAGCTTTTCCACCTCGCTTCGGTTAAGGTTGAAAATATTTTCTTCTATATAGGAAGCAAGCCCTTCGCAGGGAAGCACATGCGTTACACCGCGCCCGTAGCTTTCCACAAGGCGCAAAAGGGGCAAACTTGCGGCGGTACGCGGCGTGGCAAGCACAAGGCAACGCCCGCATATTTTGGCGGCGGGTTTAACAGCCGGCTGTATGCCGTATATCCTGAACGGAAAGGTTTTGCGCAGTTCTTCCGCGCAGACGGCGGTTACCGTATTGCAGGCTATTACCGCGGCGGACGGCTTTTCCTCCGCTATTTTTTCAAAAACGTCAAGCGTAAGCAGGCGTATCTTTTCCTCCGTCAAACTGCCGTAAGGCACGTTGCCGTTATCGGCAAAATACACCATATCGGCATACGGCATAAGGCAGGCGCAGGTATAAAGTAAATCCAATCCGCCTATACCGCTGTCGAAAAAGCAAAGTTTCATATATAAATATAAGTATTAGCGCGGACAAAAATATATTAAAAAATTTTTTAAAGCCGACTAAAAACAGTTTACAACTATTGTTTTTTATGATAAAATTACACAAGATTTAAGATTTGAGAGGATTGAATATGCCCAACATAAAGTCAGCAAAAAAGCGCGTGCTTGTAATCGACAAAAAAACCGAAAGAAATAAGGCGGTTAAGTCCGAAATGAAAACCGAAATAAAGAAATTTCTTGCGGTTGTGGCAGCGGGCGATAAGGCGGCGGCGCAGACCGCTTTCCAGCACACCTGCTCGGTTATAGACGGCGCAGTTACGAAAGGCGTTATAAAAAAGAACACGGCGGCAAACAAAAAGTCCGGACTTGCAAAAAAACTGAACGCTATGGCGTAAATAGCAAACCAAAGCGGGCGGAACTTCCGCTCGCTTTTTAAAATTTTGCTTCCGTAGTTAAATGGATATAACAGCCCCCTCCTAAGGGGCCGTTCCGGGTTCGATTCCCAGCGGGAGTACCACTCTGTCGCCGTACGGTTTAACCGTATGGCGATTTTTTTATGCGAAAGCATTGAAGCGCGAAATTATCTTCCGCGCTTCATTTTATTTTTTCATATATGTTTTTCAGGCACAAAATTTGAGATTATTTTACAAAATCTATTTACTTTTGGATATAATAATGATATAATAGACGGTAGATAATAAGAAAGCATTATGGCTTTCACAGCAGGAGGAAATATGAAGATCTTCAAAAAAGCATTAACTCTTCTTGCCGTAGCAATCCTGACGATGGCATTTGCCTTATCGGCGGGCGCGTGTAAAAAGGAAACGCCCAAAACGGAAGTTCCCATCACTTACACCGTCACGGTCGATTATCAGATTGACGGCACAGATAAAGCGGTTTACAGCGTAAAAGCGGGAACGCCTTTTGCCGAACCCACCAGTCCGGTAAACCCCGGCTATACCTTTGTAAACTGGTATCTTGACAGCGAGGGCGAAGGCGAACCGTACGATTTCACCTCTTTGATAGAGGCGGATATCACTATCTACGCCGTATGGAAATCCGATTCGTCGTCTCAACCCACGCCCCCCCCCGCAAGTGACGAAGTACAGATTACTTTCCACACGGAGGGCGGTAACCAGATGTCTGCCGTAAACATCAAAAAGGGCACGGCTTACACAGCCCCCACCCCCACTTACGACGCACAACACGTATTTGAGGGTTGGTATACGGATTCCGCAAAAACCCAACTTTTCGTGAACGGCACGGTTATAAACGAAAATAAGGATTTGTACGCCAAATGGCGCACCGTAAGCCCCACCGACGAAAAAGTTACGGTAACCTTTATTTATAACGACAATAAAACGGCGAATACCACCCAACAGGTGATTAAAGGCTCTCCTCTGAACACTCTGCCCAGCCCCACCCGCGAAGATTACAACTTTGACGGTTGGTATAAGGACAGCGGGCTTACGCAAAAATTCAACGTAGGCGATATTGTAAACGCCGACCTGAACCTTTACGCAAAGTGGACGCCCAAAGCGACAAGCGGCGGTCAGCAGACGATACCCGAACAAAGCGAAGCGTATACGGTAACTTTTGTTACAAACGAAGCGGATAACGAAGTTACGCCGCAACGCGTTGTAAAGGGCAAAACCGTAACAAAACCCGTAGTTTACAAGACGGGGTTCCTGCTTGAAAGTTGGTGCACGGACGAGGACCTTGAAATCCCCTACAACTTCTCCTCCCCCGTTCAAAACGATTTCACCCTGTACGCAAAGTGGACGCCGTTTGAAAGCAACGGAATCTTGTCCGTAGGCGCATACAACGAAAGCCTTTACGTAACGTGGGAAGAAACAAACGCAAATAACGCGCACGTTTATTACCAACTTAACGGCGAAAGCGACTGGACGGAAATAGACGCACCGCTTGTACGCATGACGGAAAGCGGCGTTGCCCGCGCGGACGCTTTGGGCCTTAAACCGGGCGATTATAAAATTAAAGTAACCACCGCCACGAACAACGATATAGAAATTCCCGCGCCCGTAACGGTAAACGAATACGACCGTTCCGGCTATGCGCACTTCCATTACGAAGACGGCGTTGGCGCATACAATGACGACGGCACGCTGAAAGACGGAGCGTTGGTAATTTACGTCACCGAAGAAAACAAAAACAACGTTATAGGCGACGCGTATCTTGACGGACATAAGGAAGACATTACTTCCTATATGAACGCAACAAGCGCGGCAGGCGGCGTAACCGTAGGTCCGCAGACAGGCATAGGCGAACTGCTGAACAACCGCAGATACGCCGGCGCCGACAGAATGAAAGTAGGTATTGCGGCGCTTACCCAGCACTACGGCGCGGTTGCCGTAAGGTTTATAGGGCAAGTCAGCGCGGAAAATCCTTCCGACTGCAAAGTTTCCACTATCAAAGGACTTACCACCTACGATTCGACGGAAAACGGCGGCAGTACAGGCGACAATGGCAGAATGGCGAGAATGGTAAACGCCAAGAACCTTACTATAGAAGGCGTTGGCGAGGACTCCGGGCTTTACGGTTGGGGTATCCATTTTATAGCCAGCGACGTACTGCAAAATTACCCCGGCGCGGGCAAAGGCTTTGAAGTGAGAAACCTCACCTTTGAACACTATCCCGAGGACGCCGTGGGTATGGAAGGCGTACAGGGCGACAAGTGGGATGAAACCGGTTCGATAACCGGCGGCGCTTCCAGCGCTGACGCAGGGCTTCCTTCCCCCGTTCAGAGATGCTGGATACACAACAACACATTCCTCCCCGGCTACTGCCCGAATCCTACCGACAGCGACAAATCGGAAGGCGACGGCAGCTGCGACTTCAAGCGCGGGCGCTACTACACCCTTGCTTACAACTACTTTACCGACTGCCATAAAACCAACCTTATAGGTTCTTCCGACGACTCGTTACAGTACGATATAACGATGCATCACAACTGGTGGAACAACTGCGGCTCGCGTATGCCTCTTGTAAGACGCGCCAATGTGCATTTCTACAATAACTACTTCTCCGGCGATATGTCGCGTAATCCCAAACCCGACCTCAGCCACGTAACAAGCGCGCGCGCCAACAGCTATATGTTCTCCGAAAACAACTACTTTGACGGCGCGAAGAACGTTGTACTGTGCGTAAGCGGCGCCGTTGTAAAATCATACGGCGATACTTTCTACGCTACGTTCGACTCATACGACGGCACGATAGTAAATACGCGCGATCAAGCCGTTGCAAGCAGTTGCCGTTTCACAAAGGAAAACATAAATTACGTAAACTTCGATACCAACAAAGCTCTCTTCTATTACGACGAAGTAAACAAGTGCAGCAAATGCCTGCTTGACGACGCACCTACGGCGCGTATAAAGGCTATGATGTACGCGGGCGCGAACGGACACGGCGTAACCAACACCCAGATGAACTATAACACGCCTTCCGCCGCCGTTCAGGTAGGTCCCGACGGCGCACAGATAACAATGCCCACGAACACAGACCGCCACGAAAACAACGGCGTACTGTTTATAGGCGTTTCCAAAGAAGGGAAGTTTAAGGGACAGGGCATAACGTTTACCCTTGCAAGCGAAGCCGAACTTGTGGCGGTTACCTCCACTACCGGCGCAACCGCACCCGAACTTATCGCGGCGGACGGCACCGTTTGGGCGCACAAGTTTACCGGAACTTTGAAAATAGTTCTTCCGAAGGGCACTTACGTGATTGCTTCCGGACAGAAAGATAAGGAAACCACGATAACTTCATTGAAGTTCAACGATACGGCGGCTTCGTCTGCGGCGAGGTTGAAAGATCTTGAGGACGCAATAAACGCCATTGTTTTACCCGTTACAATCAATTCCGAAAATGCAATAAGCGCGGCGGAACTTGCTTATTCGGCGCTGACCGCTACCGAAAAATCGCAATTTGCAACCAGCCATCAGGATATGTTGGATAAACTTACCGCGGCGCGCGCTTCCTTAAACGAGTGCTTTGTTCAGGACGCAATAGATAAGATAAACGCCATAGGCAATGTAAATAAAGATTCCTATCCCGCTATCCTTGCGGCGCAGACGGCATACGGCAAAGTTCCCGCGGATTTGCGCAAAGACGTAACCAACTACGACAAGTTGCAAGCCGCGTTGGCAGCATGGCAAAACGTTGCCGTACAGGCGGTTATGGACGCGATTACGGCTTTGCCCGACGTTGACGGATTGGAAATAGATAACCGCGGCGCAATTGAAAACGCAATTGAAAGCTATGAAGACGTAAAAGATATGTACGACGCGCTGGACGACGGCTCGGAAGAAGGGACGGTAGACCAGCAAAGCAGCGTTACCAACCGCGATAAACTTATCGACGGATTGGAGCATCTGGAACAGCTGCACTTACTGTTCGATTTCAGGGACGAATTGGCGCACTTCAGCACCTACGACCATACCGCGCCGGGCAACAATACGCTGTTGCAGTGCCCGAATATAAGCAAATTGTTTGATTTACACAGCAAACTTACGCCCGAACAGTTGGCGAAGCTGACCACCGAAGAAACACAGCTTTATACGGCTACCGAAACCGCCTACAACGACCTTGCAAGCCAGCGCATAGAATCTTCGTTTGAAGGCGTAAACGGCGCGGCTTCCAACCCGATATTCAAAGTAAGCAGCAGCAGTTCCAAAAACCTGAGTTCGGGTTATACGATAAAGTATGGCAACAAGACGTTTACAAAGGGATTGAAGATTGAAAAATCTACCAACGTAGATTTCACTTTGTCGGTTGAGATGAAACTTACGCTTTACGTGGACGGCGCAGTAGGCAAAAAGATTTTGATTGACGGCAACGAATGCCTCGTTAAAACCGACGCTTTGGGCGACACCGTTGTTGAAGTTACGCTTGCAAAGGGCGCGCATAAGATTACGAAGGGCGACAGCATGAACCTTTGGTACGCGATACTTGAACCCACAGGCGCATAAAAACAAACTTTACGGCGCGGCTTTCGCCGCGCCGTATCCCAAAAAACTTAATATAACAAAACGCCCCCGCGCCTATTAAGGCGCGGGGGCTGTTTATTACCGCTATTTATTTTGAAAGGCTTTCGGCAAGTTCTTCAAGCTGTTTAAGGCTTTTTGCGTTGAGCGAGCCGCGGATTTTTACAACCTCTCCTTCAAAGGTGATATTTTTGGAATTTGCAAACTTTTCGGCAATAAGTTTTCCCGCAACGGGCGACCAACTGCCGTTTTCGATAATGCCCACCCTCTTCGATTGGAAATTCCGCTCGATAAGTTTATCGATAAATTCGCGCATTGCGGGGAATATCCCGCCGTTGTATGTAGTTGTGGCAAACACTATTTTATCAAACATAAACGCTTCCGCAACGCAGGTAGACCAATCGCTGCGCGCCAGATCGCAAACGGTTACGCCCATAACGCCCCTGTCCTTCAACATTTCGCGCAGGCGCATAACGGCGTTGTACGTGTGCCCGTAAACCGACGTATACGCAATCATTACGCCGCAATACTCGCTTTCGTAATGGCTCCATTTACGGTAAAAGTTTACATACTTTGCTATATCCCCGTCAAGTATTTCGCCGTGCAGGGGTAAAATGCAGTCTATTGGCAAATTTTTTATTTTATTGAGGTAGTTTTTAACCTGCACGCCGTATTTGCCCACTATGCCGTAATAATAGCGGCGGGCTTCCGTTTCCCACCTATCGTAACTTACGTCCAACGCGCCGAATTTACCGAACGCGTCCGCCGAAAACAGACATTTGGAATATTCGTCGTACACCGTCATAACTTCGGGCCAATGCACCATAGGCGCAAACACGAAATTAAGCGTGTGCCTGCCCGTGCAAAGCTGTGCGCCGTCTTCCACCACTATCGCGCGGTCGGAAAAATTTTGCCCGAAATATTCTTCCAGCATCACAAACATTTTGGCGTTGCCCACAAGTTTGGCTTTGGGGTAAAGGCGGCAAAATTCCGCGATATTTGCGGAATGGTCGGGTTCCATATGCGTTATGACAAGATAATCGGGCAAAGCCCCGTCAAGAACGCGGGCTACGGCGTTAAGCCACTTTGTTTTGAAAGCAAAATCCACACTGTCGAAAACGGCAATCTTTTTGTCTTTCAGCACATACGAATTGTAAGAAATTCCGTCCGGTACGACGTACATTCCCTCGAACAAGTCGGTCTTGTGGTCGTTCACGCCTACGTAATAGATGTCTTTGGCAACTTGTTTCATTTTTTCACCTTTTAAAATTTTGTATAATCAACGCCTAAACGGCAATCAATCCCACACCCATCAAAATGCATACGGTAACGAAAATAGTTATAACCGAACCTATGCTTGTCCACACAACCAACTGCGTGGCAAGCTGCCCGTCGTTGCCCATTTCCCGCGCCATAATCGCGCTTCCCACCGCCGTGGGGGAACCGAAAAGGGCTATCATTGCGGGATATTCTTCCGTACCGAACGAAATTATGCCCGTGCAGGCGCTTAACAGCGCGGCTACGCCCAAACAAAGCAACGGCGCGATAATTATGCGGCAACTTACGCCCACCGCTATTTCCTTGAACATACCGCGTACGGCGGAAAATTCAAACTGCGCGCCGAGAATGATAAGCGCAAAGGGCGAGGCGATATCGGCAACAAGCGAAAGAAAGCCGTAGATAAAGTTTACGTCGTCCTTAACGGTGAAAACCGCCTCTCCGCAAGCGGAAACCTCTATGGCGCGTATGCCGAGGCACAGCAACCCCGCAAGAACGCCCAAAATAAGGGGATTGCGGGCTATGTCAAGCAAAATTTTTTTAATTTCTTTAAGTTTTGCGTGCTTTTCGGGCGGGAGCGCCTCCCAGCCTTCCGCGTCGCTTTGCGCACCCGAAACGAAAATTGTAAGGGCGATAACCGCAAAAATATTGAAAAGCGGAATGGAAAACGCCGAAATAACCGAAGCCACGGCTTTTGCCTGTTCACCGCCCAATGCGGCGGCTATGGGGATACCTATTATGGCGAAATTGCTGCGAAAAACGCATTGAAGAATAACCCCTCTCCGCTTTCTGTCCTTTGTGGTGACAATGCATATAACAAGCCCCAGACAGAACAGCGCAACAACCGCGATAACGCAGTACAGCACCACGTCCCAACGAATATCCGAAAGCCCCGGTATATCGTACACGTTTATAAACAGCAACACCGGCAAAAGCACTTTAAATACAAATTTATTGCCGGATTTTAAAAATCCCTCGCCGAAAAGTTTTACGCGCTTTAACAAATAGCCCAAAACTATCAGAAGAACTATGGGAAATATGGCGTTTACAGCCGTAAGAAGAATTTTTAAAACCATTTTGCCGGCGTTAAGGCGGAAACAATTCCGCAGGTTACTTTTTCCGTGAAATATAATACACCATCGGGGCAAACAAAGTCAAGAACGAAAAGCGGCGGTTAAGCAAAAAACCGCCGCTTTTTTTAACGTTTTTCTATTAAAATTATAACGCAATCAAACAATGCCGTGCGCCATCATCGCTTCCGCAACTTTTACAAAGCCTGCTATATTTGCGCCCATTACGTAGTTGCCCTCGTAGCCGTAATCCTTTGCCGCCTTGTCGATATTGTGATAGATATTTACCATAATGTCTTTAAGTTTTGCGTCAACCTCTTTGAAGGACCAGAACATTCTTCCCGACGACTGCGCCATTTCCAACGCGGAAGTTGCAACGCCGCCTGCGTTTGCCGCCTTTGCGGGCAGGAACACCACGCCGCTTTTTTGGAAAACTTCGATAGCCTGCAACGTGGAAGGCATATTTGCGCCCTCTGCAACGTATTTTACGCCGTTTTTAACGAGAATTTCGGCTGAAGCCGCGTCAATTTCGTTCTGCGTGGCGCAGGGCAAAGCTATGTCGCAAGGGATAGTCCAGATACCTTTGCAACCCTCTGTATAAGTTGCGCCGCTTACTTTTTCGGCATATTCCTTTATCCTGCCGCGCCTTACTTCCTTTATGTCCTTTACAACCGCAAGATTGATGCCTGCAGGGTCGTACACGTAGCCGTTGGAATCGTACATAGCCACAACCTTTGCGCCAAGGCTTTGCGCCTTTTCGCACGCGTAGATGGCAACGTTGCCCGAACCGGAAATAACAACCGTTTTGCCCTTAAAGCTATCGCCGCGCTGTTTAAGCGCCTCTTCGGTGATATAAACAAGCCCGTAGCCCGTGGCTTCCGTCCTGACAAGACTGCCGCCGTAGGAAAGCCCTCTGCCGGTAAGCACGCCGACATGCTCGTCACGGATCCTCTTATACTGCCCGAACAGATAGCCTATTTCCCTGCCGCCTACGCCTATATCGCCCGCGGGAACGTCCGTATCCGCGCCGATATGCCTGTAAAGTTCCGTCATAAAACTTTGGCAAAACGCCATAACTTCCCTATCGGATTTGCCCTTGGGGTCGAAATCGGAACCGCCCTTGCCGCCGCCGATAGGCAACCCGGTAAGGCTGTTTTTAAGTATTTGTTCAAGCCCGAGAAATTTGATTATGGAAAGATTTACGGAAGGATGAAAGCGCAAACCGCCCTTGTAAGGTCCTATCGCGCTGTTGAACTGAACGCGATAGCCCTTATTTACATGCACCTTGCCCTTATCGTCCGTCCAGGGCACCCTGAACATTATAACCCTTTCGGGTTCAACAAATCTTTCAAGCAACGCCGCCTTTTCATATTCGGGATGCTTATCAACTACGGGGGCAAGCGTAGTTAAAATTTCGGTTGCCGCCTGATGGAATTCGGGTTCGCCCGGGTTCTGCTTTTTAAGGTTTTTAAGAACCTTTTCTACGTAAGACATTTTTACTCCTTTTCGCAAAATATGCATAATTTAAAGTTATATCTATTATAACACAGCCTTAACTTTTAGGCAAAATATTTAGGCGGCAGGTAATATTACTATTAGTTATAACAGGTATAAGCACAACCTATACCTTGCACGAAAATATATAAAATTCAGCTATATTATGCGTAACATAGTACTTGATATTCATTTAAAACGTGCAAAAAAACAGTAAAATAAGCATAGAAAGGGATGTAAGTTGAACAATACTTGCGTTCCATTTTTATTTGCAAAAAGGCGAGGACAATAATTGCCCTCGCCTTCTTTATATGTCGCTAAATTGAAATTTATTTTATATTTTTGAAATAGTCCTCGCGCAGAATACCGCGTTCGACGATATCGACGCGCTCCCCTGTGGTGGGAGTGCGGAAGGACTTTCTGCGCGTCCCTTCATAAACAAGCCCGCACTTTTCCATGACGCGCGAGGAGCCGATATTTTCCGCCGCATGTTCGCCGTTGATGCGGAAAAATCCTACTTCCTCAAAGCAATAGCGCAAAACTTCGGAAAGAGCCTCCGTCATGATACCTTTCCCCCACCACGCCTTACCAATGCAGTAGCCGATTGTGCCGCGTTCCTGAAAGTTGTCCGCGCACAGAACGGTAATATCGCCGATGAGAACATTTCCCTCTTTCAGAACTATCGCCCAATGGTAGATATGTGGCTCGCCACTCTCCCGTTCCCATATTTTGAGAAGAGACCGCGTTACTTCGACATCCCCGTGTGGCGTCCATGTGAGGTATTTCGTGACGTCGGGGTCGTTCATCCAATGCGCAAACGCTTCTTCAGCGTCGTTTTCCTTCCATCGGCGAAGGAGCAGCCGTTCCGTTTCAAGAATTTTCGTTCCCTTATGTTGCATATCTACCTCCGCTAAATTCCTGTTTATCGCCCCCATTATATCACAGCCGCACATAGAAAATCAAGCGGTCAAAAATCTGTTTGGCATTTAGGCGTAAAGAGTGTGAGGAACGGCAAGCAACAAATGGAAAGCGCCCGCCATAAGGCGGGCGCTTTAAAACGTCGCTTTGCCGCGACGATGGCGCAGAGAAAGGGATTTTGCCGTTTCCCTGCGGGAGCCTCGGCAAAGCGTCGGCGGCGTTGCCGCCTCGCGTGAACCGCGGGGGTTCTTCTTACCCTATTCCCATTCCAAAACAATCGGGGGCACGTGAAGTGCCCCATAATTAAATTTATATATAGGGCTCCCAAAAAAAATTTTGTAGAAAGTTTTTTTGGGAAGAGGAACGGCAAGCAACAAATGGAAAGCGCCCGCCATAAGGCGGGCGCTTTAAAACGTCGCTTTGCCGCGACGATGGCGCAGAGAAAGGGATTTGAACCCCCGTACGTATTCCTACGTAACACGATTTCGAGTCGTGCGCGATCGACCACTCCGCCATCTCTGCAATTACAGGCAATGCAAACGCACAAAAGGTTTTAACGCGCCTTTACATTGCCTAAATATTTTATATAAAATACCCGTAAAAATCAAGTTTTTTTGCTTTGATTTGCAAAAATAATAAAAATAAATTAAATGGGGATTTAAGGAACGTAATGCCGCCCTGCGCACTATGCGCAGGGCGGCGTAAGCCGCTTTTTTATTCAATCCGCAAACTTTATGTAAACGAATTGAACGCGGCAGGTTTTAAAAGCATATAGCCTTTAACGCGCCTTGTATTAATACCAATCGTCAGATTGAACGCTGATTTCAAATTCTACAGCGCTGCTTTCGGGATAGGTAATTATACAGATATAAATTTCATCGCCGGAAGAAACATACGAATATGTTACGTCATCGCTTTCGCTTGTAAAGCATATGCACGTGCCCTCAAAATAATCGGTGGGGTCGCACATAAATACGCCGTCGGACGAAGCGGTGAACTTATAGAGATGTATCTGGGGCTGTTCGGTATCGTTGGCGGGAACGCTTATCGTGGTTTCGCCGGCAAGGTCGGTAGGTTCTATCAAATTTACGCTGAACTGAACGCCGGAACCCGTATACCCTACTATCATGTATATCACATCGCCCGAAATTACGGCTAAACCGTCCTCGGCGTCACTTATAGGCGACCAACTTTCATCGAAATATTGTATAGAGTAACTTTCGGTACCCGTTACAACGCCGACAATCCAACCCACTTTATCTGCGGTGAATTTGAATATCTTTTCCGTGCGGGAAGTTGCGTCGTCAAGCGATTTAGCTTCGCCCGCAGTGATATCCTCCGAAGAGCCGAGCGCGGTTATATTAAGAGTGAATTCACCAAAGCCTTCCGCATAAATATGGAAATAAATTTTATCGTCCGTATCAAGCGAAATTACAAAGTTGTGCGCTCTTGACTTAACATCGCCGCTTTCGTCATAGCAAATAATTGTGTATTCGATACCGTTAGTAGCCGAAACGCTTATGGTATGGGGCGCAGTTGCAGTTGCCGTGTATACATAAACCACATCCCTTACGGATACATCGTCATCGCCGATGGCGTTATCGCCGGCAACAGCTTCGGTAGGCTCGTTTTCGGTCAATACAAACTTGGCTTGAGACGCGTCTCCGTCGCCCGTGTAGCAATAGGTTACCGTGAAGTAAATATCATTGCCTTCGGCAACAAAGCCCGCGCAGGAAGCTATATTGGAACCGCTGACGTATACTACATCCGCCGTAAATCCTTCAATTTCGGGGAACGTAACTTCGGGATGGCAGGCTTTTGTTGCGGTATACTTGTAGCCTACGGTTTTAACGTTTCCGTCCGCGCCAGCCAAAGAATTGTCACCGACGGACGCCGTCTGCTTGTCGCCTTCCTCTATTACAGAAATATTGATATTTACGGTGTAGCTATCTTCGGCAACCGCAGCCGAGTCGAAATTGTAAGATATATAGAACCATACCGTTTCTTTCGCAGTTACGGTAACCTTACCGCCGGAAACTGTAATAGCATAAGGATTTGCCGAGCGGTTGGAAAACCTATCGAACTTCGACTGATACTCCGTAATAAAGTCGGTAAAGTTTTCATTGAGGTTAATCACGTCTACGTTTAAGCCCTCAACGTTTCTGTTGTTGGGCGCGATAATCAAATCGCCGGATTTTGTTGCGGTATACTTGAAGTAAACCGAGCCGCTTTTAACTTCAGCGCCGTTTTTCTGCAAGGTAACAACCGCGTGGGTACCCTCTCCCACTTCAAAAGGCTTCCAAGGTTCGCCTTCAACGCCTTTGGTTGCGGGATCGAAATCATCGATTGTGAAGGAAACTTCCAAACCGTTATTTGAATGAAGCATAGCCCAATATTTTGTGTTGGGTTGAAGGGTTATCACCGATTCACCGATACCGAAGATAGGACCGCTGCCGACAAGCGTTTCACCTTCCTTATACTCGTCGTTTACCGAGCTGTAAATGGTGATACCGTTGAAGTTTGCGCCCAACCATATGCGATAAGAAGTTTTACCATCGTCCGGTGTGGTGAAAGTATACCACGCGTTACCCATATCGGTGAAATGATAAGTTTCTTCCGTACCCAAAGTCAACGCTATGGGATTATCAAACGCGCCGCTTTTCACTTGCTTTACAAAAGTGAACGTAATTTCCGTATCTGCGTCGTTTGCAGTTATCTTCAATTGCGTTGTACTCCACTCTGACAAGGACAATAATTCTTCGCTTGCAATATCAACCCAATTAAAAGTCCAGGAAGCATTGTCATACATATAAACCTGAGCCGACATCTTTGCGGAATCGTAAGTTATATAATACTGATAGCCGCTTTCCGCCATGGGAAGATTGAACCATGCGGCGCCCTTAACTTCGGTGGTATTTGCCCCCTCCGTTACGGCTTTCGGGTTAAATTCCGCGCCTGCGGCAGGATATTCATCTATTACTAAATTTACTATAACGTATTGATTATAGTTATAATAACTTATATCCTTATTGAAGCCAATTTCAAAAGCAAATTTTTCGCCCGCTTGAAGCGCGTACTGCGCGCCGTAATCCGATTTTGTTACATACTTTTTATACCCGTCCGGATCGGAATCCGCATAATCGCTGACAAACACTACTTCGTCGTCATTCCAAGAGAATGTGTACAAGCCGTCCTCTTCCGCGGTGAAGCCTATATATTTGGTTGCATACTCCGGAGAGCCAAAAACGGAAACAATTTGGGTTTGAACAATATAATCGCCTGTTTCGGTAAAGCCGTAAGGCGTACCGGACAACATACCGCTATAATCGTCATAGCGTGCGTCGCCGCCTGTGGGAAGATAATACACGGGAACGGTTACGTCGGTATCAGTTTGTGAAATTATAATATCGGCGGCTCCGACGCCGCTTGCGAAGCCGGAGAATTTGGCTACATAATCGCCCGCCATAACAACTACCGCGGCAACGCCCTGCGCGTCAAATTTTACGGGTTCGTCCAAAACAGACGATTCGCTTGCGTCTCTGTTTCTCGTGCCCTCGAAAAGATCTACCTCAAGCGCAGTATAATCGGAAATAGTTATGTAATCGGGCACATCAAGGGTGAAAGTTACGGTGTTTGCGGTTATTGCAATGGCGCCTGTGCGTTGCGTATATGTCAACGTCGCTTCGTCGGAATGATACAAAGCGCCAAGCCCGCTTACCCTTGCGGTATAATTGCCGGCGGTTACGTTGAATTTCGCCTCAACCGAAGAGGAATCTATCGCAACTTCCGTGCCGACTTTGGTTGTACCGCTGTAAAGCGCAACGCTTGCGCCCTCGGGCACGTCTACCCCGTTTGCAACGGTTACCGTAACCGTGTATTCAACCTGCTTGAAAGATACGGCTATGGTTGCGTTGCGGTTACCCAAACTTACGGTGGCGTCTGCCGCCTGCAAATAGTCGGGCAAACCTATCACCTTTGCCGTATAGTCGCCGCCGCGGACGTTTATAGTAGCCTTACCTTCGGTAATTTCCGTCGCCGCGCCGACCTCCGTCTCCCCGCTGTATAGCTGTACCTTAACCGACTGGGGGGGGGTGATGTCCGTCGGGAAAGTTACCGTAATATTATAATCTACGGTAACTACGGTTATAGCTATCGTCGCCGCGGGATTTTCGGCAGTTACAACCGCGGGTTGGAAAGTATACCCGGAAGGAACGCCCTTCAAGGTTACGGTATAAGCGCCGCTATCCAATTCCACGGAAGCCTTGCCCTCCGCGTCCAATGCAATTTCTTCGCTTGCAGTTTCCGTGCCAGACATCCATTGCGCCTTTACCGAAGAGATATCAAAGCCCTCTTCGGCAGTGACGGTAACGGAATAACTTACCTTGCCGTCATCGTCGGCAGGGGGATTTTCGTTATCGCCGCATGCAACGGCAAAGCAGCACAGAGCGCACACAAAAGCAAACAGCAAGAAAAGTTTTTTAAGTGTTCTGTACATTTTTACCTCCTAAAAAATTTTTGCATATATGAATAAAAATACCCTATATTTTAGGTATTTGTTGGATAATAGCACAAAAAATTATAAAAATCAATGTAAACAGACAAAAAATCAATAAAATTATACATTTTGTAGATTATGTATATTAATTGTTACTGTGCAACAAAAAAAGTGTAAAATCACTAAAAAGACTAATATGATACAGGTTAAAGCGCTTTTTTTGTGAATTTTTGTGAATTTTAAATTAACAAAAATAACACCGAATTTTACAATATTTGAAAATTAAATATAAAAACACATAAAATTGTGTTAAAATTTATTTTTATTCATAATACAAAACTATGATTTCAGGCGCATTTTAAAATTATTAACACGCCGCAGACTATTGACTTTTCATTATTAAATATATATAATTTTCAATAGGTTGCCGCCGCAAGGGCTATATTGCAACGGCGGTAAAAAAATTGTTATGCTGAATATCGAAAAAGTAAAGCACGCGCAAAGCGTTTTAAGCGAAGCCATTAGGGAAACGGACGTTATCTACTCCCCCACTCTGTCCGCCCGCAGCGGTTGCGACGTATATCTCAAAACGGAAAACCTGCAACTTACCGGCTCGTTTAAAGTGCGTGGCGCGTATTATAAAATTTCACAGCTTTCCGACGAAGAAAAAAGCAAGGGCGTTATAGCCTGTTCCGCGGGTAACCATGCGCAAGGGGTTGCTTTGGCTTCAAAAAAGTTTGGGATAAAAGCCAAAATATGTATGCCGGACGGCGCGCCCATTTCCAAAGTGGAAGCGACAAAAAGCTACGGCGCGGAAGTTATACTCGTGCCCGGCGTTTACGACGATGCACATACCGAAGCCGAAAGACTGAAAAACGAATACGGCTATACCTTTATCCACCCCTTCGACGACGAGGACGTGATTGCGGGGCAGGCGACCGTGGGGCTTGAAATAATGAAACAGCTTGCCGACGTAGACGTAATTGCGGTGCCCGTCGGCGGAGGCGGACTTATTTCCGGCGTGGCGTTTGCGGTGAAGCAGATAAACCCGAAAGTTAAAGTTTACGGCGTTCAGGCGGCGGGCGCGCCGTCTATGTACAATTCGGTTGCTTGCAAAAGAATACAGAAGCTGGATTTTGTTTCCACCATTGCAGACGGTATTGCCGTGAAAGAGCCCGGTGCGATTACCTATAAAATGTGCCTGAACTACGTGGACGGGATAGTTACCGTCACGGACGATCAGGTTTCGGCGGCGATACTTGCGCTTATTGAAAAGCAGAAAATGATTGCGGAAGGCGCGGGCGCGGTTGCGCTGGCGGCGGTTATGTACAATAAAATACCCATTGCGCGGAACAAAAAGGTTTGCTGCGTTATTTCCGGCGGGAATATAGACGTTACCATACTTTCGCGCGTGATAGACCGCGGACTGCTTATGTCCGGCAGGCGCACCACCCTTATTGTCGAACTTTTGGACAAGCCCAACCAACTTGGCGAAGTTGCAACGCTTATAGCCGCGTGCGGCGGTAACCTTACAAGCGTTATACACGAGAGATCCAACGAAGGTTCCGATATAAACGACTGCTATCTGCGTATTCAGGTTGAAACGAGAAATTTTGAACATATCAGGCAGATACGCGCCAAACTTACCGAACACGGATTTAAACTTTTATGAGGTGAAATATGAAAACCATACAAACAAAACTTGCGCCCGCAGCCATAGGACCCTATTCACAGGCAAAAATTTCAAACGGGCTTGTATACGCCTCCGGGCAGATACCCGTAAACCCCGAAACTTCTGCAATAGAATCCTTCGATATCGAGGGGCAAACCGAACAGGTGTGCAAAAACGTTGCCGCTTTGCTTAACGCGGCGGGCACTTCTATAGATAAAGTTGTAAAAACCACCTGCTTCCTTGCGGATATAGCGGATTTTGCGGCGTTTAACGCCGTTTACGCAAAATATTTCACTTCCGCACCCGCAAGAAGCTGTGTTGCCGTAAAAGATATACCAAAAGGCGCGCTTGTGGAAATTGAGGTAATTGCAGAGCTTTGATTTTAGACAAATACCTGTATTTTGTTGACTTATTTTTGAAATAGATTTATAATACTGATAGAATTTTACAACAAGAGAGGAATTGAAATGAAAGTAGCTATCGTGACGGACAGCAACAGCGGAATAACGCAGGCGGAAGCGAAAGAGCTGGGCATAGAAGTTGTTCCCATGCCCGTGCTTATCAACGCGGAACTTTACTATGAGGATATAACGCTTACGCAGGAACAGTTTTATGAAAAACTGAAAAGCGACGCGCAGGTTTCCACTTCCCAACCCAACCCCGTGGACGTGGGCGAAATTTGGGCAAAAGTTTTAAAAACCAACGACGAAGTAATTTACATACCTATGTCCAGCGGGCTTTCCGAAACTTGCCACACTTTACAGCACTATGCCGAAACCGAAGAACAGTTTAAAGGCAAAGTTTTTGTTGTGGACAACCAAAGAATTTCTATTACGCAACGGCAAAGCGTTATGGACGCCATTAAAATGGCGAAAGAAGGCAAAAGCGCAAAGGAAATCCACGATTGGCTGATGGATACCAAAATGACTTCAAGCATATACATTATGGTGGATACCCTTAAATACCTTAAAAAGGGCGGCAGGCTTACCCCCGCCGTCGCAATGATAGGCACTTTGCTTAAAATAAAGCCCGTTTTGCAGATTCAGGGCTTCAAGTTAGACCAATTTGCAAAGCCGAGAAAACTTTCCGACGCAAAGCAGATTATGATAAACGCAATCAAACACGACTTTGAGACGAGATTTAAAAAGGAAGTTGAAGAAGGCAGAATGACTATAGCCATTGCGCATACGGACAACTATGCGGAAGCCGAAAACTTCAAGCAGGAACTTACCGAAAATTTCCCCGAAGTGGAATTTACCGTTATAAATCCCCTGTCTTTAAGCGTTTCCTGCCATATCGGACCGGGCGCGCTTGCCTGCGCCTGCGCAATAAAATATTGATTATAAAAACTTTAAAAGCGCTTCCGCAAAATTGCGGAAGCGCTTTTTTATGCGCGGAAATCACAGATGCTTTTTGTACGCCCTGCGAGACAGGAACGAGCCGTTGTAGATTACACCCATAACAAAACTGCTCATCATAAGGTAACACCACAGCAAAAACACAAAAATCGAAGCAATTTTGCCGTATAACCTTTCGGGCGTGGCGAATTGAAGATAGACGGCAAACCCAATGGCGAATATAAGCCAAAGCGCGGTTGTAAGCAAACTGCCCGGCACCGCCTCCTCCGCCTTTATCCTGTACGGACAGGCGAATAAATTAAGCACCAGCGCGATAGTGAACGCGGTTGCCGCCAAAAACACGCAGGAAATTATGTCGGAAACAAACTTCGGCATAAAATTATCCAAAAATTTACTGCCGGCAACGGAAACGGCGGTTACAACCGCCGTAAGCAATATCGATGAAAAGATAAAAATCAGCGAAACAAGCCTCAATTTTATCCCGCCCTTCGCGCGGGGGCAATCGTAAATTATTTCGCCGCTTCGCCTTAAATGGAAAAAGAAATTTGTGGAGGAATACAAAGTTGTAGCCAGAAGCGCTATCCCCGCCCCGCTTACCGCGCTTTGCGCCGAGCTTTTTACGTAACCGATAAAGGGCTGTACGCTTTGCAAAAGCGAATGGGACAAAAAACGCCCTATGTCGATATTGCCCAACAATAAGGTGAACCAGAAAAACAGCGGCGTTATACTCATAAGCAAAAAATACACCAAAGTGCCCGCAATAGTTGAATAACGCCTGTCCGAAAAATATCTGTAAAGCCCGATAATTCTTTGCATAATATTATTTTCCGCAAAGAAATACGCGATATACCACATTAATAAAGGACGCCGTGCGGCGCCCTTTAAAATTAAAAATACTTCAGCCGTTACAACCGCACCCGCAGTTGTTGCCGTATGAACCGTACCAGCCCGAACCGTAAACGCCGGAAGGGTTTACGCCGCTTGAACTTTGCGCATAACCGTAGGAAACCGAGCCGCACTGCGAACAGCCGTTAAGCCCGTACTGCGCGGCATAATAAGCGTCGTACGTAGAATTGCATCCGCAGGAATTTCCGGCGGAATTGTTACAGCCGCAACCGCAGGAATTTCTTGCGGAATTATTACAGCCGCAACCGCAGGAATTTCTTGCGGAATTATTACAGCCGCAACCGCAGGAATTTCTTGCGGAATTATTACAGCCGCAGGAATTGCAGTTGCGCCTTACAAGGAACAAGTTAAGCAAGCCCACGCATCCGCAGTTACAATTACAAGAATTACACATTTGTATCTTCCCCTATTCTTTTGTAAGCAAAGGTTTTCCCCCTTGCCTATACTTCATATTATGAGCGGAAAGGCGAAATAGTTACGGAAAAAGCGCAATAAAAAAGACGGACTTTGCATCCGCCTTTTTATATACATTTTTAATTTAAGCCGCCGCTTAATTATTTGCCGAAATATCTTTTTAAAAGACCGGCAAACCCCGCGCCGTGACGGGCTTCGTCTTTAGCCATTTCGTGAACGGTATCGTGAATTGCGTCATAACCCAACTGCTTTGCGCGCTTTGCTATCGCAAGTTTGCCTTCGCATGCGCCCGCCTCTGCCGCCGCGCGAAGTTCGAGATTTTTCTTCGTGGAAGGGGTTACAACCTCGCCGAGAAGTTCGGCAAATTTTGCGGCATGTTCCGCCTCTTCATATGCATAACGCTTGAACGCTTCCGCAACTTCGGGATATCCTTCGCGTTCAGCCACGCGGGACATTGCAAGATACATACCAACTTCGGTACACTCGCCCGTGAAATGGGCGTGCAACCCGTCCATTACTTCCTTGTCTTCAACAACGCCGTCGCCGACAACGTGTTCACACGCAAATACGGGCTTATTGTCGCCCTCTACGGGAACAAATTTCTTCGCTTTGCAAACGGGGCAAACTTCAACGTCGTCTTCAACGATTTCGCCGCAAACAGCACATCTTTTCATAATAACACCTCTATAAATTTAGTTCTAAAAAATTTTATCACATTGAAAAAGAAATTTCAATAGCAATCAAAAAAAATTTGAAATTTTTTACACAAATTTCAAAATGTCGGCAAACTTAAAAGCGAAGTTTACCGCGCCTGCTTTTTGCAATTGGTCGCGGGTTCTGTACCCCCACAAGGCGGCTACGCAATCAACGCCTGCCGCCGCGGCGCATTGCACGTCGGTTTCCCCGTCGCCGACAAAAAGGCACTGCTGTTTTTTCACGTTGTGGCGCCTTAAAATTTCCAAAGTAAGCGTAGGATCGGGCTTTACGGGGTAGTACTCTGTCTGACCGAGTACTTCACAAAAGCCGTAATTTGACAATAAATCGGCATAAACGCGCTGTGTTGCAGCATTCGGCTTGTTGGTTTGGATACAAAGCCCTATCCCGCGCCGTTTAAGAATTTCAAGCGTTTCCGCCTCTCCTTCGTACAATGCAGTAAGCCCGTTTTCATTTTCGGCGTACTTTTCGCAGAAGATTTTATGCGCGTTTTCAATTGCGTTGAAATGCTCGCCGAAAGCCTTTTTTATAAGATTAAGCGAACCGCCGCCCACTATCCTTTTAACTTTATCGA
The DNA here is from genome assembly GCA_947627575.1 of uncultured Clostridia bacterium. GTDB lineage: Bacteria > Bacillota > Clostridia > Christensenellales > Borkfalkiaceae > Coproplasma. Next base: position 372,291 of record CANQWN010000001.1, read on the forward strand.
CGGGCAAGGGCGGAAAGCCGTACAGCGCCAACGTTTCGTTAAGCACCTTGCGGATATCTTCCGAAGTGTCCAACAGCGTGCCGTCGAGATCGAAAATTATAAACTTTTTCATTTTACATTTTTTCGGGTACGCCTATGCCCAACAGCCCAAGCGCGTTTTTAAGCGTCTGCAACGTAGCTTCCGTAAGCGCGAGGCGGAACTGTTTGGCGTCCCCCTCCGCCGTAAGAATTTTATATCCTATATAAAATTTATTGTATTTCTGCGCGAGATCCACGGCGTAGCGCGCGATATAGCAAGGTTCGTACTTTTCCGCCGCCTCTTTAACCGTATCGGGAAATGCGGCAAGCGCTTTTACGACCTCGAATTCTTCCGCTTCGGGCAGATAATTTTGAGGACAACAACCGCGTTCCCCGCTTTTTAACAGCACCGAATTTGCCCGTGCGCATGTGTATTGCACATATACGCCCGTTTCCCCTTCAAAACTTAAAACTTTATCGTATGAAAATACTATATCCTTTATTTTTGCGTTGTACAGAGCGCCGAAAATTACTGCGCCCACCCCCACTTTTTCGGCAATTTCGTCCTTATTTTCAAGCGAAGGATTTTTTTCCTCTATTATCGCCCGCGCCTTTTCCACGCAACGGGTGATAACTTCTTCCAGCCATACAACTTTGCCGGCACGCGTAGACATCGCGCCGTCCTCAAGCGAAACCATTCCGTACGCCACGTGAACGAGATCTTTTGCCCAGCTTTTGCCCATAAGTTCCAAAACTTTGAAAACCTGCTGAAAGTGCAGATTCTGCTGGTATGCCACAACGTACAGGCACTTATAAAAATCGTAAGTGTTTTTACGGTAAATTGCCGCCGCAAGATCGCGCGTGGCGTACAGAGACGCGCCGTCCGAACGCAAAATGAGGCACGGCGGCATATTATAATCGCTTAAATCAACTATTTGCGCGCCCTCGCTCTCTTTCAAAAGCCCTTTTTCGCGCAACTCGTCTATAACGGGCTGCATTTTATCGGTGTAGAAACGCTCGCCCGCGTAACTGTCGAACGTAACGCCCAAACGGTTATAAATCTTTTTTACGTATTCGAGAGTTAAAGATTTGAACCATTCAAAAATTTCGTTGGCTTCCCTGTCGCCGCTTTCTATAAGGCGGAAATATTCGCGGGCTTCAGTCTGCATATCTTCCGTCGCCTCTCTGTTGAAGCGCACGTAAAGTTCGTTTACGGCGTGAATTCCGCCCTTTTCCACTTCACCTTTGTCGCCCCAATGCTTGTATGCGCATATCAGTTTGCCGAACTGCGTTCCGTAGTCGCCCAGATGATTGATGCCCACCACGTTGTAGCCCAAAAATTTATGGATTTTGTATAACGCGCTACCTAAAACGGTTGTTGAGAGGTGACCTATATGGAAAGGTTTTGCAACGTTCACCGAAGAATAATCTATACATACTGTTTTGCCGTTGCCGATATCGGACGAGCCGTAACTTCCGCGCATTGCGGAAATTTCGGCAAGCGTGCGCGCGGCAAGCCCGCTTTTGTTTATCTTGAAATTGAGATAACCGTTTACGGCGCTTACTTCGCTTATGATTTCGTCTGAAGGCACGCTTTCTTTAAGCTGTTCGGCAATTGCCGCGGGGCTTTTGCGCAAAATTTTGGCAAATTTGAAGCACGGCAAAGCGTAATCCCCCACATCGGAATTGGGAGGCAGCTCTATACTTGTATATATCTGTTGTTCGCTTACGCCCGAAATTAAAATCCTTTTGGCGATATATTCTTTATAGTCCATAATAAGTTCCGTATGCGTTTTGAATTATTTTAACATATAAGCAAAATTTTAGCAACTTTACCGCCCATTTGTTTTGATTATTTTTACGTTTTATATTATAATTTAGTAAATAACAAGAGGAAAATAAACTATGAAATTAGGCGTAGTAGGTTTGCCCAACGTAGGCAAATCGACATTATTCAATGCGATAACGCATGCAGGCGCGGAAGCCGCCAATTATCCCTTTTGCACCATAGAACCGAATGTGGGCGTTGTTGCCGTGCCGGACGAAAGGCTGGATTTGCTTGCAAAACTGTACGACAGCAAAAAGGTAACCCCCGCCATTATAGAGTTTGTGGATATTGCGGGGCTGGTGAAGGGCGCGTCCCACGGGGAAGGATTAGGCAATAAATTTTTGTCGCACATCCGCGAATGCGACGCAATAGTTCACGTTGTAAGATGCTTTAAAGACGAAAATATAACGCACGTGAACAACGTTATCGACCCTATCGACGATATACGCACAATTACTTTGGAACTTATCCTTGCCGACATAGAAGCGGTAAACAAACGCCAGGACAGAATAAGGAACACCGCACGCGGCGGGGCGAACAAGGAAGCCGCCGCAGAATACGCCTTCCTTGAAAAGCTGGAAAAATTTTTGGGCGAAGAAAAACCGGCAAGGCTTATGCCCTGCACGGACGACGAAAAAATTTTGTTGGACAACCTGTTTCTGCTGACGGCAAAGCCCGTAATTTACGCGGCGAACATATCGGAATTCGATATGGGCAAGCCGGAGGACGAAATAGAGCTTGTTGCGAAAGTTAAAAAATATGCCGCCGAAGAAGGCAGCGAAGTTTTGGTGATATGCGCCAAAACCGAAGAGGAACTTTCCGCAATGCCGCCCGAAGAAAGCGCAATGTTCCTCCGTGAACTCGGGCTTGAAGAAAGCGGGCTGAACAGACTTATCAAAAAAAGCTACTCCCTTTTGGGGCTTATATCCTATCTTACCGCGGGTGAAAAGGAAACGCGCGCGTGGACGATAGTAAAAGGCACCAAAGCGCCGCAAGCCGCAGGGAAAATCCACAGCGATTTTGAAAAAGGTTTTATTCGCGCGGAAGTTGTGGAATGGCAAACGCTTTTGGAATGCGGCGGACTTGTGGGCGCGCGCGAAAAAGGCAAAGTTCGTTCAGAGGGCAAGGACTACGTCATTAAAGACGGCGACGTGGTGCTGTTCCGCTTCAACGTTTAAAATATTATCCGCCGACATCAATTGCCGACGGATTTTTTATGTGAAAACGCCCCGCGGTTTCCGCGGGGCGTTGATGTTTTGGGTTTACCTATTAAAGTTCGGCGAAGTATTTGATTGTTCTTACCATTTGTGACGTATAAGAATTTTCGTTATCGTACCAAGCGACAACCTTTACAAGGGTTGTGCCGTCGCCGAGGGGCATGCACTTCGTCTGCGTTGCGTCAAACAGAGAGCCGTAAGTCATACCGATAACGTCGCTGGAAACGATTTCTTCTTCGGTATATCCATAAGAAGAGCTTGCCGCCGCCTTCATTGCGCCGTTTACGCTGTCCGCGTCTATCTCGCCCTCGCAAACCGCGATAAGCTGGGTAAGCGAACCGGTGGGAACGGGAACGCGCTGTGCGCAACCGTCAAGTACGCCGTTGAGTTCGGGGATAACCAAGCCGATCGCTTTTGCCGCGCCGGTGGAGTTGGGAACGATGTTTACGGCTGCCGCCCTCGCCCTTCTCAAATCGCCCTTTCTGTGAGGTCCGTCGAGAATCATCTGGTCGCCCGTATATGCGTGAATGGTCGTCATATAGCCCTTCTTGATTTTGCAGAGCTTGTTAAGCGCGTCCGCCATAGGCGCAAGGCAGTTTGTGGTGCAGCTTGCCGCGGAAATGATGGTATCTTTGGCGGTTAAAACTTTTTCGTTTACGCCGTAAACCACGGTAGGCAGATCGTTGCCGGCGGGTGCGGAAATTACGCACTTTTTAGCGCCCGCGTCGATATGAGCCTGAGCCTTTTCTTTCTTGGTATAAAAGCCTGTACATTCGAGAACTACGTCTACGTCAAGTTCCTTCCAAGGAAGGTTTACCGCGTCTTTTTCTGCGTAAATCTTAATCGTTTTGCCGTTGACGGTTATGCTGTCATCGCCCGCTACGACGGAATCGGCATACTTGTATCTGCCTTGAGCCGAATCATACTTGAGAAGATGCGCAAGCATTTTAGGGCTTGTAAGATCGTTGATGGCTACGATATCGTAACCTTCCGCTTCAAACATCTGTCTGAAAGCAAGACGTCCTATACGACCGAATCCGTTGATTGCAACTTTTACGTTTGCCATAAAAAAATTCTCCTTCGAATTTATTATTATTCTTTGCGTAGATTATTATATCAAATGCCTTTCAAATAGTCAAATATTTTTTAAATCATATTTCAGCGCTTAAAACAGTACGGTTTTGACAGCAAAATTAAAAATATTTTCAAAATGTACTTGAAATTTGGGAAACAATGAATTATAATTATTAAGGTATATAATTACCCAAAAATTTTTATATGATTCGGAGGTTTTTATGGGTTTGGTTTCCGTTAAGGAAATGCTTGAAAAAGCAAGGGACGGCAAATACGCCGTCGGACAGTTTAATATCAACAATCTCGAATGGACAAAATCTATTCTGCAAACGGCTGAAGAACAGCGCTCTCCCGTTATTTTGGGCGTTTCCGAAGGCGCGGGGAAATATATGACCGGGTTTAAAACGGTTGCGGCAATGGTAAAAGCAATGCTTGAGGATTTGAAGATTACCGTACCCGTTGCGCTACATCTCGACCACGGCACATACGAAGGTTGCTATAAGTGCATCGAAGCGGGCTTCTCTTCCATTATGTTCGACGGCTCGCACTTCCCTATTGAGGAAAATATAGCAAAGACCAAAGAACTTGTTAAAGTTTGCAACGAAAAAGGTTTAAGCCTTGAAGCCGAAGTAGGTTCAATCGGCGGCGAAGAGGACGGCGTTGTAGGCATGGGCGAATGTGCCAACCCCGAAGAATGCAAAAAAATAGCCGACCTCGGCGTTACCATTCTTGCCGCGGGCATAGGCAACATTCACGGCAAATACCCCGCGAACTGGCCCGGGCTTCGCTTTGACGTGCTTGAACAAATCAAGAAAAAGGTAGGCAATATGCCCCTCGTTCTTCACGGCGGCACGGGTATCCCCACGGATATGATAAAGAAAGCAATTTCCCTCGGCGTAGCGAAAATCAACGTAAATACGGAATGTCAGCTTGTTTTCCAGGCGGCTACGAGAAAGTACATAGAAGAAGGCAAAGACCTTGTCGGGAAGGGCTTCGACCCCAGAAAACTGCTTGCCCCCGGCGCACAGGCGATCAAAGATATCGTCAAAGAGAAAATGGAAATTTTCGGCAGCGTAGGCAAAGCGTAAGCGATAATTCAACCGTCCGCAAATGCGGGCGGTTATTTTTTTGCTTTCTGCACATTCTTTATTGTATATGAAGAGAAAGCTGACGGCAATAATTGCCGTAATGATTATCTGTATGTTGTTTTTACCCGCCTGTGACGCCGTTAAACAGAGTTCGGTAAAGGCGCTTACCCGCCCTTATATCGCACAATACGAGTGTGTGCAGGCAAAACTCGGCGAAGAAGATATACTTGAAAAATTCGACTATATAAGGATAACGCTTGCCGATAAAGACACCATGATTATTGCTTATAAGCCCAAAAAAGGCGAAAAGAAACAATTTAAATGCAATTACACGTTCGATTGGGAAACAAAAGAAATAACCGCCGACATAAGTATTTTCGGCTGTAAGGTAAAAGAAAAAACTACCGTTCAAAACGGTAGTTTCAGCGTTGTTAAACAAATAGGAAACAAGACGTTTGCAATAACTTTCAAAGCGCAATAATCACTCCGGTTTGTAATTGCCCGTAATCTCCTCCATTCCCTCGCTGTCGATCTTCCCGAAAAGACCGTCCGCGTCGCCCGTGGCGCCGTCTTTCAGCACGTCGTAGATGGTAACCTGCTGTTCGTCCTCTGCGTTTTGGGAAAGCATACGGGAAGTTTCTTCGTCGTACACGGCAAAGTCGTATTCCATTTTTGCGATGTTTTTATCGGCGTACACCTCGTCGAGATGATTTTGAAGCATCTCCTCGCGTTTACTGCGGCGGGACGTAATTATCACGAATAACAGAAATACCGCAAAGAACACTCCGCCTGCGCATATCGCCACTATATATATGGGTTCCATAAGATTATTTTACTACTCATTTTAAAATATGTCAACATTTAATTTGATTTAATCGATTTATCGTTGTATAATGAAGTATAGTAATTTGGGATAGGGAAACTAAATTGATTGCCGATAAACGAATTGTAAAAACAAGAACGCATATTAAAAATGCTTTTATGCAGCTTTTGATGAAGAACGAAATCAGCAAAATCAACGTAAGCGACATTACCGTAAAAGCCGGGATAAACCGTTCTACATTTTATCTGCATTATAGCGGCGTAAACGCAGTTTTAAAGGATATCGAAAAGGAATTGTCGTTGAAAATAGCCACTTGCATAGATAATTTCAATATCGAAAACATATCGGAAAGCACCTGGCTTTTCTTCAATAAACTTACCGAAATGCTTAACTCTGCAGAGGAAACAAAAAATTTTATATTGTATTCCACCTCTTCTCCGTTTATTACCGCAAAGCTGAAAAATATACTTGCGGAAAAGGCTTTGGAAGCGCTTAAAACCAGATTCCCCAAAATGAATACCGAAAAAGCCGCTGTAAGATTGGGTTATGCCGCCGCGGGAATAATAGATACATACGTAAACTGGGCGAACGACAAAGAAAATACGATAACTCTTGACGAGCTTATTTTGGTTGTAAGCGATATGACAAGCAGGTTGCTGCAATCGATAATCCTTTACTGACAATGCTATTTAAGGCGCGTAAAAACGCGCCTTTTTTATTGTTTTTTACATAATTACGCGCAAAAATAAGTATATTATAGCTATGAAAAAAATAATGTACTGCGGTGGCGGAAGCGCCGGGCACGTAATACCGAACATTGCGCTTATAGAGTATCTGCGCGGCGAATTCGACGCCGTGTATATGGGCACGGAAGGCATAGAAAAACAGATATGCGCGCAAAACGGCATAAAATTTTACAGCTTTCCGGCGGTGAAATTGGTGCGCGGAAAAATTTTATGCAACCTGGCTATCCCGATAAAACTTACGGAAAGCATTTCGCAGGCGGGCAAAATTTTGGACAGAACCAAACCTGATTTGCTGTTTTGCAAGGGCGGCTATGTGTGCTATCCCGCCGCCGTTGCCGCAAAAAAAAGAAAGATACCCGTTATAACCCACGAATCCGATCTTAAACCGGGGCTTGCAAATAAACTGATTGCCAAAAAGTGCAAAAACGTGCTTACGGCTTTCCCCGCGACAAAACAGTTTTTCAAAAACGGAATATTTGTAGGCACGCCTATGCGGCAAAATCTTTTTAACCGTAACAAATATGCCGCAAAGCAAAAATTGGGGTTGGATATGCGCCCTACCCTATTGGTTTTCGGCGGCGGAAGCGGTTCTAAAATCATCAACGAAAATTTGAGGAAAATCGTGAAGGACGTTTGCAGAGATTTCAACGTTTTGCATATCTGCGGCAAAAGCAATACGGTTGTCAGCACCGTGTACGGCTATAAGCAAATTGAATTTGCAGGCGATATGGGCGAAATTTACGCGTGCGCGGACGCCGCCGTGGCAAGGTGCGGGGCAAATTCCGCAAACGAGCTTATAGCGCTTAAAATCCCCACGCTGTTCATTCCTCTTGAAAACAGAGCCACGCGCGGGGACCAGATAAAAAACGCGGAATACTTTTATGCCGAAGGCTTGTGCAAAGTTTTGAGAGAGAAAAACCTGAACGCGCAGACGCTTAAATACGGGATATACGAAATAATTAACGATTGCAAAATAAAAGCCGCCCTTGAAAAGAGCGGCATTAAATGCGGAAACGAAGCAGTTAAAAAGGTAGTGCAACGTACGATCCTACAACAATCTTGATTCCTATCAGGATAAGTACTATTCCACCGATAATTTCGGCAATGCAGGCGCGTTTTTTAAACAATTGCCCTACTTTTATGCCTATAAATAGACCGCACAGTGAAATTATAAAGGTTGAAACGCCTATTACAAGCACGCTTATCCACGCCCAAAGCTGGATATCGGGAATCCCTTCAAGCATTACGTTGAAGGTGAACCCCACCGCCAACGCGTCTATACTTGTGGCAACGCCCTGCACCAACACTTCGGTAACCGAAAAATGTTTGGGTTTTACTTGTTCGGCAGGCGCGCGCAGTTCCTTTATTCCGTCGTATATCATTTTACCGCCGATTATAAGCAATAAAATAAACGCTATCCAGTGATCGATTTGTTCGATCAGTTCAAAATGAGATAGCGCCCACGATACGTAAAAACCCAAAATGGGCATAAGTGCCTGAAAGACGCCGAAAGTAAGCGGAATAAATATACCTTTGCTTATTTTCAGATTGCGGTAGACCATACCGTCGGTTACCGACACGGCAAACGCGTCTACCGCAAGGGTAAGCCCCGATATGAAAATTGAAATAAACAGTGCAAAGGTCATAGGCATATTATAACATACGCTTGTACACTTGTAAATATTTTAATTGAAATAAATACACGTCCTCAAATTTTTTTATAAAATGTATTAAAAGCGGTTGCATTTTTTTTGTTTTTTAAGTATAATCAAGTATGTTGTTGAACTGAGGTGTAGCGCAGTTTGGTAGCGCGTCTGGTTAGGGACCAGAAGGTCGTGGGTTCAAGTCCCGTCACCTCAACCAGTTTTAGCCCGTTTTTGAGCGATTTTCGCCCAAAAACGGGCTTTTTTCTGCTGTTTTTAAGTGTTATTTGCTACTTTTATTTCTTATTTTGGGGCATAAATTGGGGCACAAATCAGCTACCAAACCAATTTTGCTCCCTCTTTTAAGAGAAACTCGTCGGATGAGTCGGTATAGGTATCACCAAGAACTCCGAGAGAATGTCCAACAAATTCATTCCTTGCGACCTCGGCAACCCCACATTCCTGACAACGGGTGTAAAATGTTGTTCGCAAATCGTAAAGTCTGTTTTGGGGCAGAATTACCGTACTTTTCGACGTGATTTAGTTTTTCAATGAATTTTTGCTTTGCTTCTTCAAGGTTATTTGCCGATGCCGCTATGTTGTAACCGTTGCGACGATAGCGGATTTCGTAATTCCAAGTGTCAACGCCGCTTTTGCGTTTGCGGACGTGACAGGTGCAACCTTGCGTTCTGAATTCTTGCCTGCATGATACGCAGGAATTACAATTTCTTTGGCGTCGGCATTGCCCAACCCCGTAACCGCATAGTAACTACTGTTTTTGTCTGTAATCAGTTCATATTCAAGACCGACGGTGGGCGTAAGTTCGTAGCCGCAACGAGTGCAAGTATTATTAGTGTTAAAGCTATGTCCGAGAGCGGGTATCTCTTTTGTTTCTTTAGCTCCGCATACCGAGCAGGAACGCTCCTGTTTGCCCTTTTCTGTGCAAGTTGCTTCGGAAACGGTTAGCCACGAACCCCATTGATGCTCGCAATCCTTATCGCCGCCGGAAATAGTTCCGCCGTTTGGATTGGTTTGTTGTGTGTTACCGGAACTATTTCCTCCACCTTTCTTTCCGCCACAGGCAGACAAAGCGACCGCACAACATACTATGCTTATCAATGCAAGCAAAATAATTAAAGGGCACAAAAAAAAGTAACGGGTGCCAAACACTACAAAGAGCATTAGCCCGGATTCCGCAAGGGAATCGCCGTTACTATGGTTAGATATTAACACAAGATTTTTCGTTTGTCAAACAAAACAAGGAGATAAAATCAAAGTTTACGTTTCATAATTTTACCTCAAATTACCTTTTTGAATAAAAAATACCTATTTAGGTAATTATTATTATATATTATCTAACAAGATAAGTCAACACCTCATTAGGTATATTTTGATAAAATTTATAATATGGAAAACAGCATATTTATTGAAACGTTCAACGACCTATTGGCGGAAAAGGGACTGAACAGAAAGCAGTTTGCGGAAAAAAGTGGGATTCCCTATACCACGATAATCGGATGGACAAAATTGAATAGGTTGCCGGATTATTCCGCTCTGATAAAAATTGCAGATTTTTTTCAATGTTCTATCGACTATCTCGTAGGTAGAGAAGACGAATTTGGAAATTCTACTTATTCTTCGGAGAATTTACATTCCGAAATGCTATTTTTAAAATATTTCCGCAATTTAAGTGCGGAAAATAAAGATTTGATTATCGAACTTACAAAAAACTTATCAAAAAAATATTGATAAACCATAATACTTTGATTTGTATAAAACTTGCGCCGCTTTCACAAGCCGCGTAAATTTTTAGGCGGGAATTACCAAACGTGGAGGAAGAGAAAAATTTTCGCAATTTAAACCGAAGGTAAACACCTTTTTGTTTGACATTTTTGCGAAAAAAACGTATAATAAATACACAATGTGTTGCTTTTAAGGGCGTAAATCCGATTGGATTTGCGCCCTTATTTTTTTGTAAAAAGGAAGGTTTATGGAAGATATAAAACAAAACAAGATGTCGGTTAAACCCGTATGCGGGCTGATATGGAAAATGGGTTTGCCTATGATAATTTCCATGATTTTACAGGCGGTTTACAATATCGTGGACACCGCGTTTGTTATAAATATGGGCGAGGACGGCGTTGCGGGAAATCTGGCGCTTACCTTCTCCTTCCCCATTCAACTGCTTATCATTGCCATAGGCGTTGGCACGGGCGTTGGAATAAACGCCTTACTTTCAAAATCTTTGGGTGAAGGCGACACGAAAAAAGCCGATAAAACTGTAGGCAACGGGATATTTTTGGGAATTGCGATATACGCCGTATTTCTGCTTTTCGGGCTGTTCGGCGCAAAGCCGTTTATAGCTATGCAATGCGGCGGTGACACAAAAGTTGCGGAAATGGGCGCGCAATATCTTACGATATGCTGTTGTTATTCATTCGGGGCGATCGGGTTTACCATATACGAGCGTTTTTTACAGAGTACGGGAAAGACATTGTTTTCCACCATTTCGCAAATTTCCGGGGCGGCGGCAAACATAATACTTGACTATATTTTTATATATCCCCTTAAAATGGGAATTGCGGGCGCGGCGTGGGCTACCGTTATAGGGCAAACTTTATCCCTCTGCGTTGCAATGCTGTTCCATTATCTATTTAATAAGGAACTGCACAACAATATTAAAAACATATTGCCGAGCGGCAAAATTATTTTGGAAATTTACCATATCGGTCTTTCCGCCGCGCTTATGCAGGGGTTGCTTTCGGTTATGATGTTGGGCGTAAACCTTATTTTGGGTACGGCAAAAAATGCCGCTATGCTGCAAGGCGCCTTCGGCATCTATTACAAGATAATGCAATTTGCGCTTTTTGCCTGCTTCGGGCTTTCCAACACCATTATTTCCGTACTGTCCTATAATTACGGAATGGGCGACAAGCAACGTTCGCGCCTGTGCGTGAAATGGGGGATAATAAATACAATAATAGTTGCGGCGGTAATTTCGGCGGTGTTTGAATGTCTTGCCCGTCAGCTTGCGGCATTGTTCGGGATGGCAAGCGGAAACAGCGGGCTGGAAATAACCAAAACGGTAGTTTGGGCGATAAGAATTGCATGCATAGGCTATATATTTATGGGATTCAGCGTTGCCGTGCAGGGGATTTTGCAGGCGTTGGGCTATGCCCTTTCCCCTCTGTTTATCTCCTTTCTTCGGCTTGCGGCGTTTGTTTTCCCCGTCGTGTGGCTGTTTACTCTATCGGATAGCGCCGTAAATACAGTATGGTGGACATTCCCGATTGCGGAATTTATAACGGCGATAATTTCCGTCCCCATCCTGTTAAAAGCCGTGCGAAAAATAAACGGCGGATTTATAACAAAAAAGCGCCGTGCGCGCAAGTCCGAAAAGGAACAGGCGCAGGCGGCGCTGTAAGCACATTTTTTACAATTGCGGCAACACGGCTGAAATTAAAGCAATCTTGTCAGTTTGCAACTATCCAAACCGGCGTTCCAAAAATTTTCAAGCGGAATATCTTTCACAGAACATACTATACTTGAATTCATTGCGCCGTGCCCCACTATCAACACGTCTTTGCCCTCTTTAAGCAAAGGATATATTACGCTGTTTAAAAAATCCCCCGTGCGGGCGAATAAATCGGCAAAACTTTCCGCCCCTTCAGGCGGAACATACGCCGCGGGATTGCGGAAAAACGTTTTCATCGGGCCGTCCGTTGCGGGAAAGCTGTTTTCCGCGCCCTCGCATACCCCGAAACACATTTCCGTCAGGCGCGCGTCCTCTATTATGGGGATATTTCTGCCGCGGAGAAAAATTTCCGCGGTTTCGCGGGCGCGGGAAAGGGGCGAGCAATAGCAGACGTCCAAATGCACGCCGCTATACAGCTCCGCCGCTTTTGCCGCCTGTAATTTACCCTCGATGTTAAGCGGAACGTCCGTTCTGCCCTGCAACCTATGCGCGGCGTTCCAATCGGTTTTTCCGTGTCTCATTATATAAAGCATAGCGTTTACCGTAAATAATTATACAATATATTATATTTTTAACAATCGCGGCGGGGCGGGAAAAGTTAAAAATACCCCGTGCGGACTTTGCACGGGGATTTTCTTAATCCTGATGATGTTTTCTGCGGGCTATCGCAATACGTATTCTGCGGGCAGGCGCGGGCTCGGGAATTTCCTCTACGGGCGCAACCTCTTCAACCGCTTGCTGTTCGGCAACCGCGGGTTCCTCTTCCGCCGCTTCCGCGGGGGCTTCTTCAACTTCGGCTATAACAACCTGCATACCCTCCGCCTGCTTCATTTTGACGAACGCCACTGCGCAGGGATAGCGCCCTACCTTGTCGCACAATTCGCAAAACGGCGCGTATTCGCCGCACAAATCGCGCCCCAAGGCGGAGCTGTTTTTATACTTATCTATGTCAATAGCGTCCTGTATTGCGGATAAATTTTCCGCATTCAATCTGGCAGGCATGCTTTCAAGCATCCTCAAAGGCGCCGATATATCCCACATTTCAATTACCTCTCGTTTTTATTGATTATAACACTATAAAGTGCAAATATCAAGCGTTGAAATTAAATTTCTTCCACCGTAAGCGCGGAAAGTATTTCAAGATACTTATCGCGTGAAAAGGATATGCTGTCCGGCAGGGTAACGGCAGCCGTGCCCGCCGCAACGCCGTGGCGCAAAATTTCGGAAATATCAAGCCCCTTTATCAGCGCGCCCGTTGCCGCGGCAACCATACCGTCGCCCGCGCCCACAGTTGAATTCATTGCGACGTTTACGCTTTTGCAGTAATAGGATTTTTTACCGTCCGTTATTACCGCGCCGCTTTTGCCCAACGACAGCAAAACCAACTTCGCGCCCTTTGCAAGCACTTCCTTACAGCAGGCAAGCATTTCGTTTTTATCCGTTATCCTGCGGTTGAGTGTGCGTTCCAACTCCTCAAGGTTGGGTTTTACCAGATCAACCCCGCACGAAAGGGCGTTTATAAGCCTTTCGCCGTGGCTATCCACAACCTTTTTTACGTGCGGAGGCACAACCGAAAGCAATTTTTTATAGTAGTCGGCGGTCATATTTTTTGCCAACCCGCCGGCAAGCACAACCGCTTCGCAATGTTTTGAAAGGTCGGCGACGAGATTTAACAGCTCCTCCTGCTTTTCCGCCGAAACTTCGGGCGAAAGGTCGTCAACTTCGGTAAGCATTGAACGGCGGTCAACAAATTTATAATTTTCACGCACTCTGCCCGGGTTCCAGACGAACTTATACGGAACGCCCTCCCTGTGCAATTCCTGTTCGAACTGATTGCCGTTTATCTCGTACATAAAGCCTGTGGCGAAAACGTCTATTTTAAGCCGCGCAAGCCCGATTGCAACGTTTATTGCCTTACCCGTATAAAACGTGCGTTTGTTGATAATGTTGTTCGGTCTTCCTACGCTTAAAGTTTCGACTTCCATATTTACGTCGATACTCGGGCTGGGACAGATTGTCAAAATCATATTTTTTACCTTAAAATTTATTAGCCGCAAAAAAAGCCGCCATAAGCGGCTTATTTATGATAAATTTACATCGAAATCATTTGAAGGGTTTCGTAAAGTTCGTAATTGAACTTCTTTTTCATACTTACCGCTTCTATGATGTCGAGATCTATTATTTCGTTTTTGTGAATACCTACAACGCGGTTGCCTATGCCGTCCTTTAAAAGACGAACCGCCTTGTTGCCGAATTGGGCGGCAAGCATTCTGTCCGCCATTGTGGGCGAACCGCCGCGCTGTATGTGCCCTATCGTGGTGGGGCGCACGGAATAGGTAGTTACGGATTGAAGCTGTTTTGCAAATTCTTCCGCGGTGCAAACGCCTTCCGCCACTACTATAATGTTTGAATGTTTTCCGTTCGCGCGGGAACGGTTGATTTTCATAACTATGTCGTCAAGGTCGAACACAACTTCGGGCACCACTATAATTTCCGCGCCGCTGGCAATACCGGCATACAGCGCAATATCGCCGCAACGTCTGCCCATAACTTCCACAACCGAAATCCTTTCGTGGGAAGTCATCGTGTCGCGCAGTTTGTTTATAACGTCGATACACGTGTTTACCGCCGTATCGAAACCGAGAGTGTAGTCGGTATATTCAAGGTCGTTATCTATCGTGCCGGGTATGCCGATTGTGGGTATTCCGTATTCCTCGGAAAGGCATTTTGCGCCCCTGAACGAGCCGTCTCCGCCTATTACCACAAGCCCTTCTATCCCGCGGGATTCAAGCGTTTTTACCGCCTTTCTCTGTCCCTGCTTCGTCAACATTTCAAGGCAACGCGCCGTGCGCAATTTGGTGCCGCCGCGCTGAACTATATCCGAAACCGAACGCATTTCCATAGAGACCATCTCGTCGTCGATAAGCCCCTGATATCCCCTTTCGATCCCGTAAACTTCCATACCGTAATAAAGCGCAGTCCTGACGACTGCCCTTATGCAAGCGTTCATTCCGGGAGCGTCTCCGCCGCTGGTAAGCAAGCCTATTCTTTTCATAATAACCTCCGAAACGCCGCCGCGTGACGGTTTTACCCGTCTTGCCCCCTCAATTTGCCGCGCGGCGCAAGTCAATCATCATTTCAAACTTTATTATAACAGAATATTATCGAAAAAACAACAGTTTTGATTAAAAAAAACGTTAAAATCAAATGATAAAATTGAGAAAGAAAATTCAGATAAAGTTAAACGGCGCAAGCGGCAATGCCGCTTGCGCCGTACTTATTAAGTTTTCTCTACGTATTTAACTTCGTCCTGTTCGAGGAAGGCGTAAAGTTCGGCAAGCAAGCCCCTGCAATAATTCAGTCCGTACGGAAGTTTGTATTTCTTTTCGCCGCGGAGAATTCTGCACGGTATATCGCCCTCGTAATTTGCAAGCATCGAAATCAATTCATCAAAAGCGGCGTCGTCCAGCCTGCCCGCATTGAGCCACAGAACCGCGCTGTTTTCGGTTTTACGCATATTGTTTTGCGCAATTTTTTCGGTATTTTCGTCTACGGAAGTAACCTCGTCCGCGATTATCGAAACGGCGCCGGTAGAAGTATCTATATCTATTTTGCCCTTTACCTTCACTATCCTGTCTACGGCGAGCAGCGATTTATATTTTTCGTAAGCGGCGGGGAAACATACCGCGTCTATACTGCCGTACACGTCTTCCAGAGTGATAAACGCCATAGACGTGCCGCTACGCTTTGTCACCGTGCGCCTGTATGCCGAAATTATCCCCGCCATTGTAACTTTGTCCGCGTCTTTAAAGCCGTTGTATGTGCGGGAACCGTCCTCGTCCTCAACGAAATCTTCCAAAAATTGGCAACTGAAAGTTGCGTCCGGGAAAGCGTGCATATATTTTTCAAACGGGTGCCCGCTTACGTATACGCCCAAAACCTGCTTTTCCTTGGAAAGTTTTTCGCTTAAATCGTACTCTTCCACGTCGGGATAGGTAACCTGCAATTCCTCTTCTTCGAGAACGTCGCCGAAAAGGCTTAACTGCGCGCTGTTCTTCTGTTTGTTTATCGCCTTTGCGCGGGCGCACAAATCTTCGTATACCTGCGCAAGTTGGGAACGGCGCACGCCCATTTCGTCAAAAGCGCCGGCGTAGATAAGCCCTTCTACAAGTCTTGTATTAAGCGTATCGATGCAACGGGAAATAAAATCGGGGAAATCTTTGAACTTACCGTTCTTTTCCCGCTCGGCTATAATGCCGTCTACAATCGCCTGCCCCACGCCTTTCAGGGCGGAAAGCCCGAAACGCACGCCGTTGTTTTCAACTTTGAAGTACGTGCGGCTTTTGTTTATATCCGGCGGAAGTACTTTATAGCCCTTTTCTTTCAGATAAAGCACGTACTTCGTAATTTCGTCTATCTTGTTCAGGCGGTTGTTCAAAAGCGCGCATATAAATTCTTTGCAGTAGTATTTTTTCAGCCACGCCGTCTGGTATGCGAGGGTGGCGTACGCCGCCGCGTGGGATTTGTTGAACGCGTAAGACGCAAAACCTTCCATATCGCTGAAAATTTTGTTTGCCGTCGCCACGGAAATACCGTTGTTTACGCAACCTTTTATCTGCGAACCGTTTATATCGCTTACGCCGCCGTGAATGAATTTTTCCTTCTGCGCCATAAGCGTCTTTTTGTCCTTTTTGCCCATTGCGCGGCGGACGAGATCGGCTTCGCCGAGGGAAAAACCCGCAAGATACTGAAATATCTGCATAACCTGTTCCTGATAGACGGGTATGCCGTATGTTACGGAAAGTATCTTTTCCTCAAGTTCGGGGCAATCGTAAGTTATTGCCTCCAAACCGTGCTTGCGGCGGCAAAACTGATCTATGAATTTCATGGGACCGGGACGGTAAAGCGAAACGCCCGCTATCAGATCTTCCAGACAGTCCGGCTTCAAAGTTTTCATAAACCTCTTCATTCCGCCGGCTTCGAGTTGGAACACCCCGTCCGTATCGCCTTCCGAAATAAGCGAATACGCGCCCGCGTCCTCATAGCCTATTTTGTTGAAATCCACTTCCTTACCGTAATTTTCACGGATATAATCGATACATTTTTTGATATCCGTAAGCGTTACAAGCGCAAGGAAGTCCATTTTCAACATTCCCAGCGATTCTATTTCTTTAGCAACGTACTGCGTAGTTATATCGTCGCCGTTGCGGGAAAGCGGAACGTTATCCGCAATGCGCTTCTGGCAGATGACTACGCCCGCCGCGTGTATGCCCGTCTGCCTCGGCATCCCCTCTATCTTCAACGCCATATCCACTACGCGGCGCAAAGTTTCGTCCGTTTGGTAGATGGAGCAGAATTCGTTGTTTTTAAGCGCTTTAAGTTCTTCGTATCTGTCTTTAAGCGACTGCTTTTTATCCTCGTCGGTTTCGCTTTCCAATTTTGCGAGCGTAGGCTCTATACGTCTGCCCAAAAGATCGGTGATGGAAGTTTTACCGTCCATTATCTTCGTAAGCCTGTCCGTTTCCGCATAGGGAACGCGCATCACCCTGCCCACGTCCTTTATCGAGTTTTTTGCCGCCATTGTGCCGAACGTAACTATCTGGCAGACGTTTTCGGGACCGTATTTGCCGCGGACGTACTCTATTGTTTCCTCGCGCCTGTCCGTGCAGAAGTCGATATCGAAATCGGGCATAGAGACCCTGTCGGGATTGAGAAATCTTTCAAACAGCAAATCGTACTGCAACGGTTCTACGTCGGTTATGCCTATCGAATACGCCACGATAGAGCTTACGCCCGAACCGCGCCCGGGACCGACGGGGATACCTTGCTCTTTGGACCAATTTATAAAGTCCCATACTACAAGGTAATAGTCCGCATATCCCATGCGGCAGATAATGTCAAGTTCGTATTCGGCGCGCGTAAGCTGTTTTTCGTTTGGCGTGCCGTACCGCTTTTTAAGCCCTTCGTCCGTAAGTTTGCGAAGATATTCTTCGGAAGTAAGTCCGTCGGGCGGGGTATAGGTGGGTATAAGCGATTTATCCTTTACGGGATAGCCCTTTTTATCGAGAATGAACGCCGGTTCGGTTACTTTATCGGCGATTTTGCGGGTATTTTCTATCGCGGCGGGAAGATTGGGGAAAAGCGCCGCCATTTCGTCGCCCGTCTTGAAATAAAATTCGCGGGTGCTGAATTTCATACGCTTTGGGTCGTCAAGCTGCTTTTTCATCTGTATGCACATAAGCACGTCCTGCATTTCCGCGTCTTCCTTGGCGATATAATGCACGTCGTTAGTTGCTACGATTTCCGCGCCTATTTCGTTGGCGAGCTTTACAAGCAAAGGCAAAACCCGCGCCTCTTCCTCTATGCCGTGGTTCTGTATTTCTATGTAGAAATCGTCCTTGAATACCGATTGCAATTTGAGGGCGAGTTCCTTCGCCCCATCGTAATCCCCGTTTAAAAGACGGTGGGGAATTCCCCCCGCAAGACAGGCGGAAAGGCAGATTATGCCCTCGCTGTATTTTGCGAGAGTTTCATAGTCGATTTTCGGCTTATAGTAAAATCCGTCCACGAACGCCATAGAATCCAGCCTGACGAGATTTATGTACCCCGCGCGGTTTTTGGCGAGCAAAATGAGGTGTTCCGCCGTGTTGGAACTTTTTTCGTGCATGTCGGCTGTCATATAAAATTCGCAACCGATTATGTATTTCAAGCCCGCCTGCGTAGCCTTTTCGGCAAGTTGCAAGGTGCCGTACATATTGCCGTGGTCGGTTATGCATACCGTATCCACGCCGTTCGACTTGCAATGTTCTATGAGATTGTCTATCTTACACGCGCCGTCGAGAAGCGAATATTCCGTGTGAAGATGTAAATGTACGAAATCCGTCATAACTTACCCTTAATCCCTGCCCAGCGTTGCCGCAAGGTCGAGAAGTTTCCTTATCCTGTGATTGAGACAGCTTTTGGAAAGCCCGAGATGGCGCGCAAGTTCGCTCATGGAAGCGTTTTTATGTTGCAGGCGCGCTTCCGCAACCGATAAAAGCGGCGTATCGAGGCTGTGCAACCCCACCGTCTCTTCGATAATCTCTATCGCCCTTACCTGATTTACCGAAGCGGTTACAGTTTTGTCGATATTCGATACGGAACAGTTGTTCACCCTGTTTTCGTTGTTTGTCTTATCCTTCAATTCGGCTATCTTGTTTAGCTTTTCAAGGCAATCGGGGGCGGATATGAGATTGAGTATATCAGAAATAATTTCCTTGCTTTTTACGTATACAACCGCAGAATCCTTGCGGGTTACGCACTTTGCAAGTATGTCGAACGCGCTTAACAGGTCGGAAAATTCGCCCGCCGTAAGCCTGTTGGAAAACGCCACTTCGAAATGATAGCCCGTGCGGCTGTAAAGCCCCTCTTCGGGAAGCGTGCAACTTCCGCCGCCGAGAAACGCGCCCTTTATGTAGGCAATTTTGCAACAATCTTTTTCGGTCAGCCGTTCGTCCGTGCCGAACCTGACAAACTTGCCGTCTGCGTCGCTGCCTATAATCCCCATTTCGGTTAACGCTCTTTCCGCATAATCGCCAACACATTCAAAGGTTATTTTATCCCTGCCGCTGCGCACGTCACAGCGCGCGTCCGCAACCGTGGGCGTTATGCCGAACGCGGAATTTATCAAATCGCAGAAAAATTCGGCAGTTCCCTCGTTTTCGGTAACAAGCCCGAACCCGTACCTGCCGTCGCGCACCAGCACGCTTCCGCTTGTCCTGATGAACGCGCATAAAGCCGCAAGCTGACAGCACCTGTCTTCAAGCGGCGATGAAATTATTTCTCTTTTTATCTCTTCGGTGAAGCTAAACATATTTTTTACAGCTTTGTACGCTT
Source organism: uncultured Clostridia bacterium (assembly GCA_947627575.1). GTDB lineage: Bacteria > Bacillota > Clostridia > Christensenellales > Borkfalkiaceae > Coproplasma. The sequence continues at coordinate 392,078 of CANQWN010000001.1, forward strand.
ATATTCTTCAAATCTGAACCGGGGCGTTCTGCCGTCGATGTTGTCTATCCTGTCCGGCGAAAGATGGGATTCCGCCAGCAACTGTTCGGCGATAACGGTATCGCCCACGCGGGAAGCCGAATGTGCGTCCGAATCTATCACGAAACGCACGCCCGTGGACGCCATCAAATCAATCTCTTCACCCGAAACGTGGCGCTTTTTTGTGTTTATTTCGATATAAGTTCCGTAATCGGCGCAACATTGCGCAACCTCTTTCAGGTTGCAATAACACTTATAATTTATGTGGGTGAGGATATCCACGGGATTGTTTTTAACGGCGTTTATATACGCCTTTGTGGTGTTATCTATAACTTTTTGGGCGGGTTTTTTACCGAACTTATAGGCGGCGTAGTTGCGCATCATAATGTTGTACATATCGCCGAAAGTGCGGTAGCGCAAAACCTCGTGTATGCCGAAAAGGTAAAGATCGAATTCGGAAAGGTCGCTTTCCTTCATATCGGTATGCCCGTCGAGGGAAATGAGGTTGCTTTCCATCCCCATAAGAACCTTTACGCCCGTAAGTTTTTCCGCCTCTTCACATTCCGCGCGCAGGGAAGGAAGTTTTTTGCGTTTAAGCCCGAACAGCAGGTGGTTAAAGCCGTGGTCGGTTATGCCTATCTGCGAAATGCCCTTGTTGCGCGCCGCCTGCGCATTTTCCAGCACCGTGTTTTTTCCGTGAGAATACGGCGTATGAGTATGGTAATCACCCGTAAGTTTTATCATCGAATTCACCTATGTACACAACTTCCTCTTCAAGCAAAACGCCGAACGCCGAAAAAATATCCGTTTTTATCTTTTTTATCAAAGCGCGCACGTCCGCCGCCGTACCGCCGTCGTTGATTATGAAATTTGCATGCGCTTCGCTTACTTTTGCGCCGCCTATCGAAAAACCCTTGAACCCCGCCGCTTCTATAAGTTTACCCGCCGAACATTGGGGCGGATTTTTAAACACGCAACCGCAACTTCTGCCGCGCGGCTGGCGGGAACGCAAAGCCGAATAGTGTGAAATTTTTTCTTCCACTTCTGCGGGTGTTTCAGGCGTAATTTTTACTTCCGCGCCCAAAATCAGCCCGTTTATGTCACGCATAGTACTATATTTATAGCCGAATTTACAGTTTTCTTTCGATATTAAGCGGATTTTTCCGTCGTAAAATTTTACGTAAGTTATATCGTCGCCGATAAACTTACCTGCCGCGCCTCCGTTCATACAGGTAATTCCGCCGAACGTGGCGGGAATGGAAGCGAGGTATTCCAACCCGGAAAAGCCGCGGGTTTTGCAGTACTGCAACAAACTGCCTACCGTGGTGCCCGCGCGGCAAAATATCTTATCGCGGGCGGTGCGGTATACCCCCTTCATCCTCGTAGTTACAATCACGGCGCCGTTGTAGCCGCCGTCCGAAACCAACAGGTTGGAACCGCAACCCATAGCGAAAAAATCAACGCCGCTCGATTTGAGATAATCGTAGACGCAAACTGCCTGTTTAAGGGTTTTGGGAAAATATGCGCACTTCGCTTCGCCGCCCAACCCGTAAGTTGTATGGCGCGCAAAAACGAAACGCTCCCTTCTTACCGCCGCAACCGAAAGCGGCACGGAGGATCTATTCAAATTTATACCTCTATCATATCATCTTTCAAAAAATTTTTCAACATATTTACGTCCCCGCCCGAAATAATGTCAAGCAACCTTTCGTGCGTTTGTAAACTTACGGGCGAACGCAGGCAACAATCGAACTTTATGTTCTGCATTTTATCCAAATCGTTGCCGAATACCGTTTTGCCGTCATACATCAAGCCCAAAGCCGACGTATTTGGGGACTGCGAAATGAGGAAACTTATAAAACGCGAACAAGCCGCTATTTTATCTTTGTCCTCCGCCGTCACGGAAATATTTTGGTATAGATCGTTGAATTGGGTTACGGGCAAAAGGGAAAACTGCGCTTGCCGCGCGCTTAAACGATAGAAATCGCGCTGGGTACCCAAAAGATACTTGAATTCGCCGTTAAGCAACGAAAGATATGCGGCAGTGGGCGATTGTTTTTGCGCACCCCGAACGCCGCACAGCACGGCGGCGCAATCCACAAGATTGTCTTTCCCCGCATTTATTACCGTATTTGAAGTGGATATATCCGAAAAATCGCCGTCAAGCGTAAAAAAGCAATAACCGCCGCGACACCATTGCGTGTAAGCCGGGTTGGCGGTGAAACGGCTTTCCAACCCGTATGCGCCCGCGCCGTAGGATATCATATCGGGAACCACCTCCCTTTCGATATTCTTCCTTGCGGCGTCCGCCGAAAGCGATACCACCGTGACGTAATCGCCGTATATTTCGGAGTACTGTTTTCCCACTCCGTTCAGATAATCCGCGCGCGAACCTTTTCCGCCCTCGAAACTGTCAATCTGCCACAGCGTAAGCATTATCCGTGGGCGTTGCGCCTGCGTGGTTTTTCCGCGGGGATACATTGCCGCTACGGCTACCGCCACGGCGGCGCAGACGACGAGGCATACTGCCGCGCTTAATTTACTTTTTAAGCGTTTCACACAGTATTTTACGCCCCGAAGCCGCCGAAAATTCACAGGGCACCCGAGAATTATTTTCCCGGGTGCCCGCCGCTTATACGAAAAACGGTGCAAATAGCAACGCTTTAAAGTATAAGCTATATTATAAAGCGTTGCCGCTTGTAACATTATCTTGCGCAGATTTTATTTTTATATACGCGCGGCATAAAAAAAGACGGCGGAATTTATCCGTCGCCCTTTTTATCGGTTTTTTCAGTCCTCGTCGTCCTCTTCGGGAAGTTCTACGTTGTGATAAACGTCCTGAACGTCGTCCAGCTCTTCAAGTCTGTCAAGCATCTTTTTGAAGGTTTCCAGCTTGTCGCCTTCCAGACTTATATAGCTTTGGGGTATCATTTTAACCGCCGCTTCGAGGAAAGTTACGTTTTTGCCCTCGAAATACTTTCTCGCTTCGGAGAAATTTTCGGGCGTGGTGTAAACTTCGTACGCGTCGTCCTCCGCAACGTAATCGTCCGCGCCCGCTTCAAGGCAATATTCCATCATGGTGTCCTCGTCAAGCGCGACAGTGCGTTCAATTACTATTACGCCCTTGTTATCGAACATATAGGAAACGCATCCCGTATTTCCCAGCTGTCCGCCGCACTTCGACATAGTTGAACGGATATCCCCTGCGGTTCTGTTCACGTTGTCGGTAAGAGTGGTTATGATAAGCGCGGAACCGGCTACGCCGTAACCCTCGTACGTAAGCTCTTTATATTCCTTGTCGCCCAACTCGCCCGCGGCTTTCGCTATCGAACGCTTTATGTTCTCGTTGGGCATATTGGCTGCCTTTGCCTTTGCTATTATATCGGCAAGTTTGGAATTGGTTTCGGGGTTGGGGTTGTTTTTCGCCGCAACAGCCAATTCCCTGCCTATCTTTGTGAATATCGCGCCGCGCGCGGCGTCCGTTTTACCTTTTTTTGCCTGAATATTGTGCCATTTGGAATGTCCTGACATTTTTACACCTCTTTAAGATTATTTTTCAGCGCGTACATAGCTATCCCCGCCGAAACGCCCGCATTGAGACTTTCGCAGGAGGCGCGCATGGGAATACTTACTTTATATGCGGCGCGGGAAAGCATAAATTCGCTTACGCCGTTCGCCTCGTTGCCTATGCAAAGGCAAAATTTTTCGGGCGGGCGGAAACTAAAAATGTTTTCCCCGCGCATGTCCGCCACGATGAGAGGCACGGACGAAAGCGCCGCGGCGACTTCTTCCCTGCCGCAGGTTATAAGTTTGACGAAAAATATGCCGCTCATACTCGCCCGCACCGCCTTGGGCGAATACGGGTCTGCGCAATCGGCAAGATAAATTTCCGCGTAGCCGGCGGCGTTTGCCGTCCTTATTATGGTGCCGAGGTTGCCCGGGTCGCGTATGCCGTCGAGAAAAAGACAGCTGTTTTGCGGCGGGACAATGGGATTTGAAGGTATTTTTACCGTTGCAAGCACACCCTGCGGGGTGACTTCTGACGACATAGCGCCGAATACCTGCGGCGATACAATCACCGGGTCGGGAAACGCGGAAGAATATTTTTCGGTACAGAAAATTTTATCTGTTTCCATCCCCGCGGATATACATTCGCTTACGGATTTTACGCCTTCCACCACGTATAAGCCGCTTTCGAGACGAAATTTTTTTTCGGAAAGCGAAATTACGCTTTTTATAAGCGGATTGTGCTTTGATGTTATTATCATATAAAAAATTAAGCCTTTAATTAAAAAGGCTTAAATTTACCTGTTATAACGCCTGTTTTGCCTTTGCAGCCAATTCCGCAAACGTTTCTTTGTCGCTTACGGCAATGTCGGCCAGTACCTTTCTGTTGAGATTTATGCCCGCCGTTTTAAGACCGTGCATAAATTTGGAATAAGAAAGTCCGTTAAGGCGCGCCGCCGCGTTTATACGCGCAATCCAAAGGCTACGCATATCGCGTTTACGAAGTTTTCTTCCCACGAAGGCGTAATTGAGGGACTTCATAACCGCCTGACGGGCGATCCTGTAATTTTTGGACTTATAGCCGTAATAACCTTTTGCAAGGCGCAAAATCTTTCTGCGCTTCTTTAAAGCGTTGACCGTTCTTTTAATACGCATTATTTACTACCTCCTTAATCCTTATAGGGAATCATGGCTTTTACATTGCTTCCCTGAGTAGACGAAACAAGCGTATTACGACGCAAATTTCTCTTTCTTTTTCTGTTCTTGGTTTCGGCTTTATGGTTTTTGCCGCCGTGCGCGCGTTTTACCTTACCGGTAGAAGTAAGCCAAAAACGCTTTTTGGTGCCGCTGTGTGATTTTTGCTTGGGCATATATGTTCCTCCTGAATTTTTACTATTGATTAAGTTTTAGCCGGTGAAAGCATCATGGTTATGTTTCTGCCTTCGGTTACGGGTTTTTTATCCTGAACGGCTTTGCCGCCCAACCCTTCAAAGAAATCCTGCATTACCTTGACGCCCTGATAGGCGCGGGCGTTTTCGCGCCCCTTCATACGTATCGAAACTTTAACCTTGTTGCCCGCCTCCAAAAATTTGAGGCACTGCTTGGTTTTTACGGCAATATCGCCTACGTCGATAGTCATCGAAAGGCGGATTTCCTTTATCTCCACCACCGTCTGGTTTTTACGGTTTTCCTTTTCGCGCTTCGCCTGCTCGTACTTGAATTTGGAATAATCCATAATCTTGCATACGGGCGGAACGGCGTTGGGGGAAATTTTCACGAGATCGAGATCGGCTTCTTCGGCAAGTTTGCGCGCTTGCGCGGACGACATAATACCCAGCATCGTACCGTCCGAACCGATAACCCTAACTTCCTTGTCGTGAACAGCTTCGTTGACAAAATACAAATCCTTTATAGCTTTATACCTCTCTGAAAGTTACTACCCGAAAAAAATAACCGGGCTGAAAAACAACCCGGTGAAATAAAGCAAAACAAACGGCGATATGCCGATTTTTACCGTTATCTGCCTGCCGTAACTTACGGGCGGCGAAAGGGGTTGCCTTTACTTAACGAAATTATATTACAATAACGGCGGGGTTTATGTCAAACAAATTGACGAAGATTTTTTAAAAAATTATCTTTTTTTCAACTTCATCAAGCGTTTTTGAGATAAATTCGCCCAATTCCAGCGAATATTTTTCCTCTATGCCGCGCTTGTTTACATTTACAGTTCCGTCCTCCGCTTCCTTGTCTCCCACGACAAGCACATAGGGAACTTTTTCTATCTTCGCCTCGCGTATCTTATAACCTATTTTTTCGTTACGCTTGTCCGCTTCGCAACGTATGCCCTTTGCAAGCAGTTTATCGCAAACTTCCTGCGCGTAGGCGTGCGCCCTGTCGGTTATGGGCAAAACTTTAACCTGAACGGGGCTCATCCACAGGGGGAACGCGCCGCCGTATTTTTCTATGAGGAACGCCAGCGTCCTCTCGTAACAGCCTATCGAGCTGCGGTGAATTACGTACGGCGTCTGCTTTTCGCCGTTGGCGTCTACATACTGCATATCGAAGCTGTGCCCTGCGGCGAAATCTATCTGAATGGTTATAAGCGTATCTTCCTTGCCGTAGACGTTGCGTATCTGCACGTCGAGCTTGGGACCGTAGAACGCCGCCTCGTCGTCCGCTTCCACGTAATCGAGTTTCAAATCGTCGAGGATCTTTTTCATCATGCTTTCGGTGTTGTTCCACGCCTCGTCGTCGTCGATGTATTTATCGGACTTGGATTTGCCGCGTTTGGAAAAACGGAAAGTTACGTCGTCGCGCATGCCCATAGCGTCAAGCAGATAATAGCTTAAATCGAGACAGCGCTTAAATTCGTCCTCAACCTGTTCCTTTGTGCAGATAATGTGCCCGTCGGAAAGGGTAAACTGCCTTATCCTTATAAGCCCGTGCATTTCGCCCGAAGCCTCTTTTCTGAATTCGGTAGCCGTTTCGGAATAGCGGCAAGGCAAATCGCGGTAGCTTTTAAGCCCGTTTTTGTAAATTTGATATTGGAAAGGGCAAGTCATGGGGCGCATAGCCATAATTTCTTCGCCGACGGGGCTTTCGCCGTTTTCGTCCACGTCGCCCAAAATGAACATTTTGTCGCGATAGTGCGCCCAATGCCCGGAAATTTTATATAAGTCCGATTTAGCCATAAGCGGCGTGCGGGTGATCATAAATCCGCGCTTTTCTTCCTCGTCTTCCACGAAGCGGGAAAGAATTTGTATCATCTTCGCGCCCTTGGGCATAAGAATGGGCAAGCCCTGCCCTATTACGTCGGACGTCATAAACAGACCCAACTCGCGCCCTATCTTGTTATGGTCGCGCTTTTTGGCTTCTTCCACTGCCTGAAGGTATTCGTCAAGCTGGCTTTTCTTTTCAAAAGCGGTGCCGTAAATCCTTGTAAGCATCTTGTTCTTTTCGCTGCCGCGCCAATATGCGCCCGTAAGCGAAGTGAGTTTGAAAGCCTTTATCTTTCCCGTGGAGGGCAGATGGGGACCGCGGCAAAGATCCGTGAAAGAGCCCTGCTTATAGAAGGAAATCACCGCGTCGGCGGGCAGATCTTCGATAAGTTCCACCTTGTATTTTTCGTTGTATTTCTTCATCAACGCAACGGCTTTGTCGCGGGGGAGTTCAAAACGCTGTATTGGCGTGTTTGCCTTTATTATTTTGGACATTTCCTGCTCTATCTTTACAAAATCTTCCTGCGTGATGGGCGTATTGAAATCTATATCGTAGTAAAATCCGTTTTCTATCACGGGACCTATCGCAAGCGAACAGGTGGGATATATGGTTTTTATAGCCTGCGCCAATACGTGCGCGCAGGTGTGGCGATAAACTTCAAGCCCTTCCTTATCCTTTAATGTGACGATTTCAAGCACGTCGCCTTCATTAAGCCCGCAGGAAAGATCGCAAAGTTTGCCGTTGATTTTTGCCGCAACCGCCGCGCGGGCAAGCCCTTCGCTTACCGCAGACGCCGCGTCTGACGCGGTAGCCCCGTCATTAAGTTGCAATACGTCGCCGTTTTTCAGTTTGATTTGCATTTTAAACCTCCCGAATATAAAAATAGCCTTAAACGACCCCATGCGGGGTTTCGTTTAAGGACGCAAAAGCATGTTGCGCGGTTCCACCTTAATTGCCCGCGCCTTATGCGCGGACCGCTCTTTAAATCCGTATTTACGCAAAGCGGTTTCCCGCTATCCCTCCTACTATGCGGTTTTCAGCTGCCCCGCACTCTCTGTGAATTTTCAGGACGGTACTTGTCTTTACTTCGGATTGTTACTATTCTATTACATTGAAAAATTTTTGTCAACAACTTTAAAACGAGTTTTGCGTGAAAATAATTGCCATTTTCACGCCGGTTATGTATAATAATGCTTAAATTAAACTTAAATTTGTAAAAAGGTAGAAATTATGGCTTATACGGATTTCAAGCGCGTTGAAAATAAATGGAACGAATATTGGGAAAAGAACAAAACTTTCCACACCGATCTGCACGATTTTTCCAAACCGAAGTATTATGTTCTGGATATGTTCCCCTATCCTTCCGGCGCGGGGTTGCACGTGGGGCACCCCGAAGGTTACACCGCAACCGACATACTTGCGAGAATGAAGCGTATGCAGGGCTACAACGTACTGCACCCCATTGGCTTTGACAGCTTTGGTTTGCCCGCGGAACAATACGCCATAACTACGGGACATAACCCCGAAGGGTTCACCCAACAGAATATCAAAACTTTTACTTCCCAACTGAAAATGTTGGGGCTTTCCTACGATTGGGAACAGACCGTTTCCACCTGCGACCCCTCCTACTACAAGTGGACGCAATGGATTTTTAAACAGCTTTACGAGGCGGGGCTTGCGAGATACGTTGAAACGCCCGTAAACTGGTGCGAGCAATTGGGCACCGTGCTTGCCAACGACGAAATAATAGACGGCGTAAGCGAACGCGGCGGCTATCCCGTTGTAAGAAAGAATATGAAGCAATGGGTAATAGACATAAACAAGTACGCGGAACGGTTGCTTGAAGGGCTGGACGGGCTGGATTGGCCCGAGGCTTCCAAAACGGCGCAAAAAAATTGGATAGGTAAATCGGTAGGCGCGGAAATAAGATTTGACGTTGACGGAACGGACAAGCATTTTACCGTTTTTACCACGCGTTGCGACACCCTGTTCGGCGCCACCTACTGCGTGCTTGCGCCCGAACACAAACTTGTGGACGAAATTACCACGCCTGAAAGGCGCGCCGAAATAGAAAAATACAAGGCGGCTTGCGCAAGCAAATCCGAAATGGAAAGAACGGAACTCAACAAGGAAAAAACGGGCGCGTTTACGGGCGCATACGCGGTGAACCCCGCAAACGGGAAAAAAATACCCGTGTTTATTTCCGATTACGTACTTACTTCCTACGGGACGGGCGCGATAATGGCAGTGCCCGCGCACGACACGCGCGATTACGAATTTGCGAAAAAATTCGGCTTGCCCATCGTGCAGGTGCTTGAGGGCGGCGATATAAGCAGCGAAGCGTTTACGGGCGACGGCAAACACGTAAATTCCGGATTTTTGGACGGAATGAACAAACAGGAAGCCATAGACGAGATGATAAAATGGCTTGAAGGGCGCGGAATAGGCAAGAAAACGGTTTCCTATAAGATGCGCGAATGGATATTCGCCCGCCAGAGATATTGGGGCGAACCCGTGCCCGTAGTCCATCTTGAAAACGGCGAGACGGTTGCGCTGGACGATTCACAACTGCCCCTGATATTGCCCGAAATGGACGATTATAAGGCGCACGGCGGCAACGCGCCCCTTGAAAACGCAAAAGATTGGGTAAACGTAACAATAAACGGCGTAAAGGGCAAACGCGAAACGACGACAATGCCCGGTTCGGCAGGCTCAAGCTGGTATTTTATGCGCTATTGCGACCCGCGCAACGACGAAAAGTTTGCGGATTACGAACTGCTTAAACATTGGCTGCCCGTCGATTTTTATCTCGGCGGCAAGGAACACCTCGTCGGGCACCTCCTCTATTCCCGCTTCTGGACGAACTTCCTGTTCGACAAGGGCTATTCGCCCGTAAAGGAACCCTTTGCAAAACTTTTCCATCAGGGTATGATACTCGGCGAGGACGGCAATAAAATGTCCAAAAGCGCGGGAAACGTTATCAACCCCAACGACGTTGTGGAAGCGTTCGGCGCGGACGTATTGAGAATGCACGAAATGTTTATGGGACCTGTTGCCGACACAAAGCCGTGGAACACCGCGAATATCGAGGGGATAAAGAAATTTATAGACAGAATTTACAGAATATACTGCGAATCGGACGTAATTAAGCCACAACCCAACCCCAACCTCGACAAAATTTACAATCAGACCGTAAAGAAAGTTACGGAAGATTACGAGACGATGAAAATAAACACCGCAATCTCGCAGATGATGATTTTCTTCAACGCGGTGTATAAGGAAATTTCGGAGGGCAGGCATTTTCCCACCGCATATGCGGAAGGGCTGGTAAAATTATTGAACCCCGTTATCCCGTTTATCACAGAGGAAATATGGACTACCGCGTTGGGGCACGATAAGACGATTGCCTATGAAAAATGGCCGCAATACGACGAAAGCAAGTGCGGCGAGGACGAATTTGAATACGCCGTGCAGGTAAACAGCAAAATTAAGGCGAGAATTATGTTGCCCGCCGACGCTACGGCGGCTGAAGCCGAAAAAGCCGTGAAAGAAAATTCCGCCATAGCGTCGGCTTTGGACGGAAAGAGCGTAAAAAAATTCATTTTCGTGCCTAAACGGTTAATAAACATAATAATATAAATCAAAAAAGCCGTCTTATCCGACGGCTTTTGCATAAGTTGAATATGAGTAAAATTTACGATAAATTAAAGACGTGGAAGCCCGTTGCGAAATATATAAACGACTATGAGTTCCGCACCGTGACCAACGCCGCCGCGGCTTCCTTTACCACTTCCGTCATCGGCGCGTACAATTTGGCGATAGCCATACTTGCGGAAACGGCGGCGACGGTGTGGTTTGCTACGCTTGCGGGCTACTACTTTTCGCTTGCCGTGGCGAGAATAGCCGTTATACTTTCCCACCGCGCGGGGCTGAAAAAGAGCGAATGTGCGCTTGCGCGCAAAAAACGCGACGCGGCGAATTATTTAGGCGGCGGGGCGCTTATTATTGTGCTTACCCTGCTGTTTACGGGAATTATTTTGCTTACGGCTATAAAAAAATTTCACTTTGAATACCCCGGGTTAAGCGTGTATCTTATGTCCTTTTACGCGTTTTGGAAGATTATCGCCGCTACCGTGAACGCCGTAAAAGTGAAAAAATTTGACGACCTTACCGTGCAGACTTTGAGAAATTACAGCGTTGCGGACGGAATCGTGTCCATAGTGGCGTTGCAGACGGCTTTGCTTTCCGCTTTTTCCGCGGACGGGGAAGAGCTGTTTTCTTACTATATCAACCTCGCAGTGGGCGGCGTTGCGGGCATAATTTTACTTGTAATGGGCGCATATATGATTGCGCGGGCTTCACGCAGGCTTGTAAGGGGGTTCCCCGCGGAAGAAGAATAAAAAATACCGCCTTACGGCGGCTTTCAAGTTACGCAAAACTTGCCGTTTGCCATAAACAAACGGCAAGTTTTTTATTTGTTTTAAAGATTTTCGAGAACGGAAACCACGTCCCCTACCGTTTTTATTTCGGACACCTTATCTTCGGGAATAGTTTTGCCCGTATTGTCCTCAAGCGTCATCAAAAGTTCCACCACGTCGAGAGAATCGGCGCCCAAATCCTTTACTATCTCGCTTTCGGGCTTTATCTTTTCAAGACTGATACCCAACTGTGAGGCGATTGTTTTTGCTACTTCTTCAAACATACTTTATCCTCCTGATTAATAAAAGTTTACAATATAGGAAAATTTATGTCAAGCAATCAGCCCGTTTTTTTAACGCGTTTTATCGAAAGACCTATGCGCATTTTCTTTTTATCGAGCGAAATTATAACCGCTTTTACCTGTTGCCCCACTTTGAGGACGTCGGAAGGATGCCTGATATACCTTTCGGTTATTTCTGAAATATGCACCAATCCGTCCTGATGCACGCCTATATCCACAAACGCGCCGAAATCTATTACGTTCCTTACCACGCCTTCCACTTCCATACCGACATATAAATCCTCTATGCCGAGGATATCGCGGCGGAGTTGCCTTGCGGGCAGGCTGTCTCGGATGTCCCTGCCGGGCTTTGAAAGTTCGGTTATTACGTCTTTAAGCGTAGCCGCGTCCAACCCGCAGTATTTTGCAACCTTATCCGCGCCGTAAACTTTAACCTTGCCTTCCAGCCCGTAAAGGTTGCCGGCTTTTACGTCTTCGGCGGTATATCCGAAAAGTTGAAGCAGTTTTTCCGCCTTTGAATACGATTCGGGATGGACGGCGGTATTATCCATTATATTGTCCGCGCCGGGTATGCGCAGGAAGCCGGCGCACTGTTCATAGGTCTTTGCGCCCAATTTGGGAACTTTTAAAAGTTGCGAACGGGATTTGAATTTTCCGTTTTTTTCGCGGTAGCCGACAATGTTTTTGGCTATACCCGCGTTTAGCCCCGCAACAAACTTCAAAAGAGACACGCTTGCCGTGTTTAAATCCACGCCCACGCTGTTTACGCAGTCTTCCAGAACGCCGTTCAAAGCCGCGTCCAGCCGCTTGCTTTCCATATCGTGCTGGTATTGCCCGACGCCTATGGATTTGGGATCTATTTTAATCAATTCCGAAAGCGGGTCCTGCAATCTTCTCGCTATCGAAATAGCAGAACGCAAAGTTAAATCGTAATCGGGAAATTCTTCTACCGCGAGAGGGCTTGCGGAATACACGCTTGCACCGGCTTCGTTTACTACGGCGTAACTTACGGGGCGCTTTACTTCCTTTAAAAGTTCCGCGACGAATATCTCCGTTTCCTTGCTTGCCGTGCCGTTGCCTATCGAAATTACGTCAACATTATGTTTTTCTATCAGGGCGGAAAGTATTTTTTTACTGCCCTCTATGTCGTTTTTGGGCGGAACGGGATAAATTACCGACGTATCGAGAACTTTACCCGTTTCGTCCACCACCGCAACTTTGCAACCCGTGCGGTAACCCGGGTCAAGCCCCAAAGTTACCTTGCCCTTTACGGGAGGCTGTAAAAGCAGGGGGCGCAAATTAAGTTCAAACATCTTTATCGCCTGTTCGCCCGCTTTGTCGGTGAGAATGGCGCGCACCTCCCTCTCAACGGAAGGTTTTATAAGTCTGTCATAGCCGTCGTCCGCCGCTTCGGCAATAAGCGCGGCGCACTCCGCGTTGCCTTCGGCTTTGATGTACCCCGCCACGCATACGCGCTTGGCGAGGTCGGGATTGAAATCGATGCTTACCTTTAAGCACTCTTCCTTTTCGCCCCTGTTTATGGCGAGTATCCTGTGGTTTTTGATTTCGGGAATCAATTCGGAATAGCCGGAATACATCGCATACGTTCCGCGTTCGTCGTCCTTTATAAGTTTTACCTGAATTTCGCCGTGATTTTCAAGCAACTGCCTCAATTTTTTACGGAGTTCGGCGTTATCGGATATTATTTCGGCTATTATGTCTTTCGCGCCGCCGATAGCTTCCCGCACGTCGGCTACGCCGTTTTCGGCGTTCACGAATTTTTCGGCTTCCGCATAGGGGTCGCCCTGCTGTGCGAGTATAAAATCGGCGAGGGGCGAAAGTCCCTTGGAAATTGCCACGGAAGCGCGCGTTTTTTTCTTCTGTTTGAAAGGACGGTATACGTCCTCTATTTCCGTCATTGTCTGCGCGGCTTCGATTGCGGCGGCTATTTCGTCGGTCATCTTCTCCTGCCCCGCAATCGCCTCGGAAACTTCCTGCTTGCGCTTTTCGAGATTTTTAAGATATTCGTATCTGTCGTTTAAACTGCGCAAAACCTGATCGTCTATTGCGCCCGTAAGTTCCTTGCGGTAACGGGCTATGAACGGAATGGTGTTCCCTTCGTCGAGAAGTTTTAAAATATTTTCCACGTGGTCGGCGCGCAAAGAAAATTCTTCGGTCAGCTGTTTTGAAATATTCATTATCTTTTAATTCCCTTTAAAAAGTTTTTTCTGTCGTTTGAAATGCGGTAACTTTCGCACGCCTTTCTTATCGCCCTGTTGTGAGTTTTTTTATCGAGACTCTGTTCCGAAAGAAAGCCTACCGTCTGCGGATAAAATTTGATAAGCAACTCCGCTATCAGCCACGCCGCCGCCATACTTACGTAATACGGTTGGCAGTTGCACCTTTCCACAAGCGGAAAGATAATTTCGAGATACTTCTCTTCCGTATAATATTTGAGGAGGGTTACCAGCGCGTATCTGCGGGAAAATTCTTCGCCGCGGATATATTTGCGTATGTAAACGAGAAATTCGTCCTTATGCGCCTTTATGCACTTTGCGTCGAAAGCGCTGTCGCACAGCGCCCAATCGCTTATAAGCGGCACGCAACTATCAACATAACCGATAAACGTGTAATAATCGCAAAGCCCCACCGCCGCAAGTTTTACAAAGGTAACTTCGTAATAATCGTCGGGGAACGACAGAAGTTCCTCTACGTTGTTTTTATATTTTGCGGCAAGTTTTTTAAGTTGCGGCACGCTTACGCCCAACACGCGGCGGCTTTCGTCTTTCAAAAGTCCGCTGTGAAAAGTTTTGTACTTTTCGGACGCGAAACTTTTAAGTTCATCCAAAAATTCTTCGTAGAGCATCGTGCCATATCTCCTTTTTGGGATGTGCGTTGGCGGGGCTGGTTGAGGGAAGTTTTTCGTAAGGGACGGTTACGCCCTTTATGTTCCCCGTAAAAATTTCATACGCCTTGCCGCCGTTCAATATTATATATTCTATTGGATAATTTTGCAACAGCCGCGGGATATCGGCAACGCGAAAATTTTTTATCGTGCTGTCGGCGGAACCCACTATCTCACATTCCTCCACCACGTCCCACAGGGCTATCCTGCGCCGTGAAAGAAATTCGTTTTTAAGGCGATAATCGGTTGGCGTAAGCTCACCGAAAAACGAACTTACTATTTCCCAGAAAGAATTGCGCGGATTGCCGTAATAAAAGTTTACCTCGCGGCTTTTTACGGACGGAAAACTGCCCAAAATCAGCAGTTTGCTGTCCTTGAATACGGCGGGCGGAAATCCGTGGTTCACCATCATAATTTGAGGGCGGAATCCACGTTTCCGACTATCGCAGAAGCGAGATATTTTTCGTTGAAGTTGGTTTCGCAGGCGGCAAGCACGTCCTCGTACGTAACGCTTTCTATCTGCTTTACCCTCTTTTCAAAATCGTAAATTTTTCCGCTGTACAAAAGCTCTTTGCCGTAGAGAAGCATCTGCGAGCTTGTGCTTTCCTGCGCGTATACGGAAGAAGCCGTAAGCTGTTCCTTGCCGCGCAGAAATTCGTCGCGGGTGATGTTTTTGCCTACCGTTTCCTTTACGCAATCCAGCACCGCCTCGACGGAAGCGAGATAGTTTTCGCAATTAACGCCCGCGTATATCACCAGCGCGCCCGCTTCCGCATAGGAAGATACGTAGGAATACACGTTATAAGCAAGCCCCAACTGTTCCCTGACTTTTTGGAACAGTTTGGAGGACATACTTCCGCCCAAAACGGAGTTCATAATCTGCGTTGCGTCGTAATCGGGCGCGTACCGCCTGACGGAAGGATACGCGAGGGCGAAATGAACCTGTTCTATTTCCTTTTTGCGGTGCAGATGGGAAGCGTGATAAGAGACCCTGTTTTCAATATTTTCGCTTTTGCCCGGCTTTACGCCGCCGAAATATTTTTCGGCGAGTTCTTCCGCAAGTTCGGGCTGAATGTTGCCCGCCATAGCGATGACTATATTATCAGCCACATACCTCTTCGCCATATACTTGTCCACGTCGGCGCGGGTGAAGCCCCTGACGTTTTTGCGCGAGCCCAAAATATTTCTGCCATAGCCCTCCTTGCCGTAAAAAGCGCGGGGCAAAAGGTCGAGGCAAAGATCTTCGGGCGTGTCCTCCGTCATGGAAATTTCCTCTATTATTACTCCCTTTTCGCGCGACATCTCCTCTTCGGGGAAGTTGCTGTGAAGGAAGATATCAGAAAGTATGCCGAAAGCCTCGGCGGCGTGGGCGGTTGTGGATTTGGCGTAATAACAGGTGATATCCTTGCCCGTGAACGCGTTCATCTGGGCGCCTATCCTGTCCGTTTCGTCTGAAATGCGGAACGCGGTGCGCGTTTCGGTTCCCTTGAACAGCATATGTTCGATAAAATGCGAAATGCCGTCCTCCTCGTCGTTTTCAAAAGCAGCCCCCGTATGCACAAGTATACCCATAGATACCGAAAGCAGCCCCGGCATACGCTTAACTATCAGGCGCACGCCGTTTTCAAGTTGTTTGTAGTGTACCATTCATTCTCCTAAATTTCGGGAGACGGTTACGGTGCGTAACCCGTTTTCCCTTATGTATGACAATATTTCTGGCAGAGCCTCTACCGTGCAATCTTTGGGATGCATCAATATAAACTCGCCGTTTTTCAGTTGTTGCGTGGCGCGGGTGAACACTATGCCGCGATCGTCGTCGCGCCAATCCACGGTATCGCGCGACCACATTATAACTTTAAGCCCCAATTCCGCGCAGGCGGCTACCGTATTTTCGCCGAACGCGCCGGAGGGCGGGGCAAAAAGTTTTATTTCGTCGCCGCAAATCATATTTAAAAGTTTTACGCCGGGGCGTATTTCCTGTAAATTATCCTCAAGCGACATTCGCGAATGATCCTTATGGAAATATCCGTGGCTTGCCACTTCGTGCCCGTCGGAATAAATTTTGCGCACGGCGTCCACATTGTCGTCCGCCCAACAGCCGCCTATGAAAAAAGTGGCTGTTGCGTCGTTTTCGGCAAGTATGGACAGAATTTTTTCAACATTGGAAGTATTTTCGTACACGTTGAACATAAGGCTTACGCCGCAACCGTTTTCGGCGCAATTGTAAACGTTGTCTCCGCTTCCGGATACCGCCACCGCGCCTTTGCCCGCAAAGCCTATCAAAGACACCGCAAGCAGGGTTAAAATCAACACGCCGTTAGTTATTACGCTTATCAATCTGCTTTTCAATAGTTTGCCCCCCGGAAGAAATACTATTTATATAATATTAATCCCGACGCAAATTATTGACTATCTCAACTTTATTATGGTAACGCCCGTTTCGCCTTCGCCGTATTTGCCCGCCCTGAAACTTTCCACGTTGCGGTGGCGTTTAAGATGTTCGGCTATGGCTTTGCGCAACGCGCCCGTGCCCACGCCGTGAATAACTTTTATCTCTTCGAGGTTGTCCGTTACAGCCTTGTCGATAAAATTATCCAGCTCGTACAACGCCTCTTCCACCGTCATACCCAAAAGATTTATTTCCAGCTTCGGCGCGCCGCGGACGACGTCGGAAACGAGTTTAACTTTTTTTGCGGGTTTTTGCGGCGGTTGGGGCATAAGCAGAAGTTCTTCCGGCTTGCAGTGCATTTTTATGTTGCCGCAAAGCACTTCCGCCTCGCTTTTGCCCGACACGTAGGAAGTAACCGTACCCTCCGTCTGCATTTTTTTGACGAATACGCGCGCGCCCGCCTTTAAATTGTTTTTATCCGCCTGCGCGTAGTCGTTTACGCTTGCCTTGCTTGCGCCTTCCTCTTCGTATGCTATGTCCGACAGTCTGTTTTTAAGCGTGCGCGCCTTTACGAGATCGGCGCGGGTAAGTTCTTCTTTGCCGAAAATTTCCTCTATGTCGGCAAGTATTTCCTCCGCGCGCGCCGTCCTTTCGGAAATTATCCTGCGGCTTTCCTTCCCGGCGTTGCGGTTTAACCTTTCCCTCTCGGCGTTAAGTTGCGCTATCTGCGAATTTAAAATTTTAACTTTTTCGTTCCACTCCCTTTCGAGATTTTTCGCGCGGGCAAGCGTTTCTTCCGCTTGCACGCGGCTTTGTTCCGCGCGGGAGACGACGTTTTCAAAACTGCGCGCGCCCTCCGAAAGATAGCTTACCGCGTCGGCAATTATATCTTCGTCCAGCCCCAGCCTCTTTGAAATGGCAAGCGCGTTGCTTGCGCCCGGCAGACCTATCTTTATGCTGTAAAGGGGTTTTAACGTGGCGGAATCGAATTCCATACTTGCGTTTTCAACCCCGTCGAGAGTATAGGCAAATTCTTTAAGCGGTGTAAAATGGGTGGTAACTATCCCCTTGCAACCGCGTTTTACAAGCGCCTTTACAACGGCTTTTGCAAGCGCCTGCCCCTCGTCCGGGTTTGTGCCGCCGCCCAACTCGTCAATAAGCGCAAGCGAACGGGAATTTGCCTGTTTGCAGATTTCGGCGACGTTAAGCAGGTGGGAAGAAAACGTGGAAAGATTTTCCTCTATGCTTTGGCTGTCGCCTATGTCGCAGAAAACTTTATCGAAAACGGCGACGGCCGTCCCTTCCGACGCGGGCAAAAACAGCCCGCACGCCGCCATAAGGCAGAACAGCCCGCACATTTTAAGCGTAACCGTTTTGCCGCCCGTATTTGCGCCGCTTAATATCAGAAAGCCGTACTTGTTGCCCAACTCTACAGAGACGGGCACCGTGGACTTTGCGTCCAAAAGCGGGTGCCTGCCCTGTACTATATTTATATATCCCCTGTCGTTTACAGACGGGCAAACGCCTTTGACGGAATACGCGTATTCGGCGCGGGCGTAAAAGCTGTCTATCAAACAAAGATTTTCCTCGTCGGCGGAAAGCTGTGCGGAAATATCCCCCACGCGCGCGGACAGTTCCCGCAAGACGGCTTCCACTTCCTGCTTTTCGTCCAAAGCGAGCGCAACAAGTTCGTTATTCATTTCAAGAACCTGCTCCGGCTCGATAAAAAACGTGGCGCCCGATTGGGAACGGTCGTGTATGAACCCGCGCACCCTGTTTTTATATTCGGCTTTGACGGGAATTACGAAGCGGTCGTTGCGGATGGTGACTATACCGTCCTGCAAGTACGCGGCGTCCTCGGAAAGGTATTCCGAAAGGCGGGCGCGTATTTTTTCGTTAAGGCTTCTTATGCGCGATCTTACGGAAAAAAGTTTTTCGCTGGCGCGGTCGCTGACCTGATCGACGGAAATTATTTTTTCGGTTATATCGTCCTCAAGGGAACGGCTGAAATAAATTTTATCGGCGATATCCCTTATTATCGTTATTCCGTCGTCGCGGACGGACGATACGCTTTCATACGCCGTCCTTGCGGAACGCAACAGCGCGGCGCAATCCAAAAGTTCCGCGCAGGAAAGCGAAAAGCCCTTCTGCGCGCGTTGTATCAAACTTTGCATGGGCGGGAAATACCCTATTTTGCCCACGCCGTAGGTATAAAGCAATTTGTCACATTCCACAGTGGCGGACAGCAGCTGTTTTACGCGGGCAAGCGAAGTTGACGGCACACAGGAAGTTATAGCCGTTTTGCCGCCGTCCAACACGGCGAAATTTGCCGCCGCGGTTAAAATTTTATCAAGTTCAAGCGTGGTTATGCATTTAGCGTTCATATCAAAGCACCGGCGCGGAAGAATGTCCGCGCGTGTATGTTTTACCCTGCGGCTGTTTGCCGCTTACGCAATCCGAAATTTCGCTTTTTGAAAGCAATGAACAATCCATAAGCCTGCCCGCGGAATATTCCGCCCATATATCGGCGCAATTGTATACTTCAAACAGGCAATGCGATATTTCATACCTGTGCAGGGGGAACGCCCTGCCGTCGCCGTCGGTAAGCGTATAAACTTCGCGCCTGTCGCAAGCGGCGCAATCCTTGCCGAACGGGCAATACAGCAAATCCATAACTTTTATCCCGCCCGTGCACAGGGAAAAGGCGTTTTTTACAGCCAGCCGCGCGCTTTCCGCAGAGGTAAGTTCCTTGGAAAGGGCGACGTATTTCGCGCCGACAAGCGACAGCGAAACGGGGTTGGAAATATTCATCCCCGTACCCGCGAAGAGGGGCTTGTTCCAGCTTTCCGCAAATTCCGCGCCGCAATAGCCGTCGCAATAAATCCCGTCGAATTTTTCCGAAAGGTTGCGGTAAATTTCAACTTCTTCGCTTGTTATGAACGGCGGAACGAACAGAAATTTTTCGCCCGAAAAGCCCTGCAAAAGCGGCTCGGCTTCCTGCGAGAGGTTTTGAAGTTTAAGTATGCCTATATCCGCGTTTACTCCGCGCAAATCGCGGCATATTACGGCTGTTTTACGGTTTTTTGCCGCCGCTTCCGCTTGCGGCACGGGTATTTCGGCTTCTGCGCGCCTTTCGGGCAAAAATCCCGCCTTATAGCGGGCGTAACATTCCCTGCGCACCGCGTTTAGTTCCGCGGCGGTAAGGAACGCCCCGTCCGTAACAATTTCACCGAAAGTTACGGCAAACGGCAACCCGTCCACCTTTTTGAAATTTTCTTTTATATCTTCCGCCGTCAAGGGGCGGCTGCGCGCTTCCGCGGGAGGCGGAAACACAAATGTTTTATCGTTTAAAGTAACTTTTACGGGCTTGCCTAAACAAATTTCCGCGCTTACCGATACGCCGTGCAGGCGTTTTTTTGCAAGCAGGCGGGCATTGAGAGCTACGTCTGTTGTGACGAATACCTTGTCGCCGTTTTTCAACCTCTCGTGCGAGGCGAGGATAAACCCGTCCTTTGACGGTTTTGAACAGACCGCGCCCCCTACTTCCCTGCCGCCGCGGAGAATTTTGAAGCCGTCGCCCGCGGAAAACTTTTTTGCGGTGCGGCAGACGAAGCGGGAATTTTCAACCGAAACGACGCCGACGTATTCGCCTATGTGCCCCTGAACGGCGGAAGATATAAAGCCCTTTTGTTGCCCGAAAGCCAATCCTTTTGTATAATTGCCCCTGTTATATGTGCGTTTTAAATCGCTTAACGCCTGCCCCGTGGGGATACCCGAAAGTATGCCTTTATAGTACGCGACGGCGGCGGAAACGTATTCGGGACGGCGCATTCTGCCCTCTATCTTGAAGGAAGAAACGCCCGCGGAAATCAACTTTTGTATGTCCCCGCCGACGGACAAATCTGAAAGCGACAGCCTGTATGCCGGCTGTGTGAAGCCCGCCCTGTCTATTGAATACAGTTTGCGGCAGGGCTGTTTGCATTTGCCGCGGTTGCCGCTGTTGCCGCCCGCGAAAGACGACATATAGCACTGCCCTGAAAAGCAGGTGCAAAGCGCGCCCTGTATAAAAACTTCGGTTTGAATTACGCGCGTGATTTTTTCTATCTCGCTTAACGGCGTTTCGCGCGCGATAATCACCCTGTCGAAGCCGCATTTTTTTGCAAGACAGGCGGCATAGACGTTGAAACAGCCCGCCTGCGTGGACAGGTGCAAAGTTACTTCGGGCAAATATTTTTTGATGTGCGCGCCCAAATACATATCCTGCATTATTATCGCGTCCGCGCCGGCAAGATACGCCTGCTTTACGGACGAAAAAAATTGCGGCAGTTCATCAGATTTTACGAGAGTGTTAAGCGCAACGTAAATTTTAACGCCGAAAATATGTGCATATGCACATATTTCCGACAGGGCTTGCACGTCGAAATTTTCAGCCGCGCTGCGCGCCGAAAACTGCGTAAGTCCCAAATATATTGCGTCCGCGCCGGCGTTTATTGCCGCCACCGCGCTGTCCTTTCCTCCCGCAGGAGCGAGAATTTCTACCATTTAACTTTTAAATCCGTACTTATATATAATTTCCGCTACGCCGCATTCGTCGTTGGAAAGCGTTATTTCGTCCGCAACGGCTTTAAGTTCCGCGGAAGAATTTGCCACGGCAACGCCTATACCCGCGGCTTTAAGCATACTTGCGTCGTTAAGGTTATCCCCTATCGCCACGCTGGAGGACAGCGGAATACCGTAATATTCCGCAAGGAATTTAAGCCCCTGCCCCTTATCGTCGCCGAGGGGAGAAACCTCTACAAGTACGTTTGCGCTGCAAGTGACGTCGAACCGCGACGACAACTTTTCCGACAGCGCGGAATAAAGGCGCGCGCGGTTTTGCGGCGCGACGAGGCTTGCAACCTTTTGGCACGGTCTGCCCTTTTCCTCGACGAAGCGCGAAAGAGGTCTGTCCAACACGTTTATGGCTTTTACGCCCGTAATCTTTTCGTACAATTGCAGGTGGGGATTATCTTCGGGCAAATCTATGTACAGCTTTTCGTCGCAATACACCTGACAGGATTCGCCCTGCTGTTCTATGGCGCGCAACGCTTCCGCCGCCATTTGCGCGCTGAAACCGCCGAATTTTAAAATTTTACCGCTTTCGATATCGGCGATTACACTGCCCTGATAGGCGATTACTATGCCCTTTAAGCCCAATTCGCGCGCGCGGGGCAAAATGGAACAAAGCATCCTGCCCGTGGCTATGGCGAACACGCCCCCGCAGGCGACGTATTCGGCTACGGCGCGGCGGGTGCGTTGGGGTATATCGTATTTGGTTGAAAGCAAAGTTCCGTCGAAATCGGAAACTATCAGCCTGCGGTCTATCTGCTTCATAAGTTTTCCTGAAAATATTGCCTTATATTGCGGGCGAGCTTTAACCCTATGCCCTCCGTTTCGGCAAGTTCTTCAACGCTTGCGCGCATAATTTTATCCAGCGTGCCGAATTTAAGCAACAGCGCGTTGCGCTTGGTTTTGCCTATGCCCTCTATGCCGTTTAAAACGCTTTCGAGATTGCGCTTTGAATGGATGTTTCTGAAATACGTAATCGCAAAGCGGTGCGCTTCGTCGCGGATGCGCTGTAACATTTTAAGCGCGTAGTCCCTGTGGGAAAGTTTTACGCTTTCCGCGCCTGACAAAGTGAAAATTTCTTCCTCTTCCTTGGCGAGGGAAATAAGTTCTATATCGGTTACGTTAAGTTCTTCAAAAATGCGCTGTACAGCCGAAAGCTGCCCTTTGCCGCCGTCTATTATAATAAGATCGGGCTTGGGGAATTTTTCTTCCTCTTCGGTTCCCAACTTTTTAAGGCGGCGCGTAAGCACTTCCTGCAAGGAAGCGAAGTCGTTTGCGCCCTCCACCGTTTTTATTTTAAACCTGCGGTAGCTGTTTCTGTCCGCCTCGCCGTCTATGAATACCACCATAGAGCCTACTTTGTCTACCCCGCTGATATTGGAAATATCGTAACATTCCATTCTGCGCGGGTAAACTTTTAAGTTAAGCAGGGTTTGCAGGCGCGCGCACGCGCTTACCGTCATATCGTCGCGGTGTTTGATTTTGTCCACTGATTTTTCAAGATATTCCGCGGCGTTGGCGTTAGCCATTTTAAGAAGTTGGGCTTTTATACCCTGTTTTGCAAGCGTTATTTCCACCGTTTTGGAAAATTTATCCCTGAAATAGCTTTCGATAAGGGGCTTTTCGCAAAATTCCTGACAGATAATTTCGGCGGGAGGTTCGTGGTTGCCGTAATAGCGCGTGATAAAAGCCGTAAGCGCCTCGCCGTCGGTTAAATACGCTTCGTCCAGCGCAAAACTGCTTCCGCCCTGCATTATGCCTTTGCGTATGACAAGGACGTTGACGGCGGAATACACATCGTTTGTGACGTAGGAAATTACGTCTACGTCGATAAATCTGTTAAGCGAAGTTATACGCTTTGCTTCCAGCTTTGAAAGCATGGCAAGTTTGTTTTTATAATCGAGGGCAAGTTCAAAATTTTCGTTTTCGGCGGCGGAAAGCATCTTTTTGCGGAGAAGGGTTTCCGCCTGCCTGTAATCGCCTTCGAGAAAAGCCGTAGCCTGCTTTACCTGCGCGGCGTATTCGCTTTCGCTTACCTTATGGGCGCAGGGCGCGGTGCACCTGCCTATATGATAGTTTAAACATTCGCGCTTGGGGCGTTCGGTTATGGCGGTGCGGCAAAGGCGCACGCTGAAAGTAAGTTGCAATACGTCGAGAATGTCCTTGCAGTTTATGCCGCCCATAAAGGGACCGAAATAGCGGCAGCCGTCCTTTTTTATTTTGCGCGTTATATAAAAATCGGGAAATTTTTTGCGCAGATCGACCTTTATATAAGGATAGGTTTTATCGTCCTTTAAAAGTATGTTGTACTTGGGCTTGTACTTTTTTATCAGGTTGTTTTCAAGCGCCAGCGCGTCGATTTCGGTTTCGGTGATGATATAGTTGAAATCGGCGATATTCGCCACCATTTTAAGCACTTTTTCGGGCTTGGGCGTATTGTGAAAATACTGCCTTACCCTGTTTTTAAGGACACGGGCTTTTCCGACGTATATAACCTGCCCGTAACTATCCAGCATGATATATACGCCGGGATTATCCGGCAAAAGTTTTAATTTTTCCCTGATTACGTCCATAGTCACCTATTTTATATTATACCACCCGCCATAAGTTTTTGCAACGCGTTGAAGATAAAAAAAAGGCTTGCTTGCCGCAAGCCTTTTTTTTATTTACTTGTGTACCCCCGAAAGATCGGGCACTTTTTCTTTTACCTCTTCTGCGGTAAGCATTTCAAAGCCGCTTTGAACCTTTGTTTTTTTCGCCGTGGCATCATAGTAGAAATAAGCAGAATCGGTATCGAAATTCGGGTTATAAATATTGTCGTTCCCGACAGTCTTCGTTCTGTCGGTTACTATTATGACGGTGTTTTTTAAGTCTTCTTTCGTTCCTTCTTCTGTATATTGGGAATCTACTTCCTTTTTATTGAATATACATTGATAGACCTTGGCAACCCCTTTCTTATCGTCGCCTTTTTGGGTAGTTATCGGGTTATTTGCGTTATCGAAATAGCAATACTCGATAAAGGCGTAACCGCCTGCGCGGATAGACATATTCGTACCCGTAGACCCATAGTAATAATTGTTGTACATATGCATATTAGCCTGTCTTGCAAGCGGAAGCCTGCTGTTGCATATTTCATACCAATTGTGGTGGAAAGTTACGCACGCCGTCTTTTGAGCATCTCCGCCCCCGATAAGACCGGTTTTATGATTTTTATAATAGTGATTATAAGAAATGGTTATATAAGAGTTCTTTTTGAAGTCGGTTGCGCCGTCGCCCTCGTGTTTATCCTGTTCGGGGCAAACGTCCCAATAGTTTTTACCTTCGAGGAAAGTGTTGTGGTGAATCCATAAATTCTTCGAACTGAAGTTTGAAGCGTCCGTCTGGTCGCTGCTTCCTTCAAAGCTGCACGCGTCCTCCGTATAGTCCTCGAAAGTGAGATTTCTCACTTCAATAGAGTTGCTGTTCTTCCAAGTAAAGCCCCACTGGAACAGACGGGCGTCCGCGCCTATCCCTTCCACGGTAACATTTTTTGCAGAGTCTATAGAGCAGTTGTTCCATGCCGAATCGAATTCCGAGCTGCTGTAATTTATTTTGCTGGAAAGCCCTTTAAGTTCGGTATACTTACTTGTATCAAGTTCGTTATAGCCTCCTTCGATAAGCTCTTTCTGCGTCATTGACTTCTGCGGTAATTTTTGCCGCTTCTTCCCCACAACTTTATCCGACGGAAGTTTATTATCTTGGTCATAATCATTACCGTCGTTATAGTTGCCGCCCTTATCATAGTTGATTTCTTTCCATGTGGCGGCGTTTACCGAGCCGATAATCCTTACCACGAGGGGCTTATCGCCCATTTTTTGAGAATAATTTAAAACATCCACAATACCGGATTTACCCGAGCCTAAACCGGGAACGGTTACGGTGTTTTTGTTTTCGTCGGTGACGTATACCACAACGGCGTTGTCCTTTAAAGTGCCGTCGTCGTTATATGCGCCCACGCCCGTAAAGTTGAAATGGGCGTAACCAGAACGGTCGTATGCGGTTACGGTTACGGGCTTTTCTACGGTCTTTCCGCCCGCCTCTACCTTTACCGTATAATCGCCCGCTTTAAGCCCGACGATATCGGCGCGCACCTGCGAACCCGTTGTGCGGATAAGTTCTTCGTCTATTTGCGTATATTGGCTTACGCCGTCGGCGGGTTTATAGGAAACCTTGTAAGTTCCGCCAACCGCCGCGAACGTGACGCTTGCGCCCTCCTCATATCCGTTTACGGTAATGGATAACGTCCCGGGAGTGGGTGTTTGGGTTTCCCACTTCGCCCAAAATTCCTTATTGCCCGTATCGGTTGAAAGTATCTTCTGCACTGCCGTGCCTGTGCAAGCCTGATTTGCATACCAGCCGCCGAAGGTACTGTTGGGTTTTTGCGGGATGGGCAACGTAACTTCCGTGCCCGCCGTGTACTGCGTTAAATTACTTACGCCCGCGGGGAACGAACCCCCGTTGAGATTTAAGGTGACGGTGTATGTCTGCGGCGTTACGGAAGTTGTATTCCACTTCGCCCAAAATTCCTTATTGCCCGTGTCGGTTGAAAGTATCTTCTGCACTGCCGTGCCTGTGCAAGCCTGATTTGCATACCAGCCGCCGAAGGTACTGTTGGTTTTTTGCGGGATGGGCAACGTAACTTCCGTGCCCGCCGTGTACTGCGTTAAATTGCTTACGCCCGCGGGGAACGAGCCCCCGTTGAGATTTAAGGTGACGGTGTATGTCTGCGGCGTTACGGAAGTTGTATTCCACTTCGCCCAAAATTCCTT
>CANQWN010000002.1 GCA_947627575.1 uncultured Clostridia bacterium
GTTTTTTGCGGGATGGGCAACGTAACTTCCGTGCCCGCCGTGTACTGCGTTAAATTGCTTACGCCCGCGGGGAACGAACCCTCGTTGAGATGTAAGGTAACCGTGTATGTCTGCGGCGCTACGGTATTTGAATCCCAATGCGCCCAAAATTCTTTATCGCCCGTATCGGTTTCGGATATCTTTTCCCACTTCACGTCGGAGATATCGTACCAACCCGCAAATACGCTGCCGCTTTTTGTAAGTTTGGGAAGCGAAAGCGAATTGCCGCCGCGATATTTTACCGTGAAAATATCGCCTTCTATATCGTAGGCGGAATTAGAGCCGCCGTTTGCGTGCAAAGTTACGGTGTACACTTCGCCTTCAACGGTATTATCGTTATCCGGGTCTTCCTCACCGCCTGTAGAGCAAGCGGAACAGAACAAAGCGAATGACAGCATTGCGGCGAGTATAACGCCTATGAATTTTTTAAGTTTCATACCCACATCCCTTATTTTGATTTTGTTATGATAATTTTATCATAACAAGTGGAAATTTGCAACAGAAAAATTATAATTTTTGTAAATATATATACAAAAAAGGGACGGTAAACCGTCCCTTTCAGCAACCTAAAAATTCAACGCCCTTCAACATTACGTCGTTTACCGTATCGTTTACAAGACTGTAAAAGATTATTTTTCCGTGGCGGTCGCTTTTTACTATTCCCAAATTTTTGAGAAGGCGCAACTGATGCGAAACGGTGGTTTGGTTTATTTCAAGCACGCGCGAAAGATCGGTTACGCACATTTCCGAAATAGCCAAAGCCGAAAGCATCCTCACGCGGGTTGGGTCCGCAAAGATGGAAAAAAAGCATACTATGCTGTCCAGCACGTCCCCTTCGGGCACGTACTCCCGCACCAAATCTTTTGTACGTCTGTCTAAAAGCATTGTGTCAATCATCGGGCACCTCCTGTTTAAATTATAATGCCCGTATGCTGATACGTCAATACGACAGGACGACGGATATTGTCACAGACGGCGTTTTTTTGTCATTTGTTCTCTATCGATTTTACGGTATAGCCCGCTTCGGTAACTACTTTTTTGATTTCTTCGTCGGAAATTTCGTCCCTGCTGCGTATGACCGCCAGATTCTTTTTCAATTTTACGTCGGCGGAAACTACTCCGCTTACAGCCGAAAGGGCGTTTTCAACGCGCTTTGCGCAGTGTTCGCAACACATACCTTCGATATACACGATTTTTTTCATATAAATATCTTCCTTTTTATAATTTTTATCTCTATATCTCAAAAGCCGCAGTGCGTTGCAGACGACGAACAGCGAGCTTAAACTCATACAGGCGGCGGCTATCATAGGCGTGAAATAGAAGCCGAGGGGCGCAAACGCGCCCGCCGCAACGGGTATCATCACCGTGTTGTAGATAAACGCCCAAAACAGATTTTGCTTTATGTTGCGAACGGTGGCTTTGGAAAGCCCGAAAACGGCGTCCAGCGAGCGCAAATCGCCGCCCACCAGCACTATGTCGGCGGAATCTATCGCGACGTCCGTTCCGTTGCCCATTGCAATGCCCACGTCGGCGCATTTAAGCGCGGGCGAATCGTTTATCCCGTCGCCGACCATTGCAACCCTGCCGCCCGCTTCCATAACGTTGCGCACGGCGTTAAGTTTATCCTGCGGCAACGTTTCGTAAACATATTCTTCTATGCCCACCTCCGAAGCGACAGCCGCGGCGGTGTTCTTTTCGTCGCCTGTAAGCATAGCCACGCGGATATTGCGGGCTTTGAGGAGGCTTACCGCCTGTTTACTGCCCTCCTTCACCGCGTCCGCCACGGCAATAAGCGCGAGGACGGACTTGCCGTCCGCAAAGTAAAGCACGGTTTTGCCCTGCGAGGAAAGCTGTTGAGCGCGCGCCGAAATCTTTGCGGAGGGCGCGCATTTTAACAGTTTGCGGTTGCCGAGGTAATAGGTTGCGCCGCCGTACTTTGCCGAGGCGCCTTTGCCGACGGTATAATTATATTCTTCCACTTCCACGCCGTCCGCGGCGTATTCCTTAATGCAAGCCGCGAGGGGATGATTTGAATGATTTTCTATACCATAGGCTATTTTAAGCGCAAGCGCCCTGTCGAAGCCGAAGGTTTCAAATTCGGTTACGCGGGGCTTGCCTTCCGTAAGCGTGGCGGTTTTATCAAGCAGTACGCAGTTTATTTTGCCTACTTTTTGCAAACTTTCCGCATCCTTAAACAGTATGCCGAGGGACGCGCCCCTGCCCGCCGCCGTCATAATGGCTACGGGGGTTGCAAGCCCCAACGCGCAGGGACAGGATACCACGAGGACGGAAATTGCGTACGTTACGCTGTGGGAAGGATTGAACCCGCCGTCCACAAGCAACCAGATGATAAATACCGCTATCGAAATAAGCGTTACTACGGGCACGAAAATGCCCGCTATTTTATCGGCAATCTTCTGTATGGGGGCTTTGCTTGCGCCCGCCTCCTTTACCATTTTAACTATTTTGGACAGCGTGGAATCTTCGCCAACGGCTTCCGCGCGGATTTTAAGATAGCCGCTTTTCAAAACGGTTGCGCTTGTAACTTTATCGCCTGCCGCAACTTCTACGGGGAGGCTTTCGCCCGTGACTGCGCCCTTATCCACAAAGCCGTTCCCTGAAAATATTACGCCGTCCACGGGGATATATTCGCCCTGTTTTACCACCACCGCGTCGCCGACGGCAACTTCCCTTACGGGAATAATTCGGGTTTTTCCGTCGCGTTCCACCGTAACGTCTTCGGGGGCGAGTTTAAGCAGTTTTTCAACTTCCGCGCCCGTACGCTTTTTGGATTTTTCTTCCAGCCATTTGCCCACCGTTACAAGCGTTAAAATCGTGGCGGCGGATTCGTAATGCAACTGCATGCAAAGTTCGGTCCATTCCGCATTGCCGCGGTACACGCCCAAAAAGACAAACACGGTAAGCCCTACCGAATACAGAAAGGAAACGCCGGAGCCCAGCGATACGAGGGTATCCATATTGGGAACTTTTTTGAATATCGCCGCAACGCCGCTTTTGAAAAACGCAAAGTTTACGCCTATAACCGCGCCTGCAAGTACCGCCTGATACAGCGCAAACCACTGCGCATTGCCCCTATGGGGATTTAAAAACGGAGGCAACGGCGCGCCGAACATATGCCCCATAGAAACATACATTAGGGGCGCCGTGAGAATAACCGAAATTATAAAGCGGATAAACAGCTTTTTATCCCTGTTTTCGCCCTTGACGGGCGCGCCGCCTTCGTTGTACAGTCCGTAACCGAGGGATTTTACTTCCGCAAAAATTTTACGTTCGTCCAGCGCGGCTTCGTCAAATTCAACCTTCATGCATTTTCCCATAAGGCTGACTTCGCAACTTACCACGCCTTCAAGTTTACCTACCGCCCTCTCTATCCCGGAGGAACAGGCGGAACACGTCATCCCCGTGACGTCATACTTCTTTATCAAAATTGCCTTCCCCTTGGTTTTATTGTGCGCAAATAATTATACAGCCTAATTCCTACTTTGTCAATAGGAATTAGGCTGTATAGCTTCCGAAATTTGATACGTCAATGGATTTTTTCAAAAAAGTTATCCGACGCAAGCTCTTCTTCCACGTTGCGCCCCTCGCCGAGGGCAAGCATAACCTTTACCACCGTCATTTCAAAACTGCAATCGTAGGCGATTATGCATTTGTGGCGGAAAGCGAGCGCGCTGGCGTATACGTTTGCATGGCTGTCTACGGGGGCGAGAATTACCAAAATACCGCAGGACAGGCAATAATCGATAAATTTAAGCACGTTTGTTTCGTCGCCGGCGGTGCAAGCCGTGCCGCTGTGGAAAAGTTCGCAAACGACGGCTTTGGGCTTTTTTTCGCCGAAACGGTAAAGCGAAAAATCGATAAACGCGCGGGCGCGGATGGTGATAACGTCCTTGCAAAGCCTGTACTCGCCGTAGGGCGGGCGGACGGAATTTATCATACGCTTTGAGGGGAGCATATCGCTTTTATGGTAGACAAATCTGCCCTTTACCTGTTCGCAAAGCGGCAAATCCATCACGCTTACGAATTTGCCCGTGATCTGGTCGGTAAAGCAAAGGCGGCTTCCGAGATGGATTTGAAGATTTTCGCGCTCGTTCATAAAAGATACGAAAACCCCGCGCAACCCCTCGTTTTCAATAAAATCAACGGCTCCGGCGAAATTTTCCACGCCCTTGCCGCGCTTATCGTCGAGGGGAAACAGCGCAGATACGAATACTATCGGTATGGGCGTATCGCGGAAAATCTGGCTGAACAGGTTTGCCGTAAAGCACAAAGTGTCCGTACCGTGGGTGATAATTATTCCGTCGTAGCGCGTTTTATCCACGTGCCTTACGCAGTCCGCCATACGGCGGACGTCGGAAAACTGCACGTTTTCGCTTAAAATGTTAAGCGGGCGGAGACTGTCGAACGAGACGGCGTTGCCGAAGCAGGCGCAATACCTGTCTATAAGCAGGCTTCTGTCCTCGTTCATCAGGTCTACGGTTGTGCCGCTTGTGGCGGAGCCTATCGTTCCGCCCGTAAAAATCACGCAAATTTTTTTCTTCATGGTATAAAATCAGAGGCTGCCTACCGTCCTCGGGAAAAGCAAAGCGTCCCTTATGTTCTGCACGCCCGTGACGTACATTATTATCCTTTCAAGCCCCAACCCGAAACCGCTGTGGGGCACCGTGCCGTACTTCCTCAAATCGAGATATTGGGTGTAGGCTTCGAGGGGCATACCGCGCTTTTTCATCGCCTCTTCAAGTTTGGCAAGGTCGGTTTCCCTTTCGCTGCAACCTATTATTTCGCCTATGCCCGGCACAAGCAAGTCGGTTGCGGCAACGGTTTTGCCGTCCGCGTTCTGCTTCATATAAAACGCCTTGATGTCCGCAGGGTAATCGGTTACGAACAGGGGCTTTTTAAAATATTCTTCCGTGAGATACCTTTCGTGTTCGGTCTGCAAATCGCAACCCCATTCCACGGGATATTTAAATTCTTTGCCGGATTTTTTAAGTATTTCAATCGCTTCCGTATAGGTTACGCGCGCAAAATCGCAGGAAATTACGCCGTTCAGCTTATCTTTAAGCCCCTTTTCCACCCTTTCGTCGAAATACGCTATTTCGTCGGGGCAGTTTTCAAGCACGTCCGAAATTATGGATTTTATAAATTCTTCCGCAATGCCTATGATATCGTCGAGGTCGGCAAAGCAAACTTCCGGCTCTATCTGCCAAAATTCCGCCGCGTGACGGGTTGTGTTGCTGTGTTCGGCGCGGAATGTGGGACCGAAAGTATAAATTTTACCCAACCCCGTAGCCGCCATTTCGCCTTCCAGCTGTCCCGAAACGGTGAGGTTTGCGCGCTTGCCGAAAAAGTCGTTGGCGTAATATTCGCTTTCCGTTTTGAAATCGCCCGCCCACGGGTTTGTGGTGACGCGGAACATTTCGCCCGCGCCCTCGCAGTCGCTGCCGGTGATTATCGGCGTGTGGACGTACTTATAGTTGTTGTTGCGGAAATATTTGTGAATTGCGAAAGAAATTGCGCTTCTTACCGCAAAAACAGCCTCGAAATACTTCGTGCGGGGGCGCAGATGGGGAATCGTGCGCAAAAATTCAAGCGTGTGGTGCTTCTTTTGCAGGGGATAATCCGCAGGGCACCCGCCCAAAACTTCAACCGAACCGAAGGAAAGTTCGTAGCCGTTGCGTTCGGAAACCAGCAGAACGCCCTTTACAAGCAACGCCGCGCCAACCGCCAACGCGTCCTTATAGCTTTCCGCGGGAACCGTTTGCTTTTCAATCACTATTTGAAGGTTTTTAAGCGAAGTTCCGTCGTTCAGCTCGATAAACGCGACGCTTTTGGAATCTCTCCACGTCCTTACCCAACCGCAGACAGTTACCAAACTGCCCGCATATTTTTCGCCTTCCGCAAATATTTGCTTTATATCCGTGTGTTTCATATCCATATCCTTTATTGACAACGTTATTAAGAAAAATGCGGACTGCCCGGAGGCAGTCCGCAGAAAGCTTCAAATCAGTCTTTCTTGGCGTCCTGGGGGACTACCTCGACTTTGTCGTAGTAGCCGCAATTTCCGCAAACCCTGTGCGCTTGCATCATAGAGTGACAATGAGGGCACTCTACCAGCGTGGGCGCGGTAGCCTTGTAGTTTGCGAACCTTTTATTTGTTCTGCTTTTGGATTGTTTTCTCTTGGGTACTGCCATAATTAATCACCTCTTTCTATTTATTGGTAACGTCAATACCCTCGCAACCATCTTTGCAGAGCAAAACGTTAGGCTGGCTTATAAGTATTGTATCGTCTACGGCTGTTTTTAAATTGATTTTTCTTCCGTCGTAATAGTAACGGTCGTCCTCTTCCCCGCCGCCGTGGCCGCGGACGTCGTACAGAAGGTCGGCGGTGTAAGTGATATGACGGCGTGCGTCTTTAAGGCAATACGAACATTGCCCCGAAAGCAGATAATCTACCGTCATCCGCACTTCTACTTTACCGTCGTCGCAGATAAAGTAATCGCAATTTACGTTTACGGCGCCTTCTATCCCACATAACGGGATAAGGCAACAGTCCTCTGGCGGGTTGTAACCGAACCGTACTTCCCCTTCGCACTTGCCGGAAGCGCACAATTTACTTACGTCAATTTCCATATCAGAGCCGACTATCAAATTATATTATAAGGGTTTTTCTTTGTCAACTTATTTTTTGCGGCGAGACAAAGAAATTTTTATAAAAGTTCGGCGGTTTCGCGGGCGATAACAAGCTCCTCATTGGTGGGGATAACAAGTACTTTTACTTTGGAATCCTTTGCGGAAATTTCGCGTACGGAACCGTCGTTTTTGCCCTCGTTGGCTTTTTTATCCAACTTTACGCCCAAAAATTCAAGCCCTTCGCACACGCCCGCGCGAATCAACGGGGTGTTTTCGCCTATGCCTGCCGTAAATACTATGCAGTCCAGCCCGCCCATTGCCGCCGCGTATGAGCCGACGAATTTTTTGGTTTGATATGCGAACATATCGAGGGCGAGGCGGCAACGCGCGTTGCCCTGTTCTGCGCCCGCAATCAAATCGCGGAAGTCGCTTGAAACGCCGGAAATGCCGGCAACGCCGCACTTTTTATTGAGATAAGTGATTATTTCGGAATGGGACATACCCTTCTTTTTCGCAAGGAATTCCACTGCGGAAGCATCGATATCGCCCGAACGGGTGCCCATAAGCACGCCTGCAAGGGGCGTGAAGCCCATGGTGGTATCCACGCACTTGCCGCCGTCCACCGCGGATATGGAAGAACCGTTGCCGAGATGGCAGGTTACTATTTTCAGTTCTGAAGGGTTTTTGCCCAAATATTTTGCGGCTTCGCCGGAAACGAATTTATGGCTTGTGCCGTGGAACCCGTACTTCCTCACGCCGTATTTTTTGTAATCTTCGTAATCTATGCCGTAGAGATAAGCCTTTTCGGGCATAGTTGCGTGGAAAGACGTATCGAACACAAGCGCCATGGGCGTGTTGGGCATTACTTCCATACACGCTTTAAGCCCCGTTGCCGCCGCGGGGTTGTGCAGAGGCGCAAGCTCGAAAGTTTTTTCTTCCAACGTCTTTACAACTTCGGGGGTAACAAGCGTGGTCTTTTTGAAATATTCGCCGCTGGCAACCATTCTGTGCCCTACCGCGTCTATTTCGTCCATGGATTTGATTACGCCGATTTCGCCGTCGTGCAGGGCGTGAAGCACAAGCTCGATAGCAACTTTGTGCGTGGGCATATCCTGTTCGTAAACTTTTTCCTTGCCGTTGCCCTTTGCTTTAAGAAGGGAACCGGGGATACCTATTCTTTCGCAACCGCCTTTGGCGAGAACCTTTTCGGTTTCCATATCGATAAGCTGATATTTAAGCGACGAGCTGCCTGCGTTTACAACGAGAATTTTCATTTCGTTTTTCTCCCTTACCTTTAAATTATTCCGCCTGCAATGCGGTAACCGCAACTGTTGCAACTATGTCTTCCACGTTGCAACCGCGGGAAAGATCGTTGAGGGGCTTTGCAAAACCCTGACAAACGGGACCTATAGCCATATATCCGCCGAAACGCTGGGCGATTTTGTAACCTATGTTGCCCGCGTTGATGTTGGGGAATACGAATACGTTCGCGTGCCCCGCCACGGAAGAACCGGGGGCTTTAAGCTGCCCTACTTCGGGCGCAACCGCCGCGTCGAACTGGAATTCGCCGTCGAGGGCGAGTTCGGGCGCCGCTTCCTTGGCTAAACGCGTAGCTTCCTGTACCTTGGGTACGGATTGGGTGAATTTATCGTCGTTGCCGCTGCCCTTCGTCGAGAACGAAAGCATTGCCACTTTGGGTTCGATGCCCGCAATGGCTTTAGCCGTCTTTGCGGAGGTTATCGCTATATCGGCAAGCTGTTCCGCCGTGGGTTCGATATTTATCGCGCAATCCGCGAATACCGCAACGCCGTCGGGATTGTAGGGATTGGATTTGTCGGGCGCAATCATGATGAAGCAACTTGAAACCGTTTTGATTCCGGGCGCGGTTTTTACGACCTGAAGCCCCGGGCGCAACGTGTTTGCGGTGGAATGGCACGCACCGGACACATAGCCGTCTACGTCGCCCGCTTTAAGCATAAGCGCGCCGAACATCGTCCTGTCCTTCGCCTGTTCCTTCGCCTGCTCTTCCGTCATACCCTTCGCTTTTCTTGCTTCATACAAAATCTGCGCGTACTTTTCCGTCTTGTCGGAAGTGAGAGGATCGATAAGCGTAATCCCCGCGAGGTCTACGTGAGGGGCGACTTTTTTACATTCCGCCTCGTTGCCGATAAGCACGATTTTGGCTATCCCCTCCCGCGTTATACGCGCCGCCGCTTCGACAACGCGCTTGTCCTCGCCCTCGCAAAGCACGATGGTCTTTTTGAGGGAAGCCGCTTTTACCTTGATTTCATCAAGCAATGACATATCAAATCTCCTTAAAACACTTTATTTATCAAAAAATTTGTTATATAATGGTTGCGGAAACAACCTACTTTTTTATTATATAATAAAACTTTTAAAAAGTAAAGATTAAAATGAAAATTTGTGGAATAATTTGCGAATTCAATCCTTTTCACAACGGGCACGAATATCTTTTGGGACAGGCGGCGCGCCTATCGGGATGCGACGGCGTTCTTGCCCTGATGAGCGGAAATTTTACGCAACGCGGGGAAATAGCCGCGCTGGAAAAAAGCGTGCGCGCAAGGCACGCCGTGCTGGGCGGGGCGGACTGTGTGACGGAATTGCCCGTAAGTTTTACCGTGGCGCCGGCGGAAATTTTCGCCGCGGGGGCAGTGAAACTGCTGTCTTCCGTGCCCGCGCTGGACTGTATCGTTTTCGGGTGCGAAAGCGGCGACGAAAAAAAATTCAGGGAAGCGGCGCGCGTGCTTTCGGATGAAAGCGAACAGTTTAAGGCGGAACTTGAAAAGCAACTTGACGCAGGCAACGGATACGCCAAAAGCTATGCGGAGGCGTTTTACCGCTGCGGCGGCGAGCGCGGGCTTTGCTCTTCCCCCAACAACATATTGGGCATAGAATATGCGAAGGCGGTTGCCGCCGCGGGGCGGGATATACGGCTTATCCCCGTGCAGAGAATGGGTTCCGCATACGGCGACGCGGCGCTGAAAGAAAACTTTTCCTCGGCGGCGGCGTTACGCGCGAACAGACTTTCCCCTCTTGTAAAAAGCAACGTGCCCGCTTTTGCAGCAGACGATTTTATAAACACAAAAGATTATACGCGCGAATTCGGGCGGGCGGCGGTATACAAGCTGTATTTTACGCCCGAAGAAAAATTGAGGCGGGTTTACGGGTGCGCCGAAGGGCTTGAACACGCGCTGAAAAGCAGATGCGCGGAAGGTTACGACGGGATTGTTGAAGGATGCACGAACAGACGTTACACCGCCGCGCGGATAAAGCGCATACTGTGCGCAAATTTACTTGACGCCTATGCGGACGACGCGGAAGAATTTTTAAATTCCGAACTGTACCATAAGCCCATAGCCGTAAAGCAAAGCCGCGCCGACGAAATTTTAGGCGCGCTGGCAGGCTCCCCCTATCCCGTGGCGATACGCGGGCGGGACAGGAAAAACCTTTCCGTCGCCGCGCGGCGTTGTAT
The DNA here is from genome assembly GCA_947627575.1 of uncultured Clostridia bacterium. Taxonomy (GTDB): domain Bacteria; phylum Bacillota; class Clostridia; order Christensenellales; family Borkfalkiaceae; genus Coproplasma. The sequence goes on from CANQWN010000002.1 coordinate 10,185, forward strand.
GGACGTATGCGCGCGGGCGGACGAAATATACTCTTTGATTACGGGCGGGCAAACGGAATATTATTCCTGCATAAAAGTTTAAAATACGGGCTCCGCGGAAATATCCGCGGAGCCCGTGTGCAAATTCAAGATTAATCTGTAAGCCGAGTTCTGTCTGGTGCGGTCATCTATCTATACTTACGGTCGCCCGTAAGTTAAAGCGATATTGGCGGCCGGCGGCAGACGGGCAGCCTTTGCATTTAAGCAGCCGTCGGCCCAATCTTGCATCGGGTGGGGTTTAACTGGCTCGCCCCGTTACCGGGACGACGGTGAGCCCTTACCTCGCCATTGCACCCTTACAGCGTTAAACTGCGGTATATTTCTGTTCACTTTCCTTGAAGTCGCCTTCTCCTGCCGTTAGCAGGCACCCTTGCCCTGTGATGCTCGGACTTTCCTCACGGCGTTTTGCGCCCCGCGACCGCACGATTAACTTGAATTTTATGTTATTTTAACACGATTAAAAAAAATAGCAAACAATTTTAAGCCGACATATTGATTTTTTGCGGTTTTTATTTTAAAATATTATCATAAGAAAATTTACGCGATATTTTTGAGGTGATTTATGAAAAAGACGAAAATTATCTGCACTCTCGGACCGGCAAGCGACAACGAAATTGTGCTTTCGGAAATGATAGACGCGGGCATGAACGTTGCAAGGCTTAACTTTTCGCACGGGACGCACGAGGAACATGCGCAAAAAATTGCGATGCTGAAAAGATTGAGGGAGCGCAAAAAAGTGCCCCTGCCCATTATGTTGGATACAAAAGGACCCGAATTCAGGATAAAGACTTTTGCCGACGGTAAAATCACCTTGAAGGACGGAGATCCCTTTATCTTCACGACTGACGACATTATCGGCGACAAATCGCGCGTTTCCGTTTCCTACGAGGGAATATGCGAACAGATGCTGCCCGGGGATAAGATACTGCTTAATAACGGGCTTATGGTGTTTGAAGTGGTGCGCGTGGAAAAGCCCGACGTAATATGCAAGACGCTTATCGGCGGCGAACTTTCCAACCGAAAGAGTATGTTCTTCCCCGACAAGGAACTTGATATGGTTTACCTTTCCGAACAGGACAAGGCGGATATCAAATTCGGCGTTGAACAGGGCGTGGATTTTGTGGCTTGCTCCTTCGTTTCCAAAGCGCAGGACGTTATCGACGTAAGAAATTGGCTTAAAATGTGCGGCTCGCCTGAAAAAGAAATAGAAATTATCGCAAAAATAGAAAGCAGAGCCGGCGTTAAAAACCTTGAATCGATATTGGACGTTGCCGACGGCATTATGGTTGCGCGCGGCGACCTCGGCGTGGAAGTTCCCTTCGAGGAACTGCCCGGAATACAAAAAACGATTATAAACGCCTGCCGTATACGCGGCAAACGCAGCGTTACGGCAACCGAAATGCTGGAATCGATGATAAAACAGCCCCGCCCTACCCGTGCGGAAATTTCAGACGTCGCCAACGCAGTTTACGACGGCTCCTCCGCGATTATGCTTTCCGGAGAAACCGCCGCGGGCGCATACCCCGTAGAAGCGGTGCGCGCAATGGCGAAGATTGCGAAACAGGCGGAACAGAACACTTCCTACATAGCGCATATCGACGACGACAAGTTCCATATAAAAAATCTTTCCGAAGCGCTTTCGCACAGCGCCTGCACGCTTGCACAGGACATAGACGCTAAAGTTATAGTGGTTTGCACGAGGACGGGCGGCACGGCGAGAACGGTTTCGCGCTTCCGCCCCATGATAGACATAATAGGTATGACTACCGACGAGCGGGCGTACAGAAAACTTGCTTTAAGCTGGGGCGTTATCCCCGTGATGAGCGAGGAATTTTATTCCGTAGACGTACTGTTCCATTACGCAAAGCGCGCGGCGATAGACACGGGGCTTGTTACGAAGGGCGACAAGATAGTGCTTACCGGCGGCACGCCCAACGGCAAAAGCGGAAACAGCAACCTTATAAACGTGGAAACGGTTTAAAACGGGCATAAATATACCCGACTGCGCGTTTGCGCAGTCGGGTTTTTTTTGTTTTACGTACGCAGAGGCGCGCAATCAGTTGCTTTCGCCCTCTTCGGGATAACGGATATCCAGCATTGCCTCCACCTCGTCTTCCTCCGCTTCGTACATATTGGAATACACCACCCCTTCATTTTCGTCCACGGGGAAAATGTCGAGGATATAAGCAAGCCGAACGCTGACGTTTTCACCCTGTTCGCTACGGAAATCGTCCTCGTATGCGGCGGCGGTCTTTTCCGCCATTGCGTCTGCCGCGTCGAAATTTTCGGCTGAAATTATTATAATCCGCTCCTCCCACTGCGGAAGCACGTCCAGAGGATTGCCGTCGTCACCGTAAAATTCGTACTTATAAAGACAATTCAAGGCAAACTTACCCATATAAACACCTCTCTCTTTTTTTACTGAATTTTAACAGTACGGCGTAAATTTGTCAACCCTTTTGGGGAAATGAACGAAAACGGCCGCACGCAGACGTACGACCGTTGGGAGGAGATGGAAAAAACTATCCGAATATTTACTTTACGCCGTTATTATATCGTGCGATTGTGTAATCCTAATGAAATTTCAATGATTTTTACATTCCGAATATATATTTTCGGCAATTTTCAGCCCGTCCGCGGCGGAACTTGTTATTCCGCCGGAATAGCCGCTTCCCTCTCCGCAGGGATAAAGCCCCTTTACCGAAACGCTTTCGCCGCGTTCGTCGCGGAGGACGCGCACGGGCGAAGTGAAGCGCGTTTCCACGCCGCTTAACACCGCCTGCGGGGAAGCGAAGCCCTTCAAACGCCTGTCCATATCGGGCAAGGCGCATTTTAACGCCTCCGCCGCTATCGGCGGCAAAATTTCGCCGAGGGGCGCAAAAACAGTACCCGCGCAATAGGTGGGTTTTACTTCACCGAAGGCGGAAGAAACCCTGTCTTTGAGAAAATCGCCGAGAAGCTGTACCGGGGCGCGGTAGGAACGGGAAGCCGAGTAAGCGCGCCGTTCCACGGACTGTTGGAAGCGCATCCCCGCAAACAGGTCGTCCGCGCCGAAATCGCAACTTTTCATCTGCACCATAAGCGCAGAATTGGAATTATCGCCGTTGCGGGCGTAATTGCTCATACCGTTGGTGACTACGCCGCCCCTTTCGCTTGCGGCGGGAATAACTACGCCGCCCGGGCACATACAAAACGTGAATACCGTGCGGGAATGCGCGTGGGAAACCAGCTTGTAATCCGCCGCGGGAAGAAGCCGGTAACTTTTGCCGTACTGCGCGTACGATACGGCGCTGTTGAGATGTTCTATCCGCAAACCTATCGCAAACTCGCGCGCGGTCATCGCAACGCCCGCCCTTTCAAGCGCGGCGAAAGTATCGCGGGCGGAATGTCCCGGGGCGAGTACCGCGTATTGCGTTTTAAAATCTGTCTCTTCACCCGTGCGGACGTTCCTTAAAATAAGCGAATCAAGCCGCCCGTCTTTTTGCGTGAAAGATACAAAAGCGGTGTTGAAAAGATATTTTCCGCCCCGTTCCTCTATGTAACGGCGAATGTTGCGCAGTACCGTTTTGAGGTTGTCGCTTCCCACGTGGGGCTTGTTCAGATATTGCGTTTCGGGAGGCGCGCCGAATTTTACAAAGGCGGCAAGCACTTCCGCGTTAAGCCCGTCGCGCGTCTGCGTGTTGAGTTTTCCGTCCGAATAAGTTCCCGCGCCGCCCTCGCCGAACTGCACGTTGGAATTTTCGTCAAGCTCTCCGCCGGAGAAAAATTCGGAAAGGGCAGATTCCCTTTCTTCCACCCTTTCGCCGCGTTCGATTATCACGGGGCGGAAACCATGGTCGACAAGCCGCAAAGCGCAGAAAAGCCCCGCGGGTCCGCTGCCTATCACCGCCACGGACGGCGGCGACGACAATTTTTCGGGCGGAGGCGCGGGCGGCGGAGCACATTCGGAAAAAGCTATCGAATACACGTAAAAGATATTGTTTTTATCGCGCGCGTCGAGAGATTTTTTAAGTATTTTAAAGTACTTTACGGGCTTTTTTAAGGCGTTTTCCGCAATTTTTAAAAGTTTTTGCTCGCTTTCGCCTATATGAAGTTTTATATCGTCCAGCCTCTTCATACCTTTCCGCCGTATTTTGCGAGTATATCTTCAGCAACCGCCCTTGCGCTTTCAAAAGCCCAATGCAGGTTGTATCCGCCGCAATCCCCGTCCACGTCCAGAATTTCGCCTGCAAAATAGAGATTTTTAACTAATTTGCTTTCCAACTTTTCGGAAACCTCGCCTGCGTTTATGCCGCCGCGCGTTACCTGCGCGCTGTCGAATCCCAGCGTGCCCGTCACTTCAAGGGTATAATTTTTTAGACATTCGGCTACTGCGGAAGGGGAACTTCCCGCACGGCGCAAAACCGCGCGGGCGATTGCGCTATGTACTATCCCGGCAAGGATATTTTCGCCGAAAAAGCCGCTTGCCGCCCGCCTTTCAAGCGTGGCTGCTATCTTGTCCGCGGAAATTCCGGGGAGAAATTCTATTGATAAAACGCCCGTCTGCGACGCAAACGCGGGCGAAACCCCGAATACCGCGTTACCGGACACGCCGTAATCGGTGAAAATGACATCGCCTTCCGCCCTCTTTACCGTCCTTCCGTCCACAACGGCGGAAACGGCGCAGTCGGCGCGCACGCCCTTTAAGCCCTTTATGTGGGTTTTATCCGTTTTCAGCTGTACCAGAGAGGGAAAAAGCGGCGTAAGGGTATGCCCCAACCCGACGGCAAGCGAATATGCGGAACCGTCTGTGAAGTACTGCTTTTGCGCCTTGCCGCCCGTGCAGAGGACGACGCAATCCGCCGAATAGCGCGATCCGTCCGCGCAAAGGACGGTAAACCCGCGGGAAACAGCCGCGGCGCGCTTGTTGAAAAGTATTTCGGCACCCTGCTTTTCCGCCGTGACGTACAACGCTTCCGAAAGCGCGGAAGCCTGCCTGCCGGAGGGATATATCCTCCCCCTGCCGTCGCTTACGAAAAGGCAATCCAAAATGTCCAGACCGCCGTAAGGGTCGTTGCAGGCGATTTTTTGCACAAGCGGCAAATTGCCGCCGTGGTAGTGCGAAATATCCAGATCGAGATTGGACAGGTTGCCCTGCCCGTTACCCGAAGCGGCAAGTTTTCTGCCCGCCCTTTCAGAGGCTTCAAGAACGCCTATTTTAAGTTTTTCACACCGCGACAGGCGGCACGCGGCGGCAAGTCCCGCCGCGCCCGCGCCGACTATCAGCACGTCGTAATTTTTCATGGTTCGCTTCAATGCGCGGAGGTATTTTTAAGTTCCTCCGCTATGCTTGTGAATTTTTTGAGATGAAGATACTCGTCTTCGAGTATGCGGGCTATTATGGCTTTCACCTGCTCGTTTTTAAGCCTCTTCAACATTCTTTCGTACCCGGCAATTGCGTGGCGTTCGGCAATCACGTCGTCCTCCGCCATATGAAGAAGGCTGTTGGAATACGCCACGAATTTTGCGGAATAATACCCGAACGCGGACGCGGGGTTTTGGCAATACACGGGACGGGCGCCCAACAGCGAAATGGTTTTGCCCAACAAGGCGAGGTGCTTCATTTCGCTTACGGCTATGGCGGAAATTTCCTCCGCCCATTTCTTTTTGCCGCATCTTTCAAATTCGAGAGAATGATACACGTATTGCAAAACTGCGTTAAGTTCGCCCGAGGACGAAGCGTATGCGGGAGAGATTATCCCGAGGCTGTAACAATCGGGCATAAGCCCTTCGGTAGTGGGATAAGGCGCGTTTACTGATAAAGGTTCCATACTTACCAAAATATGAACTTTTAAAAATATTTGCGCCGAATTTTGCCCGAAAACGGCTTATTATACGTGACATAGTACTGTGTTAAGGTTCAAAATGACTATTATTTCAGCCTTTTAAGACCTTTTTAAGAAATTCACCCGTATAGCTTGCGGGGTTTGCCGCCACCTGTTCGGGAGAGCCGCAGGCAACCAACGTGCCGCCGAGGTCGCCCCCTTCGGGTCCCAGATCCACTATCCAATCCGCCGTTTTTATCACGTCGAGGTTATGTTCTATTACAATAATAGTGTTGCCGCTTGCGCGTAGACGGTACATTATTTTTATAAGTTTATCTACGTCGTAACTGTGAAGTCCGGTGGTAGGCTCGTCGAGGATATACACCGTTTTGCCCGTGCTTCTTTTGGAAAGTTCGGTTGCCAACTTTACGCGTTGCGCCTCGCCGCCCGAAAGCGTGGTTGCGCTTTGCCCGAGTTTGAGATAGCCCAGCCCCACGTCGTTAAGGGTGGAAAGTTTATTGTAAATTGCCGATACGGGGCGGAAAAATTCGCACGCCTCCTCCACCGTCATATCAAGCACGTCGGCGATGTTTTTGCCCTTGTACCTTACTTCCAGCGTTTCGCGGTTATACCGCTTTCCGCCGCACACTTCGCAGGGGACGTACACGTCCGGCAGGAAGTGCATTTCAATCTGAATTATCCCATCGCCCTGACAGTGTTCGCACCTGCCGCCTGCGACGTTGAATGAAAATCTGCCGCTTTTATAGCCCCTCTCCTTCGCGTCCTGCGTGGCGGCGAACAGGTCGCGAATCATAGTGAATACGCCCGTGTAGGTTGCGGGGTTGCTGCGCGGCGTTCTGCCTATCGGCTGTTGATCTATGGCTATAACTTTATCGAAATATTCAACGCCGTCCATACCGTCGAAATTGCCCTGAACTTTTCTTGCCCCGTTCAGAATATTGGCAAGTTGCGGATAGATAATTTCGTTTACGAGGCTTGATTTGCCGCTGCCCGAAACGCCCGTAACCGCGGTTATCAGCCCCGCGGGGATATTTACGGTTATATTTTTCAAATTGTTCTGGCGGCAACCGCGCACGGTAAGATACCTGCCGTCGGGCGAAACGCGCGAGAGAGGAACTTCGATAGCCCTTCTGCCGGCAAGATAATCGCCCGTTATGGACTTCGGCTCGTTCATAATATCTTCCACCGTGCCGCACGCCACAATTTCGCCGCCGTGAACGCCCGCTTTGGGACCTATATCAACTATATAATCGGCGGCGCGCATTGTGTCCTCGTCGTGTTCCACCACTATCAGCGTGTTGCCCAAATCGCGCAGTCCGAGGAGGGAATTAAGCAATTTTTGGTTGTCGCGCTGGTGCAAGCCTATGGACGGCTCGTCCAAAATATACAAAACGCCGGTAAGTGCGCTGCCTATCTGTGTTGCAAGCCTTATGCGCTGGCTTTCGCCGCCCGAAAGGGTTGCCGCGCTTCTCGAAAGCGTGAGATAGCCCAGCCCGACGTTTTTGAGGAAGGAAAGGCGGCTGTCGATTTCCTTTACTATGCCGTCGGCAATCAGGTGGTCGGATTTGCCGAAGAAGCCGAAATCGGTAAATTCCGTAAGGTCGTTTACGGACATATCGCACACTTCGGCAATGTTTTTTCCGCCGACGGTGACGGCAAGCGCCTCCTTTTTAAGACGTTTCCCGCGGCAAAGCGGGCAATCGGACGTGCGCATATAGCGTTCGATATCCCATTTTACGCTGTCGGACGAAGTTTGGTTGTAGCGGCGTTGAAGGTTGTTTGCAAAGCCTTCCCACGAGGTTTTATAACTGCCCGTAAAATGATAGGCGTTGTACGCGAGGTCTATCTTTTCGCCGCCGTTGCCGTACATAAGGAGATTGAACACCTCTTCAGGCAAATCTTTTACGGGCACGTCGAGAGAAAAGCCGTAAACTTTGGCAAGCGAATTTATATACATCTGCGTGACGGTGGAATTATCGAGATTCCAGCCGCTTATTTTTATCGCTCCGTCGCGCAGGGATTTTGTCTTGTCGGGGCATATCAGGTCGGGGTCCACCACCTGCTTGAAGCCCAACCCCGAACATTCTGGGCAGGCGCCCCACGGGGTGTTGAAAGAAAACAGGCGGGGTTCTATTTCCTCTATGGAAATGCCGCAATCGGGGCAGGCGTAGTTGGAAGAATACAGCTCTTCATTGCCGTCGCAATCTATTATCACAAGCCCTTCGGAAAGTTTAAGCGCGCTTTCAAGGCTATCGGTAAGGCGTTTTAGTACGCCGTCCTTTATAACTATCCTGTCTATGACGACGGACAGATTGTGGCGGATATTCTTTTCGAGGTGAATTTCTTCCTGCAAATCGTAGATTATCCCGTCTATCTTTACCCTGCCGTAGCCGCTTTTTCTGTAATTGGCAAGTTCCTTTACAAACTCGCCCTTTTTGCCGCGGACGACGGGCGATTCGATTATTATTTTGGAACCTGCGGGCATAGCCATTACCCTATCGGCTATTTCGTCCACGGACTGGCGGCGTATTTCCCTGCCGCAGTTGGGGCAATGCGGAATACCTACGCGCGCGAAAAGCAGACGGAAATAATCGTAAATTTCCGTAACCGTGCCGACGGTTGAGCGGGGATTGTGGGAAGTGGTTTTCTGGTCTATGGAAATAGCCGGGGAAAGCCCCTCGATAAATTCCACATCGGGCTTATCCATCTGCCCGAGAAATTGCCGGGCATAGGACGAAAGACTTTCTATATACCGCCTCTGCCCTTCGGCAAATATCGTATCGAAAGCGAGCGTGGATTTTCCGCTGCCCGAAAGCCCCGTGAAAACCGTCAAGGTGTTGCGCGGGATATGCACGTCGATGTTTTTTAAGTTGTTTTCCTTTGCGCCCTTTACAAAAATCTCTTCTTTCATTGCCGTTTGCTTTTTAAAAGTTTTTTCTTTAACTGCGCTATCGTATCGCGTATCTCTATCGCCTTTTCAAAGTCGAGTTGGGAAGAAGCGACCTTCATCAGCGCCTTTAATTTTTCTATCTCCTGCGGGATATCCGCAAGTTTTATATCGTCCGTACGGGAAACCTTGCCCGTAATGCCTATCGTGTTTTTTACTTCTTTTACTATCGTTTTGGGGATTATACCGTGCTTTTGGTTGTATTCCGACTGCACTTTGCGGCGGCGTTCCGTTTCGTCTATGGCGCGGCGCATGCTGCCCGTCATTTCGTCGGCGTACATTATCACCCTGCCTTCCGCGTTGCGCGCCGCCCTGCCTATCGTCTGCACAAGCGACGTTTCGCTGCGCAAAAAGCCTTCCTTGTCCGCGTCGAGAATGGCGACGAGTTTCACTTCGGGCAAATCCAAGCCCTCGCGCAAAAGGTTTATGCCGCACAGCACGTCAAATTCGCCGCTTCTTAAACCGTTGATAATATCTATCCTTTCAAGCGCGTCTATATCGCTGTGCATATAGCGCACTTTTACGCCCTGTTCCTTTAAATATTCCGTAAGGCTTTCCGCCATACGCTTTGTCATTGTGGTGACAAGCGTTCTGCCGCCGCTTGATACCACGCCGCGGATTTCGCCCAACAAATCGTCTATCTGCCCTTTTGTGGGGCGGACGGATACCTGCGGGTCCAAAAGCCCCGTGGGGCGAATCAGTTGTTCCACTACGTTGCCCGCCTGTTCCAGCTCGTAAGGGGCGGGCGTTGCCGAAACGCAGATAAGCTGCGGAACGCGGCTGTCGAATTCCTCGAAGGTGAGCGGGCGGTTATCGTAGGCGGATTTGAGGCGGAAGCCGTAATTTACGAGATTTTCCTTGCGGGATCTGTCGCCGTGGTACATCGCGCGGATCTGCGGAATGGTCATATGGCTTTCGTCTATGAATACGAGAAATCTGCCCGCGGGGAAATAATCAAGCAAGGTGAAAGACGGTTCGCCCGGCTTTCTGCCGTCGAAATAACGGCTGTAATTTTCAACGCCGCTGCAATAGCCTATTTCGCGCATCATTTCCAGATCGTACGTGGTGCGTTGGGCAAGCCTTTCCGCTTCAAGCGGTTTGCCGCTGTCGCGGAAAGCCTTTACTTCGTCGTTCATATCCCGCTCTATCATTGCGAGGGCGGAGCGCATTTTGTCGTTGCCGACGGCGTACTGGCTTGCGGGAAATATCAGGATATGTTTCAGTTGGGAAACGATATTGCCCGTGAGGGCGTCCTCTTCGCATATTCTGTCTATCTCGTCGCCGAAAAATTCAACGCGGATAGCTATTTCGGAATTGCCCGCGGGGAAAATTTCCACGCAGTCGCCGCGCACCCTGAAAGAAGAACGGCGGAAATCCACGTCCCTGCGGGAATACTGTATTTCCACAAGTTTGCGCAACAGCTCGTCCCGTTCCATTTCCATCCCCGGACGAAGTGAAACGGCAAGGCGGAAATATTCCTCGGGCGCGCCCAAACCGTAAATACAGCTTACGGAAGCAACCACTATTACGTCCTCCCGCTCGCCCAAAGAACTTGTAGCCGAATTGCGGAGCTTATCGATTTCGTCGTTTAAACTCATATCCTTTTCGATATAAGTATCCGTAGACGGAATGTAGCTTTCCGGCTGATAATAATCGTAATAGGAAACGAAATATTCTACCCTGTTTTCGGGGAAAAATTCCTTAAATTCGTTGCACAGCTGGGCGGCAAGCGTTTTATTGTGGGCAATGACAAGCGTGGGGCGGTTTACGTTTTTGATTACGTTTGCCATCGTAAACGTTTTGCCGCTGCCCGTAACGCCCACAAGAACCTGCGTGCGGATGCCGTCAAGCACGCCCTCCGTAAGACTTTCGATGGCTTGCGGCTGATCGCCCGTGGGACTGAATTTAGAATGCAGAATAAACTTTTTACCCTGTTCCATACGCGAAAAATTATAAACCTTTTCGGCAATATTTACAACAAAATTGCCGTTAAAATATTGTTAAACGTTTGTTTTATTATACCACGCGGCGGCGGGGAAAGCAAGAAAAAAAAGCCTGCCGTCGCGGCGGACTGGTATAAAAAAACAAAAGGCGTTGACAATTGCACCCGCGTTGCGTATAATTATAGCAATATGTTGAAAAACGTAAATGAAAGGGCGAAAAAAGGCGCGGCTGTAAGCGCCGCGGGAATAGCTTGTAACATTGCGCTGGCGGCGTTGAAGATAACCGTGGGCGCAATTTTCGGTATGGTTTCGGTAATTGCGGACGGCTTTAACAACGTAAGCGATTGCGGCAGCAGCGCGGTTTCGCTTGCGTCCTTCCGCATTTCCGAAAAGCCAGCCGACAAGGAACACCCCTACGGGCACAGGCGCGCGGAATACCTTGCGGCAATGATTACGGGCTTTATCGTTCTGTTTTTGGCTGTGGAACTTGCAAGGGAATCGGTTGTGAAGATAATAGACGGAAGCGGCGTTGAGGCAAATTACATAGTTTACGCCGCGCTTGCCGCATCCGTTGCGGTGAAAGCCGCGCTTTTCGGCTTCTACCGCCATTATGCAAAAAAACTGCAATCCGACGTGCTTAAAGCCGCCGCAACCGACAGCGCGTGCGACTGCATTGCAACGCTTACCGTAATTGCGGGGGTGGTTATCGGCGAGTACACCTCCTTCCCCGCGGACGGCGCGGCGGGCGTTGCCGTTGCGCTGTTTATCGCCTGGCAGGGAATAGCTATATTGCGCGACGCGTCCTCCAAACTGTTGGGGCAGGCGCCCGACAAAGAGCTGGTAGACGGCATACGCGGATTGATAGCGGAAAATCCCGACGTGCTGGGTATGCACGATTTGCGCATATACTGCTACGGCAGGGACGTAAACTTTGCAACGGTGCACGTGGAAATGGATTCAAATATCCCCGCAATGCAGGCGCATACGGTGCTTGACGGCATAGAGAGGAAAATTTTTGAAAAGTTTAACGTTGCCGTTACCGCCCACCTCGATCCCGTGGACTTGAAAGACGGCGAGGCGTTTGACGTAGAGCGGAAAATTATCCGCGCTTTGGAAGGCGTTGCGGAAGGGCTGGAAATACACGATTTCAGGCTGGAACGCGGTGAAAGAACAAAAGTTGTTTTCGACGCGGGCGTGCCTTACGGCTGTAAATCCGACGATGAAAAATTATTGAAAGACATAGACGAAGCCGTTAAAAGCGTGGGCGACTTTGACGTCAGCGTAAATATAGAGCGGGAATAAACTTTTATTGCTTATAAAAAAGCGGGCGTTTTCGCCCGCTTTTTTGCGTTTACGGAAGGTCTTCGTCCGTTTCCCCGCCGACGGCGGGGAAATCAACCCAAAATACCGAACCTTTGCCTATTTCAGATTCTACCCCGAAATCGAATTTGTGCGATTCGAGAACGACTTTTACTATACTCAACCCCAAACCGCTGCCCTTTACGGGGCGGGAATGGGTTTCCTTGGAACGGTAATACCTGTTCCATATTTCGGGAAGCTCCTCTTCGCTTATGCCCTTGCCCGTATCCCTGACGGAAAATTTAATCCTGTCCCCTTCCGCCGCGAGATTCAGCTTTATGAATACTTTTTTATCCTCGCCGGTATAGTTTACGGCGTTGCTTATCAGGTTGTAAAGCACCTGCCCTATCTTTTCCTCGTCGGCGCGGGTATACAGGTCGGGGTCGGCTTCTATGTCCAGAGTGTAGCCCTGCGTTTCGCGCAGATAGCCGAATTTATCCACTATCCCGTAAAGAAATTCGGTAAGGTTGAAAACTTTTATGTTAAGCGCGTCTATATTGGACGATACTTTTGAAACGTTAAGCACGTCGTTGACGAGGGCGGTAAGCCTGTCCGCCTCGTCGATTATAACTTGCAGGTGTTGGTTTCGCTTTTCGGGATTGTCGCCGGAAATTTCGCGCACCATAGAGGCGTACGCCTTTATCATGGTAAGCGGCGTTTTAAGGTCGTGAGAGACGTTGGCAAGCAATTCGCGCTGGAAATCGCCGCTTTTTTTAACTTCGTCGCGGACACGGTTCAACGTATCGGAAAGATCTGCAATTTCCTTGTATTCCGCGTTGGAAAACTCAACGGAAAAATCGCCCTTGCCCAACTTTACGGCGTTGGCGGAGATGTTTCTTATCCCGCGCGAAAGTTTTTGGGAAATGCTGTACCCGACGAGAATGGAAACGACTATCGCTATCACGCCTACTATTACAAAATATATAATAAGCGCGCCCAAAGCCTTATGCGCGACGTGCAGGGAATAGGTTACGATAATAAAATTGCCCGCGCGCGCCGCAGCCACATAGTTCAGCTTGCCGCCGTATGTAAAAATTATCGACTGATTGGAATTTCCGCCCTGCACGCGGGAGTTGAATTTTTCCAGCTCCGCAGAAAAATCGAGATCTTCCTCGTCGTTGGGAATTATAACCGAACCGTCCGCCGCGACAAGATGAATGTTCATACCGTCCTCGCGGAAATCGAGTATGTATCTTTGGGTAGCTTCGGGACCGTGGACGGCGAAATATTGCGAAGCCTCGTCGCCTATGCGGTTGAGACTTTCCGTCGCCTCCCTATCTAACATACTTCTGACGAGGATATAGCAGGTAACTTCCAGCAAAAGTATTATCACGCACGCGAACAGCACGAAATACGTCCACAAAAGCATATTTACGCTACGCAAAGGCGCGGTTTTTTTCAAGTTATTAAACTTCAAATTTGTAACCCAAACCCCTTAAAGTGACTATGAATTTGCGGTATTGTTTGAGATTGGAACGCAACATCTTTATATGCGTATCCACCGTGCGGTCGTCGCCGTAAAAATCGAACCCCCACACGTCCATAAGCAATTTTTCACGCGTAAGCGCTATGCCCTTGTTGCGCACGAAATAAAATAATATTTCGTATTCCTTGGGGGTGAGTTCTGCCTTTTCCCCGTCCACGTATACGTTTCTGCCCACCATATCTATGGTAAGCCCTTCAAACTTAACCACGTCGGCGGGCTGCTCGCTTTTTTTGCGCTTGGTGACGGCGTGTATCCTCGCCATAACTTCCTTCGGCGAAAAAGGCTTTGTTACGTAATCGTCCGCGCCTATTTCAAAGCCGAAAAGTTTATCGTATTCCTCTCCGCGCGCAGAAAGCATTATCACGGGCACGTCCTTCGCCTTTTTTATTTCCTTCACAGCGGAATACCCGTCGAGGCGGGGCAACATAACGTCCATAAGAACTATGTCGAAATCCTCCTCGCGGCACATCTTAACCGCCTGCATACCGTCCGCGGCTTCCTTGGCTTCGCCGCCCTCGAATTCAACGTATTCTTTAAGCACGTTGCGTATCATCTCTTCATCGTCTACGATAAGTACCTTCATAAATTCCTCCTGCTTTGATAGTAACAGTAAAAAATAACCGCTTATTTACGCCGCAATGAAATGTATGTGAAAATTTTAACATAAAAAAATTTTTTAGTCAAATGCGTGAAAAAGTATTGACATACCGCGTTGACGGTGATATAATCTGAATACAAACAAATGTTTGTTTTCCCCTTATTCGGGTTTACGGGGGAAAACGGCAAGCTGACGATTCCGCCGAACGAGCGCCTTTCTCCTGCTCTCGGCGGAAGTTGCTTAATTGGGAATAAAAGGAAAATTATGGTAGACGCAAAGAGACTTGAAATACTTACCGAAAGCGCGAAATACGACGTTTCGTGCTCTTCTTCCGGCTCGCGCAGGAGCAATGTCGCGGGGGGATTGGGCAATGCGTCCTTCGGGGGAATATGCCATTCCTTTACGCCCGACGGCAGGTGCATTTCGCTTTTGAAAATACTTATGAGCAACGAGTGCGCATACGATTGCGAGTACTGCCCCAACCGCCGCAGTGCGGACGTGCCGCGGGCAAGAATTTCGCCCGACGAAATATGCGAGCTTGTTATCAATTTTTATAAGAGAAATTATATCGAGGGGCTGTTTTTATCTTCCGCCGTGTGCGACACACCCGACAAGACTATGGAAATGCTGTACGAAACGGTAAGCAAGTTGCGGCGGGTGTACAATTTTAACGGATATATACACTTGAAAGGCATACCGCACGCGGACGAAAGCATTGTTATGCGCGCGGCGAAACTTGTGGACAGAATGAGTTACAACGTGGAACTGCCCAGCGAGCGTTCGCTTAAACTGCTTGCGCCGCAGAAAACAAAAAACAGCCTGCTGTTGCCGATGAAAAACCTGCGGAACGCCATTGAGGACGAAAAACAGAACGGAAAGCGCAGAAAGATTTTGCCCGCCGGGCAAACTACGCAGATGATTGTGGGCGCGTCGCCCGAAACGGACGGACAGATACTTAAACTTACGGAAGCGCTGTACAGAAATATGAATTTGAAAAGGGTGTACTACTCTTCCTATATCCCCGTGGTGCGCAGCGCAAAACTGCCCGCGGTAGGCGCGGGGCTGTTGAGGGAACACAGGCTGTATCAAGCCGATTGGCTTATACGTTTTTACGGGTTTGACGTGGACGAGATATGCCCCGCGGACGAAAACCTTTCGGCGGAATACGACCCGAAATGCGCGTGGGCGATAAGGAATATGCAACTTTTTCCGGTAGAGATAAACTCGGCGCCGCTTGAAATGCTGTTGCGCGTGCCCGGCATAGGCGCGAAAAGCGCGTACAGAATTATCGAGGCGAGAAGATTTACGGCGCTGGATTTCGATAATCTGGCAAAAATGCACATAGTATTAAAGAGAGCGCGGCATTTTATAACCTGCAAAGGTAAATTTTACGGGCTGGACGGCGAAGAACAGGTGAAATGCGCGCTTATGCTGGCAAACGGCGACGAGACAAACGAACAGCTTACTATGTTTTCCGACAGGGAAAACGCCGTTGCCGCCATTACGGGGGAAATATGAAAATTTATATAACCGACGGAACGCCCGAAACGTTTTTTACGGCGGCGGCGGACGCTGTGAACGACGAAAAGTGTATGATAACTTCAGACGAGGCAATACAGCTTGCGTTTGACAGCGAAGTGGTTAAAGTTGACTGCGACGAAAACAAATGCCGACGTATGATCGACTGCATAGCGAAGTACGACCCGACCGCGGAAAGAAATATTTTGCTGTGTTTGAGGAGCGGCGACGGGCTTAAAGAACAGACGGCGTTGGAATACATCAGAAAAATTTTGCAGTACAGGGACAGCGTAAGCAAACGGTTAAGCCTGCCCGAAGTGATAATTTTCAACGAAACGCTTTCAAAGGTGACGGGCGAAATACACAAGATGACGGGTTTTTTGAGGTTTATGGAAAGCGCGAACGGCGCGCTGTACGCCCCCTACTCGCCCGACAACAACATAACAGATTTGCTTATGCCGCACTTTGCGAAGAGATTCGGAAGCGAAAAATTTGTAATACACGACCTGAAGCGCAAAATAGCGGGTATGTACGACGGGCGGGAATGCATAATGGGCTACGCGGGCGAAGCGGAAATTTATCTTTCGGAATATGAAAAATCATTTGAAACGCTGTGGAAAAAATATTACGAAGCGGTGAACATAAAGGCGCGCCCGCACGAAAAGCAGATGAAGGGCTATATGCCCGTCAGATATTGGAAATTTTTGCCCGAAAAGCGGGGCTGAAAATATCGGCGTACAATATATAAGATATAAGATAACGGCGGCGGGCTTAAAGCCCGCCGCCGTACGCCGTGCGCGAAATTGTTTTATTTTTTTATTATCTTTTTGAGAAAATCCGCAAGGTAGTGCGAATGGGCTTCTATATCGCCGAGATCCGCCGCGCGCGTAAGTTCGGGGTCTATGGGCAATTTTGCGACGGCGGGTATGCCGCGTTCGATTGCAAACGCGTCTACCCCGCTTTCGCCGAATATCCTTATTTCCCTGCCGCAATCGGGGCATTTGACATAGCTCATATTTTCCACTATGCCGAGGACGGGGATATTCATCATCTCCGCCATATTTACCGCCTTGCCCACTATCATACCCACCAGATCCTGCGGGGTGGTTACCACCACTATCCCGTCGAGAGGGATACTTTGGAATACGGTGAGGGGAACGTCGCCCGTGCCGGGGGGCATATCTATGAACATAACGTCCACGCCCGTCCAGATAACGTCCGTCCAGAATTGAAGCACCGTGCCGGATATAAGCGAACCGCGCCAAACTACGGGTTCCGCTTCGTTTTCAAGCAGGACGTTCATAGACATTATCTGCATTCCGCTTTCGGTTACTACGGGAAGAATACCGTTATCCGAGCCCATAGCGCGGCTGTTCACGCCGAACATTTTGGGTATGGAAGGACCCGTTACGTCGGCGTCCATGACGGCGGTTACCAAGCCGCTTTCCTGCGCGGCGCTTGCGAGAAGCGCGCACGTCATGGATTTGCCCACGCCGCCCTTGCCGCTTACCACCGCTATCACCTTTTTAACGTCGCTTAAAGGGTGTAATTTTTTAAGCATACTGCTTTTATCCCGCGAGGAACAATTTTCACCGCAGGAAGAACAGTTGTGCGAACACTTTTCAGCCATTTCTGCCTCCTGTAAACACATTATATATTTTATGGTATGGGCTTTAAATTGTCAAGTAATACCCCTGTTTTAGTTGCAAAAATAAAAATTATCTGTTAAAATGGCAATACCGTGCTAAGTGGGGAGTCAGCGGTGCCCTGTACCTGCAATCCGCTATAGCAGGACTGAAAGCCTTTCCCGACGTAAAAAGTGGAAGGCTGCGCGTTATAAGGGATGTTGATAACAAGGTCTTATGCAACCGACTGCTGCGAACCGTGTCAGGATAGGGATATAGCAGCACTAAACAGTTTCGTCGGTGTGCCATAAGGTAGCTTTGAGGGAGTTACCTGTAACGTTTACGCTTCGGCTTTTTGCGGCAAAAAAGGATGCACGGCTTTTTTGCCAAAAGCGCCCCCGCATTTTGCGGGGGCTGTTTATTTTTTACTTCTTATATTTACGAAAGGGCGGACGCGCAATGCGTCCGCCCCTTTTATATCACTTTTACGAAAAACAATACCGCGCACGTTATGGCAAGCAATATAAGGTATATCGCAAACCACTTGTAGTTGGCTTTGCTTATGGCTTTAAGCATAACTTTTATCGCAAACAAGCCCACCGCCGCGGAAACGACAAACCCCAGCGCCATTCCCACGCCGAAAGTTACGCCGTTTTCTATCACGGGCAACTCGTTTCTGTCTATTATTATCTTTACTACCGAAACGACGAAGCCGCCCAAAATTACGGGTATGCTCATCAGGAAGGAAAATTTTGCAACTTCCTCTCCCTTTCCCCCGGCAAGCGTGCCCGCGCATATGGTAGAGCCGCTGCGGGATATGCCCGGCAGTACAGCCACCGCCTGTGCCAGCCCCATGGGGATAACCGTGCGCATACATAGCGGCAGAGAAGTTTGCCTGCGCTTTACGAAAATTTCGGTGGATATAAGCACCGTAGCCGTTACGAGGAACAGACAGGCGAGAATTATCCCGGAATACTTACCGTTGTTGAAAAGTTCGTCTATCTTGTCTTCGAGAAGAAATCCCACTATCGCCGCGGGAATAGAAGCAAGTACCAGAAAACCCAACGTTTTGAAAGGCTTTTTGAACAGAGCCAAAATATCCTTCCAAAATATCGCCACCACCGCCACCAGCGTGCCTAAATGGAATACAAGGTTTATAAACGTATCCACCTCAAGCCCGAACAGCCTTGAAAGCAGAACGAGGTGACCGGATGACGATACGGGTAAAAATTCGGTTAGTCCCTGTACTATGCCGAGGACCGCTGCATGCCATATTTTCATTGAATACCTCTATCGGAGACGCGTCAGTTGCCAAGTTCGAGAAGGTTTTTATAACGCTTTTCGTACTTTGTAACAGCGCTTTCCCTGTTGTAATCCGCAAGAATTTTGCTGCGTTTTGTGGTGCTTATATCGGATAAATCGTTACTTTTCATCCATTCGAAGAACAGATATTCAAAGCAACCCTTATTGCTTTCGTCTTCGATAAGCGACCAATCGGGAACGTACTGCGTGCCCGACTGATTGTCGAACACATACGTTGCGTAGATAAGGTGCCAGCCGTAATCGCCCGCGCATACGGTGAACGAACCCGCGCCGTTGCTTATGGCAAGTTTTGCGGCATATTCAAATTCGCCTATAAACGAAGTATCGTAAGCGGAGACGGAATAACCGAGGTAGTTGGAAAGCACTGCGGTATCCGTAGTGTAGGCGTACTGCAATTCATTCACGGCGGAAAGCGCCGCATACTGTTTGGAAGATACGTTGCCTACCGAACCGCGGGTGAAAGTTTCGCCCGGAAGGTTTACTTTGCCGGACGCATAGACCAATTTGGAATAATCAACTTCCTCTTCGTCCGTATCCTCGTTGAGGATATAGCCCGTCTGCGCATAGTAACCTTCGTTGCCTACCGTTTTGTCGCCGGGCGCGACGGGAACGTAACCGTTATCGAAAGTTATGTTTTCGCCGCCTAAAACATAGTCGATATAATGTTCGAATTCGTACAGCATATTGTCTATGGTAAGCTGTTCGGGAATTAGTACATAACTGCCTTCGGCGGTTTCGTACGCTTTGCCGTTATAGGCGTAACGCCCGTCGTACTTATCAAGTTTTTCATATCTGCCCTCTTCGCCCGAATCGGTGAGGTTGCCCTCGAAGAACAGATAATCGCGCACGTCGGAACCGTAGTAGTCGGTTATGTTCTTATCGGCGGCTTTGAAAGCGTACTGCGTTTCGCCGTTGAACCACGCGGCGCGCTGGTCGGTTGTGGTAACAGATTTAAGCAGATTGTTGCGGGCTATATAATACCCCTCTTCGTCCTCGTAGAGGTCGCGTTCGTCCTGAAGTTTGGTAAGCTGTTCGGACTGCGCGCTGTTGAAAGGCAACAGAATGTTGTAAACGAAGCCGAATGAAGGCTGTTTGCCGTCTATTTCCTCCGCGTCCGACGTGGACGGGCTGTAAAGCAGGAACGAGGTATCGGACATGGAATCCATCGCGGTGAGGAAAGATGATTTATCCGTGTAATTTTCGCTTTGCCCGTTTACCTGTTCTTCAAAATACTGTTGAAGTTTTTCGTAATTGTTGGCTTTAAGCAATTCGCTGCGGCGTTCTTCGTATTCGTCGTAATATTTATCCACCGCCTGCGCTTTAAGCTGGTTTGCGTACTGGTCGCGCACGTAGCTTACCGAAAGCACGTCGTCGAGATTGCTTTCCGATTTATCTATATAGTGATTTTGGATAAGCTCGTTTATATACGCGCTGTATGCGTTCATACGCATGGCGCGCGTGGTGTTTTCAAGCGCGTCCTCTTTATATGCGCCGCTGTCGTCTATAAGATAGCCCTCATAGCCGGTATAAATTTTGTAATTGAGGGATTTATCGGGGTTGGCGGGATAATAATGTTCCTTTTCCGTTTCCACGTTGCCGGGAACGGTGCGCGTGCCCGTGCCCTCGAAATCGTCGTCCTCGTCGTCGTTCAGCTTCCTCTCTTTCGCGTCTATGGCGGAATTGATTGAGGAATACAAAGTGTACTTCGCTATGTTTACTTCCGCGCTGTCCTTACCCAAGAGGTATTCGTACTTGTCAACGTCGGTTTCGGCGTTTTTATATGCGTCGATAACTGTCTGCGGGGCAAGGTTTTCGTCCTCCGCCTTGTACATAAGAAGCGAAGCCGTGGCGTACTGCGTGATAACTTCGTTTTCGATAAGCGAGTTCAAAAGCATATTGAAAACGTCGTTGTAGGACATATTGTTCTGGAGATAGGAATATCCGACGTTAATAAAGTACGTTACGAGGTCGCGCTTTATTACTTCGGAAGCGCCGACGGCGGAAGCGTAATCTTTCAACTGCTGTTCGATTTTGTCCGACTTGGAAATATCCACGGACACAATCACCTGTTCCATATCCTTTTTGTTGTTGTAGGTGCCTATGGAACAGCCCGCAAAGGTTGCCGAAGCCGCAATACAGGTAGCCAAAAGGGCTACAACCGCTCTCTTTTTCTTCATAAAAGTTCTCCAACTTTCAAGTTCGATTAAAATAACAAATACTATTATATTATATTTGGGCGAGTTAAGCAAATAATTTTGCTTTGAAATTAAGCAAAAGTTAAAGCAAATTTTAAAAATTTTGTCATTTTAAGCATGGTGTGCGTGGGTGTGCGTTCAGGTTTGAAAACGAGAAGGGGCGCTTTTGCCATAGAAATGCCCACTTGCGAGCCGTAACGCCGCAACGCGCCGTCCAGCCTTTTATCGTTAAGCGAATTGACGGAAGGCAGTTCAAGCGAGCCTTCCTCCCCGTCCACGCAGATCTTTCTGACGTTGAATTTGGACGCGTACGCCTTTAAAACAGCTATTATAAGCAGGTTGAACACTTCGTCCGGAATGGGTCCGAAGCTATCTTCAAGCGAAGTGTACACCCGCTTGTAATCTTCGGCGGAGCGTATCTCTGCAATCTGTTTGTAACTGTCCATTCTGCCGGCGGGCGATTCGATATATCTTTCGGGAATGTACGCCGAAGTTTTTACGTCGAGTTCGGCGGAATATGAAGCCTCGCCCGTAAGCTCCTCTTTCAGCAACTTCGAATACAGCTCGTACCCAACTTTGTCGAGGTGCCCGTGCTGTTCCGCGCCGAGGACGTTGCCCGCGCCGCGGATTTCGAGGTCGCGCATGGCTATTTTGAAGCCCGAACCCAATTCGGTAAACTGCATTATGGCTTTAAGCCTTTCGGTAGCTTCGGAAGTGAGAATTTTTTCGGGCTTGAAAGTGAAATAAGCCTGCGCGAGGCGGCTGCTTCTGCCTACCCTGCCGCGCAACTGGTACAGCTGGGATATACCCAACCTGTCGGCGTCTATTACTATTATCGTGTTGGCGTTGGGAAGGTCTATGCCGTTTTCGATAATGGTTGTGGTGACAAGTATATTTTTTTCGCCGCGGTAAAAGGCGAAAACGTTATTTTCGAGGACGTCCCTGTCCATTCTGCCGTGGGCGTAACACACCTTGCCTTCCGGCACGATGGCGGAAATTTTGCTTGCGAAAGACGAGATGGTTTCCACGCGGTTATAGAGTATGAACACCTGCCCCCCGCGCGAAAGTTCGCGGAGGCACGCGTCGCGTATAAGCGTTTCGGTTTCCTCCGCCACATAGGTCTGCACGGGCAGTCTTTTAAGGGGCGGCGTGTTTATGGTGCTTATATCCCTTATCCCCGAAAGCGACATATGCAACGTGCGGGGAATAGGCGTTGCCGTCATCGTAAGGCAATCTACGTCCGTCTTTAAATTTTTTATCTTTTCCTTGTGCTCTACTCCGAAGCGCTGTTCCTCGTCGAGGACAAGCAGACCGAGGTCGTAAAACGCCACGTCCTGCGAAAGCAACCTGTGGGTGCCTATTATCAGATCTATCTCGCCGTTGGCAAGTTTTTTTATCGTTTCCGCCTGCTGCGCAGGGGTTTTGAAGCGGTTGAGTTTATCCACCCGCACCCCGAAATCGGCAAACCTTTCTACGGCGGTGTTGTAGTGCTGTTCGGAAAGCACGGTGCCGGGGCACATCAGCGCCGCCTGCTTGCCGCCCAAAACGCAGAGATAGATTGCGCGCAACGCAACTTCGGTTTTGCCGTAACCCACGTCGCCGCAAAGCAATCTGTCCATCACCTTGTCGGAACACATATCCGACTTTATCTCTTCTATAGACGTAAGCTGGTCGGGCGTTTCCTCATAGGCGAAAGAACGTTCGAATTCTTCCATAAGCGCCTCGTGCGGGGGGAAGCGGAACCCCCTTCTTTCGCTTCGTTCGGCGTAGAGTTTTTTAAGGTCGAACGCAAGCTCGCGTATGGACTTTTTTACCCTGTCCTTCACCTTTTCGAAATCCGCGCCGCCTATCTTCGACAGCGAGGGCGAGGCGTCGCCGACGTACTTTGAAAGCACGTCCATCTGTTCTACCGGGACGTACAGCATTTCGCCGCCGCGGTATTCCACGGAAACGTATTCCTTTATGCCGTCGCCCGTCTCTATCTTTTCGGTACCTACTATTTTGCCTATGCCGTGCGTTTCGTGCACGCAATAATCGCCTATTTCCGGCGCGGCAAACATATCGCCGCGCTTGCGGCGCACCCTTTTTACCGCGGCTTTTACGTACAGATCGCCGCTGCCCAAAATAACCAGCTTGTTTTCGTGCAAAATAAAGCCGTGGTGAAAATCGTCCGCGGAAATTGACGCGCCGCGCAGGGCGTTTAAGCTGTACGGCAACGGATTGAGCGGCACATATGCCTCGGCGAAAAGATTTTCCAACTTTTGCGCGCGCTGTATATTGCCCGTGAAAATAAGGACGCGGTAACCGTTTGAAAGCCAATTTTTTATATCGGTAACCAACTGCGCGAACCCGTTGAGATAGGAAGGCGACGGCGTGGCGTGCAGAGAAAAAGTTTTAAGCGGATTATAAAACGACGTGGTAGTTGCAAACGTCTGCACGGCGAAAGTGCGGAAAGCCGAAAAGCCCGAAATAAAACTTTCGGGCGAAAGCATCTGTCGGATGGAAAAATCGAACGCTTCCCCGCCCTTTTTAAGTTCTGCAACCCTTTCGGTGTGTTCCTTGTAAAGTGCCTGAACGCTGTCCTGCAACTGCTTACATTCGTCGAAAACGATTGTTATATCTTTGGGAAGTATATCGAATAGCGTAGCCGAACCCGACAGAAGCGGCATAAGGAATGTTTCGCCCGCGAACGGGGTGCGGTTTAAAATTTTTTCGGAAAGCTCTTCGCAGATAGCGCGGGCGCGCCGTTGGGCTTCGCCGCCGAAGGAGGCAAGATTTGAATACAGCGCGGCTTTGACGGCGGGAATGTCGCAGTCCTCCACGCACACGTCCGTCGCGGCGACTATCTTCACTTTTTCCGATTCTTCGAGGCGTTCCCCGCTTACATAGTCATAACGGCGAATCTTTTCCACGGTATCGCCGAAAAAATCCACGCGCAACGGATTATCGTAGCCGACGCACCAGATATCGAGTATATCCCCGCGCACGGCGAAACTGCCCGCCGCGTCTACGGAATATTCGCGGGTATATCCCATCTTCACCAAAGTTTCTGGCAAAGTCTGATAGTTGTATTCCCCGCCCTTTTCAAGCGTGATACAACGCTGTTTTAGGGGGAAAAGCTGCATAGCCGCCTGCACGTCGCAAACTATTATTTCGGCGTCGTCCTGCATTTCGGACACGGCGAACAGGCGTTTGAACAGCGCGTCCTTTGAAAGCGCGGTTTTGCAGGTTACCACGTCGTCCTTTGCGGCTATGCGCACGCACTTTCTGCCGCTTACGGCGGAGATTGCCGCAACGGCGCGCTCCGCCGCCATTCCGTCCGCAACGAGATAGAAAACCTTGCCGCGCGGCAGGGAAGCTATCATATATTTATGCGCGTCCGATACGCCGAAAACCGCCGTTGGCGTGCCAAGGCGGATACATTCTTTAAGCGAGAGATACTCGCCTTTTAAGTTTTCAAAAGTGAAAAAATCGGCGTTCAAAATTTTATCCGTTGAATCTGGTCATTACCGATTGCACTTCTTCGCCGGAAGAGATTGCAACCGCCGCCTCCGCCGCGCGGCGGCAAGCGGAAATAAACAGCTGATAATCGTCCTTTTTTACTTCCGAAAGGACGTAATTTATGAGGGGAATGTTTACCTGCATATCGCGGATACCTATGCGTATGCGGGTAAATTCCTGCGAGCCGACTTCGGCTATTACCGAACGCATACCGTTGTGCGTGCCCGCGCTGCCTGAAGGGCGTATGCGGACGTGCCCTTTGGGAAGGTCGTAATCGTCGTATATAACCATAAGTTGCGATACGTCCGCTTTATATTTGGCAAGCAGTTGTTTTACCGCCCTGCCGCTGTTGTTCATATAGGTTAAGGGGCGGGCGAGAATTACCTTTTCGCCGCCGACATAGGCTTCGGCAACGTAACTTTCGCACTGCCTTTTTTTGAATTTTACGCCTAAAATATCGGCGACGTCGCCCACGGCGATGTAGCCCATATTGTGGAAAGTTTTAAGATATTTTTCTTCGGGATTGCCCAAACCGACAATTATATACATATATCCCCTATTCAAATAAAAGCTACAGAAAAACTGTAGCTTTTAAAACTTTTGTCAATCGTAAATTTTCGACATGGGTTTGTCGAGATAGACGTTTTCGATAGCCGAAGCGAAGATGGGCGCGGTGGATATCATTTTAAAGATAGGCAACATTTTTTCGGGCGGGATATTTATCGTATCGAGCATAGCCAGCTCGGTTATAGGCGAGGAAGCCAATCTTTCGATAGCCGGACCCGAAAGCACGCCGTGGGAACAGCAAGCGTAAATTTCCTTTGCGCCGGCGTCTTTAAGCGCCTTTGCGCCCTGCACTATCGTGCCTGCGGTATCTATCATATCGTCTATCATAAGGCAGTTTTTGCCCTCTACGTCGCCTATTATGTTCATAACTTCCATAACGTTTGCCTTGGGGCGGCGTTTATCTATGATAGCCATCTTTGCGTCCATTCTGCCCGCAACCTTTCTTGCGCGGGCTACGGAACCTATGTCCGGGGAAACGACTACGAAATTTTCGTCTACCTTGGGTTTAAAATAATTATAAAGCGTGGGACCGCCCACGAGATTATCGAGAGGGATATCGAAAAAGCCCTGAATTTGCAGGCAGTGCAGATCCATTGTAAGCACCCTGTCCGCGCCTGCGGAGGTTATAAGGTTGGCAACGAGTTTTGCGGTTATAGGCTCGCGCGAGCGGGCTTTTCTGTCCTGACGGGCGTAACCGAAATAGGGAATAACCGCAGTTATTCTGCCCGCGCTTGCGCGCTTTGCCGCGTCTATCATAATAAGCAATTCCATCAGGTTTGCGTTTACGGGATAGCTTGTGGATTGAATAAGAAAAACGTCCTTCCCTCGGATGGATTCGTCGTAGCGGACGTAAATTTCGCCGTCCGAAAAATGCGTAACTTCCATCGCGCCGAGCGAGGTGTTCAGTTTAGAGGCTATCGCCTCCGCAAGGGGTTTGTTGGAATTTCCGCTGAAAATTTTGATTTCGTTGCCGTGGCTTATCATGATGTCCTCCATGCTTTTGTGCGTCTATATTATTTTATAATTATGGCTATTTAAAGTCAACTAAAAAACAGCCCGTTGTCACGTTTGAGAAAATTTTCCGCCGCTTTTGCGTATCTCGGCGAAAAAACCGGACAGCACGCCCGCGCACTCCTCTTCAAGCACGCCCCCCTCCACTTCCAAAGTGTGGTTTACGAGGTTTGAAGAAGCGAGCTGTTCAGTCATAGACCTGCCCTTGCCCTCGTACGCGCCGAAATAAACTTTTTTTATGCGGGCGTTAAGCATTGCCCCGAGGCACATAGGGCACGGTTCGAGGGTGACGTAAATTTCACATTCCGGTATGCGCCAGCTGTTTAATTTTTTGCACGCCTTTTCTATTGCCTCTATCTCCGCGTGGGCGGTGGCAAGCTGTTTTTTGGTGCGGCGGTTATGCCCGCGGGAAATTATCTTCCCGCCGCAAACGACCACCGCGCCTATCGGCACTTCTCCTTCTTTAAGCGCCGTCTTTGCGCATCTGACGGCGGCTTTCATAAATTTGATTTTATCTTCCATATTCGTCGAAAAATTTTTTAAGCGCGCAGAAACAATTTTTAAGCGCGTACAGCCTCTTTATGGGGTGGGTAAGTTTGTCCGAACCGCACTCTATAGTATATGACGGGATATTCAGCTTTTTAAGGCACCAATCCTTGTATCCGCCCGCAGAACCGTATATTATTTCGGGACGGTAGCCCGTTGCGCTTTGAAGAATTTCCGCGCCGCGCCTGTCGCCCCTGCCGTCGTACGACCAATATATTTCTTCGCCCTTCGTATGAAAACTGAAAGTGACGAAGGGCTGTATGCGCAATGTAAAATCGCGCAACGCCGCGCTTTCCGCTTCCGAAAAGGGGCTGTCGCCTATACAGTTTTCCGCGCCGCGCGTGCGCGTGTTCAGTCTGCCGTTGCCCCAATCCGCGTCGAAATTGCAGTTGAGATCCACCCCGCGGGCGTTGGCTTTCCAAAGAGGCATGGTAGTTTGCGAAATTATCGCGCCGTCCGGGTTTAAAAGCGGGATTATCCAGCCTCCGCAGGCGGCGCCCTTTTTTATGTGTTTAAGGGCGAGGCGGGCTGTTATCCATTCCCTGCCGTGTACGGCGTATACCGAAATAAACTGTCTGCCCGAAGAAGGACCCGTGTGGAACGCGTAAATTTCCCTGCCGCAAAAGGAATAGCCTATCACGCATTTTTTGCCGCTGTAGTTAAAATAAAAATTTCTGACTTCATCGAATATCACAAAACTATGATATTAAAAAGTTATTTGTGATATTCGCCTCCGCCGTTTATCATAAAAGCGCGGTAAAGCTGTTCAAGCAGTATAACGCGCATCAGTCTGTGCGGGAAAGTCATATCCGAAAAAGAAACCCGCCGCGCCGCCGCGCGCTTTACAGCCGCGTCCAGCCCGTCGGACGAACCTATGACGAAAGTTGACGTTTTGCCCGTATCCTTATATCCCGAAATCAGCTTTGCGAAATTTTCGCTTGAAAGTTTTTCGCCTTCCACGCAGAGAGCGACGATTTCGCCCGAACATGCTTTTAAAATATGTTCCCCCTCTTCTTTCAGGGTCTTTTTTTCGGGTATTTCGACGACTGAAACGTCGGCGAAGCGTTTAAGGCGTTTGAGATATTCGTCTGCCGCCGCGCGGTAATAATCTTCCTTCAACCCGCCCACGCAGACTAAATTTATTTTTTTGCATTTCATACACCGAATAATTTTAAAATCCAGAACAGGGCAAGCACCGCTATGCCCACGGAAGCGAACATAAAGAAATTTTTAACCGAGCCTTTACTGCCCTTTAACAGGGGCTTTCCGTCGAATATAAGCCATAAAACGGCGCCGACAAGCGCGACAGCCGAAACAACCGTAAGCGCTATCTCCCCGCCGTAAGATATGATAAGCGCGCCGTTTGCGTCAAGCGCGCCCGCAGCCGACATAATTATTATGGCGGCGTTGTTAAGAAAATGTATAACTACCGCAGGCAACGGCGAACCGCTGCGGATGGTAAGCAACGCAAAAGAACAGCCGCAGATAAACTGATATACCGTCTGTTCCGGCGCGGTGTGAAAAAGCGCGAAGCAAAACCCCACCAAAAGCACCGTGCGGACTGTTCCGCAGTCACTGTGGCAACATTTAAGCAAAACGCAACGGAACATCGCCTCTTCGGCGAACGCGGGAATGACGGCGATAACCAATATCGCGGGGATTATTTTAAAGCCTTCCAACGGGGGCAATTGCCCCGCCGAGGGCGTGTAGTTTTTGAATATCAGCTTTAAAAGCCGCGTGAACAGGTCGTTTACCCTCAACAGCGAAAACATCAGCCCGAAGATAAGCAACAGCGCGGCAAGATAGTACAGAGGGTTGCACTTTACGGGAAAAAACGCGCGCGGGCTTACCCTGCTGTATTTTATAGTTACGGCAACCGCGGTTAAAGTTGCAAGCGCGGGCGCAAGGTACGAGATATAAATCGCCGCTTCCGTACCGGAAAGTTTAAACAAGGATATGACGGAAAGCGCAATGACGTTGAAAAGCAGGTACGTTACTACGCCTATGCTTATTGAAAGTCCGCCCGTAGACGAATTTAAACGCGGAAGTTTTGAATCCATAAGTCAATTATATCTTAAAATAGAAATTTAGTAAACGAATTAATTTACTTTTGCGCAAAAATATTATAAAATTCAGGTAGAAAACACACGAGGATTTATTATGCGGATATTAAATACGGACGAGATAGAAAACGCCGTATACGGGCTTGCCCTTAACGCGGGCGTAAGCCTTACCCCCTCCTGCCGTTCCGCGCTTTTAAGCGCCGCCGAGAGGGAAAGCGGAAAAGTTGCCGCCTTTGCGCTGAACACGCTTATCGAAAACGCAGAAATTGCCGAAAGCGAAAAAATGCCCGTCTGCCAGGATACCGGTATGGCGGTTGTCATTTTGGAGCTGGGGCAGAAAGTTGCGCTTGAAGGAAAACTTTTAAGCGACGCGGTGAACGACGGCGTGAGGCGCGCATACCGCGACGGATATTTCAGGAAATCGGTTTGCGACCCGCTTACGCGCGTGAATACGGGCGACAACACCCCCGCCGTCATACATACGGAAATAGTTGCCGGGGATAAAGTTAAAATAAAGTTTTTACCCAAAGGGTTCGGCAGTGAAAATATGTCGCGCCTGTATATGCTTAAACCCGCGCAGGGCGTTGAAGGGATAATTTCCGCCATCGTGGAAACGGTGAAAACAGCAGGCTCGCGCCCCTGCCCTCCCGTCTATATAGGCGTCGGGATAGGCGGAAGTTTCGATACCTGCGCATATCTTGCAAAAAAGGCGCTTACGAGGGAAATAGGCAGCGTTTCGCCGCGCAGGGACGTTGCGGAAATAGAGCGCGAGGCTTTGAAAAGGATAAACGCGCTTGATATAGGTTGCCAGGGCTTCCACGGGGACGTTACGGCTTTGGGCGTTAGTTGCGAAGTTGCGCCCACCCACATTGCCGGGTTGCCCGTAGCGGTAAACGTGCAGTGCCATTGCGTACGGGGGGGCGAAAAAGTTTTATGATAAAAATTACGTTGCCTATCGGCAAGGAAAGCATAAAAAAACTTAAAGCCGGAGACGGCGCGCTTATTTCGGGGGTTATACTTACCGCCCGCGACTGCGCGCATAAGAGGCTGTGCGAAACGCTGGCAAACGGCGGAAAATTGCCGTTCGACCCCAAAGGCGCGTTTATCTATTACGCCGGACCCTGCCCCGCAAAACCCGGAAAGGCAAGCGGCAGTTGCGGCCCCACCACTTCCGCCCGTATGGACGTTTATGCGCCCGCGCTTCTTAAAGCTGGGTTGGGCGGAATGATTGGCAAGGGCGAAATGTCGGACGAAGTGCGCAAGGCGATTATAGATAACGGCGCGGTGTACTTTGCGGCTATAGGCGGCGCGGGTGCGCTTTACGGCAACGCCATTAAAAAAAGCGAATGTATAGCCTATCCCGATTTGCTTTCCGAGGCGGTGTATCGATTGGAAGTTGAAAATTTCCCCGTCGTGGTGGCTTACGACTGCGAGGGGGGAAGTATATATTGAAGAGTTCACGAAAAATGAAAACGTCTTTGCGGACGTTTTTATTTTTCAGTGAATTGAGGGGCTTCTTTCTCACACGGCGTAAGGACAACGCCGTGTTCGGGCACCGTTCGCGCGGGAATTAGGCGCTCACTCATCTCGCGCGGCAAAACAGCGCACTGTGCTGTTTTGAGAAGTCCGCGCTCGTCCCTCTTTTCGCAATTTCAATATAGCGACGTATTATATAATTGCGAAAATTCACCCTACTGTGCGAGCGGGCTTGACCGCGACGCTCTGCCGAGGGTTCCCTTTGGGAAACGGCAGAGGCGAAAGATATGCCCGTGCCGACATTTTAATGGCGAGCGATAATATAATGGCGGCAATTTTCACCGCGGAGGCTAAATAGTTCGCATATATGTGCGGGCGAATGAATATTTTTTGACAGACGGAGCGGCGGCGCGAATTTTCGCGCCGCCGCTTTATTGCGTATACTGTAATTTAAATACCGTTACATATTTGGGTTATATTAGAAGCCGCCGTTTGCCTTTTTTATCCTGCTGCCGAACATAAGCAATACTATCGCAACGCTGATATCCGCCAAAAACGCAACTATCGCAACTACTATCGTGATTATGCCGCCCGCGCTCAAAATTTTTGAAACGAAACTCAACCACTCGGGAAGCGCTTTTATTATGGCTTCGGTAAGCACTTAGGAAACCACTTCTTTAATAAGGGTGATAACCGCGGTGATTATTATTATAACTGCGGCAAATATTCCCGCCTTTTTGCCCGCAACGCTTAAATTGTTGTTTAACGTATGCGCCAACCTTAAAGTTTTCATAATAGACGAGTAGCAAATACATTCAAATACAAACGACAGTACGCCCAAAATGAGACCTATAACGTTTAATGTGAAAAGCCAAATTACAAGATCGAATGTAAAGCCCAACACGTAAAACACGAAAATAATTGTGTATGGCACTTTTATAAGCGATATCGACCGTGTGGAAAATTTCTTTTTTCTGCCGTAAGCGAAAGTCATCCAAAAGCCCACCGCTATCAACAAATCCAGCACAATAGAAATCAAGTCTGAAATGTTAAGGGTGATTATACTGCCTATGAGGGAAGTTATCAAATTTACCGTAACTACGATACATGCGATAAGCATCCATAAACTTCCTTCAGAAGAGAACAGCGCCTCTTTTTCCGCGGGTGTAGCCAATGCCGGCGGTTGGGGATAACCGCCCTGCGGAGGATAGCCGCCCTGTTGCCGGTAACCGTTCTGCTGGTAGCCGTTTTGAGGGTAACCGTTTTGGGGATAGCCGCCTTGTTGGTAACCGTTTTGAGGATAACCGTTCTGTTGGTAACCGCTTTGAGGGTAACCGCTTTGAGGGTAACCGTTCTGGGGATAGCCGCCCTGTTGCGGGTTGCCGTCCGGATGTTGTGTGTTCGAATCGTTCATGTGTACTCCTTCCGTGCGGTAAAAAAATAAGGTGTGCTCCCGAAAGAGCACACCGCACGGTATCTCTTACGGTTACCACACCACACAACATTCGATTTTTTCTTATCAAAATAATTGAAAAGAGATACACAATGCCAGATTGTGTATTTGATAAGAAAAAAATGTATCGGACATAAACGCCCAATATGAAATTGTGTAATGTGGTACATAAAATATAACACGATAAATTCAAAAAGTCAAGAGTTAAAATTTATAATCGGCAAAATGTGTTGACAAAGCAAAAAAATTTAAATATAATTTTGATATATTGAAAAAAGGCGTTGACCGGAACAGACGGACGCGTATACCCCCGCCCAGAGAGAAAAATCCGTGGCTGAAAGATTTTTTACGGGGGTGCGGACGGTATTCCCCCGCGAGCCGAAGCGTGAAAGGAAACGATTAGCGCTATCCGCACCCTTTGCGTTAAAAGGAAACGAGGCGCCCGACGGCGCGAAATCAGGTGGTACCGCGGATACTTCCGCCCTGTGATTACGGGGCGGTTTTTATTTTGAAAAAAACCGAGAGGTAAAATATATGTTGACTATTAAAGAAAAAATTGCGGAAATCAAGAAAAAAATAGACGAGGCGCTTGCAAACGTTAAATTCACCAAAAGCCTGTACGAAATTAAAATGAAGTTTATGGGCAAGGGCGGCGAAGTCAGCGACCTATCAAAGTCTATGCGGGACGTGGCGCCCGAGGACAGACCCGAAGTGGGTAAGCAAATAAACGAATTGAGATGTTGGGCGGACGGGAAATTCGGCGAGCTGGACGAAAAGCTGAAAGCCGAAGAACTTGAAAGAAAATACGCCGAAGAAAAGATAGACGTGACTATGCCCGTCCGCGAAAGCGCGGAAGGTGCATACCACCCCAACACGCTTATAAGGAACGAGCTTGTTTCGGTATTTTCCGGGATGGGCTTTGAAGTTTTCGAAGGACCTGAAATAGAAAACGATTATTATAACTTTACCGCGCTTAACACGCCGAAAGACCACCCCGCGAGGGATATGCAGGATACCTTTTATCTTTCGAACGACCTGC
The DNA here is from genome assembly GCA_947627575.1 of uncultured Clostridia bacterium. Lineage (GTDB taxonomy): Bacteria > Bacillota > Clostridia > Christensenellales > Borkfalkiaceae > Coproplasma. The sequence continues at coordinate 42,699 of CANQWN010000002.1, forward strand.
TGTTGAGAACGCAGACTTCCGCGGGGCAGATAAGGGTTATGGAAAACAAAAAACCGCCCATAAAGATACTTTCGCCCGGGAAAGTTTACCGCAGCGACGACGACGCAACACATTCGCCGATGTTTTCGCAGATGGAAGGGCTTGTGGTTGACAGGGGAATTACCCTGTGCGACCTGAAAGGTATGCTTGACGAGTTTGCGAAAAAGATTTTCGGCGAGGACGTAAAGACGAGATTGCGCCCCTCCTACTTCCCCTTCACTGAACCTTCCGTAGAAGTTGACGTAAGCTGTTTTGAATGCGGCGGAAAAGGTTGCAGGCTTTGCAAGGGCACGGGCTGGATAGAAGTTTTGGGCGCGGGTATGGTGAACAGACGGGTATTGCAGGGTTGCGGCATAGACCCCGACGAATACACGGGCTTTGCGTTCGGTATGGGCATAGAGAGAATAGCTATGCTGAAATACGGCATAAACAATATGAAGTTGCTTTTTGAAGGCGACGTGAGATTTCTTAAACAATTCAAGGATTGAGAGGTAAAAGATGAAAGCACCTTTAAGTTGGCTGAAAGAATTTGTGGATATAGACGTTACCGCGGAACAATTGCAGGAAAAGCTGTTCGACTGCGGTTTTGAAGTTGAAGAACTTACGTATGTAGGAAAGGATATTTCCGGCGTTGTGGTAGGCGAAGTTATCTTTTGCGAGCCTGTGGAAGGCACGCACCTCTCCCTCTGCCGCGTGGATTGCGGGGATAAAGGAACTTTTCAGATTTGTTGCGGAGCGGACAACGTTAAAAAGGGTATAAAGGCGCCCTGCGCGCTTATAGGCGCAACCGTGTACGCCACCGCCAAAGACCACGTTACCGTGGAAGGGGTTATGACGATAAAGAAGGGCAAACTGCGCGGAATAGAATCCGACGGTATGCTTTGCAGCGGCGCGGAATTGGGCGTGAACGGCGATATGTACGAGGGCGGCGATTACTGCGGATTGCTTATCCTGCCCGACAGTTGCAAAAACGGCGAGGACGTAAAGGATATACTTGGGTTGAACGATTATATCTTCGACATAGCCGTAACGGCGAACAGACCGGACTGCCAAAGCATTTTGGGCATAGCGAGGGAAATTGCGGCGGCGTTGGATAAGCCCGTAAAGCAACCCGATTTAAGCTATACGCAAAATGCGGGCGTATGCGCACCCGTGCATATACGCGACGAAGCCGGCGACTTATGCCCGAGATATATAGGGCACGCCGTGGGCAACGTTAAAATTGCGCCCTCCCCCGCCTGGATGAAGAGGCGGCTTGCGCTGTGCGGACTGCGTTCGATAAACAATATAGTGGATATAACAAACTATATCCTGCTTGAAATGGGGCAGCCTATGCACGCCTTCGATATGCGCACGTTGGGCGGCAGAACTATAATAATACGCCGCGCAAACGACGGGGAAAAGATAGTTACGCTGGACGAAAACGAATTTACTTTGAACGGGGAAAACCTTGTAATTTGCGACGAAAGCAAGCCCGTTGCTCTGGCGGGCGTTATGGGCGGTTTGAACAGCGAAATAAAGGACGACACCGCGGAAGTGCTGTTTGAAGCGGCGAAATTTGCGCGCGACAACGTGAGAAAGACGGCGAGAGCTTTGGGGCAACATTCCGACAGCTCGGCAATATTTGAAAAAGGCGTTTACGAATACACCACCGAACGGGCTATGAAAAGGGCGTTGAACCTGATAGAGAAATTGGGTTGCGGCACGGTAAGCGACGTGCACGCGGATATATGCCCCGCAGGCAAGCCCGCGGGACGGAAAATGCAGTGCAGTATATCCAAAATAAATTCTCTTCTCGGGATAGAAGTGCCCGCGGACGAAATTACGGGTATACTTAAAAGGCTGAACTTCGGCGTAAACAGGCGGGGCGATTTGCTTGAACTTGACATACCTGAATACCGCGAGGACATAGACGGTTATCCCGATATTGCCGAAGAAGTTATAAGAATGTACGGCTACAAACACATATGCGGGACGTTCCTCCCCTCCGCCTCTATTACCAACGGCGGTTACAACGCCGCGCAAAAAGCCGAATTGAGACTTAAAGAAAAATTGGTTGCGGCGGGCATGTACGAAATTTCCACCTACTCCTTCTATTCCGAAAAAGATCTGGATATGTTGCGCCTGCCCGCGGATGCCGCGGAGAGAAAAGCCATAAAAATTTTAAACCCCATAGGCGAGGATCTTTCGCTTATGCGCACCACCCTTGCCCCCTCTATGCTTAACGTTATAACGCGCAACCAGAGGCGGGGAAATGCGGAAGGAAAACTTTTCGAGCTTGCGAAAATTTATATCGCCGAAGAGTTGCCCATTAAAAATTTCCCCGAAGAAAAGCCCACGCTGTGCATGGGGATTTGGGGAAATTACGACTTTTTCGATTTGAAGGGCTGCATAGAAAGGGTTGCAAAGGCGCTTAACGTGAAATTCGATTACGCCCCTTCGCAAAAGCCCTACCTGCACCCGGGGATAACCGCGGAAATAAGTTGCGAAGGCGAAATTATAGGCTATGCGGGACAGGTGGCGCCCACCGTCGCGGGCGAGCTTGCGCTGGAAAAACCCGCGTTTATAGCGGAACTTGACTACGCCGCTTTAAGCGCGCACGCAAAGCCCTTTAAATATAATCCCCTGCCGAAATTTGCCGTTGCGACGAGGGACCTTGCGTTGGTATGCGGCAAGGACATAACCTGCGCGCAAATTGAAAAGGAAATATACGGCGCGTGCAAATATGTTACGGACGTAAAACTGTTTGACGTTTACGCGGGCGAGCAGGTTGGCGAAGGCAAAAAGAGTATGGCTTTTACCGTAACCTTTACGCCTGCGGACGAGGCGATAGACGAACGCATTGACGGCTTTGTAAAGAAAATACTTAATAACCTGAAATTTAAACTTGACGTGCAATTGAGATAATTTTATTTAAGGCGCGCCCGCCGAAGTGAACTTCGGCGGGCGCGCGTTTTTTTATAAATATTTCAGGACGGGACCAACGTTCCGTCGCCGTTCATTACCGAAGATTGCAGATATACGTCGGGGATTTTGCCCGTGATTACGCTTTCGCATATCAGCACCTCTATCGTAGAGGCGAGATTTGTGCTTTTGGACGGCAATATTATGGAAATATCGGAAACTATTTCGAGATACAGCGAATGTAACGTCTGATTTATCCCCGCCTGCCTGAATTTGGAAACGAAACGACACTCTACATTGCTTATGGGGATTATCTTTATGTTTATGCGTTTGCCGAAACCGGCAAGCGCCTCTATCCCCGTAAGCGCGCCCATAGGCACCATTATGCCCTCCTGACTCATTTTTGTGAGATTTTCCTGCGAAAGGTATGCGGTGTCCCTCGCTATCCTGTTGATTTTGAGGGAATCCGTGGTTATGGACGTGACGTTGCCGTCCTCGTCGCGGTCGATGGATATCAGGTCTTCATAGCGCATCGCGTCGTTAAGCGTATAATATATGGCGTCGTTCACGGCAACCGTGGTTATAGAACGGATGGTGGCTTCGCTTATGGATATCAGCACGCGGGTGACGTTGCGCTGAAAATATACGGCAACGCCTATAACCGTTAAAAAAAGCAGGACGATTATTATTTTAAACCGCCTGAATTTTTTATTTTTCATACCATATTTTATGAAGTTATCGATATGTTTTAGATTTAAATATAAATATTTTTAAAATATGCGGACAAGAACCTATCGGCTACGGGCTTTTGCGCATTGCCGGATATCCCGCACCCGAAAACCTAATTGCGCTTTGTGCGGGATTTGAAAATCAGCGACATAAGGAAAGCGAAAAACACCGCCGCCGTCACGCCCGCCGCCGCGGCTGTAAGCGAACCGGTTACGGCGTAGAAAAAGCCCTTTTCCGCGCCCTTCATCGCCCCGTTGGCAAGCAGATAGCCGAAGCCCGATATAGGCACGGTTGCTCCCGCGCCCGCAAAATCCACCAGCGGCTGATACAGCCCTATCGCCGTAAGCACAACCCCGGCAAGCATAAAATAGACAAGTATTTTGCCCGCAGTTAAATCGGTAAAATTAATTATTATCTGCGCTATCAGGCATATACCGCCGCCCACGGCGAACGCCTTTAAGTAGGCAAACAAAATGGCAAGTATTTCCTGTTGCATATCAAATCTCCAACCTGACGGCGTGGCTTATGCAGGGTATTGATTCGCCCTGCCCCGAAGAGACCGTGGAAAGCAACGCGCCCGTCGCCGCAAACAGCACCCGCTTATAAAGCCCCGAAGTCATCTTCGTAAGTACGTATGAATTAAGCACCGTGGCGGAACAGCCCGCGCCGCTTCCGCCCTGAAACTCGTCCTCTATTACCTTGTAAATCATCTCGCCGCAGTCAACGTGGTTTGCCGAAATATCAAGCCCCTTTTCCCAAAGCAAATCTTTTAAAATGCGGCTGCCCAACGCGCCCAAATCGCCCGTTAAAATCATATCGTAATCGTCGGGGCAAGTGCCCGTATCTTTAAAATGCTTCATTATGGTGTCCGCCGCCGCGGGGGAAAATGTCAATATTACACCATAAGTTTTTTTTTAAATTTTTATTTGGCTTCAATTGCTTGCGCATCTTTGCGGGCAGACGGAAACAAAATGCGGTTTTGTTCAACATATTCCATCGCGAGACGAAAGGCGTCCTGACACTTCAAGTGAATTTCAACGCCGCCGCCCTCGTGAATATAAATGACGTCGACAATTTCCAAAAGTACCTCCCTCGTCAGTTTTTCAAAGCTGTGATACTTTAAAAAAGTATTCAAAAAATGGTTGCTATCCATTCCGCCGTCACATTCCGCCATCTGCTTTTGCAATTCCGCTATACTTTTCCGCGCCTTTGCAATGTTATTTTCATACCTCTCTTTCAGTGCGAGATACTGTGCCTTTGTAATCAAACCGTTTTTGAAATCGGGATATAAATCGAGTAAAATTCTATCGCAATCGACAATCTCGTTTTCTTTTACCTTGATTTGGTTTTGCAGTTTTGACGATTTTTTATCCGCAATGTCAGAAGATTTTATTTTTTCAATCAAACTTCGGAAATCTACGGCGAGACGTATATATTGGTTAAGTGTGGTAAGCACCGTCTCTTCCAGCACGTCCGAGCGAATCATATGCTTCGTACACGCCTTGCTGTGCATCTTGCGATATGTCCCGCAGGAATAGTAATTATATGTTTTGTACGGTTGATAAACCGTTCTTTTTTGCATTGCCCGTCCGCAGTCGGGACAACGCAAAAGCCCCGCAAACAACGTTGGCTTCCCCGTATTGGGAGAGACGCGGGTGTCGCGGCTTAAAAGGTTTTGTACCTTCCCGAATTCCTCTTTGGAAACTATACCCTCGTGCGTACCCTCCACTACTATCCATTTATTTTTGGGAACGCCCTGCGAGACGTGAACTTTATAACTTATAGTTTCATTCTTTTTTTGTACCATGTTGCCGATATACATCTCGTTGGTTAAAATTCGGCGGACGGAACTGTCGCACCAAAGAACCGAATTGTAAGACGAGGAAGTATGGCGATATTTAAGCCCTTTTTCTCTTTTATAGGCGGCGGGACAGAGTATTTCTTTCCCGTTCAAGTATCTGACTATCCCTATTATGCTTTCCCCGCTTAAAAATTTTTTATAGATAAGACGTACTACTTCGGCGGCTTCTTCGTCGATTATAAGCCTATGGCGATCGTTTTCGTCCTTTTTGTATCCGTATAGCGCAAACGAGCCGATAAACTGCCCTTGCTTGCGGCGTATATCAAGCGCGGTGCGCACTTTTGTTGATATGTCGCGGCAGTACTCGTCGTTTATAATATTTTTAAACGGCACGATTACGTTGTTTATCGATGTAGGGTTATCTATACTGTCAATGTTGTCGTTTACGGCGATGAACCTGACTTTGAACATCGGGAACACCACTTCGAGGTACTTGCCCGCTTCCACATAATTTCTGCCGAAACGCGAAAGGTCCTTTACCACCACGCAATTTATGCGTTTTTGGCGTATATCGTCGAGCATACGGCAAAAATCCGGGCGGTCGAAATCGGTGCCGCTCCAACCGTCGTCGACATAAAAATCGGTTATTTCTATATCGGACCGGGTGGAAATGAAGTCCTGAAGAATTGACTTTTGAGAGCTTATACTCTCGCTTTCGAGCTTGTCGCCGTCCTCTCGCGAAAGGCGGACATAAAGCCCCGCATTCCACAACGTGGAGTTTTGCGAGGCTTCGGCTGTTTGATATTTGCTTGTACGCGCCATAAAATCACCTCTTGGGGGGGTGATCGCTATGCTTAACGTATTTATTATTTTACACTTTCACCCTCTTAAAATCAAGCACATGCCCTATAATTTATCCGACTTTGCCATTAGCAATTTTTGCCAATTTTTCCTCTATGCCTATATGCGCATAATTTTTTGCAAAAACAACTTTTACGGGCGTATCGCCCACCTTAAATAAATACGGACTGCCCGCCTGTTCTATAAACGTCAGTATGCGTTGGAATACGGGGTTGCCTTCGTCGATTTTGATATTGGAAATATCCTTGAGTGCGGTTATGTCCGCGCCTTTAAGATTTTTTGATTGCATATTTGTAAACATATAGCCGATAATGATTACTTTGATTATTTCCTTAAATCTCCTAATTATTCAAAAATTTAAGTATTGTTACGGCTTTACAAAGTACTGTAAATATTTCATAATCCGGTTTCCGTTATTACTTTATTTAAAAAACATAAAAATCTGCAATTAGAGTTGTAAATATAGCATGATTTACCATTCAGCGCAAAATTTATAAATCTTTTACTATGTCATTTTTACTTGATGGTAAATCCGTATTACTTTGCGGATTTTTAGATGCACATTATACAAGTTGAACTTATAATCGGGTAACAAAAAAGCGCGACTTACGTCACGCTTTTTAATTTTTGATTTAACGGTATTCCCCAAATTCGATATCATTAATATATTTATTATTATTTAACAATTTTTCCCTATCTATTTCTATTAAAAATTCTTCTCCGCCAACTTCTGAAAATTGTCGCCCTGTTATAATAAACCCGACTTTCATATAAATGTTATATGCGGCAATATTATCTTGGTGCACACACGCAGTTATTTTTTTTAAATTCAATTTTTGGAAACCAAAAGCAACAGAAATTGCCGTAGCTAATTTGCCGATTCCTCTTCCGTGAGCTTGGTCATCACCTATTTGAATCCTTCCGAATTCCGCTTGACAGTTGAATATATTATATATAGAAACACTACCAACCAAACGTTTTAAATTTTCCGTTTCTTCAATGGCAAAAATTATATCATTGTTATTATTAAGATAATTTTTAAACCATTTCTCCTGCATATCCGGATCAATAAATCCGATTGGACGCAAAAAACGCGTTTGGTAAGTATTATTTCGCCAAATTCTTAATTGTTCAATATCCTCATGCTTCAAAGGTCTTAAAAGCACATTTTGATATTTTGCATAAAAATTATGAAGCATATCCTCACCGACTGCGATCCGTGAATATTTTTTCTTCTACTTCAAAACCGCGAAGACGGTTTTGAACATTGTGTCGATATCGCGCCAAAAACCTTGCTTTTTTAAGGCTTGCAAATTATACTCCATCTTTTTTGGGAGCACCTCGTTCACATACGTTTCGTCGGCATTCTCCGAATTTTCAAGCAACTTATCTTCGTCCTTAAACTTGATACTTGCCACGCTTGTAACGCCGGCAGGTAATAAAAGCGTTGCTTTCATTTCATCGGTATATCGTTCGACATATTTCGGAACTTCCGGACGCGTACCGACAAAACTCATTTTCCCGCAAAAAACATCGATAAGCTGCGACACCTCGTCAAGTCTGCACTTTCTTATAAATTTACCTACCCGCGTTATTCTCGCGTCGCCCTTGGAGGTTACTTGCGCGCCTATCGCCTCGGCGTTCGCCACCATTGTTCTGAACTTGTGAATGCGGAATACCTTTCCGTATTGAGTTATCCTTTCCTGCCGGAAAAACACCGGTCCGCGCGAATCTGCCTTTATTGCTATCGCCAACACGAGAAATACGGGAGAAAGCAATATCAGCATAACAGCCGACACGAAGATATCGAATATCCGTTTCCAGAAAAGCGAGAAATTTTTTTTGCGCAAACTTTTCCAATAAGGATATACGGCTTCGGTTTGCATATCTTCGGGAAGTTTGGTCCACTTTTTAATCAGCATACTTTGAAATAATCTCGCGGAAGTTTTCTATAATGTACTCCACCTCTTCGTCCGTAAGGCATGTGTGAAGTGGTAAAGTAATTTCGTTTGCAAAGTTTGCATAAGCGTTGGGATAATTTTTTATGTCAAACCCGAGATTTTTATATGCGGTGTGCATAGGCAAAGGTTTGTAATGAACGTTGCAGGCAATACCTCTTTCCGCCATAAGCGTTATTATTTCGTTGCGCTGTTCGGGCGTAATGTTTGGTATACGGGTGATATACAAGTGTCCCGAAGAAATATGTTCCGACGTATAATGGGGAAGCGTTTTAACCCCCAGTGGCTTGAATGCATTGTCATATCTCTCTATAATCTCACGGCGGCGTTTAAGCATTTCCGGATAACGTTGAAACTGCGCAAGCCCCATAGCCGCCGCAACGTCAGTCATGTTGCACTTATACCACGTGCCTACAATGTCATACTCCCACGAACCGAGCTGTGTTTTTGCCAACGCATCCTTTGACTGCCCGTGCAGTGAATACAGCTGGACGGTATGATATATTTCCTCATCGTCAATTCCTTCTATGTGTTTCCACGTAAGCGCACCGCCCTCTGCGGTGGTAAAATTTTTGACGGCGTGGAAAGAAAACGCCGAAAAATCGGCGATACTGCCGGCTTTTTTGCCTTTCCACTCCGCGCCGAATGCGTGCGCGGTATCGGCAAGTACGGCAACCCTGCCAATTGCTTTTTGTATTTTGGTTTTGGGTGTAAACATACCCTTATCAGCTTCTACAATCTTGAAAATGAGGTCATAATCGCATGGAATGCCCGCAAGGTCAACGGGGATTATTGCTTTTGTGCGTGGCGTTATGGCTTTTTCAAGCGCAGTATAATCCATTTCGAGACTGTCTTTTTGAGTATCAATAAGCACTAACTTTGCGCCTACGTGGCATACTACGGAAGCCGAAGCGGTGTAAGTATATGCGGAAGTTATAACTTCGTCTCCCTCGCCAATACCCAAAACGCGCAACGCCATCTCGGCGCATGCCGTTTGTGAATTGAGACACACGGCTTTATTTACGCCACAAAATTCGGCAATTTTCTTTTCAAGTTGTTTTGTACGCGGTCCTGTAGTTATCCAGCCCGATTTCAACGCTTCGGTCACTTCTTTAATTTCAAGATCCGATATATCGGGAGGGGAAAATTTTATGTTCATAATCTGCTCTTATTTTTAATTTAGTAAATATCGTATTAATAAACTTTTGATAATTTATTTTAAAAATCAAAATCGTGCGCATACATGAGCGGTTGTAACAGCAATCATATCCGCTTGTTTAAGATCTTCATTTCTTTTCGCTTAAATAATTCATAAAATTAGTTTTATTTTGCAACGCAGTTGTAGTAGGTCGTCCCAAATCAGCTCTTGCGCCCAATGAACACTTTACTTCCAAAAGCGACAAGCAGTTATTTTGCTTTAAAAATTTCAACTGCTTATCCAAGTCGTCAAAATTATCTACTTTTACCGTATACTTATAGCCGCAAGCAAGAGCAATTGCGGGTATATCGATTTTATTTGCTACCGTTGGCATTCCGCCTACGGTTTCATGTGAACCGTTATTTATAACTATATGCACAAGATTTTTTGGGCAATGTGCACCAATTACCGCCATACTCCCCATATGCATCAACATAGCGCCGTCGCCGTCTATACACCATATTTTGGAAGCGGGCTTATTCAAAGCTATTCCCAAAGCTATGGACGAGCTGTGTCCCATACTTCCGACGGTAAGGAAATCATATTTATGCGATTGCTTTTCAGCTTCTCTGATTTCAAAAAGTTCACGCGAAGCTTTACCGGTTGTGGAAATAATTATATCTTCAGCCGTAACTTCCGTGATATGCTTTATCACCTGTTCGCGCGTCATTTTGTATGGATTTTCATACTTTACTTTTTCGTTATATTCCAAAGCTCCTTTTTTTACCACAAACGCAACCTGTTTACCTTTGGCGAGGTTATCTTTCCATTTATCCAAATTTTCACGGATTTCTGCAACATCGGTTGATTTATCTATAACTAAATAAGCAATGTCTAAATCTTCAAGTAACTTTAAAGTGATTTCGCCCTGAAATTTATGCTGGGGTTCGTCGTGCACGCCCGGTTCGCCGCGCCATCCTATTACAAATATCATCGGTATCGCATAAACCTTATCGTTCAGAAGCGAAGCGACGGGATTAATGATATTTCCCTCACCACTGTTCTGCAGATAGACAACGGGTATTTTACCTGTCGCCATATGATAACCTGCCGCTAAAGCGACGCAATTCCCCTCGTTGGCAGCCACAATATGCTTTGCCGAATCTTTACCATATACTTCGTACAGATAATTGCACAACGCTTTCAGCAGTGAATCGGGTACACCGCAATAAAAATCCGCATTTAAATTTTCAACAAACTTTTGTACATCCATATTTGCCTCTTACAAACATTAAAGTTCCTCAATAAGAGAAATTATATCTTTTATAGGCATAAGTCGTGAATCCACTTCTTGCGCACGATGATATTTTAAAATATCTTTCGCCGTCTGCTCCATTGCCGGGAAAGCGCTTCTTGTAAGCTGGTTTGCATATATAACGATATTTACGCCGTGCGCCGCAAGTTCTGCTTCGGTTACAGAGTTAAAAGACGTAGGTACAACAACTATCGGAGTTGTTTTATCTTCCATGCGGAATTTATCGCAAAATTCAAGTATTTCCGCGGGAGATTTTTTACGACTGTGAATCATGATACCGTCTGCACCTGCCTTTACATATGCAAACGCCCTACTAAGCGCGTCTTCCATTCCGCGTTCCAAAATCAAACTTTCAATGCGGGCGATAATCATAAAATCATCGGTCAACTGCACTTTTTTGCCGGCAGATATCTTTTCGCAGAAATTTTCGATAGTATCCTGAGTTTGTTCAACTGCCGTGCCAAACAGCGAATTCTTTTTAAGTCCCGTCTTATCTTCTATAATTACCGCCGAAACGCCCATTCTTTCCAAAGAACGCACCGTATATACGAAGTGTTCTGTAAGCCCACCGGTATCACCGTCGAAAATTATAGGCTTGGTTGTAACTTCCATTACGTCGTCGATTGTGCGAAACCGCGAAGTCATATCAACAAGTTCAATATCAGGCTTGCCTTTCGCCGTAGAATCACATAAAGAACTTATCCACATTGCGTCAAACTGGTCCAACTCGCCGTCATGTTCAACTATCGTCTTTTCGGCTATCAATCCCGTCAAACCGCTGTGTACTTCAATTGTCTTTACTATAGGGCAAAGAGCAAGCAATTGTTTAAGCCTTTTTCTTCTATACTCCGGCATCGCAAGTTTTTCACGTATTCTGGCGTCTATTCTTTTAACGTTTTCGTTATAGGTATAGGGAACATCTATTATTTTACCGCCATACGGCGTAATCAGTTTTTCTACATTATTGCGGATAGCTTTTAGTTCGCCGTCCTTCCAGTTATCTCCATGAATGACATAATCGGGCTTTAATTTTTCAATGACTTTATCGTACATGATTTCGTCCTGAATCAAAACCTCTTTTACGCCTTCGATAGCTTTAACCATTTCTACACGTTCTTCGAAAGTTGCCACGGGAAATCTGTTGAATTTAATCATAGCTGCGTCCGTCAACACGCCGACATATACTTCGCCGTATTTCTTCGCTTCGTTGATTATATTCAAGTGCCCTTCATGTATAACATCTGTACAAAAGCAAGTATAAACTTTTTTCATTGGATGGACCTTAATCACTTATTCTTAAATTTATCAATTATATTTTCAACAATAAATTCCGCTGTTTCGCTTATTTTATCAAACGGAACGCATTTTACCAAATCTACGCCAAACGCGTTTTTCACTTTATTAAGCAATTCGTCTGTATAGTACAGCGTTCCGTTTTCCACTTTTTCTATTCCATCAAGGTAGAGAGATTGAGCATTTTTTAAACGCATTTCCGAAAGTGAAAATTTGCTTTCATCAATATAAGCATGTATGCGATCGCCGCTGCCATCTATAATTACCGGATATCCGCCGATTTCACCAAACACGCCCGGACAGTGCACCTTAGATTTAACTTTTAAACGAACAGCATCGAGAATAGCCCTGATAATTGCATAATTGCTTGAAGCATTCATCATATTGCGTTTTGCATCGACAGGCATAGGCAACTTGCATGCGTTAAAAACTTGTGTCATATCGGGTTTAAGCGCTTTGCCGTTATATTCAATACAAATAAGTTGCTCTATCCCTTCCACCTGTCCCTCTTTGCTGATTACCACGTCATGGAAATGGGCGGTTGCGTACGTTACATCGATATTCCAGTAGTCATCTATGCCGTACTCTTCCGCTACCGCAAGTTTTATACGTGGAATAAGATGATTTAAATTACCGCTACCGAAGTCCGGATAAGCCCTGTCGGCAGTTTTAAGCCATGCGATTACCGCGTCCGAATAAGATGTATTTATTACTATGGCTTTGCTTCCCGCTTCCTCATATGCTTGCATAATATTTTTTGTATACTTGATAGAAAGCGGCGCCCATAATCCGTAAGCGCGAATATTTTTCCATGAGATGCTGCCGTATTTAAGTCCGGAATATGCGCGGCTGCTGTTTATTATTATGTCGGGCTTTACCGTTCGTAAACATTCGGCTATGCTATTTACTTCGTTTAAATCAACATTTGAAACGGCATTAACCACTGTTCTGTTGCAACCGCGTATTAAAGACGCAACTTTTGCAATATTTACGTCCAATGCCATTTTTTCCGCATTTCTTCCGACAACTGTAATTTCCATATTTTCATCGGCATCGGAAAGCAAATAGTCCAAAAGGTAACATCCTACGCTTCCCAACCCGATTATCATTATTTTCACTTTACGAAAATTGAGCTGTTCTTTCAAGTTATTTAACTTATAATCCAAATCATACATAATTATAACTCCCTATCTTTCGAAAATCTTCTATAGTATTACAATTTAGCCACTTCTCGATTTCAATTAAAGCAAACTTATTTTCGCCGCCGAAATACTTTTGAATAAATACAAGATTGGTAGTACGCCAATCAAAATCATTCATCTGCCCGAACGCTTTTTTTAAATGTTTAGATGAAGCAAATTTCCATATCTGAGCTGAATTATAAACAGATATAAACGGTTCTTTTATTTCAAGATATTTATGAGTTGTATCATACAAATAATGCACGCGATTAAATACATCAAAGTAAAAAACCACTGCTTTATCCGAAAAAATCGTTTCCCTGTTGAAAGTAACCGCATCGCCGTTAACAGATAAAACTTTATCAAAACTTTTATCGTCGACCCATAGGTCGCCTTCAGCGAATACCAATTCGTCAAAACCGATTTCCATGGCGCATTTTAAGCCCAAATACAAACTGTATCCCGAACCGTATTCCTGATAATACGTATTTTCGACCAATTTGATTTTGTCCTTAATATCGGCAAAATTTTCATTAACCGCATTGTTCAGTTCATCAAATTTATAACCGCCCACGATGATTATTTTATCAAAACAATAACCCCTTCTGATCATTTTATATAACAATGATTCGGAAAAGTCTTTTTCGAAGTATAAACATTTAAGGCAAGGACGATTTATCGATTTTGAAAAACGGGACGATGTGCCGGCAACCGTAAGCAATAAGATCTTCAATTTGCCATTTCCTCTAAACACATTTCTATACCCTTTTCAAGTGTAATTTTAGGCTGCCATAACGTTTTATCTCTTATTTTATCCGTATTCAGCATCCTCCTCTCCGGGTCTGATTTACGATATCCTTCAAAAATGATTTCCGGATTTTCTATTCCCATCTTTTCCGCACAAAGTTTTACCAAATCAATAATGGAAATCTCTTCCGTTGTACCTACGTTATAAATTGTACCGTCCAAAGCAGACGGAGTATCCATCAAAGCAATTACAGCCGAACAGCTATCGTAATTATGCAAAAACGTACGATAATTTTTTTTGGAATTTTCCAAAAGCACAACTTTACCTTCGCGCTTTAAAGAAGTAAGAATATGCGGAATTATATGTTTGGGATATAATTCATTTTTACTGTAAACGTTTGCAAAACGTATAGAACAACCGGCTATCAACCCAGAGTTTACAGCATCTTTCATAAAAAATTCCGTCATAAGTTTACCTACCGCATAACTTGTGCGTTGGCTATGTTCGGCGGTCGCGAGAGTAAGAAAGTCGGTTTCTTTGACACCGCCGTCCCTATACGAATCCATAGAATAAACTTCCGAAGTGGAACAATTTATATATGCGTCCGCCTTCAAATCGATTGCCTGATCGAGAAACGCTTTCATTCCGAGGACATTGGTCTGAAAAGTTCTGTTTACATAATAAAAGTGCTCCGTATGGACTACCGCGGCGCAGTTTACATAAAAAAGCTTATCGTATGAACTACGGACGCTTGAAACTTCTGCACTCAAACGGCACATTTGTTCTTCGCAATTTAAGTCATATTCGTGAAAAGTAAACTTTTCATCGCCGAGTAAATCTTCTACCGTCTTAATTGACGATGCAAAAAAGTTATCGAACCCAATAACTTTGTGTCCTTTACTCAATAGTTGACGCGCCAACTCGTTGCCCGTCATACCCGTGACGCCACTTATTACATATAAATTCATCATATGCCTCCCTTTAACCGATCTCTGTAAAACTTATCTACAGGTTGTCCTTCAAAAGTATTTTGTTCGCCCGCTATATCATAAGCGACTTTTTTCATTGTTATCTCTTCCGAAATCGGATTGAACATCGCATATTGAGCATATCTGTTAAGGTTTCTGGGTTGACCTACGGAACCCGGATTTATAAAAACGGTTTTCTTTTTGTTTCTTGTTGCCGGATTATCCGCTTTGTGAAAATACTCGAAAAAATGAGGTAAGTGAGAATGTCCCGAAAGTACAAAATCGTAAGCATAATATGCGGACAAATCGTCCACGGGCAAAATGCTTTTCCAATATTCGTCTTTAAGACTGCCGTGTATGGCAAGGCATTTTTTGCCATACAACATAAATTCATAGCTGCTTTTATGCCACATAACGTTTTTAATATAATTCCAACTGAAATTATTTAAGTTGCGTTTTGTATTTTGGGCGCTTTCTCTGCCCCTATCTGATGAAAATCGGTCGTACTTATCGTTTATAACGGCATCCTCGTGATTTCCACGTATATTACAGATTATTTCATAATTCAATTTTGAAATTACGGCAACAACTTCATTTGAGCGCATCCCATAGTCAATTAAATCGCCCAATAATATGCACTTCTTGATTTCATATTTCCCGGCATCTTTTAAAACGCTTTCAAGTGCGTTTAAATTACCGTGAATATCCGACAGTATAAGAATTTTTTCATTCATAATTTAGCTTTGATATCTCTATTTTAATTTTCGGTTTGGGCATTTTTTTTCTTTTGCCTGTAATATGATACGTAAAAAATTATTATCTGTAACAATACCTTCACGGGTATACTTATTGCAGATGCAATACATACCCCCCATATTCCGTGTTCGTTTATCAAAAGTAATGTAAAACCGATATACAACAACAAACCAACCGCGTTAATAATAATCTGAAAATATTGTTTACAGAACTTCAATACAAACGGATTTAACATTGAAAATATAATATTAACCATAGATACGGCGGAAGTGACGTATATATATTCCAATGCAGCGTCTTTATATTGCGGATACAGCAACATCAAAATGTATTTCCCTATCAAAATGCAGATAAAGTAACCCACAACAGCAACGATAACACTGACTATCAATGAAAAATTAAACTTTTTAATGTCGGCGTTGCTGTTACGCGATATATAACTTAAAATTACCGTACTTAACGGACCTAACAACAATGAAAGCATTTTTGTGAAAACTGTCGCCGAATAATATACCGAAACGGCATATCCGCCCAAAATCGGCAAAATTATCAATCTGTCCAAATAATTATATACAGAACTTAAACCTCCGGAAATTGACAAAAAACATTGAGTGCAAAAAACTTTTTTCAGTAAAGGCGTTTTGGAACCTTTTTCAAAAACAAATTTCCTTTTCCTTAAGGCTATAAATACCAAACTGAACAATAACCCGATAATGTAAATAAGTTGCCAATATCCGGACCAAATAAATAACAATAGCCCTACAAGATAGCCTACCGATAAACATATATTGTTAATTAAAAAACTTATATAATCCAAATCAAGACGGAACGTAACGGTAAGATATTCGCTGGCGCCCCACATAACCCCGAAGATGGCAAAAAATATCACATCAAACGCAGTAATTTGTTTGCAAATGATAAAATAACTTACTATACAACTGATTAGATTTAAAAAGTTGGTAATGCCAAATAATATCTGATAATCGCAATACGATTTATCGTATTGGTCATACTGTGTACGATGAATCAAACGCGCATTATTTAAAGAATTTCCTAAAGTTTGGGGTATGATATAAACAATTGAAATCAAGGTGAGCACTATGCCGTATTTATCGGGATCCATTACTTTTCCCAAATACGGCAAAATAACCAGCTGCATTACAGCAACGGGTACCATAGACGTAGCAATATTGATTATAAAATCCGCTATAAACTTTTTATTAATTCGCATTTGGGCAACTCACACTTTTCTTTGCGGAATTAAATAATTTATTTTTCGGGTATAATATAAATTTGAAAATAAGACCAACTACTATTAAACCGTTTGTCATTAAACAAATGAACGGATCGCAATTTTGCAAAGCAAACGCATAATTAATCATCAAAACATAGCAATATTTTATCGGAACCTTTTTTGAGAACCAGTTAATAAACGCAAAAACTACCAGCATCAGGCAAGGGTAAACTATTACGCACAAATCACCCCAATTGGCGTATGCCGAACCGAACATCCCGGTGTTTGAATTACCCTCCCCGCTGGCGTGATACATTTCGATATCGATAATATGACCGAAATCCATATCGTATTTTGATACAGCACCGAAATGACGCATGAACGATCTCGCCCAATAATCAGGACCGTTGGCGGAAAAGTATTCATAATACATATGGGTCAAGTTAGAAGGCAAGAAAAGAGTTCTTAATCCCCAGAAGCCGTTAAAATAGCCAATCTCATCAATCATCGGCTCTACTATCGCACACAGATTTAGCGCTATAAACAATGCAGGAACAAGCCACATATTGTCTTTAAGTTTTAGCAATACCGCAAATATGCTTACAAGCATTACGAAAACTGTAGTTTTTGTACCCGAAATAGAGTAATAAAGAAGTAGTAAAACTACCCAAACAGCGAAAGATAAATATTTTTTATTTTGAAGGGCACGTACGCATAATACTATAGCCAAAACCCCTGTCCAAATATAAACATACTTCAATATGCCGCCCAAAGACCTTATCTCGCTGTACCTTAAAACGTACACATCGTCCAAATTGAGATTAAATGCTAACCCTCTGTAATAATATGAGAACCCGAGAATAGAGCAGATTACAGCTATACTTAACATCGTTGTGGCTGCATTATTTTTTGCGACAGATTGTGCGGGGGCATTTAAAGCCCAAACTTTTTTATCTTTTCTGAGAGAACAAAAAACATATTCGAGAATTATTATCAACGTCCAATAAATCGAAACCAACGCTGTAAATTTAAAGGAAAAATTCTCGAAAGCGCAAAGCGTCATTGTCGGGATAAACGATAATAAATATAATAAAAAT
Organism: uncultured Clostridia bacterium; assembly: GCA_947627575.1. Lineage (GTDB taxonomy): Bacteria > Bacillota > Clostridia > Christensenellales > Borkfalkiaceae > Coproplasma. The sequence goes on from CANQWN010000002.1 coordinate 60,721, forward strand.
ACAATATAGGTAGATAATTTTTGAGTTCTATTAAACGTTTTACGGAATCTCAAAGACAAAAAAATCGTAAAAACCCATGATATGATGAAATTAACATAAGAAAAACCATGGTCAAACAAATAATAAGAATAATTTTGACTGAATGATATTTCATAATATAAATCACACGACAATCTGAATAGATATATCAAAATCACCATAATATAGCCCAAAGTTTCCTACTTGAAAAATATTTTTATTTTATAATCTGTTCCCGTACATCTTCTCGTAATAGTTCTTATACTCGCCGGAAATTATCGTTTCCCACCACCCGCGGTTATCCAAATACCACTTTATGGTCTTCTTTATGCCGTCCTCAAACTTCGTTTCGGGCAACCAACCAAGTTCTTCGTGTATCTTTGTCGGGTCTATGGCATAGCGCATATCGTGCCCCTTTCTGTCCGCGACGAACGTTATCAAACTTTCGGGCTTGCCCAACTCCTTGCATATAAGCCTGACGATATCGATGTTTTTCATCTCGTTGTGCCCGCCGACGTTGTAAACCTCGCCTACGCGCCCCTTATGGATTATGAGATCTATTGCCTTGCAGTGATCCTCTACATACAGCCAATCGCGCACATTTTCGCCTTTGCCGTACACGGGCAGGGGTTTATCGTTAAGCGCGTTGGCTATCATAAGCGGTATCAGCTTTTCGGGGAAATGATACGGTCCGTAATTGTTTGAACAGCGGCTTATCGTAACCGGCAAACCGTACGTTCTGTAATAAGCCAGAACAAGCAAATCTGCCGACGCTTTTGAACTTGAATAAGGACTGCTTGTATGCAACGGGGTTGTTTCGGTGAAGAATAAGTCCGGTCTGTCCAGAGGCAGATCCCCGTACACCTCGTCCGTCGATACCTGATGATAGCGCTTTATGCCGTATTTGCGGCAAGCGTCCATCATAACCGCCGTACCCAAAATATTTGTTTGAAGAAAAACGCCCGGGTCCTCTATGCTTCTGTCTACATGGCTTTCGGCAGCGAAGTTGACTACCATATCGGGCTTTTCCTCTTCAAACAGCTTGTAAACCGCGTCCCTGTCGCATATGTCCGCCTTGACGAAGCGGAAACCGGGGTTGTCCATTATGGGCGCGAGAGTGGAAAGATTGCCCGCATAGGTAAGTTTATCGAGGCAAACTATCCGGTATCCGGGGTATTTTTCAAGCATATGGAAGATAAAGTTACTGCCTATAAAGCCCGCGCCGCCCGTTACTATGATTGTCATTTATTATCTCCGTCAGCTAATGAAATCAAATACTTCCCGTATTCTGTCATTCCCAAATTTTCACCTAATTTACGCAACTGCTCTGTATTTATAAATCCTCTGCGCCAAGCAATTTCCTCTATACATGAAACATAAAACCCTTGCATATCCTGAATGGTCTGAACAAATCCTGCCGCCTTGTACATACCTTTGGGCGTACCCGTATCAATCCAGACCATACCGCGCCCCAAAATTTCCACATGCAATTCGCCCATTTCAAGATAAGCGTTGTTAATGGAAGTTATTTCAATTTCTCCGCGCTTTGAGGGCTTAACATTTTTTGCTATTTTTGCTACTTTGTTATCGTAAAAATACAAACCGGGAATGGCATAATTTGATTTGGGATTGGCGGGTTTTTCCTCTATGGATATTACTTTGTTATTTTTATCAAACTCCACCACACCGAAATCCTTCGGATTATTAACCGGATAACCGAATACAGTAGCGCCGCACTTCCTTTCTTTTGCCGATATCAAAGTTTCCGTTAACGCTTGTCCGTAAAATATATTGTCGCCTAAAATAAGACAAACATTATCGTTGCCTATAAATTCTTCACCGATTATAAATGCGTCAGCAAGTCCACGAGGCTTTTCCTGTATGGCATATGAAATATGTATGCCTATTTCACTTCCATCATCTAAAAGTTCACGATAAGACGGCGTAGCTTCGGGAGTGGAAATTATTAAAATATCCTTTATTCCGGCAAGCAATAAAACTGATAACGGATAATAAATAAGCGGTTTATCGTAGATAGGCAAAAGCTGTTTTGATACCGCCTTTGTCATGGGGTATAATCTTGTGCCTTTACCCCCAGCTAAAATTATGCCTTTCATTGACTTTCTCCAGATAAATAAAATTCATATCAAAAAGAACAATTTTAACAAGACGTATTAATTCAATCGAAATTATTCAAAGTTTCTATAACATAGTCTATTTGTTCTTGAGTCATACCATAGAACATAGGCAGGCTTAATATGGTGGAACTTATTTCTTCCGCAATCGGCAAACTGCCTTTTTTTAAACCCAAATCCTCATAGGCTTTTTGTAAGTGCATAGGTATGGGATAATGCTTTACAGTACCGATACCTTTTGAAGCCAAATACGTTTCCAATTTATCGCGTTCGGAACAGCGCACCGCAAAAACATGATAAATATGTGTGTATGTTTTATCGGATTTAAGCGGTAGTTTAATCAATGGATTTACTATACCGTCAATATATTTCGCCGCGATCTTTCTTCTCTCTTCATTCCACTTGTCCAAATGAGGTAATTTAACCCTCAAAAATGCACTTTGTAACTCATCTAAACGACTGTTAGTCCCCTTATAAATATGGTGATACTTATAGTCCGAACCGTAATTGCCGAGCGCACGCACTTTGTCGGCTATCGTCTTGTTATTTGTTACAACGCAACCTGCATCTCCCAATGCGCCAAGATTTTTACCGGGATAAAAACTGAAAGCGGCAGCTTCTGACAATGCTCCCACTTTTTTACCTTTGTACAGTGCGCCGTGAGCTTGCGCCGCATCTTCTATAACGTGTAACCCATATTTTTCGGCAATAGCATTTACCGCATCCATATCTGCCGCCCTGCCTTGAAGGTGAACGGCAATAATTGCTTTTGTTTTTTTGGTGATTTTTTCCTCTATCTTGGTAATGTCTATATTGTACGTTTCTATAGTGGGTTCAACAAATACTGGATCTGCACCGGCATACGATACCGCCAAAGCCGTGGCTATAAAAGTATTTGAAGGCACAATCACTTCGTCGCCACGACCTATCCCGAGAGCTTTCAAGATTAAATAGATTGCATCCAAACCGTTTGCAACGCCAACGCAATATTTTGCGTCACAGTAATCGGCAAATTCATTTTCGAATTTTGTGCACTCTTCACCGTGAATAAAAATATTTTTATTGATTACGCGTGAATATGCCTTAAATAATTCGTCCGACAACTCTTTGTGCATAGGCGAAAAATCCGCAAACGGTACTTTAACATCACTCATGGTATTTCTCCAAAATCATTTTTTTAAAATCGTCATAGTTTCTAATATAATCAGCCTCGCTATATAACTCTGAAGCAAGAACCAACAAAACCGCGTCAGATGAAAAGTCATACATCTCACGCCAAATATCGTTTTCGATATATAACCCTTCGCCCGGGTCGTTCAAAACAACTGTCTCTCTGTTAAATCCGTCGTCAAGTACAATTTTACAACTGCCGTGTACACAGATAAGTATTTGTTTTAAACATCTATGCGCGTGAAATCCTCGCGCTATATTTTCTTTTGTATTGTAAATATAGTAAATTCTTTTAATATCAAACGGGATATCTTTATTTTCTTCTATCGCAACAAGCATCCCGCGGGAGTCGCCATGAGGCAAAAATTTGTATTTTTTTACAAGTTTATCCTTTCCCCTCAACTTCTTAACCTCAAAAACTTATTTGCCAAATCTTCCCTGAAAATCTATAGACGCGCACTTTTCAAGCGGCAATTTTACGGGTTTCCCCTCCGCTGCGGATTTATACACGGCAAGCACTGTTTCAAGCGCGTTCCTGCCCGCAACTGCGTCCACATAGGGTTTTCTGTCGTTTTTAATCGCATCTATTACGTCCGCAAACAGGCTTGTATGTCCGTTGCCGTAAACATTTGAAGTCTGTTCAAACAGCCCGCGATTTTGTTCGTCGCAATCCTTTTTATCGGCAAAATCCCATACGTCTATCGCGTTTGTTGACTTACCGCCGAGTTTGACGGTGCCCGTTTCGCCGAAAATATAAAGCGTTTCTTCGAGGTTTTGGGGATACACGTTGGTAGTTCCCTCTATTGTGCCGACAGCCCCGTTTTTGAACTTGATGACCGCCATACCGATATCTTCACATTCGAGATAATCATGGAATTGTTGCTTGGTTACGCCGTACACTTCTTCTATTTCGTCGCCCATCATCCAACGCAAAAGGTCTATACCATGGATACACTGGTTCATCAGCGCGCCGCCGTCGTTCTTCCACGTACCGCGCCACTTTGCTTGATCATAGTAATCTTTACCCCTGTTCCAACGCACATTTATAGAAGCATGAGAAATTTTACCGAATCTTCCCTCTTCCAAAGCGCGGCGGGTCTGCTGAACGGCGATATTAAACCTGTTTTGATGGCACGCCGAAACTTTAACGCCTTTCTTTGCGGACAATTCGATTATCTTTTCCGCGTCCGCAATGCTCATAGCCATCGGCTTTTCGATAATCACATTTATGCCCTTTTCAATACAGTAAAGGGCGATTTCGGCGTGCAATCCGCTTTCCGTCGCGATACTGATAAGTTGCAGTTCGGGGTGCTCCGCTATCATTTTTTTATAATCGGTATAGCGGGCAATCGATTTATCGTTTTCAAGCCCGTGCTTTGACAGAACGCCCTGCATACGGTCGGGTATTACGTCGCAAACCGCGACTATTTCCAACTTGTTGTTTACGGCGGCTTTTATATGATTTGTAGAAATCCTGCCGCAACCTATAAGAGCATATTTCATATTAATTCTCCTAAAATTTCCGTATAATCTTTTATCGTAATAATACCTTTCTCGCGAAGGAATACTTCATCGAATAAATTCAGCCCCGTTTTCACAAAAAACGCATTAACTCCGCTTATATCGGTTTGTATGTCGCCGAGGCTGTCGCCAACCAAAACATCGCCTTTTCTTACTCTTTTGAAAAGCCATTCGGCTTTTTTCCCATTTTCGGGATCAATTACCGCTATTTCGTCAAAACATTCTATATAACCGAGCCTTTTCAACTCTTTATACAGCATCTTTGGCTTTCTTCTTAAAGACAGCAAAACAATTCCGTAACCTCTATTGCGCAGTTCCAAGGCTATTTCTTTAAAATCTCCGACCGGACAATCAAGGCGAAGGAATTCATCCGTTTCCAACATATCGCGTTTATAATTCAGATAATCGTCGATATCTATTCGGGCATTCCACAATGTTTCCGCCACGAGGTGATCCTTTTTTAAACGAAGTTTTTCGCGTTTATATTCTTCAATTGTTCCGCCGCATTCATAACCTTTTAAAGAAAGATATGATTTAAGAACTTTATAGTATCTTTTCCATACGTCAACAAGAGTTCCGTCAAAATCAAAGTAAACCGTCATTTTGCATTACGCACGAACAATTCGTCATAATAACGTATCATAGTTATGCCATCAGTTTCACCTGTCTGACGATAAAGTTCTGTTTCCCCCGTATCCATAAGCTCGATAAGTTTCAACGGGATATTAAATCCGCACTCGACAGCCAACGGCAAGCCGCCGGAAGCAAAACGTGTATTGAAGTCGAAAACAACCGGTTGTCCGCCGGAATCTTTAATATACTGAAAATTTACCGGACCGCGCAACTTACCCGTTTTTTCCAAAGTATGAATTATAGGTAATAATGTTTCGTTATCGCATACCGCTGTAGTTACCACCGCACCGCCCGAAACGGTTTTCTCGCGGCGACGGTTAAAATATCCGAGGCTTTTGCCGTCTCCACCGAAGAGACAGTCTACCGTAAACTCTTCGCCTTCTAAAAATTCCATAAACATAGAATCGGGCGATTTTCCTTTCCAATACTCAAATTCTTCGCTGCTGTTTATCTTTTGCGTACCTTTACTTCCCGAACCGCGGCAAGGTTTTAAAAACAACGGGTATTCTTCGGTATTCGGCGTTATGTCATAACATTTCGGAACTCGCACGCCGAGTTCCGCCAAAAAGCCGTAGCTTTTCCGTTTATCACTGAGAATTGTGTTTACCCCCCCCCGGACGATAAACCGCTTCACGCTTTCGAAACAAGAATGCGCGGAATAAAAATTCATATCGTACGACGTGACGGGAATCATATGCGTAATTTTTTCGTTTTCGACGATATCGCCCAATACAGACAAATAACGCCTTTCGTCTGAAAGCTTCGGAACAACGTAAAAGCTGTCCGCAAGCACTTTTGCGGGCACATTATTATTTGCATCCACCGCAACAACTTTGGCTTTTTCTCCGAGGCACTTTTTCAGTAAGCGGATTAAATACGTCCCCGTAGACCCGCCTGCCGAAGTAAGAAGAATATTGATTTTTGATTTCGGCAAATATACACTCATAGCATTTACTCGTTCAAATTATCTTGTTTCCAATACTTTCAAAGAGATAAACTTTATCTCTTCATCTTTAAGATAAGGGTGCATCGGCACGCTTAACACCGTTTTTGTGAGTTTTGTAGCAACCTCAATTTCTTCCGACGGAGTTTTTATATCTTCAAATGCTTTCAGGGCGTGCATTGGAATGGGATAATATATCATTGTCGGAATACCGTTTGCGTTCAGGTGTTTCTGCAAATTATCCCTTTCATTTTCGTCGTCGAGAATCAACGTATACTGCGCCCAACTGCTTTGGAAGTTTTCGGGAATAAGGGGCGTAGTAAACTTATCTTTAAGATACGAATCGTATTTTGCGGCGATTTTGTTTCTGTCGGTCAGCTCGTAGTCGTCGAACGCTTTCAATTTTTCAAGCAATACCGCTGCCTGTATTGTGTCAAGCCGGGAATTGTAGCCTATGCGCACGTTATCGTATTTGTGCGACCCCTTACCGTGAAAAGCGAGCGAAGCCATTAATTTATAATAATCTTCGTTATCGGTAAATACCGCGCCGCCGTCGCCGTAACAACCCAAAGGCTTTGCGGGGAAAAACGATGTTGTGGATATATCTCCGAACGAGCAAGCGCGCTTGCCGTTTATGCTTCCGCCGAAGCCCTGCGCCGCGTCTTCTATTATCGGCAATCCGTATTTGTCGGCGACTTTTCTTATTTCGGGGAAATTCGCGGGCAAGCCGAACAAATCCACTGCGATTATTGCCTTTGGTTTGAGTTTTTTCTCGGCGATAACCTGACGTATGCGGTTTTCGAGTTTTACCGCGTCGAGGTTAAACGTCCTTTTATCAACGTCCACAAACACACAGGTCGCGCCTGCCAACGCTGCCGTTTCCGCGCTTGCAAAGAAAGTGAGATCGGGCACAAAAACGGCGTCGCCTTCCCCGACCCCGAGGCATCTGAGCGCGAGCGTCAGCGCGTCCGTGCCATTTGCGCATGTTAAGCAGTATTTCCTCGAACAATAAGCGGCAAGTTTTTCCGCAAGTTCGCGTACCTCGTCGCCGTTTATGAATTGCGCCCTCCCGAGGACATTTGCGATGCGCCCGTCAATTCTATCTTTCAACGCTTTGTACTGCCTGCCCAAATCAATAAATTCCATTAGTTTTCTCCTTATATTTCGCGATGATAGTCGATTTAGTAAGTTTGATAATTTTATGCAAATCGCTTAAAACTCCCGACTTACAAATTTATCTCTTCAACCTTATCATTGTTTTTAATATATTTTTTACCGCAAATGCATTGCGCCTTATCATTAATAAAATCAAGTTTATTTCCGCAGTAGCAAACATATCCGCGTACTCGGGCGGGATTCCCCATAACAAGCGCGTAATCGGGTATATCTTTTGTAACAACGCTACCTGCACCGACAAGGGCGTATTTCCCTATAGTGTGACCGCACACTATCGTGCTGTTTGCGCCTATACTGCAACCCTCTTTTAAAAGAGTTTTTCTGAATTCGTTCTTCCTGCATATATGGCTCCGAGGATTTATAACATTGGTAAAAACGCAACTCGGACCCAAAAATACATTATCTTCACATTCTACGCCTGTATACACCGAAACATTATTCTGTATTTTTACATTTTTCCCAAGACGCACGCCCGGAGAAATCACGACATTCTGTCCTATATTACAATGTTCGCCTATCGTTGAACCGCTCATTATATGCGAAAAGTGCCATATTTTTGTACCGCTACCTATTTCGCACGGTTCGTCCACATAACTTGATTCATGTATAAACACATCTTGCATATAAAAGCCCTCGGCATAAATGTATTGCAAAACTTAATTTTCGTGATATATATCTCTGCAATAGACCTTTTCGGCTACATCGGACAAATTGCTTTCGAATCTGTTTGCGACTATTATTGAGGCTTCGTCCTTGAATTTTTGCAAATCGTCCGTAACGCTTATGTCCATAAATTTATCTTCACGGTACATCGGCTCGTAAATGAGAAGCTGTACGTTGCGACTTTTCAAAATCCCTATTACACCCTGAATTGCGCTTTGTCTGAAATTATCCGACTTTGACTTCATAGTCAGGCGATAAATACCAACTATCGCGTTTTTGTTTTTTTCAAACCCGCTTTGGGCGATAATCTGTTCCGCTATAAATTTTTTGCGGGTATCGTTTGCCTGCACAACTGCGGAAATCATATTTTGCGGAATATCGCCGAAATCGGCTTTCAGTTGTTTAGTATCTTTAGGAAGGCAATAGCCGCCGTAACCGAAAGAAGGGTTATTATAAAAATTGCCTATTCTGCCGTCCATGCATACGCCGCTTATTATTTGCGATGCGTCAAGCCCTTTCATCTGGCAATAGGTATCGAGTTCGTTGAAATACGCAACGCGTACCGCAAGATAAGTATTTGCAAACAACTTGACCGCTTCCGCTTCTTTTGCGTTTAATATCAGGCGCGGAATATCTGTCTTTACAGCGCCTTCCGCAAGCAATTCCGCAAAGCGCGTCGCCCGCGCCTTTATTTCCGGATCGTCGAGATTGACGCCTACTATAATTCGGGCGGGATATAAATTATCGTATAAAGCTTTGCCTTCACGAAGAAATTCGGGTGAAAAAATTATATTTTTATACCCAAATTTTTCTATCATGCGGTTTGTAAACCCTATGGGAACTGTAGATTTTATTACTATCGTAGCATTTTTATTTGTTACAACAACTTTTCCGATAACCTGTTCAACCGAACTTGTATCGAAATAATTTTTATCTTCATCGTAATTTGTAGGCGTACTGATAACAACATAATCCGCGTTACTGTATGCGTTATCGTCAGTCGTTGCGCAAAGATTAAGTTTTTTTGTTGCAAGATATTCTTCGATTTCACGGTCGACAATAGGAGATTTTCCCGAATTTATAAGGTTGACCCTTTCCTCTGAAATATCTACGGCGGTAACTTCGTGATGTTGCGAAAGCAACACCGCGTTTGAAAGCCCTACATAACCTATGCCTGCCACTGTAATTTTCATATAATTTCTTTCCTTTTTAATTTGATTGCAACTACAATACGTAATCAAGCCAAATTTTTATATAAATCCAAAAGTTTGATTTTTTCAATGTCCCAATTGTATTTTTCCCTAACAGCCCTTCTGCCGTTCATACCCATCTCAATCGCCAACTCTTTATTTTCAAACAGAAATTCAAGCGCTTGTTTTATGGCTTCGACATCGTTTGGATCCACACAAATACCGCATTTGTATTCATCTATTAAATTTTGCCATAATTTGAAATCCGTACACAACACGGGTATCCCCGCCATCATATATTCAAATAATTTGTTACAACCCAAGGTGCCGTCTTTACCCCCCATATTCCGGCAATAGTCTATGATAGCTATTCCGCAATATGATTCCGATAAAAGCTGCATAACCTCATCGTGTGTGGCATTTTCGGCAAAATTGACTTTCTTCCACCCCGGAAGAGTTTGAAGGTCTTTAAAATAAGAGGCGTCAAAGCTACGTGTTCTTATTTCAAAATTTACTTCATCAATACCGTTAATTGCTTTAATTACATTGTCAACTTTCCACACACGTTCTATTTGCCCGGCAAAAACTATCTGTTTTTTATCTAATTGAGGATCGGGCAAGTTATTTATCAAAATAGGATAATTTGTCAATAAAACAGTATTGCTTTGAAATTGTTTTAACCTGTTGACCAAATTAGGCGTAACACCTACAGCCGCATCAAAACGGGAAACAATTTTTCTCTCTTTCTTTTCGTAATGCCGCGAAACAATTTTTCTGAAAATTTTAGGAATGTATTCTTTTTCCAATAAGAAAGAAGGATAATCTTCATGACTGTCGAAAATCACTTTCTTCCCTTTCTTTTTCAATTTTTTACCGACGCCGAGCAAAAAAGGTTCATGAATATGATAAATTTCGGCATCTATTTGTTTTGCTTTTTTATAAAACGATTTGGTGGAAAACAAAAACCTGCTTAAACGACTTTTAGGATTTTTTGCTATCGAAGATATTTTTACACCGTTTATTTCTCTATCGCCCTTCGCATCGGAACACAACAGCGTAACGTCATAACCCTCTTTCGCAAGCGAAACACACTCTTTCTGAAAAACGCGGATATCGTTTGTATCGTGCCCGGAAATTATATGACATACTTTTGTCATTTCTTTTTTCCTCCGAATTTATCAATTGCTTCTTTGGTATCATCGAACATATCTTTATACGAAGGTTTTATCTCATAAGGGAAAGGATAAACATATTCACCCATCCTTTTTTCAACCTCTTTCGCCTCGGCTTTGGTAATATCGTTCATCAAGAAACTTTGCGTATTTTTAATGGAATACTCCGGATTAAAATATTTGTAAGGGGATACGTGATGTTTTTTATCCAGCCCGATAAATTCAAGAATTTTCGCCGTAGTCTCTTCGTATTTATAGATAAGATCTTCAAACTTTACTACAAGCAGATTTTTTACATTACGGTTATAATTAAGGTTATCTTTCCAATATGCACAAAATTCGTCTATACCGGACGGCAACGGCGCGCCGGATATACTGTAAGGCGGTTTAGACCAAAAGTATTTGTTCATCGAATATATATCCCGCGGATCGCGCTCTACGGCTATAGCCCTGAAATTATCGTCAAAATATTTTTCTATCAGATCGGTATGTTGGGGACATAAAAGCTGATCGTAAATCATCGCCTCTTTGTTATCCTGGGCACACATTTCAAAATAATGCGAAACAAACTTCCTCGCCGCCGCATATACCTCTTCTTCCGAAGGCAGCGCGTAATATGTCGGCTCTTTATCCATAACGTTCTTCTTGCCCCATTTATATACGGGGCGCTTATAGACAATTTTCGCGCCGAGTTGCAAAATACACATTATCAAAGAAAATCTTACTTTCTTTTTGTGCTCGATAGATACGCTACCACTGATTTTTGCACCGATATCATCTACAAAATCATATGTCGCCCGCATATAATCTTCGCCGAGTAATTTTTTATATGAGCCAAACGAGCCGAAATCATAATCATACAGGCGTTTATTGCATTTGATAAAATTATTTATTATCTTGTCGGAATTGTGAATACTGTTTACGCTTGTCAAAAGCGAACAACATTCAAATAATCCTCCGCTTGATACAAAAGGAAAATGTTCATATGGTCTTAACACTCCCTTACGATTTTTATCCAAAGCAACGCCGACATTATCGAACTCACGCAAAAAATCTATTACTGCCGAAGATCCGGAACCGTAAAAACCGAAAACAGATATATTTACCATACTCAGCCTCTCAATTTCGGCAATAAAACTTTTTCGATCATCCTTTTATAATCGAATTCTTCCGCCGTCAATTTGCAATTTTCGCAATACCTGTTATATTCATCCTTGCTTATCTTGCTGAACTTTAAAATCCCATCCGCAAAAGATTTTGCATTGTTTTCAACTACTATACCGCACTCTTTATTGGCTACAATATCATATTTGGGACTTACCGATGATAAGATGGGTTTCCCTGATGCCAAATACATAAATAATTTATTTGGACTGCATCCGAATCTCAACAATGGCATATTCGCAAAATTGAACAGATTCAAATCACCGCGCGACAATACGTTTGGCGCATATTTTATATCCAGTCTGCCCTTGAATTTTATATTTTCCAAATTAAGATCTTTACAATACTTTTCAAGTTCCTCTTTTCGACTTCCATCGCCGTAAATCAAAAAGATTATATTTTTATTATCTTTAAGAATGTTAGCCGCGTCTACTATAAGTTTAACATTATTGGCGTCGCTTATCGAACCCAAATAAACTGCTTTGAATTTATCCGAATTTAAATCTTCGTCCTCTAAAACCGTATTGTTTTTATTGTAATTAAACTCGTTCAGATCAACGCCGTTATTTATGTACAAAACTTTGGAAACATCTAAATCGCCTCCGTTTTGCTTATCCCACTTTTTCTCGATAAAGTAATCTGCGCCGCCTTCAAAAGAAAAAATGCAGTAGTCTGCTATGCGATAGGCTTTATGCTCTAAATTATATAAAATTTTTGTAACGATGCTGTTGCGTTTTAAAACGCCCATATCAACAAATGTTTCCGGCCATAGATCCAAAACGTCCGTAATAAACTGCGCGCCGTATTTTGTTTTGAATTTTAAAAACTTATTGCCGAATAACCCCACGTAATCGGAAATAACTATGTCGGGTTTAGGCATTTTTTTTGTAACTTTTAAAACGTCTTTCTGGAATTTTAAAGTTGCCAAAATTCTGCCTATACCGTTACCTTCGTATTTTTTTGACTTGATAACCAAAAAATTTGCCCCTTCGATTTCCATAAACTTAAACTTTTCGTTATCGTTCAGCAAATCGTTACCTATTTTATGGACAAAACTTCCGCAAATAACGGTTACATCGTAATTATGTTCTTTTAAAATATTACACATCTTAATTTGTCTTGTTGCCAAACTGCGCCACGATGCATACTGATTTATTATCCAAATTCGTTTTTTTCCCGATTCCATATCTTTTACGACCGCTATATTGTTTATTTAAAATTTGTTGTGATAAAAGTTCCACCGGATTTTTTAAATATAAATTTTATTGCACTGTATTAAACCTTTAAAATTTTGCCTAATACACAACATCAAAATACATATCTTTGATTTTACAGATAATTGTTAACTTTGCTTGCAACCTTTAAATCTTCGATTATATTGACACACTTCTACGGACACTATTATACAATATAGAAAAATAAAAATCAACAGAATTATATAATTTTTGAATTTTGGATATTCTCTGTTTAGTCTGCCTCAAAGTGTGCGAAATATGAACAAAAAACCGCTACGGAAAAGCGGCGGGTTATCCCGCCGCTTTTAACACAGGCGATATTGAATTTTAAGTTTACCACCCCCGAAATTTTTTTACGTTAAGTATGCAATCACCGTATGTTATGGTGTAATAATAGCACTAACGGGCGCCATTGCCGCGCCCATATTGTTTACGTCGGTTACGCCGTAATCGCACACCCTGCCCATAGTGGCGCAGGTTATCTTTACCCCGTCGCCCGCGGAAGAAATAAGCGTTGCGCCCGCGCCCGTAACCGTCCATTGCGATTGCGGAGGGCGGGTGCAGCCCAATTCAAGCGGGTATCTGTACTGCCTTTCCGCGGAGGCGAAATGGCTGCCCGTTGCGGCGATTGCCCTTGATATATGCCCCGACGAAGCCATCATTGCGGCAAGCATAATACTTTCGCTCATGGTAGAGCAGGCGGAATACACGCCCAAAAAAGGGAATGGATAATCCCTTGCGGCAAAACCCGCCGAAATTATCTGGTTAAGCAGATCGCCGGAGATAAGCACGTCGATATCGCGTTCCTCGAAGCCACCCTTTTCGATGGCGACGGAAATGGCTTTGGTAAGCATTTTACATTCCGCTTTTTCGTACGTGCTTTCGCCGTACATATCGTCGTCGAGAGCGACGTCCGCAAACGCGCCTATTGCGCCCTGCTTTTCCTTACTGCCGCATACCGAAGCGAACGAGGCTATAACGGGCGGATTTTCAAAAAACAATGTATTGCCGAATTTACTCATAAAAAATAATAAATTATACCTACGATAACGCCCGAACACACGCCGAAAACTATTATTGCGCCCGCGACGGTGAACATTTTTGCCGCCATTCCGTATATCCACCCTTCCGTTTTGAACTCAATCGCGGGGGAAGTTACGCTGTTGGCAAAGCCTGTTATAGGAACTATCGAGCCGGCGCCCGCATACCTGCCTATCCTGTCGTACACTCCGAAGCCCGTAAGCAGACAGCCGAGGAAAATGAGAATAACCGACGTGGAACCGGCAAGCTCGTCCCCGCTTAACCCCGCGTATTCCAGAAGATAGCGGATGAACTGCCCGATACAGCAGATAAGCCCGCCCACGCCGAACGCCGCAAGGCAGTTTTTGAAATGTTTTGTGGGCGGGTCCTGCGTTTTTACGTAACGCAGGTAATTTACGTTATAATTTTCGGAAGTTTTACCCGTCAATTTTTTTCGCCTCCGGCGGAGACGGGCTTTACATAGCTTTCCCTTTCGTCGCGGCGGGATAAATCGTAGTCCTTTTTCCGTAAAGTTATCATAAAAATATTTTGCGGAATACGTAACTATTTATTCAACCGAAAGCCACGTCGAGGAACATCATCAGGGCGAACCCGAGAATTACGCCCACCGTGGCGATTTTTTTATCCACGGAAAAACTTTCCGGCACGAGTTCCGAACATACCACCGCAAGCATTGCGCCGGCGGAAAACGAAAGCGCCCACGGCAAAATGCCCTGCGTAAACGATACCGCTACGGCGCCCAGCACGCCCGCGGCTATTTCCACCGCGCCCGAAAACTGCCCCGCCATAAAGGACTTGAACCTGCCCGCGCCGTTTGCGCGGAGGGGAAACGCTACGCACATTCCCTCGGGAAAATTTTGTATACCTATGCCCACGGCAAGCATCACCGCCGAAACCGCGCCCGCCGAATCGCCCGCCGCCAGCGCGCCGAAAGCTACGCCCACGGCAAGCCCTTCCGGTATGTTGTGCATGGTAACCGCAACGCACATAACCGCGCAACCGCGCTTGCCCTCGCCCTTAAACACTTTCAGGCGGTTTACCGCCATATCCGTAACAACGATAAGCCCGCCGCCGAGGATAAATCCGCCCGTTATGACGAGGTACGGATAATTGCGGGCGAGCTGTTCAGCGGGCAAAAGCAACGAAAAAAAAGTTGAAGCAAGCATTATGCCCGCCGCCGCGCTCATCATTGCCGCAAAAGCCCTGCGTGAAATTTTTTTGCAAAAGAAAACGAGCAGCGCGCCCGCCGCGGTCATTGCCCATGTGAACGCCGTGGCGATAAGCGCCTGCTGCCAACCCCGTAAATTAAAAAGCCATTGCACTTTGTTTCTCCGCCGTAAAATATCAGTTACTATATCTTATGACGGCAAACTGCGCAATGACACGGTGAAAAAATCGCCTTGTGCTTACGTTTTACTTCCTGTATTCGTCCGCGCCCATACGGCGGCGCGCCTCCCGCAGGTACTCTTCCCCTCCGTCAGAGGGTTTATCCGCGCATTGCGGACGGAAAAGCGCGTAAAGCAAAACGCATATCCCCGCTATGAACAGCGCGAGGCTTATCCACTGCGACGTGGAAAGCCCGCCCCACGCGCCGCGTACGGAATCGCCGCGGAAAAATTCCAGCGTGAAGCGCAAAACGGGATAACAAATTAAATAAACCGAAAGGGTAAGCCCCTTTTTTTTGCTTTTGTACAACAATATTTCAAGCGCGGCGTACAAAACGAGCAGAGAGAAACTTTCGATAAGCTGTACGGGCAACAGGCTTACGCCCGCGGGCGTGCCGTATTGCGCGTATATTTGCGGATACGTTACAGAAAGCGCGCCGGAATATTCAACGCCGTAGCAACAGCCCGCGAGGAAGCAACCCACTCTGCCGAAGGCGTGCCCCAACGGAACGCTGACGGCGAAAACGTCGAACATTTCGGAAAAATTCAGTTTGAAAATCCCGGCGTACAGCAAAATGCCGCATATGCCCCCTATCAGCCCGCCGTAGAACACGAAGCCGCCGCGGAGCAGATCGGCTATCTTCACCGTACCTTCGGCAAGTTGGGGGATAGACGTTATTACGCACAGCAGTTTTGCGCCGATAATTCCGCCGCCGGCGGCAAAGCAAGCCGCGGAAACGGTATCGAAAACGGGCAACCCGTATTTTTTGCCGCGAAAAACCGCGGCGGCGCCCGCAACGAGAAAGCCCGCCATCATCAATATTCCGTAATAGGCAAATTCTCTGCCGAAAACAGTGAAATAAGGTTTCATACCGTATATGAAAAAGGCAGTGACGCGAAGCCACTGCCCTTAACCTGCAAAATTTAAGCGACCAAAGACGCTACAAGCGCCGCCGTATTGTTCACAGCGTCGTCCACCGCAGCCAACCATAAAGCGCAGATAGTGCAAGTTACAGCCGTAATGCCGTTTACAACTACCGCGATAATACCTATGACGAGACCTGCCGTAGCTATACCTTGAGGCTGACCTTGGGCATGAAGTCTTTTACCGCCCGCAATGGAAAGCACAAGCCCCACAATACCGAGAATGAGAGTGCCGAAAGGCAAATAAGGAACCGCTATACCTACAAATCCGCATATAAGCGAGATTATGCCGAGTATCAAACCCGCAACTGCCATTTAACTACCTCCGTTTGAATTTAACAAGCATTGAAGGGTTGTTGCGTTGCGCCGCAAGGCGCAACGAGGGGTACCCCTCTCCGAAAGTTATCGGTTTAATTATAAATGAAATTATCGGATAAGTCAATAGAATAACTTATTAAATTTTCACACAGTTTTCATATTCCCGAAAAATTACGGTTTTTTGTCGGTATTTTTTTGCGGTTCGGGCGGTTTTTCGACATTTTCACCCGAAGCGACGATAATTTCCGCGTCTTTTGCCGTGGCGCCGTCGCCCTCATCCGACGCATTTTCTTCCGCTTCGGATGTTTTGGGGCGGGCTTTGCGGCGGGTAAAAATTCCGACCAACTTTTTTTCTATTTTGTCCTGATACTTGAAAGAGAGTACCGCAAGCGCGATGCAGACGGCGAAAATGGCTATCCAGACGGGTATGCCCCAACCGTGGAACGGGATAAGCGCGCCGCTGCCGAAATAGCAGTACATTGCAATTATCGCGGGGCGGACAATTATCATAACCGCGGCGAAGAAGGCGAAATTCATCGCCGTCAGCCCCGCCGCGAGGCAAAGTATGTCGTCCGGGAAAAACGGCAGAATTTGCATAAGCACGAATATGAATTTGCCGCGTCCCGCTATATAAGCCGAATATTTTTCGGTGTTCTCCTTCCCCGCTATCCATATCACCGCGCGTTTGCCCACGAACCTGCCGAGGGCGTAACACAGCGCGGAGCCTGTAAGCACGCCCGCGGAAGCCAGCAAAGTTGCCGTTCCCGCGCCCCAGATGCGCACGCCCGGCAGATAGCATACCAGCGCGGGCAGGGGCAAAATTACCACCTGCAATATCTGCACGAACACGTATACCGCCATCCCCCAACTGCCCGCGGAACGTATCATTTCCACAAGGCGGTTTATTTTCGCTTCGTCGGAGGGATATTCGTTGAGTTTGCCCACAGCCGAAAGCGCGGCGAAACCCGCCCACACGAACGCGGCGAAAAGCACGAGGATAAACGCGCTTTTTAAAAGCGCGTCCCTTTTGAGGAAGAAAAAGGTTATGCCCGCGGCAATGCCTGCCGCGGAAACGGCGTAAAACACGACCTTTACCAATACTCCCCAACCCGATAGAAAAAACAGCGTCCCCAAAGCCGTAAGAAGGCACAGGGCGATTACGGCGACGAGGACGACTATGCGTGAAGAAACTTTCATATTGCGAGAGGATGAAGATTTTTGTACTTTGTGAAGATCACCGTGTATCCGTTTGTTATCTGCGGAGGGCTTTCTTCGATAAGTTCGAAGGACGGATTTTCGTCGAGATTTTCAAAAAAGGCGTCCGCGCCGCCGTCCGCAAGCACCTTTGTTACAAGCACTTCCGAACAGTACGGCAAAAGCGTTTTATACATCATTGCCCCGCCTATAACGTACACGCTTTCCGGCGGGTATTTTTTTATTTCCTCAAACAGCTTTTCCAAAGTTTGCACCACAATGCAATCTTCGCGGCTTTCGCCGCCCGGATACAGGACGATATTTACCCTGTTTTTAAGCGGCTTGCCGCCCGGGAAGGACTTTAAAGTGTTGGAGCCCATCACCACGACGTTGCCCGTGGTGGTTTCGCGGAAAAATTTCATATCCGCTGGGATGGAAAACATAAGCGAATTGCTTTTGCCTATGCCCCATTTGCTGTCCGCATGTAAAATAGCTTTCATAATCACTCCGCGACGGGAATAGTATATTTTTTATTGTTATAACGGTAGTTTGCAAGTTTAAAGCTGTCCACCTTAAAATCGTAAAAATCGGTGACGCTTTTATCAACTTCCAGCGTGGGCGCGGGCAAAGGTTCGTGCGAGATGACGTCCTTTACCATATCCACGTGTCTGTCGTAGATGTGCGCGTCCGCTATTACGTGGACGAGTTCGCCCGCCTGCAAGCCCGAAACCTGCGCCATCATCACGAGGAGGGTTGCGTATTGCGCCACGTTCCAATTATTTGCGGTAAGCATATCGCAGGAACGCTGGTTAAGTATGCCGTTAAGCACGTTGCCCGAAACGTTGAACGTCATGGAATATGCGCACGGATAGAGATTCATTTCGTGCAGATCCGCAAATGTATAGATATTAGTCATAATCCTGCGGCTGGCTGGGTTGTTTTTCAGGTCGAACAAAACCCTGTCCACCTGATCGAATTCGCCCTCTTTGTAAATGTGTTTTACGCCGAGCTGATAGCCGTACGCCTTGCCTATCGAACCGTTTTCGTCCGCCCACTGGTTCCAGATGCCGGAATTAAGATCCTTTACGTTGTTGCTCTTCTTCTGCCATATCCAAAGCAGCTCGTCCACGCACGACTTGTAAAAAGTGCGGCGTATAGTAAGCACGGGAAATTCTTCGCGGAGATCGTACCTGTTCACTATGCCGAATTTTTTTACGGTGTGCGCGGGCGTGCCGTCCGCCCAGCGGGGGCGAACTTCCCTGTCGGTATCCCATACGCCGTTTTCGAGAATGTCGCGTATGTTATCGATAAAAATCAGATCTGCTTTACTCATTTTAACCTGCCTTTTCTTTTCAGAACGCGTCCTTACGCGTCTTCCGCCAACGGCGGGATATAAATTTCATCTGTATGCCGCGGGGCGCAAATTTAAGCGCGAAATTCAAAAACTTGTTGTGCGCGCCGAGTATAACCCTGCGCTTGCCGCGCGCGGCGGCTTTGAGGGTCTTTTCAACCACCCATTCCGGCGATTTTGCCGATTTACGGGCGAAACGACCCAAACTTTGAATATATTCCCGCACGTCCGCGCGGGTTTTTATACTGCCCGGCAACACGCACGTCACCGAACAATTCTTTTCGGAAAGTTCGTACGAGAGCGCGTAAGACAGCCTGTCAAGCGCCGCCTTGCTTGCGGCGTAAAGCGCAAAATACGGCATAGCCCTCTGCGCGCACACGCTTGAAACGTTTACTATCTGCAGTTTTTCCGCGCGGTGGGAAAGCGCAAAAAACGTTAAAAGCGCCGCCCCCTCGAAAGTGCCCCTTATCTGAAAACGGATTTTGTCGGCGGTATATTCCTCAAACGGCTTTTGCACGTCGGCGCCCGCCACATTGTAAACCGCGCCGAAAACGAGATTTTCCGCGGCTTTGAACAGGGCTTCAACCTGCCCGTCGTCGCTTAAATCGCACGGGTGAAAAAGTACGTTTATCGCGGGATATTCCGCGGTCAATTGACGTTGCAAACAAATAAGTTTATCCGCGCTTCTGCCGGTGATAAAAAGATTTTCGCCCCGCGCGGCAAGCGCGCGGCAGAAACAGCCGCCGAGAACGCCCGTTGCGCCGCTTACCAAAGTATATATCATTTGAGGCACATTACGAAATTATCGAGGGTATATCCGCCGCCTATATCCGTATCCACGCTTTGTATTATCTTAAAGCCGAGATGTTTATACAGATTTATCGACGACGTGTTGTTGCGTTTTACGGTGAGATATATGGGGCGGCGCATAGAAGAAATTATCTTGCTTGCTATCTTTTTACCCCTTGCAAAGGGCAAAAGGTACATTTTGGAAAGATACAGCCCCTGCCACTGCGGGGATATCTGCTGCGCGGGGCAATGCGCGTAAAAGCCCGCCGCCTCGCCGTTGAGATATATGATGCGGTAGGAATACTGTTTTTCGGCGATATTTTCCCTTATCTTTTCGGGCGTGAGAAACAGACCTATCATATAGTCAATCTGCCCTGCCGCGGCGAGGTCGTCAAACGCTTCGTGCATAACCTTTTCGGCGATACAGGTAACTTTTGCGGCGTCCGCCTCGCTTCCCACGTTTCCGTAAGTTATTACCCCTTTTTTGAGGATATTTATAAACGCCCTGTCCGCGGGCGCCCAATCGGAAGCGTCAAGCGAAGAACAATCCGCCCATCTGGCTTCCTCGTGTTCGGTAAGCGAAAAATCGGAAAGCAATTCCGCAACATATACCGATAAATTTACGAAATATTCGGGATATTCGTAGCGGATTTTGCCCAAATTTTCGCCAACGGAAATTTCGGCGTGCAGTTCTTCCCGCACTTCCCTTGCCAACGCTTCCTTCGGCTGTTCGCCCGCGGAAATCTTTCCGCCGACGAATTCAAATTTATGTATTACCTCTGTACTGCCCGTACAGCGGCGCAAAGCAAGCACTTTGCCTTCCTTGATTATTGCCGCACCAACGACGTTTAAACACGTTTTCATAGACATATTTTACCACCTCGGGCAACTTTCGTCAATACGTAAGCCGTTTTTTATAAAAAAAATCCCCGCGGCGCGGGGATTTTATCAAAAACTTTGATGAATGGTACGGGAAATTACGTCGTCCTGCTGTTCCTTTGTAAGTTTATTGAAGTTTACGGCATAACCCGAAACCCTTATCGTAAGCTGCGGATACTTTTCGGGATGCGCCTGCGCGTCGAGAAGGGTTTCCCTGTCGAATACGTTTACGTTAAGATGATGCCCGCCGTCGGCGACGTACGCATCAAGCATATTTACGAGATTATCTACTTTCTGTGACATAAAATTTTCCTCCTGAATTTGAAAAGTTTGAATATATATTGATATTTATTCGTCTTTACCCAAAGAATTGGGGGTTATCGAAAACGTGTTTGAAATACCGTCCCTCGCGTAGTCGTACGGAAGTTTTGCAACCGATTCAAGCGAGGCGAGGGCGCCGTTTTTGTCCCTGCCGTGCATAGGGTTTGCGCCGGGCGCGAGGGGCGTGCCAGCCCTTCTGCCGTCGGGCGTGTTGCCCGTCTTTTTACCGTAAACCACGTTGCTTGTGATGGTGAGAATGGACGTTGTGGGCACGCTTTCGCGATAGGTGTAGCAACTTTTTATTTTATTCATAAAAGTTTTTACAAGCCATACCGCCAGCTCGTCCGCCCTGTCGTCGTTGTTGCCGTAGGTGGGATATTCGCCCTCTATCCTGAAATCCACCGCTATCCCCTCTTCGTTGCGGACGGGATATACTTTGGCGTACTTTATCGCGGACAGCGAATCCGCCGCGCAGGACAATCCGGCTATGCCCGTGGCGAAAAACCTTCTTACCTTCGTATCGTGCAACGCCATTTCAAGCGCTTCGTAACTGTACTTGTCGTGCATGTAATGTATGAGGTTTAAGGTGTTTACGTACAGGTTTGCAAGCCACGTCATCATCTGTTCGTACTTGCTTTTAACTTCCTCGAAGTCAAGCGGACCGTCGCCCGTAATGGGCGCGTATTCGGGCGAAACCTGCAACGCCTTACCCGTAACCTTGTCCTTTTCAACCTCGTCCTTGCCGCCGTTTATCGCATACAGCAGGCACTTTGCGAGGTTTGCCCTTGCGCCGAAGAACTGCATATCCTTGCCCACGCGCATACAGCTTACGCAACAGGCTATGCAATAATCGTCGCCCATTTCGGGGCGCATCAGATCGTCGCTTTCGTACTGTATAGCCGAAGTTTTTATGGAAGTTGCCGCGCAGAAACGCTTGAAGCCCTGCGGAAGATTTTTGGACCAGAGGACGGTGAGATTGGGTTCCGGCGCGGGACCGAGATTTTCAAGGGTGTGAAGTATCCTGAAAGACGAACGGGTGACAAGCGTTCTGCCGTCCAGCCCCATTCCGCCGATAGATTCGGTTACCCACGTGGGGTCGCCGGAGAACAGCTCGTTATATTCCTTTATTCGCATAAATTTTACAATGCGCAACTTCATTACGAAGTGGTCTATAAGTTCCTGCGCGGTCTGCTCGGTAAGAATACCCCTCTCGATATCGCGCTGGATGTAAATATCTATGAAAGTGGAATTTCTGCCTATCGACATAGCCGCGCCGTTTTGATCCTTTACGGCGGCGAGATAGCCGAAATACAGCGCCTGTATAGCCTGTTGAGCCGTTTCGGCTGGCTTTGAAATGTCCCTGTCGTATATGGCAGCCATTTCCTTTAATTTTTTAAGCGCCTTGATCTGTTCCGCCAACTCTTCCCTGTCCCTGATTTTGTCCGGCGTCATAACGCCGTCCATATTCAGTTTGTCGCGCTCCTTACACTCTATCAGGAAATCCACGCCGTAGAGGGCTACCCTTCTGTAATCGCCTACTATCCTGCCTCTGCCGTAGGTATCGGGCAAGCCCGTGAGAATGTGGGCGCGGCGGGCGCGGCGCATTTCGGGCGTGTACGCGTCATACACGCCGTCGTTGTGCGTCTTGCGGTATTTTGTGAAGATTTCCTTTACGTGCGGATCTATCGTGTAGCCGTACATCTGCAACGCCTGTTCCGCCATCTTTATGCCGCCGAAAGGCTGCAAAGCGCGGCGCAGGGGCTTGTCTGTCTGCAAGCCCACGATCTTTTCGAGATCCTTGTCTATATATCCCGCGGGATGAGAGGTAAGCGTGGAAACGACGGAAGTATCCGCGTCAAGCACCCCGCCGGCTTCCCGTTCCTGTTTGGAAAGTTGCAAAATTTCGCCCCAAAGTTTTTTTGTGGCTTCCGTAGGCGGAGCAAGAAAATCGCCCTCGCCCTCGTAAGGGGTATAGTTGCGCTGAATAAAATCGCGCACGTCAACTTCTTCCGTCCATTTGCCGGGCTGAAAGCCCTTCCACGCCTCGTAAAACATAAGTTTACCTCTTTAAAGTGATTTAAGTTTTTCTTCCGCCCAGATAAGCAGAATTTCTTCCGGCTGGTATCCGTAACACTCCGCAACCGCCTTGCCGTCCTTTATGAGGGCGACGGCGGGAACGCGCGTTATACCCAGCCCGTTTAAAAGTTTGCCGCATTTTTCGGCGTCTATGCGGGTAAAGGGAATGCCCAACGTACGCGCAACGGCGTCCGCAACGGGCAGTACCATATCGCATGCGGCGCATCCGCCGCCGTAGACCGCCGCGAGAGTTACTCCGTCATTTGTTTTCAAGTGCGAGTATCCTCCTTGCGTTTATTATTCTTTCCTTCGGAGGGGGAGCCATACCTTTAAGGGGGTAATTTATGCCCAATTTTTCGTACTTGGCTTCGCCCATTCCGTGGTAGGGCAACACTTCAACCTTTTTTACGGTTTTAAGCGAGCCTATAAAGCGGGAAAGTTTTTCAAGATATAAGTCGTCGTCGGTATATCCCGTGACAAGCACGTGGCGTATCCACATATCCTTGCCGTTATCCGAAAGATACTTTGCAAGGGAGAGAGGATTATCGTTGGGCTTGCCCGTAAGCTGAATATGTTTGTCCCTTTCGATATGCTTTATATCCAGAAGGAACAGATCGCACACGCCGAGAAGTTTTGAAAATTTTTCGACAGTCTGCCGCGATCCGTCGAATGTTATTCCGCTTGTGTCAACCGCAGTATGCACGCCGTTTTTTTTGAGAATTGCGAAAAGTTCGGTGACGAAATCTATCTGCAACAGCGGTTCGCCTCCGCTTACCGTAACGCCCCCGCCGCCCGCAAAATAGCTTTTGTACTTCATTGCGGTTGCCGCAACTTCTTCGGCGGAAACTTCCTTTCCGCCGCCCTGCCACGTATCGGGATTGTGGCAGTATTTGCAGCGCATCGGGCAGCCTTGCATAAATACGACGAAGCGTATTCCCGGTCCGTCCACCGTGCCGAAACTTTCAAATGAATGTATATAACCGAGCATCGCAAACACCGAGGATTAAAAAAGCCGTTTTTAGGGTATAACCCCGAAAACAGCCCAGACGAACGACAATTTCTCGCCGAACGGCTTCCTTGCGGTGTTCCGCAAACTCGTCAGTTGCCGACGGCCTTATTTATTTGGGAATTTTATTATAACAAGGGTTTCTGTTTTTGTCAACAGAAAAAATACAAAATATAGTAAAAAATATTTTTATAGACACAATATATTGTGGTGCGGTGTATTACGGGGCGCAAACGCGCCCCGTAAGCCGAAGTTTATGCAATCAGACGGCGTTTACCGTATATTGCTTTACCGCGAAATTGAGATTGGAACCCGTAAGCCCCGCCGCGTCGTCCAAAACGATTGACACGGAATCGCCCGGGGTTGCCTGATAGACGTAAGTTGCGCCCACGCTTTCGCCGTTTGCAAAGCCGCGCGTGGTGCTTGCCACGGGCACGCCGTTTACGGCTATCGAAACCGTAGGCGAACCTGAAGCACCCGTGCCGCCTTCGAAATTGTAAGTTATTTCATAGGGACCCGCCTCGTTGAGTACGACGGCGTCCGCGCCGACAGTCATACCCGTCGCGCCTGCGGGAAGTACCGCCGCGCCCGTAAGGGGTACGGGGGAAGTTTCGTCCGCAACGGGAATGTTTGCGGCTATCAGACTTTCCACCTCAACGGGAGAAACGCCCGCGGGACCTGTTGCGCCCGTAGGACCCGTAGCGCCCGTTACACCCGTTTCGCCCGTAGGACCCGTTGCGCCCGTTTCACCCGCGGGACCCGTAGCGCCCGTTGCGCCCGTCGCGCCTGCGGGACCCGTAGCGCCCGTCGCGCCGCGGGGAATTACGAAATTAAGCACGGCGTTTGTGGGCGTGCCCGTATTGGTGACGGAAGCCGGGGTTTCGGGTTCGCCCGTCTGAACCGTGCCTATCACTATTGCGGCGGCAAGCCCCGTTGCGCCGGTTGCGCCCGTCGCGCCTGCGGGACCCGTTGCGCCCGTTGCGCCCGTCGCGCCTGCGGGACCCGTTGCGCCCGTTGCGCCCGTCGCGCCAGTGGGACCGGTTATACCCGTAAAGGATGTGACGTACACCGTTTTGCCGCAACCGGTGTTGCAACCGCAGTTATATCCGCCGCCGTAGCCGCAGGGGTTACAGCACGAAAAGAGAATTGTAAATTTACGCATATTTTTTATACCTCATCGTCCGAGTTTTTCCCGGAAGTATTTTACGTTGTTCAGATAATTGACGTTGTCGGGCTTTATTTTTCCCGCCCTGATATTGTAGGCGCAAGCCCTTTCGTAATCGCCGAGGCGATCGTAGATAACGCACAACTGCATGCAGGGGATAAATTCGCAGCAATCGCGGTTGACGAAGCCGCCGCACGTTTCGTTCCGCGGGGCGGACAAAGCGGCGAGATACCAATATTCCGCGCAGGCATATTCGCCTTTGCCGAGAAAAGTTTCGCCGAGAATACAACACGCTTCTGCGGTAGGCGGCGCGATGGCAAAAGATTTTAAAAGGCAATCCAAAGCCTTGTCGCCATTTCCGCACAGCATATACGCGCGGTAGAGATCGAGGCAAGCCTCCGTCCTGTTTACAACCCAGCCTTCGCCCGAAAGATAGTCTTCCAGCACGGCTATTCCCTCTTTAAGCATATTCAGCGAAAGAAGTTCCCTGCCGTAATAAAACTTTTCGCGCGGGGACAGCGCAACGCCCGAAGCGACGGATTTTTGCAGAATACGCAGGTTGCGGAACGGATCGCCCGCCTTTACCTTTTTGTGGCGTATTGCCGCGTCGCGGTAAATTATCCTGCCGCGTGGAATTACCGCCTCGTGTACGGCTCCGCAAAATCTGTATCCGCATTCCCGCCTGAAAATCCGCTCGCGGTAATAGACGTAAGTTGCGATTTCGCCGTCGAAAGCCGCCTCGTACGGCAAAAACGCCATATCGAAATGCTCGTTTTTGATTTCGGAAATTTTTTTTGCCGAATCTTTTTCCACCACGTCGTCCGCGTCCAGCCACATAAGATAATCGCCATGGGCGAGGGACAGGGAATAATTGCGCGCGGCGGAAAAATCGTCGCGCCAATCGAAAAAGCCGACGTTGCCGGTATAAGTTTTCGCTATCTCAACCGTGCCGTCGCAACTACCCGTGTCTACCACCGCTATCTCGTCGGCAAAGGCGCCAACGCAATCGAGACATCGCGCAAGAACTTCGCTTTCGTTTTTTACAATCAGGCATACGCTTAACGTCATTTTTATCCCTTACGCAGTAATACATATTATGTAAACGGCGCGGAAAAAGTTATAAAATACGGGCGCGGCAACCTGTGCCGCGCCCGTGCGAACTTATATTTTTAAGTTTTACTGCTTTTCGGAACGGAAAGCGAATTCGCCGTCCGCAACGTCTATCGTCACCTTTTCGCCGGGAAGTATCTTCCCCGCCAAAATTTCGTCGGAAAGTCTGTCCTCTATCCTCTTCTGGATAATCCTTTTGAGGGGACGCGCGCCGAACATATCGTTGTAGCCCTCTTCCACAAGTTTGCCGAGTGCGGCTTCCGAAATGTCAAGCGAAACGTTTTTAACTTTAAGCCTTTCGCAAAGCCCGTCTATTATCTTGCGGCAGATGCTGCCCGCCTCTTCCTTTGTCAGCTTTCTGAAAATTATTATGTCGTCCAGCCTGTTGAGAAATTCGGGTTTGAACTGTTCGCGCAACGCCTCGTTTATATCGTCCTTCATCGTGTCGTAACCGTCGTCGTCGGAGGACGAGAAGCCGAAATTGCTCATCTTTTTGATTTTGCTTGCGCCGACGTTGGACGTGAGGATTATTATGGTGTTTTTGAAGTTTACCACCCTGCCCTTGCTGTCCGTCAGTCTGCCGTCGTCCAAAATCTGCAAAAGCACGTTGAACACGTCGGGATGGGCTTTTTCCACTTCGTCGAAAAGTATTACGGAATAGGGCTTTCTTCTCACCCTTTCGGTGAGTTGCCCGCCGGCGTTATCGTCGTAGCCGACGTATCCCGGAGGCGCGCCTATAAGTTTGGAAACGGAATGTTTTTCCATATATTCGGACATATCCAGCCTTATGAGAAGCCTTTCGTCGCCGAACATACTTTCCGCAAGCGCCTTGGCAAGATCTGTT
The DNA here is from genome assembly GCA_947627575.1 of uncultured Clostridia bacterium. GTDB lineage: Bacteria > Bacillota > Clostridia > Christensenellales > Borkfalkiaceae > Coproplasma. The sequence continues at coordinate 88,144 of CANQWN010000002.1, forward strand.
TTGCCCACGCCAGTGGGACCTACGAATATGAACGAGCCTATGGGTTTGGTGGGTTCGCTTAACCCCGCGCGGGCGCGGCGGATTGCGCGCGCAACTGCGCTTACCGCTTCGTCCTGCCCGATTATGCGCTTATGCAGATTCTCTTCGAGATGAAGCAATTTTTCGCTTTCCTGCTCGGTAAGTTTAACTACGGGAACGCCCGTCCAGCCGCTTACTATTTCCGCAATCTCGTTTGAACCTATCTGCGGAGCCATAACGTGCTTTTCGCCCTTCCACTCGCTTTTCAGCTTGTTTATCTGGTTCTGCACTTCGTTTATCTCTTCCACAAGTTTTTGCGCCTGCGGGTAATTTTCGTTTTTTGCCGCCTTTGCCTTTTCGAGATTCAGCCTTTTGAGTTTTTCTTCCAGACCGCGTATTTCCTCGGGGCTGTTGAAGCTGTTGAGGCGCGCGCGGGACGCCGCTTCGTCGATAAGGTCTATGGCTTTGTCGGGCAGATATCTATCGGTGATGTATCTGTCGGAAAGGGTTGCCGCCGCTATTATCGCCTCGTCGGTTATCGATACTTTGTGGTGCGCCTCGTACTTGTCGCGCAAGCCGCGGAGAATGGAAATGGTGTCCTCCACGGTAGGTTCGTCCACCTGCACGGGCGTGAAACGGCGTTCGAGAGCCGCGTCCTTTTCGATATATTTTCTGTACTCTTCCAGCGTGGTGGCGCCTATCGTCTGCAACTCGCCGCGGGCAAGCATGGGTTTCAGTATATTCGCCGCGTCCATATTGCCGTCGGACGTAGCGCCTGCGCCCACTATCGTGTGTATTTCGTCGATAAACAGTATCACGTTGCCGTTTTTGGAAATGGACGTTATGGCGTTTTTAAGCCTTTCCTCGAAGTCGCCGCGGTATTTGGAGCCGGCAACCATGCTTGCGAGGTCAAGCGAAAACACAATTTTATCTTTCAGCAAGTCGGGCACTTCGTTCTTTACAATAGCCTGCGCCAAACCCTCTACCACCGCGCTTTTGCCCACGCCGGGTTCGCCTATAAGCACGGGATTGTTTTTGGTGCGGCGGGAAAGCACCTGAATTATCTTGTCTATTTCCTTCTTTCTGCCTATCACGGGGTCTATTTTACCCTCGCGCGCCTTTTGCGTGAGGTCGGTGCCGTACTGCATCGTCTCTTTGTCGAGGGAGTTCCTCGAAGAACCGCTTTTGGGCTGCGGCGCGGAACCGAAGATGGTGAAGCCGGGATCATCGTCTTCATCTTCTTCCACCGAACCGCCGCTTACTATCATTTCGGTTTTGCATACAAGATCGGATATGGAAACGCCCAAAGCGCGGATTATGCGCATTGCAAGGCAGTCGGGCGCGGACAGTATGGCGTTTAACATATGTTCCGTGCCGGCAAGCGCGTCGTCGCCGTTGTAGGTAAGCGAGATGTCAAGCGCAATTTCAAGCATATTTTTGGTGCGCGGCGTAAAGCCCTGTATAGAACTTTTACGGTCGAGCGAGTTTATGAAATAGGTGGCGTATTTTTCCTCGCTTACGCCGCACGAGAGAAGTATCTGCCTCGCCGTGCAGTCCACTTTAAGCATTGCGAAAACGAGATGTTCCGTGCCGACGTAACTTACGCCGTACTCGTTTGCCACGTCTATGGAATAACTTAATACCTTTTGAAGGTTGGTTGTAAATCTGTCAGTATAATCGTTCATTTTTATACCCCCTTAATTTGCCGTAATATTTTTAAGATGCTTTGAAACGTATCCGGCGCGGTATGCGTCGCGTTCCAAAGGCGAAAGTTTTCTGCCTGCCGCGGAGTTTATGTTTGCGGGACGCATCTTTACCACCAGCTCGTCTATATCGCTTACGTCGGATATGCCTATATAGCCCAACAGCGCGCCCAACTTTACGTTTGAGGCAAGTTTTACCAGCTCGTCCGTGGCGAGGACGGCGCAATTTGTAAGTATGCCGTAGGAGCGCAGACATTCGTCCTTTAAGGAAATGGCGTTTTCGCCGTTTTTAAGTTTTATCCTTTCGTTAAGTTCAACTTCGGCTACTTTTTTTACCACTTCTTCCACCTGCGAAAGAATTTCCTCTTCCGAAACGCCCAAAGTAACCTCGTTGCTTATCTGGTACATATAGCCTTCCGCCTGACTACCCTCGCCGTACACGCCGCGGACGGTAAGCCCCAGACGGGATATGCTGCGTATAACTTTGGGCATTGCGCCGCACATAGTCATCGCGGGCAGAAACTGCATAACCGAAGCGCGCAACCCCGTGCCGAGGTTGGTGGGGCACGCCGTGAGGTAACCCAACTGTTCGTCGAAAGCGAATTTCATTGTTTTGGAAATGCGCCCGTCTATCTCCGACATAGTGTCGTACGCAAGGCGAAGATCCAAACCCTTTACTATGCACTGTTCGCGCAGGTGATCCTCTTCGTTTATCATAATAGAAACGTTTTCCTCGCTGTTGATAAGCGCGGCGGAAAAGCGTTTGTTGTTTATCAGATTGGGGCTTATAAGGTGATTTTCTTTAAGTACAGCCGCCTGCTCGTCGTCTACGGAATCCATATAATACAGCCTGAATTCGTCGAGGCGGGAAAAGCCCGACGAAACGAGGCGGATTATTTCCTTGGCCTGTTTTACGCTTGTGAGGCGGTTGGGAAAGGGAAATCCTTCGAGATTGCGGGCAAGGCGAACGCGGGTGGAAACTACGGTGCCGTTTAAAAGATTATCCATAATTATCCTCCGTAAAGCCTTTTGTATATTTCCTGTATACGGCGGTTGAGTACGTTTGCGTCCGAATACCTGCGTTGGCGCAGGGCTTCTTCCAACTCCTCCTGCAAAACTTTAAGCTGCCTGTGCAGACCGAACTCGTCGTTGTTGTCCGTCTTTTTGCCCACGTGCGTAACTTTGCCCTGTATGCGGCGTATGGACGGAATAAGCTCTTCCTTGAAAACGTCGTAACAGCTTGTACAGCCCAGCAGACCCGTCCGCTCGTACTCGTCGTAAGTAAGCCCGCAGACGGGGCAGGTTTTTGCGGCGGTTGTTCCCTCGCCGAAAAGCCCCGCCCAGATGTCGCCGTGAATCTGCGAATTTAAACTTATGCTTAAATCCGCATAGCACTGCGCGCAGAGGCGGCTTTCAAACTTTTTTCCGTTTATAACTTCCGTATAAGTTATTGTGGCGGGATTTTTTTTGCAGTGTTGGCAGAGCATACTATCCTCCCGGCAAGTTTATTACACTTTTATTATAATACTTTTCGGGGACGGGTAAACATCAAATACAAAACGGTTACAAAAAATTTTAAAAAAAATGAGCCAGCGTGTTGAAATAATAAAACCGTTATGATATAATTAAATAGCTGATTATGCGCTAAAAATTTTGGAGGAAATGTAATGCAATATTCTAAAGACGTTGAAAATATGATTTGCGTTGCCAAGGGCGTTTCCGGGAAATTTGAACACGGTCCCGCCCCTATCCCCGAAGAAGGACTTTGGATAAAGGCAAAGGAAATCAAGGACATCAAAGGTTTTACGCACGGTATAGGCTGGTGCGCACCCCAGCAGGGCGCCTGCAAACTTTCGCTTAACGTAAAAGACGGCGTTATCGAAGAAGCGCTTGTGGAAACCATAGGTTGTTCGGGTATGACCCATTCCGCGGCAATGGCGGCGGAAATTTTGCCCGGCAAAACAATTTTGGAAGCGCTGAATACCGATCTTGTGTGCGACGCCATAAACACCGCAATGCGCGAACTGTTTTTACAGATAGTTTACGGCAGAACGCAATCCGCCTTTTCCGAGGACGGACTTGCAATCGGCGCGGGGCTGGAAGATTTGGGCAAAGGCTTGCGCTCGCAAGTGGGCACGATGTACGGCACCAAATTGAAGGGCGTAAGATACCTTGAAATGGCGGAAGGCTACGTTATAGCGCTGGCTTTGGACAAGAACAACGAAGTTTGCGGATACAAGTTTGTTTCGCTGGGCAAAATGACGGACTTCATAAAGAAGGGTCTTACCCCCAACGAGGCATACGAAAAAGCCGTTGGCACCTACGGAAGATATTCCAAAGAACAGGGCGCGGTTAAGCATATCGACCCCAGAACGGACAAGGAGGTTGACTGACAATGGCACTTTTCGAAGGTTACGAAAGAAGAGAGAAAAAAATATTGGGCGTACTTAAAGAGTACGGCATCAACAGCATAGAAGAATGTAAAGACATTACCCTGAAAGCGGGTATCGATGTGGATAAAATTGTGCGCGGCACGCAGCCCATATGCTTTGAAAACGCGGTTTGGGCGTACACCGTGGGCGCGGCAATCGCCATAAAGAAGGGCTGTAAAAAAGCCGCCGACGCCGCTACGGCGATAGGCGTGGGCTTACAGAGCTTCTGCATACCCGGTTCTGTTGCGGAAAACAGAAAGGTAGGTTTGGGACACGGCAATTTAGGCGCAATGTTGCTTTCGGAAGACACCGACTGCTTCTGCTTCCTTGCCGGACACGAATCCTTTGCCGCGGCGGAAGGCGCAATTAAAATTGCCGAAAACGCGAACAAAGTGCGCGTTAAGCCCCTCCGCGTTATTTTGAACGGCTTGGGCAAGGACGCCGCGTATATAATTTCGAGGATAAACGGCTTTACCTACTGCAAGACGGAATTCGACCCCTACACCGAAACGGTTAAGGTTACCGACAGCGTAGCCTTTTCCGAAGGTCCCCGCGCGAAGGTGAAGTGCTACGGCGCGGACAACGTGCCCGAAGGCGTTGCCATTATGAAGATGGAAAATGTTTCGGTTTCCATAACCGGCAACTCCACCAACCCCACCCGCTTCCAGCACCCCGTTGCGGGAACATACAAAAAATGGTGCAACGAAAACGGCGTAAAGTACTTTTCGGTTGCGTCCGGCGGCGGCACGGGCAGAACGCTTCACCCCGACAATATGGCGGCAGGTCCTTCCAGCTACGGTATGACGGATACTATGGGACGTATGCACAGCGACGCGCAGTTTGCAGGTTCCTCCTCCGTTCCCGCGCACGTGGAAATGATGGGACTTATCGGCATGGGCAATAACCCTATGGTAGGCGCGACGGTTGCCGTTGCGGTTGCCGTACAAGAGGCGTTGACAAAGTAAAAAATCAAATATAAACGCAGACAGGGCTTCCCGCGGGAAGCCCTGTTTATTTGTTTTACCGTCGCAAACTGTTTATCTTTGCGCTTTAATAAGATAAAAAATATCCCCCGCTTTTTACGGGGATATTTTTTAATTAAAATTAATTGTTATGCGACGAAAACTTAATTTTTGTCCTCGTCGTCCGCAACTGCCGCTTCCGTCGCTTCCGCGGGCGTTTCTTCAACAACTTCCGCGGGCGTTTCTTCTGCGGGTTTAACTTCCGCAACTTCTTCGGCTTTTACTTCCGCAACTTCTTCTGCGGGTTTTACTTCTGCCACTTCTTCGGGTTTTTCCTCAACCGCTTCCGCGGGAGCCTGTTCCGCAACGGAAATGCTGTAACCCTTTTTTTCGGCAACCAACAGTTCCTTCAACAGTTTTCTTACGGCGGGTATCCTGCCCCTGTAGAGGGTGCCTGCGAGGTCTACGGCGTAAACGCGCAGACAGCCGAGTATCTTTTTGCCGTTGTTTTCGATTACAAGTTCGCGCAGTTCCCCGCAGGAAAGTTCAAACGAAAGCGAACTTCTCTGTTCAACTACGATCCTTGCGTCGCTTTGCATGCATTTATCATTTTTGTATTTTTCGGTAAGGGAAAAATTTACTTTTCCGTTCTGTATGCCGAGGTCCTCTATGCCCACGTCGTTAAGCGATCTGTTGCCTATCGTAATGCCGGCGTAACGCTTTCTTGTATCCTTGTCGATAGAATAAAAGCCGAGGAATTTAAGTCTTTGTACCGCGATTTTGCTGTGCAGGCGCAACAGAAGATAAACCGTTACGCCGATAAGCGCAATTAAGATTATAGCGCTTATAAGCGCCACAACGCCGCTGTTTTCGTTCAACCAATCCATATCATACACCTACCTTCAATAATTTAACAAAATTTTATCACTATATTATAACTTTGTCAATCTTTAAACGCCATTTGCGGGGATTTTACCTTTTTGCGGGGGTTACTTATTGCTTTGGCGCAATTTGTGCAACGGTTTAAGCGGCAGATGAAGTTTATCGGGCGAACGCTTTGCCATATCCACCACTATAACCTCGTGGCGCAAGCCGTCCGGCGCGACGTAGTGCGCTATCTCCCCCTTCTGCCATTGCTTGCCGTCGGGGTCGAACCAATACACCTTTTTGCCGCGGCGGCGGAACATTACGCCAATCACGGGTATTCCGTCCTCGTCGTCGCTGTGCCCGTCGTATTCCTCTACGTCCTCTTTTTCGCTTTCAGACAGTTCTTCCGGCTCTTCTTCGGGTTCTTCTTCGGATTCTTCTTCCGCGGCTTCCCCGTCGCTTTCGGGCGGTTGGGTTGCGGCAACCTCTTCTGCCTGTTCAACCTCTTCGGGAATTTCCTCTTCGGCTTCTTCGGCAACTTCCTCAATCTCTTCCGCATCTTCCGCGGAAGGCGCGCCATTTATTTCTTTTATAAGCCCGCGGGCAAGCAAGGGCGCAGTTTCTTCATAAGGCAAATAGTAATCTTCGTCCTCGCGTTCGGTTAAAATCAGCCCGTACTTTTCCGCAAGCGCCGCTATAAGTTCAAGCGCGTACTTCACCCTGCGGGAATTTTTTATCCTGTACATACAGGGGACGGCTTCATACCTCTTCCCCTCGCCAAATTCAACTTTGTACTTCGTTTCAGCATAATCTTCGGGATTAAGCGCAAGATACAGCCGCAACGTTTTGCCCCTTATCGCGAACTTTGCCAACTTTATCCTGCCGCAGTTTATGCTGTCCGTATGCCACGATATGCGGCTTTTGGTCTTTTTGTAGGAAAGAAGGGCGTTTTTAAGCGTTGCATACCAACCCTTCACCTCGTCCGACGACTGTATAAGTTTAGCCGTAAACGATTTGTTGTAGCGGATATTGAAACGCGTATTTCCGCCCGCGACTATCACGGGAACGGGCTGTGTTTCTTCAACTTCCTCAATCTCTTCCAAATCTTCCGCGGTGGGCGCGCCATTTATTTCTTTTATAAGCCCGCGGGCAAGCAAGGGCGCAGTTTCTTCATAAGGCAAATAGTAATCTTCGTCCTCGCGTTCGGTTAAAATCAGCCCGTACTTTTCCGCAAGCGCCGCTATAAGTTCAAGCGCGTACTTCACCCTGCGGGAATTTTTTATCCTGTACATACAGGGGACGGCTTCATACCTCTTCCCCTCGCCAAATTCAACTTTGTACTTCGTTTCAGCATAATCTTCGGGATTAAGCGCAAGATACAGCCGCAACGTTTTGCCCCTTATCGCGAACTTTGCCAACTTTATCCTGCCGCAGTTTATGCTGTCCGTATGCCACGATATGCGGCTTTTGGTCTTTTTGTAGGAAAGAAGGGCGTTTTTAAGCGTTGCATACCAACCCTTCACCTCGTCCGACGATTGTATCAGCTTCGCCGTAAACGATTTGTTGTAGCGGATATTGAAGCGCGTATTTCCGCCTGCGACTACCACGGGCAATATATGTATATCCGCGGAATTATCCGTTTTTTGGGTTGCGGCAATATTTTCTTCCGCAACGGCGGGAGGCTGTTCTTCCGCAACTGCTTCGTCCGTTTGTACGGCGGGCGTATCTTGCACGCTTTGTTCGGCGGGCGGAGATTGCGCGCCTTCCGCACGGTTTTCAAGACGTTTGCGAGTAACCAAAAGCGATATTATAAGCCCCACTATCACCACCGCCACGGCGGCGACAAGCGCGGCAAGCACTATCACGGCTATATCTTGCGAAGCCTGCGCTGACAATATCTTCATTTTTATCCCCCACGGTGCAAAACTGCGCCTTACGTTTCGCGGTTTTTATATTTATTTCCGCACGGTTTTATTTTATCACAATGAAATTTAAATGTAAATACCCGCATATAAAATTGCGGCAATTTTTTATTTATAAAAAAACGCCCGCGGCGTGGCGGACGAAAGTTTATTTGCCGAGGTTTTGAGAAAGCTGACGAAGGATTGTTTTCAGTCTTTTGAAAATGCTTGACTTGCGGGTATGGAACATTTCGGCAATTTCCGCATACGTCTTATCTTCCCAAAATCTGTAATACACTATCTTCCTGTCCTCCGGCTTTAACAGCGACACGGCTTTAAGCAAATCGCCGTTTTCGCCGTCGGCGGCAATAGCCAACGACAGAGAGAAAAGATTGTTTGCGGAAACGTTATCTACAAAATTAACCGCTTCATGCGAGGAGTTGTAATCGAACGCGACGTTTTTTGTTATGCCGCACATCCAATAATAGCAATTGCGGGAAACGTCGGCAGAGTTCAGATAGGTGTAAACTTTGAAATACACCTCGCTTAATACGTCCTCTACATCGGCGGGGGAATAAAGATAATTAAGCGCAACCAAGCGAAGGTGGTGATAGGTTAAATCGAATAGTTTACCGAAATCGCCACGCCCCTTCTGCAAGTCCTTTATTAATCTTGTTACCTCTTCGCCGAGAGGTTTCATTATCCTATTCCTTTGTAAGTTGTATTATTTTTCGCCGAATACGGTAATTTAGGGGTGTTATAACCTTTGTATTAAGTTTTTGCCGCTTCCGCGCGGAAGCGCGCATTATATCTGTTCCGTAAATAGCCTTTCCGACATTTTTTTAATTTTCGGGCGGCTGATAAACAGCCGCCCGAAACCTTTTTCCGCGCAAACGGTTTTAGTTAATTATGCACCGCGCTAAAAGCAATGTCAATTAATCTGATTGAATCCGCACCCCAAAAACGGGTGATTTTACGACAAAAATGCTTATTTTGCCGCGTTTTCAAGCAATCTGCGCGCCAGCACGCGGGCATAACCCGGTTCGGCGTCATCCACTTCAAGATAGTAAATGTTGCCTTTATAGGTGAAATATGCCACAGATTCTTCGTCCAAATAGGCATCCGTATATTTAACTTCCACCCCGTTTATCGTTTCGCTTGATACGCACGACGCCTTGAAAACATCTAACATATCTATTTCCGTTCTATCGTCGGTTACGCGAAGGATAAGATACGTTTCGTCGGGAAATAAAATATATTCGTTATAGCAAATTAATTTTCCGGACTTTATGTCTTTAAAGTAAGTGTCGTCAAGATATAAGGCGTCCTCATATTCGTCCAAAAACAGATAGTTTTTTCCGTTTTCCGCAGAATATTGCTTCAACGTTACGTCGGTAATTACCAATTCATAATCCATTGAACAAAAATAACGGAATACGGGATTTTTCTTTTTCAGACCGAAAACAAGCCCTATGGCAACCGCCGCCGCAATTACGAGGGCGAGCGCGAGGGAAACGAGAACAAGTATGCGCCTGCGCGAATCCGCGGATACGGCAAGCACGGGACCGCGGGTTTGCACCTCGGTTGCTTCCGGCAGAGCGGCTTCCACCCGCTGTTTTACGCGCTGCTTTCCGCCGCCCTCCTGCTGTTCTATAAGTTTATGAAAGTTATTTTCGTCAAGCATATACACCTCATTTAATACTTACCGCATAGGCGCCGTCGCACCAATCGTATGAAGTTACTTTAATATATCCTTTACTGATATCCAGACCCGTCGCTACCATTATGTATTTATCTGTGCGCACAAGCGAACCGTTGCTGTAATAATCGATATATCTGTAACCGTAGCCGACGGCGACGTGGCTACCCACATAAGAGTTATACGTAACCGTGTCGTAACCGTTGCTTGAGGACAAAGTAATAAGGTTCATATTGCGGCAGAAAAGCAAGACGGGTCTGTTTTCGTCTATCGCGGACATAAAGGGAGATTCGTCCACGCTACCGGCATAATATATCGATGTATAGGAAGCCGCATGCCCCCTGTCGTATACGTACCTGTCCAACCCCGCGATACAATCCACAGCGGATACCCCTCCGCCGTCCACGTTGGTGCGCATCAGGGTATAGAGTTCGGACATCAGTTTGGGAATGTACACCGTATCTGCATTTTTATATTTGCCGGTGGGCAAAGCCGTCTGATAGTCGGGCACAAGTTCCTCGAAATACTTGTCGTAAAATCCCACAATTATCGCGCCCGCCGTAGCCCCGCAGGAATTAGACAGACTTGCTATCTGCGTGTAAAAAGGCACTTCCTTTACCGTGGAATTTTTGCTTTCCGATTTATCGGTATAATAAATCTGTTCGGTAGAAACGTTTACGGCGGTTATGGTGGCGTATGCGCTGTAACGGTTTGCCGAGGGTTTTGCCGCGCCCGTAAAGCATATCGTTATGCACAAAAACAAAAGTGCGGCAAGCGCGAAGGACGCGCAGGTTTTAAATAAAGTTTTCATAAAAAATTTCTCCTTATGTTTTTACTTTAAATACCCGCGCAAAACGGCAAAAGTTTATTATTATTCCACAAATAATTGAAGGCGCATATAAAACTACGCAATTACCCCGTAAAAAACAAAAATTATTGCGGTTTAGGCGGGTTCAGCCGCCGCAAAATCGCAAAAAACGGCAAGCCGAAAACAGCCTGCCGCCCGCAAAATCAGATACCGTAACTCTGCGCCAAAGCGCCGAACGCAGGCAAAGCGCGCTTTATCATTTCGGGCGATACGCAGTACGAAATGCGCACGTAACCCGGGCAACCGAAATCGTCACCCGCCACAAGCAACAATTCAAATTTTTTGGCGCGTTCCGCAAAAGCCACGGCGTCGCTTTCCGGGCTTTTTACAAACAGGTAAAAGGCGCCGTCCGGCGGAACTACCTGATAGCCCATTTCCGTAAGAGCTTTGCACAGCATATCGCGGTTGCGCTTGTAAATGCTTATATCCGACGTTTTATCGTATACTTTTGCGATAAGCTGTTGGAAGAGGTTGGGCGCGCATACAAAGCCCAAAGCCCTGCCCGCGCCGCATATGCCCGCATACACGTCGGCAAATTCGCGCATGGCGGGATTTACCGCTATGTAGCCTATCCTCTCGCCCGGCAAAGACAGGCTTTTGGAATAGGAATAACAAACTATCGAGCGGGCGTAATAATTCATAACATACGGAACTTTTATCGATTTGTCGAATACGAGTTCCCTGTAAGGTTCGTCCGAAACGAGATATATTTCCGTACCGAAAGCCGCACTTTTTTCTTCGAGAAGGCGGCAGAGACCGATTATGTCGCTTTCGGGATAAACTACCCCCGACGGATTGTTGGGGGAATTTATTATTACGGCTTTGGTGCGGGGCGTAATCGCGGAGGAAATGGCGTTTATATCCATCATAAACGTATTTTCCTTTGCGCGCACGGGCACAAACACGCCGCCCGCGTGGTTTACGAAAACTTTATATTCGGGGAAATGCGGTGCAATGGATATAACTTCGTCGCCGGCGTTGAGAAGGGCGTTGAAAGTTATGGTAAGCGAAGCCGCCGCGCCGCACGTGAGATAGAGGCAATCGCCGTCAAGCGAAAGCGAAAAGCGGCGGTTTATGTAGTTTGCGATTATTTGGCGGACGCGCGGATCGCCCGGGGCGGAAGTATAGCCGTGGAGAAGCACGGGATCGGTTGCGTTTATTATATTGTGCAACTCTTCCGCAACTTCGGGCGGGGCGGGAACGCTGGGGTTGCCCAAAGAAAAATCGTACACGTTCTCCTCGCCTATTTCGGCTTTTCTGCGTTTGCCGTATTCAAAAAGTTCCCTTATTACCGAACGGGTTTTGCCTAACCTTACGTTTGTATCGTTTATCATATTATCACCTTGGAAAAAATTATAGCATATAATATGAAATTTGACAAGCGTTGCAAACAAATTAATCCGCGCCGTAATTTTTACGGCGCGGATGTTAAAATTATGCGTTATTTAAGCCATATACGCGCGGCAATCAGCCGGTGAGATCTTTCCTGAACTCTTCCATAATCCTGTTTTCTATGCGGGAAACCTGCACTTGCGAAACGCCTAACATACAGGCAACTTCGCTTTGCGTCATATCCCTGAAATAGCGCAGGATAATAACTTTTCTGTCGCGTTCGGGCAGTTTTGCAATGGCGGATTTAAGTTGCAAACTTTCTATAATTTCTTCCTGCCTATCCTCTACGGGCAATTTTTCGAGAAGTTGCTGCGCCTCCTCGTCCTTGTATTCGCCGCGGTTGTATATGGATACGGGCATACGCGTGGAACCCATTGTAAAAACAACTTCGCTTTCGGGCATACCGAAGCGTTCGGATATGGTTTTCAAAGCGGGCTGGCAACCGTGTTCGGCGGTGTATTTTTCGATAAAGGCGTTTATCTGTTTTGCGGCGCTTTTTATCGCGCGCGAAACTTTTATGCTTCCGTCGTCGCGCATAAAGCGTTTTATTTCGCCTGCTATCATGGGCACGGCGTAGGTTGAAAAGCGCACGCCGAAACTTTCATCAAAGCCGTTTATGGCTTTAAGCAGCCCCATGCCCGCCAACTGATACAAATCGTCGTATTCCACGCCCTTGTTAAGGTAGCGGCGCACGATGCTTTTTATCAGGTTGTTGTTTTCGGTTATAAGTTTTTCCTTGGCGGCCCCGTCGCCGCTTTTTGCCGCGCGTATCAGTTCGTTCGTCTGTCCGACGTCAAGCATTCTCCACTTCCGACGCAAAACTTTTGGACATGTAAACAACCGTGCCCTCGCCCTGTATCGAATTAACCGAAAATTCGTCCATAAAGGTCTGCATTATGGTAAATCCCATGCCCGAACGCTCGTCCGAAGGCATTGTGGTATAGAAGGGTTGTACGGCTTTACTTATGTCGGGTATGCCCCTACCCGTATCAGATATTTTGATATGTAGCTCGTTGCCCTCTATTTCACATTCTACGGTTACTATGCCGAGGTTGCCCCTGTACGCGTGTACGGTGCAATTGGTAACCGCCTCCGACACGGCGGTCTTTACGTCGGAAAGCGCGGAAAGCGACGGGTTAAGTTCAAGGCAGAAAGCCGCAACCGCGTCCCGCGCGAAAGCCTGGTTTCTGGGAAGGGAATAAAATTGAAGTTTTAAATAATTTCTCGTCATAAGGCACCTCTATTCGGTTTTGGGGATAAGCGAATATATCCCGCTTAAATTAAGGATTTTATCCGCGGCAAAGTCGGGGTGTTCTATGTACAGCGGAATAGACAGGCGAGACGCCTTTTTGTACCTGCCTATAAGAAAACCTATGCCCGTGGAATCCATAAATTTTATTTCGGAAAGGTTGATAATTATCTTCTTTACGCTTAAATTTTCTTCGATAAGCCTGTCGCATTCGGCGCGGGCGGGTTGGGCGGAACATTCGTCCATCTCGCCGGAAAGCGCGATATGAAGAACTTTATCGCGCATATAACCCGTAACTGTCATAAATTCCTCGCATTCGTTTTTATATGATAATAGCGTTTATGCGCCGCCGAAATTTGGAAAATGATTGCGGCAAGCGGGTTTTTTTGTCGATTGCACCGCCGCCCGCCAAATAAACAAAATAGGCTTTATTTATAAAAAAATAATGTTAAAATGCGTTGGAAATCACTTGACAAAAATCAAAGCGTTTATTATTATATAAAAGCATTGTGCGGAAAAAGCACTTCCCTTGGGGGCCTTTAGCTCAGTTGGTTAGAGCGGTCGGCTCATAACCGATTGGTCCGCGGTTCGAGTCCGTGAAGGCCCACCACTATTTTATGGCCCGATAGCTCAGTTGGTTAGAGCGCCAGCCTGTCACGCTGGAGGTCGACGGTTCGAGCCCGTTTCGGGTCGCCAAACATCAAATACGCCGAAAGGCGTTTACGCCTTGGTAGCTCAGTTGGTAGAGCGGTGGACTGAAAATCCATATGTCGGCGGTTCGATTCCACCCCAAGGCACCATTTTATAACGGTTGTGCTGGTGTAGCTCAACTGGCAGAGCAGCTGATTTGTAATCAGCAGGTTGTGGGTTCGATTCCAATCACCAGCTCCAACTTTACCCCGCCGCGTACGGGGTAAAACAATTTAATACGGGCGGGTTGCAGAGTGGCCAAATGCATCAGACTGTAAATCTGACGTCTCCGACTTCGGTGGTTCGAATCCACCCCCTCCCACCAACAAAGGGACACCTTGAGGGTGTCCCTTTTGTTGGTGGGAGGGGTACTCAATTCGAGCCACCGTTCGCCCGAGCGGGCTGTGCCCGCGACGGTCTGCCGAGGCTCCGCTTGCGGAAACGGCAGAATCCACCCCCACCAAAAACGGCACCCATTGAGGGTGCCGTTTTTTGATGTAAGGGGGTGGTAAAATGAAACACCGCGTGGTTCGCCCGAGCGGGCTATGCCCGCGACGGTCTGCCGAGGCTCCGCTTGCGGAAACGGCAGAATCCACCCCCTCCCACCATTAGCAACCTAAATCGAACTACTTTTAATGTAGCAAGGTTTAGGTTGCTTTTTTGTTTGCCGTTTTATATCCTCATCACAATAGCAAACTCTGTTTTGTAAATATTTCTGCGTTGCGGGATTTTGTAGGCGAGCTTAATGGTTTTGGAGTAAAAAGAAAAGCCCTGATTGTTATCAGGACTTGTTTTTATCGGGCTGTTGAAATAGATTTCTATTTTGTCGTCATATAGGATAATCTCTTTCACGAAATAGTTTATTAGCATCTGCGGCTCGGATAATATAGCTTGCTTGTAAAACTCCCTTATATCGCTCTCTTTCAGCTTTACGGCTTGATTGCTCCGCTCTATGAGTATTTGTCTTTCCAATTCCTCTTGGCGGCTTTCAAGCTCTTTTAATCGCTTTGTGGTGGTGTTGGTTATCACTCCCTTTTCAATAGCCGCCATTATATTCTGGATTGAATTATCGGTATTACGCTTTTCCTTTATAAGCAAGTTCAATACAGTGTTGCTCTGTAACTGCTTTTCCTGCATTTCCATTAAAAAGCCGAAAGGGTTAATCCTTCGGCTTTTTTAATTTATATCGGCTTTCAGACGCGCGGCGGCATACCTCTTTCCACTTCGCACAAATTTCTTCGTCGGTCATACCGTAAAACGGTTTGTCCTTTTCGTCATATAGATTTATAATACGCAAGCCTTTGCGTACGGCGTACCTCATCGCGGTTTTTGCGCCGCTGCGAAAAGCCTTTTCGTCCACATAGCAAATAAGCGCGTCGCATGCGTCTATCATCATCCTGTTGCTGTAAGTGATTCGCCGTTTATAGTGCGCCTCCTCGATATAATACATAACGGTGTTTACGTCGGAATAAGGAAAGTTACCCTCGCCGCTGTTATTTACGGCGCGCATATCGGTTAATACCACCTCAATTTGAAGTTGCGGATAATCTTTGCGCAATTTTCGGCAGGCGCGTAAAGCAAGGCTGTCAAATTCTCCGTGCACCCCCATCGTAAACGAAAGACAACCGCTTTTTATTTCGGCTTCGATAGCCTTTATCAGCCTTTGCGGTAAGGTTTTGGCGAATATCCGTCTGTGTCCTATAAACGCTGTTTTCATTTTCCCTCTCCGATATATAGGCAGAACTACATATATTATAGGATAAACGGTTGAAATAAGCAAACGATATGTAGGCATACCTTCGTATTTTCTCTGTGACGGTGACTTAAAATATTATGTAGGTAGAACTACATAAGGAGAGCCGTTTTGACTGTAAGCGAAGCCGTAGCAAAGAGAATAAGCAGACTGCTGATAGAGAAAGGAATGACGCAATACCGGTTAGAGCAGAAATCGGGCGTTCAGCACGGAAGTATGCAGTGCATTATGAACGGAAGAAATAAGACGGTGACGTTGAGCACGGTTATAATGATTGCCCGCGGTTTTGATATGTCATTGATAGAATTTCTCGACGACGACGTTTTTACTACGGAAGATTTGGAAGTTGAATAGAAAAAGCCGAAAATGCAAGGTGTTTTCGGCTTTTGAATTTGCCGCGGGAATGTGCGGGGGAAAATTTGAGATATGCGTTTGACAACCGTATGTGGGAAAATGTATAATGTAGCAAAGGCGGCGCAGAATTTGCGGCGTAAATTATAAATTGGGGTAAAAGCAATGAACGAAGAAAAGCAAAATGTAATCCGCGACGAAGAACATGCAAACAACTATACCCGCCGTTATTATATCGTGCCGGACGGCACGGTGGGCATAGGCAGGGAATCTTTCCGCAACAACACCAACCTTGAAAAAATTTACATACCGAAAAGCGTGAAGTATATAAAAGACGGGGCTTTTTCGGGATGCGGGAAAGTTGAAATTTACTGCGAGGACGAACCGCAACCCGATTGGGATTACGGAATGATGAAAGTTATACAATCATACGATATAGTAACGCCGGAGGACGACGCGTTCAACTTCCACCGCTCGGGCGGGGGGTTCACTTCCACGAGGATAGAGCGCGAAGTTGAAAAATTTTGCAATTGGAATCCCGAAAACCGCCCCGTTCATACGCACGTAAGCAAGGACGTTACGGCGGATTGGGGCGATTAACGCTGACGGACTGCAAGCGCCGAGCCGCATAATTTGCGGCTTAAAAACTTGACAAGCGCCATATATTATTGTTATACTTTTTGACGAAACGTGCGATTTATCGCGACGCTTGATTATACTTACAAGGAGGAACTGATATGAAAATAGCAACAAAAATATTTATGGTATTGGGCTGTATATTATACGGTGCGTCCCTGATAGCGCTTTGTTGGACTATCCCTATGACGGTTCATTACTTTAACTGCGTAAGAGATCACCGCCATATCGGCGTAGGCTTTAAAGTTTGCTCGCTGCTGTTCGTAAGCCTTATAGGCGGCATTCTTATGCTTTGCGATTCCGAGGACTGATAAAATAAATGCGCCTTACGGCGCGTAAAACTTAATGACAGAAAAAAACGTTTAAATGTAAGCGGGCGGGGAAATATCCCCGCCCGCTTTCCTGCTTTTATAAAATTTGCGGCGCCTTCATCGACGGGCGCACGCAGATGGATATCACTTCGCATATGAACAGAATATCGTCCTCGCACCCCCGCTTCACCCACTCCATCGTAACGGCGGTAACCCCGCTGATAAAATAGCGCGACATATATTCCACTACCCTCTTGTCCGTCACGCCGTTTTTCGCGTAAATGGGAATAAATATGTTCTCGATAAGCTGTTTATCCATTTCGCCTATCTGAAATGCGCCCGAATTGTTGTACACTTCGTACAGCCGCCTGTTCTTTTTGATGAACGTAAGATACGGCACAAGGTATTGCGGCGAAATGAAAATAAGTTCATCAGCCGTCATTTTGGAGAAGTCCGCTGCACCAAAAGAGGCGCCTAAAGACACGAAAAATTCCGAAACGGCGCGTTCCTGTGTTTCCTTTAAGAGGTCGTACAAATTATCATAATGCGCATAGAAGGTGCTGCGGTTTACGCCCGCCCTTTCGCACACGTCCATAATGGATATTTCGTTATATTCCTTTTGTTCGAGAAGGGCGACGAGCGCGTCGTCCATCTTGACGGCAGTGTTATGGAATTTGGCTTCGGATTTGTTCATGGCTCACTCCTTTCCCTGCATTATATCAAACTCTTCCGCAAAATACAACTACAAAAATACGATTCGTTCGTTTCTTTCCGAAAAACTTTTCTTAAAACCGACACTTTTTGGGATTTCTGTTGTGGTGTTTTCGGAAAGATCCGATTAAACTTTAATCAGATGCGAAAAAAAGAAAAAGACAAGGAGAAAGAAAACGGAAAACTACAACACAGACTATGCAGTCAGTCAGGAAGAGATTGCAAAGCAATTCGAGGAATATTGTCATACCAAGGGCATCGTCGCAAAATTCAAGGTGGCGTTCGAGCAAATGGGCGAAAACGCCCGCCGTCAGCACGAGCAGGACAAAGCGAATATCGAAGCCGTGAAAAACTCCGAGGAAAACAGGCAGTTCAAGGAGTTCCTTCACACCAAGGGTTTCAAGGCGAAGTGCCGCCTCGTCATTGAGAACATCAAGCGCGGCGCGGCAAATGCAAATGTGGACACGGCAAGAAAGCTCGACGAGCTTCACGCCAAGATGCAGGCGGGCATCCGTGCACACGGCGTAAACCAAAGCGCAAAACCCGCCAAATACTCCGCCGAGCAGCTTGCCGCCGAGTTCAACGCATTTTTGAAGGAGCGCGGGCTTGACGAAAAGTATGTTGTCCAAATCGTGGAGGAATGAGTATGACCGAACTTGAAAAAGCACTTTCGGGCGAGCAGTTCGACCGCAGAGACAAAGAAGTATTTCTCTTTCAAAGCAAAGTCAAGAATATGCTCCACGAGCTTCATGAGCTTAAGCCGTCCGATCCGAAAAGAACGGAGATTATCAAAGAGCTTGTGACAGGCTATAACCAATATGTCTTTATCGAGGACGGATTTCGATGCAGTTTCGGCAAAAACATCCGCTTTCACGGAATGGCGATGGTAAATTACGATTGCACCTTCCTCGACACCAATTTTATCGACATCGGGCATTGCGCCCTGATAGGTCCCGGTTGTAAACTCATTTGCACCAACCATTCGATTGACCCCGACGAGCGGCTGAAAGGCGTATTCCACGACAAGCCCATCAAAATCGGAAACAATGTTTGGCTCGGCGCGAACGTGACCGTCCTGCCGGGCGTGACGATCGGAGACAACGCCGTGATCGGCGCAGGCTCGGTCGTCACGAAGGATATCCCCGCTTCCGTCGTGGCGGTCGGGAATCCCTGCCATGTAGTAAAACAAATAGCAAGCGAAAATTAAAGCGTATTGCGATCTGCCGTCCTATGGGCGGCGGAATTTTTTTTGAAACCGACACTTTTCGGGA
The DNA here is from genome assembly GCA_947627575.1 of uncultured Clostridia bacterium. Taxonomy (GTDB): domain Bacteria; phylum Bacillota; class Clostridia; order Christensenellales; family Borkfalkiaceae; genus Coproplasma. The sequence goes on from CANQWN010000002.1 coordinate 106,958, forward strand.
TATGTGTTGTGGTGTTTTGTACGAAAATCATGTAGAATATAAGTATCGAAGCCTCGGAGGATATCATGAAAGAATACAAAGCGCAACCGCTCGATTTGATGCAATATATCAACACTAAATATCACGAGCCGTTTATCCATGAAAAAATAGAGTTCCCCCGCACCCTTTCGGCGGCTCGCCTTACAGAGGCAATCGATAAACTGATTTCCGTTTTTCCGATTATAAAATGCGCCTACCGTTTTGAAGATAACACCTTTTACGAAAAGGATATTTCGGGGAAAAGTTTGCTCTTTGTTGCAAAGCCCGAAGATAAAGAAGAACTCCTTACCGAGTCGCTTGATACGAACGGGCAACTTATAAAGTTTACCCTATGCGGCAACGCGCTTTATATCACGGCAAGCCACCTTTTGACCGACGGAAGCGGATTCAAACAGCTTATATATACCCTATGTGCCCTCTATAACGGCGAAAGCGCGGAAAACCATAACTTTTTGATGAACAGGGATTTTTCCGATATTTTCGAAAATACTCAAAAGCCCTCAATGCTTAAAATGCTTGCTTCCGTCCTGAAAAAATATAAGAATAAACTTATTTACGAAAAGACCGAAAGCGAGCGGCTGTATATAATCGAACGCGAACTTGATAAAGATATTATGGAGCGCACACACAAAAAGGCAAAGGCGCAGGGCGCGACGTTAAACGACGTTTTTATGGCTGCTTTTGCACTTGCCATCTCCAATCTATACGGGCGAAAGAAAGTCAATATCCCCTGCAACGTCGATTTGAGAAAATATGCCGATAAAAAGACGGGCGTCGGAAATTTAACGGGAACGCTCGACCTCAACCTCAAAATCAAAAAAGGAATGAGCTTTGCGGAGTGCTTGAAAGAAACTTCCCGCCTGATGAACGAACAAAAGAAATCGGGAAACGACATTGCGGGACCGATGTTGCTCGTCGAAAAGTACAAAAAGTCAACGCTTGAAAAGTTTTTGAAAACCTACGGCGGCTTGAACACTTCGCCTTTCGTGGACTACACGAATTTGGGAAAACTCGATGAAACTCGGCTCAATTTCGACGGCGCGGAAGTCGTAAACGCAGTGGGTTACAGCGGCGTGCAGAAAGCCCCGTATTTCCAAATCGCAATTTCCTCTTTCAAAGGGGTAACAACCATTTCAAGCATCGTTTTTTGCGGCGAGAACGAATGTAAAAAAGTTTCCGCACTCATGGACGCCGTTCAAAGTGAAATCGAGAATTTCGGCAAATCGTCGTAAAGGATATTTCCGCCGCCCGCGGGCGGCGGCTCGTTTTATGGGAGAGTTCAAATGAAAAAGACGATCGAAGTTATCGAGAACGGAGTAAAAAAGGAGAGAGTCGTATCGTATATTCCTCTCCGTTATATCTTGAATATTCTCCTTATCTTTTTTGAAATCGCCGCCGTGATTGCGGTACTCAGCCTCATCACGATCTATGTTCCGTACTTTTATTTTGCAGTGCCGGCAACACAAGTGGGCGTTGCGATCAGCATCATCGCACGGAACGATAACCCCGATTATAAGCTCCCGTGGCTGTTTTTCGTATTGCTCATTCCTATTATCGGGTTCATGCTCTACTTTATGTTTTATGACCGCAAGCTCAATCGCAAACAGCGAAAAAACGTGGAACGGGCAAAATCGGAAAGGACGGGAAAAGACGATTCGGCGGAATTTCTCGCCTTAAAAGAGCAGGACGAGCAAGTTTATTCACAGGCGGTTTCACTCACAAAACTTTCCGCGTCCCGCCTGTACTTCGGGACGGCAATCAAATATTTTTCCCTCGGCGACGAGCTGTTTCCCGCCATGATAGTGGATTTGAAGAAAGCCGAAAAGTTTATCTTTATGGAATACTTTATCATCGAGGGCGGGCTGTTTTGGGATTCTGTTCTTTATGTCTTGAAAGAAAAGGCAAAGGCGGGTCTCGAGGTGCGCGTCGTCTATGACGACATCGGGTGCATGATGACGCTCCCCGGGGGCTATTATAAACAACTGACAAAAGACGGTATAAAATGCGTACCGTTCTCCAAACTCGGCGGACAGGCGAACAACAAGTTCAACAACCGAAGCCACAGAAAGATCACCGTAATCGACGGGAAAATCGGTTACACGGGCGGCGTCAACCTTGCAGACGAATATATCAACCGCATCGTAAAGCACGGACATTGGAAGGACGTCGGGGTACGGCTCGAAGGCGAAGCCGTGAACGAACTGGCACGGTTGTTCCTTATAGACTACAATCAAAACGTCAAAAAGCCGACGGACAATTTCGGGGACTATTACAAGTCCTCCGACGAGAAAACCGAGGGTTACTGCATTCCGTTCGGCGACGGTCCCAAACCCATTTACGACAGGCAGGTTTCAAAAACTGCGATCATGAATCTCCTTAACGGCGCGAAAAAGTACGTCTATATCACGACGCCCTATCTCATTATCGACAATGAACTGACCGCGGCAATCGAAAATACCGCGCTCCGCGGCGTGGACGTTCGGATCATCACGCCGCACATTCCCGATAAAAAGCTCGTCTTTTTAATGACGAGAAGCTACTATCCGCGCCTTATGGCGGCGGGCGTAAAGATTTTCGAGTACGAGAAGGGCTTTATCCACGCAAAAACCTATTCGGCGGATGGCGAAACGGCAATCGTCGGCACGGTCAATCTTGACTACCGTTCGCTCGTCCACCACTTTGAAAATGGCGTTTGGATGTACAAAAACACAGCGATCGCAGACATGGAAAAGGACTTTCTCACTACGCAAAATCGGTCAATCGAATATCGCAGCGAAATGCTTAAACAAAATGTATGGCGGCGGTTCGTGGGCGCGCTGGTCAAGATTTTCGCCCCGCTTCTATAAAGGAACTTTTCTGAAACCAACACTTTTCGGGATTTATGTTGTGGTGTTTGGGCGGGAAACGTAATAAAGTAAAATCAGAAAGATAAGGAGAAAACAATGAACGCGATAGAGATAAGAAATTTGACAAAGAGCTTCCGCGGAATGTACGCGCTGGACGGCTTGAATATGACTGTGCCGCAGGGCGCTATCTACGGTTTTATCGGCGAGAACGGAAGCGGAAAATCCACCACCGAAAAATGTATCTGCGGGCACCTTGTACCTGACAAAGGCGAGATAAAGCTGTTCGGCAAGCCCTATACCGACGCGGGCGTGAGGGCGCGCGTGGGCGCGCTTATCGAAAACGCGGGCTGCTTTCCCTCTTCAAGCGTTTGGGCTAACCTTATGATGCAGGCGATAAATTTGGGGCTGAAAGACAGGGCGGGAGAAATTAACAGAGTTTTGAAAATCGTCCGTATGGAAGATAACGCGAAATTGCTGTTCAAGAAATGTTCGCTGGGGATGAAACAGCGCATAGGCATAGCCATGGCGCTTTTGGGCGACCCGGCGCTTCTCATTTTAGACGAACCCATAAACGGGCTTGACACCGACGGGATGAGGCTTATGCGCGAAATACTTGTGGATATTACGAAAAATTACGGCTGTACCGTACTCATATCTTCGCATATTTTGGGCGAGCTGGAAAAGATCGCCACACACTACGGCATTATCCGTCAGGGCAAGATGATAAGGGAAATTGCCGCCCCCGAAATGGACAGCCGCTCGCAGGTATACCTTTCGCTTAAAACGTGCGATATGCGGGAAGCGTTGAAACTTTTGCAGGCGGGCGGTTATGACGTGAAGTATTCCGGCGACGAAATGCGTGTTTACGACATAGACGACGCGGAAAGGCTTTCCTCCTTTCTTTTGCAAAACGGCGTAACGCCCTGCGAACTTAAAAAGCACAAGATAGGGCTTGAAGAATACTATGTAGACTTAATGAGCAAAAAAGGGGTTGTGTGAAATGGAAAACGCGAAGCAATTGCAATTTGAAAAGCCCAAATTTTTTGAGAGGCTGAAAGGTATGTTGGGCGTAGACTTCTACCGCCTGTTCCATACCCCGCTGTTTTATATCTTCCTCGGGATAGCCGCAATTATCCCCGCGCTTGTTTCGATGGGGTCAATGGGCGGCGGAGAAGGAATGTTTACCAACGCGTGGCAGATAATAGCCGCGGACAGCCCGCTGTATATCGTCCGCGACATGGGCGAGTACGCCAATATGAATATGGTGTTTATCTTCGGCGGGATAATGGTTTCGATATTTATCGGGCACGATTACAGAAGCGGCTATGTAAAGCAGCTGTTTACCACCCACGCCAAAAAAGAGGACTATATGATAAGCAAGGCGCTTGTTTCCGCATTTTCTATGACGTGTATGTGCGTAACTTACCTTATCGGCGGAATGATTTCGGGGGCGGCGACGGGGCTTGCATTTGATATAAACGGCGGCTCGCTTATATGCGCCATTTTGGGCAAAATGATTATGAGCCTCGGCTGGGCAAGCCTGTATACGTTTATCAACGTCATATTCCGCAAAAAGTTCGGCATATCCATCGTCCTATGCTTCGTCCTCGGCACGGGCATACCCGTTATAGGCGCGGCGGCGCTTTTGGGCAACACGCCCGCTTTAAATATCTTCCTCTACGGCTCTTCGGTGTACGCTTGCCTTTCGTCAAACTTTTTATCCGTCCTTATATGCCTTCTCAATTCGGCGGTGTGGGCGGTTGTTTACAACGTACTCGGCTGGCTTGTGCTTTCGCACAGGGACGTGTATTGAGGTGAAAATATGAACGCGATAGAGATAAGAAATTTAACTAAAACTTTCGGTGAAAAACGTGCGGTGGACGGACTGAATATGACGGTGCCGCAGGGCGCTATCTACGGCTTTATAGGCGAGAACGGAAGCGGAAAATCCACCACAGAAAAACTTATCTGCGGGCTTATTCAGCCTAACGGAGGAGAGATAAAACTTTTCGGGAAAGACCATAGGGATCAGGGCGTGCGCGCGCATATTGGCGTTTTGATTGAATCCCCCGGGTGCTTTCCCAATTGCACCGTATGGAACAATATGAAGTTGCAAGCCGCCAACCTCGGAATTAAAGACGAGGACAAAGAAATACGCCGCGTTTTGCACCTCGTGCGTATGGACGGCGCGGCTTCAAACAAATATAAAAACTGCTCGCTGGGGATGAAACAGCGCATAGGCATTGCGTTTGCGCTGTTGGGCAACCCCTCTCTTCTCGTCCTCGACGAGCCGATAAACGGGTTGGACGCAGACGGGATGAGGCTTATGCGCGAAATACTTGTGGATATTACGAAAAATTACGGCTGTACCGTACTCATTTCCTCGCATATTTTGGGCGAGCTGGAAAAGATCGCCACGCACTACGGCATTATACGTCATGGCAAGATGCTGCTGGAAACCACCGCCGCACGGCTGAATGAAGATTGCCCCACTTACGTTGCGCTTAAAGCCAACGATATGCAAAAGGCGCGCACGGTTTTGGAACGGGCGTTCGGGAAGGCGGATTCAGACGAGGCGACGGGAGAGATACGCGTTGCGGGCGGCGTGAAAGCCGAGGAAGTTGCAAAGTACTTATATGAAAACTTCGCAATACCCGTAACCCAATTACGCACGGCAAAGATAAACCTCGAAGAATATTACATAAATCTTATGCGGGAGGAAAGAAAATGAGCGGCGTTAAACATACCGCATTTATAAACCGCCTTAAAAGTATGCTTAAAGTGGACGCGCGCAGAATGTTCACCGCGCCCACCGTGTGGATAATGTTCGGAATAAGCCTCGCCCTCCCCGTTCTTATCCTCGTAATGACGTCCTTTATAGGCGGCAATACCGAAAACGGCGAAGCGGCGGCGATGTTTACAAACGTGTGGCAGGCAATCGGCTCTGCGGGCGGAAACGCGATGAGTATGGACATCGCAAGTATGTGCAATATAAATCTTCTATACTTCCTCGTGGCAATCTTCGTCTGCCTGTTCGTCGGCGAAGATTTCAGAAGCGGATACGTGAAAAACCTGTTCACGGTGCGTTCAAAAAAGACAGATTACGTCCTGTCCAAAACGATAATTTTGTTTGCGGCGGCTGCGGGAATGTTCCTCCTCTACTTTATCGGCGCAATGGCAGGCGGCGGAATTGCGGGGCTTTCCTTCGACGTCGCGGCGGCGGGCGCAAGCGCGGGCGGAATTGTCGCCTGTATGATAAGCAAAATCTTCTTCGCGCTCGTATTTGTGTCGATTGCCTTGACGCTGGCAACTGTCGGGAAGCAAAAATTGTGGCTCTCTATACTCGGCTCGCTCGCGGCGGGAATGTTGCTTTTTACTATGATACCTATGATGACGCCGTTAAATTCCGGTGCGTTCAACGTCGTGCTGTGCGTTCTCGGCGGACCTGCATTTGCCGCGGGGCTTGGGGCGATAAGCAACCTGATACTAAACAAAACAAACCTTGTTTGAGGGATAATTTTACGGCGCGCGCCGCTTTGGCTTGTAAATCTTCCGCGGATATGGTAAAATAAGTTTTGCGGGGAACACCGCGGATAATTTACCGTATGCGAGGCGAAGATATGGGAAAACGAAAAGATCTTAAAATGCAGATTTTGCAGAACTACTTTTCCATACAGGATAATATTGCTACGCTGGAACTTGTTTACGATACCTTTTCGGAATTGATCAACCCGAATTTCGGGGATTCGAAGATAGAAAAGTTAAACGACAAACTTTTTTCGGATATAGGCGAAGCGGTTGCGCTGTTGCCGAGGAAATTTAAACTGAATTTACATATACTGATAAAAGATTTCGGCGAATATAAAAGAGAAGAATGCGATGAAATTATCAAACAGAACATATATCTTGCGGCTTACAGGACGGTAAAAACAAACGCGCAAAAACTTATAAGCGGTATTTCGCTTATTTTGACGGGCGCGGCTGTGCTGGTGGTAAGTTATCTGTTGCGCAGACACGAGTTGTGGTTCGATTTGATAAACATAAGCGGCACGCTGTTTGTGTGGGAAGGCGTAAATATGGCTTTTCTTGAAAGAAACCTTGAACACAGGACGACAAGAAGGCTTGCAAAAGCCATTCAAAATATTTCGGTGGAATAATCACCGCACAAAAAAGGGCGCACTTTGTGCGTCTTTCATAGGGATTCTATGAATAAGCGGTTTGGCGGTTAGTCAAACCGCTTTTAATATATACCCAAGTGCGCATATTTTCTTTCCAAGGGAAAGCAGGATAAGGATTGTGGGCAAGTCTGCCCCAATCGTTCCTCAAAGGCGGGAAACCCGCCTTTTATGCCATTTTCTATGAGGTTAAATATTTCTCTCAATATCCTGCCAATTTGTGTTGGAAAGTATCTCTGCGGTATCGCCCACAAAAACCTTTTGGGCTTCCGTATCTCCCTGCAACTGCCAAAGCATCCAAGCAGTCATATAGCCGTCTGTTAAGGTGAGCATATCTTCGTGTTCCGCGCCCGTAATTCTCGCGCGGATTTTTGTAACGTCTTGCCCCATCGCGCTGTAAATATCTTTAAGGGCTTCAAGCGGACATACGCCGCCGAACTCTTTGTAAATATCTTTAACCCCCGAATCGTCGGATTTTCCCGTTCCCGCCGTCATAAAATACGGAATTGTAATCTTTGTTGAGTCGTATTCCCAACCCATATTTTTTGCAAGGAAAGGATATGCCGCGCTGCCCGTAAATATTGTTTTGTATTTTTTGCTGTTTTCAAATTCGGTTGCCGCTCTTATAGCGCCCGCGCCCCCTTGCGAAAAGCCCATAATACCGATATCCGTTTGGCTTATCTTTTTATAAAAAACGCTGTCGAATTTATCGTTTAATTGCAATACATAGTCGAGCGTAAGCGAAGTGGATTCGCCCGACCCCGCCTGCCTGTCCTCGTTACCTGCGACGATAAATCCCCACGACGCAAGCCGTATAAAGTACGGCTCATAGTTAAGCGCGGCTACGTTACTTGCGTTGGTTATAACGATAAGCGGATATTCCCGCTTCTTACTTTCAAGTTCTTTCGGATACCAGACCCGGTATTTGTCTATTGTTTTGTTGCCTGCGTCGAAATCGGCGTTTGCGACCTCGTAATCCCCTAATCCCGAATATTTTTTCTCCAATGGGGAATCGGATTTGAAGCCCGTATAGTAATCGTCGGTCAATTGCGGCTTTTGGGAATCGATTTTATTTTTTATCGTCAAGACGCCAATCAATACAATGACCGCGACTACTATAACGGCTACTGCGATTAAAATGCCTTTTAAAATTTTTTTCATAGAAATTATTACTTTTCCCCTTATTTTGTCTTTTCGTTTACGAACGCCATCATTCTGTCAAATGCGTCCTTTGCAACGGGGTCTACTCTTTCCGAAGCCACAAAACAATGCTGTTTTGTTTCCCCGCGTTCGGCATAAGGGTCGATAAGAATATGTTCACAGCCGAGTTTTTGAAGTTCCCCGTGCATTACATTCATATCGTGTCTGTATTCACTGCCAAGAAGTACGGCGGCGGGGTAGTTTGCGGTAAGGCTCTTGATGTTGTTGTACCTTTTAATGTCGTTTTTATTGAGATAGATACTGCCCTTGACGTAATTTCCGACAAGGATTTTCGTTGCAAAAGAGAAATTCTCGTAATCGAGGGGTGCGTCGTCAAGGACGACCGCCTTGACTTGTTCGGGCGTTAAAGCGGGGGTAATGCCGAGCAATCCGGCATATTCGGGATTTGTGATGATACTGCCGAGCTGGCTTGTCATTATAGCTCCCGCCGACGACCCCATAATCACAACATTGTCCATATTCAAGTGATATTCTGCGGCATGTTCTTGCATAAACGCAAACGCCCTGTTCGCCTGTATCAGCGGAACGGGGAAACGGCAGGCGGGGACGAGAGCATAGTCCACGTTGACGATATTGTATCCCTCAGCGCAAATATCGTCGATGAGAGCCGTTGCTTCTGTTTCCGCCATAGGGTCGCCCATGTTCTTGCTGCCGGCGAAGAATCCGCCGCCGTGAAAATAAAACAGAGTGGGGCGGCCAATGTCCCTGCGCTCGTCGGGATAAGTGACGTCGAGGTAGCTGTTTGGATATTCCGTATCGTATTTTATTTCGCTGATAAGATACTGCCCGTTGTCCTTTTTGCCGTTTATCGGTTCATAATACGGCTCGTATGAATTGAACGGTTTGTTGCCGTAGGTAGCTCTCTGAATTAAGCCCACGATGATTTGCGTATTGCAAGTAACCACAAAATAAAGTATCAAGACCAAAATCACCAAGCCGCCTATAATAGAGCCGAAAATTATAAGTCCTTTGTGCTTAACTTTCTTTTTAGGTTTGTCTATGGTTTGTTCTTCCATTATATATAGCTCCTGTTCGCTTTGAGCGATTGACAAACCACAATTCGTATGATATACTATTTGTGGGATTATCGTACCAATAGTGTACCACTTTTTAATGCGCATGCGAAGCGTTTTGACCGCTTCGCGCAGGCAATGGTACTTTGCAAAAAAAGTTATCCATTGCGGTACGAAATCAAAAAATCAATGCGGAACGGTACAAAATCGATAAAAAGCACCATATAGGAGGACATTATGGGCGGAAATGCAAAAACAACGGAATTCTTAAAAGAGTGTCTTGCCGACGCGCTTATTAAACTGCTTCGGGAAAAGCCGATAGAAAAAATATCCGTTCCCGAAATCTCGGAAACGGCACAGGTCGGGAGAACGACTTATTTTCGTAACTTTTCAAGCAAACAAGAGGCAATTACTTATAAGCTGGTCAGGTTATGGGAACGCTGGGCGGAAGAACACGAGATCGCGGAACGGAAAAACTTTACGCCCGAAAACGGCTTGACCTTTTTTGAGTATAATTACAGCATAAAAGATATTCTTGCGCTTCTTTATGAACGAGGCTTACAGACGGCGATCTACAATTCTTTTTATGAAATTATGGTGCCACAATATGGCGAGAATGCGCTCGAATGCTACAAAGGTAGGTTTTACTCCTATGGGCTGTTCGGGCTACTTGACGAATGGGTTAGGCGCGGCTTCCACGAACCGCCGCAGGAAATGCAGTCTTATATCAATAAGATTTGCGGAAAATAAATTAAGATTAGACTGTAAGGAAGATTATACCGCATCATGTTTCTTCTTCCTACACTACACCGCAAATAACTGCAAGATTCAAAATTAGAAGCGTGCCTATAACAAAAAGCGGGGAGTATCCCTGCTTTTTTTTGACTCGCCCAAAGGTGTATTCCGATAAAAAATTTTGTTTTGATTCCCTATGGAATACGCCCTTTTGCGCCCCTTTTTTTGTGCGTAAATATATTGATTTTAACGGAATATTCACTTTACGGCGGGGCGCGGCATAATATTATTTTATGAAAACTTTGGTCGCTTTTTATTTTTCGGGCACGGGCAATACGCTTTATATAGCCGAATATCTGTGCAAAAAACTATCGTCCGCATACAACTGCGAACTGTGCGATATCACGGATACCGAAAATTACAGGGAAAAAGCCGTTCGCGCAGACGCGCTGATGTTCGCGTTCCCCATTTACGGCTCCGCCCCTCCCATCCCGATGAGGAACTTCGTGCACGTCTGCGGAGGGCTTTTGTGCGGGAAAAATGTGATAATAGCGGAAACGCAATACTTCTTTTCGGGCGACGGGGCGGCAAGTTTGGGCAGGACGATAAAGAAATACGGCGGAATTATTATCGGCGCGGAAACCTTCAATATGCCAAACAACCTTGCCGACTGCAAAATTTTTGCGGTTAAAAACGGCGGCGAAACGCAAAAGACGCTGGCAAAGGCAAAAAAGCGCGCCGACAGGTTTGCGGCAAGATTGTTGAAGGGCAATGCGCGGCGGCGGGGATTTTGCGCCCTGTCGCACGGCGTGGGATATTTTTCGCAGCGCAAATTCTGGATGCGGAACGAAACGGCGAAGCGGGATAAAATGAAAATTTACCCCGAACGGTGCGTGGGTTGCGGGCTTTGCGCAAAAAGCTGTCCGGTAAAAAACATAGAGATGCGCGGCGGGCGCCCCGTACCCTCCGGCAACTGCGTTATGTGTTACAGATGCGTAAATTTGTGCCCGAAAAAAGCCATAACCGTTTTGGGTACCGCCCCGCCCGAAAAACAATACTTCGGTCCCAAACGCTGACGGCGGGGAAATTTTGCGGCTTTTATACTGCCGCAAGGCTTTTGCATATTTAAAAGGCAGTCCTTAAAAGGACTGCCTTTTTTAATGAAATTTTTATATGTTTACCACCGCGGGCGAACTTTTAACCGCCTAATATTTTATTGTTTTTACGTACGGCATCTTTTATAAAGCGTATAAAGCCGCTTTCCGACAGTTCGCTTTCCGAAACGCCGAACGGTGCAAGCACGGCGTTAAGTTTTTGCCAATTTGTTACATAGTTTACCGCCCCGTCGCGCTTGCGCGGACTTACGCGATACCAGCGGGTTATGCTTGCCCCCGCTTTAAGCGACGGGCTGGCTTCGGAATTGTTTTTGTTTTTCACCTGCAACAAAAGCGAGCCGTCCGGTGAACACACGTCCACATATTTCAAAATCCCCGAACAGTGCAAAAGATTGTGCCTTGCCGCGGCTTCCGCCACATACTCTTCGAGAAGATAGCCCTGAACGCCTTCCGCGCCCATATATCTGGCGTGCAATTTAAGTTGCGCCACCGCCTCTTCTTCCGTCATACCGCACGCCGAAGTGACTATCGCCACAACCGACATATCGTCTGTTACGGCTTTGGGCGTTGCGCGATAATTTTTGGGGGTTACCGCGCGGATGGAATTGTAAAGCGCAATCCATTCGTCAATAAACATGCGGTAATCGGTTATATTCATACTTATGTACGGAAACAGCGAATAGCCGCCGCAGGAAAGCGCAACGTTGAATATACGCGTTATGTCCTCTTCGTCGGAGGCGGCGGAGCGGGCTTTTAAAAAATAGTCTTCAACTTCTTCCGGCGTCGCGCCGAAATTTTTAAGTTCCATAACAACCTCTCGGCTGTATTATATCACCATTTGCGCAAGTGTGCAACTTTATTTTTTACGGCTTTGTCGATATGTTTGCACATAATCGGCGCACAATGCAACTTCCCCGCTATTGAAGCCGTGATTGCCGTTCATACATATGTTAAATAAAAAATTTATCCCCGCCCTGCGCTTAAAACGCATGGCGGGGATTTCAATATATATCGTCTTTATCAGCCTTTGCAACCCTTTATCGCAACTTCTTCCGCTTGTTATTTTTAACTTAATAGCCTTTCATTTATAGTCTTTCCCTTCATCGCTTACTATTACCGCCTGCCCATCCTCTCTTCCCTATTATCGCCTCTCTATCCTCTCTTCCCTAATCACATTCCCCCTCCCCGCCCCGAAGTTTTAGCTAAAATAACTATTTATTATTGAGGGTAAAAATATGAATAGTCCACAAATTCGAACATATTGCGAACAAGACAGAGATGCAATATTAGTGTTTTTTGATACAGTGTTTTCTGAAAATGCAAGAATACTCGATTTACATGGGAAAGACGCAGATCTTGTGAATATTGGGAAATCATATTGCGAACAAGGCGAATTTTGGATTCTTGCGTGCGGTAAAAATATTATAGGAACTATTGCACTAAGAAAATTGATGGATTTCTATGAAATAAGAAGATTTTTCATTTTAAAAAAATATAAGCATTTGGGCTATGGGCGGCTTATGCTTTTTACTGTTATAAAATACGCTTTTTTGAACGGGATAACTCAATTGAAGATAGCAACTATGCAGTCTGGCTTGGAAATCAATCACTTATTGTCTGAATACCATTTTTATTCAATTGAAAATTATAATCACAGTTCGGCTGATTTGTTTTGGCAAATTGATTTGAACTCAAAATCTGTATATACTTCGTTCTTTTCGCGTGCAAATAAAATTTTAGAACAAAATCTAATATTAAATCCAACAGAAAATTTTCCCTACTACGAAGAATTTAACACGGATAATTTCGAAGATATATATGTCAGCGAACGCTATAAATCTATAAATGATATTGTAATTTTTGGAAAAAGAAATGAAATGATTGACTTATATGATATTACTAAGCAAATATGGAGAACACGCCTAAATGCCTACGATGTAGATTTGAAAACTATGTCCGGACTCAACGCTCATCTTATTTTCTTTTTAAGTGTTGCAAAGCCTGGCGATTCTGTATTGTTGCTACCTGAACTTGCTGGTGGTCATTATTCAACTGAAAACATGTTAAAAAAAATTGGGATGAGAGTATTTTTATTCCCTGTTGATTTAAATAATCACTGTATTGATGTTGAAAAAAGTTCCCGTCTTATTAACAAGATTACTCCTAAGTTTATTTTCATAGATCGAAGCGAAGGAATTAATTATGAGGATTTTAGTTGGTTAGCACAATTCTCTGAATCAATAAAAATTTTTGATGCATCACAATATTTATCACAGATTCTGACAGGTTACTATCCCAGTCCGTTTTTACAAGGATTCGACTATATATTGTCTTCCCTACATAAAAACTATCCTGGTCCGCAAAAAAGTATAATTGCAACAAAAAATAACACCGAAGTTTGGTCTAAATTCTTGATCGAATCAAAAACATTTATATCAAATACTCATCCACAAAATATTTTCAAGTCGGTAATTCCAATGTTAAATATGGCATTTTTGCAGAAATACTCAATCAATTCAATAAAATTATGCAATGAATTATATAATGAGTTGTTAATGTTAAATATTCCAGTAATTAAGCGTGATGAGAGATTTCAACCAACACCTCATATATGGATTAGACCTGCAACACAACGAAAAGCTTATGAACTTTTTTTGAAATTGGAAGATGCTAGCATATGCACAAATTATAGAAAATTACCTTACAATCTAGGATTTGGATTGCGTCTTGGAGTGAATGGAGCTATTCGCCAAGGACTTAAATCAACACATATCTCTTCGTTGGCAAAATACATTGCCAAACTAAATATTGAAAAAGCTTACAATCTGAAGTTATATAAAGAAATTCATAGATTTATCCGCAACATCATTGCAAAATCATCGGATAAAATTTAATACAGTCACAAACATCTTTATATCTCAGGTTGGAGCAATTCATAGATGCAACCAATGTCTTTTCTATCAGCCAATTTTCTTGAATTGGAATAGATTTTAGCTCAATTTTAGCCTCATTGATAGCGTTGTTATCATAAGAAAAACTTAATAAAAGCTTATAAAGTCCTTTTAATATCTTTACACGCATTATGCCGTATTGATTTTTGAACTGATTATAGATATTCTCCGAATTATTTAAAACTTCATCAATTTTATTTGTAACGCATACATTTTCTTGCTTGGAATAATTACTGATACAATAATCTAATATAAGCAACTTTCCTATTAAAGAATCCGAAAATGCAATAAAAACGTCAATGCGATTTTTTTCAGCATCTTGTCTAAATCTCTTTACTTCTTGAATTAGGTCCTTATATTCTGCATCATTAAAAATTGCTTTCAAATCAACCAGTTTGACCGATGTTGCGGCTTTTGACTTAAGTTTTTGATAATCATTTGCTAATGCAGCTTCATATGCGACTTTTGCACACTTTGAAGGCTCTTCGATTGCGTTATTACCATTTTTGAGAAATGAGGCACAAACACTATGATAGTGATAAAACCCCGCCTTGAAATATAAAAGTATATAGTAATTGTAATTACTTTTTGATGAAAATATATCTTCGAATTCTTTTTGCAATTGCTTATTTTGGCTTTCTATCAAGGTCCCAGTCATCCAATACATTCTTAATTGATCCATAAAACACCGCTCAATAACAGATAAAATCAGCTCATCGTTATACCCACCATTGTATAAGTCAATTAATGATTTTCTAATATAATTTAAAGAATCAATGTTGAAGTATCCACGTTCGCTCGCCATATGGTTTATCCAATACTTTCCATATAGTTGAAAACTAAGTTCTTTGCTAGACAATAAGTCTTTTATATACAAGATAACCTTTTTTACAATTGTTTCTTCACAGCTACCATGTAGAGTTTCTATAAGCTTAAATTCATATCTCAATTTATTGGAGATATCAATGAGGAGCAAATTCTCAAAACAAGAAATTGCCTTTGTAAAATTATTTAAAACATAGTTTAAAAATCCTTCTTCATATAGAAATTCACAATTATTGTTATTTCTCGTATAAAATTCTTGTAGCGCATTATTTAATTTGATAAAATTTGCATGAACAATAGCAAATGAAAATAAATTCAAGTGATCGCTGAAGGAATATTTTTTTCGCTCACTATCAGGTAAGTCAAGAAGATTAAGCCAAAGGATTTCATCTCCTATGTCATTAAAAAAGAGTTCCCTATATTTTATCAGTTTTTCATCTCGAAGTTTATGAAATGGAAACAAAGTAAAAAGAAACTTATCCGACGATATACTTCTATTGATTCTATAATAGGAAGAATTGATAGGAAAAACTTCAATTAGATTTAGTTTTGCTAGTTTTCGTAAAGCAACTTTTAATTTTAGAAACTGCTTCCCATGCAATTGAGATAGTTTTTTTATTTCATTTATGTTACATATGTTATGATACCGCGACAAAACCGCAATGGTCAAAAGAATATTTAAAGTATAATAGTCTCCACTCAATGCTTTCAGTGTTGAACTAAGCGACTGAGGCTGTAAAGAAGAAAAATGGTAGTCTTGAAATTCTATTAATGAATCACCAACATTATCCTGCATTAATTTTTGTAATATGCTTTCACTGTTTTCTTCGATAACCAATACACAGCAATTTTTTTGATTGCAAATTTCTTTTAACCTTTCAGTCATCGATCCGTCTGCTTCATTAATATTATCAAATATTATTATTCTATTGTTGAAAGCATATAAAGGGATTTTATTAATATGGTTCGATACAACGCTTGCATCATTATAACAATCAATGTATTCATATCCAGAGAGCAATTGTGTCTTATGCAGTATTAAATTATGAAGAATATAATCAATTATAAAGTTTACGCTTTCACTTTTACCAGAATAAGGTTTCCCAAATATTAAGATAGGAATATGAGCAATCGCACCATTGCTATTTGCAAAAATACTATCTAATATGCGCTTTTGTTCAAGAGTAGCATATTTTTTATAATGGAACTTAAACTTAATATACAAAAAATTAACAATCGGTTGTCCCCATCGGCAAATCATAATAAAATCGCCTATAGAAAACACCCCACATATCCAAAATATGGTACTAATAATGAATAAGCACCGATTTTGCTTTAATTGTCCAATAATCGCAAGTACAAGTAATAATATTGCCACAAGAGCTAAGAAAACATCTACTAAAATAGAAATGATTCTTACGGCATTAGATTTAAAATCTTTCCTCTCAACGATCATAATATAATTAGCTTTAAATAATAAATAGTTATTTGCAGTATTAAACTACCCTGCATATATTAATACCTGAAAAAAGGGCAATAAGTTTACTTTTTTATAAAAATTTTTTAATTTACTTTTTTACGGCGGGTAAAAAGCGCTTGAAAAACGGCGGAGGACGCTGTCCTCCGCCGCTGCTTTTAAACGTTTTTTTACGATATGCAAGCCTTTATTTGTTTTAACGCCGTCTTTTCGAGACGGGAAACCTGCGCCTGCGATATGCCTACTTCCGACGATATTTCCGTCTGGGTTTTACCCTCGAAATACCGCAGATACAATATCTTTCTTTCCCTTTCTTCAAGTTTGCTTATTGCCTCGTACAAAGCCGCCTTTTCCGTCCACACTTCGTCGTTGTTCTTACTGTCGAAAATCTGGTCCATAAGCAGTAGCGTATCCCCGGACTTATTGAACACCGGCTCGTACAGGCTTACGGGATCGGAAATTGCGTCCAACGCGTACGCCACTTCGCTTACGGCGATGCGCATTTCTTCCGCTATTTTATCGTAAGTTACGTTTTCGTCCTTTTCTTCCAATTTTTCGCGTACTTTTAAAATTTGATAGGCAGTATCCCTTATCGAACGCGATACCCGCAAACTGTTGCCGTCCCGCAGATACCTCTTTATCTCGCCCAAAATCATGGGCACGGCATAGGTTGAAAACTTAACGCCCACAGACAAATCGAAATTATCTATCGCCTTTATAAGCCCCACGCACCCCGCCTGAAACACGTCGTCCGCGTTGGCGTTTTTTGCCCAGAATCTTCTTACCAGCGAAAGCACAAGGCGCATATTGCCCACTATGAACTTTTCGCGCGCGGCGGCGTCCCCCGCCTTTAACTTTATCATAAGCTCTTCCTGTTCCTTTGCCGAAAGCAAAGGCAATCCCGACGTATCCACGCCGCAGATTACGACTTTTTGCAACATACAGATATTCTCCTTTATGTACAAAAAGCCGCCGCGGATTACAGAATTTGTTTTGATATGTCCTTTTTAAGTTTTGATATTATCTTTTTTTCGAGGCGGGATATGTAACTTTGCGAAATGCCCAACGCGTCCGCCACGTCCTTCTGGGTCATCTCTTCCCCGCCGTCAAGCCCAAAGCGCATCTTCATGATAGTTTGTTCCCTCTGCGAAAGTTTTGAAAGCGAAGCCTTTAAAAGCTCCCTTTCCACCCCGCTTTCGATGCCGGAATATACGCAATCCGCGTCCGTGCCCATCACGTCGGACAGCAACAGCTCGTTGCCTTCCCAATCTGTATTCAACGGCTCGTCAAAACTTACTTCCTGCTTCAAACGCGACATTCGCCGCAAATACATAAGTATTTCGTTTTCGATACACCGCGAAGCGTAAGTTGCAAGTTTTATGTTTTTATCCGAGCGGAAGGAATTTATTGCCTTTATAAGCCCTATCGTGCCCACCGATACGAGGTCGTCCCCGTCCACGCCGGACACATCGAACTTTTTGGCTATGTACACCACAAGGCGCAGGTTATGTTCCACCAATTCCGCTTTGGCTTTTTCGTCCCCGCTTTCAAGCAGGGAAATTTTTGCGCTTTCCTCCTCTTGTGAAAAGGGCAGCGGCAACGCCTCGGTTCCGCAGATATAATCAAGCGTGTTCCTGCCGAATATGAGCGATAAAATATGTTTTATCTTTTCAAACATTTATTCCTCCATCAAATCGGGATTCAGCGCCGCGGAAGCTATCGGGCGCGGACTTATGCCCACCGTAACGTTTTTTAATACGCTTATTTTATCCGCATAGCGGATTTCCATCTTATCTGCCGTAAACACTTTCAGCTTTTTGCTTCCCGTCACAGTATGTATTTTTACCGACGAAGATATACTTGCCGCGTCGATAATTTGCGCCGCCGCGGACAGCGGAATTACGCTTACGGGACTGCCGCGGTAACTTACCCTGTTGCCGCTATCGAAAAAGCCGCAGAATTCCACGCTGTCATTACCCGAATACAGCTTTACCGTAACCTCGCTTTTTTCGGATACGGTTAGTCTGCGTTTTAGTTTGCGCGCAAACATAACCGCCGTAACCGCGAAAAACGCGGGCACCCCGATGGGCACGGACGAGATTAAGTATCCCGCGCCGCTTTGGTAATTTACTCCGGCAAGCGCAAAAACCGCGATAAGCGCGCCCCCGACGGCGAACGTGAAGCCCGTGAACGCCGCCGTGAAAACAAAATAGCTTTTAAGCCTGCGATACCTGCCCGCCACTGCGCAGATGACGGCGCCGGACAGAATTTTAACCGCAACCGAAGCTACTGCCGGCAGCGTAAACAGCGGAAATACAACCGCGAATACCGCGCCGCCCGCCGCGCCCAAAGCTATCCTGCGCCAGCCCGCGGGATTTTTGCAGACGAGTTTGGCGCAATACAGCAATGTGAAATCCATACAGAAATTTTCGATAAGGGCAAATTCAACGTAAACCTGCATTGCACAGGTATTATAGCGTAGCGGGTATGTCGCAAAGTGCGAAAAAAGGGCGGTTTACGTCGAATAAGGGCGAGTGCGGTTTTTGCGCCCGCAACAATACGGCGCGGCGGTTTACCCGCCGCGCCGTATGCGCGTAATAGCTGTATTCAGATTATATCCGCCGAAAGGACGGCTTGCTTTAACTGCCGCAAATTTTCGCACGAGATGAACTGCGCCCGAAGGTGCGCCGCCGCGGCTTGCCCGCGGACGAAAAAAGACGCCATTTTGCGCGAATAGACGAGGGCGAACTTTTCGCCGTATTTTTCCTTTACGCCGTCCGTAAGCGAGATGATAAACTTCTTTTTGTCCGGCGGGGGATTTCCGCATATTTCCGCGAAGATCCACGGCGAATACATAGCCCCGCGGGCTATCATTACCCCGTCCGCGCCCGTATTTTCAATCATTTTATCCGCGTCGTCCGCGCAAAATATTCCGCCGTTGGCTATGACGGGTATGTCCACCGCCCTTTTACATTGCGCTATGGAAGAATAGTCCACTTCGCCGGAATACATCTGTTCCCGCTGTCTGCCGTGGATTGTTATCATATCCGCTCCCGCCTGACGGCACGCCTTTGCAAAGTCCGCGCAGACGTTTTTGCCGCCGAAGCCCGTGCGGAATTTTACGGAAACGGCTTTACCGCCGGATTTGCACGCGGAAATTATTTTTTGCGCAAGCGGAATATCGCCCATAAGCGCGCACCCCTCGCCGTTTTTAAAAATTTTTGGCACGGGACAACCCATATTTATATCTATAATGTCGTACGGCGCAAGCGCTTCGCTTTGCACTACGCGGCGGAAATCTTCCGGTTCGTTGCCGAACAGCTGGCAGGCGAGCGCGCCGCCGTAATCTTCGGGCACGGCGAGCAGCGAATTGGTTTTTTCGCTGCCGTAACACAGCCCCTTCGCGCTTACCATTTCGGTAAACGTAAGCCCCGCGCCCATTTCAAGACACAGCTTTCTGAACACGACGTTGGTGTATCCCGCAAGCGGGGCGAGGAACACGTTGCCGGGCAGAATCACCCCGCCTGCTTCAATCTTCTTTAAGTGCATTTCCCGCGCGCCACCAATAAACGTTTAATTCGTCGTCGAGAAGTTGGGTTATGTTTTTCCCGTCACCGACAATAAGCTGTTCGCATTTTATAAAGCGTTCCGCGAACCTGAAAGCCGCCGCGCGCAAAGATTGTTCGCAATCCGCGCCGGCAAGGCGGCAGGTGTTTACGGCGGAAAGCAATACGTCGCCCGCCGCATTGAAAATTTCCTTTTCGTCGCCTGATATTGCCGCGCCAATCAGTTTTTTAACGTCGTCCTGCATACTCTCCGCGGCGGACACGGGAGACAGAAAATCCATACCGGATTCCGCCGAACGCTTTAAAACTTTTTGCGCGTATGTACAGGAAGGGAAATTGCGCGGAACGGCGGCAACCCTTTCGCCGAAAGCCTTTTGCCCCTTTCCCTCCGCCTTATTCTTTTCCCATACCCCCAAAGCCTCGCTTTCGGTTGAGGCTTTATCTCCGCCGAAGATATGCGAATGTCTGAAAATAAGTTTTTTGATAACCCGCGTAAGCGCGTCACCGCCGTTGAACGCGCCCTGTTCGGATTTCAAAACCGAATAGAAAGCCGCCTGCAAAAGAATATCGCCCGTCTCTTCCTCTATTCCGTCGCCGTCGCCGCGTTCTACGGCGTCGGCAAGTTCGTACGCCTCTTCTATTACGTTGCCCTTTATGCTTTCGCACGTCTGCGCCCTGTCCCAAGGGCAACCGCCCGGGGCGCGCAACATACGTATTATCTGTTCGAGGTCGGCGTAATCGTACCTCGCTTTGTTTAAAAATTCAGGCTGTTCCACGGCAACCGCGCAGGAATAATCGTAGTTCTTCTGCCTGTCTATCTCGTAAACTTTTATCTTTTTCACGCTTTCGCCGCGGATAAACGTACATACCGTATCCTCGCCGAAAATATCGCTTAAACGCTGCTTTACAACCGAAGCTATGTAATCGCCGTCGATATCGTATATTACAGCCGCATTGCAACTTTTTATCCCTTCCGCGGCGTACGCGCTTGCCGCAAGATATTCCGCGCGCCCCAACTTTGCAAGCGCGGCGGCATGGGATGATTTTGTAACGCCCTCTATTATACGCACGTTTTTGCTTTTGGAACAAATTATCCTGCAAGCCTCGTCCTCGCACACGCCTCCGTCCACGCAATAGCAAACGTCGCTTTGCTTTGCGGCGGCGAGAACTTCTTTCGCCAACTTTTTATTGAGAGAATCGAACGTACGGCTGGAAGAAAACAATGAATCCAGCGTTTGAACATCGTATTGTTTAAGGCTTGCGAAACTGCTTGTAGCCGAGGTGCGGGCGAGTATGCGTGACGCGCCGTCCAACGCGCGCTTCGCTTCAAGCGTCAGCCCGCCTTCTCCTACGCCCAAGCCTATCAACGTTATTTTCATAACCGCCTCCTTCACGAATAATATACCAAAAATTTATCAAAGTTGCAACAAGATAACAGCAATCCGACGAGATTGCCGCGCCCGTTATGGAAAGGTTTGTGAATTTTATAAGCACAGCCGTAAGCGCAACGCGCAAAATCGCGCTTATCCACTGCGTAGCCGCGCCCACGCGGGGTTTACCGAGAGCCGTAAGCGCCGCGGACGAAGTTTGGACGAGAGAGATGGTTACTGCGTTTACCGCGCACACGCGCACCAGAAATATCAAAAGATTTTTTTCTTCCGCGCCGAGGGAACCGAATATAAGTTTGGCGGCGAGAGGCGCAAACGCCAACAGAGCGATAGCCATGGGCAGGGAAACGAGAAACGTGTACAGCAGAGCGTTCATCGCCGATTTTTTTGCGGCGGCGATGTCTCCTCTCTCTGCAAGCGGCGCAATTTTCGGCACGCCTGCCGCCGCCAGCCCGTAAGTGAGCGACGCGGGAAGATTGATTATTGTTACGGCGCAACCCGAATACACGCCGTAAAGCACGGTTGCGCTTTCCCCCGCAGCCGCAAGCAGGCGCACGGTTATAACGCTTTCCGCAAGCTGACTTAAAGGTTGGGCTATAGCCGTAAGCGTAAGCGGCACCGTATAGGCGGCTATGTCGCCGAACGGCACTACCGCGGGCGAATAAAGCGGACGCACACCCCTCTTGCGCCTGTACCAGATTACCGCGGCGGCGCAGGCGAAAACTTCGCTTGCCGTTACCGCAAAAAGAGTGGAAGCCACGGCAAGCGTGAGATTGCGGCGGAAAACGTAAGCGGTGAAACAGCCCAAAGCAACTTTTACCACTTGTTCCGAAACTTCCGTCACGGCGGTGGGATACATATTCCCCATACCCTGAAAATAGCCGCGGACGACGGACAGTACGGACACGAAAAACACCGACGGGCAAAGCATAACGCAACAAAGGCGCACCGCCGGTTCGCCCTGCAACGCGGCGAGGGGCGCGGACAGCGCATACATAATCACCGTCCCCACAAGCCCTATGACTGAATAGAGACGGAAAGCCTGACTTTCGGCGCCGCTTTTGCCGGAAGATATCAGGCGCGCCACGCCCGTCGGGATGCCCGAAGCCGACACGGTGAGAAGTATGCAATACAGGGGATACACCATCTGGTATATCCCCATGCCTCTTCCGCCGAGAAAAGCCGTAAGCGGTATGCGGTAAACGGCGCCTAAAACTTTGGACAAAAAGCCGCCCGCCGAAATTATCAGCGCGCCCTTTAAATAGGATTGCTTCAAATTATTCGAACTGGTTGGCGAGAATGGTCGCCGAAAGCTGGGCGAGTTTGCAAGCCCCCGCCTCTATCTTTGCGCCCTGTTCGGTTGAAACAAGCGCAACCGCGCCCAGACAGTCGCCGCCGCTGACTATGGGCACAATTATCTGCGCAGTGACGTTTTCTACGCCCTGAACTATCGGAATTACGTCGCCGCCTTCCGCAAGATTGGCGACGTAGCTTTTGCGTTCGCGCAGAACCTTATCCATTTTTTCGGAAAGCGTTTTGCCGCCGAATTCGCGCTGTCCTTTGCCGGAAGCGTGCAAAACCCCGTCCGTATCGCAAATTACGGCTACGTAACCCGACAGATCGGAAAGCGATTTCGCCGTGCCTTCGGTAAATTTTTCAAGCGAGGCTATCGGCGAATATTTTTTAAGCATAAGTTCGTCCCTGTCGGTGAAAATTTCGAGCGGGTCGCCCGATTTAAGGCGCAATGTGGAACGAATCTCTTTGGGGATAACTACCCTTCCCAACTCGTCTATTCGCCTTACAATTCCCGTTGCTTTCATATATTCTCCTTAACGATTTGTTACAAATCTTAAAAAAAGTATGTGACAGGCGGAAAAACTTATACCAAAGCGGCAAAAACAAACGATTGTTGCGCGTAAATACGGTTAAACCGCTATAATCACCGCTCTAATAACGGATATTTTGCAGGCTGATTAAACAAAAATCCACCCGCACAGCGGGTGGTATTTCATTTTTTGATAAATAAAGGCATCGCAATGCTCGCACGGACAAAGCCCTAATCATTACCGGCAGCGCACAAATGCGTCGGGGAATCGGTCTGCCAGCCATGCGTTTGTTACTTGCTACCCTTGAAAGGGTCGTTCGGGATAAAACACACTCATTTGGTCTGCTTCTTTATCTTGCTTTAACTGGTTTGCTATGTACTCTTTTATTGCAGCTGTGTTCTTCTCCTACTGTGTCCATATAATATCCCTTGCACCAAAATTCGCGGTAGCGGTAGGCAAATTTCATATTGCCCCACTTTTGGTATATCATAAGACTGCTCTTGCCTTTCAAATATCCCATAAACCCCGCTACGCTCATTTTGGGCGGTATGCTTACCAACATATGTATATGGTCCGGACAGATTTCCCCTTCCAACACCTCTTCTCCTTTCCATTGGCATAGCGTTATTAATATTTCCCGTATCTCTAACCGTTTTTCTTCAAAAAATACTTTTCGTCTGTACTTGAGGACAAATACTTATCTTAACCATAAAAATTAACGAGTTTAATCTTACGGGAAATCAATATATTCCTTAATAGTATTTAAGTAATGCAAAGGTAAAGGTAAGTTCGTAACGGAAGTATACTGAGGTGAAAGATATCTTAACTGATTTAAGTAGTTAATCGTTTCAAAAGAAGCATCGTTTTCACATAAACTTAGCGGGAAGTATTCCAGCAACTTTTTTCCACGGTAAGATTTTTCAGAATTTGAAAAGCTGTATTCTTTATTTCCGTCTTTGTATGTGCTATCATTTCTTTTTTCAATAACACTTGCATAATATACCCCTTTATATTTATAAATTCCATCTGCTTCGCCAGTAGTTTTTGTTCCGTTAGTAAGATAATAATTTGGAATCTCATCGTTATCCCTTATTCTTATTATCCTGAGTTTGGAGTTATTAAGATTAAATTGAACAGAATATTTTTTATTTCCTATATCAAAATTGACAGGTCTATACTCGCTTAAAAAAGAATACGTACTTATTTTTTTATTCGAAATACCTGGCCATAACTCGCTTCTTACAAAGCCATCGCCGCTCACAATTAAAATTGCATCCCTATAGCGATAATAATTTTCGAAACCCTTGATTTTTTGCTCAATATATCTCCTTGATGCATCATAACATAGTGCATCAAAATCTTTTTTCATCGATAATTTACATAGTTCCGAGCAGGCTCTATAATAAATTGTGGGAAGCCCGTTATTTATTACAGGGCACTCAACCGTAATTAATCTATCAATTATATCATACTTTACCAACATAGGTACAACTCGTACTATTTCATCCGTTATGGTTTTAATTCTGGAATGTGCGCCTATCGCCAAAACGGGATAATTTAAAAATTTATCCAACCCTTTTGCTCGGTTTGTATATCCGAATTGCCGAAGCAGGTCACATATTGCGGCAAAAATTTTATACGGTAACCCTTTAATTTCTTTATAGTCATTTTTATTTATGGGATTTATAAATTGAGTAACACGATTGGTTAATGCAAATCCACAGCGCAACAAATCTTTTGCGTCTTTAAGATCGCAATTTGAATTTATTTTTTTATCGCTTTGAATTTTTGGCAGAATTATAATACTACCTATCATTAAATTTTTAGGTGCTTGCCCTATCATATCACTGATTTGTCTAACCCTATCTATTCTTTTAGATATATTTCTGTAATCTTGTATAGGCATTGGATCGGCATAGCCCTTCAATGGAAGCCTTTGAATTTTTATTTCAAATTCTTCTGTACCTTTACCAATTATAGTATTTATAACGTCTTCGATTTGTTGTGCCAAATCATTATCTTCACTAAATGAACAAATCTCTATTATTGCACCCGAATAACCAGTTTTAGACAAGCACTCACAAATATCATTCCCGTTATCTTTGCTTGCTTTAAGCTGAATAGGATTTAATCTTGCAACTCTTGTTTTAACCTTATCTATCGGGTCAATTTTTAATACGAATTCTTTAACTAATTCATAAATTGAATTATAAAATACGGCTTTATCAAGCGCACTTATACCCGTCCCGATTTTAGATTCGCCAGCATAACTATTTTCTGTCGAACATGAACAAAAAATTTGTGGGTTACTTTTGATTTCGTCATTGTATGCTTCTAATTCATTCAAAACTTCTTCAGCTTTTGGTAAACCCTTGGGATAAGCAAAATCATAACAGTTTTCATCCGACTCTCGCCATTTTACTTTGCGCATAACGGAATCATATTCCATAGAGATTCTATAATAGATAGGTTCCTCGCTATGTTTAACAAAGGCAGTCATACTGTTTTTCAAAAATTTGTTAGATCTGTTCGAAGAGTTTTTGAATATTCTCCTGCTGCAATTCAAAAGAAGTATTGGTGACGACACCCCACTTCCCGGTATTGTTTGCAAACAAAGCGAGAATACGTAAGCATATAAATCATTCTTATAACCCCTTATAACTTGCGACATTAATTCATTACGTCCCGAATAATTCAACACTAACTTTGTATTATCGTAAATAATAGTTTTTCCTACTAAACTTTCCATTAATTTAAGGCAAAACCCGTTGTAGGCATATTGACTAGCAATCTTCCCGCTTTCGTCAATAATATGTATATATTCAGTATTAATATGCTTTAAAAGTTCTTTCGGATTTATTAAATTTATAAATTTTGAAAGCGCTTCTTGCACGCCGTTATTTTTTTTACTGCTATAACATGCTTGTGCGGCAGCCTTAATATTAATACAGATATCTTCGCAAACGGTTTGATTTATCTCATTCAAGCAGACTAACCATTTTGAATCATCGCTGTTTTTACGCATACCGTTGATTTCGATTAATCCATGAACCCAATTTAAGCAAATTTGGCTGAGCTTGTTGCACAATGGCAAATTATAATTTTCATAATCATACTTGGGATTTACCGCTATTGCCAACTCCTTTAGACTTTCTTTCCATTCTATCGGAAATCCAACAGTGTGAATTTTAATCGTTAAAGCCTTCGGAATAAAAGCCATCATTTGAAGTTTCTTCTGCTGGTTCATAATTTACATTCTCCTTTAATGCTTTATAAAATGTTTCGTATAATGCTTTTGCCACATATTCATCTGTTTTTATCAAATTTTCTAAATAATCGCAAATTTCTTTCAAAATATCAAAAGAGCCTTCACCTCTTCCACCATTGAATGCCCCGTCGGCAAAATATATCCTTGGAGGTTCTTCAATTTTGGATATATCGCTTACGCGGGCGGATCTTCCATAAATTTGATCCAGCATAATAAACACAGTTGCGACAACATCTTTTTTTCCTGCATCTGATAAATAATTTAAACTGTGTTTCCCACTATCTTTCTGCATTAAATCCCAAAATTTTCCCGCCTCATTTTTTATTTCATCGGAAAACGATCCCCAATCGTCAACCTTTTTATCACAAAACCGCTTAGAAATATATCCGTTCAATTTACCAACTCTCAAAGATATATCGTCAGGAACAGACATAGGTCTTACTAAAAAGAATATACTCCTTATTGCCGAATTCGCATTTTTATCAAGTATGTTGTATCCTCTACATATAACCGATGCGGGCGCAATGAGAATCTTCTCCTCGGCCTTATCAAAATAAATAAGTTCATTTTTTCGTAACATACAATCTTCACGAGCTTCATCATCACGAATCAGCACAGCACATTGATGTTTGCTTTTGATTTCAGCAAGGAACTTTTTAGTGTGACACCAAGTTTCTCTTGCTTCATCATAGCTATTGACAATAAACAATATTTTGCCCGATTTACTTAATTCTGTCTCTATATCCTGACGTATTTCATAAAGCAATTGAAATATCCGTTTTGAGCGTCCATCTTTACTTCCGCCTGATATAACAGTAGTTGCACCGCATGTACGAATTATTGATTTGCTTAAATATTCCGTTGTTTCTTCTGAAGATTGAATTATATAATTCACAGGAATATTAATGTGATATTGTAAAGACCCCGGGGCATAACTTGATCCGGAAAGTAAAATAGCGTGAGGCCCTAAAGGATTACCCTTTTCATCGACTTGCAACCAAGGTAAAGATAGCATTAAGTATCTACCGAATGCATATTGCCTATAGACTTTTAATTTCTCATCCGATTTAGAATACATCATACCAAATATATTACCCATTGGAGCTGATGGCAAAAATTTTTGTTGAGTAACAAATCTTGCCTGTAAAAAATCAGATATATTATTATTTCTAAGAACTTCTCTATCAACCGATTTTGCGGCATTGTCTATTCTATGTACAAGCCTATCAAAATAAATTACTTTTAATAGTAATTTCACATGCCGGAAATCTTGTTCATTGACTTTAATCTTATAGTTTAAAAATAATCTATTAAGTCTTGCATCAATATGACTATCTTCTCTACAGGAATCATCTACAATTTCAAGTAATTGATTAACTAATCCATCTTTATCCAAAGAATCCTCATTTACATTAATGCATAACCTTAATGCCTCTTCTAATTTTTTATCAATCTTATCGCAATGCATTCTTTCAATTAAAGTGAGAGCAGAAAACGTAGATGTAACCAAATTTCTCCAAACACCATTCTCTGCCTTCACCAATTCATCTATGTCATATGAAATTGCGTCGTAAACAGTTATAGCATCACGAGTAAGATTGAAAAATCTTCTTTCGTTCCTATCAATGTCAACTTCAGAATGCCTCTTTCTCATATCAGCCGCACTGGCATCTGCATGTGAAGTTATAAAATCATTAAATGCGGTGTTGGGTGCAAAAAAATCGTCCAATGTATTTTGAATTCTATCACACTCATCAAATAGCGCTACATCAAAATTATTGATTACTTCCTCTAAAAAAAGACGATGGCTTTTACCAATAAATGAAGCCGCCAAGCCTGCTACCGTAGTAACCACAACGGATGATTTCTCGGCTTCACGAAGCATCGCTGTAGCGGGACATATATCAAAAAAAGCACATCGCTGTTTTCCTTTTTGGTCCTTATCACACGAGTGTAAATTATAGCAGGGTCTTTCACTATATTCCCACGCATCTTTGTTTTCATCATTCAGTCCATTAAGAATGCAGGGCGCTGACAAATATCTTGCAATATCTCTATCAATATATTTTTCCCCTTTTTTAAGTAGAGAAGAAGAATATCTCTCTTGATTGGATTTACCAATCAAAGGAGATACTTTCAATGAAAGCTCTTTAAAATATTTGTAATAATCAATAACTTCATTAATTGAATTTAAAACAATTACTACCCTATATCCTTTTTCAGCCAGATAAAAGCTTATTACTTTTAATAAAGTACTTTTACCCGAACCTACCATTCCTACAATGTTTACTACATCTTCTATGCTTAGGAGATCATTTTGACTTTTTGCATTTACCAGCCTGTTTCTTTTTAAAACATCATAGCAATAGTCGTCGGCATTTATATCTTTCATCTTTAATGCAAATTTTAATAACTCTTCATATCTAATTTCAATTTTTTCCCTTTTACCTTTAATACTTTTTACTTCTTGCAAATCATTTTTAATTAAGCAATTGATCTTATCAGGCATAGGCATATCGACAGTAATAGGGTGCTTATCTTTACTATAGAATTTATATCTACCGGCTTTAGCCGCAGACATATTGTTTTGTGTTTTTCCTTTATAATAAATATAATTTAAATAATGTTGCTCTCTATCCGGTATAGGAATATCCTTATCGGTTTTAATTAAAACATTGTTCTCTACATTATAAAGCCTGATATTGTTGTATTGCTTGTCCATATACAATTCAAAATCTTTTTCCCATTGCATTTTTGAGGCATAAACAAGATACTTCATCCTTAACTGTTGCAACAAAAAAAGCTGTTCATCCTTTATACTGTGATTTATTATTTGATATCCTCTTAATAGCACATATGCTTTTGATGGATTTAATTTGGGTGAGACTTTAAGCAGAATACACAAAATATTTTCAATACTTAAAAAACCCCTCAATTTGTCAAAATCATTAAAATAGTTCTCTAAACCTTTTTGTAGTAATTTCAAGTCAGCCATTATTCAGTTCCTTTTTTATCATTTTTTTTAGCATGTTCATAGAAATACAGCGGAAATTATTTTTTGTAATTACACTGTTGCAAATTTTAAGATAAGCATTGTTTTTCTTTATAATTTTATCGGGAATGACATAAAAGCCCTTATTTATATTTGCATTATAAAATTGATTATCATTTTTTATTTTATCTCTTAATATATAGGGATTAACAACAGTTTTTACATCAATTCCCCAGCAAGCCCCATTGGCAAACATAACTTTAATATCATAGCGATCCATCTCAGGCCATAATTCGCAATTTATTTTAAGCTGCTTACAAAAATCTTCTATCTCAAGTTCTGCTTTACCTGGATAACTTATGTATCTTGCTACCCCATGCTTTAGCCTCAAATCAAACTCATCGCCTACTTTACTTAAATTCTTTTTATCAAACTTTTTACCTTCCACACAGTCAAAATTGCAACATTGGGGTTGATACCCTTTAAATGAAATGGTCCATCCGCAGTTAGGACATCTATACATCTCTTCAGGAATATTTTCATACGCAAATTCAAATATGTCTTTAATATATTGGTCGTTGTTGCAATTTATTAAGAAATTATTTCTTTTCCTATTTGTTAATAAAGGATTCTCAATTAATAATCGACGAACTGCTACATAATTTTCCTGTGATAACTTTTCTCTCATCAAGTTATAAACTTTATGCTCGTCAATAGCCGATAAATCATTTTCGGTCGCATCAAGATAGTCTAAGCATTCACCGGTTAGTCCATAACTTTTTTCATTTTTTATTAAATAAATGAGTGGTTCCATTTCCCAAAACGCTTCACTCTGTAACTCTGCAATAGCTTCCTCATCCCATTTACTAAACCATTCTCTTACGGGCAACGTAAAAATTTTACAAATCATCTCTGTTTCATTTAATGTAGCCAAATACTCTTTTAACTCATCGCCTGTTTGGGTTACATATTGTACCGCCAAAGCACAATACATGTTTATTCCCTGCCGTAACAACAATCCTGTTCTATATTGCTCCGGCTCATCATTTGAAAGCTTTTCCTTAAGCCCGAAAGCAATATGAGCAAACATTTTTTCAAATTTTGTATCTTGCCTCATTCGTTTTTCTCCTAAAAAAATCCGTCCTTCAAAACACTGAAGGACGGATTATCATTAAACTTTGTGAATTCAAAGTACTAATCTCATCTTTAAGCAAGTTAAAGTAACCCTACAAAATGGTTAACTTACAAAATTACCTTAACTTTTATTGTGTTTTGTCTTGGACAATTACATACTAACATACCAAAAATTATTTGTCAAGCTTTTTAATAAAATAAAAAAACTTTTTGAAACTTCTGTGCCGTACACGCGTCAAATACAATGATACCGTTCCATAATACGAAGAAAAGTAGGCGTTATTACTGAACCCCGAGTCTTTAACTTCATAATTAGTATTGTTCCATTAAATATTATAAATATAATTATCGACACAAAACTTTGCCTTATATTAAATTTTAGCAATATTTATTAAATAAAAACCGTAGCTTATCCCATACTGAAGTTTTGATTGGTCGCTGTAAAAAATATTGTAATTTACATAGAGTTGATTGTTGGACTATAATTTTCTTTTTCTGCTTTTTTTAACTCTCGCTTACGGAAGAAAAGTTGTTCTTCTATAACAGAAACAATTAAATGCACTACCATACCAAACCCAAACATTAAAATAATAACGTCCATAGTGAAGTTAATGGCTTTAGTTAAATATAAAATAAAGAAAATGCCGTAATACACAAGGTTTATTATCAGCGAATTGATTGCATTGTATATCGTATGCCCCGTTCCGACAAAGTAGTTGTCTATAATGGAACATCCAGCATAAGCAATATAGAACGGAGCCAGTTTTATGGTAATTAAGAAAATCTCGTGCGCATTTTCAAGCCCTTCGGCATAACGGTAAAACGGAGTCCATAACGGAATGGTAATCGCCCACAATAAAACTACGCAAGCCGCAATAAAATAGTAATTGAATTGCTTTAAGGCAAGATAGCCGTCTTTGCAGTCGTGCCGTATAACCTCGCTTAGAGCAGTAATCGGAATAAGCAACCATCCCCATATAAAGTTATTTGCTATCCAATAATTGCCCTGTTCGGCTACCATATTTACCATTTTGCCTATCATTACGGCATAAATTAAATTATCGACAAACTGTTGTACCCCTGAAAATACGCCTACTTTACCCCATTCCTTTAAAGTCTGCAAATCACTCTTATGATACCAAGCCGGTCTAATAAGTTTTTGGAAATACAATACTAAAAATCCTGCCACGGCAAGCAAAGCGTTTACTATAATATTTGAAGCCGCTATTCCATATACACCTATCGACGGAATAAGTAAAAAATCGACAATGACAGACAATACTGTTTGCACTGCCAAAAATATGTACACGTTTTTGTCTTTTCCGACTACGACGAAAACTACGTTAAAGAAGCTCGGCAAAATCCCCACCATAAAGGCTATGGTTTCAAGTTGCAAATAATGATTTGTTACGGAAAGATCGACTTCAGCAGGATTCATCGCGGAAACCAACACAGAGCCGTAAATCAAAACACCGACCGAAAATAATATGTATAGAGCAAAAGCGATTACGCCAACCTTAAAGGCATGTTTTGCAAAGTTTTCTTCATCGTGTTTCAATAATTTATTTAAAACCGAATAAAGCGGAATAATTAAAAATGCTCGAAGAGTTTCGTCAATTAAATCAAACCACTCCATCTGCCCTATGACGTCAAATACGCCGCTTTCACTGTTAGACGAAATAATAAAAGTTCTCACCGTTTGATATATCGCCGGGATGAGCGCAAGAACGCAAAGCGACGTAAACAAACGCCAATTAAAATTTTTTAAATTTTTAAACTTTTCTTTCATATTCAAATCCTTCTTTTGTTGGAAATTTCTGAAAAATATTCAGCGCCCTATTTTTTTGTCGTTTTACACCTTGCAAATTGCAAAGGCAACGACGGATTACAAACCACCTATTTCGTTCAATTTGAAAAGCAGAACCTGCTTATAAAAACTATCCGGTTCGGCGGCAAGCCACTTAAACGCCCTTGCAAAATCAACCGTGAAACCTTTGCCGAAATATTCGTACATTTCCCTGTGCGAGCCGGAAAAAGGCCTTGCGACGACGCGCTTGATATTTTCCGCAATTGGCAAATCGCGGTTTACCGAAGGGTTGCAATTCAACAAACTTTTGCCGTTATCGAAAATGGGCGCGGGCATATAGCTTCCGTCCTCGTTCATAATTATGCCGAGGTTATGAAAGTGCCTGTCCTCGTTTAATACGATGTAGTCAAGCGTAAACACTTTTTTAAAGTATTCTGTCAAATCAAGCCCCACCGTTTTTTCGCAAAAACTCAATACGTATGCAACTTTTGCGCCTATCCCATTAAATTCTTTTATCTTTTCGTACAGCGGAATACCTTCAACGTTGCCGTGCAGACGTTCAAGCGTGACAAAGGACTGCGTGGGCGATAAAAAACTTTTACTTCTGCAACCGTACTTTCCGTTGATTTTACCCCTTTCGTAGACGACGTAATCTTTGGGGTTTAAAGACGAAAATGTCAAAAGCTCCGACACAAGGTACTCAACCTCACCTTCGCAACCTTCGTTGTCCTCCTTATACCAATACCCGTCCTTGAAAAATTTTAGCTGGGTGCCGTCGCTGGTGCCCTCTGTATCTACGAGAAAATCTTCGGTAATTTTTACGTCAAACATTCCGCAACCTCCTCGGCGCAACATCCTCCCATGTCAAACTTTCGCCGTTGAACCTGAACCACAAAAAATCGTTATAGGACACGCCGTGGGTCTTTTTGACGATTGCAAGCGGGTCGTAATAGGGAATTTCGAGCTTTTTAAGGTAGTTGCCGATATTGCGGCAATCGCGCTGCCAACAGCGGGTTTCAAGTATATTCGAGAGTTTGAAAACGTCCATTTCGGTATCGCGGAAAATTTGTTTGACGGGGTGCGAAGTAAACCTTTGCACCTTAGCCTTGTTCCCCTTAACCGTGACGTATGATACAAGTTCATCGCGCCAAAAGCATAAAATTTCAAGCCCTTCCCACCTGTTTTGCGGTTGTTGCGGCGCAAAATTTAATTGCATCCCAAGCGCGCTTGCCAATTTTTGCAGTGTAGACATATTTGGCGAGACTATCCCCGCCTCTATCCGCCCGACGGTTGACTGCGGCAAATTGCACCTTTCGGCAAGCTCTCTCTGCGACATTTTAAGTTGTTTTCTCTTCTTTGAAATTTCCGCAACAAATTCCATTGAATTCACCTCAATCATATAATAGCATAAATGCTATCAAAATGTCAACAGAATACAGATAAATTGCAAAACGCACGCAGGCGGGGTGCAAATGCACCCCGCCTGTTGTTACAAATTTATTTTACTGCCCATACGGTATGTTACGCCCGAGGGTATGCGGCAAGTTTTGCCAACGGGGACGCTGTTAAAGCCCGCAAGATATCAGGCTATCAACAGCAGAAGTTTGCCCACGCCCAACCCCAACAACGTGCCGATTGCAAGCCCGAGGGCGCCGCAAATCACGCCCGGGGCTATCATATCCTGACGCTTGCACGCGTTTGCCACAGGCGCAATGAACGGCGGGCCGTATATGCCTGCCGTGGACGTGATTATCGCAGAATATGCGTCCACGCGGAAAATTTTGCACAGCAAGGCGTGAAGTATTATAACTGAAAGCTGACAGCCCGCGAAAAACGCCAGCGTGGGCAGTATTTCGACGGAAAGCTGCTTCCAATCAATACTCATAGACAGGGCGAGAGAGAAACAGAGTATCAGGTATGAACCGAGGGAATATTCCCCCTTGATTTCACGTATGGGCTTTATGAAAGAGAGAGCCACGCCCAGCACCGAGACGGACAGCAATATGTACAGCAGATTTTCGCCGACGGTGCCTTCGGCAACGTATTCAAGCAAGGCGCCTACGCCCAGACAGCCGACGGAAAGCGCCAACGCGCCCACAAGTTTTAAAATGCTTTTCCAATCCCTTATTCCGAAGCCGAAAGAATAGTCGTCGCGGCGCGCTCCGCCCTCTGCGGCGGTATTTTTTTTGTCGTCATCGCTTTGCGGCATAGGTTGGGCAACCGCCTTTTTTCTTCCGTCCAGAATTTTTGAATATATCCGCGGGGCAACCGAAACGAGCAACAAAAAGTACACGCCGCCGACTATCGTATCCGAAACGTTGGCTGCCGCTATCGTGGTTTCGCCCGCGTTAAGCCCCGCGCCTATGGCGTTGAGGTTGGGCGTGCCGCCCGTATAAAGCCCAACGGACATAGCCGCAAGTTTTGCGGAGGGGAAAAATTTGAACGTAATGAAAAATGCGGCTACGGCAACCGCTATCGCGGAAACTATGCACAGCGTATAGCCCACCACCGTGCCGCGGGTAAGTTTTTTAAGGGCGCGGAGATCTATGCTGAACAGTATCAGGGGTATCGAGAGGGCTACAAGCACGTAAGCCACCGTTGAAATAAGCGATTTATCGTAGCCGTAACCCGTAAAACCTATCGTTGAAAAGGCGAAGCCCACTATATAACAACAAGCGACGGCGCCTATCACGCCTATCGCTTTGTTTATCCGTGTGAGATATATTATCAATACCGGCAAAGTTACCACGCATATCAGCGCGATAACCGTCAGAGCAACGTTCATATCCGCTTACCGTATATCCTGAAAATTTTGTTTAAAATGCCGCTGACCTTTTCCACATTGCGGCAGGACTGATAGTTGTTTTCCATTATGGTGCCCGCTTCCATTGCGGTTATACCCGATTTTTTGCAAGTTTTGTAAAATTCGTGGTAGAGCATAAAATTTACGCCGTGGTTTTGGTATTCGGGTATGACGTACTGCAACATGGCGCGCACGGACCTGATGCGCGAGCGGTAATACAGCGCCCTGACAAGCGCGACGGGATTTGTTCTGCCCTTCATTTTGCGGAACACCGTAAAATAATTGGGAATTGCCATCATAACGCCGACGGGCTTATCGTCGCTTTCCCTGCGGCAGATTAAAATAAGTTTTTCCCAAAGAAAGGCGCGCCAACCCTTTACTATCCGCTCGATATCGGCGCGGGAGGGCGCGGATTGATAAATTTCTTCCTTGTCCGCCGCGATTATTACCGAATACACGTCGTCTATCTCTCTGTCGATTTTGGAAAAATCGGCGGCGCGGACGTAAAGCCCGTAACGCTTTTTAAGTTTTTCGGTCAGTGGCTGTATGCGCCCCACGTCGTACCTATCGTACGAGAGCGCGTACGAATAGGTATCGGCATGTTTTTCAAAGCCGCAATCTTCAAGCAAATCGGCATAGTACGGCGGGTTGTAAGAAGTTAAAATCATAGGCTCGTATTCAAAGCCCTTTACAAGCAAGCCGCGCCTGTTATCCTGATCGTAAGGGAAATACGGACCCTGTATGTAGGACGCGCCCGCTTCCGCCAGAATTTTGCACGCTTCCGAAAATATCATCCGTGAAACTTTGAAATCGTTTACACATTCAAAGTGCGAAAAATACCCGCAATTTGAAATGCCGAGATGTTTATCGGGGGCGACGGTAACCAAAATGCGCGCTATATATTTGCCGCCGTTTTCCACGGCAAGCGCCCTATACGTCTTATTTTTCAGTACAAGCAATTTTAAAGTTTTTAAAAGGTCGCCGCGCATATAGGGGACGTAAAAAGGGTCGTTCTTATATAATCCGTCAGCCATAGAGACGAATTTTTTAAGCTGGCTTGCCGTTTTAAGTTCCTTTACTTGCACTTGATCACCTTGTTTGAAAAATGTAATTTACAGTATTAAATCCGCCCCGACGACGCGGGGCGGAAATTATTTATGCTTTGATTTCTTCCGTTTGATTTTGTTCGTCTTCCGCAGGTTTGGGATTTTCGGGATGCTTCATAAGTTTTGAAAGCACATACTTTTGCAGGAATATATAGCCCACGCCCAAAATCACCATTATTATAGACCAGAACTGTGAAGGCGTTATAAGCGTGCCGAGGAACTGCCCCCTTTCGTCGCCGCGGACAAATTCGAGGCAGAAACGCCATATGCCGTATGCGATTGCATACAATGCGAAGTTATAGTTGAATTTAAACCTGAAATACAGCGCCGCCATAACGCCCGCAAGCACGAAGAGAAAAATCATCTCGAAAAGTTGCGTGGGGATAACGGCGCCCGGATCGTAAATTCCGCCCGTAAAGATATTGTAGCTTTTTGCGCAATGCAGCCCGTACCACGCGTCGGTGGGTTTGCCGTAGCAACAACCCGCAAAAAAACAGCCCAATCTGCCGAAGCCGTGAGCTATCGTTATGCCTATCGGGATAAAGGGCAACGCGTCTGTAAGCGTGGCGTTCATTTCGGCTTTGAGAAAGCGGATTTTGGTGCGGGGGCGCACGACGTACATATACAGGTTCCATACGCCGAGGAAACTTATTACGCCGCCGATAAGCCCGCCTATAAACGTCATACCGCTTGCTATATCGAAGCCGTCCTGCGGGGAAGCGATATAGTTGTACGTAGCCTGAAACAGCGCGGCGGAAAAAATGCCGAAGCCCGTGCCGAATATGCCTATGAAAAGCACGCTGTCAAGCGACGCCTCGTTAAACTTTTTAAGGTGCATGGCGATGTACAGAAATACAAAACAGCACACTATGCCGATCGCCATACATATTCCGTAAAGATATACCGGATTTCCGAAAATTTTGAAAATAGGTTGGGGATGCATACTTTTTTAACCTTTTGTTTAATCAATTATAACACTCTTTTACATTATTTGCAACAAAATGCGGCTATGTGGCTATATTTTATAACGTTTTGCAAAATCGCAAAAAAATACGGGCGGCGCATAAGTATGCGCCGCCCGTGCGGAAATTTTCATATCCCGTTCTGTTCGTAATTCTTCGGCGAAGAATACAGGTCGAATTCTTCGTCTATATCGAATTCGTCGTCCTCGTCGAATGCGGCAAGTTTGGAAATGGAAACTTCGTACGCGGTCATCGTAAGATAGCTTTCGTCCGGCTGTTTTTTCTGATATTCGCGGCTTTGTATCCTGCCTGAAAGCGCGATTCTGTCCCCGACGGACAATCCGCGGACGAAGCGGGCGTTCCTCCCCCACGCTATGGCGGGAATGTAGTCCGACTTGTTGTAACTGCGGTTTACGGCTATAAGCAGATCGGCTATTTCTCGGTTGAAGGGCGTGGTGCGGTATACGGGCGGTTTGCAGATATAGCCCGAAAGCACTATGGCGTTGGGATTTTTACCGTTTTCCTCATCTAAAAGTTCGCGCACGAACACGGTGAGCATAAGCCGCGATTTGCCGTTTTCCAGCTTGTTGTAACTTCTGAACTGCCCCAGCGCGCAGATGGTAGAGCCCACTTTCAGTTCCTTCGTCATTATCCTTTCGGATACGGTTACGGGCAGGATATCCGCCTGCCCTGATAGGCGCATCACCTTTACGGGAAATTCGTAAAAGCCCTCGCCGTACACTTCGTGCGAAAATACCGCTTCCGCCGCTATTTCGCCGCATAAGTAAACCCTGTTGTTCTTTTCCGTACTGTAATTCATATATGCCTCCTTTCGGTTTTTCCTTTCAAATTCAGTTTGCGGGGCGTTGTACTCCCCCGCCGTCGATATAGTAATTTTCCCTGTATATCAGCTCGCCCACGGGCACGAAGGTGTAGCCCCTGTTTTTGAGGGTGGATATTATCACGGGTACGGCTTCCGCCGTGTGAAGCCCGTTGTTGTGCATAAGTATTATCGAGCCTTGCTTTACGCCGTTTATCACGCGCATAGCTATGTCCGCCGCGGAAAGATCTTTCCAATCGAGACTGTCTACGTCCCACTGCACCGTGTAAAAGCCCAACTGCGAAGCCGTTTTTATAAGCTCGTCGTCATAGTCGCCGAAGGGCGGGCGGAACAGCTCTACCTTTTTGCCCGTGACGGAAGTTATCGCTTCCGCAGAGGACAGCAGTTCTTCCTCTATCTCGCGGGCGTTTTGTTTGGACATATAACTGTGCGTGGAAGAATGTGTGCCTATCTCGCAACCCGCCGCATCGATCTTTTTTACAAATTCGGGATATTTTTCAACCCAGAAGCTGACGCAGAAGAAAGTTGCGCGCGCTTCGCCCACTTCCAGCGCCTTCAATATGGCGTCGGTATAATCCGCGCCCCACGCGCAGTCGAAAGTGACTGAAACAAGTTTTTGTTCGCGCTGTACGGAATAGATGGGCACGAGGCGGGGAGAAAGGTTGTAATACACGGCGTACGCGCCCGAATACCGCGCGCCGATGGCAAGCGCAACCATAACCGCAACCGCCGCCGCGGACAAGAGAAGTTTGCCGAGTTTTAATGTAACTATAAATTTTGTTCGCTTTACCATATTAAGATTTCCGCTTGGTCGTAATAAAAATGTTTTTGTAATATTGTGGCTAATTATTAAGTTTTTGCCCCGCCGTAAAAATTTATCCTGAAATAATTTATTTTTTATGTCCGCGGATTATGACGTAAAATGCAAAGCGGCAAAAAAAAGCCGCAAGGCGCGTTGCCCTGCGGGTTTGAAAAATATGTAAAAAAATGTCGTTGGTTAAGGCATATTACGGGGGCTATTTGTTTTTGCCCTTGTTTTTGCGGTTTTGCTTTACCTGATTTTCGTAACCGTAATCGGACGGAACGTAGTACACCCTGTCCTTTAATTTATCGGGCAGGTACTGCTGTTCCACCCACCCGCCCGAATAATCGTGCGGGTACTTGTAATCGGCGCTTTGGGCTTTTGTCTGCCTGTCGCCGAAAGTGTTGTCTCGCAGGTACGGCGGCACGCCCTCGTCGTCGCGCACTTCCGCCGCGTCCTTCTTTGCGGCGTTCATCGCCTTTACCACGCTGTTGCTTTTGGGTGCTTCGCAAACGTAAATTATGGCGTTTGAAAGGGGGATAAGTCCCTCTGGGTAGCCCGTTTTTTCCAGCACGTACATTGCGGACGAAGCCACGACAAGCGCGTTGGGGTCGGACATACCCACGTCCTCCGAAGAATGTATCACCAGCCTGCGGGCTATCATCATGGGGTCGCAACCGCCCTCTATAAGCCGCATTGCGTAGTACAAAGCGGCGTTGGAATCGCTGCCGCGCAAGGACTTGCAGAACGCGGAAAGATAATCGTAATAGGCGTCCTCGTTATAGCTTAACGCCTTGCGCTGAATAGATTGTTCCGCGTCCGACAGGGTAACTTTTATACTGCCGTCCGCCTGCGGAGGGGTTGTAAGCACGGCAAGTTCAAGCGCGTTGTACGCGGTGCGTAGATCCCCCGCCGCCGTGCGGGCTATGTGGCGCAGCGCCTGCTCCTCCACTTCCGCGGGATATTCGCCCAAACCTCTGCGCTTATCCTTCAATGCGCGTTCCAGCGCGCCGCGGATCTCTTCTTCGGTCAGCTGTTTGAATTCAAATACGCGGCAACGGGATACTATTGCGGGCGTCATTGAAGCGTAGGGGTTTTCCGTAGTGGAACCTATGAAGATAACCGTGCCCTTTTCAATGGCGGGCAACAGGGAATCGGACTGCGTTTTATTGAAGCGGTGACATTCGTCTAACATAAGATAGGTGCGCTTGCCGTATAGGCGCAGATTTTCGCGCGCCTGATCCACCGCCTTTTTTACGTCGGCAACGCCCGCCTGCACGGCGTTCAATTTTATAAACTCGCCGTGGGTGGTTGAAGCGATTATGTTGGCAAGCGTGGTTTTGCCCGTGCCGGGAGGACCCCAGAATATGCAACTGCCCAACCTGTCCAGAGAGATTGCCCGCCGAAGCAGACTGCCCTCCGCCACTATATGTTTTTGCCCTATAAATTCGTTGAGATTGTTTGCGCGCATGCGCTCGGCAAGGGGTTTGGCTTTGTCCTCGTTGCCGTTAAGGTCGAATAAATCCATTTAATCCTCAATCAACTTCCGTATTTTATCTATGTTTTTCAGCCCGGCGGCATAGCCTTCCGCATACGCCCTGTCCAATTGCTTTATGGCGTACTGGTTTATGCCATTCATTTCGGGCTGTATAAGCAGATCGCAGATATCCGAATATTGTTCAAGCAGGCGTTTGGTGTTGTTGGCGTCCATTACGTCGAAGGTGCGCATTATAACCGAAAGTATGTTATGCACGTCGTCCACGGGCAGGGAAGCGTTTTTAAGCACGTCCACCGCCACTATTACCTCCGCGCCCATCTCCTTTGCCTCCCTTATGGGAAGCCTGACGAGAACGCCGCCGTCCACAAAAAATCTGCCGTCCGCGCGTACGGGGCGGAATACCGCCGGAATTGTGCAGGAAGCCTGTATGGCAAGCGCGGCGTCGCCCTCGCGAAAGACGTAACTTTCGCCCGAATACAAATCGGTGGCAACGCAGGCGAAGGGGATTTTAAAATTTTCTATCTTTTCGCCGTCAAGCAGTTTTACAAGCACGTCGCTCAATTTTTTGCTGCGTAGCAAAGCCATCTGCGAAAGGGGACGGATAGACGGGTCTATAAGGTCGCTCTTTTTGATTTTAAGCGCTATTTCGCGCATTTCGGCAGGGGATTTTCCGCTTGCATAGCAACCGCCCACTACCGCGCCCATAGAACTGCCCGTCACGCAGAAAGGGGTTATGCCCGCTTCCTCCAACGCTTGCAGAAAGCCTATGTGCGCAACCCCGCGCGAACCGCCCGCACCGAGGACAAGCGCCAATTTTTTACTCATAATTTACCGCCTTATACAGTATTTTAGAATAAATGAAGTTTGTCCGCGCCCTTAAAACCGTTGTGCCCGCCGCCGCGCTTTGTTTTGTTGCGGCAGCTATAACCGTATATCCGGAAAGATATGTTGAAAAATGCCTGCAAGGATTTGCGCTGTGGGCGGAATGTGTTTTGCCGTCGCTGTTCCCGTTTATGGTAATTACGCTTATCTTTATAAAGACGGGCGCCGCCGAACGCGCCGCCCTGCCGCTTAAAAGAGTTTGCGGGATTTTACGTCTGCCGCCCGCCGCCGCGGTATGCACTGTTATAAGCGTGCTTTCGGGCTATCCCGCGGGCAGCCGCGCCGTGCGGGAATTTTACGACGGCGGCTGCTTTACCGCCGCAGATTGCCGCAAAACCGCATACCTTTGTTCCACTTCCGGTCCGCTGTTCATAATCGCCAGCCTCGGCTTTAAGATGTTCGACGACAAAACCGCGGGCGTGAAGCTATTATGTTTTCACCTGATTTCCGTAGCCGCGGTGGGGATAATAGTTGCGCTTGCTTCCGGCAAGAGCGCGGGCGGAAAAGTTATGCGCCGCGCCCCAAACGGGGATTTGCTGTACGACGCGTTTCTTTCCGCCGTAAACGCCGTTGCGCTTGCGGGCGCGTTTATAGCGTTTTTTTGCGTGGCGGGACAGATAGCCGTGGATTTTAACCTTACTTTGCCCGTGGAAAAACTTATTTCCCTCTTCGCCGGCGAAGATTGCGCCGAAGCCGTTGCCGCGGGATTGTTTGAAATGACAAGCGGGTGCCGCGCGCTTTCAGCCGTTGGCGGAAAATTTGCGTTACCGCTTTGCGGGTTTTTGGTTACCTTCGGCGGCGTTTCGATACTGTCGCAACAGCTGTGCTATCTTATAAAGTGCAAGGTAAGCTGTATTAAATTTATAGGCGTGAAGTTCCTTCAAGCCTTATTATGTTTCTTTATCGCCCTTATATTTCAATAACAGCCCAAAATTTTTAAGCTGTTTGCCGCGGCGCGCACCTTTTCAAGCGCGGCGGACGTTTCCTCCGCACCGTAATCGGCGGATACTTCCATAAAAAAGCGATATTCGCCAGGTCTGTCCTTTATCGGGCGGGATTCTATGCGGGTGAGATTTAATTTTTCAAGCGGCGCAAGCAGGCGCAACAGCGCGCCCGCCTCGTGACGGCAGGTTGCGGAAAAGAACACGCGTTCGCCGTGCGCGCTTTGGGGTATTTCGCCCTTTACTATCATAAGAAACTGCGTGAAGTTGGTGCGCTCG
This sequence comes from uncultured Clostridia bacterium, assembly GCA_947627575.1. Taxonomy (GTDB): domain Bacteria; phylum Bacillota; class Clostridia; order Christensenellales; family Borkfalkiaceae; genus Coproplasma. The sequence goes on from CANQWN010000002.1 coordinate 149,450, forward strand.
TCCGCGATATTGCAGGGGGAAACGCACATACCTTGCGGCGCGGCGTGCGCCCCGGCTATGCACGCGCAGGTTTTGTCCTTCAACATTTCCAGCCCGGCTGACGTGGAAGAAACGGCGATAAGTTTTGCCTCGGGATAGTTTTCGGCGAGGTAACCCGCGCACTGTTCCAACGCCTGCCTGTGGGAATATATCTTTGTAATGTTCCCCGCGCCTTCAAGCGTTATAAGCCTGTGGTCTATTTCGAGTATGCAGGATTTGGAAGCGTATACCCCGTCCGTCGCCTGCAACAGGTCGATAACCTGCGTTACGCAACCGTTTAAACTGTTTTCCGCGGGAAGAACAGCCGCGCATGCCGTGCCGCAGAGGACGGCGTTAAGCGCCGCCTGAAAACTTGCGCACGGAAACGCGGAGGCTTCGGGGCAGAGACGTTGCGCCGCAAGCTGGCTGTAACTGCCCTGCGGACCGAGATATGCAACCTTAAGCATATTTACACCTTGTCGGCAACGTCGAGAATAAGCCTTTCGGTATCTTCCCAACCGAGACAGGGATCCGTGATGGATTTGCCGTAAACCACGTCCTCCGCCTGATTGCCTTCCTCTATGAAACTTTCTATCATAAAGCCCTTTACTATTTGCTTGAAGTCCTTATCGTAATTTCTGTTTTGCATAACTTCTTCGCAAATACGTATCTGCTGTTTGAACTTTTTGCCGCTGTTGGAATGATTTGCGTCCACTATTATCGCGGGATTTTTAAGCCCCGCCTTTGCATAGCCCTCGGCAACCTGCATAACCGTTTCGTAATGGAAGTTGGGTATATCGTTGCCGTAGCCGTCTACGCCGCCGCGCAAAATGGCGTGCGCGAGGGGGTTGCCCTGCGTTTTTACCTGCCAGCCGTTAAGTTTGAAAACCTGCCCGCTTTGGGCGGCGTATATCGAATTAAGCAGTACGAGAATGGAACCGCTCATCGGGTTTTTTACGCCTACGGGCACATCTATCCCGCTTGCCACAAGCCTGTGCAACTGATTTTCGCTGCTGCGCGCGCCCACGGCGATATAACTTAAAAGATCTTCCACGTAATGTATATTGGCGGGATAAAGCATCTCGTCCGCGGCGGAAAGCCCGCTTACTTCGATGGCTTTTATGTTCAGGTCGCGTATGGCGTAGATGCCCTTTAATATATCCTCCGATTTGGTGGGGTCGGGCTGGGAAAACATACCCTTATAGCCCACGCCGCGCGTGCGGGGTTTGTTGGTGTAAATTCTGGGGACAAGCACCAACTTGTCCTTAACCTTTTCGTTAAGTTTGCCGAGGCGTTCAACGTAATCGAGAACGGGCGCCGCCTCGTGCGCGGAACAGGGTCCCACGATGAACAGAAGTTTGCGGCTTTTGCCCGTGATAACGTCCGATACAAGCGCGTCCCTTTCCGCCTTTATCTTTTTTAAACTTTCGGGCATGGGTTTAGCCGCAAGTATTTCTTCGGGTTCGGGTATCCTTATCTGTCTTTCAAACATCTTTGTCCTCCGTCATAGCAATAAAATCATCCAAAATCTCTTCGGGAACGTATTCCGCGTAATCCTTGCCGAACTTTACCGAATTGCGAACCAAAGTGGAACTTACCTGCACCCTGTCCTGCAAGGACGGTATATATATCGCAACCATTTCGGGATAAAGTTTTTTGCTGGCGAAAAAATCCGCCGTTTCGTATTCAAAATCTATCGTATTCCTCACGCCGCGCACGTAAAACGGGGTGTTTTCCCGTTTAAGCAGATCCACCGCCGCGCCGCCGAAGGATATCACCTTTACGCGCTTTTCGCCGCCGAACAGTTTTTTAAGCAACGAAAGGCGCTGTTCCGCCGTAAGCATAGGTTTTTTGCCCGTGTTTACCATTACGGCGACAACTACTTCGTCGAAAATTTTAAGACATTCTTCCACTACGTACTTATGTCCGCAAGTGGGCGGGTCGAACGTGCCCGCAAAGACGCATTTTTTCATTTCAATCCTCTACCGCCCGCAAAAAAGTGAGATAAATCCTGCCGTAACGGCGGCTGTCCGTAATTTCAAGCGGACATTCGCCCGGAAAGGGAACGTCCCTTTCGTACACTGCTACGCCGCCCCTTTTCAAAAGTCCGCGGGCGGCGATAACTTCGGCGGCGGGCAGTCCGTATTCCGCCCTGTACGGCGGATCCATAAAAATTATGTCGTACGCGCCGCGCGCGCTTTTAAGGCAATCGAGATAATCCTGACAGGTCACGCGGTAATTGTTTTCGCCTTTAAGACGGGCGAGATTTTTGGCAAGCACCGTAAGGCTTTGCCGAGAAGAATCGTTGAAATGCACGCTTGCCGCCCCGCGGGAAAGGCACTCTATGCCTAAATTGCCGCTTCCGCAGAACAGGTCAAGCACTTCCGCGCCGTATATGCGCGGAGAAAGTATGTTGAACAGGCTTTCCTTTACCCTGTCCGCCGTGGGGCGGATATTTTCCGCCGTGAAAGACGCGAGGTTAAGCCCGCGGTATTTGCCCGAAATTATCCTCATTTATGGCGCTTGCCCTTTATTTGGCTTGCTTCCGCAACTTTAACCTGCCGTTTGTTTTCCTGATATGCGCCCAAAGCGTAAGCCGCCGCGTGCACCGCAACGGGATACAGCACAAACACAAAGTTTATCCATTGCGACTGCCCGGCGAGGTATATGGGATAGAACGCCCAACCGAAGGCGTATTTAAGCACAAATTCGCACACGGTGTTGGGAACTATACAGTTTATCAGTTGAAACAGTATAAAAGGTACGGCGGAAAGCGCGCCTATGGCAAAACCTTTCCACAGCTTGTACTCGCCCGTATGGCAAAGCGCGCGTATATCGTTTGTTTCGCCCTCGCGCTTTTTGGCGTTTTGCACGCTTTTTCTTACAGCCGTTATGCCGTTGGCTCTGCCGAAAATTATATATGCGCCGGCGAGGAGAAGCTCGCCGAAAACAAGCGCGGCTATGCCCACCGCCATATCGTCCGAAAAATAATCGGAAAACAGAATTACCGAAGCGCTTAAAATAAGTTGCAGCATAAGCGGGAACGCGGCGCCCATAAGCAAATCTTTAAATTCAAGCCAAAAGCGCTTGCCCATCGATATTTCATTCTCGTTCAAAACGGTAAATCCCCCTTTCGCAAATAAATATATCCAGCGGAACGTCCCAGACGTCCTCTTGAAATTCTTCCGTCTGAAAGCCGTATCCCAACCCCACTTTCAACGTGGGCTTGTCCGCGAGAAACCTATCGTAATATCCGCCGCCGTAGCCTATGCGGTAGCCGCGCGGGTTTACGGCAAGCAAAGGCACCACCGTAACCTGCGGAACTATATCCGCAGCCGCGCCCAAAGGTTCTTCCACACCGAAGGCGCCTACGGAACATTCGCCAAAGGGCACAACGGCAAGATTTTTGCCTTCCACGCGCGGCGCATATATTTTTTTGCCCGCCGCGGCAAGCCCTTCCGTTATCAGGCGCGTGCCCGCCTCGTCGCCCTTGGCGTTATATATAAAAAAACTTTCGTAACCGCCAAAGGCAAGCAGAAATTCTTCCGCGATGGCTTTATCCGCTTCCTCGCGGCGGACGCCTGCGAAATATCTGCGCTTTATTTTAAGTTTTTTGCGTATTTCCTCTTTCATATCAGCCGCCGATATACGTTTTTTCAGCGCGGCGGGAACAGTTTACCAGCACCTCGTACGGGATGGTGCCCAAACGTTCCGCATAACTTTGCGCGTCGTCCATAACGCACAGCAAATCCTCTGATTTTTCGCTTACGAACGCGTCCATACACAGGTTGTTCACGCCCAACGGAAATATGCGCGAAAAGCCGTCTGCATAGCCCAAACGGTATGCGGACAGACTTTTTACCTTGTGCGGCAAAGGCGCGTATCCCGCGCCGCCCTGCGGGCTTTGCACCGTCTGTATCCTGCGGGCGTAAATTTTAAGCGATTTTTTATAACCTTCTGCGGAAAAGCCGCGCGGGGCGTAGCCGTAAAGCAATATCCCGCAACGCACGCCGTCGGCAAGATATTCTCCGCCGCGCAGAAAGCCGCCGCTTGCGGATATATGCAGTGGCAAGCCGTAACGGCGGGCAGACTGCAAAATTTCAAGCTGGCGGAGGGAAGCCTCGCCGTCCTCCGCCGCGTACAGGTGGGAATATATTCCGTCCGTAAAACTGCCCCGCAACTCTTTCAGGACGGCTTCAAGCTCTTCAGGCGGACAGCCGTACCTGTTCATACCCGTATTTAATTTTATCTCGCAACGGCAACCCCTTGCCATACGCGCGCAATCGCGCGAGTTGACGGTGACGGTAAGCGAATACGCGCGGGCGCGCGCGACGTCGTAACCGTCCCGGGGGGGCGTAAGCACAAGTATCGGCGAGCAAACGCCCGCCACGCGGAGGGCTATCCCCTCTTCCACCATCGCCACGCAAAAGCCGTACACGTAAGGTTGCAGGCAATGCGCAACGCGTACCGCGCCGTGCCCGTAGGCGTCCGCTTTTATAACGGCGTATAGGCGTTTGCCGTTTAATGCGCTTTTTATTTTAAGCGCGTTGTGTTTGATATTTTCAAGGTTTATTACGGCGAGAGTTTTCTGCATAACCCATTTTATGACGGGTTTTTATTGCGCGTTACCGCCGCTTTCGCCCTTTAACATACTTTTATCGCCCGTGCGCAGATACGGCGCGACGCGGCGCGCCAAAAACGACGCAAGCAGGCACAGCACAAAATCTTTGGGCATATATATCAGGTTGCCCGTAATAAGCAAGCCCGTGAGGTTGGAAACGCCCAAAAGGTGCGCGGCTATTATGCAGTAAGGTATGCCTATGATATAATTTGACGCAAACGCGCATATCGCCGCAATGACATATCTGCGGGATTTGAGGGAAGTTTTTTGCGCTATCGCGCCGCCCGTGCCCGCCGCCGCTATAAAGCCTATTATGTAGCCGAACGAAGGTTTTAAAACGTAAGCCAAGCCGCCGCCCGCCGCAAAGACGGGTATGCCGACAAGCCCCATAAACACGTACGCGGACATTGCCGCTATGCCCTTCTTCCAACCCAACAGAAGCCCGGCGCAGACGCTTATTACCGTCTGGAAAGTAAGCGGAACGGGCTGAAAAGGTATAGATATGTATGCGGAAACGCACATAAGCGCGGCGAAAACCGCGCATTGGGCGCAGTCCGCGGCGAAACGCTTTCTTTTCATACTTAAAATTATATTACGGGAAAGAAATATTGTCAACCCATTGCGTTTGAGTACGTACGGAAATGCCGTCCGCGGGGCATAAAAAAATTCCCCGCGGACGGGGAATTTTAAATTTTTATTGTTTGTCTTCGCCGGAAGGATTATCCTTAACCTCTTCGGAAGGTTCTTCGGTTACGGCAAGCGCCGCCTGCGCCTCCGCGGGAACGCGCTGTCTGCGGCGGACGCGGAACTGCGAAACGTAGCCGGCGACATACGCCGTTACAACGCCTATTACAAGCCCTATCACTACGCCTAAAATTGCGGCTTTTAATAGCCCTATGCCGCCCGTAGAGGCGATTACGTTGGGCGAGATGTAGGAAATGCTGGAAGATTTTACGTTAAGCTGTTTGCTTAACTCTTCATACTGCCGTATGAACCCGTCGGACGAGGTAAGCTGTTCGTAGACGGTGCGAATTTTTTTTGCGTAATCTTCGGTGGCTTTTACGTGGTCCGCCTTTACAATTCTTTCACCTGTTTCGGTAACGGTGAATTGGAATTCCTGTGCGTGGGTTACGGGGTCCTCTTCGGAAACGTCGCCCTCGTAATAGTTGGAAAAATAGCTGAATATCGTGGTTCTCCGGCGGGCAAGATTTACGTACTTTTCCTCGAAGGAAGCTATCACGCTTGCCGCGTCGGCGGAAGGAATGTTGTTGTCCTTGAGATAGGTGCGGATATTGGCGAGAATGTTTTGCGTGTCCTCAATCTGCTCGTTAAGTACAATCACGTCGCTTTCGTATTTGGCAATTTCGCTTTCCCAATTTTTGAGATATCTGTGGCTTGCGGCTTCGGACAAGATGGAATCGAGGTCCTGCCTTTCCGACCACGCGGTGAATTGCTGTTTATATATCGCGGCGGAAACGCCGTTGTCGTCCACAACGTTGCCCAGAGAATTGTAAAGCCCGGACAGATAGCTTATTTCCTTTTTGAGGTAATCTACCTGCGCCGAAAAATCGATGGCGTTTTCAAAGTCGTTGCCGTTGAGATATACGTTATAATTTACGTCCTTTTCGGCAAACTGACCGATGGGATAGTATGCAAGGGCTGATAAAAACTTTTTGGCTACGCCCTCGTTTGAAAAATACTTGGCTTTGACGGAAACGGTGACATTGTGGGTATACAACGAACTTTCGCCGTTTTTGATTTCGGTGGCGGTCTCCTTGCAACTTATGTCGTTTTTGGAAATCATCTTCTTTATGTTTATGCCGCCGAAATCTTCGTCGGAAGCCTTAACCTCTTCCAACACACTGTCGGAAGTATAGTCGCTGTAATAGAAGCGATCGGAATCAGGATAAGTGTATACGGACGGGCTTGTATCGTTGGGCATGCTTAAAGTAAAACTTATCTCATACCTCCCGCCGCTTGCATTCATACCGAAATACATGGCTACGGTAAACACAACCGCCACCGCTATCCCGACGATCAATCCCAACCAGCGTTTTAAGTAAATGGTATGGAAAATATCCATCAGGGATACGCCTTTTTCCTCTTCTTCCATTTTTATCCTCCCGTAATATCCATTTATCATTTTACTATAATAAAATATTAATGTCAATTATATTTCGGCATTTAAAATTTACGCTTGCGCACTTGTGCAAACGGCGGGCTTATATCAGCCTTGCCTTGCAGAAAATTCGTTTTTTTATATTATGCGTATGAGGCGCAACAATATGCGTGAAAATTTTATAAATAAAATACGTAAAACGGCGTTTAAATTTAAGGCGGCGGCGCAAACGCGCCGCCGCCTTTCCATAATCAGCGATTATATCAGTTTCTGGGATTTTTGATGTTTGCCTGCGCGGCTGTACTGCTTAAGTGGCGGCAAATTATCTTTTAACTAAAACCAAATCGTCCTCGTGAACGGAAATATCCGCAATATCCTCTGCCGTGCTTTCGTCCGTAAATATAACATAATAGCAACTATCTATACACTTTGCTTCCATTATTACGCCCTGCATCCCTTTATGTACGCCGTATTTCGCATATTTCTCTTTTTCGGCAATTAATTCCACCAAATCAAATTCTATAAACTTCTGCGGCTTAAAACTGTCTTTTGTTAAATCTCTCGTTTGCTTGAATTTTTCAAAATCTTCTATGCTTTTTCCGTAATGAAAATCACAATAATCAAGATACTTGCTTTTTACTTTAACATATGCATAATCACCGTAATTTTGGCTATTTAAAAATAATACACAGCACTTATCGGCTATTATATCAAAAACTACGCCCGTTTCACCCTTGTGTATTCCTTTTTCAGCCAATTCTTCAAGCTCTTCATTTAATTCCACGTCGTCATAAATTTTTAATTTCATTTTACTTCTCCCGTATACGGCGTTGCACAGGATATTAAACCCAAAGGGTGAACTATCCACCCCGTCTTTATTGTAACATTTTTATTTTTGGTTTTCAACTCTGATTCATTAGTTATTCTCTGTCCGCGTTCATCTGAAAGTTGCAATTCCTTATCTTCGATTTCGTCTAATCTACAACGCTTTTTATCATTTGTATCATATTTTCATCAAATTGCCATATTGTCATTTTCCATACTTCTCAAAATGAATTTTTTGCGGCTTAACCATACCCGATTTGATAATGAAAATCTTTACGGTTTGTATTGACGTTTAATTTTAAGGCGGCGGCGCAAACGCGCCGCCGCCTTTCCATAATCAGCGATTATATCAGTTTCTGGGGTTTTTGATGTTTGCCTGCGCGGCGGAAAGACGCGCGATGGGCACGCGGTAAGGCGAGCAGGAAACGTAATCAAGCCCTATCTTATGGCAGAACTCTATGGAAGAAGGGTCGCCGCCGTGTTCGCCGCAGATGCCGCAATGAAGTTCCTTGCGGGCGGATTTACCCAACTTTACAGCCATATCCATAAGTTTGCCTACGCCTACCGTATCCAGCCTTGCGAAAGGATCGCTTTCGTAAATTTTGTTGCTGTAATAGGAGCCGAGGAATTTGCCCGCGTCGTCGCGCGAGAAGCCGAAAGTCATCTGCGTGAGGTCGTTGGTGCCGAAGCAGAAGAATTCCGCTTCCTTGGCGATATCGTCGGCGGTGAGCGCCGCGCGGGGTATCTCTATCATAGTGCCTACTTCGTATTTGAGATTTACGCCGGATTTGGCTATGATTTCGTCCGCGGTGGCAACAACTACCTTCTTGACGTAAGCAAGTTCCTTAACTTCGCCTACGAGAGGTATCATTATTTCGGGAACGACGTTCCAATTTTTATGCTTCTTCTGGACGTTTATCGCCGCCTTTATAACGGCTTTGGTCTGCATAACTGCGATTTCGGGATAAGTTACGGTAAGGCGGCAACCCCTGTGCCCCATCATGGGGTTGAATTCGTGCAGGTCGGAGATTATCTGTTTGATCTGCGCGACGGTTTTGCCCTGCGCCTTTGCAAGCGCGGCGATATCCTCTTCTTCGGTGGGTACAAATTCGTGAAGGGGCGGATCGAGGAACCTTATCGTTACGGGCTGACCCTGAAGCGCTTCCATAAGTCCTTCAAAGTCCGCCTGTTGCATAGGTTCTATCTTTGCAAGCGCCGCTTCCCTGCCTTCCTTGGTGTCGGAGCAGATCATTTCCCTAAAAGCGCCTATCCTTGAAGGATCGAAGAACATATGCTCTGTACGGCAAAGCCCTATGCCCTGCGCGCCGAATTTAGCCGCCTGAACGGCGTCCTTGGGAGTATCGGCGTTGGTTCTTACGCCCATTGCCTTATATTTATCGGAAAGTTCCATTATCCTGCCGAAATAGCCGGAATTGGGATCGGCGGGGATGGTGGGGATAATGCAATTGTAGATATTGCCGGTAGAGCCGTCGAGGGAAATACCGTCGCCTTCCTTGTAAACTTTGCCGCCGAGGGTGAAGCGTTTGTTTTCCTCGTCCATCTTGATGTCGCCGCAACCGGAAACGCAGCAGGTGCCCATACCGCGGGCAACTACCGCGGCGTGCGACGTCTGTCCGCCGCGAACGGTGAGAATACCCTTTGCGTACTTCATACCCTCGATATCTTCGGGGGAAGTTTCAAGTCTTACGAGAATGACGTTTTTGCCCGCCTTGCCCTCTTTTACGGCGTCCTCGGCGGTGAACACTATGCTGCCCGTCGCCGCGCCGGGAGAAGCGGCTATGCCCTTGCCTACCACGTTGTTCTTGTCCGCGGCTTTAAGCGCGGCGGGGTCGAACTGCGGGTGAAGAAGCATATCGAGGGATTTTGCGTCTATCTGCATGAGGGCTTCCTTTTCGGTAATCATACCCTCGTCTATGAGGTCGCAGGCGATTTTTATCGCGGCGGCGGCGGTGCGCTTGCCGTTACGCGTCTGCAACATATAAAGTTTTTCGTTTTCGATGGTGAATTCCATATCCTGCATATCGCGGTAATGATTTTCAAGCGTGGTGCAGACTTTTTGGAATTGCGCGTATACTTCGGGGAATACCTTTTTCATTTCGGCGATGGGCATCGGGGTTCTTACGCCCGCAACTACGTCTTCGCCCTGCGCGTTGACGAGGAATTCGCCCATAAGTCCCTTTTCGCCCGTGGCGGGATTGCGGGTGAACGCAACGCCCGTGCCGGAAGTGTTGCCCATATTGCCGAACGCCATCATCTGTACGTTTACGGCTGTGCCCCACGAATAGGGAATGTCGTGGTCCATACGGTATACGTTGGCGCGGGGGTTGTCCCACGAACGGAACACGGCTTTAACCGCTTCGAAAAGCTGTTCCTTGGGGTCGTCGGGGAAGGGCTTGCCTATCTGCGCCTTGTATTCGGCTTTGAATTGGTTGGCAAGTTTTTTGAGGTCGTCCGCGTCGAGTTCTACGTCGTAAACTACCCCCTTTTCTTCCTTTAATTTATCGATAAGCGCTTCAAAGTGCTTTTTGCCTACTTCCATTACCACGTCGGAGAACATCTGAATGAATCTGCGGTAGCAGTCCCACGCCCAACGGGGATTTCCGGATTTCGCGGCAATGGTATTTACTACGTCTTCGTTTAAACCGAGGTTGAGGATGGTATCCATCATACCGGGCATAGACGCCCTTGCGCCCGAACGTACGGAAACCAACAGGGGGTTTACCTTATCGCCGAACTTTTTGCCGCATATCTTTTCCATCTTGTCGATATACGTAAGGATTTCCTTGCGGATATCCTCGTTTATCTTGCGGCCGTCTTCATAGTACTGTGTGCACGCTTCGGTTGAAATTGTGAAGCCTTGCGGTACGGGAAGCCCGATTTTAGTCATTTCGGCGAGATTGGCGCCCTTGCCGCCCAACAACTCGCGCATGTTTGCGTTCCCTTCGGTGAAGAGGTAGCAATACTTTTTTGCCATAAATAATTTTTCCTCCAAATTTAATCTTTAAACAATGTTTAACCTTATCTATTTTAATATAAAACACGGGTTTTTGCAAGTTTTTAAAGGGAGTTTTTTTATTCGGCGCGTAAAATAACGGAAATTAAATAAAATAAGCGGGTTTAACCCCGCCGCAATACAATAAAACCGCCCCCGCGGGGACGGAAATTAATTTTTTCAGATAAGCCTTATGTACTCGGCAAGGCTTTTTAAAGCCGAACCCGTTTTGTACGGGATATATTCCCGCAGGATACGCAAAGCGCGCTTTTCGCCGTCGGGGGTTATAAATTCTTCCGCAAAGGGCTTTGAGGACAGCTTGCGCATAACGTTGTAGGTTACGCCGCTTGCCATTTCGCCGTCGCCGCAATCGCGGCAGGTGAACACGCCCGCGGGAAAATCGAAACGCAAAATATTTTCGTTTATAAGTTCTTTACGGCAATAGGGGCAGTTTTCGAGGGAAATGCCGTAGCCCGCGTACCTCAACGCTTCAAGCAGGTAGCTTATCAAAGCGGAACGTTCGTCACCCACGCATATCTGCGACAGAAGCCTTACGGTGGAAGAGAAAAGGCGGCTGCAATCTTCGCCCTCGTATGTAAGCGCGTCCGCCGCTTCCATTGCCGCGCAGGCGGCGTAAAACTTGTTTATGTCCGTGCGCAAATCGTAAAAACTTTCGTTTTCGGAAGCGCCGACGACGGTGTACCGTTCGCCCGTGCGGGCGAGGACGTATTCCGCAAAACAAAAGGGCTGGGCGGCAAATTTAAGTTTTGCGCCCGCCTTTTTTACCCCGCGTATGCCCGCCGTGATCTTGCCCTTTTCCGCGGTTAAAAGCGTAAGTATTTTATCGTTTTCCTTATAGTCGGTTGCGCGGAGCATAACCGCGTTTACCTTAACTTCCATATCAATCTTGTCCGTGTAATTTACGGTAGAGCATATAATAACTTACCGAACCCGTCTTTTCAAACATTTTCCACGCGAGTTCGGCGGCGTCCTTATCCCTTTCCTTCATGGCGCACCCCCTTGAATAAAAGAATGTGCGCTTACGGGCGTTTTATGCGTATATGCCGCGCAAATTATTCCGAATACCCGAAATCTTTTATAAGCTGCGGGCGGTTGCGCCAATCTTCCTTAACGCGGACGCAGGTGGTTAAAAACACCTTTGCGCCCAAAAGTTTTTCCATATCCGCCCGCGCGAAAGAGGAGGCTTCCCGTATGGCTTCCCCGCGCTTGCCTATCAAAATGGATTTATGGTTGGGCTTTTCGCATATGATGTCGAGGCTGACTTCATACAAGCCGTCCTCCCTGCGGGAGAAGGAATTTACGCAGACGGCGACGCCGTGGGGAACTTCCTCGTTGAATTTAAGCAAAATTTTTTCGCGCATTATTTCGGCGAGCATAAACTTTTCGCTTTTATCGGTAAGCACGTTTACATCCATCACCCTGTCGCCCTCGGGCACGCTTTCGGAAAGAAACTTTTCAAGTTTTTTAACGCCCGTGCCCCTGCGCGCCGAAACGGGGAAAATATCGCAGGTTATGCCGCTTTCATACATTTTTTTTACGTCGGCGAGGATATTTTCCTTCGGCATTATGTCTATCTTCGTATAAGCCACGGCGCAGGGCGTTTTGCCGCAACAATACCTGCGCATAAGCGCAATGTCGTCCTCCGAAATCCCGGCGTGCCCGTCGTGGACGTAAAGCAGAAAATCGACGTCTTTCGCGCTCTGTTCCGCCGTCTTTTGCATCACGTCGGAAAGTTTGTTGTAGGCGCGGTAAAGCCCCGGCGTATCCACAAACACAAGCTGATAATTTTCGGCGTTAAGCACGCCCATTATCGCCGTGCGCGTGGTTTGGGGCTTGGGGGAAACTATGGAAACTTTTTCGCCTACAAGCACGTTTACAAGCGTGCTTTTGCCGGCGTTGGCTTTGCCTATTACCGCTATGAACCCGCTGCGCATCAAACGTCCCTCGTAAGATTTATTTTTGCAAGCGCCTTTTCTTCCTCCGCGCGCATAAGCGCTTTATCCTCTTCGGCGATATGGTCGTAGCCCAAAAGGTGACATACGCCGTGGACGGCGAGATAGAAAATTTCGCGCAGTTTGCTGTGCCCGTATTCCTCCGCCTGACTTTCCGCCCTTTCGAGGCAGATGGCTATACTGCCCAAAAACAGGTTGCCGTTTTCGTCCACGTCGGCGGCGCGCCCCGCCTTTTTTATCTTTTCGCCCGGCTTTAATTGCAGGGCGGGGAAACTTAACACGTCCGTTACGGCGTCTATCCCGCGGAAACGGGAATTAAGCCCGCGTATGTACTCTCCGTCCACCACCGCTATTTCGGCGGCGACGGGGATATCGCTTTTTATTTCGCCCTCGAACGCGCGGGAAACGGGCGAAAAATCGTAACCTTCGGAATATATTACAAGGGACATTTTAAGATTTCCTTGAAAGTTTAAGTTTGGGATAGCTTACCCTTGAATGGTATACGCCCGTAAGCTGGTTTACTATAGTGCGCTTTACTATGGCAAGTTCCTTCATTGTTATGTTGCAATCGGAAAACTGGTCCATATCCAGCCTTTCCTCTATAAGCGAACGCACAAGTTTTTCCACGTTTTCGGGCGAGCGGTCCGTAAGCGAACGGGTTGCCGCCTCGGAAGCGTCCGCAATCATTATCAGCGCGGCTATTTTGGAGGCGGGGGTGGGTCCCGCATAGGAATAGTTGCCTATATTCAGCTCGCCGTCGGACATTTTAAGCGCCTTTACGTAGAAATACTTTATGGGCATAGAGCCGTGGTGCTGTATGGCTACGTCCGCAAAGAAATCGGGCAGATGGTTCTTCCTGATAAGCGCCGCGCCATCGCGGGTGTGCGAACGTATGATATCCACGGAAAGTTCGGGCGTGAGTTCGGCGTGGAGGTTGTAATCGGTTTGGTTTTCGGCGAACATTTCGGGGTTTTTAAGTTTGCCCACGTCGTGATAATACGCCGCCGCGCGGGCAAGTTCGGCATTTTCGCCTATTTCCCTTGCGCACGCTTCCACTATCTGCGCCACCACTACCGAATGGTTGTATGTGCCCGGGGCGTTGTTTTTAAGCCTGCGGATAAGTTTTGCGTCGTCCGAAGTAAGTTCGCGCAGACGGAAAACGGTAAGTTCCGAAAACACAATTTCAAAAACGGGCAGGAAGAACATGTACAGCATTGTGGAGAACACGCAGTTAAGCGCGCCGTACATAAGCAGGTTAAGGAAGCCCTTGACGGACCATACAAGCGCGGGATTGGCTATTTCTATTACGAAATTTATAATCTCCACCGGTATGAACAGCACTATCGTAAGCAAAATACATTCCACGCGGTTTTTGATGTGCCGGAAGAAGAATATAGCTATTATGCCCGAACAGAAAGTACACAAAAGGTTTGCGTACGTTTCAATCATATTTTCGTTGGTTATGTCGAGATTGTGCGAAAAGCGGTCGATCATAAGCAACATAATGGCGAACACGGTATTGAGGAAAATTGCGTCTCTGCGGCGGAAAAGCGTAACCGTCATCAAGGCGAGAAAAGTTAAGGGGCGCGCCGCCGCGTCCATATACCTGCCCAAAATATAGCACATTATCAGCGCTATATAGAAAATGAGGAACAGCTCTACCGTCTTTGAAACGCGCGCGAGGGTTGAGGGGCTTTCAAAAAGCATATAACAATAAGTTATAACCGAAAGCACCGCAAGCGCAACGCCTGTTATTATAAGGTTCTGCCCGCTGTTTTTTACGTAATCCACAAAGTCGCCCACGTTGCCCTTGACGTTTACAAACGCCATTATAAGCACAAGCAGGGCAAGCCCGGCGGTGCAGACTATAAAGGTTAAAACGCTGTAAAAGATGCGTTTTTTATTCAGTTTTATCGGCACCCGATAACCTCCTCTTTTCGTCTTTTTCATACGCGCGCACGATACGCATTACAAGCGGATTGCGCACCACGTCCTTTTCGGTAAGGTTTACCACCTGCACCCCGTCCACGTCGTGCAACACGGCGGCGGCATGTTCAAGCCCGCACTGCTTGCCTTCCGGCAAATCAACCTGAGTAACGTCGCCCGTTATCACCATTTTGCTGCCCTGCCCCAGACGGGTTAAAAACATCTTCATTTGTTCCCGCGTGGCGTTTTGCGCTTCGTCCAAAATTACAAAAGCCTGCGAAAGCGTTCTGCCGCGCATATATGCGAGGGGCGCAATTTCGATATTGCCCCTTTCGAGATATTTTGTATAGGTTTCAAGCCCCAACATTTCCTGCAAGGCGTCGTACAAGGGGCGGAGATAGGGATCTACCTTCGTCTGCAAATCGCCGGGAAGAAAGCCCAACTTTTCGCCCGCTTCCACCGCGGGGCGGGTTAAAATAATCTTGTCCACCCGCTTTTGCTTTATCGCCTGCACCGCGAGGCACACGGCAAGATAGGTTTTGCCCGTGCCCGCGGGACCTATGCCGAACACAACGTCCTTGTTCTTTATCGCTTCAACATAGTTTTTTTGCCCGACGGTTTTGCATTTTATCGGCTTCCCGCGGGATGTTACGGCGATTGTATCTGAAGAAAGTTTTGTTATTTCCTCCGCCTTGTCCTCTTCGGAAAGTTCTATACAATAAGCCACCCTGTCCTTATCCACAACTTCGCCGCTTCTTGCAAGCGACAAAAGCCCGCCTATTACGGAGGCGGTGCGGTTTACGTTTTCCGCCGCGCCCTGTATAAGCAAATTTACGCCGTCCACGTGTACCACCACGCCCAGCTCACGCATTATAAGATTGAGATTTTCGTCGAACGCGCCGAGAAGTTTTTGAAGCTCTTCAACGCTTTCCGCCGCAACTTTTTTTGTGTAAATTTTCATTTCAGTTTATATTTATATTCAGCTTATGCAGATAAGTTATTTCCACTATGTATATTACGCCGTTTTGCGCGCTTTTTACGCTGTGACTGCGGGATATAACCTCTTCCCCGAAGATAAGCGCGGCTTTGTACGCGTTTGCAAGGTTGCCCTCGCTTTCGCACGGGGCGGGGTATTCGTACACGCGCGCGCATTGCATAACCGCAAAGCCCACGGCTACGCCCGCCGTTTCCCTGTCGCCCGCAAGCGTTTTTGCGGCGATAAGCACGTCGCCCTTTTGCACCTCTTGCCCCGCGGATACGCGGGCTATGCCGCAGATTGCGGTGATTTTAAGCACTTTGCCGCCCACGTCGGCGACGAGGTCGCCCGAGGACGACGAGGATAGATTTTCCTCGTCCACCTGCACGTCTACATACAGTATGCTGCCGCGCTTTTGCACGTTGCAGAAAGTAACCTGCGGCAGGGCGAGTATCCTGCCCGTGGCGGAAGGCACGTCTATGCCGGAGGCGGGGCGGTAAAGGCGCGCGCCGCTTTGCTTTATTATCCGCATAACTTCCGGCGCGAGATAACTGCCGCTGCCCGTAACCGAAATTTTAAGCACGAGGGAATTTGCGTATATTGCCGCGGCGAGAAAAAGCGCCGCGCCCAAAGCGATTGCAAAACGGCGGAAAAACGCCCTTTTAAGCCTTGCCTTGCGCGAAAGTTCGGTTACGGCTATATTATAACACGGCTTTTTAAAAATTGCAAAAACTTTTTTTACGTGTTTATCTTTTACGGAAAATATAAAGCGCGCGCCGTTTTTTACGCAGTCGCGCACGGGGATATGCGCCGCGGAAAGTTTTTTAAGGGCGGTTTCCGCGGGGCACACCACGCATATGCGGGTGAATTTATTCAACGCGCACCCCCGTCACTTTGCCGCGGATAAAAATATCGCGCTGGAAGTAGCCCGAAATTTGCATATTTTCCCCCTCTACCGTAACGCCGCGCTTTGCAAGCGCAAGCACTATCCTCTGCGGGGAATATTCGGCTATGTGCTTTACGTTTTTGAAATATGCGCCGCGGGAAGGGTCTACGCGGAAGGTTTCGGAATCTTCAAACCCGCACTGTTCAAGCAAACTTTCCAAAAGTTTCATAACATATTGTATGCTTAAAAACAAATTTATATTATGGCGGCGGCGGGGCAAAAGTAAACCGCCCGCGGCATATGCCGCGGGCGGTTTTGCTGTTACTTTGTTTTATCAGAAGTAAATTGTGCAAGCCATATCCTGTTTTGCGACGTTGGAAGCTATTTCTATTATCCAATCGCCGTAAACATCGGAGAAGTATCTGCCGTCCCTTAAAGTGAGGTTGGCGGAAGGGTTAAGCACCCAACCTTCGGTATCGAAGGTGACGCCGTGCGATGAATCAATGAATGTTCTTTCTTCGTTATCATTGCCCGGGCTAAAAACGCCGCCTTTCCTCTTCCAACCGACAAATCTGTTCATCTGATAATCCGCCTTACCGGCTTCACCCACTTCAAACACAAGGTTGTTCCACCAGCAACGCGAAATTTTAACCGTTTGCCCTTCAAGTACGGTCAACTTATGGGTTACCGTGCCGACGTTGAGATATTTGTTGGGTGTATCAGCATTTTTGCCGGGCGCGTCTATTATACCTGTGTCGGAAACCGAATATCTGAGGTTTGTATCACTACCCGAGAAGGTGAACGACGCGGTGTACTGCATTCTGCCGACGAACAAGGTGTTATCGGCGGAAATTTGCACGGCTACAGTGGAAGAAACTTCGGTTGTATACGCTTCGTCCGCATACCACTTGTAGAAGGTGTAGCCATCGTTTACTGAAACGGGTAAGGTATTGCCGGAAGTTGCCACTGAAACGGACAGTTGGCTGTGGTCCTTTACCCATACGGCGTAGTACGTGGCTTCCGCCTGTCCCTTGACGGCGGTAAATTCGCCGAAGGCGAGACTGCCGTCCTTTTCCTGCGCCCAACCCGCGAAGGTGTAACCTGCGGCTGTGGGCGCTTTAAGCGCAAGATTGTTTGCGACGTTGGTAAGGTGAACTTTATCGCCCGCCTCGTAATGTTCGCCCTCGTAATCGAAAGCGATATCGCTGTTTACATAAATGTTATCAACGGTGTTAAGCTGCCATTTTGCCGTAAGCGAAACTGCGTTTGCAGGCATTTGGAAAGTTACGGACAAGGTATTTTCAACCGTTATGCCGTCCGCCTGCCAGCCCTCGAAGGTGTACGATTGTTCCGCGCCGTTGGTTGCCGTTACGGTTACCGTGGCGCCCTTGGCAATCACAATGTCGCCGCCGTACGTCGTCTGTTCCCCTTCTACGGTGTAGCTTACGGGGCAATCCGTAATAGGCGAGGAATATGCAAATTTATACATACACTTATCGTCGCCGTTCTGGTTTATCGTTACTTTTATGCTTGTATAGCCGTATAAGGCAGTTGTAACGGGCTTTTCGTCGGGAAGACTTACTATTTCGACAGAAATATCGTAACCGTTGATATAGTTGCCCTCTTCATAGGTTTTGGCGTTGAGTACCGCGGTAATTGCGGAAACGATGTCCTCTTTGAGGGCGCTTACCTTATCGCCCGTAACCATTCCGTCGGTAAGTATGCCGTTGAGAATGGAAGCGTCGCCAAGACTGTGGTCGCCCTCAATTTCGGCGAATTGCACAAGTCCCCAAGGATTGCCGTTTGCCCTTGTACAGGTACTGTTTACGGTATACTCGTAATGATCTTTGCCGTTAATTGAAGTGCCGGTACCGTCCGTACAGTTGTGCCCTATATAGCGGTATTTGGCGTTATACTTCGATCCCATGTTGTTGAATACCGACCATTCGGGTATATAACTTTCCATTATACCGCCATTTTCGTTTATGACGTTATAGTAGACGTTGAGGTTGGTTGAATTCCCATCCTCGTTTTCACCCATGCAGCCGTAGAAGGCATAGTTGCCGTCGCTGCCGGTGCTTAATGTACCGAGCAAAGTTACTTTTTCTGCGGTGAATACTACCGACTGCATACCGCGGTTATCGAGGAATGCAAGCGAACCTACTTCGGTTATGTTGGAAGGAACAACTATGTTCTTTATTGAAGACGCGGCTTGCTTTGACGCGTTGGCAAAAGCCCTTTCGGCTATCTTTGTAACCTTGAAACCGTTTATCTCGTTTTCAAGCACAAGCCTGTTGCCGCCCTCTTCCAACTTCTTCGTATAGCCCAACTGCAACATCTGTTCCGCGTCGAAGCCAACTACCGTGAAGTAACTATCGGTATAGAGGTGTGTGGACTCGTTCATAATGGAAGTCAACTTATAATTTACGCCGTTTACGGTGGTTGTTTCGTGTACGTAATTGCCGAATACGGATTTTGCAACGCCGTCCGCAACGTTATTATCCTTTACATTGGCTGAATTGCCTACGGGGTTGGAAAGCGTGCCGTCCTCCGCCCTATCGTTATACCAGCCGAGGAAGGTGTAGCCGGGAACGCTGTATTCGGGCAAATAGTCGCTATAAGCGAACGCGCCTTCGATATAATCAAGTCCGTTGCCGAGGGTGTAATCTTCCACGTTGATATAGAAGCGGATGGTTGTTACGGGAACTACTTTCGCCCAGAATTCCTTGTCGCCGTCCATGGTAACTTTTGTCAAGTCTTTGTAGTTTATGCCGTCGCAAGGTTCTCCATTGGCGTTATTATGCACGCTGCCGTCGCACAAATGGTCGGTGAATACATACTTTTGGGTATGCTGTTCGTCCGCCCAGACGGGGAACAGAACGTCGCGCATAAATACCGTGGAACCGTAAGGCAACTGATCCTCGTACACGATGGTATCCTGCATACCGTTGCCGTAGTAACCGTGAATTTTTAAGGTTACCTTTTCGAGTATGGGCGACGCGTGGTAGGAATTATCTTCCGAGTAGTACGCGCCGAATACGTTGGTTCTGTGTTCGGTATCTATCGACGCGTCTGCATAGTAATCGAAATTGATTGCCCTGCCGTGGTCTGCCGCTTCCTGAATGGCGAGTTTGAGATAGTTGGGACCTGCAAGTCCGCTTCTGTCTACCGCTTCGCCATCAACCGCGCGGGTGTAGTAAGGGAACGATTCAAGTGCTTCGGTTACAAGTTTGTATTCGCCGTTTGTATCCTTATAATAATACGTATCGTTTTCAAATACGTAGTAAGTATTTTCGGCGTTATATTCCAGCCCATACAGCTCGTAATTGCCGTTTGCAGTCTTGGTGTAGTAATTTACGCCGGGAACAAATTCGGTTATTTCAACCTGTGTGAACAATTCCGAAATGCTCGGGTCATATACTTCCGCAAAGTTGAGGAGACTGCCGCCGAACGTTTCGTACTGCCCTTCGAGATACTTTGAAAGGTCTGCGGTTATCGTAATGTCGGCAGGACCCGCCGTGAGGGCGGCAGAGGCTTTAAGCCCGCAAATGCGGTAATCGCCGTATTCGTCCTTGTCGCGCATTATCGCCGCATAAAGTTTGGTTATCGCGCTTGTCAGCCCGGAGCCGTTTACGTCGAACAGGTAGTAGCTTGCGTCTTCAGCCGTCAAGCCCAACTCGTTTACGGCGGCGCCGTTCACTTCGCCGTAAGAATACTGCTTATCGCCGAGGTTGAACTGATAGCCGTTGAGATAGCGGGCAAGATCAAATTCGTTGCTGTTCTTGCTTACGCCGAACGTTTCGTACAGCTTATAATCGGTGCGCGGCGTGGTAAGCCCGCTTCCTATATTGATATTGCCGCCTACGGCGTCTATAATGTATCCCCACAACGTGCTGTTGGTGCCGAGAAGCCATTGCAAAGGCGAATCGGTTTTGCTTAACATATTGTCGAGGAAGTAATCCATAGTCATTACGCGGAACCTGCGGTTTGCAGACGCTTCAAGGTCTTTGCCGAGGGTGAGATAGCCCTTGGAATAGCTTATGCCTACGGTATCCTGTTGAGTTATATCAAATATTTCGCTTACGTTGCTTAAATCTGCTATAGCGGTGAAGTAGAAATCGCCGTCGCCGTCTATACCTATCGTAAAGTTGGTGAGATTTAAGGGAATATCCTTGTTTATAACGGGCAAGATACTTATACCCAATATTGCTTTAAGGTCAAGCGCAAGGTGAACGTTCAACTGCCCGCTGAATGTATAGAGGGTATAGAAGTTGCCGCCGTCGTCGGTTATGGTGTTGGTTATATCCGAAATGAGGGGCGAAACAAAGCCTATATCCATATACTTTTCCGTCCAGCCTTCGGCGTATTCGCGGCGGGCGGCGGGAACAGCTTTTATCGAAGCCCACTGCGTGCCCTCGCCCTCTTCCGCGGGTAAAGTTATCGCCGCGCGGATTTCATGGGATTGGGGATTGACGTTTACGCTTACGTCGCCTATCCTGAACGAAGGCGCAACGCCCAACGCGGAAAGCAGATAATCGGTATGAACTATCGCAACGTTTTCGTGATAGCTGTCTCCGTCGTTTTCCAAATCTACGCGCTTGAATTCAAACGCCTGTTTGAAGTCGAGCGAAAGCAAGTTGGAAAGCAGGTCGGTTATCGAAAGTTTGGTATCTTCGGTCATTTCGGGAACGGTTTCCACCGTCTGAACCGACGCGCCGCCGTTATTGCCCATAAAGCCGGAAATGAGGTCGGGAAGGGCGGGATTGGCGATAAGTTCAAGCAACTGCTGTACCGCGCTGTATACGTCGCCCTCGCCTGCCTTTACCTTTATGCCGCTTTCTTCGCCGTTTACTATTACCGTCTTGCCCACTTTTTCAAGCGAGATGTAAATAGTTCTGCCGCTGTAACGGGCGTTGGCTATAACTTCCACGCCCTTTATATTAAGGGTTATGTCGCCCTCTATTATCTTGCCGTCTACCACGCTGTCGCCGTCGAGAGCCTGCGTGTAATACAGCGTTGCGTCTACGGATATGCCCGCAAGTTGAGGTATTTCGCTGCTGTCGCCGTCTATCTTAACTTCCACGGTGTAGGTCTTGTCGCCGAGAATTTGCTTTACGGAAAGATCTTCTATTACGGCGAACAGATAGTTGTATACGCTTTTTACAAATATTTCTTCTGCGTAAGCCTTATTATAGAACTGATAAGGTTCGGTATCGAGAGTACCGTTAAGCGTTGCAACTTTATCCTCCGTGGCAACCTTAACTCCGCCGTCTTCGCTGTATGCGGGGGCGCGGACGCCTACGTTAAGCGCAACAACCTTGTCTGCGCCGTTATTTACGTCAAGCTGAAGCCTGAGGTCGCCGTCAGTGGAAAGTTTGGCTTTGCCTATTTCGGCATAGTTTACTATAAGCGCAACCGCTTCGGCTTCGGGGTCGGCGGAATATTCCAGATTCATTGAAATATCGTCGGCAATGCCGAGTACGGTCTTTAATATCTGCTGTAAGTTGAGTTGGGAAAGAATATCCGCAACGGTGCCGCCCGCGCCGCTTTCCGCGTCCGTGCCGGTGGTTATGGCAACCGCTTCGGCAGGGGTGGCGTTACCGCTCTTTACAGAACCCATAAGGCTTTCTATGGCGGCTTTAAGGGCATCTATGCCCGCCTTTGTATCGTCTATGTCCTCGCGGAAGAGGTTTATGCCCAACTGATTTATGGCAACGCGGACGAGGGGCGCGTCTTTTTCCGCCGCTTCGTCATAGATAACCTTCAATGCAAGGCTATCCTTTTTGCTTTCGGTTGTGCCGTCCTGAATGTAGGCGGTCAAATCAAGCGCAACGCGGATTTTGCTTACGCCGTCTACCTTTTTCCACGTTACCTGCCCGTTGCCCGTCACCGCCATGGTAACGCCGTCCGCGGTAACCTGCGCGTCTATGTCGAGAACTATGCTGTTGAGGTCGATAATGTCTATCGCCACGTCGTAAGCCTTGCCCAACATCCGCACGAGGTCGCCGAGGTCGAGATATTCGTCGATATTCACATCGCCTATTCCGCTGATTTCGGCGGCGTATGCGTTGAGGGTAAGCCAATCGTCTTTGCCTTCAACCTTTACGCTGCCCTTTATTTCGTGGGAAGCGGGGTTTATGGCTATCTTTGCGGTGCCGATATCGAAGCCGAGGTCTACGCCCAACGTATCAAGCACGTAATCAACTGCAAACGTAGCGGTGTTTTCGCCGTCTACCTTGTGGAACTGAACAGCCTTTTCAAAATCGAGATTGAGAAGCCTTAACATTATCTCCGTCAAGGACGTCTTTGTCTGTTCGACGGGTACGGGGTTATCGGTAACCGCCATACCGCTATGCGAAGGAACGGAGGCTTCCGCTTTCTTCAAAATAAGGTCTATAACATATTCAACCGCGTTGTAAACGTCGTCGGTTGCCGCTTTGGCTTTTATGTGCAAATCGTAGGTTTCAACCGGACCTGCGGACTGTTTGCACATACCCAAACCGTTCACTTCCAAAAGCAGGTAGCCCTCGTAATAGCCTATCGCAAGGCGGGCGGTTATATCGTATTTTTCCCCTTCGATGGAAATGGCGAACGCAACGTCGGCGGAAAGTTTTATAAGTTTTCCGTCAGCCTCGTTGTAGGCGAGGGACGCCTCTACCTTTATTCCGTTGTCGCGCAAGGCGGCTATGTCGCTGTTTGCGCCGTCAAGCGTTACGTCAACCTTGTAGGTTTCGCCGCCGAGCACTTCCTTTATGCTTATATCTTCTATTACGGCGGTTAGATAGTTGTATACTACGTGTACGAAAGCCGTTTCCGCTTCCGCCGTGGTGTAGAAGGTTATATCCTTCCAACTATCTTCTATTGCGGTGAATTTGCCGCCGTTGCCCGCCTTTACGCCCGCCGTGCCGGAAAGAACTTCCGTGCCCGTGCCGTTGTTTATTTTAAGGCGCAGGGACAAGCCGTCCGCCACGGTAACCTGCGCTTCGCCGTTTATCGCGTGGCGTATAAGCAAGCCGTTTATCTGCGCGTCGTCGGTTGTGGTGCGGGTGAGATTTACCGTTACGTCGTTTACGAGGTCGAACACAACGCCGAGAATACGCTGTACGTTTTCACTGCCCAGCACTTCTTCCAAAAGCGCGTCCAGCCCCTTGCTTCCGGCGGTTACCGTATCGTTGACAGCCATAACCGCTTGCTGTGCGGAAGCGTTGCCCGTCTTTTCACCGCCTGTAAGTTTGCTTATCGCGTCCTTTATTTCATTGAAGCCGGAAACGGTGCCGTCGATGTCGTTGCGGGTTATTTCAAGCCCCAAATCGCCCAACGTGAATTTTACGAAAGGCTTGTCGTCCGCGACGGATTCGTCATACACGAACTTCACTTTCATACTGTCGCGCGCGGTTGCCGACGTGCCGTCCTGAACGTACAGCACGAGATCGAGCGCGACGCGCATTACGCCGTCCGCCCATACAACTTCGCCCGTGCCGGAAACGTTAAGCGCAACGCCGTCAAGCGTCAAAGTTGCGTTGATATCGAAAAGTATGTCCTCCGCGTCCACTATCTGCTTTACTTCAACCGCCGCTTTATCCACAAGCCCTACAAGTTCAACTACGTTGAGATAGCCGTCCGTTGCGGGTTTGGCAACGTCGATTGCGGAAGCGCCTTCCGCGGAAACGGTCAGCCCGAGATAGGGCGCCGTGAGGTTGAGGGTGGCTTTGCCGCCGACGTTGGTCAATTTAAGCGCGGCGGAGCCGAATTTTACGTTGCCGACATTAACGTCCAGCCCGGACAGAATTTCGTCAACGTTTACGCCGAGGCGTATTTCGGAAGAATTTGCGTACAGTTCGCCGAAAATTCTGCCGAAGTTGAGGTGAAGAATTTTATTTACGGTATTTGCTATGCCGTTTTCCGCTTCCTCGGGAATTTCGGCGGGGGCGGCGCCCTGATTTCCGTTTATGGTGTTAAGCAGGGTCTTTACCGCGGTAACGGTTTCGTTTATGTCGCAGTACAGTTTTGCCTTGAAGCCCTGCCCGTTTACCTCGTTTAAGGTTATGTACACCTTGCCGTAGTCGGGGTCGCTTAAATCCATACAATAGTAGGCGGAAATGCCTATCGTTATGCCCTTGTAAACCGCGGTAACGTCTGCGCGGGCGGCAATTTCGCTGCCGATTTTAAGATATGCGTCTGCCGAAACGTCAAGCCCCTTTATATAGCTTATTACGTCGCCGGAGCCGTCGAGGTCGAGATTGAGTTTTATCACGTCGCTGTCAAGCAAGCCGTAAACGCTTGCCGCATAATCGGCGAGATTTGCGGGTGCGGAAGCCTTATCGTGCGAAATTATCGCGGAATCCGCGGACGGCGCGAGGCTTAACGCAAGGTCTACCGCGGCGGAAGAATATTTGATGCTGTCGATTTTGCCCGAAAGGAAGGCAAACGTATCCGAAGATATATCGCGGGAGAACGCGAGTTCCACGTTGAAGCCTATCCCCGTGCCCAACAGGTTGTCGGAAACGAGCGAAACGGTTGCGCCCGTATCGGTGAGGGCGGAAAGTTTAAGCCCCGCAAGCAAATCGCCCAAACCGTTGCCGGAGGATTCGCTTTCTTCGCCTGCTTCGGGGGCTTGTTCTGGTTCGGGAGTTTTAAATTGGTTTATCCATTCGCCGAATTGGGATATGACGGGTTTCAACGCGTCTATATTGGCGGTGGCGGCAAAGCCTTCGGAATAGTAAACCTCTATATCGCCTTTGGCGAAGGAAATGAACAGATCCTGCTTGCCGCTGCCCTTTTTGGAAACGGCGACGCGCGCGTCAATCGTGCCCAAAGGATCGGAAATGTCGAGGGAAAGGAAAACTTTGCCCTCGTATTCGGTGTCGCCCAACTTTAAAGTTGCGTCAAACTGCTGTCCCTCGGTGGTAAGCACTTTGTTGAAGCCGCCGGCAAGCACGTCCAAAACTTCGGGTCCGTCGTCTTCGGACGAGGAACCGCCGGAAGTGATTTCGCCTACATACTGTTTGAAGAAATCTTCGTAATAAGCGAAATGCTGTTCGTCGAATGACTGCGCGTCATAACCGAAAGTTGTTGTGGTGCGCGCGGTGCTGCTTGTCTTTATGCCGCCCAACTGGCTGGGATAAATTTCGGTCTCTTCATAGCAATACGTTTCGAGAACGCGCCACTGCGCGTCGAACGTACAAGTAAGCTCTATCTTGTTGAAAATGGGCAAAACTTTAAGTCCGCCGCGGGTTTTCATACCGTTCTGGTAATAATAAACCGACTTGTTGTTGTCGAGATAGAACTTCTGCGAATAGGTGCCGTCCTCGTTGGTTACAACCTCGTCGTAACCCGTAACGGTCTCTTCGTTAAGTATATACACCGAAAGTTCGGTGGAAAATTCGCCGTATTTGGCGAGGTAGGATTCCCTGTCGTAATATTCGGGAGGGGATGTATGCCAATTCTCGTTGGTGCAGGTTGACGACGAGGAAGGCTTGTCGCCGCCGCGCATATACACTTCGTTGTTTATGAACAGCGACTGTGTTGCCGCCTTTACAAAGCTGGATGTGGAAATATCGGAACATACCATTACGCCGCCCGGAACGCCCGTAAGCGACTGGGATTTGTAATCTTTCCACGTCTTCGTAACCTGCGTAACGCCCGAAGCCTTGGACGAGTTGCTGGCGTATACGTGATAGCTTTCCTGATTATCCAGCACGTACGCCATGTAAGCGAGGTTGTCTATGCCGCTGTGCGCGGTAGGCAACGAGCCGTCGGTGGGGGCTTCCTTTTTTACGCTGCCCGTCTTGTCGGGCTCCACCACCTGCTTCTGCTTGGGTTTGCACGCCGCAAGCCCGAAAGCGAGGCAGACAATCATTATGATACCTAATGCCCATAGGGCTGATTTTTTAAGAATTTTTATCATTTATTCCTTTTCCCCGGAAAAAATTTTTTCCTTTTAATTTATAAATATACAATCATTATAGCCGCTTATAACACGTTTGTCAAACAAATTCAGGCGCTTGTAATAAAAAACTATTACAGGTTTTGAGTAAAAATTACAAATTGTGACAGAACTTTTCATTTTCTTCGCTTTTCCTATATTATATAATTAGCAATAATGACGGGCGGAGGTAAAAAAGCGATGGCGAACAAGATTTATATGACAAGCGGGAAAGGCGGTTCGGGCGTGACGACGTGCGCGCTGTATCTCGGGCGGGCGTTGGCGGAAACGGGCGAGCGCACGCTGGTTATAGACGGGGACAGGCTTGCGGCGGGAGGAATATACGCCGCGGGGCTGGCGGGGAAACAGACCTACACCCTTGCCGACTGCGAAAAGGGCGCGTGCCGCGCGAGACAAGCCGTTGTAAGCGTTGCGGGACAGCCGAATTTTTTTGTTGCGGGAACGCTGGGGCTGAAAGACGAGAACGCCGCCGCGGAAGCCGTGGAAGAGCTGGACGGGATATTCGATTACATAATTTGCGACAAAATATGCGCGGGGGCGTGCGACGGCGCGTTTATAGTTACGGAGCCGTACGCCGCGGCGATAAAGAGCGCGGACGTATGCGCGGACACGCTTGCGGGCGAGGGGTTTGAGGAACCGCAACTTATAGTGAACAAGCTGAACGGCGGGCAGATTATAGAAGGCGAAGTTATGACCGCGCAGGAGATAGCCGCCCTATTGCACGTAAAACTTGCCGCGGTGATACCCGAAGATTTAATGCTGCCTACGGGAAAAATAAAAAATTTTACCCGCAAAGCCTTCCGCACGGCGGCGGAAAGGATAGCGGGCAAGGGCGACGGGCTGTGCAACGTGCTTAAAAACTATTTCGGCCCCGCGGGCTACGTGAGGCGCAAATTGAGGGCGAGAATATGAAAGATATCGAAAGTTTGCTGGCGCAGGACAGGGAGGGCGTAAGCGGCGCCGTGCGCGAGCTTTTTATGCGGGACGTGAAAAACGTTGCCGACGAATACTTCGACGCGGAGGACGCGTCGCTTGAAATTACGCGTACGGACGGGGGATTTCTCGTCTGCATACTTTTCAACGCCCACCGCGTGAAAAGCGTAAAAAAACCGCAGTAGAAAACTGCGGTTTTTTGAAAATTATCAAAGATAAATAAAACGGGATTCAGGCGCGGGATTTTATTATATCCACCGCCGCCCGCAATTCGCCGTCGTCAAGAGTGTGAAGCCAGCTTGCGGGCACGGGCACGCAACCGTCGTCCGCAGTAAGCCCCACGCCGTGTATGCACCTGCCGTTATCCCAACAGATTTTGGCGCAGGTGATTTTAAGCGCTTCGCCGTTGTAATTTTCAAAGGTGGTCTGCATAATGCCCTTGCCGTACGTCCTTGCGGTGAGGGGCGCGGAACCCGTGCTTTCAAGCCAATCGAGATATTCTTCGGAATAGTCGGAAAGAAATATGTCGCCATACCCGCATACGCCGGCAGAGATAAGCGCGCCTATCAACGCCTCGGAGGCGCTTGCCGTGCGGGTGTTGGCAAGCACGTAAACTTTTACGCCGCCGCGCAGGCGGTATTCCGCGGAGGGGGCTTTGCAATACGCGTACTCGCGCGAGCCGTCGTTGAATTCCGCGCAGATGGCGCGCACGGAGGACGGGACGAAGCATCCCGCTATTTCCTGCATTATGTCCACCCTGCCGCCTCCGTCCGAACGCAGGTCGAGGATAAGCGTATCGTACCCGCCCGCGTTGAACTGTTTTACGAGGACGCGCATCTGTTCCGCCGCGCCGCCGTAAAATTGCGAAAGTTTGATATACGCGGCGCCTGACGGAAGATAAGAAATTGCCCCGCGGGAAGAGACGGCAAGCGAAAGTCCGCCGTCTTGCGCGGAGACAAAATCCCACGTCCCCTCGCCCGAAGCCATATACGCATAGGACGCCGTATAAGACGAAAGGCGTATATCGTATGTTACGGAAGGATCAGAAGCGGAGACGAGGGTGAAAGTTTGGTTTTCTTTAAGCGAGGCGATGTAAGCGGAAACTTCGCCGCTGCTTTCAAAGGGCTGAAGCTCGCCGTCTTTAAGGTATCCGCTTATCCATTCACCCGCCCTTAACCCCGATATATATGCGGGCGAATTGCCCGTTACCCTTGTGACGAACGCCCCCTTGCCCTGCGCAAAATTGCAGGAAAAGCCTACGTCGCTACGGTTGCCGGCGTCCTCTTCGAGAACTTTTTTGTACTGTTCCGCGGTGTAATAATCGGAATATATATCGAGATATTTGCCGACGGCATAATCTATGGAATATTCTTTGGCGGCGCTTAAAAAGGCGTTTGCGTCGTAAGTTCTGTCGTCGTTATCTATGTCGTAGTAGTTGCGGTTTATAGTTTCGTACACCCATTCTACGCCTTCCTTATGTCTTTCCGTAGAAACACACGCGGAAAAAAGCGGTATCGCCGCCGCCGAAAAAAGTGCAAAAATCACGGTGAGAAAGCGCCGCGCGCGGCGCGTCCTGTAATCGGGCAAAATCAATCCTCGCTTTTATTGTTTACGACGCGCTCCTGCGCTTCTTTGGCAAGTTTGCGCATTTCCTTTTCATTGCGGACGCGCTGTTCCTCTTCGCGCTTCAACCGCTCCTGCTCGTCCTTGGCTTTCTTCTCCTCGGCGGCAAGGCGCGCAAGCTCCTCCTCGCGTTCTTTTTCCCGTATTTGATAAAGTATATGCAGGATTTTGAACGTTTGGGCACATTCGAACATACGTATGTCAAGTCCCGTCAGGTCGCGGATTTTATTCAGTCGGTACATCAGGGAATTGCGGTGCATGAACGTACGGCGCGAAGTTTCGGAGATGTTAAGTCCGTATTTTATAAAGCCGTCTACGGTAGCCATTATATCCTCGTTCCTGAACAGCTTTTCAAGCGTGCTCATCCTGTAGGACTGCATTATCCTGTCCCTGGATTCGCGCGGAAGCTGTACGAGAATGGAATACACGTCCACCGTAGCCGACGGACGGACTATCTGCCTGCGCTTGAATTTGCTGGGCGGCTTTATCCACGGAGCATTGGCGCTGCTTCTGTCATCCTTCGTACTCATAATTTCCTCCTTACCCATCATAATTATAACTCATAATGTCCGTTTTTGCAATATATTTTTATTATATAGTGTTTACGGGGTATAAATACCTTGCCGAAGCGTAAAATATAAAAAAACGGAACATATATTGACGTTTTAAAAATATTTTAAATAATAAAAACTGTTTGCCCCCGTACTATGTGCCAATCAACGCGGAAATTTTACCATATAATCGCAAAATTTCCGCATTTCCCTTGACAACGGAATTAATTTGTATTACAATGTTAGAAGTAGATAAAAATATACGTTAAACGGCTGATATGTGCCGCTCTACGCTTATTTAATGCTTAAAAGGAGATTGTTATGGGTGCTTCCGATTCAAAGAAGAGAAATCTTACGGCGATAATTACATACGCCGTAGCGTTTGTTTGCCTGCTTTGCGGCTTTTTGATACCGCTGAACCACTACGGGCTGCTTGCCATGCAGATACCCGACGCGCTGGGGCAACTTATCAAAGCCGACTGGGCTGTAGGCAAACCTTTTGTATTTAAGGGCGCGAACGTCGGTATTTTCGGATTTACCGACTTTAACTTGTTCGCAGCGCTTTTCCTGCTGTATGCGTTGATAACCTTTATCGGGCTTATAGCCGTTATCCCCGTCGTGATAGGCGGTATAAAAGGTAAAAGCTATGCCAACGGTTTTGCGCGATTTGTTGAAATCACCGCCTCGGTGATACTTACGATTTACGTGTTGCTTGCGCTTACGCGCATGGGGGCGTTCCAAATAAGTTACAGTATGCTTATCGCTCTCGGCGGAACGCTTGCGGCTACCGCCGTGCATGCGATAATCGAGAAAAAGGGCGGCGGCGTTATCAAACTGATACTTTTCCTGCTGGCGGCTATCGCGGCGATTGCCATGTACGATTTGCCCGCGCTTATAAGCGCAAAAGTTTCGGTTAAATTTGCGGAGCTTGCGGGAAAGATGAAGTCCGCTTCCCTCATATTCGATTCGGATACGGGGTCGGTTGCGGGTATTTCCCTGCTGACGCTGCTTATCGAAGCGCCCGCGCAGTTCAAGACCGTTTTAAGCACGGCAAACATAACCGGAAAGATACTTTATACCGTAACGCCCGCGCTTACGCTTTGGATTTTTATAAGCTGTATAATAGATGTTATAGGGCTTGGGACGAAAAGTTCGCGCGGGGCGAAGATATGCAACTGCCTGCGCTACGCTTTCAGCATGTTGCTGATTATATTAGTAATAGTGTTGGCGTTCATAGGCAAATTCAAACCGGGCGTTATGCTTTACGTGTTGGCTGTGGTTACGCTGGCGCAACTTATCATCAATATCGTGCGCGCGGCGCTTGCCACCAAAAAGAAGAAGAGAGACGCGCTGTATTCCGACGTTCCCGATAATTCCTCTGCGGCGCTGTATGCGGAAAACCGTCCCGCTCCTATGCCTGCGCGCGTAAGACCTATGCCCTCTGCGCCCGCGCCCATGCCCGCGCCTATGCCCGTCTACGGCGTACCCGAACCGGCGGAAGTCGTTCCCGAACCCGTTGCGGAAGAAGCGCCTGCGGCGCCCGAAGAGACGCCCAAAGCCGAAACCGTTGTGGAAACGCACAATGTGCTTTATACGGTGAACACCATTTACCACGGACCCACGGACGACTTTATAAAGAAACTGACGAACGAGGAAAAGATAGAATTTTCGCAGGTGTTCCTCGAAAGATCGAAGGGCAACCTTTCAAACCTGCCCGCTTACACGATAGGCGGAGACAACAAAAAGTTCTTCTCCGGCGCGTTCATTTACCTCGGCAGATGGCGCGACCTCGTATCAGACGGGCTTATGAACAAGATGTACAACGAAATGAATACCCTTTGACGGGTTATCCGAAGGTTCCGGTGCAAAAGCCGGAACCTTTTTTTATTGCTTTTTTACGAAAACACGGATAGCCCCGCCCTCGTTTTCTATCTCGCCGTAACACAGGCTTTTTATGATATACAGTCCCCTGCCGCTTTCCGCAAAGGGATCGGGGCGTTTGCCGTCCACGTCAAGCCCGCGCAGGCTTTCGGCGCGGACGGTTATGCTTATCAGATCGTCGCACAGCGTGCCGATAAATTCCGCCTCGTCGCCGCCGTGGCGGATGACGTTTGTTATAAGCTCGCAGGAAATAAGCCTGCTTGCGAACACGGCGTCCTCGTCCACTTCCTCGTCGCGAAGAAACTGCTCAAAGGCTTGCAGACGGGCGTTCATCTGTTTTAAATTTTCAACGGTAAATTTCACTGTCATTGCAGGGCGTCCTTCAACTTTTCGAGAATTTTACGCTCTGCGCGGGACACGAACATCTGGCTTACGCCCAAAATCCTGCCCACCTCCGACTGTGATTTGCCCTGTGCGAAACGCAGGTTTACCACCTGTTTTTCCATAGGGTCAAGCTTATCTATTTCCGCCCGCAACGATTCGTTGTCCTCAAATTGTTCAAAGCCGTCGCCGTCGTCGGGTATAAAATCGTACAACATTCCCTCGCTTTCGCCGTCTCCGCCCGAAACCTTGGAATCGAGGCTGACGGGGGCGCGGTATTCCAGCGCTTCCTGCACAAGTTCTTCGGAAGCGCCCAACTTTTCCGAAAGGTATTTAACCGTGGGCTTTTTGCCGTACTCTTTGAAATATTCGTTGCTTTCCTCACGCACTTTAACCGCGAGGGAATACACCCTGCGCGGCAGGCGCACCGCACGGGAATAATCGCGGAAATAATTTTTCAGCATACCCGTTATGGTGGGGGTTACGAAAGTGGTGAACTGCGCGCCCATATCGGGGTCGTAACGTTCCACGCCCGCAATAAGCCCTTCCGAAGCCACCTGAAACAGGTCGTCGTATTCCACTCCCCTGCCTACAAATTTTTTGGCGAGAATTTCGGCGACGTATATGTATTTTTCGACGATGGCGTTGCGCAGGGAAATATCGCGCGTTTTGCGGTATTCCCTGAACATTTGCATCTCCTTGCTGTCCTCGGTCATACTTCCAAAGTCACCTTGTTTATAACGCCTTTCACGCGGGAAATGTCGCACTTGCCGACGAGTGCGGATATCAGCGACAGCGAGAGGGCGTTTTCACATTCGGCGGGCGTTCCGCCCGTACCCGATATTTCGGCGCGCACGCCGTCCTGCGAGGAAAACACCGCCTTTACCCTTTCAAAGCCGCCGTTTTTAAGTATAAGCGCGCTTTCAGTTACGCAAAGTTTAAAATCCTCTATCCCGTCCAGATCCATATCCGCGGACGAGCAAACCGCCCCGGCTACGAGGCGCAACGCCGTAAAATACCCGTCGTCCGACAGGTTGAATTCAACGATGAAATCTTTCATCTCTCTATCCTCATAAGCGTATCAAGCGCGCATATTTCAAAAAGTTTTCTTATACGGGGCTGAACTTTTACCAAAGTTACCGTATGCGAATTGGCTTTAAGCTGCTTTACTATCTTTACGAAAGTGCCCAAAGTGGTGCTGTCGATAAAAGTGAGCGCGGCGCAATCGAAAACTATGTTTTTGGGGTCGTGAAGATAAGCCGCCTTAACTTCCTCGTAAAAATTTTCGCTTGCGGAAGAATCGATTTCGCCCGAGAGCGTGAAGCACAGTTCGTCCTGTGCGGAAATAAGTTTTACCTGTTGCATAAATTACCTTTTTGACGTTTTTAAACGGCTTTACCGCGCAGAAGTGCGGCGGAAAAGCTGCCTTTTGTTTTTCACTATTATTTTATAACCATTTGCAGAAGTTGTCAATACCCTTTTAAACGCATTTGCGTTTGACAACGGGGCGGCTATATGGTAAAATATCTGTAAAATTCACCACGCGGAGCTTGATATGGACTTTAACGAGGCGAACTTTATCGTCAAATACTCGCACAAACTTTCCGAACTTGCAAAAGTTTCGGCTGTGGAAGGCGGCATAAACCCCGAACTTTACGAAAAATACGAAGTTTACAGGGGTCTGCGCGACAAAAACGGCAAGGGCGTGCTGTGCGGGCTTACCGAAATTTCGGAAGTGACGGGCTGGGAAACAGAAAACGGCGTGCGCAAACCCGTGGAGGGCGTGCTGTGCTATCAGGGCTACAACGTGAAAGACCTTGTGGCGAACAGCGTGAAGGAAAACAGGTTCGGCTTTGAAGAGACGGCGTTTTTACTGCTATTCGGCAGATTGCCCGATCTTAAAGAATACAAAGATTTTTGCGAAATGCTTTCCGATTTCAGGGTTCTGCCACGCAATTTTGCGCGCGACGTGATAATGAAGGCGCCCAGCAGAGATATAATGAATATGCTGGCGAGGTGCGTGCTTAACCTTTACAGCTACGACCCCGATCCGGACAACGTTTCGCTTTCCAACGTGTTGCGCCAAAGCGTTTCGCTGATTGCAACCTTCCCCCTTATGGCGGCTTACAGTTACAGGGCGTACCGCTATTACAACACAAACGACGGTTCGCTTGTGATACATAAGCCCGTGGCGGAATATTCGCACGCGCAGAACATACTGCATATTTTGAGGAAAGATTCTTCCTTTACCGATCTGGAAGCGAAAGTGCTGGACATCGCGCTTACCCTGCACGCAGATCACGGCGGCGGCAACGCCTCCACTTTTACCAACCACCTTGCAACGTCCACCGGGACGGATACCTATTCTGCGGTGGCGGCTTCGCTCGGCTCGCTGAAAGGTCCCAAACACGGCGGCGCGAACATCAAAGTTATGCAGATGTTCGAGAACATAAAGGAAAACGTGAAAAACCCTTCGGCGAAAAACGTAACCGACTACGTAAGAAAAATACTTGCCAAAAAGGCGTTTGACAGGACGGGGCTTGTTTACGGAATGGGGCACGCTGTGTACACCCTTTCCGATCCGAGGGCGGAAATTTTGAAGCTGTACGCGGGAAAATTGGCGATAGAAAAGGGGCGCGAGGAAGAATTTGCGCTGTACGACACCGTGGCTACCGCCGCCGCTCAACTTATACGGGAACAGAAAAACCTGAACAAACCCGTAACGCCCAACGTGGACTTTTATTCCGGCTTTGTATATTCGATGCTGAACCTGCCCACCGAACTGTACACCCCGCTTTTCGCCGTTTCGAGAATTGCGGGCTGGTCCGCGCACAGAATGGAAGAACTGCGCAACGGAAACAAGATAATCCGCCCCGCATATCAATGCGTGCGCGACAGAAAAAAATACGTACCCATAGACGAAAGATAAAACCCGCGGCTTTAAAGCCGCGGGCTTTTTTACATTTCGGGGGTTTGGCAACTTTCAAAAGTTTTGCCTTTAAGATAGCTTAAAGCCCCGTCCGCCGTAAGGGTTATGCTTTTGGAAACAAGCCGCTGGCGGGCGGCTGAGTATTTTTTGTTGAGAGCGGCGTCACCGTACTTGCCGTCGCCCAGAACGGGACAACCGACATACGCGAGGTGGGCGCGTATCTGATGAGTTTTGCCCGTATGCAAGATAACCTCGCACAAAGCCAAACCGCCGCAACGCTTTAAAACCCTGTATTCTGTTATTATTTCCGCGCCTTCCCTGCCCACTTTAACCAAAGAACGCTTTTCGTCCTTTAAAAGCGCGGCTTTAAGCACCGCGCTGTCCGACGCAAAATTATCCGCGCAGACGGCGAGGTATTTTTTTATTACTTTTTTTTGCTTGAACGCCTTTTCAAGCTGTTCGAGGGCAAAGGCGTTTTTGGCGAATAAAATTACGCCCGCGGTGTTTCTGTCAAGCCTGTGCGCGGGGAACGCGCCCAACTCGCACGAAAGCGCCTCGGTGGACACGCCCGAAACCTTATCGGCGGCTATTATATTTTCGTCCTCGTAAATCACCGTATGGCTGGAAACGCTTTCCTGTTTGGGCGTGGTGTAGTAGGTAACCACGTCCCCGGCGCAAACGGGCGCATTTTTTCTTACGCGCGCGCCGTTTATCTTTATGTCCCCGCAACGCAAAAGCGCCGCGAAGCAAAAACTGCCCTGCGGGTAAGTGTAATCGGTGAACTTTTTAAGATCTCCGTCGCGATCTACCGTAAAAACTTTCATAGCGATGAAACAAAATATACCGCGTAACTTGCAAGAAACGCGATAAGCGTTTGAAACAGCACGCACTGCAACGTAAATTTACAGCCCTCTTCCCTTACGCTTGCGGCAAACGCCGAAACGCAGGCGGGGCAGGCGAGTATGAATACGCACAGGGCAAGCGCGGCACCCGTAGTAAGTCCCGCGCCCAACGGCATAAGCATACCCACGGCGGCGGCTACGTTTTCCTTTGCTATTATCCCGCATAGCGCGGCGTAGGCTATCCGCCAATCGTCCACGCCCATCGGGCGGAACAGCGGCAACAGAAAGCCGCTTATCCTGCTTAATATGCTCTCCTCCGGCGCAACGTAGCAAAACCCGGGCGAGAAATGGGAAAGAAACCAGGACAGCACGCAAAACGCCGTAACTATCCCCGTCACCTTAATTATAAACCCTTTCAGATAAAAATACAACTTAATTGTCACAGCTTTGAACGACGGAAAAAAGACGGGGGCAACTTCATACAGCAACCCCTCCTTTCCGCCCTTCAAAAGCACGGAAAACAGCAAACTTAACCCCACCCCGCAAAAGTACAGCGCGACGAGCGGCGGGAAGGGATTTTCAAACACGGGGGAAAGAAAGGTTAAAAACACGGGCAGTTTTGCCGAACAGGGAATGTACGGCAATACGAATATGGTGCGGCGGCGGGCGGAGCGCGAAACATAGCCGCGGGTTGTGGCAATCGCCGCCGAAGTGCAACCGAAGCCCGATACAAGGGTGAACGCCGCCCTGCCCGAAAGGTTTACTTTGGCAAACAGTCCGTCCGTGCAAAAGGACAGCGCGGAAGTTATTCCGCTTTCGTCAAGCAATGTAAGAAACATATACAGAAAGGCGAGTTGCGGGATGAAACTTATCACCCCGCCCGCGCCGCCGAAAACGCCCTCTTCCAAAAGTGAGATAACCGCCTCGTTGCGCATCTCACCCGTGATAAGCGCGCACAGCGAATTAAGCCCGCGCTGGGTAAGCCCCTTTAAAAGCGCGCCCGGCATCCCCGGGAAAAAGGCGAAAAAGAACATAAAAATTATCGCCGCAACAAAAAAAATCAACGCGAAAAAGCGGTTGTAAAACAACTTGTCCGCACGCGATAATTTGCAATTACCCCCAACATATGCCTCATCTAACGGCATTTCGCGCTTTATTACGGGCGCAAACCCGCCGTCCGATAGCAGTTTTTTGAATTTTGACGGGGGCATATCGCAAACGGGCGCGCCGAGGATGGAGGAAAGTTTTTTTGCGTCGATAAATCCGCCCCGCCTTTTAAGCGCGCGCGTTTTTGTGACGTACACCACCACCCGCTTGCCGGAAGAAATAAGTTCGCGGGTGAGCGACAAAGAATTTTCCAATGTAAGCGCGTCCACCACGTTTACGACGAGGTCTGCGGCGGAAATTTCCTTCGCCGCCTCCTGTTCTTCCATCGAATAGGCGGAAAGCGAATACAGCCCCGGGGCGTCCGAAAAGACGTTTTTGCCGCATTTTTTGCGCGTAGCCGCGGTAGTTACGCCGTGGAAATTGCCCGTGCGCAGGTTGCTGTGCGTGAGGTAATTGAAGAGGGTTGTTTTACCCGCGTTGGGGTTGCCTGCAAGCACTATCAGCAAGGTTGCACCTCTATCCTTTCGGCAAGGCTTTTCCTCAACCCCACGCGCGCCCCGCCGCTTACAAGCAAAATAGCGCCCCTGAATAGCGAAAAGCCGACGGCGGTTACTATACTGCCGTTGCGTATGCCCAACGCGCCGAGGCGGGCGGCAAGACTGCCGTATGCGCTTACCGAAACCACCTGCGCGCTTTCGCCCGGTTTAAGATTAAAAGCGGTCATAGTATAAACTATGACCGCTTTGAGGCAAAAATGAAATTTTTTATGCTTTTACTATGGTGATTACCGCTTTTTCACCGTTTATGCTCTGTTCCCGGCAGAAACCTTCCGCACTGCCCTCCGTCACCTCTTCGGCGAGGACGTCCGCGGCAAACGAACCGCTTTTGAACACTTGCAGGCATTTGCCCGAAGCGAGGTAATACACCTTTATCCTGTCCGTAACCTCAAAACCTGCTTCCTTGCGCATATTCTGGATTTTGGAAACTATCTCGCGCGAAACGCCCTCCTCTATAAGCTCGTCGGTAAGCGTTGCGTCGAGGGCGACCGTTATCCCGCCGTCCTGCGCGGCGACATAGCCGTTTGCGCTTTCGGTGAAAATCTGCAAGTCCTCCGCGGCGAGGGTTATGCCACCTTCCATTTGGTAAACGCCGCCGTCCTTGACGGCTTCCACCACTTCGCGCGCGTTGCAACTGCCGAGGAAAGCCGAAATTTCGCCCAACCTTTTGCCGTATTTGGGACCGAGCGTCTTTAATTGGGGTTTAAGTTTGAAACTTATATATTTGCCCGCGTCCGAAGCAAATTCCATCGCCTTTACGTTAAGCTCTTCGAGGACGATGCACTTTTCCTCTTCCGAAAGGGTTACTTCCTTATCCGAAACCACCGCCATTTTGGCAAGCGGCTGTCTGTTTTTGATATTGCCGGCGTTTCTTGCCGCCCTGCCCACAGCAACTATATCCAGAACTTCTTCCATTCCCTCTTCCAGCTTTTTGTCGATATATTTTTCGTCGCATACGGGGAATGAGCAAAGATGCACGCTTTTGGGGCTTGACGGGCAGAAAGCGGGGACGAGGTTGAGATACATCATTTCCGCGATAAACGGGGTGTAAGGCGCGGTAAGTTTTGCAAGCGTTACAAGCACGGTGTACAGTACTGTGTACGCCGCCGCCTTGTCCTCCGTCATATCCTTGCCCCAATACCTGTCTCTGCCGCGGCGCACGTACCAATTGGAAAGCACCTCGGTAAATTCCTGCAAGGCGCGGGAACTTTCAAAAATTTCATAGCGGGCGAGGCTTTCGTCCACGAATTTTATCAGGCTGTTCAGGCGGGAAAGTATCCATTTATCCATCAGCGACAGCTTACATTTTGCAAGGGAATACTCCGCGGGATTATAGCCGTCTATTTCGGCGTACAGGGTGAAGAATGCGTACGTGTTCCAAAGCGTGCCTATATACTTGCGCTGTGCCTCGGACACGGCTTCCTCATAAAAGCGCGAGGGCAGCCAGGGCGCGGAAGAAGTGTAGAAATACCAGCGCACCGCGTCGGCACCCTGCTTATCCAGCACCGACCACGGATCGACGACGTTGCCCTTGTGTTTGGACATCTTTATGCCGTTTTTATCGTTTACGTGCCCCAAAACAATGCAGTTTTTAAAGGGCGCCCTGCCGAAAAGTATGGTGTTCAGCACAAGCAAAGTATAGAACCAGCCGCGCGTTTGGTCCACCGCCTCGGAAATGAAATCCGCGGGGAAAGTTTTTTCAAAAAGCTGCTTGTTTTCAAACGGGTAATGGTACTGCGCGAAAGGCATACTGCCCGAATCGAACCAACAATCGATAACTTCGGGCGTGCGCTTCATTACGCCGCCGCAGACGGGGCACTTGCAGGTTACGCCGTCGAGATAGGGGCGGTGAAGTTCTATATCGCCCTCTATGCCGCACCTCTCTTTAAGGCGGGCTTTGCTTTCCATAACTTCGTAATTTCCGCAGTCGCCGCATACCCATACGGGCAGGGGCGTGCCCCAATACCTGTCGCGGGAAAGCCCCCAATCTATCACGTTTTCGAGGAAGTTGCCCATCCTGCCCTCTTTTATCGTGTCGGGCATCCAATTTATAGTGCGGTTGGCTTTTATTATCTCGTCCTTGACGGCGGTTACTTTTACAAACCAGCTTGACTTTGCATAGTACAGCAAAGGCGTATCGCAACGCCAGCAGTGGGGATAATCGTGTTCGAAAGGAACTACGCGGAAAAGCCTGCCGCTGTTTTCAAGCATCGCGCATATCTTGCCGTCCGCCTTTTTGGCGAAAATGCCGTTCAACTCTTCAAAGCGGCTGTCGAAACAACCCCTTTCGTCCACAAGCTGAACCACGGGCAGGTTGTAACGCTTGCCCACCTTATAGTCGTCCTCGCCGAAAGCGGGCGCGATATGCACGACGCCCGTGCCGTCGTTCATTGTAACGTAGCCGTCGCAGACTACGTAGTGCGCGTCCGGCGCGGAATTTGCGGGGGAAATGCGCTTTATTTCTTCTACCGTATGCCCGAACAGAGGCTGATAGTGCAAACCTTCCAATTGTTTGCCTTTGAAGGTTTCAAGCGTTTCGTACTCTTCGAAAAATTTGTCCGCCAAAGCGCGGGCGAGGATATATTTTTTGCCGTCCGACAAAATTTTGACGTAATCTTCGGCGGGGTTTACGCACAGCGCGACGTTGGAAGGCAACGTCCACGGCGTCGTAGTCCACGCGAGGATGAAAGTATCCTCCTCGCCCTTTACGCCGAACGAAACCACGACGGAATTTTCCTTTAATTTTTTATAGCCCTGCGCCACCTCGTGCGAGGAGAGCGCGGTGCCGCAACGGGGGCAATAGGGAACGATTTTGTGCCCCTTGTACAAAAGCCCCTTGTCGTTTATGCGCTTTATCGCCCACCACTCCGATTCGATATATTTATCGTCGTAAGTGACGTACGGGTTTTGCATATCCGCCCAATAGCCCACGCGGCGGGACATATCCTCCCACTCGCTTTTATACTTCCAGACGGATTGCTTGCACTGCTTTATAAACGGCTCGATACCGTAACTTTCTATCTGCGGCTTGCCGTCAAGCCCCAAAGATTTTTCCACTTCCAGCTCGACGGGCAGTCCGTGCGTATCCCAACCCGCCTTTCTTAAAACGTGGTAGCCCTTCATCGTGCGGTAGCGGGGTATGATGTCCTTCATAACGCGCGTTAAAATGTGCCCGATATGCGGCTTGCCGTTGGCTGTGGGAGGACCGTCGTAAAAGGAAAATTCCTCGCCGCCTTCGCGCGAGGTCATGCTGTCCTCAAACACGCGGTTCTGTTCCCAAAAAGCGGTTATTTGCTTTTCGCGTTCAACGAAATTCAAAGATGTGTCTACCTTTTTGTACATATATGCTCCTTACGGTTATTTGCGGTTATCCGCGTATGCTGCGGGGACAAAAAAAGCCTTCGCGTTTTGGAAATCGCAAAGACTTTTATATACCACCAAAACAAACTATCATTTGCCGCGCCTTTGACGGAGCGCGAACCCGTACCCCCTTACTTGGCGAAGCGTTGGGAGGGTAGGCTAAAAGGTGATATCCTTAAAGCGCGCTTACCGCCTTGCACCTGACGGCGGCTCTCTGAAAAGCGAATTCTTCAAGGCGTTGTCCTTTATCGTCGCCTTTAACTATTTTTTTATATTATATATTTTCGGAACGGGATTGTAAAGCAAAATCGCGGCGTTTTGCGGGGATTTGCAAGCATTATCCCGCCGATTTTTTTGCGGCGCGGAATTGTACGCGCCGCGGCGGATTTTGTTTTAATACCCGTTAAACGCGGCATATTGCCGCGCCGATTACAATTTTATCTGCGCCGCCGCGTTTATAGAAAGGGGCGCGAAATCGCCCGCGGCATACCTTATCAAGCCTTCCGCCGCTATCATTGCGCCGTTATCCGTGCAATATTTTTTTTCGGGAAGGACAAGTTTTAACCCCGCTTTACGGCAGGCGGACGTAAGCCTTTCACGCAGGTATGCGTTTGCCGCCACGCCGCCGCCCGCTGTGACGGTGTTTACCCCGCGGGACAGGGCGCATTCCACCGTCTTGTCCACAAGCGGGTCTATCGCCGCGCACTGGAAAGATTTTGCAACGTCCGCGGCGGGGATTTTTTCGCCGCGCATCGTCAGGGTATGGCAATAATTTATTACGGCTGTTTTAAGTCCGCTGTAAGAAAATTGAAGCCGCGAAGAATTTTTTACGAGACAGCGGGGCAGGGGCACTGAATTTGTTCCGCACACGGCAAGTTTTTGGACGTTGGGTCCGCCCGGGTAAGGCAAACCGAGCACCCTTGCAACCTTATCGAACGCCTCGCCCGCGGCGTCGTCGCATGTGCCGCCGAGGAAGGCATAGGACGTGTAGCTTTCGGCAAGCAGTATTGCGGTATGCCCGCCGCTTGCAAGCAGAGAGACGAACGGGGGCTGTAAACTTTCATCTACGAGGTAACTTGCCGCCAGATGCCCGCGCACGTGATTTACCGCTATAAGCGGCAAATTGAGCGAATATGCGAAGGATTTTGCGAAAGACAAGCCCACGAGAAGCGCGCCCAAAAGCCCCGCGCCGTACGTCACCGCTACTGCGTTAAGCTGCGCGGGAGCTACGCCCGCCCTTTCAAGCGCGGCGCGCACCGCTACGTCCACCGCGTCGGTATGCGCGCGGGAAGCTATCTCGGGAACCACTCCGCCGTACTTCGCCTGTTCTGTTGCGGAGGAAATTATTACGTCGGACAGCAACTTTCTGCCGCGCACTACCGCGGCGGCGGTTTCGTCGCAACTTGTTTCTATGCCTAAAATAAGCGGCGTGTCCGTTTTAAGGGGAGACGGGTTATACATTTCTGCCTCGGCGTACAAGCGTCCGCGGGGTAAACCTGCGGACGGTTATTCTTCTCCCGTATATACGTCGTCGAAGCCCATGGGGTCGTCGTCCGCTACGGGAAGCGCTTCCGCAACGGGCTGTTCCGCCCACGAAAAGTCGGTAACCACGCCGGAAGTGTTGGTGTAAGGTATAAGCGCCGTCTCTATCTCGGCGGCAAGCGTAAGCGCGGGCGCGGCTTTTTTGGATTGATAGTTGCCCTGCGCCACCATACTTTCGATGATGAACACGCAGGTATGTAAATATTCCGCCGCGTCCTCGGCGCACTTTACCTGACGTTCCGGCAAAGCCGTGGGAATTTCGGTAAGCGCAACGCCGAGTTTTACCGTGTTTTCGATAAGCATATCGCCTAATTTGGCTTTTTCCAACCTGTGAGTGGAAGTGCGGTAAAGTTCGTATATCCTCTTTGAAAATTCCTTTGCCGCCGCGGGTAATATAAGTACTTTCATTTAATCACCTATATCGTCTTTTTGAGATAGTCTATGATAAAGCCCTGTATGTCGCCGTCCATAACCGCCTGAACGTTGGTATTTTCGTAACCCGTCCTGTGGTCCTTTACAAGCGTGTACGGGCAGAACACGTAGGAGCGTATCTGGCTGCCCCACTCTATCTTTTTTATTTCGCCTTTAAGTTCGGCGTCTGCCATTTCCCTTTCGGCTATCTGCCTTTCGATAAGTTTTGCGCGCAGATATTTAAACGCCATTTCCTTATTCTGCAATTGGCTTCTTTCGTTCTGGCAGGTTACCACTATGCCCGTGGGGAAGTGGGTTATCCTTATCGCCGTTTCGGTTTTGTTTACTTTCTGTCCGCCCGCGCCCGATGAACGGTATACGTCTATCCTTATGTCCTCGTCGCGGATTTCAACTTCGTTGTCGTCGTCTATTTCGGGCATAACTTCAAGCGAAGCGAACGACGTATGGCGGCGTTTGTTGCTGTCGAAAGGGGAAATGCGCACCAACCTGTGCACGCCCTTTTCCGCCTTTAAAAAGCCGTAGGCGTTTTCGCCGTCAACTTTGAAACTTACGCTTTTAAGCCCAGCCTCGTCCCCCTCCTCGAAGTCGAGTTCGGTAACTTTAAAGCCCTCTTCCTCGCAGTAGCGGGTGTACATTCTGTAAAGCATCTGCGTCCAATCGCACGCTTCGGTGCCGCCCGCGCCCGCGTGGAGGTTTAAAATGGCGTTGTTGGCGTCGTACTTGCCGCGAAGCAGGGCGCGTATGCGCATATCGCCTATATCCTTATCCGCAACGGCTATCATACCTTCCAATTCCGGGATAAGGCTTTCGTCGTCGGCTTCCTCTATAAGGTCGATAAACGCGTTGGCGTCGGCAAGTTCCGCCTCGCCCTTTTTGTACGCGCTTATCTTGTTTTCGACGGAAGAAATTTCCCTGCCTATGCGCGTGGATTTTTCAAGATCCTGCCACACTTCGGGCTTTTCCTGTTCGGCTTTAAGCTGTTCAACCTTGTCCTGCAAGTGGTCAATATCCATGGCGTAGCCCGCTTCCGCAAGGTTATCCGACAGGGCTTTAAGTTTTAAACGGTAATCGTCTGCTTTGAACATAATGAATTACTTGTGGTCCTTCCAATAACAGCAATCTTTGTATTTTTTGCCGCTTCCGCAGGGGCAGGGGTCGTTGCGCCCTACTTTTTTGGCGGCAACTTTGGGCTGCGCCTTGCCGTCAATATTCGCAAACAGTTCCTGCGGGGGTTGGGGCGCGCCGCCGACGAAAGGTCCCTGCGGCTGCGCTTTTGCCGCCTTTGCGGCTTCTTCCTTTATCTTTTGTTCGGCTTCCGCGCTGCGCTGTTCCGCAATTTTCGCCGCGCGCGCCGCCACGTCTGCGGGAATGGGGCTTAACGGCCTTGCGTTTTCAAGCGAAGCCACGGGCACCGTGGGCATCTGCGCGGTAGGCGTGATTTTTATGGGTCTGGGCGGGGGCGCAACGCGCACTATCCTGCCCTTCAACAGGCGGGAGATGGTAGTGATCTGGATACGCTCTATCATCTCGTCGAACATTTCAAACCCTTCCTGCTTGTAGGCTATTACGGGGTCCTGCTGGGCGTAGCCGCGCAAGCCTATTCCCTTTCTCAATTGGTCCATAGCGTCGATATGGTCTATCCAGTTTCTGTCTACCGCGCGCAACAGTTCGTTGCGTTCGATCTGGTGATAGTCCACTTCGCCGCCGGTATTTTCGCTTATATTGGTTATCTTCTGTTCGTAGGCTTTTATAACTTCCTTCGAAATTTTGTTCAGCGCGCTTTCGTAATCCCATCTTTCAAGGTTTTCGCGCGTTACGGTATAATCGCACTCGTCGGGATATACGCGCT
The DNA here is from genome assembly GCA_947627575.1 of uncultured Clostridia bacterium. Classification (GTDB taxonomy): domain Bacteria; phylum Bacillota; class Clostridia; order Christensenellales; family Borkfalkiaceae; genus Coproplasma. Next base: position 193,740 of record CANQWN010000002.1, read on the forward strand.
GGCGCAAAGCCTCGTTAAGGGCGTTTTCGTCCCATTTTTCGGGCATAGCCTCCACGTTCACCGTTTCGGAAAGCACTTTGGCAATATAGTCGGGGATGTATTTCAGCATCTGCCCGTGCACGTCCTCGCCTTTAAGCACCTTCATACGCTCGCCATAGATGGTTTTGCGCTGTTCGTTCATAACTTCGTCGTATTGAAGGGTGTGCTTTCTTATGCCGAAGTTTCTGCCCTCTATGGCGCGCTGGGCGTTTTCTATGCTGCGTGAAAGCAATTTGGATTGCAGGCACTGGTCCTCCTCTATCCTGAAAGCCTGATACAGCTTTTTCATGCTTTCGCCGCCGAAGCGCTTTGCAAGGTCGTCCTCAAGGGATATGAAGAACACGGAATCGCCGGGGTCGCCCTGACGTCCGCTACGCCCGCGCAACTGGTTGTCTATACGGCGGGATTCGTGGCGTTCGGTACCGAGGATACACAGCCCGCCCGCTTCCACAACGCGCACCTTTTCCTCGTCGGTTTCCTTTTTGTACATATCGTACAGTTCGGCATAGCGATTTCTCGCCGCTGTTTCCTCTTCGTTGAAAGGTCTGTCGGCGTAGGATATCGCAACCTCTATCATATCGTGGTCGTAATTTTCCTCGCGCATGCGTTTTTTGGCGAGATATTCGGGGTTGCCGCCCAAAAGTATATCGGTGCCGCGCCCCGCCATGTTGGTGGCTATGGTAACAGCCCCGTATCGGCCTGCCTGCGCAACTATCTCCGCTTCGCGTTCGTGGTTCTTCGCGTTGAGAATATTGTGCTTTATGCCGTTGCGGCGGAGTAGACGGGAAATTTCTTCCGACTTATCTACCGTAACAGTACCTATAAGGATGGGTTGCCCCTTTGAATGTCTTTCGATAACTTCGTTTACTATCGCTTTCTTTTTGCCCTCTACGGTGGAATAGATCATATCGGGATAATCTTTTCTCTTCACGGGGCGGTTGGTGGGAATTTCTATTACGTCAAGCGAATAGATAGTTCTGAATTCGTCCTCTTCCGTCTTTGCCGTACCCGTCATGCCGGACAGTTTTTTGTAAAGGCGGAAATAGTTTTGGAAGGTAACGGTGGCGTGCGTCTTGTTTTCGTCCTTTACCTTTACCCTTTCCTTTGCCTCTATCGCCTGATGCAACCCGTCGGAATAGCGCCTGCCGTTTAAGATACGGCCCGTAAATTCGTCTACTATAAGTATTTCGCCGTCGGGAGAAACGATATATTCTTCGCCGTTATGGAACAGCTCGTGCGCTTTAAGCGCCTGCTGTATGTGGTGGTTGAGATCGGCGTTTTCGATATCGCCGAGGTTGGCTATGCCGAAAAACCTTTCCGCCTTTGCCGCGCCCTTTTCGGTTATGGTAACCGACTTTTCCTTGCGGTCGATGATATAGTCCCAATTTTCCATTTCTTCAAGCACGGCGGCAAGTTTTTCCTGCGCGGCTTTTTCCTCTTCGGAAAGTTCCTTCTTGCGTTTGGAAGGCGCCTTCTTTTCGGCGTCCTTTTTGTCGTCGTCGAAGCCGCCCGTAAGCGTACGCACGAACTTATCCACGTCCTCGTACAGCTTGCTGCTTGTGCCGCCCGCGCCCGAAATTATCAGGGGGGTACGCGCTTCGTCTATGAGAATGGAGTCCACCTCGTCGATGATACAGAAATTGAGGTCGCGCTGAACCATTGCGGGAATACTTGTTTTGAGGTTGTCGCGCAAGTAGTCGAAGCCCAACTCGTTATTGGTGGCATAGATTATGTCGCACTTGTACGCCTTTTGCTTTTCGGCGTCGTCCATTCCGGGCACCACCACGCCTACGGTAAGCCCCATAAATTTATGCACTTTGCCCATCCACTCGGCGTCGCGCTTTGCAAGGTAATCGTTTACCGTTACGATGTGCACGCCGTTGCCCGTAAGCGCGTTGAGATATGCGGGCAGGGTGGAAACAAGCGTTTTGCCTTCGCCCGTCTTCATTTCGGCTATTCTGCCCTGATGCAGGCAGATGCCGCCTATTATCTGGACGTGGAAATGCTTCATTTTAAGCACGCGCCAACTTGCCTCGCGCAAGGCGGCAAACGCGTCGAAAAGTATGTCGTCAAGCGTTTCGCCGTTTTTAAGCCTTTCCTTAAAAATGCCCGTCTGGCTTTTAAGTTCCTCGTCGGTCATAGCCTGATACTTGGGTTCAAGCTCTTCCACTTTAACCGCAAGTTTATCAAGTTTTTTAAGACTTCTGCGGCTGTCCGAACCGAGGATATATTTTATCAGTCCCATAAAACTTCTCCGTTAAAAATCGAAACTATATATAATTGTACTATATTTTCGGTTTAAAGTAAATTTTTTTACCCGACAAATTGATATTTTTTTGAATTCAACCGCGATATTTAACCTTTTTTTCGACTTAATCCCCCGCCGCGCCGCGGCAAAGCGGCAATTTACGCTTCCAAAGGCACGAAGGAAAACGAGCCTACGTCGAACAGCCCGCCGTCCAGCAGGCGGATTTCCGGAATTACGCCGAGGGCGAGAAAAGCCGCCGTCATAAACGGATCGTACCCCTCTTTTACGCCCATTGCGCGCGCCCTTGCGGTAAGCGCGGCGAAAGCGGGAACAAACTCTTCCGCGGGCGCGGACGTCATCAGTCCCGCTATGTCGAGGGCGACGGAATACAGTTCGCCCGACGAGGCGCATATCGCCATTCCCCCGCCCGTCTCTTTAAGGCGGTTGCACGCCTTTGCCATAGCGGCGTTGTCGTCGCCGAGGACGACTATATTGTGCGAATCGTGCGAAACGGTTGTTGCCATCGCGCCGCCGCGGAACCCGTAGCCCGCCAGAAAGCCCTTGCCTATGTTGCCCGTGTTTTTATGGCGTTCCACCACGGCGAGTTTGAGAATCCCGTCGCTTAAAATCACGTCGCCGTCCCTCGATTTCAGGCGCACCGTAAGCGGCTTTGTGTACAAATCGCCCTCCTGCGGCAGGATGGCGCGCGCCCTTTCGCCCTTTAAGGTTATTTTGAAGTCGTCCGCCGCAAGTTCGCGCACATGCACGGTGGAAAGCACGCTTTGCGGAAGATATTTTACCGACGTATCGAACAGGGGCTTGCCGCGTTCGGCAACTACTTTGCCGCGGCTTACGGCGTATATGCAGTTGAAGTTTGCAAGGCTGTCGAACACGGCGAGGTCGGCATACCAGCCCACGCCTATACCGCCCGTGAATTTAAGCCCGTAACATTCCGCGGCGTTAAGCGTGGCGCAGGCGACGGCGGTAACGGGGTCAAGCCCCGCCGCAACCGTCTTTTTAAGCGCGCCGGCTATTCCGCCGTCGCCGAATAGGTCGGCGCAGTGACAATCGTCCGTGCAGAACAGAAAGCGGCGGAAATTGTACGGCGTGACGTACTTTGCGTTTGAAAGGTTGCGCGCGGAAGAACCGCCGCGGATATGCACGTACATTCCCTTTGAAATTTTTTCCTCTATCTCTTCGCCGGAAAGGCACTCGTGGTCGGTGGAAATTCCGCCGCAGAGATACCTGTCCAACATTTTGCCCGTAAGCGCGGGGGCGTGCCCGTCTATCACTTTGCCTGCGCGCGCCGCGGCGGCAAGTTTTGCAAGCGCCTCGCCGTCGCCCGAACATACGGCGGGGTAATCCATAAACTCGCCCAAACCGTGATATTTGCCGATTGCCCCCGCAATATCCCGCGACGAAAGCGTTGCGCCGTTGTGTTCAAACGGGGTTGCGGGCACGCAGGAAGGCAACATCATCTTTACGTGCAGGGGGGTGCCTTCCGCCGCTTTTACGAGGTATTCCACGCCCGCCAAACCGCACACGTTTGCAATCTCGTGCGGGTCGGCTATCACGGTAAGCGTGCCGCGCGGCACAACCGCGGCGGCGAACCGCTCGGGCGGGAGCATGGCGCTTTCTATATGCACGTGCCCGTCTATCAGCGCGGGCGTGACGTAAAGCCCGCAACAATCTATCTCGCGTCTGCCGCAATATTCGCCTATGCCCGTAATTCTGTCGCCCGTTATAGCTATATCGCCCTTACGTATCTTGCCGCAGAACACGTCCGCATAGTATGCGTTTTTAAGCACGAGGTCGCATTCCGCCTCTTCTTCGCGTTTTAAATCAATTTGCATAATTTCTCCTTTCCGCCATTATATCACGGCGGAAAACAATTGTAAAGCGCATAAAAAAGCCCCGCCGCGGCGGGGCTTATAACGACGTTATTTTACAAGCGAAGTGCGCATGGCGTTAAGCACCGCTATCAGCATAACGCCCACGTCCGCTATTACGGACACGAACAGGGGCAGGGCTATCGCAACGCCCAACGCCATAACGGCGGCTTTTACCGCAAGCGAACCTATCACGTTCTGCCACACTATCGAGCGGGTTGCGCGGGCAATCTTCCTGCCCTTCGTCAGGGCGGAAAGGTTATCGGATACAAGCACTACGTCGCTGGCTTCGATAGCCGCGTCCGAACCCATTGCGCCCATTGACACGGCGCAGTCCGCTTCGGTCATTACGGGGGCGTCGTTTATGCCGTCGCCGACGTAGATAAGTTTGCCGCCCTCTTTAAGTTGACGGGCGCGGGACAGCTTTTCGTCGGGCAACAGCCCGGCGTAGCATCCGTCCAGCCCCGCTTCTTCGGCTATCTTTTCCGCGCGGACGAGACTGTCGCCCGTGAGCATAACCGCGCGGGTGACGCCCTGTTTTTTAAGCCGCGCGACGGCTTCCGCCGCCTCAGGCTTTATTTTGTCGTCTATCTCTATATATCCGACGTACTCGCCGCCGAGGGCGACGTATATTACCGTGGAAACGCTTTGCGCGGGTTGGGCTGTTACGCCGTTTTCCTCAAGCAGGCGAAGATTGCCGCAAAGCAACGTTTTGCCTTCCGCAACGCACTTTATGCCCTTGCCCGCAACCTCCTCGGCGCAGGTTATCCCAACTTCGGATGGGATATCCGCAAACGCCGCGGCTATGGGGTGGGAAGAAAACTTTTCCGCCGCCGCGGCAAGTTCGAGGGCGCGCGGAGACGAACTGCTTTTTACGCCGAACACGCCCTCCGTAAGCGTGCCCGTCTTGTCGAACGCGACGCAGTCCGCCGTGGCAAGGCTGTCCAGACAGGTGGAACCTTTGACGAGAACGCCGAATTTGGCGCACCTGCCTATGCCGCAGAAATAGGACAGCGGAACGGATATGACAAGCGCGCAGGGACAGGAAATTACGAGGAAGGTAAGCGCCCTGTATATCCAGCTTTCGTATACCTGCCACGTAAACGAAGAATTTACCGCGCAGATTACGGTGGGCGCCAAAGCCGCCACTACCAGCGCGGCGGCGCACACCGCGGGGGTATAGTATTTTGCGAATTTGCTTATAAATTTTTCGGGTTTGGATTTGCGCGAGGTGGAATTTTCCACAAGTTCCAGAATTTTTGCAACCGCGGAATCCTTGTATTCCCGCACCACTTCCGCCGTAAGCACGCCCGTAAGGTTTACGCTGCCCGAAAGTATTTCGTCGCCCGCCTTTACGTCGCGCGGGATGGGTTCCCCGTTCAAACTTTTCGTATCCAAACTGCTTTCGCCCCGTATTATGCGGCAATCGGCGGCAACTTTTTCGCCCGCCTTTATCATTATCACGTCGCCTATTTTCAATTCGTCGGGGGATATTATGCGTTGAACGCCGTTTTCCACGATTGTGGCGGTTTCGCTTTTAAGCTGCATAAGGCGGGAAATAGAACTGCGGGAAGCGCCCACGGCTATCGCCTGCAACAGCTCGCCTATGCGGTAGAGAAGCATAACCGCAACGCCTTCCGCAAAGCCCTCGCCTGCGAAAACCCCCAACAGAATCGCCCCGACGGAGGCGACCGTCATAAGGAAGTTTTCATCGAAAATTTTGCCCTTTGCAAGGTTGCGCACGGTGTTCCACAGCACTATATATCCCGACAGCGCGAAAGCCAGCCCGTACGCCGTGTAAATGCAAACTTTAACTAAAAGCGAATCTTGAAAAATATGTTCCGCTATGAATGCGGGGATGAACAGAATTGCCGCAAGAGAAATGCAGATTATGTCTGTAAGGTGCTGTTTTATTATACTTTTTCTGCCGCCGTCCGGCTTTACTATCTTCACGTCCTCGAAATGGGTTATCGCGTATATCGCCTTTTCCCTCGCTTCTGCGGACGCGCAATCGATAGTTATCTGCGAATTGATAAAGTCCACCGTGGCGGAAACGCCGTCTATCCCGCACAGTTCCTCTTCAAGCTCGCGCGCGCAGTTGGCGCAACACAGGTTTTCCACCTTTATCTTTTCGCCGCGCGGCGGGGCGGGGATATCCTCCACCACCTTAACTTCCTCGAAGTTATTGCAGGCGCGCTTCACCTTTTCCAGCGCGTCCTCCGTGCAGTCGCAAATAACTTTCTGCATCATAAAATCCACGGAGACGGAAGCTACGCCCTCTATCTTTGCAAGCTCTTCCTCAAGCTCGCGCGCGCAGTTGGCGCAGTCCAGCCCCTCTATCTTTATAACGTTATTCACAGCCCAAATGCTCCTTTGCGGTTTGCAGAATAACTTTAACGTGGTCGTCGGCTACCGAATAAAGCACCTTCTGCCCTTTGCGGCGGGATTTTAAAATTTTGTTGTCCTTCAATATTTTAAGCTGATGCGAAACGGCGGACTGTCTCCCCTCCACCGCCTGCACGATATGCTCTACGCAAAGTTCCCCGGCGGACAGCGCAAAAAGTATTTTAAGCCGCGACGGTTCGCCCAAAGCCTTGAAGCGCGCGCACATTTCCTCTATCCCGTCTGCGGACGGCATTGCCGCCAGCGCGGTTTTTATGCGGCGCTCGTGCTCGCATTCTTCGCAATATTCTTCCATCGTTTAACCTCTCAACAACTTATGAATAAGTATTCATATATTAATTATATTATATGACGCAAATTTATATTTGTCAACGCCGCGGGCGAAAAAAACACAAAAAATTTTTTGCGGCGCAAAAAAAATCCCCGAAAAAACTTCGGGGACGGAAATAATTTTTATATTTAAAGCCGTTATTTGCAGAAGGCGAGGCAAGCCTTATAGAGGTTGTAAACGTCCGCCTTTGAAACCAGCTCGTACGGGGCGTGCATGGAAAGCACGGGAACGCCCACGTCCACGGTGTCTATGCCGAGGTTGGAAATGAATTTGGCGACAGTGCCGCCGCCGCCCGCGTCCACCGCACCCAGCTCGCCCGTTTGCCATACAACGCCGTCCGCGTCGAAACAATCGCGCAGGCAACCGAGAAGTTCGGCGGAAGCGTCGTTGGTGTTCGCCTTGCCCTTTGAACCGGTGTATTTGGAAACAGCCGCCCCGCAGGAAATGTACGCGGAATTGCGCTTATCGTACACCGAGCCGTAGGCGGGGTCGTACGCGGCGGTTACGTCCGCCGAAATGCAGCGGGAATTGTACCTTACTTCTATCGGGTCGGCGCCGAGGGAGCGGCAAATGCTGTCTATCACGTCGGAAATAACTTTGGACTGCATACCCGTTGCGCCGTCGCTGCCCACCTCTTCCTTGTCGGCGAATACCGATATTACGGTATGCTTTGTATCGCTTTCGAATATGGCGCGCATTTCGGGATAGGCGCACACCTTGTCGTCGTGCCCGTAGGAAGATATAAGCGCGCCGTCAAAGCCCACGTCGCGCGCCTTGCCGGCGGGGACAAGACAAAGTTCTGAACACTGAAAATCTATTTCGGTTATGCCGTATTTTTTGTTGAGAAGTTTTAAAACGGCGGTTTTTACGGGTTCGCCCTCCGTTTCGCCTACGGCGGGAAGTCCGCCCGCAACGGCGTTCAGGCTTTCGCCCTCTACGCCCTTATCCAGCGTTTTTGCGCCCTGTTCCGCGCCGAGATGGGGCAAAAGGTCGGTGATGTAAAACACCGGGTCGCCCTCCTCTTCGCCCACGCATATTTCCTTTTTTACGCCGCCCGGCAACATAACGACGCCGTGCAGGGCGAGGGGCAAAGCCGTCCACTGATACTTTTTTATGCCGCCGTAATAGTGCGTTTTGAAGTAGCACAGCCCGTTTTCCTCGTAAAGGGGGTTGGGTTTAAGGTCGAGGCGGGGAGAATCCACGTGCGCCACCATTATCCTTATGCCGCAACGGGAAACGTCCTCTTCCCCTATACGGATGAGAAACACGTTTTTGCCGCGGTTGATGAAATAGCGCTTATCGCCCGCTTTCAGCTTTTCGGAAAAAGTAAATGGCGTATAGCCGTGCTTTTCCGCCTGTTTGCGCGCTTCGCACGCGGCGCCGCGCTCTGTTTTGGAAAGATTTAAAAACGATTTGTAATCTTCCGCAAAAGCGTAAATTTTGTCCAGCTGTTCGCCGTCCGCAAGTTCGTATGCGTTTTTACGCGTATATTTAAGTTCCATAATTTTACCTCACTCTCAAATTATAATATTTCAGGTTGGGTTTGTCAATTTTTTTTAAAAAAATTTGGAAATAAGTGTTTGTTAAATGTTTACTAATTATATTAATTGTTGTATAATGGGTGTAACGGTTTTCTTCGGGAAACGCCACGGCGGGAGGCGGAGTGATTTGGGCGGAAAAAGCATAGCGAAAAAAATAGCGGTTCTTGCGTTGCTGTGCGCGCTGTCCCTTATCACTTTTATTATAGAAAATCAGTTTCCGCCGCTGTTTATCCCCGGCGCGAGAATGGGGCTTGCCAACATATTTTCGCTTGCCGCGCTGATTATGTTTTCCCCGTGGGAAGCGTTTGTTGTGGTCGGCGTGCGCACAGCGCTGGGCGCGGTGTTTGCGGGCAACGTTTCCGCTATTTTATACTCGTTTACGGGCGGCGCGGTTTCGATGACGGTCTCCTCGCTGCTTATATATCTGGCGTATCCGCACGTTTCGCTGTTTGCGGTAAGCGTTGCGGGCGCGGTGGCGCACAACATTACGCAGAACATTGTATACGCGCTGTTGACGGGCAGCGCGCTTACTATGGGTTATATGCCCTATCTTATACTTATCGGCGCGCTTTCCGGGGCGATTGTCGGCGCGGTGGTTATGCTGATATTCAAAAAAACGCCGTTAAGCGTTTTCGAGAGAGTGATAGACAAAAAGATAAATTGATTTGATCCGCCTCGGCGGTTTGAATAAAGGTAATAAGGAGGTAGAATTTGAAGGCAAAACAGGGAAAATTCTTCTTCGGCGGGGTGCACCCCCACGATATGAAGCAACTTGCGAAAGCCGCCGCAATCGAGCGCATGCCCGCGCCCGAAACAGTGGCTGTTTCCACCTTGCAATCTCTTGGCAAACCCGCAACGCCCGTTGTGGAAGTGGGACAGGAAGTTGTTGAAGGCGAAGTTATCGCAAGGGGCGACGGACCCATTTCCTCCGACGTGTTTGCAAGCGTTTGCGGCGTCGTTACGGAAATTAAGGATATGCCGGGTGCAAGCGGAGCCGACGAGAAGTTTATTTTCATCAAGAACAACGGAAAAAAGGACAAACGTTATCTTCCGCCGCTTGACCAACCTTCGGGTGAGGAAATACGCGGGAGGATAAAGGACGCCGGCATAGTGGGGCTGGGCGGCGCGGGGTTCCCCGCGGCGGTTAAAGTTGCGCCCAAAACGCCTGTGGACACGCTTATCCTGAACGGAGCGGAATGTGAACCGTACCTGACGTGCGACTACCGCCTTATGCTTGAAAAATCCGACGAGATAGCGCGCGGCGCAAGACTTGCCGCCAAAGCGCTGGGCGTGGAAAATATCATTATAGGCATAGAGGCAAACAAGCCGGACGCAATTGAAATTTTTGAAAAGTACGACGACATTCAGGTGGTGATACTTAAAAAACAGTACCCCATGGGCGGCGAAAAACAGCTTATATACGTTGCGACGGGCAGAAAGGTTAAACTCGGTAAACTGCCCGCGGACAGCGGAGTTGTGGTTATGAACGTAGCCACCTGCTACGCCGTATGCGAAGCCGTGGAATTGGGTAAACCGCTTTACGAAAGGGCGCTTACCGTCTCCGGCAAAGCCGTAAAAACGCCCAAAAACGTTTGGGTGAAGAACGGCACGAAAATTGCGGATATAGTAAATTTCTGCGGCGGGGAAATTCACAGACCCACCAAAGTTATTCAGGGCGGACCCATGACGGGAACCGCGCTTGCCGATTACGAGGGATACACACACAAAACCACTTCCGGAATACTGCTTATGACGGAGGACGAGGCGGCAAACTCGCAGCCCACGCCCTGCATAAGCTGCGGAAAATGCGCCGACGTGTGCCCTATGAAACTTATGCCCGTAGACACCGCCTTTTACGCGGCGGCGGGCGATTACGAATCGGCGGCGAAATACGGCGGAGCGCTTGCCTGCATAGAATGCGGCGCGTGCGAATACATCTGCCCCGCAAAACGTCCGCTTATACAGTCGATAAGAAAGACGAAGGCAGAACTTCGTAAGAAAAAGTGAGAGGTGAAAACATATGATTGACAATACCGTTGTGGTTTCCACCCCCCCTCACGTCAAATCCGCGCGCACCACGCGCAGTATAATGTTGGACGTAATTATCGCGCTTTTGCCCTGCGCGGTAATGGGGATAGTTTTCTTCGGTTGGCGCGCCGTTATGCTGGAACTCGTCACCGTGGCAAGCTGTGTGGCGACAGAATTCGTTTACTTTTTCATAGCGAACAAGGGATTCGGCAGTAAGTGCAAAAACGCGGGCAAGGTTTGCCTTAAATGGGTGAAACAGTTTGACTGCACTTCGATAGTTACGGGGCTTATACTTGCCCTGATACTGCCTTCGTACGTGCATTGGTACGAGGCGCTTATCGGCGCGATCTTCGCTATCGCGATAGTTAAAATGTTCTTCGGCGGCACGGGCAAAAACCTTGTAAACCCCGCCGCCGCGGCAAGGGTGTTTATGCTGTTGAGCTTCGGCGCGACTATGGTGAAGTACGTTGCGCCCTCGATAGACCCCGTTCAGCTTGAAAGCGAGCTGTACACCGGCGCCACCAACCTTGCGGGGCTGTTGCCCAACGCCGTTCCCGGCGCGGGCTATCACGCCGCCGCGCCCGTCAGCTTTTTGACCTCCCTTGATTTGTTCCTCGGCACGGGCGTTGCGGGCTGCATAGGCGAAACAAGCGCCGCGGCTATACTTGTGGGATATATATATCTGTGCGCGAGAAAAGTTATAAAGTGGTGGCAACCCCTGCTTATGCTTGCGGTGCTGGGCTTTGCGCAGGTGCTGTTCACGGGGATAAGGTACGGCGAATACGATATGGCGTTCTTCCTGCCCTCTGTCCTTTCCGGCGGCGCGGCGTTCGGCGCGGTGTTTATGTTCACCGACTATGTAACTTCGCCCAAAGGAGTTTGGGGACAGCTTGTATACTACGTTGCGGGCGCGTTGCTTATCGCGGCGTTGCGCGTGCTTACGATGGTTGAAGTTGTTTCCTACGTAATACTTATAATGAACCTTTTGGTGCCCCTTATAGATAAGTTTATAAGGCGCCGCCCCTTCGGCTACGTAAAGCCCGAAAAAGGAGGGAAAACGAAATGACGGTTAAACAGTTTTTCAAAAGCACGGCGTTTAAGTGCATAATGGCTTTGCTTGCCATACTGCTTGTATGCGGCGTGTTCCTCACCGCGATGTACGGCTTTTTGAAGGTGACCGAAGGCGAAAAACTTTACCGCGCCGTGGGTAAGATTTATTCCGGCGAAAGCGTGAAGATTTACGGCATACGCGACGGGCAGGAAGTTGAAATTTCCAAAAACGACGAAAAGCCCGTAAGCATGATAGCCGCGCCCGTAAAGGTTGCCAACGCGGAAGTAAGCGACGTTTACAAGGTAACTTACGATAAGGACGGCGCAACCGTGCTTAACTACCTTGCCAAATCCACCGGCAACGGAGGTTTTTCCAACGGTACCGTTACCCTTTGGGTTGCCGTAACGGCAGACGCGGGCGAAACCGACACGGTTATTACGGGCATAAACAAAATAATAATAGACAGCAACGTAAACCAATCGTTTATAGGCAATATAGGAAGCGGATTTTTGGATAGCTTTGCGGAAGGTTATACCGACGGCATTTATTACACCACGGAAGCGGGCTATAAGGTTACGGGCACTTCGATGTCCTCCAACGCGATATGCAACGCCGTGAACGGCGCGATTACCTGCGTGGACGTGAACGTGCTGGGACATTCGAGGGTGAACCCCTTTGAAAACTTTACGCACACAGACCTTATCAACTGCGACCTTTCCTCCTACGTGGTGAACGACGACAACAGCGTAACCTACACCATAGTGACAAACGGTTACGTTATGGCGGGCGCGTTTACGCTTGAAATTGTTGTAGCGGAAGACAAGACGGTGCGGACGTTTACGATAATCAAAAACGGCTCTACCAGCTCTGCTACCGAAGATTACAAATTAAAAATGTTTGCGGTGGAAACCGAATTTGTGGGCAAAAACCTTGAATACTTTACGGCGCTTATGGCGGACGGCTGGAAGCACCCCTCTTCGGGAGAGCTTAAAACCGGCGCAACAAACAGCAACTATAACTGCGCTTATGCGGCGGCGTTTGCACTTGAAAATTACGACAACTGCATTGCCGCAAAGGAAGGTGCGTAATGAACAAGTATAAGAAAATTACGTTGGACGGACTTATTTTCCAGAACCCCACGTTTATGTTGGTGTTGGGCACCTGCCCCACCCTCGGGCTTATCTCCTCGGCGTTTTCGGCTATGGGTATGGGGCTTACGGTAATAGTTATACTTACTTTAAGCAACGTGCTTATATCGCTGTTGAGGAAACTTATACCCAACGAAGTGCGCATACCCTGCTATATAGTTATAATAGCCACGCTTGTTACTTTTGCGAGAATGTTGCTTGAAAAGTTTGTGCCCGACCTGTACGACAGCTTGGGCGGCTTCCTTGCGTTGATAGTTGTAAACTGCATTATCCTCGGCAGGGCGGAAGCGTTTGCAAACAAGCACAACCCGCTTGAAGCGGCGGTGGACGGCATAGCGAACGGGCTTGGATTTACCTGCGCGCTTACCGTTATGGGCGTCGTTTGCGAATTCCTCGGCAAAGGCTCGCTGTTCGGCTATCACATAATGGACTTTAAAATAGGTATGCTTGCAACCCCCGCCGGCGCGTTTATAGTTTACGGTTTAAGCATTGCGCTGTTCGTATACGTCATCGACGTATTCCAGCGTGCAAGGCGCGTTAAGGCGAACAAACTTGCAAGGGAAAATCTTATGACGCAGGGGGTGGAATGATATGGCTACGATTATAGCTGTTATACTTGCCGCGGTGCTTACCGAAAACTTTATTACGGTTAAAACTTACGGTATATGCCCCTTCCTCGGCGTTTCCAAAAAGACGTCCTCGGCGGTGGGCATGGGCGTTGCCGTTACGCTTGTAATGGCTATCGCCACGGCGGTTACCTATCCCATCTACAAATTTGTGATGGTGCCGCTGAAAATAGAATTTCTTGAAATAATCTTCTTCATCTTTATCATAGCCTCTCTCGTGCAGATGCTTGAAAAGATTATCCAGAAGTTATCTCCGTCGCTTTACGGCGCGATGGGCATCTACCTGCCCCTGATAACTACCAACTGCGCGGTATTGGGCGTTACCGAATTGGTAATAGGCAATATGGACGCAGTTTACGGCTCGGTTTCCGCCGCGGCGGCTTACGGACTTTCCGTTCTGTACGCGTTTGCCGCAGGCATAGGCTTTACCCTTGTTATGATTATAATGAGCGGTATGCGCGAAAAACTTAACTGCTACAAAACGCCGAAGGCGCTTGCGGGTTTCCCCATTGCCATGGTTACGGCAAGTTTTATCTGCATGGCGTTTATGGTGTTCAAGAGTATAGCGGTGTAACGGGGGTGAAATTATGAATTTACTTGCTAACGCTGTGGAAACTTTGAAAACCGTAGGCATCGTTGCCGGAATTTTTGCCGGCGCGGCGCTGCTTATCGGCATACTGATTTTGGTTGTGGCAAAGGTGTTTAAGGTGAACGTGGACGAAAAAGTTACAAATATCCTTTCGCACCTTGCGGGCGCAAACTGCGGCGGCTGCGGCTGTTCGGGTTGCAGCGGTTTTGCCGCAAAACTTGCAAGCGGCGAGGGCGACCTTTCCGCTTGCCACGTAACTTCGCCCGAAGATAAGGAAGAAATAGCAAAAATTTTGGGCGTTACGCTTACGAAAGAAGAGCGCACCGTTGCGGTTGTAAAGTGCAACGGCGGCGAAAATTGCGGGGATAAATTTGTCTACAACGGCAACCCTACCTGCGCCGCCTGCAATTCCGTACTCGGCGGCAACAAGCTGTGTTCCTACGCCTGCCTCGGCTGCGGCGACTGCAAAGACGTATGCCCCGAAGCCGCTATATCGGTGGAGGGCAAACTTTCCAAAGTGGACCCCGACAGGTGCGTTTCCTGCGGGGCGTGCATAAGCGCCTGCCCCAAAGGCATTATAGAGCGGATACCCGCAAGCGCGCCCGTATACGTGGCTTGCTCTTCCAAATGCAAGGGCAAGGAAGTTGCTTCCGCTTGCAAAGCGGGTTGCATAGCCTGCGGGCTGTGCGCAAAATCGTGCCCGCACGGCGCGATAACTATGCAGGACAATCTGCCCGTATTCGATTATTCAAAGTGCACGGGCTGTCTCACCTGCGTTGCCAAATGCCCCAAAAAGGTTATTATCAAACGCGACGTAGCCGCGTCCGAATCGCCCGAAAAAGGCGAAACGGCGGCGCAAGCGTAAATAATATAAGCGCAAAAAGATAAGCGCCCCCGAAAGTTGAAACTTTCGGGGGCGCGTTTTTTATTTTGTCAGATTATTATGTCGGGGGATTCGTGATAATCGTATGGCATTATCTTCATATCGTTGGGTGAACAGTATATCATCCCGGAATTATCCTTTATGGCGGAGGTATACACGCAGTCGTTGCGGCTGCAATCGGCGGCGATAACTTTCACCGTGCGCGCGCTTTTATCTATCCTTACGCGGTTATAGTGCTTGCCGCGGCGCACCGAAAATACAAAAAGGCTTTCCGTCTGCTGTTCCACCTCTATCATTCCGCCCTGCTCTACGTCGGTATATTCCGCAATTCCCGTTTCAAAATCGTACGTAAGCGCCGTCTCTTCGCCTACGGTTATTATTATTCCTTTAAGCGGATTGTTGTCCCGCCGCACGAATACCGCGATAAGCAACGCCGCCGCGGCGGCGAGAATCAACCCGTATACAAGCAGGTCCCAAATTTTAAAGCCCCTGTCGGACTTTACCTGATTTATCTTCTTTAAGGACATAAACTATTCCATTATAACAAATCTGTCGTCCGTTACCGTAAAATCGCCGTTGCGGAACAGCCCGAAATTATCGTCGCCCAACTGAATTGTGAACGCCACGAACCAGCCTTGCAACTTTTCATTTACGAAACCGGCGGTGTGTTCCCACCCCTCGTGCGTAGCCATCGCCATAAGCGCAGTGGTAAGCGCGTCCGCGTACGCCGCGCTGTCGCCTATCACGGTGCAACTCATCGCGGGCGTATCCTCAATGCTTACAGGCGTGCCCGTAAAGGGGTCTATCACGTGGCAATAGCGCTTGCCGCCCAACGTATAACAGTTTTCATAGTCGCCGCTGGACGAAAGGCACTTGTTCCCGACGTACAGATAGCCGTAACTGCGCGTAGCCTCGTCTGAAGGTATGGGGCGGGGGTTTGTGAACGAAATTTTATAATCGCCCTGCGAATAGTGCGATTTTATCGCCATACTGCTTGAACCGAAATCGAAACTTCCGTACTTGAAACCGTATTCGTCTATCTTGTCGTTTATGAGGTCCACCGCATAGCCCTTGCCTATGCCGCCCAAATCTATTTTAAGTGAAAGTTCTTCTTCGCCGCACGTCACGGTATATTGCGGCTTTTTGGCGTAATACGCGCCGTCTTCGCCGATATAAAGTTGAATTTCGCCGAAATGCGAGGCGAGATCGGTATAAGCCGCAAGGGTCTGTTCGTCGGGTAAATCTTCCGCGTGCACTTCGGGATAGCCCATATTGAATTTGTAGTGATTTACGCTGTAATATACGGCGGGGTTATAGTACCCTTCCGTCAGTTCGTACATCTCTTCGGCGAGATTGAAAACGTCGTAGGCGAGCTTGTCCAAGGGCACGGTTTCGCCCGCCGCCGCACTGTTGAAGCGCGCCGCGCTGGACGTTTCCACGCTTAAAGAAAGCGAGGAATTTACGCCGTAAAGAATGGAAGAAACATCGTCGCACAGGCGCGACATTTTCTCCCTGCTCTCCTCGTCGAATTTCTCCGAAATCGCCAAAGACGCGTTTGTATTCATTATATCGAACCAGCTTTTGCCCAGCGAGGTGTAACCTTCCGTTCCGCCCGTTTTGTCGCCGCAACCCGCCGCAAACAGGCACGCCGCGCAACAAAGCAAAGCCGCCGCAAATTTTTTCATAGAAACATTATACCCCAAACATACCGAAAAAGCAATAAAAATCCCCCGCCGTCGGCGGGGGAAAGCAATTATAACTTAATTCAATTTTGAAAGCGCGTCCTGCACGGCTTTGAGAAGCCTGCCGCTTCCCTGCGTTGCGCCCTCTATTTTAAGCGAATCGTCCGAAACGCTTTCGGGTTCGCCGTCGGCTTTAAGCCCTACCGTAGCGGCGAGCACGTCGGTTACGTTCTTGCCCTCGTACGAGGCGAGCAAGCCCGCAAGCCCGTCGTCCCAAAGGTGCCTGCCTACCCACTGACCCTGCGCGGGATCCGAACCCGCGGGGCTGGCGGATACGTAATCGGAGGGGATAACCGCCACTTTGGCTATCGCGCCGCCCTTTACCACCACGCGCACCTTTATACCGTAGTCGTGCCCGTACTTGTTGTAATGATAGTCGCCGTCAACTACGCTGTAACCTTCCGCCGACTTTAACGCGTCCTGCACGGCGAGCAGAAGCCTGCCGCTGCCCTGCGTTGCGCCCTCTATCTTATATCCGTCGTCGGATACGGAGGAAGGCTGACCGTAACTGTCGGTTTCAACCGTCTGCGAAAGCACTTCGGCAACGTTTCTGCCGCTGTACGAGGCGAGCAAGCCCGCAACGCCGTCGTCCCAGAGGTGTCTGCCCGACCACTGCCCTACGGAAGGATCTGTGCCCGCGGGGCTTGCCGAAACATAGCCCACGGAGGGAAGCAACGTTACGTTGCATATGCTGTCGCCCTTTAAAACTACCTTTACCTTTGCGCCGTAAGCCGCGTTGTATTGGTTGTTGTATTTATATTCGCCCACCAGAACGCTGTAACCTTCCAGCTGTGAAAGCGCGTCCTGCACGGCGAGCAGAAGCCTGCCGCTACCCTGCGTTGCGCCCTCTATTTTAAGCGAATCGTCCGTTACCGTTTTGGGTTCGCCGTCGTCGGCTATGCTTACGCTTGCCTTGAACACGTCGTCCACAGACTTGCCCTCGTAGGATTTCAACAGCCCGTCAAGCCCTTCGTCCCAAAGGTGCCTGCCCGACCACTGCCCTACGGAAGGATCTGTGCCCGCGGGGCTTGCCGAAACGTAATCGGAGGGGATAACCGCCGCCTTTGCTATTTCGCCGCCGTTCACCACCACGCGCACTTTTATGCCGTAGTCGTGCCCGTACTTATTGTAATGATAGTCGCCGTCAACTACGCTGTAGCCTTCCAATTTGGAAAGCGCGTTCTGCACGGCGAGCAGAAGTCTGCCGCTGCCCTGCGTTGCGCCCTCTATTTTAAGCGAATCGTCCGAAACGCTTTCGGGTTCGCCGTCCGTCTTTATCCCCACTACGGCGCCCAATACGTCGGTTACGTTCTTGCCCTCGTACGAGGCGAGCAAGCCCGCAAGCCCGTCGTCCCAAAGGTGCCTGCCTGCCCACTGACCCTGCGCGGGATCGGAACCCGCGGGGCTGGCGGATACGTAATCGCTTTCAGCAACTTCCACTTTGGATATCTTGTCGGTACGGACGGTAACTTTTACCTTGATGCCGTATACGTGACCGTACTTTTCGTAATGATAATCCCCGTCGAGAACTTCATAGCCGAAGCCCGCCTTTTTAAGCGCCGCCTGTACGGCGAGAAGCACCCTGCCGCTGCCCTGCGTTGCGCCTTCGAGTTTAAGCGAATCGTCCGAAACGGACGAGGGCTGACCGTAGACGTTGGTTTCCACCGTCTGTTGAAGGAGGTGTTCCACCGTCTTGCCCGTGTAGGCGTCCAACAGGGATTGAAGACCGTTATCCCACTGCGTTCTGCCCGCCCACTGTCCTTTGGAAGGATCGGTGCCGGCGGGGCTGGCTTCCGCATATTCGTCGGTGAGTATAAGCCCAACCTTTTGCACGGTTTCGCCTTTCAGCACCACGCGCACGTTTGCGCCGTATTTTGCGCCGTATTCGTTGGTGTATCTGTATACGCCCTCGCACACGGTGTAGCCCAGCTTCTGCGCCGCGTCCAGCAAGGCGCTTTGCACGGCTTTGAGAAGCCTGCCGCTTCCCTGCGTTGCGCCGGAGATTTTAAGTTCGGACTGCAACACTTCGGAAGGTTCGCCCGTGGTTGAAGAAGTGCGGACGCCCGCGCAAAGCACGTCCGCAAGATACTTGCCGCGGTAGGAACGCAAAAGCGCGTCTACCCCGCTGTACCACACGGTGTTATCCCAATTGAGCGAGGGGTTGGAAGCGGAAACTTCGGTATATACGCTGTCGATAATTTCAACGCTTTTTATTCTGTCGCCCTTTCCGTCCGTCTGTACGCTTACTTTTACTTTTATGCCGTAATCAGGCGAATCGGGACTGTATGCGTTGGAATAATGATAGTCGCCGTAAAAATTACGCGTCTTTGCGCACGCGGAAAAGGAAACCGCGCCCGCCGCCATACAGCCCGCAAGGGCAATACCTGCAATGGTTTTTACAACTTTTTTCATTTACACACCCGAGGATTTATTTTTTATCCGCGCGGCGGGCGTTTGCGCCGCCCCGCGATATACTGCGATGTTTATGTATTTCCGCATAAGCGGAAATCAACCCATACCGTTTTTATTTTACCATAACGGTAAAACAATGTCAATATTTAACCCCGCCAAATGGCGGGTTAAATAAAAAAAAGCCGCTTGAAAAAAGCGGCTTTTCCGTGCGAAGCGTCATTCTGTGCGCAACGCCACGACGGGATCTTTTTTTGCGGCTGCGGCGGCGGGAATAAGCCCCGAAATAAGCGTTAAAACTACGCTTACCGCCACCATTATTATCGCCTGCCACCACGGTAGCGCGGCTATCGTATATATACCCGCCAGCGCGCCTATTATAAGGTTAAGCACAAGCGACAGGATATACGTAACAATTATGCCCACCAGCCCCGCGCTTAAACCTATCATAAACGTTTCGGCGTTGAACAGGCGTTTTATATCCTTCTTCCTTGCGCCCACCGCGCGGAGAATACCTATTTCCTTTATCCTTTCCACGACGGAGACGTAAGTGATTATGCCTATCATAACGGTAGAGACGATAAGCGACAGCGCGGTGAAGGCGATAAGCGCAATGGTTATCATCTTTATCATTGTGTTTATCATTCCCACGATAAGCCCCACGTTGTCGGTATAATTTATCGTTTCCGCCTTTGTAAGCGGGGTATCCGCAAAGCCGTCGTCGGGATTTTCGTTTTCGCACCATTCGTTCCACTTATCGAGGTAGTCCGTTATCATATCCTTCGTTTTGAAATCCTTGGGATAGATTGAAACCGAAATGGGATTGCCCTTTCCGCCCACCATATCCGCGCTTACCCTGTAACTTGCAAGCGGGTCTGTCTGTGACATTGCGCTGAAAAGGGAACTGAACATATCGCTGTTACCGCTGATAAAGCCCGTGGTCAACGCGCCTATCACGGGCACGGTTTTGCTGGAATGGTATTCGCCGTTTTCGGTAAACGTATAGGAATAATTGTACGGCAATACCGCAAGCGAACCGTTTTGTTCGATATACTTCGCTATCCCGCTTTCCGCGGACGTTTCAAGCATATGGCGGGTAAGCGCGTGCGTATAGTACAAGCCCTGTTCGAGGCAGCCGTAGGATACGCCCTTTTTCTTCTGCAAAATCGCCTTTACCTTCAAATCCACTTTGCCTTCCTGCGGAAAGCCTTCCGAGGACGGGTTGTATTTGTATACCGCCTTGTCGGTGACGTCGGTAAGCGTATAGCGGGTTAAATCGGTCTGCGGCTTATCGGAATCGACTGAAACGGTATAAAACCTGTCGCTTTCGTCTTTCAGACTGTACACGGTATCGTTGGGATACCACGTGAAAGTTTTTGAATTTTCGCCCACGAAATCGCTTATCGGCTTGCCGTTAAGCCAGCCCGATATCAAGTCCTCGTCGTAATGCCCCTTGTCGTCAAGTTCGTTTTCCTTCAACGCTTTGAACGCGAAATCGAGAAATTCTTCCTGCGTGAAGTAACCGAACTGCCCCAAAGTGAGGTCGGTCGCCGCGCCGTCGTCCACGACGAGTATAAGCGAAGATTTGTCGTCGAATATGCCGTCCAACTCCCATTCGGTAAGCCCTTCGGTTTTACCGTAATCGGTTGCGACGAAATCGTACTGCGAAAGTATAAAGCTGTAATTATCCTTGCTGTTATCGGGTATTTCCTCAAAGGACGTGGCTTCGGGGATAATTGCGGCGAAGCGCGCGTACTCTTCCTCGCGGGCGAGGACGGACGTGTACATCTGGCGTATCGCGGTTATCGAAACGTTGCCGCTGCTGTCCTCCGCGGGATCTATTTCGCCGTCTGTGACGGTGAAATCGGTATATATGTTGTTGAAAAGGTTGAAGCGGTAGCTGTACTGCACGGAATTGTAATATTCTTCGGGCATATCGGAAAGGTACTGCACGTAAAGCGGGCTTATGTCGTTTGTGGTAAGCGACGTGCCCATTCCAACCAAAGTATCCAAAAGCGAATCCACGTAAATTTTATCGTCGAGGCGGGTTATATCCACCTTTTTGCCCGAGGACGTTGCCGCGTCCATAAGCACGTCGTACCTTATCGCCGTTTCGGTTATCATCACGGGGTTGCCGGAAAGCATATCGTTTTCCATTGCGCGTATGTAATTTTGCACGCCCGCGGAAATGGCAAGCACCATCGAAACGCCTATTATGCCTATGCTGCCCGCAACCGAAACCATAGCCGTGCGCTTGCGTTTGGACAGCAGGTTTTTAAAGGACAGCCCGAACGCCATCGGCAGGGACATGGAAGTTTTTTTCTTCCTGCCCTTGTTGGTCTTTTTCTCCCCCTGCCCGCTTTGCCCGTCGGAAGCGGGTTCGCTTTCGGGTTCGCTTTCGGGGGCGCTTCCGTCCTTTTCCCCAACCGCGTCCGCGGAAGGCTTTGCATCTCCCTCTTCGTGATAATCCAGCCCTTCGTAGGGCATATCGTCGTCCACCACAAGTCCGTCAAGGAGGCGGATTATGCGGGTGGAATACTGCCGCGCGAGTTCGGGGTTGTGGGTAACCATTATTACAAGCCTGTCGCGGGAAATTTCCTTCAACAGTTCCATAATCTGCACGCTTGTTTTGCTGTCCAGCGCGCCCGTCGGCTCGTCTGCAAGTACGATTTCGGGGTCGTTTATAAGCGCGCGGGCGATTGCAACCCTCTGCGCCTGCCCGCCCGAAAGCTGATTGGGGCGGCTGTGTATCTTTTCGCCCAACCCCACCTTTTCAAGCGCCTCTATCGCGCGGGCGCGGCGTTCCTCTTTGCCCACGCCGGAAATGGTGAGGGCGAGTTCCACGTTCTGCAACACCGTCTGGTGAGGTATAAGGTGATAGCTTTGGAAGATGAAACCTATCGAGTGGTTGCGGTAAGTATCCCAATCGCGGTCGGTAAATTTTTTTGTGCTTTTGCCGCCTATGATAAGGTCGCCCGAAGTATAATGGTCCAGCCCGCCTATTATGTTAAGCAGGGTAGTTTTGCCGCAACCCGAAGGTCCCAAAACGGAAACCAGCTCGTTGCGCCTGAAATTTACGCTGATGCCCTTCAACGCGGGCACGGGTTGCCCCGCCACAACGTAGTCTTTTTTGATGTCCTTTAACTTCAACATTTACAAAATCCTCTCGGAATTAAATTCAGATATCCTGCGCCCCGCCGTCGCTTTGGGTGTAGTCGGCGAGGTCCTCGCTTATATTTTTGCCCGATTTGAAGGGAAACGCGAAATTTGCCTTTTTGCCGAGCTTTTCAATTTTGTCCTTTATGCTCTCTTTAAGTTTTTCAAAGGAAATAACCGTGCCGTGTTCCTTTGCAAAGGCGCGTATCTTTGTGCCCAGATGCAACGAATGTCCCAAATCCACGATGAACACGCCGAAGAACACGCCTATGACGAACGCGAAAGCTATGTTATGCACAAACCATATTACGGCGTTGAGGACGTAAGGGTCTATCACGAAATAGTAGAACGCCGAAACAAGCAGCCAGAAGAAGGAAAACAAGGGGCAGATTATGCCCTGTATATTGCCCTTTCTGTCGGAATAATCCCACAGCTTTATCTTCATTCCCTTTATGAAGATAAGCCCCGCGATATATTCTATAAGGGTCATCGCCGCGCCCATAATGAGGATTATTATCAGGCTGTTCAGCCAATAACGCCCCGTATCGATGGGGATAAGCGTGATGGCGAAAAGCATCGTAACGCCGAAGCCGTAAAGCGGCAGATACGGCCCCGTAAGAAAGCCGGGGTTTATCCATTTTTTTGCGGTGAACAGGCGGCGGAAAACCACCTCTATGCACCAACCTATCGTACTGCCCAAAAAGAAGAGGAACGCGCCCACGAGAAATATGTCGGCAACCTTCATATCAGTTTGCTTCCTCTGCGGCAAGCATTGCCGCTTTTATCCTTGCAAGCGATCTCTGCTTGCCGAGAATGTGCATTATCGTGCAAAGATCGGGCGAGTTGGGCATACCCGTTACCGCTATGCGCAAAATTTCCGCCGCGTCCGTAACGCTGCCCTTGTAGGCGGAAGGATCTGCCTTGTACGCCGCCGTGTCGGAAGCGAAGCCCGCTGCCGCCGCCGCGTTTTTAAGTTTGCAAAACCATACGGTATTGTCGTCGGCGGGGTCGTAATCCGCGCTTACCGCAGAAAGCACCGCCAGCACTTCCTCTTTGCCGAAGCGGAAGCAATATTCGGGTTTGAAGGTATCGTCGAAGAAATAATCTATAAGGCGCACGCCCTGTTCGGCGCGCACTATGTCCTTTCTGCGTTTTTTGCCCGACGTGCCCATGACGAGGTTTAAAATTTGGGTTATATACTCTCTGTCGGAAAAATGCGCCCTGTCGGCTTGCGTGCCGAATTCTTCAACCCATTTTCCGAGGAAATCGCAACATTCTTCCGCGGACAGGCGCGAAATTTCCGTACGGGAAATATCGTTCAGCTTTTCCAGATCGAACAGCGCGCCCGATTTGCCCATCTTGTTTATCCTGAATTTAAAGCGGGTGTAATCCTCCTGCGGGTTTTTGTTTTCCCATTCCTCGAAGTCGGAATTAAGCAAAGTCATCAGATACTTTACTACGGCGAGGGGGAAATAGCCCGCTTTGCGGTAGTAATCAAGCGAAAGTTCGGGGTCCTTGCGTTTGGAAAGTTTGCGCTTGCCGCCGTTTTCCGTCTTCATAAGCGAACAGGTGTGCGCGTATTTGGGCGGTTTGAAGCCGAGTATGCGGAAAAGCTGAAGATGCACGGGCAGGCTGGAAAGCCATTCTTCGCCGCGTATCACAAGCGTGGTGCGCATAAAATGATCGTCTATCACGTGCGCGAAATGATAGGTGGGTATGCCGTCCGATTTCAATATAACCACGTCCTGGTCGTTTTCGGTTACGCTTACTTCGCCCTTTATCTCGTCGCGGAAAATAAATTTTTCGGCGCCGCTTCCGGGGGATTTAAGCCTTATAACAAACGGCTTGCCTTCGGCGAGATTGCGATATATCTGCTCTTCCGTGAGATTGCGGCAGACGGCGTACTTGCCGTAATAGCCGGTGGTCTGCTTTTCTTCGGTCTGTCTTTTACGTATTTCGTCAAGCTGTTCTTCCGTGCAGAAACAGGGATATGCGTAGCCGCGGGCTATCAGGTCCTTTGCGAACGCGCGGTATATAGGGGCGCGGCGGCGCTGGTAGTAAGGACCGTATACGTTCAGCGGGGAAGAAATTTCCGCACCCTCGTCGAAGCGTATACCGAAATAATCAAGCGAACGTATCACGCTTTCCACCGCGCCTTCCACCTTTCGCTTTTCGTCGGTGTCCTCTATGCGGAGATAGAACACGCCGCCCGAAACGTGCGCGGCGCGCTCGTCCGCAAGCGCGGAATACAGGTTGCCCAAATGTATAAAGCCCGTGGGCGACGGCGCAAGCCTTGTAACCTGCGCGCCCTCCGGCAAGTTGCGGGGCGGATAAAGTTTTTCGTACTCTTCAAGCGGCAGAAGGTCGCCGTCGGGTATAAGTGCGTTTGCAAGTTTTACAGTGTCCATAAAATTTTCCTTTTATTTATTCAACCGCCCGCCTGCCGCGAGACGGAAACTTTTGCGAAAGTGAATTTATTTCTTTTTGCGCGTGACGTGCAGAAACACGAACCAGAGGATTATAAGCACCTCGAACACGGCGGCGACGACGTAGAGAATGTATATCTTGTTGAAATTTGTATACTTCACCACGAAGATATGAAAAATAAGCACGAACGTCCACAGCGCCATAGACGACGACAGGGCGCAGGTTATCCTGTTGCCCCACAGCGCGGAAAAGACGATAAGCACCACCGACATTGCGAACGGCGCGACGATGAACACCATATAGGCGTCCTTCTGGGTATAATCTATCAGGTAGAACACGGCGAAAACCGCCGTGGCGACAAACCAGACGAGAACCGCCGAAAGCACGGTTATCAATATCCTCTTCGTGCGGATGGTAAGTTTGGGAAGAATTTTTTTAGCCGCCGCGTCCGACCTTACTATGTCGTCGAGGGTGACGTTGTAGAACTGCGCAAGCTGTACAAGCACGCGTATATCGGGGATTGCCTCTCCCCGTTCCCATTTGGAAACGGCTTTGTCGGAATAATCAAGCATCTGCGCAAGCTGAAGCTGCGTAAGTTTGGCTTGGGTACGTAGATGAACTAAATTTTTGGCTATTGTTTCTTTTAATTCGTCCATAGCTCGATTTTAGCACATATCTTTAAAAAAAACAACAATTCTACTGTGAGTAGAGTGTGAAATTTTTGTGGTAGAGTTATCTTTTGAAAGCGTGTAGCCGCAAAAACGTTTTGTAGATGGGCAACAGTTGTATTTTGCCGTAAATGTATGATACTTTAATTATAGGGCGGCGATGAAGCCGCAAAGGATAAATTATGAAAGATTTTGAAATTTTTGCCGATTCGGGATGCAACCTCGGCGACGAACTTATCGAAAAAACGGGAATAAAAATTATTTCCTTCTACTACAACGACGGAAAAAAGGAAAAGCCCTGCTACGATCCCTCCCGCCCTTACAGGCAGACTGCAAAGGAATTTTACGAACTGATGAGAAGCGGCGCGGACGTGAGAACTTCGCTTATAAACGCGGGCAGATTTGAAGAAGAAATTGCCCCCGCGCTGGAAAACGGGAAGGACGCGCTGATAGTTACCATCTCTTCCGGGATAAGCGGAACGTACGCGCAGGCGAAGGCGGCGGCGAAAGCGCTTACCGAAAAATACCCCCGCAGAAAGGTGATTGTGGCGGACAGCGCCAACGCTTCGCTGGGGACGGGGCTTTTGTGCCTTAAAGCCGCGCAGTTGAGAGATATGGGCGAAAGCGTGGAAGCGTGCGCCAAATGGATAGAAAACAACGCGTACAAACTTAACAGCTACCTTACCGTAGGGGATTTGAAATACCTGCGCAAAAGCGGCAGGATAAGCGCGGCGGCGGCGATAGCCGGGTCGATTTTGAACATAAAGCCGGTTATCCGCGCGGACGGCGGCGCCAACGCAAAACTTGCAGTATTTTCGCGCGAGCGCGGCAGAAAGCGGGCCATTGCGGCGCTTTTGAACGCCTACGACGCGAGGTCGGCGGGGCACGGGATAGCGGCGATTGCGCACTGCGACTGCGAGGAAGAAGCCAACGAACTTGCGGAAAAGGTGAAAGAACACGGTGCAGAGGACGTTATTGTGGAATTTTACGATCCCTGCACGGGCGCGCACGCCGGTCCGGGAACGATTGCGCTGTTCTTCTTCGGGAAAGACAGGCGGGGCGGCGACGGCGACGAAGAAACGGTAAAGCGCGGAAAAGCCGCAACGCAGAAAATTTAATTTACGGGCTGAAAGAACGCGGCGGCGCACGATGTGCGCCGCCGCAAATTTATCTTTAAGTTCAAAGCCGCGTGCCGCCCAACGCGGCGCGCTTATCGGAAAGCAGTTTATTCAAAAAACACAGGCAACCCTCGTAGATATCCTCGTACGCTTTTTCAAAGTTGCGGGTGTACCACGGGTCGGAAACGTCGCGCGGGCGATCGGTGAAAGAGCAAAGCCTGTGTATTTTTTCGCAAAATCTGCCGCCCGTAAGCCGAAGCACGTCGTTCAGGTTAGCCGTGTCCATTACGAGGATATAGTCGTTGTTTATAACGTCCCTCAAAGAAAGCTGTTGCGCGCGGTGCGCGCCCGTTATACCGTGTTCCTTCAATTCGCGCAAAGCCGCGCCGTAGATGGGGTTGCCCACTTCGCAATCGTCGGTGCCGAAGGAAGATATGTTGAACCGCGAAGCCAGCCCCCGCTCCTTCACCATTTCGGTGAAAATAAGTTCAGCCATCGGCGAACGGCATATGTTGCCGAGGCAGACAAAACATACGCTTATCATCATTCACCGAGTTTAAGTTTTTGCCAGGGCGTGCCCTGCGGTCTGTAATTTTCGAGATATTCGATAACTTCGTCCCCGTCGCTGAAATAAGAGTACAGCTTACTGCACCCGAACGTTATAAACTTTTTGCCCGCAACGGACTGCATAAAGCGTTCCAGATCGTCGTAATATCCGCCGATATTGTAAATCGCCAACGCCTTTTCGTGCCTGCCCAACTGTTTTAACGTAAGCACCTCGAAAAATTCTTCAAAAGTGCCTACCCCGCCCGGGACAATCAAAAACGCGTCCGCGTCGTCCTCCATTTTGCGCTTGCGTTCCGCCATATCTTCGGTATACGTTATCTTGTCGCACCCGTCGTAGAGGCTTTCCACCCCTTCGTCGCGGAAAAACCGCGGAATTACGCCGTGGATATACCCGCCGCCGCGCTTAAAGCCGCGCGCCGCCGCGCCCATAAGCCCCGTGGCGCCGCATCCGAATACGAGGGAATGTCCGCGCGTTGCCAACTTTTCGCACAGGCTTTCCACCGCATTGATGTAACTTTCGTCAATATGCGCGCTGGACGCGCCGAAAACGCAGATCTTCATAGCCATACCTTAAAAGTGTTATACTTACTTAATCATTATATACTTTTTCGTAAAAAATGTCAATATACGTCCACCAAATAACCCTATCCGTAAATTCCCGTCCACCAAATAACCCACGGTCTAAAAACCGTGGGTTATTTGGTGGACGAGTAGGGACTTGCACCCTAGTCTTACGGACTTTGCCGAAGGTTTCTACATACTTATTCCGCCTTGATTAACGCGGGCAGCGCAGACGGACGAACTACCGCACGCGTAACAAAAATATTTTCGACCTTGCGCGTTTTGCGCGCAAGAAAGGTACATTTGCCGTCTTGATTACGCCCGCGTTACGCCGACGGCGAACGTAACGGGACGGACCGCTTAATTTAAGCGGCGCAAGCGGCGCAGCTTACCGCGTTATTTACGGGGAAAGCCACAACCTTTTCAGAATTTTTTTCTGCGTTTAAATTTAATTTTCCGTTTTTACAAAGACGAGACCTTTGGTATGCTTGCCTTCTCCTCAGTACGCAATCGAATCTGTAACTCGCCCGCAATGAGGCGCGGTATTTACGCATTGCGCAAACCGCACTTTAAAACTTGTATCAGTATTATATATCTACCGAAATAAAAAAATCAAGCGTTTAAATTTGTTTTTTATTGACATTTTAATCAAAATGTTTTAAAGTTTAAGTAGTTATGCTTTACACCGTAACGTTTAATCCCTCTTTGGATTATTACGTAAAAGTTAATAACGTTAAAAGCGGTATCGTGAACAGAACCACGGGCGAAAGGCTTGCCGTAGGCGGAAAGGGAATTAACGTTTCGCTTGCGCTGAAAGAACTTGACGAGCCTACTATGGCTTTGGGCTTTATTGCGGGATTTACCGGCAACGCCATACGCGACAAAATTACCGAATTGGGGCTTGAACACGACTTTATCGAGGTAAAGGGACAAAGCCGCATAAACGTTAAGATAAAAAGCAATATGGAAACGGACATAAACGGCACGGGCGCGCAGGTAAGCGAGGCGGACGTAGGCAAACTTGTGAAAAAGCTGAAAGCCGCGCTTAAAGAGGGCGACTGGCTGATAGTGTGCGGAAGCGTGCCCTCCACTTTGGACGATTCCGCGTACGCTAATTTTATAAAGCGGCTTAAACCGCCCGCGGGCGTGAATATCGTGGTGGACGCGTGCGGGAAACTGCTGACGGGAACGCTGAAATACAAGCCGTTTTTGATAAAGCCCAACATATACGAAATGTGCGAAATTTTCGGGCTGGGCAGCGTGCCGGACATCGAAGGAGTTTTCGGTTGTGCGCGGAAGTTGCAGGAATGGGGCGCGAGAAACGTTATAGTTTCGATGGGCAGTTCCGGCGCGGCAATGGTGACGGAGACAAAACAGAGTATGTTCGTGCGGGCGGCGAGAGGTCAGCTGGTAAATTCCGTCGGCGCGGGCGACAGTATGATTGCGGGGTTTATCCACGAATACCTTAAATCTGGAAACTATTTTTCGGCGCTGAACTACGCCACCGCCGCGGGAAGCGCGTGCGCGTTTACCAAAAACCTTGCCACGAAGGAACAGATTGAATACGTGGAATCGCTTATGCTTTGACACGGCAGGCGCGCCGCACAGGCGGCGGCTTGCCGTTTATAATACAGGTAAAACTATGATTTGTTTTGTTATAGCCATGCACAACGAGGCGGAAGCCGTGCTTGACGCAATGCGGATATCCCGCCGCGGAGACGATGTTTACGAGGGAACGCTTTACGGCGAAAGCGCCGCCGTGGTAATTTGCGGCGTGGGGAAAGTAAACGCGGCGTGCGGCACGCAGTACGCGATAGATAAATTCCGTCCCGACGCCGTTATAAATATAGGCGTTGCGGGAGGCTTGAACGGCGAAGTTGAAGTGGGCGGCGTTTACGGCGTAAGCCGCGCGGCGCAATTCGACTTCGACCTGTCTCAACTGAACGGCACGCCCGTCGGCACGCTTGACGGGGAAACGCAGCCCTACACCCCCCTTTGCACGGCGGGCAATTACCCTTTGAAAGCGGTGGGAACGGCGGACAGGTTCAACGACGACACGACGGATTACCTACTGCTTACGCGCGGACTGAAAGCCGACATACGCGATATGGAATGCGCCGCAGTGGCGCAGGTTTGCGCAAAGCGCGGCATAAAGGCGTACGCGTTTAAAATAATTTCCGATCTGGCGGGGAACGGCTCTACCACGGAACAGTTTAAAGAAAACTTAAAGCTGTGCTTTGAAAACGAGCGGGCGCAACTTGAAAATATATTGGCGGGCGTGCTTGAAAATATGGCAAGGCGCTGAAAACGGCAAAGGTGAGTTTATGAAACCTCTCGGCGGTGGCTGGGACGAGCTTTTAAAGCCTCTGTTTACGGACGAAAGATATCTGAAAATACGCGAATTTTTAAAAAGCGAATACAGCCGTTACGTTGTTTATCCCGATATGTACGACCTGTACAACTGCTTCAGGTACACCCCGCTTGACGGGCTTAAAGCCGTGATACTCGGGCAGGACCCCTACCACGAACCCGGGCAGGCGCACGGGCTGTGCTTTTCGGTAAAGCCCGGGGTGCCCCTCCCCCCGTCGTTGCAGAATATATTCAAAGAGATAGAGCACGACATCGGAATAAGGGAACCGGACTGCGGCGACCTTACGAAGTGGGCGAAAGAGGGCGTTTTACTGCTGAACACCACGCTTACCGTGCGGGAACATATTGCAAACTCTCATTCCAAATGCGGCTGGGCGTGGTTTACCGACAGCGTTATAAAACTTATTTCGGAAAACACGGAAAACACGGTGTTTATACTGTGGGGCAGCAACGCGCGGAGCAAAGCCCCGCTTATCGACGGAAAAAGGCATCTGATACTGCAATGCGCGCACCCCTCTCCCCTTTCGGCTTACAACGGATTTTTCGGGTGCGGATTTTTTTCAAAGACGAACGAATATCTTATAAGCCACGGCAAAAAACCCATAGATTGGGATCTCAATCGGTAAAAAGCGAGGAATTGTATGAAATACGCGGTTGTTTTGGGCGACGGTATGGCGGATTGGAAGATACCGCAGTTAGGCAATTTAACCTGCCTTGAAAAGGCGCGCACGCCGAACTTTGACAAACTGTGCAAACGGGGCGAAGTTGGGCTTTGCAAAACCGTGCCCGACGGTCTTAAACCCGGCAGCGACGTTGCGAATATGGCTGTTTTGGGCTTCGACCCGAAGAAATTTTATACGGGACGTTCCCCCCTCGAAGCGGTTAGCATGGGGATAAACCTTGCGCCGACTGACGTTACGTTGCGCTGTAACCTTGTTACGCTTGAAGGCGACGGGGAATACGAGGATATGGTTATGCGCGACTATTCCGCGGGGGATATTTCCACTGCGGAAGCCGCCGAACTTATAAATTACCTTAAAAAATACTTCGACGGCGACGGTTACACCCTATACCCCGGCGTTTCCTACCGCCACTGTATGGTGGTTGAAAACGGAAAGACGGGGCACGACCTTACCCCGCCGCACGATATTTCGGACAAAAAAATAACGCACAGCCTGCCGAAGGGCGAAAGCGGCGTGAAATACCTGCGGTTTATGAAGCGCAGTTACGAACTGCTGAAAGACCACCCCGTGAACCTGAAAAGAAAAGCCGAAGGCAAACTGCCCGCAAACAGCATATGGCTTTGGGGCGAGGGGACGAAACCCGCGCTGGAAGATTTCGGGAAAAAGCGCGGGCTTAAAGGCGGGATAATTTCCGCCGTGGACCTTGTAAAGGGCATAGGCAGGCTTGCGGGTATGCGCATTATAGATGTAGAGGGCGCGACGGGAAACTACAACACAAACTTTAAGGCGAAAGCCGAAGCCGCGGCGGACGCGCTGTTGGGCGGGCTGGATTTTGTATACATACATATGGAAGCGCCCGACGAGTGCGGGCACCACGGCGACGCGGAACATAAAATTTATTCCATAGAACGCATAGACGGCGACGTTGTGGGCACCCTTTTGCAAAGATTTGCCCGTGCGGGGAAAGAGCTGGCGATGCTTATCTGCCCCGATCACCCCACCCCCGTGGCGTGCAAGACGCACGTTTCCGAACCCGTGCCCTATCTTTTATACTGCACGTCGAAAGATATTTGCAACGGCGCGCGGAGATATACCGAAAGCGAGGCGGCGGCGACGGGCGAATACGTTGCGGACGGATATAAACTTGTGGAAAAACTTTTGGCGCTTTGAAAGTTAAAAAGCCGCGCGACGCGCGGCTTTTTTTAATTGGCTTTTAAGCTGTTTTTCTGTTTTTTGTAGGTGTCGTTCGCCTGGTCTATCATCATTTTTTTAGCCGGCTGGGGCTTGTAATACCCGCGCGACGACATCTGGTTGAACAGACAGTACTGGTTTTCCGCAACGCCCAAAAGGTTTGCGGAAAAGTTTTTGCGGATATTTTTGGTACTGCCCTCGAACAGCGCCGTGGTGTAGATGTTCATAAGCTGTTTTTCGCCCTCAAGCATATCCTGAAGTGTATCCTGTTCGTTTAACGTAACATCGCTTTTTCCCAACTTCATATCAACCTCCTATAAGTCCCAACAGCGCATTATAGCGCACTTCGTGTTCGTCCGCGATTTTACCGAGACATTGCGCAAGGTCGGGGTCGGTAAGCGTACGGGAATAGGCGCGCGCCTTTTTGCAAAGCAGGCTTTCCGCCGTAAGCGCGTCGGTGATAAGTTGCAATTCTTTAACCGTTATTTCAGTCATAAAAAAACCTCCGTCAAAGTTATTGACGGAGATATTTTTTTTATACCGCAATCAGTTTAAATTATCGAAAATATCCGCTATTGAAACGCTGTGCGATTTTATCAACTGATAATACGGGTCGTTTGAAAAATCGCGTTCCTTTTCGTATACGCCGCCCAAAGATTCTATGGCGAATTTAAGTTCCTGATATTCCACGAAGGTTATGCCGTCCTCGTCTATTTTATCCAAAAGCACGGGCAGGGCGCGCTCGTCTCCGTACGCGGCGAGATAACCTGCGTGCATGGGGACGTTTTCAGGGTCGGAACGGAATTCGTTTATAAGTATATTGTATACCTCGTCGTCCTTCACCACCGTGCGGGAAAGTATTTCAAGCATATATTC
Source organism: uncultured Clostridia bacterium (assembly GCA_947627575.1). GTDB lineage: Bacteria > Bacillota > Clostridia > Christensenellales > Borkfalkiaceae > Coproplasma. The sequence goes on from CANQWN010000002.1 coordinate 226,284, forward strand.
CTTTTCAGTCCCGCTATGGTAATTGCGCTTCGCTTCCGCCGCCACTACGTCCGCCTTTTCCTTTACGAGGTCTACGCAACGGTTTTTTATGTCCTCGGACGAGGACGGGTCGCACAGCATACTCATAAGTTTGGGCAAAGCCTCCTCCGCGCTTCCGATAAGGTTAAGCGCGTACTCCTTTTCGTCCTCGCTTCCGTCGAGGAGGGGCAACAGCAGCCCGGGGGCGTTGCGGCTTTCGATGGCGTTGCAGAGGTATTCCGAAACGGGCACGCCCTGTTTAAGGTGCGCGCAAAGCGTTTTTACCAGCGCGGCGTCGCCCATTGCCGCGTAATAGGCGTTGGGGGAACAGTTCAGTGCCGAAATTTTGGTATCGCCGAATTTTTTGTAAAGTCCGGGGATTATGTCCTCCCACTGCTTTTCGGTATATTTACCGGCGTTCTTTTCCATATATTCGGAAAGTTTTTTGTCGAACATAGCGTCAAAATCATACAGTTTCATATAAATCTCCTGCAAACAGCCGTATCTTTTCTGCCGTAGTTTTGAATTTTTCGGGAATGTTTTCGTCCGTATACCCCTCCACTTCCACGCGGGAGAGGTAAAAAACCGTTGCCGCAAGCGTTTCCCCGTCGGACGCGAGATCCGCCCTGCCGCCCGCGCACATATCCGCCTGCAACACTTCCGCAGAGACGGCGAAGCGCGCGCCGAAGGTGTTGTTTATAGGCGAAAAACGGGCGGTGAGATTGGCGTATGCGCGCAAAAACGCCTTGCGCGCCTTGCGTTGCAACGTTATTTTATACAGGTCTATACTCCTGTAATTGTGGCACACCACCACGCCGAAATTATCGTCGAGATTGCGCATTGCGAGGTAAGCCAACGTTTCCACCTTGAAATTATCAGGCAAAAACGCGTTGAGAAGCAACTCCCTCACTATCCCGTCCAGCCCCGCCTTTATCGCGCAATCAACTGCCAAAAGCTGTAATTCGGGGTTGTTCCTGCCGTCCACCTCGTCGAAGCACCAGCGCACGCAATCCTCAAGCGAGGGCATATCCTCTATCTCGTGCAGTTTTAAGCGGTTGCGGGAGGAGACGGAGGCAAGCAAAATAAGCGTCTTTTGCCTGTCCTCTTCGGGCAGGCGGTAAAAATAGCTTAACGCCTCGCCTTGCGGCAACGTAAGGGAATAATCGTATACGGCGCGCGCAGTAACGGCGTCCGGATATATGGTAAGCAACTTTATAAAAGTTTCCGCCGATTCCGCTCTCTTCCCGCAGTTGAACGCCGCAACCGCCTTGAAGAAGATAAGCGTGCCGTCGTAGGGCATTTCCTCTTCCAGCTTTACAAAAAGTTTGTAAGCCTCCCCGTGCATGCCGTTTTCGCAACATACGGTGGCTATTTTATACATATCGTCCGGTTCGGACGCTTCAAGCGAGATAAGTTTTTCCGCAAGGGCGCGGCTTGCTTGCTTGTCGCCCTGTTCGGTTTTTACGGCGGCGAGAGTTGTAAGCGCCTGAACGTTGCCGGGATATTTTTCCAACAGGTTCAGACATTCGCGTTCCGCCTCGTCCGTCTTATCCTCTATTATCCTGCACATCGCTATATAATTGCGGGCGGCAATATACCTTTCGTTGCCCTCTTCAACTTTTTCAAATTCTTCCGCCGCGCGCGTATATTCGCCGCTTTTCATCAATTCCAGCCCGTCCGCCATTATATCCGTGCAGTCCGCTTCCCGCGGGGGATATACAACTTTGAGGGGCGTGGGTTCTTCGCCGAGAAAGCAATCTATTATTTCCTGCCTGACGTTGTCGTCCAGCTCGCCCGTGGTAAGCAGAAGTTTATTGTAATAGTATGCGGAAAATTTTTCTTCGCCGAGGGCGGAATAGGACAAAGCCAACCCCTCGTACGCTTCGGCAAAATCTTCCGGGGGCGCGTTTTCGTCCGTGGCGCAATCGAGGAACTTGAACCAGCCGTTTATACACTTTTCGTAAAGCTGCATATCGTCGAAAGTTTCGGCGTACAGCATAAAGGAATCGGCGGCGTCGCCGTTTATTTCGGCGTTTTTGTTCAGCATTTTCAACGCGCCAATATAATCGTGTTCGTCAAGCATTTTTTCGGCAAGCGACAGCAGCCTGTCGCAGCCGAGGTCAATTTCCACTGTCTTTTTCATCAGGCAAACAATTTTTCTATATCTTCCGCCGTAAAGCGGTAGTCCGTATTGCAATAGTGGCAATGCACGCATACTTCGCCGCGTTCGGCTATTATGCTTTCAAGCTCGCTTTTGCCGAGGGGCAAAATTACCCCCTCTATTTTTTTGCGCGAACAATTGCACTTATATTCGGGGAACAGGGTATAAACCGCGGTTTTTTCGGTCTCTTCGCCGAAAAATTTTTCCGCTACGCCGTCCGCCCCGTAATTTTTTATAAGCCCGCCTATATCTTTAAGCGAACGCATTTTTTCTATCGCGGCGGCGGCGCTTTCGTCCGAACAGCCCGGCATAGACTGCATAACCACGGCGCCCGCCGAAAGGCATTTTCCGTCCCGCACGTCCACGCCAACGGAAAGCAACGTGGGAATTTGCTCGCTTACGGCAAAATAGTGCGCCGTATTTTCCGCAACGTCGTCCGAAACAAGCTCGCACGAGCCGACGAAGGGACGGTAAAACCCGTCGTCGCGGATGACGGTGAGATTTCCGCCGCGCAGTTTGCCGCCGCCCGCGCAATCTATATAGCCGCGGATATGCAGGTTTTTATCGCCCGAAACGCTTACCGTACCGTCGCCGGAGGGGGATTTTACGGTTATTGAAACGGCGCCGCGGGGAGATTTCAGGCAACCCGAAAAATAGGCGCACACCGTAAGCAGTCCGCCCAAAGTGCGGGCGGGCGCGTCCGCAAGCCCGTGTATGTTTACCGCCTTTTGCACAAGGCGCGTGCAGTCCAGCACGGAAAGCGAAATATCTCCGCCGTAGATAAGCGATTTAATAAGTTTGTTCATAGTTTTTTACAGATAAAATTTATTCTCTCGTCCTCGGAACCGCCGAGGTGCCCCTCGGTTTGCACCGAAAAGCCAGCCGCGCGCAACATTTCGGCGGTTTGGGCTTTGCCGTGCATATACTGCACGTGCCTTTCGTCGTAGCGGGTATACCTGCCGTCCTTGCCGCGCAGAAAAAGCGTGACGTCCATAATTATGCTTTCGCCCTCGCGGCGGTTGAACCACAGGTAGGTGTAATCTTCGCTGTCGTCGGCGAATAGATTGTCGCCTATAACCTCTTCCAGCTTCTTGCGGGAGCTTATGTCGAATATGAACGCGCCGCCCTTTTTAAGCGAAGCCGCCGCGCGGGCAAACGCCGCAGGCAGTTTTTCGGGCGGGATATAGTTGAAGCAATCGTTTACGGAAATGATGAAGTCCGCCTTTTTAAGCAGTTTAAGTTTGACGGCGTCGCCCTGGACAAAGGGGACGTTTATCCCCTCCTCCGCGGCGAGGATACGCGCGCGGGACAGCATTTCCGCCGAAACGTCCACGCCCGTCATATCGTATCCGGCGCGGCAGAGCGCGCGGGTGAAATAGCCGTTGCCGCAACCCACGTCCGCGCCGACGGGACCCGCCCCGAGGCTTTTAAGTTTTTCAATTAAATACTGCGACCATTGTTCATAGCCGCAGTCCTTATTAAGATATTCAAAACATCTGCCCGTGGCAGAATAGCTGTCTTGCATGGCTTACCTTATTTAAGCAGGTTGTCGCCCAGCTTTTTCTTGTTTTTCTTTTTGCCTTCCGAGGCTTTAAGCGCGCGCTCGCGTTCGGCGAAAAGTTTGTTGTATTCCGCATAGACGGGATCGCCGCGGTGCGCCTCTTCATAGCCGCGTATGTCTTCGGCAAGTTTTTTGCGGTTTTCCGAAATTCCGCCGAGATCCGCGCGGGTGAACGTGGAACCCAAAGAAGTTACGGAAGCCGTTTCGGATACGGGAAGTATGGGTTTGCCTATAAGCTCGCTTTTGCCTGCGGCAAGCAGTTCGCGCGCGACGCGCTTGTCCTCTTCTTCCTTTTCCTGCTGTAACTGTTTGGGGGATTTATTGGCTTTAGCCGCTTCCTCCGCCGCTTTCAGATTGGGGGTGATGAACATATCGAACACGCCCTGCGTGAAACTCATCCAGACGAGCAATATGAACGAAAAGCCCAACAGAATGAACACTATATACGAGATGGTGCGCACCACGCCGCCTATAAGATACAGCCATACGGGAATCAAGGCGAAGCCGGCGAAGAACATAGTTTGTATTATGCTACCCACCATTAGTACAAACGAATTTTTGATAAGCTGGATAAATTTAACCCTGTAACTTATGCCCGTAGCAAGCAACCAACCGCAGTAAAGCCCGACGAGTATTGTCGCTATTATCATAAACGCATAGGCGGTTAAAGGACCGTGGCGGCTTGCGCCCTGCGCGATAACCATATCCTTCCAGTCGCCTACTATAACGCAACCGAAGAAGAACGCCATAAACACCGTTACGGGCAAAACCGTGTTGAAAAAGCCCACTTTTATGCCGTGGAAAAAGCCCTTTACGGAAAACTGACCGTGGGTGTTGAGAAGTTTTTTTATGGAATACGCGCCGCCGGAAATGCCCAACGAGGCGATAAACCCGGCAACTATCAGAAGCGAATAGAAAATGAGATCGGCGGCGAGATACACGCCCTCCGGACCGCCCTGCATATTGGGCGCGGTGTTGATGAGGAGGCTGGGGTTGAAAGGATATATCGCGCCCTGACCCGTAACCATCAGCGAACGGAAAATCATTATCGCAACGCCCGGAAGGAATGTTATCAGAATGAAAATATTTATAAGTATAAGTTTGCCGAAACAGGACTTGAATACGCCCCACGTTTCGCTCCATCTGCCGCCCGTGGGAGACTGCCTTACATAGTCGTCGGCAATTTCGTTGCCTTCGAGGTTGCTAACTTTTAAAGCCATACGTTTACCTTACTGTATTTTTAGCGCGTTTTTTTCAGCGCGGTTATTGTAATTATAACGCATAGTTGAAAATATTTCAACTGTTTTGCCCCTCTTTTTCTTTACAACCGCGGCGATATATGATATTATTAGCATAATTTACGGGCATCGTTGCAATGCCCTTTTTCATAACTTACGAGGTGACGGACTATGAAGGTATACAAGGTTGCCGTAATCGGCGCGACGGGTATGGTGGGACAGAGATTTCTTGCCATACTTAAAGATCACCCGCAGTTTGAAGTGAAAATTTTGGCGGCTTCCGCCTCTTCCGCGGGCAAAAAATACGCGCACGCCGTAAAAAAATGGCGGCTGGCGGAACCGATGCCCGAAAAATACGCGGATATGACGGTTTACGACGCGGATAAGGACGCCGCGGAAATAGCTTCCGCCGTGGACTTTTGCTTTTGCGCGGTGAATATGGAAAAACAAGCCGTGCGCGCGCTGGAAGAAAAGTACGCAAAGCTGGAAACGCCCGTAATTTCCAACAATTCCGCAAACCGCTTTACGCCCGACGTGCCTATGATAATACCCGAAATAAACCCCGGGCATCTTGAAATAATAGGCGCGCAGAGAAAGCGTTTGGGGACGAAGCGCGGCTTTATCGCCGTAAAAAGCAACTGTTCCCTGCAATCCTACGTGCCGCTGTTGCACCCGCTGAAAAAATTCGGGATAACCGAAGTTGCCGTATGCACCTATCAGGCTGTTTCCGGCGCGGGAAAAACTTTCGAGACGATGCCCGAAATAACGGACAACGTTATACCCTATATCGGCGGCGAGGAAGAAAAAAGCGAAAGGGAACCGCTTAAAATATGGGGCGAGATACGCGGCGCGGAAATTGTGCCCGCGCAAACCCCGCATATTACGGCGCAGTGCCTGCGGGTGCCCGTTTCCGACGGGCATACGGCGGCGGTTTTCGTAAAATTCGCGCACAAGCCTTCCAAAGAAGAAATTTTGACGGCGTGGGCGGAATACGAGGGCGAACCGCAGAAACTTAAACTTCATTCCGCGCCCGAAAAGTTTATAAGATATTGCGAAGAGAGCGACAGACCGCAACCCCGCCTTGACAGAAATACCGATAAGGGAATGTCCGTATTTGCGGGCAGACTGCGCGACGACGCCGTGTTCGACTATAAATTTATAGGAATGTCGCACAACACCCTGCGCGGGGCGGCGGGCGGAGCCGTTCTGCTTGCCGAATTGCTTGCGGCGAAAGGTTATCTTGATTGACGCGGTAACCCGCAAACAAACTTCGCCATAAGATAATAACAGCGAAAAATACGGGCTTATGTCCGGAAGGATTGATATGACAGGTTTTTTCAGAGGGCTTGCCACCGCAATGGTTACCCCCTTCGACGAGAACGGGGTAAACCTTGACGCTTTGGGCGAGATGATAGAATACCAGATAGACGGCGGCGCGGACGCCCTTGTGATTTTGGGCACCACGGGCGAACCGGCGACTATGACGGAGGACGAAAAGCGCGAAGTTACGGAATATTCCGTAGCCAAAATAGCGAAGCGCGCAAAGTGCATTATAGGCGCGGGCAGCAACGATACGCGCAAAGCCGTTGAAGCGAGCGTGCGCGCGCAGAAAGCGGGCGCGGACGGCATTTTGGCGGTTACGCCCTATTACAACCGTTGCACGCAGAACGGCATTTACGAATATTACAGCGCCATCTGCAAAGCGGTGGACGTACCCGTGATAGTTTACAACGTGCCCTCGCGCACGGCGGTGAACGTGTTGCCCGAAACGGCGGAAAGGCTGGCGGATATACCCAACGTGGCGGGGATAAAGGAAGCGTGCGGAAATATGGCGCAGGTATGCGAGACTATGCGCCGCATCCGCGGAAAGATAGACCTGTATTCCGGCGAGGACTTCCTAAACCTGCCTATGCTTGCCATCGGCGGCGCGGGGCTTATTTCGGTAGTTTCCAACGTGGCGCCCAAACTTGTGAAGAAGATGTTTAACCTCGTAAATGAAAACAAACTGAAAGAAGCCAACGAATTGCAGGACTTTTTGTTGCCGCTTGAGGACGCGTGCTTTTATGAAGTTAATCCCATCCCCGTGAAAGCCGCTTTGAATATGATAGGCTTTAAGGCGGGCGCGCCCCGTCCCCCTCTCACCGTTCTCGAACACGAAAACGCGGTTAAACTGCGCGCGGAAATTATAAAGGCCGGAATAAAAGTATATGATTGATTTGCTTATAACGGGCATAAACGGCAAGATGGGCGGCAACCTTGTTGCGCTGTCCGCCGAAGATAAGGAAATACGCATTGCGGGCGGCGTGGACGCAGACGTAAGCGACAAATACGGCTTGCCCGTATGGAAAAACTTCCGCTCGGTAGACGCGCATGCGGACGTGATAATAGATTTTTCCTCCCCCTCCGCGCTGGAAGGCGAGCTGGAATGGGCGGCGGAAAGAAAAGTGCCCGCAGTGCTTGCCGCAACCGGATACGACGAACGCCACCTTGAACTTATAGCGGACGCGGCGAAAAAGACGGCTGTTTTCCGCACCGCAAACTTTTCGTTGGGGATAAACCTGCTTATCAAATTGGTGCGGCAAGCCGCCGAAACATTGGGCGAAAAGTTTGACGTGGAAATAATAGAAAAACACCACAACCTTAAAGCCGACGCGCCCAGCGGCACCGCGCTTATGCTTGCCGAAAGCGTGAACGGCGCCTTCGGCGACGGAAAACGGATTATGAACGGCAGAGCGGGCGCAGTGGGCAAACGCGGAAACGAAATAGGTATTCACGCCGTGCGCGGCGGAACTATCGTGGGCGAACACGAGGTTATGTTTGCCGGCGAGGACGAAATAATTACGCTTGCGCACTCGGCGAGGAGCAAAAAAGTTTTCGCCGCGGGCGCGCTTAAAGCCGCAAAATGGCTGTGCGGCAAACCCGCAGGGCTTTATTCTATGGACGATTTGCTGTAAATTACGCCCCGTTTAACCTTTTTCAGGTTAAATATGCATAAAAAGACAAAAAGTGTATAAAATAAAAATTGCCTTTGCAATAATCACATAAAAACGCCGCGGCAAGTGGTATTATATAATTGCAAAACGCAAATAACATCTGATTAAGATATCGTAAAGAGGTACGAATTTATGAATATCGGTTTTATTTTGAAAAGTTTAAGACTTGAGAAAGGACTTACCCAAACGGAGCTGGGGGAGATTCTGCACATCGGACAGGCTACCATAGCCTGCTATGAAAATTCCCAGAGGGAACCCCACATCGCAAACCTTATGGCCTATGCGGACTACTTTGAATGTTCGATAGACTATATCGTGGGCAGAACGGACGATATGGGAAATATCGTTATCAGCGCGGACAGAGCCGGAAGCACCGGCAACGCCCTGAATGCGGAGGAAAAGAAGATGTTGAAAAATTACAGAAAACTTTCCAATTCGCAGAAGCTGAAACTTGAGGGATATTCCGAAGGGCTTTTGGCAAAATAATCCTCCGCGCGAAAAATCTCAACCGTCCTACTCAACTTTTTATCGCCGGGTAAACCCGTAGAAAAAAAAGGCGCTTTTTTGCGCCTTTTTTTATGCCTTAAAATTATTTTTGTTATAAGTTGAGCATTTGACGGAAAGTTTGTTCGTCTATTATCCTTATCCCCGCTTTTTTGGCTTTTTCCAGCTTGCTGCCCGCCGCTTCGCCCGCTATGACGAGGGTTGTGGACGACGTTACGGAAGAAGCGCACGCCCCGCCCCGTTCCTCTATCAGCTTTTGGGCTTCGCTGCGGCGGAAATTTTCAAGCGTGCCCGTAAGCACCACCACTTCCCCGGAGAACACGCCGGAAGTTTTTTCCGCGGCGACATATTCGGGGTCTATCCCCGCCTGCCTGAATTTTTCTATTTCGGCGGCGTTGTCCGCGTCGGCGAACCAACGCACTATGGCGTCGGCGGTAACATCGCCTATGTTTTCGAGGGCTACAAGTTCCTCGCGGGAAGCGCGGGAGAGTCGGCGTATGTTCCCAAACGCCTTTGCTATGTCGCGCGCGGCTACCTTGCCCACGCCGTCTATGCCCAATGCGAAGATAAACCTTTCGAGGGTTGCGGACTTGCTTTTTTGCAGAGCGGCAAGCAGATTTGCCGTCTTTTTGTCCTTAAAGCCTTCCAGCCTGCCCAAATCTTCGGCTGTAAGCGAATAAAGCTGTGAACATTCGGTTATGCCCAACACTTCGTTCAGGCGCGCCGCGGTCATTTCGGAAAGCCCCTCTATATCCATCGCGTCCTTCTGCGCGAAATGTTCTATCTTCCCCGTTATGCGCGGGCGGCAATATTTGTTGGGGCAGAACAGATTTGCCCCCACTTCTTCTATTTTGGCGTTACAGTACGGGCAGTATTCCGGCTTTACCACTTCAGCCGCCTCCCCGCCGTGTTCCACCGCGCCCAAAATTTCGGGTATAACCTCGTTGGAGCGGCGTATCAGCACCTCGCTGCCCTTCCTTACGTCCTTGCGCTTTATGTCGCCGTAATTGTTAAGCGTGGCTTTTTTTACCGTGGCTCCGCCGAGGTCTACGGGGTCTACTATGGCGAGGGGCGTAAGTTTGCCCGTCCTGCCTACCTGCCAGATTATGTCGCGCACGCGGGTTACCGTTTCCTCCGCTTCGAATTTATAAGCTATCGCCCAGCGTGGGAATTTATCGGTATAGCCCAACGCTTTGCGGGCGGAACAATCGTCCAGCTTTATCACCGCGCCGTCGGTAAGCACGTCGAGGGATTTGCGGTTTACCTCTATCTCTTCCACGGCGGACTTAACTTCGTCCTCGCTGTTGCATACGCGCAGGAAGGGGAAAACTTTAAAGCCCTGCTCTTTGAGAAACCTGAAATGTTCCCTCTGCGTGGGAAGTTCGCCGTCGGACATATAGTTCACGTTATAGAACAAAATTTCGGGGTTTCTTTCGGCGGTGACGGCGGGGTCGAGATTGCGGATTGCGCCCGCCACGGCGTTGCGCGCGTTTTTAAGCTGTTCCTTTGCGGTGCTGTTGTATTTGTCGAGTACGGAAAGGCGGATAACCGCCTCGCCCTGCACTTCCAGCGTGCCCTTGTAAGAAATTGCGAGGGGAAAACTTTTTATGGTGAGGCACTGCGCCGTAACGTCCTCGCCCGCCACGCCGTTGCCGCGGGTGGTTGCGCGGACGAATTTGCCGCCGTCGTAAGTGAGGCACATCGTCAGCCCGTCGAATTTATATTCCACGGTGTATACGGGCGACGGAGCGCCCTTTTTCACGCGGGTGAAAAAGGCTTCCAGCTCGTCGTAAGACACGGCTTTATCGAGGCTGTAAAGGCGGGATATATGCTCGTGACGGACAAACTCTTTTACGGGTTCGCCGCCCACCCTGCGCGTGGGGCTGTCGTCCTCTACCCTGCCCGTGCTTTGCTCTAAAATTTTCAGCTCGTCGTAAAGCCTGTCGTATTCCGCGTCCTCCACGGACGGGTTGTCAAGCACGTAATATTCGTACGCCCACTTATTCAGGGTATCTACAAGATAGCGCATTCTGTCCATAAAAAAACCTCTTCGGCTGTTCGCCGCAATATATGTAGGGGGTAATTTTACCCGATTATTTCGAGAGGGGCAATTGAGGCGGAAAGTTCCTTTATGCCCTGCCCTTCAAAAGCGACGTTTACCACTGCGCCGCCGTTCTTTAAGGAAACTATCATTCCCACGCCGAATTTGGGGTGCCTTACGCGCATCCCCACGGAATAATTTTTGCCGTCCTTTGCCGCAGGCTTTGCAAACCCGCCCAGCGAGGGCTTTGCAAACCCGCCCGAAGAAAAGGAGGTATCGGGCGCGGGGGAATAGCCCTCGTCGGAAGAATACACGCTTCGGCGGGCATTGGGATAGCCGCCGCCGTCAGAGTTGAAGCGGGACGAAACGTTTATGCCCAACGCGGGGGACAGTTCCGTGAGGAAGGGCGAGACGGAGGTGTTTTCCCTGTGCCCGTACAGATAGCGGGATTTACTGCGCGTGAGGTACAGCTCTTCACGGGCGCGGGTTATTGCGACGTACATAAGCCGCCTTTCCTCCTCCAAATTGCCCTCGTTTACCGAACGCGCCGCGGGCATTATGTTCGATTCCAGCCCGCATATCACCACGACGGGGAATTCCAGCCCCTTTACGGCGTGGATGGTAGCCAAAGTTACATAGTTGCCGTCGTCCATATCGTCGGTATCCGAAAGCAGAGTTATCTGATTGAGATATTCTTCCAAAGTAGCTTCCGGGTTCAACCTTGAAAAGTCGTCCACGGAGGCGATAAATTCGTCGAGGTTGGCAAGTTTTGCGTCGCCGTCGTCGCTGCCGTCGTCGTAGGCGGAGCGCAGAAGCGCCTCGCTTATCACCAGCCTTACAAGGCTGTTTACGGGCAAGTTCTGCGAGGCGACGGTGAGATCCCTTATCAGGGTTGCAAAGCCGCGCAATTTGGCTTTTATCCCGTCGGAAAAGGGCAGTAAATCGCAATCCACGGCGGCGTCGAACAGGGAAAGCCCCTCGCTTTGGGCGTAGAGGTACATCCCCTCCACCGTCTTGCCGCCTATGCCGCGGCGGGGAACGTTGATTATCCTTTCCGCCGCTTCGCTGTCGAACGGGTTGGCTATAAGGCGGAGATAGGCGAGCACGTCCTTAATTTCGCGCCGTTCAAAGAAGCGGAAGCCGCCGAAAACTTTAAAGGGTATGCCGTATTTGGCAAATTCCTGTTCGTAAGGGCGGGTGAGGGCGTTTATGCGCATAAGTATGGCGTAATCCGAAAATTTTCTGCCACCCGTCTGCACGCCCGCTATTATCTTGCGCACGGCGAACAGCGCCTCGGCAGATTCCTCTTCCGCCTGATAAACTTCCGGCTGTTTGCCGCGGGGTCCGTCCGTCCACAGCGTTTTGCCGCGGCGGGTATGATTGTTCTTTATGGAAGCGTTGGCAAGTTCGAGTATTGCCTGCGTGGAACGGTAGTTGCGTTCCAGCTTGTACACTTTTGCCTCGGGGAAATCCTTGTCAAAGCGCAGTATGTTCTCTATCTCCGCGCCCCGCCAGCCGTATATCGACTGGTCGTCGTCGCCGACGGCGAAGAGGTTGCCGTGCTTGCGCGCAAGCAGTTTTATTATGTTGTACTGCACCGCGTTTGTATCCTGAAATTCGTCCACGAGTATGTAGCGGAACTTATCCGAAAGATATTCCGCAACGGAATTGTCTTTGCGCAGGAGGCGCAAAGTTTCGAGAAGCAGGTCGTCGAAATCCAGCGCGTTGTTTTCTTTCAGGTGTTTGTTGTACTTTTCGTATATCAGCACGCACTCGTCTATATAATTTTCCGCCTTGTATTCCCTGCCGTATTGGTCGGGGTCCAGCCCCAACATTTTGGCGTTGCCTATGTGATATTTTGCGGCTTTGAGGATTTTTTCGTCGCTGAAATCAAGTTCCGCATACGTCCTCTTTATAACGTTGTTGCGTTCGGCGTCGCTGTATATCGAAAAGTTGGATTTTATGCCCGCTTGTTCGGCAAATTCGCGCAAAATTTTAACGCACATACTGTGTATCGTGCATATCCATCTGCTGTCCGCCTCGCCCGTCATGGATAAGAGGCGCTCCTTCATTTCCCCCGCCGCCTTGTTTGTGAAAGTTATGGCGAGGATGTGCGGCAATGTGGCTTTGCCGCTTTGAAGTATATGCGCTATCCTGCTGGTAAGCACGCGGGTTTTGCCGCTGCCCGCGCCCGCAAGCACAAGCACCGCGCCCTCCGTATCCAGCACGGGTTTTATCTGCTCTTCGTTCAATTCCGAAAGTATGTCAGTCATAGCATTATTTTATCACAGACGGCGGAAAAATACAATTGTTTAAGCCTTTAAAAGTAAATAATAAGCGCGCCGCTTAAAAAAGGGCGCGCCCCGCTTCCCGCAAGCAAGGCGGGTTATATTTTATATTCCTTTTCCCGCCTGTACCTTTCGAGTGCGGCGAGGTATTTTGCGGAAAGTTCAAGCGTATAGCGCTGTTTTTCCTCGTAGGAAAGCCCGGCGTAGTATTCCGCGTCGGTAAGTCTGCCTATGGCGTCGGAAACTTCCCCCTCGGTATCGAGGAGGTTTTTCACTTTAAGATAAAATTCGTCCTGCTTTTCGCCGCGGATTTCCTTTTTTACCATCACGAACATAGAGGATTTAACTTTCATTTCGCTTACCCCCTTTTCCCTCGCCTGACGGGCGCCGTCCTCTACGTTCTGCCTGCACTGCGCCCAAAAATTGCTTTTAAGCCGCTGTTTTGCGGCGCGCGCCATAGCTTTTATATCGTCCATATTTCACCTACAATTTTCTTTATTTTACGACATATGCGCAAATGAAAAAGGTCCGCCGTACAGCTTTTGTACGACAGACCCGAAGTTTTTAACCTCTGTTTCTCTTTCTTGCGGCCTCGGCCTTCTTGCGCCTCTTGACGGAAGGGGATTCGTAAAATTCTTTCTTTCTCAAATCGCCGATTATGCCGTCGCGCGAGCACTTTCTTTTAAAGCGGCGCAGCGCGTTTTCAACCGTTTCGTTTTCGCCTACTTTGATAGTTGACATCTTTCTCACCCCCTCTTCCCGAGATTGCTTACAAATTATACCAAAGCGCCCCCGTAAAGTCAACTCAATTTGCAAACTATTTTAAATTAAATTGCAAAGCACCATTACGCAATTTGTAACAAGCCCCGCCGCTACGGAAATGAGATACAGCGTAAGCACGATAAGCACGTTGCGCTTTATCTTTTTCACGTTGCGGAACAGCACCATAAGCCCCACGCCCGCGTTGGCGCACAGCCCCGAAACCATACTTCCGAACAATATCCCGCCGTTTACGTACGCGGCGGTTATCACCGTGCTGGAAGCGCAGTTGGGGATAAGCCCGATAGCCGCCGTTATCAGGGGCTGAAAATACGCCCCGCCTATCATTGCGGAAGCCAACTTATCCTCGCCCACCTCGGCTATTATAAACCCGAACACGAGATTTACAGCAAGGAGGTACAGCGCTATTTTAAGCGCGTGCAGAAGGGGCGAAACGAAATATACCGTAAATTCGCTTTTGCCCTCGTGTTCCCTTCCGCAGGAATAGGCGTAAATTTCCTCCGAAGCGTCCGAAATTTTTTCGTACGACAGCAGGAAATTGACGAGATAGCCCACGCCCGCCGCCACTACGAGTTTTATGGCTATCAGGGGCATTATCGCCGAAGCCGACGAAATGGACGAAATAAGTATTATAAGCGCCTCGTCCGAAGTTGCCAAAAACACCGCAAGGAGGGTGCCCGTGCGGATAAGCCCCCTATCGTAAAGTTTTGCCGCCATTACGGAAAACCCGCACTGCGGGATAATGCCCGTAGCCGAACCTATGAGGGGGGCGAGCTTGCCCTGCAAGCCCTTTCTGTCGCGGGTGAAGCCCGTCTTGTGTTCGAGAAGCTCTATAAGTATATAACTGATCAAAAGGAACGGCAGGGCTATCAAAGTGTCCTTTACCGCTTCCCATATCGTTTGCCACATAGATAAAACGCCTTTATTGCTTTTTACTGTTTATTATATACATATCCGTCGTTATTTAAACAATACGCCCCGCATTGCGCGGGGCGTATTTTATCTGCGCTTTTTTTTGTTATCTTTTTTGGGTTTGGCTTTTTCGAGAATTTCCAGCTCGTCCCGGTAGTCGAGGGGAGCCACGTCCGCGTCGGCATACGGCGTCTTTACGTAGCCGCCGTCGCGGGCAAGCAACGTAAGCCTGCTTTCGCTGTCGAAAAGCTGCAACCTTTCCGCGTCTATTTTCAACAGAACGCCGTCCCCCTTCTTATTCTGCGGCGAAGCCTTAACCACAAGCGTCGCGCCCGTCTGCGTTTCACATTCCGCATAATATTCTTCGCCGTCGTTTTCCGTCGCGGTAACTTTGGCGGGGATATCCCCGTCCTCCGCTATGCGCGCGTCCTCGGGACGGACGCCTACGTTTACCGTTTTGCCTTCCGCAACGTATGCCGCGCAATCGGTAAACCTCGCCTTTACGCTTTCGGGCAAAGGCAGTTTTATGCCGCCGTTTACAAATACTTTTCCGTCCTCTTCAACCACGGTGCAACCGTTTACGAAATTTATCGTGGGCGAACCTACGGTGAAAGCAACGTACGCGTTTGCGGGGTAATCGTACAGGTTTGCGGGGGTATCTATCTGCTGTATTATGCCGTTTTTGAGGATTATCACGCGGGTGCCCACGCTTAACGCCTCGTTTACGTTTTTGGTGGCGTACAGGAACGTGCCGTTCATCCTCGCCTGCAAGTTCACGATAAGCGCAAGCATATCGTTTTTCAGCTTTTCGTCCAACCCCGCGAGAGGTTCGTCGAACAGGTAAAGTTTGGGTTCGCGCACAATCGCCCTGCCTATCGCCACGCGCTGGCGCTGGGCGGCGGTAAGCACTTTGGGCTTACGGTAAAGCACGGGTTCAAGCCCTAAAATTTTTGCCGCAGATTTCACGCGCTGGTCCACAAGCGCCTGCGGGGCTTTTCTTATGCGAAGCCCGTATGCCATATTGTCGTACACGGTAAGCGAGGGATACAGGGTACTGCTGCGGAAAATCATAGCAAGTTCCCTGTCCTTGGGCGCGGCGTCGGTTACGTCCTTGCCGTCTATCTCTATTTTGCCGGAATTACATTCCTCAAGCCCGGCTATCACGCGGAGCAGGGTGGATTTACCGCTCTTTTCCCCGCCCACTACGGCTATAAGTTCCTTTTCGCCCGCCTCGAAATTTATATCGTACAGCGCAAGTTCGCCCGAAGGGAAAACTTTATCCACCGCGTTAAGTTTCAACAGTGACATAATTTACCAACCTTTTACGATTATGCAAACATAATAACATAAAATAACGCATTTTACCAACTTTTAAAGGGGGTTTTATAAAAATTTTTAATTTTAACGCTATTTTGTTGAAAGGCGGCGGCAAAAGTGTTAAAATATTTTTATGAACAAGGTGAATTACGACAGCGTGATGCGCCGTCAGGCGGAAGAAAACAGAGGCAAAAAATTGCTTTTGCACTGCTGTTGCGCGCCCTGCTCTACCGCCTGCCTCGAAAGGCTTAAAGATTACTTTGAAATTTACGCGCTGTTTTACAACCCCAACCTCGGCGACGAAGAATACGAGAGGCGCAAAGCGGAGCTTGTGAAACTTATCCAAACGACGGGCTGGGCGAAAATTATCGACTGCGACAGGGAAAGCGAAAGATTTGCCGAAGCCGCAAAGGGGCTGGAAAGCCAACCCGAAGGCGGCGCGCGCTGCGTAAAGTGCTTTGAACTGCGCATAGGCAAGACGGCGGAAACAGCGGACGAATACGGCTTTGATTTTTTCGGCACTACGCTTACCGTAAGCCCGCTGAAAAACGCGGAGCTTATCAACGCCATAGGCGAAAGGTGCGCCAAAAAGGCGAAATGGCTTTATTCCGACTTCAAAAAAGCAGACGGATATCTTGAAAGCGTTAAACTTTCAAAGCAATACGGGCTGTACAGACAGAACTTTTGCGGATGCGAATTTTCACGCAGGCGATAAACGCTTGAATTTGCCGCCGCAACGTGATATATTATAGACGGGCCAGAAAGAAAAATACGAGGAAAGTTTATGGATATTAACAGGTATTCCCCATCCTATGTGCTGACGAGAAGGCATCTTACAAAACTTGCCGACTGCACGACGGAAGAAATTTTTGAATTTTTGTACGCCACAAAGGCGATGAAATCCAAATTCATCGCGCACGAAAGCACCGCCATATTGCAGG
Organism: uncultured Clostridia bacterium; assembly: GCA_947627575.1. GTDB lineage: Bacteria > Bacillota > Clostridia > Christensenellales > Borkfalkiaceae > Coproplasma. The sequence continues at coordinate 243,038 of CANQWN010000002.1, forward strand.
GCGTTACCGTGGCTTTGCTTTTCGGCGACACTTCCCTCCGCACGAGAAGCGCGATTGAAATAGGCGTGCGGCAACTTGGCGGCGTTTGCGTAAACCTGCCCTATTCCGGCAAGGATATGCGCGCCGGCGAAAATATAAAGGACATAGTAAACGTAATTTCGCGCTACGGCGTGGGCGCGCTTATAACGAGGGGTATCCCGCAGAAAGATCTGGACGAATACTGCGCGGTTTCCTCCGAAATTTCGATAATAAATTCCACCAACGACGACTTTATCCCCATGCAGGCGCTTTGCGACCTTTACACCGTATGGGAAAAGAGAGGCAGGCTGGAAGGACTGAAAATTGCCTACGTGGGCAAGGGCGGAAACAACGCCACCTCGCTGATAATGGGCGCGATAAAGTGCGGTATGGAAGTTGCTTTGGCAACGCCGTCGCAATTCCCCGTCAAGCGCGAACACCTGCTGCACGCGGAACAGTACGGCAACATATTCGTCACCGAAAACCCCGCCGAAGCCGTGCGCGGCGCGGACGTGGTTTATACTGACAGCTATGAATACCACACATCCATTTCCGCTACCGAACGCGAAATTTTAAAACCCTATCAGGTGAACAACGGGCTGATGACTCTTGCCGACCACGGGGCGATTTTTATGCACTCGCTGCCCGCTTCCCGCGGGATAGAAGTTACCGCGGACGTTATAGACGGAAAAAGCAGCGTGGTGCTTGAACAGGGCGAAAACAAACTTCATACCATAAAGGCGATACTCGCCTTGCTTATAAAATAAAGCGCAAAAAAAGCGCGGCTTTTGAAGTGAACCCCAAAGTTTGGACAAAAATTTAATAATCAGATTTGAGAATGAGTTCTGTATTGTACAGGGCTCATT
>CANQWN010000003.1 GCA_947627575.1 uncultured Clostridia bacterium
GCGTTGCCGCAAAGCGTCGCGTGCAGGCGCCCGCTCGCGCAAGCGCTCTACCAACTGAGCTATATCCCCAAAATAAATTATTTAAGTTTCTGAAAACAGTATCCATCGTAATGGCATAGTCGGTTCGTAACAGGAACTTTTCCGAACCGAAATGCAATTTTGCGGCGTTGCCGCAAAGCGTCGCGTGCAGGCGCCCGCTCGCGCAAGCGCTCTACCAACTGAGCTATATCCCCAAAATAAAATATTTAAGTTTTAAAAACAGTATCCATCGTAATGGCATAGTCGGTTCGCAACAGGAACTTTTCCGAACCGAAATGCAATTTTGCGGCGTTGCCGCAAAGCGTCGCGTGCAGATGCCCGCTCGCGCAAGCGCTCTACCAACTGAGCTATATCCCCAAAGTAAAATATTTAAGTTTTAAAAACAGTATCCAACGGAATGGCATAGTCGGTTCGTAACAGGAACTCTTCCGAACCGAAATGCAATAAATTACTTTTTTATAATAACTTATTTGAAGGTAACTGTCAACACTTTTCGGCATTTTTTGAGGCAAATAAAAATTTCATAGTATTGACTTTGCTTTTACGATATGGTAAAATCAAACCGATAAGCGGTGATATTCGGGTTTGCCGCTTTGAAATGTTTTTGCTTATTTTACGGGCTAAAATCAAACGGAGGTGAAAGTATGTATCTTTCATTGCTTTCGGAAACGGGCGATATTGCGATAGAATTTTCCCTTTTAGTGGCGATAATAGTTGTTACCGTGCTTTTGGGCATTGCCGCCATAGTCGCTTTTGTTTTCCGCATAATGATTTTCTTTTCCTATTGGGTTAGCAACAGAACGCGCTCTTCGGGCGGTTACACGGGTGAAACGGCAGCCCGCAAAATGTTGCGGGAGCTGGGTTATAACGATGTGGACGTTCAGAAGTGCGGGTTCTTCCGCGCGCTTATTTACGGCAATCACTATAATCCGAAGCGGAAGATAATATATCTGCGTGCATCCACCTTCAAGGGCGATAATCTCACTTCGGTGGGGCTTGCTTTGCAAAAAGTAGGGCTTGTAATTCAGGATAAAAAGGGCGGTTCCGTCAAGTCGCGCTGGCGGCTTCAACAGTTGGGCATATTCGGTCCCATATTGTTTATACCCATTGTTCTTGTCGGCGTGATAGTTGACGCGGTAATGCTTGTAAAGACGGGCGGCACGTTTTCCGGCGTGGGCACGTTGGTTGCGGCTTGCATAGGCATAGCGTTTTTCATAGTTTCGTTTGTGCTTACGATATACACTATGGTGGTGGAAAACCGCGCAAATAAAGAGGCGTTGGAAATATTGAAAAACAACGATTTCCTCAACGCGGAAGAGCAGGCGCAGGTTGCAAAGGTTTTCAGAACCTATATGCTTTCGTATATAACCGACTTTATAATAAGCCTGTTGCAGATAATAAGGTTTATCCTCAAAATTGCTTTGGCGGCTATGCAGAGCAAAAAAAATTAAACGGCTTTAATTGCGGCATATTCCGCATCCAATTAAAAAATCTTCGCGTATATGCGCGAAGATTTTTTATTGCCGTATTTGCAAAATAAACTGACCGATCGTTATAAATTTACGTCGTGACCGGTTGTCTGCGGCTGTTGTCTTTTTAATAAAGACGTGGTATAATCATAATATAAAATTGCGGAGGACACAATTATTTCTCACGGAAAATTTACAAAGCGCGGGCGTTCGCTGTATCTGGACAGCTGGAATCCGTCGGCAAAAAAATATGTCAACGTGTGCAAAATCTGCGGGCATAAAGGTTATAGCCCCGTTATCGACAGCGAGGAATTTTTAAGCGACCCCATGAAAAGGGTTATCCGTTCCGAGCTTAAACAGACGTTAAAACCGCTTCCGCTGGACGGTTTGGGGCGTTGCGAATGTTGCGCAAAAATTATGGACGGGCAATAAACTTTGAGTACGAAACCGTTAAAAAATCCGAACCAACCGCGGGTAACAATTACCCTTGTCAGTTCGGATTTTTTGATTTTGCAGTTTAGGGATAGGCTTGAAAAACGAATAGGGGCGTCGATAAGCGTCATTTGCAAAACGCTTTCTTCAATTACATTCCGTGTTAAATCTTTTTTGCTTTTGTTTACGCTAATTTATTTATCTTTAATTACTACAAACAATACATCTATTTTAGAGATTTATTTTTTGACCACTTTTCTACAAGTGCAAAGTTGTAATATGTCGTCAATAGTAATATCTTTTCTTTGTCCCCAAGACGTTTGATCCTCAAAAAGAACATAATAGATATAAATATCGGCAGAATAAACTTTATCAGTGATTGTAATAAATTGGATATCTTTATTTCCGGATGTAAAAGCCGTAGGCGTTTCAGTTATTTTGTTATAAATAGAATCGCTCCAAGCCCATCTCAATGCTTCGCCATAAACATCATAAAGAACATATATCGCTTCATAAGCAATTATTTTTTTGTCCGATGCGTTTATCAAAACAAGTTGCAAATCTGAACCTGCAGGATAAATAACGGTTTTTTCGTCATATGTAATTGGACAATTTTCTATATAATATTCGGGTAAATTATTATTTAAATTGCTATTCGAATCATGCTCACTGGTGTCTGCATTGTTTTTCTCTTGTAAAATAAATGTTACACGTTTTTTTTCGCTTGTATATCTTGAATAACCAATCTTTGCTGTATAAGTTTCTTCATTTGTAGTAGTAGGAGTTTCAAATAACACTTGAAAGCTTTTGGTAATACCAGAATCTATATCTTCCGCTATAATAAAATCAATATATAATGAGGTTTTTGCTTCATATTTTATATTTTTTGAATTATATAAATCTACACAATCACCATAGAATGTTTGTTGTGTATTTGTATAATTAGTAATTTTAAGTGTAAGTATTATAAAGTTATTTTCTGTTGTTTCACTTAAAAGCCCAGCCCCTAATTCTTTAGTGTTTTCACAGCTTTCAAGGCATATTGAAATATTGTCGGAGTTGGATATTGCATCACCAATTTTTCCGATGCTTGGGCTTTTATCTGCATTATTAGCGGGTTCATTATTAGCAATACATCCTGAAACAAATAGCAATAATGTTGATAAGAAAATGACTGCAATACCCAAAAGTGTTTTTTTCATAAGTTCCTTCCATTAAGGGTTAAATTTAACCTATATTATAAACAGTTTATTTAAGAAAGTCAACCATTTGGGTGAAATTTAACCCGTAATTTTTTTGGCAAGAATTTTAAACTTAAAGGTGAAGTTTAACCCTTGGAGTTTATTTGTGAACATTAGTCAAGCTGTTGCCATAAGAATTAAAGAGTTGCTTAAAGAAAAAAATCTAACCCAATATAGGTTAGAACAAAACGCAGGATTATCTCATGACACAATTAAAAGTATAATGAAAGGTAAAGCAAAAGGTGTAAATTTGAAAACGCTTATTGCAATTTCTGACGGTTTTGGAATGACAGTCAGTGAATTTCTAAATTCGGAGTTGTTTCTATATGATAACCTAAATATGGATTGAGGAGCATAAACATTTTCATGAATGATTTTACTGATAAAATATTATTAACATTAAATTTAACTAATCCATACAAAAATAATTTAGATAAAATGAAGGAAACGGTTGAATTCCTTATTGAAGATTTACAAATTAGCGACTATCATAAGGCAAATATGAAAATAATCGTTCAACAATCCAAAACAATTGAGGATATAGTTAATTTACTTGGAAATTATATCTATATGAATTCAATGAACATTTAAAATATAAGGTAAAGATAATGGAACTATTAGATGCTGAAACGGAAGAGTTATTAAAAGAAATTTTAAATAATGAAAAAGATTTCCCTACTATTTTACGTAAAAAATTAGAAAATTGCAATTGGGAAGAAAGTCAAAAATTGCGATCGCAAATCAAATTATTAAGGGAAGCTGGTTATATCTCCAACCTCACGTGGGGTGACAATTTACCTTTGTGGGGGCGTATTGAACAAAAAGGAAGAAGTTATTTTGCTATGAAAGGACATCATTCATTATCAAAAGTAATTAGCGAGCAAAAAGATAAGGTTTTTATTAGTCATTCTTCTAAAGATGAAGGATTTGCCAATAAACTTTCGCAATTAATTGAGCTTCTTGGCATTAATCATAACAATATTTTCTGTTCTTCTATTGAAGGACAAGGTGTAAAAAACGGTAAAAAAATTGAAGAAGCTGTACGTAATGAGATAATTGAAGATAAAGTTTTAATTTTTATAATTTCTAATAATTTTATGGATAGTTATTATTGCCTTAATGAACTCGGCGCCGGGTGGATATTAGCAGATAACCGAATACAAAGTAAGAATTTATTTTATTTTAAACTGCCAAATATATCGTTCAGCGAGTTTAAAGGTTTTATTAGTGGCGGCGATAAGTGTACTGAATGTAACGAGAAAAGTATTACGGCTTTTATTGAGGAATTTGAAGAAATTTTAGGATTGCCGCAAAAGAAAGTAACTGTATACCGCAATCTTGTTGATAATTTTATAAAGGATACAAAATCTTATATAGAGTTTCCAGAGCAATCAAACAAATCAGATAAAGAAATGCAAAAAAGTGAGCAGTTGGATAAATTTAAGGATATACTGTCAAAAGTAAATGAAGCAGAGAAAAAAATTATCAAAGATATTTATAACTCTCCAACGGGAGAATGCATTTTAGATCCAACGCGCGCAATTGTTTCGGGATTGCAACTAAAAAAAATAATATATACAGGTCAGGCTTACTATGATTTTTTTAATCCAAGAAGTTCGTTTACGCTCCAACCTTGGATATATGAAGTATTTGAAAATGATGAAGAATTAAAAAATAAAATTCTATCTTAATCAATTTTGTTTGGTTATGGTGAGTTTGGAGGTGGCGGACTTACTGAAATCGCTATTCCCGCAAGTGTTACATATATAGGAAAAGGTTTTTTAATTGCGTTAATCTTTTTAAGGTGATCTTTTGAAGTTTACAACGGTTGGCAAAGAAGTGACAGGTATAATGAATTTTATAGTAGCATTCCTAATCCCGTGGAAGTAAATGATATAAAAGCCCCCGCCGATGGTTTTTCAACCATCGGCGGGGGCTTTTTGGGGTTTATATCCTGTGGTTGCGGTATGGAGTGGCGACAGCGCGTGTGCTTGTCTTGATACATAGTGGCTTTGCCGCGCTTGCACGGCTTTTCTGAAACAGTCTTTATTTTACACAACAACAGCGGGGGCGTAAATGCCTCCGCTGCTGATTTTGGTGGAGATAACGAGATTCGAACTCGTGGCCTATGCGTTGCGAACGCATCGCTCTACCAACTGAGCCATATCCCCGAAATTAAAGCCGTACCCCGAATAGCGAAATTCGGTAAAAATATATTATTACAATCGTTCGGCTTTGTCAATTGATTTTTCACTTAAAAAACAAAAATGCGGCAGGTTTATAAGCCGTAAGCGCCATTAAATTTGCGGCGGGGCGGCAGTTAAACTTTTTTCCCGCCCGAATAAATTTCGCCGCGGCATGGGGCGGCGGAGTTTTCCCTGTCTATTTCGCGAATGTTGTCCGCGCGGATAACGCCCGACAGAGGGTTGCGCACTGAATAAATTTCCCCAACTATCGTCGCGTCCGTTTCGGAATATTCGAACGCCCTGTCGCAGTCCGCCATACGGCAGTTCACAACTTTAAGATTTTTGCAGTAACAAAGCGGTTGGGTACCGGATATGTCGCAATCAATCAGTGTAAGCCCGTCTGAATACCAGCCGAGATATTCGCCGTTCACCTTGCAGTTTTTCACCGTGACGTTCTGTGCGTGCCAAAAGGCGTCCTTCGTATCGAAGGAACAATTTTCCACCACGGCGTTCTTTACGTATTGCAGATGATACTTGCCCTTTATGTCTGAATTTTCAATGCGCAGGTTTTCGGCTTCAAACATAAAGTATTCGGAATATATAACGCAATCTTTGAATTTGAAATTTTTGCACCGCCAACCCGCTTCGGGCGAGTTGACGCTGCATTTTTCCACCGTCATTCCTTCACATTCGCGAAAAATTTTTATTCCGTCAAGTCGGCAATTGAAAAATCTGCCGTTTTCGCTGTACCACACTGCGGCGCGCGTATATTCGTCCATATCGCAGTTTTCAAGCGAAAAATCTTTGGTGTGCCAGAGGGGGTAGCGCAACGAAAACCTGCAATTTTCAAGCGAAATGCGGTTGCACTGTTTAAGCGCGGATTCGCCGTCGGCTTTGCCCGCGAACGTGCAACCGATAAGTTGCGCGTCGGAAATATTGTAAAAAGCTCTCTCTTCGTCGTGCGTTTCGTTTACTATTTTCATAAATTACCTCAAATGGTTTTAAGCGGTATTTTTCTGTCGGGCGGCGGGAACAGCCCGTCTATCAGCGGCATATATTGCGATATATCAACGTCAAGGCACTTCAAGTTGTCCTCAAGATGATTTATGTTTCCCGTTTTGAATATCGCCTGTATCCCGCTGCGTATAACAAAGGCAAGTTTTAACGCGTCCGGCTTCACGCCCGCGCTTTCGGCGATTTTTTTCAGTTTGGCGTCCGTCTTGCGCCTCTGCGGCAAATCGCTTCCCAAAGGGGAATAGGCGGCAACCTGCACGCCGTTGCTTTTACAAAAAGGCAACAAATCGAACTCTATTCCGCGGGAGGAGACGTTGTAAAGCACCTGATTTTCAAAACAGCTTTTTCCGCCCTCGCAACCGAACAGCCTTTGCATATCGTCGGTATCGAAGTTGGAAACGCCCCAATGCAAAATTTTGCCCTGCTTTACTGCCGTTTGCATAAGCCGCACAACTTCGCCGATGTCCTCGTTTTCGTGCCAATGCAGAAGATAGAGGTCTATACGGTCGGTGCCCAGCCTTTTAAGCGAATTTTCAAGCGATGTAAAAAATTTTCCCGCGTTGGCGTTGCACGGAAGTATTTTATCGGTTATAAACAGCTTTTCCCTGCCTATGGCTTTTATTGCCTTGCCGAAAAGCCGTTCGCTGTTCCCGTTGCCGTACATTTCGGCGGTGTCCAACAGCGTTACGCCGCTGTCCGCGCATGCGCACACGCATTTTATCTCTTCTCTTTCTTTGACGGGGTCGTCGCCTATACGCCAGCCGCCCAGCCCCAGAACGGGCAATTTTATTCCGTCTTTATAAATGAATTTCACGGTTATTAATTATACTTCAACCTCCTTTTTTTGTCAACCCGCGGCGCAACGTAGCTTGACATTATGTAAATCACACTTTATAATACCTTTACCGCGCAACGTGCGGGCTTGATTAGTTATGGGTATAAAACTTTCCGATCATTTTACATTCGGCAGACTGCTTAAATTTGTTGCGCCTTCGATAATAATGCTTGTGTTCACAAGCATCTACACCGTAATAGACGGGTTGTTTATTTCCAATTTTGTAGGCGCTACGGCGGTTTCCGCCATAAACAGAATATTTCCGCTTATTATTATACTCGGCTCGATAGGTTTTATGTTGGGCACGGGCGGAAGCGCGCTTGTTTCCAAAACTATGGGCGAGGGCGATTATAAGCTGGCTAACGCATATTTTTCAATGCTTGTTTACGTCACCGCAGGCATAGGCGTTGCCATTGCGCTTGCGGGGCAGTTTGCCGTGCCGCCGATAGCGCGCCTGCTCGGCGCAAAAGGCGAAGAGTTAAAATATTGTGTAATGTACGGCAGGGTACTGTTGGGCGCACAGCCGTTTTTCATTTTGCAAAACGTATTTCAAAGTTTTTTCGTCACGGCGGAAAAGCCGAGGTTGGGTTTGCTTGTGATAGTTGCGGCGGGAATTACGAATATGGTTTTAGACGCGCTGTTTGTGGCGGGGTTCGGCTGGGGACTTGACGGAGCCGCGGCGGCAACCGCGGCAAGCCAATTTATAGGCGGCGCGGTACCCGTTATATACTTTGCGTGCCCCAACAAAAGCCTGTTGCGGCTTTCCGGCACTCGCCTGTATTTCAAAGCGCTGTTAAAATCCGCCGCCAACGGTTCGTCGGAATTTTTAAGCAACGTTTCCGCTTCGGTGGTAACTATGCTCTATAATTTCAGCCTCGATAAATATGCGCCCGTAAACGGCGTGCCCGCTTACGGCGTGATTATGTACGTAGTAATGGTGTTCTTTTCGGTGTTTATGGGATATTCCGTGGGTTGCGCCCCTTTGATAGGTTATAATTACGGCGCGCAGAACAGGGAAGAACTTAAAAATCTGTTTAAAAAGAGTATGATATTTATGGCGGTGTGCGGGGCGGCTATGACGGCGCTGTCGGAAGCGCTTGCCGTGCCCGCCGTAAAGATTTTCAGCTTCGGCGGCGAGCTGTACAAAATGACTTTGCGCGGATTCAGAATATATTCTTTGGTTTTCCTGCTTACGGGTTTCAGCGTGTTTTCCTCGTCGCTGTTCACGGCGTTGAACAACGGTCCCGTGTCGGCATGCATTTCCTTCTTGCGCACATTGCTTTTCCAGATAGGCGCGGTGTTGCTGTTTCCGCTTATTTGGGGATTGGACGGCGTATGGTCGGCGGGGATATTTGCGGAAATTGCGTCCGTCGCCGTAAGCGCCGTGTTTGTTATCTGTCTCCGTAAACGCTACGGATATGCCTGAACGTGCGGCGCGCAAGGCTGTTGACATTCGCCCGTAGCAATGTTAAAATTTAAAATGTATGGAAAAGGAAGTTAAAACCGAAGTATGCGTTGCGGCTTTTCCGTTTGAGGCGGAAGGGGACGCAGAGCCCGAAATCCGCAGGGAATATATAAAAAAAACCGCGGATCCGCTTTTGCGCTCCGCAAGGTTTTACGATTGGAAATTGTTGGAAATTGCCGCCGGGAAGATTGGCAAAAATTTCGGCGGCGCCGCCTTTTACCGCGAGGGCGACAGGTTTTTTTGCAAAAACTTTTGCTTTTCGCTGTCGCACAGCGATAACGTGGTCGCCGCGGCGGCGGGGGATGCGTCCGTTGGCGTAGATGTGGAACTGTATAACCCGCAGAGATTCACCCCGCGGCTGGCGCAAAAAATCTTAAACGCGGGGGAAAAGCAAATTTATTTCAGCCTGCCCGAAAATTTGCGCGGCGAATATCTCAACAAACTTTGGTGCGCAAAGGAAGCGGCGTTTAAATTTTACGGCGGCAATTGCTTTATACCCGCGGAAACGGAGGTCGGCGGGGCGAACGTTAAAACCTGTTTTTTAAAGTACGGCGATAAAAAGTTCATCCTTTCGGTAGCTTGCGCGCAATTGATAAATCTCGACGTGTTTCCCCCGCTTGCACGTGAAGAATAAAATAACAAAAAATAAGGACGTAAATCGAATGTTTTCAATTTACGTCCTTATTGGCGTTTTATAATTTTATAGTGAAGTTACATTGGCTGACGATAATTGTAAATATGTCAATATTCTTTTTGCGTCTAAATACCGTTCTATAAAATAGGCTTAATAATTGAATTTTAAAAATTTTTAAAAAATTTTAAAATAATTTTTCTTAAACAGCGCTTTTGGGCGAGTTTTGTCCCTTGTCAAATGTTATAATAAATATGGGGCATTGAAAATATGAGTAAAAAAGCAAAGAAAACAATTATAGTTTATATCCTGAAAATTTTATATTGTTATTCTTCATCCGCTTATCCCGTAACCCAAACATTTATTGCCGATTACTTAAATGATATCTTTATCCCTTGCGATAGAAAGACCGTAGGCAGGAATATAAAATATTTAATCGATATGAAATTGCCTATTAAAAGAAGTAAAGGTTCAAAGCGTGGCTATTACTACGATATTGAAAAAGATAATTTTTTTATAAGGAGGGAAAACATATGATAAAAGTTCTTGTTTTTAATTGAGTTCTTTGATGATTTACAAAACTTGAAAATAAAAAGCTGATTATTGTTCGTGCAATATTGGCGAGTATATTTGCCGTATTTTTACTAATATGTGCTATCTTTGTGTTTACTGAACCTCATATGATAAAAGACGGCTTTGCCTTTTTGGTAGGTTTACTCTTATATCGTCTATATTATTCGCTATAAGAGCAGTTATTGGTATTAAAATTTATCAGATAGAAAAAAATAAATTAAAATTCAAACAGGAGATAATAGATGAACGCTCAAACTGCAAGGGACATATTTTGGAAACACTTTGACAATTATGTTGAAAAAATGGGTAATGAATTTTACGTTACTCACGTTAAGGGTGGTAAAAATCAGGCTGCCGGAAATATAAATAATAATTCGCCGATGGCTATGCAAACTCTTTGTTGCGAATATAAATATCTTGAAAATGTTATTTTGATTCAATTATATCTAAATCAAAAACCTTATCCCGATTTATATGAGTATTTGTATTCAAAGAAAGAAGAAATAGAGGACGAGTTCGGATATGCTGTGGAATGGGTTGACAGGGGAATGAACTCTTCAACTGTCAGAAGAATACAAAAAAGTTTTTACATAAGTAGACCCATCGATGAAATGATTAAAATTATTTACCCTTATATTAAAGATTTTATAAGGGTATTCGGTAAATATGTTTAAGTTATAATTTTGTTAAATAGGTATAGGCAAACCTATTTCAAGGCTTGCCTTTTTTCTAAAAAAATAAGGACGTAAATCGAATGTTTTCAACTTACGTCCTTATTGGCGCGGATGGAGGGATTTGAACCCTCGCTGCAGTTTCCCGCACTACTCCCTTAGCAGGGGAGCCCCTTGAGCCACTTGGGTACGTCCGCGTGTCCGGGTTCCGGATAATTTCCCGCCAAAAGCTAAATTACTATAACACAATTTCGGGCGTTTGTCAAAACATTATCGGATTATTTTAAAAAATGCAGATAATTAATTTATAACAGCACTTGCAAATGCCGCGCGGATATGCTATAATTAATCAGCATTCAATTTAATGTTTGGGTAAAAATATGAAAATAGTTTTCTTCGGCGATTCCATAACCGATTGCGAGCGCGACCGCAACGATGAAAAATCTCTCGGCAACGGTTACGTAAAAATTCTTGCCGATAAATTATTGCCTATATATCCCGATACCGATATCGAGCTTATAAATAAGGGCGTTTCCGGCAACGAGGTGTGCGACCTGCTTGCGCGCGTTCAGCGCGACGTTATCGACCTTAAACCGGACGCCGCGGTGATAATGATAGGCATAAACAACACGATACATAAGTTCAAGTACGGCAAAGAGCTTAATTTCAACCAGTTTGAATCCGACCTCACCGAACTTATCAAAAAACTTAAGGAAGCGGGGATAGTGGTAATCTTTCTCGAACCTTTCCTGTTGCCCGCGCCCGATAAATTGAGTATGAGGAAGCTGTTTGCGGAAGAGCTTGCCGTAATAGACAAGGTTGCCGGCAAACTTGCCGACGAATTTGTGCCCTACGACGAAATGTTGAACGGTATTGCGCAGACGATACCCTATACGGAATATTCGGAGGACGGCGTGCATCCCACCCATAGGTGCAGCCGACTTATCGCCGATACCGCCATTAAAGCTATCAGAAAGCATTTGCTTTGACGTAAAACCCGCCCGTATTAAGGCGGGTTTTATAGCGCAAATATCAATATATATGCAAGGTTTTACGATGGATAAAAAAATTTACGATACTTATAAAGCCATTTTGGAGGAAGAACTTCTGCCCGCAATGGGCTGTACGGAACCCATCGCCGTGGCTTATGCCGCCGCGATAGCGCGCAGGGAATTGGGAGAAATTCCCCATAAAGTTACCGTAGGCGTAAGCGGGAACATTTTGAAGAACGTAAAAAGCGTTGTCGTGCCCAACACGGGCGGGCTTAAAGGCGTGGCAAGCGCCGCCGCCGCGGGCATAATAGCGGGCGACGCTTCCAGACAGCTTGAAGTTATTTCGGAAGTTTCCGAAGAGCAACTGAACGAAATAAAAGAGTATCTTCACCGCGCCGAATTTACCGTCGAACAAGTAAACGCGGGGTGCATTTTCGACATATATATTCACGTTTACGGCAAAAACGACTGCGTTGGCGTGAGAATTGCGGGGCACCATACAAACGTTGTGAAAATAGAGAAAAACGGCGAAGTGCTGTATTCCGGCGAGATTGCCGCCGACGAGGCGGAAACGGGGATGACGGACAGGTCGCTTTTAAGCGTTGAAGGCATAGTGGAATTTGCCGACTGCGTGAATATAGACGACGTGCGCGACGTCCTCGAAAGGCAGATAAACTACAACCTCGCCATTTCGGAAGAGGGGCTTCGCGGCGATTACGGCGCGAGGGTGGGCAAGGTTTTGCTTGCTTCCTTCGGCAACGACGCGCACAACCGCGCAAAGGCTTTGGCGGCGGCGGGTTCGGACGCGCGTATGAACGGTTGCAGTTTGCCCGTGGTGATAGTTTCCGGCAGCGGCAATCAGGGCATCTGCGCTTCTATGCCCGTAGTTTCCTACGCGGCAGTTTTGGGCGTTTCGCACGAAAAACTTCTGCGTGCGCTTGTCGTGTCTGATCTGATAACCATACACTTAAAGACGGGTATAGGCAGGCTTTCCGCCTACTGCGGCGCGGTAAGCGCGGGTTGCGGAGCCGGTTCGGCAATAAGCTATCTGTACGGCGGCGGGGGAAGCGGCGTTGCGCAAACCATCGTCAACGCGTTGGCTATAGTATCCGGTATGGTGTGCGACGGCGCAAAATCAAGTTGCGCCGCAAAAATAGCGTCTTCCGTGGAAGCGGGACTTCTCGGTATGGAAATGTGGCGCGCGGGCACGGGCTTTGTCGGCGGCGACGGAATTCTTGTGGACGGAGTGGAAAACACCATCAAAAACGTGGGCGACCTTGCAAGCAGGGGAATGAAAGCCACCGACGAAGAAATAATACGGCTTATGATTAAATCTGCCAAATAATATACATTTATACAATTTATTCCTTATCGCCCGATGCCTGCGCAAGGGGCGAAAGTGGGCAAAAACAAGCGGACTTATGCTAAAAAAGCGGCATACAGTCCGTTTTTTGTATATATTTTTTATTCATAAGCGAAAGTTATAGCGTTATTGAAATCTATTATATAAATTTACTTTTCGGCTATTCATTTTGTTTGCATTTTTATTCGGCATAGTGTATAATGTTGTAGTATCTCTAATAATAGACGCGCGTCCGCCCGCAAGGCGCCGCGCGTGCGAAAGACAGACTATTGCCTTACGAGGAACTTCTATGAAAAAATTTATTATTGCTGCGCTTGCCGCCGTATGTGCCGTTTGCACGGCGTTATGTATAGCGGCTTGCAAAAAGAAAGATCCCGTCTATTACGATCTCGTCTATCAGCGTACCGCAGGCGTGTCGTTTATTCCCGTTGCGCCCGAAGGGCATTTGAACGGCGCAAAGATAAAGCAGGGGACAACCGTTTCTTTCTCGCTGCTTTTAAGCGACAAATACAGTTGGGAAAGCGGCTCGCCGGAAGTTTACGCAAACGACGTTATGCTTGAGGACGACGGAGAGGGCGTGTTCAGTTTCACCATGAACGGCGATACCACCGTTTCCGCAAAGGGCGTGCAGGGCTATGCCACCGTCACGTTTGAAAACGGCACGGACGTAAACGGGGCGGACGGACGCGTTTACTATTTCGACGAGGAAGGCTTGCCTCTCACCTCGTTGGACGTAATAAAGGGCGAAACCGTAAAGTTCAGGGCGCAGGTAAGCACGTATTACCGCGACGGATACGATATTCTCGCCAATTCCATCAAGTTGGAACCGGGCTCCGACGGCTTCTACTCTTTTGAAGTTGCGGGCAACACAACCGTTTCGCCCAGCCAGCTTGAATTGCGCGAATGTTTCACCGAAAGGCGCGACGGCGGCAGCGGAACGGAGGACGATCCTTTCCGCCTGCGCGAACCCATTGACCTCTATCAGATGGCGATGCTGGTCAACGACGATATGTATTCCGACGGAACTTACTACGCGGGCTATTACAGGCTTGAAAACGATATAGATATGCAGGGCGAACAGCTTTTCATCATAGGCGACGGCTCCTGCTCCACCGCGCTGTTCCTCGGCGATTTCGACGGCAACAGCCATAAAATTTCCAATTTCCATGTGGAAAGCAGTTATGTGAACGAAGGCGTTACCGTCTATACCACCAACGTCGGTATGTTCGGCACTACAACCGCTTCGTCCGACAGGGCGGCGAGGATATACAACCTCACGCTTGAAAACGCGATGATAAACGCGGACTTTTCGCCCGCCGATCTCGATACCGCCAACGTGAACGGCTTCTACGTGGGCGCGCTTGCCGGACTTTCGCTGGGCGCAACCGTAACGGGCTGTTCCGTAACGGGCAACAGCGAAATAAACGTTGTCGGCGACGATAACATCTTCTGTTACGTGGGCGGGCTTGTAGGCTCGCAACAGTCTGCATACTCGCAGGAATTCAACGCGCGTTACTATTCGCTGATAAATTCCTGCTACACCGATATAGACGTTTCCGTAAACGGCGGTTATGCGTTTGCGGCAGGCGGGCTTGTGGGATACGTCGCTTCAACCGAAAAGGACACCAACGCCAATATAGTAAACTGCTATGCGTTGGGCGACGTTGCGGGCGCGTTGCGCACAGGCGGGCTTGTGGGCAACCTCGGCGACAACGCGGCGATTATCAACGGCTATGCCTCGGGCACCGTAGTGGCTACTTCGCCTTTGGGCGAAAGCGACAATATATCCGAAGACCTGTGCTACGCCTATGCGGGCGGCATTACGGGGTTTGCCGGATACGATACGGCGGTATATTCCTGCTATTTCACGGGCGAAACTTACGCCACCGCAGTGGAGGGCGCGGCTTACGCGGTAACTTCTCCCGACGTTGCGTATAAAAGTAAGGACGGGGAACCCTATCCCGACAGCCACGCTTCGCTTGTTTACAACTGTTACCCTGCGGCAGACGCCTCGTTTACCGTAAACGAAAGTTTTTTAAGAAATTCCCTCAAATGGGATGCAGAGGACTGGCTGTTCTCCGGCGGGATGGCTGTGCTGAATTACGATTCCACGGGCAAAGATTTTACAGTGACGGTGGAAAATGTGGGCTTGACGGTGCCTGCGGACAATCAGGAGCTGGAAATTTCCGGCATATATATCCCTATGTCCTATTGGTTCGTCCGCAACGGCGGGCTTAAGGCTACCCGCACGGTTACGGGCGGCACTTCCTACGGATATTATCTGGACGAAGAGCTTAACTACCGTGTGCCCAACAGCTTTGTTCCCACGGGCGACATAACCCTTTATATGGCGTTTGCGGACTATTCCGAAGTTGCCGGCGTTTACGCGCTGGGCGATCTTTCCACACCCAACGCCTATATCACCCTTAACGAGGACGGCACGTACGAGTACGTAAACGGCGCGCGCTTCCAGAACGGCAATTACGTTTACGACGGCGAGACGGTTATAATAATTTCTTCCGGGCTTGCGGAATTGAGTTCCGGGCTGGACGAAAGTTTACTTCAATATTACTATTCCTTCTATGCGGAAATAGACGGCGGCGCGATAAAAATTTACGGGGGATACGATTCTCAATCCATGACCAATATATTCCCCGCAACTTCCCCGCTGAACGGCATTTTAAAGGCGGACGTTGATTTCGGCAGATATTACGACGTTTCCAACCGCGATATCTACGTGTTCAACCCCAACGGCACGGGCACGCACACCCGCGGCACGACGGTTAGGAACTTCACCGTCAGAATAGACGGAACGGAATTTACGATAGCATTTGCGGACGGCGCTACGGCGGACGGCGCAATCGTAAACGGCAAGTTTGCCTCCCTCACGCAGGGCGGCGTAACGCTTAAACCTTACGACGCGTTTTCCGGCAAATGGGAATCCCGCGCCACCCTTGCGGACAGCTATGAATTCGACGGCGTAAACTCGTTTACCCACGGCGAAAGCAGAGGCAGCTATACGATAGACGAATCCTCCGGCACGCTTACGGGCGACAGCTTTACGGCGAAGATAGAGGACGGCGTGCTTGTGGTAACCACTTCCGAAGGCTACACCGAAAAGTATTACGCCGAGGGCAGTTTTGCGGGCGAATGGAGGCACTACCACAATTCCGAGTGGGTAAACCTTTCGCTTTACGGCATAACCGTCGGCGGCGATACCGTGTTCGGCAAGGCGCGCATAGAATATCCCGACAATATCGCCTACGACCTAAATTATCAGGCGACAGGCGGAAATACGATAACGCTGTATTACAACGACGTGGATTACGGCACGCTTGTATACAACTCGCAGACCAACTCGCTTGAAGGCACGGTTGTTTCGCCCGTTTCGGGCAGCGGCTATACCGACGTTTCGCTTAAACTTTACGACGAATTTACGGGCGTGTGGATAAGCGAGGACGATACGTTCTCCACCGTAAGTTTCAACGGCAACGGCGCGTACGACGTGGCGGGCGACAGCGAAAGACCCGTCGTAAGGGGCTATATCACCGTCGGCGGCAGGCGAATCGTTTACAAACTTCAGGGCAGACTTATGAAGGGCTCGTTTGTGTATTCAAACGTCACCTATAATATAGAATATATACCTTCTTCCGAAAGCGTGAAGATCACCTCTTCGGATAAGGATATAACTCTCGTCCGCCTCGACGAGTGGTACAATCATCCGCTTAAAAACGACGGCGGAACAAACGTGTACACGTTCGACGGCAGGGGACTGCTTGAAAACGGCGGCAAACTTACGGTAAGCGGCTCTGCTTCCGGAGAATACACGTACAAGATAGCGGACGACGGCAGCATTACGCTGACGGACGCGGCGGGAGGCACGGGCAGCATAGTTCCCAACACTTCCAACGTACTAAAACCTTATAAATTTACTTTCAACCCCGCGGAAGGCGCGCAGGTTACCGAAAACCTTTACAGAAGCAATCCTTACAGCGGCACGTGGTATGCGGGCAAGGGTATGGGAGCCTTTGAAATAGCGGAATTCGGCTACGAAACAACCGTCTCCGGAACTTTCAACAGTCAGGGCGTAGAATTTGTCTACCACGTTGACGGCAACTATGTAACCTTCCTCTACGACGATAACGGCACGCAAAGGACGTTATATATTAATTATGTAAGTACTAACGACGTGTGCGAACTTGTGGTATGCAGCGAAAACAACGTTTACGGCAGGGACGCGGTTGTATGCGTGCCCTTCACGATGCGCGACGAATATTACAACGTAAGCTACACGACGGAGGACGGCAAACGCCTCGGGTTCGACGGTTTGGGCAAATCTTTAAGCGGCAACGGCACCGCAACTTTGTACGATTCGCACGGAAACGAATTGAGGACGTATGCGTACAAGGTGAACGCGGACGGCGACCCCGAATTTACCTACCGCACCATATTGTATATCTTCAAAGAGGTTGCCGAGGGCGAAAGCGTTGAGGGCGACGTTTATCAGCGCGGCGGAAATAAATACGTCCTCGTCCGCACGGACGAATATTACCGCGATACCGTAAAGGACGCGGAGGATGATTCCGTCACCTACACCTTCGACGGTTTGGGCGAACTCACCTGTTCGGACGGCAACAAATATTCTTATACCTACGGCGGCAGAGACACCGTTACGGGGTTGCATTATTTCACTTTGAGAAGGGTAGATAATTCCGGCAAAGTGTTAAGATATTACGCTGTGCTTAACGCCTCGTCCAACGACGAAAGCAAGCATACGTTAAAACTTTACGATATGTACTACACTTTGAACGTCAGCGACGGAACGTATACCTGGATGTTTGACGGCGAAGGCACGGTAATCCGCATAGACGGCGACAGAAACGAAGTGAACTTCACTTACGAAGAAATAAGTTACGACGAAGAAAAGGGCGAATCCGTTTTCGTATTCACCTCACCCACGGGCGAGCAGTACGACGTTAAGATAACGGCTACGCCCGACGAAGAGAACGGCACTGTGGATTATGCCGTAACCATAACCGCACGCGCGGCGGAATAATAACGGAGGTGCTTATGAGAAGATTCAGGATAAGACGCGCGGCTTGCATAGCGCTTACGGCAACAATGGCGGCGACCTTTACCGTAGGGCAGGCGCTTGCCTTTGCGGATTCGGGTAAAAAATCGTTCGATACAGTTTCCGCACCCACGGAACAGGCGGTAACTTTCAAGGACCTTACGGGCAAAGTGGACGTGTCGGGGCTTGCAAGGCAGCAGTTAAGCGACAGCGTAATAGATTCCGGCACGGAAACGCCCGCCGAAGAGAGCGCGACTGTTTACGATACGCGCACGGTTATAGTGGGGCTTGATACGCCTGCGCTTGCGGACAGAACGGGCGAACAGTCCGTTGCCGAATATACAAGCACGTACGAGGGCGGAAAGGCTTTGGAAGAGATAACCGCTTCGCAGAACGCTTTCCTTGCAAAACTTGCGGGCAAGGGGATAAATTATACCCTTGTGGACAGATACACCACGGTAATAAACGCCGTGGCGATAGAGGTGAACACCGTTCACCTTGCCGAAATGCGCGCCTTTGCGGGCGTACAGTCTACGGGCGTTTCCCGTACGTACGCGCACGTGGACGCGGTTGAGGCGCAAACAAACCCCAGCAACGTTTACAGGACGGGCATATACGATTCAAGCGAACAGGTTGCGGACGGGTACGACGGCAGCGGCGTAACCGTAGCCATTCTCGATACGGGGTTGGATTACACGCACGAGGCGTTTTCGGAAATGCCCGCAACCCTCGGTTTCGACCGTCAGCACGTCAAAAACGCGTTGGATAGCGGCGCGCTTACCGCGGTTACCCGCTCGCGCATCAACGGACAGACGCTGACGTTGAACGACCTGTATATAAACGACAAAGTTCCGTTCGCGTACGACTATTCGGATAACGACGCGGACGTATATCCCTCATATTCCCAACACGGCACGCACGTTGCCGGCATAGTTGCGGGCAAGGCGGATAGCTATGTGGATAAGGACGGCAATCTCGTCAACGAAAAATTCCGCGGCGTTGCGCCGGAAGCCCAGCTTGTAATCTGCAAAGTGTTCACCGACGACCTCAACAGCGAAGATCTCGGCGGCGCCACCAGCGAAGATATAATCGCCGCCCTCGACGACTGCGTAACTTTGGGCGTGGATATCATAAATATGAGTTTGGGCACCACCAGCGGCTTTTCGTCGCTGGATATCCCCAACGATACCGAAGGCGACCAGCTTAAAACGGTATATACCAAAATAAAAGAACACGGCATAAGCCTTATTTCGGCGGCAGGCAACGAATACAGCGCCGGCTTCGGCAGCGATTTCGGTACCAACCTTTCAAGCAACCCCGATTCCGGCACCGTAGGTTCGCCCTCTACTTTCGTGGGGGCTATGTCCGTCGCTTCCATAAACGGGCAAACTTCGCCCTATATGATGGCTAACGGCTCCGACCCCATATATTTCACCGAAGCCAGCAACGGCAACTCCGTCCCCTATGACTTCGTAGACCAGATGTTGGGCGAAGAGCAAAGCGCAACCTACACCTATGTGGTTGTTCCCGGCGTGGGCAACGCGGGCGACTACCGCTCCGTTTCCAGATATTTCGCAAACAAACAGTCGGGGCAGAAGATGATAGCGGTGGTACAGCGCGGCACCCTGAACTTCAAGGACAAGGTTATAATAGCGAAAGAACAGGGCGCGGACGCGATAATTATCTACAACAACGTGGCGGGCACCGTAAGGATGTCCCTCGAAGATATAGTAGACCCCATCCCCACCGTTTCCATTACGATGGACGCGGGCATAAAACTTACCGCCGATCCCAACAACCCCTCAAGGTTGAGGACGACGGGCGAAATAGAGATAAGCCGCGCTTACGAAGCGGGACCTTTTATGAACGACTATTCGTCGTGGGGCCCCACTCCCGATCTCAAACTCAAACCCGACGTAACTTCCCACGGCGGCGAAATAACTTCCACCGTTGCGGGCGGCTATCAGGAAATGAGCGGCACTTCTATGGCAACGCCCAACCTCGCCGGGCTTATGGCTTTGGTAAAGGACTACCTGCGCGACAAAAACAGCGGTTTGAACGCCTCTGAACTTACAAGGCTTACAAACCAAATTGTTATGAGTACCGCAACTCTCGTCTATGACGAGGAAAAACTTCCCTATTCGCCGAGGAAGCAGGGCTCCGGGCTTGCTACCCTCGCCAACATTTTCTCAACTTCGGCATATCTTTCCACAGTAGAAAACGTGAAGGGCGGATCGGAAGACAACAGACCCAAAATAGAACTGTACGCCGACAAAGAAAAGAAGGGCGTATATGAATTTGAATTCAGCGTAAACAACTTCGGCAGCAAGTCGCTTACCTTCGATATAATTCCCCGTTTCTTCACGGAAACGCTTGCGGTAGACGGGCTTGCCGTTGCGGAAGCGGCGTATATGCTGGACGATGTGGCGCCGGTAATCATGGTGGACGGCGTTCCCGCCGATACAGTCACGGTTACGGGCGGCGGCACGGCGAAGATAGGCGTAAAACTTACCCTTTCCGCCGCAGAAAAGAAATATCTCGACGATAGTTTTGCAAACGGCATGTATGTGGAAGGCTTCATAAGCCTCGCGTCTTCCGACGGGGAACAGTGCGACCTCAACCTGCCTTTCCTCGGCTTCTACGGCGATTGGGAAGCCGCGCCCATGCTCGACTACGACTGCTACGAGATGTCGGAAATAGATAAAAGCTCGCTTCCCGATTACGAAAAACCGAAGGAAAGCGTATTCGCAACCCAACTTTACGCAACCTACTACAACGGTAAGTACGCCGTTCCCATGGGCGGATTTGCATATCTTCAGAACGAGGACGACGACAGCGTTGAAAAGGTTTACGTGGAAGAGGAACATTGCGCGGTTTCCCGCTTCAATATCTTCAACGGACCCACCGCCGTGGATAACTATCTGACCGCAACGGGCATACGTTCGCTTTATGCGGGACTTTTGAGGAACGCGGAACTCGTAACTTTCAAAATTTACAATTCCTATACGGGCGAACTTGTATACGAGGGCGAAAAGTACAGGGTAGGCAAGGCTTACGCGGGCGGCGGCAGCGCACATCCCGCGCTTGTGGATTTAAAACTTCAACCCGAAGAGATGGGGCTTATCAACAACGATAAGTACACCATGGAATTCAACTTTTACAGAAAGGCGGACGACATAAACGATCCTTCCGCAAATGCGGAAAATACCTTTGTCACCGATTTCTACGTAGACTACGACGCGCCCGTAATGACGGGTTCGCGCATAAGGTACTACGATTACGAAGTGGACGGCAAAAAGAGGCAAAGGGTTTATCTCGACATAGACGTGTACGATAACCACTATGCGCAGTCCGTGCTTCTGTGCTATTCCGAAAAGACGTTGGACGAAAACGGGCTTTCATATCCCGAACTTAATATGTGTACGGACTATGTAACGCCTATATACAACGCCAACAAGAACGGCACCACCACAGTATCGATAGAGATAACCGATTTCTATCAGAAATACAAAAACAAGCTGTATGTTCAGCTTGACGACTACGCCCTCAACCATACGGTTTACGGCATATACTTTGAACCTTCCAACGTTGCCAACCAGAACAGCGACGGCTTTTCGATATCCCTCGCGGACGGCAGAATAAGCAAAACCGCAAGCACGGTTCCGCCCTATGCCGACCAATATTCCATGACTTTGGACGTAAACGAGGCTTATACCGTAAAGTTGGATTGCGGTTCCGCCAGCCCTTCCAATTACAGCTGGACGTGCGCGCGCCCCGATTTGCTTAAAGTAAAGGACGGCGAAATTTTCGGCGTAAAGGCAGGCACGGCAACTTTGACGGTGCTCGATTCAAAGGGCACAAGTTATCAGATAAAAGTGGAGATAAAGGATTCGCAGAGGAAACTTCCTTCTCCCACCATAAGTTTCGGACCGATAGAAAACAGCAAACTCGCCCTCCAAAAAGCGCAGGGCACCATTCAGGTGAACGCCGGGCAGACGTTCGAGCTGGAAGTATTGCCCGATCCATGGTATTACCCCATAGAAAACCTCGGCTTCAGTTGGAGCAGCGGTAACGAAAGGTTTGCAACCGTAACCGACAACGGGAACGGAACGGCAACGGTAGTTACCAAAAACGAGCGCGGCAACGCCGTTATAAAAGCCACTATGTTAGACGCCAACGGCAACGCCACTTCGCAGACGGCAAGCGTAACATTAAGCGTACAGGATCCTTTTGAAATTTCAAACCTCACGCTTGATAAGTACCACGGCTCCGAAAAGGTTGTGTTTATCCCCGACGACGAAAACATTATGTATATCGGGGAAGAGGCGTTTGAAGATAACCGCACGATGGAAACGGTTATTATCCCCAGAACGGTTACGCAGATTGACGAACGCGCGTTCCTCAACTGCACCGCGCTTAAAAAAGTATGCTTTATAAAGGAAATGCAGGCGGGCGACTTACCCGAAGCCGACACCGCGGATTTAAACCTCATACTTGCGGACGCGTTCAGCGGCTGTACCGCGCTTGAAACCCTCGACCTTACAAACTGCAAAGTTATAACGGTAGGGCAGACGGCGTTCAGAGATTGTAGTAAACTTAAAGAAATAATAGATATGGATAAGATAGGTATAGCCAACGACATGGCGTTTGCGGGCTGTACGTCGCTTACTTCCATAGATATATCGGGGTTGCACACCGCGGGCGCAAACGTATTTGCGGGCTGTACGTCGCTTAACAGCGTAAAAACCGACCGCTATACGGCGATAGGCTCGGGTATGTTCTACGGCTGTACTTCCCTTTCCGAAATTGAACTTAACAACGGCATAATCCCCGGTTCTTCGGTGATAACCGAACTGAATTCCGGCGTAATGACCACCGTAGTGTGCGGCGCGTTCGGCAACTGTACCAATCTCGAACAGGTTACGTTCGGCGGCGATTCAACCCCCGCTGACGTAACGTTCAGCATAGGCGACCACGCATTCAGCGGATGCGGCAAACTTTCGCGGCTTATTTTCAACCGTCCGTTGACGTCCGTAGGCGATTATGCGTTTGCAAACTGCACTTCGCTTACTTCGTTTACCGTTCCCGCAGGTTCGCAAACGACGATAGGCGCGGGCTGCTTTGAAGGCAGCGGCGTTTCAACCGTGCAGTGGGGCGCAGGTTACGAAGAGGAAGGCGGCGCGGTTTATTCGGGCGAAATCCTCGTGCGCGCGCCCTCGCTTATAACTTCGTCTTTCGCGTTGAAGCCCGGCACGACGGCGATAGCCGCTTACGCCTTTGCGGACAGCAAGTTCGACGACGGCGTAGACACGGTTGACCTCACCGGGGTGCTTTCGATAGGCGAAGGGGCGTTCTACAATTCGGGTATACGCGCTTTAACAATCCCCGCGGGGGTTACCGCCATTGAGGACAGGACGTTTGCGTACAGCGCGCTTACCTCCGTAACTTTCAACAATAATATAACTTCCGTGGGCGCGGAAGCGTTCGCGGGTTGCGCCTCGCTTGAAGAGGTGAACTTCGGTACGGGCGATTCCCTTAAATCGATAGGCGACCGCGCGTTTGCCGATTGCGTGGCGCTTACGGCGATAAATCTTCCGCTCTCTGCGGGAGAGTTGGGCAACAGCGTATTTGCGGGTTGTACCGAACTTTCCGAAGTTTCGCTTTCCTCCACGCAGGACGTGGGCGCATACCTGTTCTCCGGTTGCGTTTCGCTTGAAAGCGTAACCTTCGGGGCGGGTTCGATTGATTCCGGCGACTATACTTTTGCTTCGTATAACGGCGACAGCGCGCTTGTTTCGGTTACGTGGGACGACGCGATGAAAGTTATCGGCGCGAGTATGTTCTACGGCTGTACGTCTCTTCAATCAATCGACCTTTATTCGGTAGATACAATTTCGGCAAACGCTTTTTCGGGCTGTACGTCGCTTTCTTCCGTAACGGGGCTTGACAAAGTGAAGAACATTGGCAGAGCCGCGTTCTCAAACGTAGCTTTGACGGAACTCAATCTTTCCGCCGCAGAACAAATAGGCACGCGCGCGTTCTATAATGTAGCCGCCGTTTCGCTTTCAATCCCTGCCGTGAAGAGTTTGGGTACACAGGCTTTCGACGGCATAGCGGTTTCGTCAGTCACCCTGCCCGCCTCGCTTGAAAGTTTCGGCGACGGCGTATTTGCAAACGCAAGGCAGCTTACCGCGGTGACGGTGGAACAGGGCAACGAAATCTTCTTTGCCGAGGACGGCGTGCTTTACAAAAACGTAGTAAACGAAATGTCGGGCGGGCAGTCTTACCAGCTTTGCTATTATCCCACGGCGCGCACGGCTGTTGCGGTGGACGGGCAACTTACCTACACCGTAAAGGAGGGCACGCAAAAAATTCAGGGGCACGCGTTCTCCGGCGCGGGCAGGCGCGGTACTTCCGATACCAGCCTGTTGAACTGCGTGGTATTGCCTTACAGCGTAAAGATAATAGGCGCAGGCGCATTTGAACTTACGCCGATTACCACCTACCGCTTTGAATGTATAAACGCGCCCGTGCTTGAAAGCGAAGATTACGATACGCCAGCCTTCCTCGGAACCACGGTTGCGTATTACACGATGTATTACACCAACTTCTACAACGAATTCCTCAACTATGCAGATATAAACACCAACAAAATCGCCAGCACGTTGAGGATAGAATATCCCACCAACGGAATAGGTTACGATAATTACGTGTTCTCCGCGTATTTCGGCACCAAAGTGCTTTTGGGCGAGCTTATGGACGACACCACCCGCACGGTAAAGAACAATATCGACGGGTTTGAAAGCGAGGAGACCATCAACAGTTGGATGAACCTCGAAGTGAACGATACCAACAAGCAACTCGTCAGCGCATTTTCCGAAAAGGTTAAGGAAACTCACAGGCTTTACAACAATATCAGAAGCGAAAAACAGCTTGAATTCCTCAACGAGGGCAAGGACAGGGCGGCGATACTCGGTTCCACCGAAGCCGCGCTTAAACCCGTCAAGGCGAAGTTCGGCATAGCGGTAAAACCCACTGCGTTGCGCATTGCCGAAGACAGCGCGCACAAGTCGGAATACAAAGCCGGCGAAAAGTTCGATATGACGGGGCTTAAACTTACCGTAACTTACGACGATTATTCAAGCGAAAACGCGGATATGTCGCTTATAACCCTTTCGGCGGCGTTCTCCGGCGAACTTACCGAATTGAACAGATACGTTCAGATGGAAGGCTACGGGCTTACCGTGATGGTGCCCATAACCGTTACCGCGGCAGACGGCGGCGCAGGCGAGGAACAGGAAGGCGGCAAAAAGGGCGGTTGCGCAGGTTGCGGCGGATGCGGAAGCATAGATACCGGAACTATGGCGGGCGGCACGGGGCTGTTGCTTTTCACCCTGTTCGGCGCGCTGTTGATATCGCAAAAACTGAAAGCCCGCAATGCGGCTAATAAAAATCAGAGGAAGAATTGACGGTGAAGCATAAGATCAGATTTATTGCGGCGTTGTTGGTAATCGCCGCGGCGGCGTTGGTTGCGTCAGTTGCCGCCGGTTGTAAAATAGGTATGAAAAGCGCACAGGAAAGGCTGGACAGCGCGGGTATGCACAGTTGCGTAACCTATTATTCCAACGGCGGTATGTTCAGGGGCAGCCTTACCAAAAAGGATATGTATTACAAGGCGGGTTCGCCCATAGTAAATATAGGCGTGGATACGTTCGACGAAGAAATCACGCGCAGGGACTATGTTTTTACCGGTTGGGAATACGTTGAACTTGACGCGGACGGCAACCCCGTGTACGCCGACGAACAGAACGGCATTGTAAAGACCACGGGGGAAGCCGTTTTCCCCGGCGGCAGAAGGCTGTATATAGAGGACAACGCGCACCTGATAGTAGCCGCAACGTGGGTACAGGACAGAAAACTTGAAATCAGGTTGGGCGGCACGGAAAGCATAACCGCCGTAAAAGAGGTGCAAAAAGTTGAAGACGGCGTGCCCGTGGTGGACGCCAACAACAGACCCGTAACCGAAACGGTGGAATACACCGTAAATCCCGGCGATTTGCTTTCGGGCATAACGTATAGCGCTTCCGGCAAAGTAAAGCTGGACGACAAAACCCCGCTTGAAAGCACAACCCACACATTCATTGATTTCTATGCGGAACAATCGCTTGAAACGTTGTTGCCCGCCGGCACGGAATTCACCAAACCCGAGAACGACGAAAACGAATGCGTATACGCAAAATACATCCCCGGGCAGTGGAACATCATCAAGACGGCGGAACAGGTTCGTTCGATGTTCGGCAACGGCTTCAACAAGTCGGGCGGGAAGTATAAAAATTACTATATCTATCAGGATATCGACTGTACGAGGGTTACCGCAAACTTGTTTACCGGCGAATACGGCGGCAAGATAGCGGGCAACGGGCACACCCTTTCGGGGCTGAACTTCGTACAGCAGATGCAAAACGGCAACAGCGCCGCCATATTCGGCAAAATTGCCGCGGAAGCGGAAATTACGGGGCTTACGCTTAAAGATATAAATATTACGGTAACCGTCAGATCGGGCGCTTCCGTAAGTTTGTATATGTTTGCGGCGGCGGTTGCGGACGGCGCAACGTTACAGGTCGATATAGACGGCGCGGAAATGAAAGTTACGGCGCCGCAGAACAGTACCGTAACAAACATTTCGGAAGAAAGGCGAAACAATTGGCTCTGCGGCTATGCGGGCACGGACGAAGCGTTCTTTACCGCATATCCCGACGTGACAATTGAAAACGAACACCTTGATTATTAATACAGGAAAAAAATGGAGGACATTTATGAATAAAGTACTTAAAGGCATTCTCTGCACGGCGCTTTGTTGCACCACCGTAACCGTTACGGGCGTTACGGCGGGTTGCAAAAAGGGCAAGCTCGATACCGAAACCCGCCCTTTGCAGCTTTCGATAGGCGCGCTTGACCAGAACTTCAACCCGTTCTATTCAAGCACCTTGCAGGACAGCAAAATCGCGAACATGACGCAAATTTCCATGTTCACTACCGACAGCGCAGGCGAAGTTGCATGCGGCGAAAACGAAGCCACCGTAGCTTTGGACTACACCACCAAGTATTACGATACCAGGCAGGTGGGCACGGGCACGCAAGTTAACAACGGCACTATGGACGGCAGGACGGAATACGATATACTGATCAAAAACGGTATAAAGTACAGCGACGGTTCGGATCTTACAATCAAGGACGTTCTCTTCAATCTGTACGTCTACCTCGACCCCGTATATACGGGTTCCTCAACCGTCTATTCAACGAACATTCAGGGGCTTAACGCTTACCGCGAACAGGACAGAAACGTTTCCGACGACGGCGAAATAAGTTCAAATTCTTCGTTCTACGCGGACGCGCAGACGAGGTTGGACGCGCTTTACAACTGGTCCGAAGATCCCCAGCACTATGCCGAACTTGACGAGCAGGGTGAAAAAGACCTGAAGAGGGTTAAGGAACTTTTCCTCGAAGAAATCAATTCCGACTGGTCTTCGCAGGAAACAAGCTGGCAGGATTCCTACGAGGAAGAATATAACTTCACGCAGGCATGGCAGGCGTATCTGTTTGCCGAGGGCATAATAGGCGAACAGACGAGGACGCTTAACGACGGCTCGATAGAAAGGATAAAGGGCGCCGACGGCAAGTACCTCACCACCCTCGACGCCTACGTTCAGGGCGCGGGTATCGTCGGCACGGTAGGCGCGCAGGCAAATATCGACGCCATAGCGGAACTTACCACCGACGCGAAAATCAACGAGTATGTAAGCGCGCATAACTGCACCGCGGATTACGCTTACCTGCAAATTACCAAGGAATATTGCGTGGATCTCGTATACGAAACATACACGTCAAGGACTTCCATCAGGGACCTTGTAACCGTTTGGACAACGGGAAGCAACGCGCTTACCGAATTTGCAATGGACGAACGCACCACATATTTCGCAAGCGTAAGCGACCCCGTAGAATCTATTTCGGGCATCACAACTTATAAAACAAGTACTTTCAACGGCAAAGATCTCGACGGCGAACACGACGTGCTTAAAGTAGTTATAAACGGCGTAGACCCCAAGGCGATATGGAACCTTTCCATTCCCATCGCGCCCATGCACTACTATTCCGGCACGTATCAGGGCGTTGACTATATCGCCAAGGCGGAAAGCGGCGAAGGCTTCGGCGTAAAGATGGGCGATATCAATTTCTATAACGAAGTTTTAAGGGCAACCAACAAAAACGGCTTGCCCGTAGGCGCGGGCGCGTACATGGCTTCCGACGATAACGGCGGCGCCGCCACTTCCCGTGCGGAATTCCTCAAAAACAACATCGTTTACTTTGAACGCAACCCCTATTTCGAAACGGTAGGTTCCGGCATTTCCAACGCAAAAATCAAATACCTGCGCTATAAGGTATATCCCGATTCAAGCGTGTTCAGCGCCCTTCAGACGCAGGAAATAGACTACGGCGAACCCAACGCCAAGCGCGAACAGTTGGGGCTTGTACAGGGCAACGACTTTATGTCCTACACACACTACGCAAACGCAGGTTACGGCTATGTGGGCATCAACCCCAAATACGTACCCGATATGGAAGTAAGGCAGGCGATAATGATGGCTATGGATACTTCTTCCATAATCAACAACTATTACAGCACCACTTTGGGCGAAGTAATTTACCGCCCGATGTCCACCACATCGTGGGCATATCCCAAGGGTTGTACCGAATATCCCGATATAGCTTTCACCACCGACGTGGATAAGATAAAGGAAAAGGTTGAATCCGCAGGCTATGCGTTGGGCAACGACGGCTTATACGTAAAGAACGGCAAGAAGTTGGAATACGACTTCACGATAGCCGGCGAAAGCCGCGACCACCCCGCGTATAATATGTTCACTACCGCGGCGACAACGCTTAACAGCATAGGCTTTAAAATTACGGTAAGGACGGACTTGCAGGCGCTTAAAAAGCTGTCCAGCGGCAACCTTGCGGTATGGGCGGCGGCGTGGACTTCCGGCGTAGACCCCGATATGTATCAGGTTTACCATAAGGACAGTATGGCTACCAGCGTTTACAACTGGGGCTATCGCGAAATACTTAACGGCAATCCCGGCGACGGTTGGGACGACGAGCGCGAGATAATCAATTTGCTCAGCGATGAGATAATGGAAGCAAGGCAAACTACGTCGCAGACAGAACGTATAGAAAAGTATTCCACCTGTCTCAATTACGTAATGCAGTTGGCGGTTGAACTTCCCACCTATCAGCGTCACGACCTCTGCGTTTACAACAACAAGGTTATCGACAAAAATTCGCTTAACCCCAACCCCAACGACAAAATAGGGCTTATAGACGAAATCTGGAAGGTTGATTACGTTAAATAAGCCATAACAGGATGAATTATGGTCAAGTATATAATAAAAAGACTGCTTTTGTGCGCGTTTATCATTTTGGGCGTATCGATGATAATATATTTTCTCCTCCGCATAATGCCCGTGCAGTATCTTGAAGAACAGTTCAGGACGCAGCTTGATATGGGTATATTGAAGGAAGAGGAATTCAACCGCATAAAGGCGTTGTACGGTTTGGACGACAACAGCTTCGGCGGCATACTTAAGGGCTATTTCACGTGGCTGGGCAATTTCTTCAAGGGCGATATGGGGACCTCGTTCCAGACGGGTTCCCCCGTCGCTTACGAAATCAAAAGCAAGATGGGTATATCTTTCGCTATATCCTTCGTGTCTATGATTCTCGAACTTATCATAGCCATTCCCCTCGGCATTAAATGCGCCTGCAATCAGTACGGCAAATTGGACTACGGCGCAACCGTAGTCTGCATGACGCTTACCGCGTTCCCCACGTTCTTCCTCGGCAACCTGTTCATAAAGTGGTTCGCCGTAGATTTGGGTTGGTTTGAAGTAGGCGGCTTGCAGTCAAGCAGTCTGCCGATA
The DNA here is from genome assembly GCA_947627575.1 of uncultured Clostridia bacterium. GTDB lineage: Bacteria > Bacillota > Clostridia > Christensenellales > Borkfalkiaceae > Coproplasma. The sequence goes on from CANQWN010000003.1 coordinate 29,961, forward strand.
GGCGTTTCCGGGGCGGAAAAATTCGGCGATATGCTGTGGCATATGATAATGCCTATGACGGTGCTTGTAATGCTTAACGTCGGCTCGTATATGCGTTACCAACGCACCAACACGCTTGAAGTGCTGAATTCCGATTACATCCGCACGGCGCGCGCCAAAGGCCTTTCCGAAAATAAGGTAATTTACAAGCACGTTTTCAGGAACACAATGATACCTTTGGTAACGGTTATGGCTTCAACGTTGCCCATGCTTTTCGGCGGCGCGATGATAACGGAAGAGGTATTCGCCATTCCCGGCATAGGGCAGACGGCGTATCAGGCGCTTAAAGTGGGCGATATACCGCTTGCAATGGGATATAATATGTTCATTGCCATACTTACGGTAATAGGCATACTGTTATCGGATATAATGTATGCGGTGGTAGACCCCCGCGTAAAACTCGGCAAATAAGGGGCGGAATATGGAAGATACAAACGTTGAAAAACTTAATACCCCTTTGCCCGAAGGCGACGGCGGAACAGAACAGGATCTTCACGGCGAAAATCTTACCGAAAGAGCCAAAGTTCTTTCCCCCGCAGCCACGGTTGCAAAGCGTTTTTTCCGCTCTAAACTTTCGGTTATAGGGCTTGTGGTGATAATTGCGCTGTTCCTGTTTTCGTTTATAGGACCGCTGTTTTCGCCGTGGCGCGGCAACGGCGGCGCAATACCCGATACCAAAAACGTACAGCCCATAGGCACGGTGGATATCAAGAGGTACGAGGTAGACGGCGTAGTTTACGAAACGTACGACGTGGTGTACGATTTGCCCAGCGCAAACATAAACGCAGGCATATCGAAGGACCACTGGATGGGCACCGACGCCTCCGGTTACGACGTAATGACAAGGCTTATGTACGGCGGCAGGGTTTCGCTTACGATAGGCTTTGTGGTGATAATATTGGAAACGCTTTTGGGCGTTGTGTTGGGCGGCATAGCAGGCTATTTCGGCAAATGGGTGGATAACCTGATAATGCGTATAGTTGACCTGTTAAGCTGTATACCCACTATACCCATAATGCTTATTTTGGGCGTAGTGCTTGACGGGTTGGGCTTTGCCGCGTCTATTATGAAACTTTATATAATGATGGCGATGCTATGTCTTATCGGTTGGGTAGGCACGGCGCGGCTTGTAAGGGGGCAGATACTGTCCTTGCGCGAGCAGGAATTTATGCTTGCCGCAAAGTGTTCCGGGCTTTCCACCGCCAAAAAGATATTCAAACACCTGTTGCCCAACGTTATTCCCCAACTGATAGTTTCGATGACTTTGGGTTTGGGCAACGTAATACTTATGGAAGCGACTTTGGGCTTTTTGGGCATAGGCGCGCCTCTCGGCACGGCTACCTGGGGCAATATGATAAACCTTGCGTCGGACGCCATAAACAGACAGTTCTATCCCAACTTGTGGTTGGGTTCGGGCGTGTGCATAACGCTTGCTATCCTCGCTTTCAACTTTGTAGGCGACGGCTTGCGCGACGCTTTCGACCCGAAGATGAAGAGGTGACGGTATGGCTGAAAACAGGGCACAGGAAAAGAAGAAACATTATATAACCCGTAAGGAATCCCACAGGATAGCAAAGGAAAATTCCAAATCCATACGCTATTTCGAAAAGCGCAAACACCGCCGCGTGCGCCCCGAAGAATACGTAACGCAGATGAAGGACGAAAACAACATCGTCGAATTTGAAGATCTGCACACCTATTTCTTTTCGGACGCGGGCACGGTTAAGGCGGTAAACGGCGTATCGTTCGGCGTTCCCGCAGGTTCAACCGTCGGGGTCGTGGGCGAATCGGGCTGCGGCAAAAGCGTAACTTCCCTTTCGCTTATGCAGCTTGTCCAAGCCCCCAGCGGACAGATAGTAAGCGGCAGTATCCGTTTCAAGGCGGATATGTTCAAACTTGATTCGCACGGCAAAAAAATACCCGTGTACGAAACTCAGACGGACGAAAACGGCAACACGGTATACAAACTCGATTCGCACGGCAAAAAGATAATAAGAAAGAACGAGCTGGGCGGAAATATGTACGAGATGGAAACGCAGGTGGTGGATATCGCAAAGATGCCCACGGAAGCCATGCGCACCGTCCGCGGCAGGGAAATAGCAATGATATTTCAGGAGCCGATGACGTCGCTTAACCCCGTCTTTACGATAGGCAACCAGCTTGACGAAGTGGGCAAGCTGCACATTCAGGGCATTTCCAAAAAGAAAGTAAAGGAAAGAAGCATACAGATGCTTAACCTCGTCGGCATAGCCGACCCCGAGGGCGTATACAAAAAATACCCGCACGAACTTTCCGGCGGTATGCGCCAGAGGGTTATGATAGCCATAGCCCTGCTGTGCAACCCCAAACTTATAGTTGCGGACGAACCCACAACGGCTTTGGACGTAACAATTCAGGCGCAGATACTCGATTTATTGCGCGAAATAAAACATAAGATAAACGGCAGTATAATGCTTATCACCCATGATTTGGGCGTAGTTGCCGAGATGGCGGATTACGTAGTGGTAATGTATGCGGGCAAGGTTATCGAAACGGGCACCGCCGAGGACATATTCGACAGACCCCTTCACCCCTATACCATAGGCTTGCAGAAAAGTAAACCCACCGTGGAACAGGAAAGCGAAAGTTTATACTGTATACCCGGCTTCGTACCCAACCCCGTAAATATGCCCAACTATTGCTATTTCCGCGACAGGTGCGAAAAGTGCATGAAAAAGTGTTCGGGCGAATACCCCGCAATGGTGCAGGTGACCCCCACGCACAGCGTTTCGTGCTATCTCTACGAGGAAAGCGCGCAAACGCCGCCCGCTACGGCGGAAACGCCCGCGGATAAACCGTCCGCGGCAAAAAAACCCGCCGCAAGCAAATCAACCAAACCCAAAACTGCGTCCGCGGCAAAAAAAGCAAGTACGGCTAAAAAGCCCGCCGCAGGTACGGCTGAAAAACCCGCAAAAAGCGTAAAGGAGGAGACAGATGGCTGAAAAAGTAGACGAATACGTCTCCGACGCTTTTCTCGAAGTTAAAAATCTCTGCAAATATTTCGTAGTAGGCAAAAGTTTCTTCGGCAGACCCAATGCGTGGCTGAAAGCCGTGGACAACGTTTCGTTCAAGATCGAAAAGGGCAAAACTTTGGGCATCGTGGGCGAATCGGGCTGCGGAAAGACCACTATGGGCAGAACGATACTCCGCCTGTACGACGTGACAAGCGGCGACGTATATTTCAAGGGCGAAAAAGTTTCCGCGCTTTCCAACCGCGAATTCGATAAGCGCCGCCCCAATATGCAGATGATATTTCAGGACCCTTACGCAAGCCTTTCGCCCCGTCTTACCGTAGGCGAAATAATAGGCGAAGCGGCGCGCCAACATAAGTTGGTGGACAAGAAGGGCTTTTACGATTACGTAATAGACATAATGAAAACGTGCGGCTTGCAACCGCATTACTTTGAAAGATACCCGCACGAATTTTCCGGCGGGCAGAGGCAGAGGATATGCATCGCCCGCGCGCTGGCGTTAAAGCCCGAACTTGTCATCTGTGACGAGCCCGTTTCCGCGCTTGACGTTTCCATTCAGGCACAGATAATAAATATGCTTATCGACCTGAAAAAGACGTTGGGGCTTACCTATATCTTCATCTCGCACGACCTGTCCGTCGTAAAACACATTTCGGACGAAGTGGGCGTAATGTATTTGGGCAGTATGGTGGAATACGGCAAAAAAGAAGATATATTCACCGATACCCTGCACCCCTATACGCGCGCGCTGTTCTCGGCTGTGCCCGTGCCCAACGTGCACGTGAAGATGAACAGGGTGATTTTGAAGGGGGATATACCCTCGCCCGTAAATCCGCCCAAAGGCTGTAAATTCCATACCCGTTGCGAACAGTGCATGGATATATGCACAAAGGCGAGACCTGTTTACAAGGAAGTAAAAAGCGGACATTTCTGCGCCTGCCATCTGTACAATACGGAAGAGGAAAGCGCCGAACTTCTGCGTTTGGCGGAGGAAGAGGAGGCTGCCCGCGCGGCGGCGGAAGAGAAGAAGATTTCCACCAAAATAAAGAAAAAATTTACCGAAATAATCAACAGAGGACCGGAAGAAAAAAAGACGGACGAAGTTGAAAACAAAGAGGAATAAATTTTGAAGAAGGGAGAACGTAAACGCGATACGCTGGATACCGAAACTACGATAGCCGATATGAACGTAGAAGGTTTCAAGTGGTATAACCCCGCGCTTAAAAAACACGATAAAACTTACGATAAAACCGTGCCTTGCCGTATCCCGCGCAGGGAATATTGGCGTATGGTGCGGGGGGCTTTCGCCGCGTTTTTCCCCTATTTTGTCGGTATGCTGTGCATTTTCGGATTGATGATAGGCATAGCTTACCTATGGTTGAGTTAGAATATGAAAACTATATCTCCCAAAACCTGTAAAACGGTGCGCCTTGTATACGGCGCGGTATTCAGTGCGTTTACCGTTGTCGTGGGCGCGCTGTTCATATGGCAGGTTTTAAAAATTTACGGCGACGGCGCCGCGGCGGGGCTTTCTTCACCGTTCTCGCGTGAAAAGGTTTCGGCGGGGCTTAAAGTAATTGCCGCGCCTTTCTGGATATGGATAGCGATGATATTTGCGGGCTTTATCCTTTGGGAAGTTTTCCCCTGCCAAAAGCCCGCCCTCCGCACGGACGCGCGGTATGCGCTTTACAGGCTTAAAAAGCGTATGCCCGCAAACGTTACGGAAGAATACCGTTCGCAGTTCTGCTATGTAAAAAATCAGGAAAGAATTTTAAAGATTCTTTGGATAATTTGCGCGGCGGCGGGGGTGTGCTTTGCGATAGGCGCGATAGTTTATCTCGCCATCCCGTCGCATTTCCCCAATATCGACGTAAACGGCGAAATACTTGATATGGTAAAAGTTATTCTGCCGTGCGTTTTTGTTGAATTTTTGCTGTGTTGCGGCGTTGCCGTATTCGAGGGGAAAAGCGCGCAAAAACAGCTTGAATACGTAAAACAGCTTGTCAAGGCGCCCGCGGCGGAAGCCGAAGTTTCAAAATTCGGGGCGTTTATCGGCAAGGTAAAAAGCGCGCTGGGCAACAAGTATGTAATTCTCGGCGTAAGGATAGCGGTGGGCGCAATCGGCGTGGCGTTTGTGATTGCGGGCGTCTTCAACCAAAGCATAAAGGACGTGCTTGTAAAAGCTATAAATATATGTACGGAGTGTATAGGCCTTGGGTAAAGTAAAAAATTTCTTTATTTCCGCAGGCAGGTGGATAAAGAACCACGCCCCCACACGCCGCAGAATAATTCAGGTTTACGCCGCCCTTCTTTGTAACGCAAACATACGCGGTTTCGCTTTGGGCAGGATATATCAGGGCGCAACGAAAAATATCTGTACGCCCGGGCTTAACTGTTATTCCTGTCCGGGTGCGGTTGCCGCTTGCCCGCTGGGCGCATTGCAGGCTTCGCTTGCAAACTCGTCTACGTCAACCCCTTACTACATATTGGGCATACTTGCCCTTCTCGGACTTGCTTTCGGCAGAATGATTTGCGGTTTCTTCTGCCCCGTCGGGCTTACGCAGGACCTTCTGTACAAAGTAAAGTCCCCCAAACTTAAAAAAAGCAGATACACGCGCATACTTTCCTATTTCAAGTACGTGCTTTTGGTAGTGCTTGTAATAGCCGTGCCCCTCATCTACAAGGGCGTGCCCGCGTTCTGTAAATATATCTGTCCGGCAGGCACTTTCGAGGGTTCGGTAAGCCTGCTTGCCGTCAACGACGATTTCTTCGGTATGCTGGGCTTTTTGTTCAGCTGGAAGTTTATCCTGCTTGTCGTATTTGCGATAGCGGCGATATTTATCTATCGCGTATTCTGCCGTTTCTTCTGCCCTCTGGGCGCCATTTACGGCTTGTTCTGCAAGATTGCGCTGTTGGGCGTAAAGTTGGACAGAAGCAAGTGCATAGATTGCGGAAAATGTATCCAGACCTGTAAGATGGATATACGCCACGTGGGCGACCACGAGTGTATAAATTGCGGCGACTGCGTGCCCGTATGCCCCACAAAGGCGATTACGTGGAAGGGGAGCAAAATTTTCGTTCAGCCCGCTTCCGTGCAGGCTTTTGCGCCCGCCGCACCCGCGGAGGAAAGCGCGCCTTTAACGCGGTTTATCAACGGCGGCGACGCCGTTAATACCGAACCCGTGCGCGACGCGGCGGTTTCCGCCGAACAGGTTACGGAACAGCCCCAAACCGTGCAAGCCGCAACCGAACAACGGGAAGTTCCGCCCGTTGTTGAGGTTTCCGAAGCCGAAAAGCGCTATGAACAGGCTTGCAAAAAGATAAAAAAGCGCAACCTGTGGTTGCAGATATGCGCGTGGGCGCTTGCTTTGGGCGTGCTTATAGGCGCATTGGTATATTATAACTTCATATTGCCCGCGCCCGTAACTTCTTCAAGCGTAAAACTTTCCGAAGAGCAGTATACCGCCTCGTTTGAAACGTATTCCACCGCGGCGGAAGGGGAAGGGTTCAGCGTTGCGGAAAGCAAAAACAAAGCTACGGTAATCGTGTTCTTCAGCACAAAAATCGCAAACGATTTCGCGGCGGAAATGATAGACGAGCTGTACGCGCACAAAGCCGAATTTGAGGATAAGGCGGTAATTGTGGCTATGCACGCCAACAACGGCGTTCCCGCCGAAACCGTGCAAAGTTATATAGACGAACACGGCTGGAACGCATACGATATGGTTTTCGCGCAGGACAATTCAACCGAACTCTATTCTGCTTGCGGCGGCGACGGCAGTTATCCCAACACCGTATTTATAAGTTGCAACGGCAACGTTTCCTCGTCCGTAAGCGGCAAGATGGAAATATCGGAAGTAGATGCCGCGATAGATACAAGCCTTTACAGGTGCATCTATTCCGTAGGCGACTACGTTCCTCTGTTCGTCCTCGATACCGTCTACAAAACCGAAGTGGAAGAGGATAGCTTCTCGCTTGCGGATTGTCTGGGCAAGGTTACGGTTATAAACTTCTGGTATACGAAGTGCGATCCCTGCGTTGCCGAACTTCCTTCATTTGAAAAGGTGAACAGGGATTACGGCGGCGCGATAAATACGGTTGTGGTACATTCGGATAACGGCACGTCGTCTTCCGATGTGCAAAATATGATAGACAGCGCGGACGAAAAACTGAACAAATCAAGCTGGAGCAATTGGTCTTTGCTGTTCACGCACGATAATTCTTCCGTAAACGTATACACCATACTCGGCGGCAAGGGCGCGTTCCCCTACACGGTCGTTCTCGACGCGGAGGGCAGGATAAGCGGAGTGCATCATAGCGGAATAAAGGAAGAGGATTTAAGGGCTATGATAGAGGAAGCGGCGGCAAGATAACGGCGCAAATTTTACAAAAGCAAAGCCGCGCGGCATTATGCCGCGCGGCTTTAACGTTGTATTTATAAATCAAAGGCTATCGCCGTTATATCGTCGTTTAAACTTCCGTCCGAAAACATCCGCAGGTTGTCCTCAAGCGTCTTTATAAAGTCCTCGCCCGTGCGCGCCACGGAAAGCGTTTTTATCGCCCCGTCCACGCCGAACATTTCCCCTCTGGGGTTTCTGCATTCGGTAACGCCGTCCGTCAGCAACACAAGTATGTCGCCCTTTTTAAATGGTATGGCGTCCTCGAAGTAGTTGGGGTTTTCAAACCAATTTGAAACGGGCGGCGAATTAAGCATTATCCGCGTTATACTGCCGCCGGACTTCAACAGTATGGGCACGTTGTGCCCCGCCATAGAATATGTTATGCTGTCCCCGTGAATCTTCACTGCGGCTACGGTAACGTAATTGCGTTCGTCCAAATTGAGTTCCGCAAACTTGTCCGAAAGTTTTTTAATTGCGGCGGCGGGGGATGATTCGCGCTTGTCGTAAGCCGCCTTTACAAATGCGGAAAGCATACCAGCGGAAATGCCCTTGCCCGAAACGTCCGCAATCATACCGCAGGTATCGCCGTCCACTTCGTATACGTCGGGCAAATCCCCGCCTATGTCCCTGCAAGGCAGGTAGAGGTAGGAATATCTCCTGCCGCCCGCCCATTTGCCGGCGGGCAACAGCCGTTGCTGAATGTTTTTCGCCGTCTGCAACTCTTTGGCTATTTCCAGCTCGTAAGCGTCCTCTATCGCGCCCATACACAGCCCGTCGCCCAACGGCGTTACCGTTATGGAATAGCTTACGTCGCTTACGCCGCCTTCTGCGGCTATCTTCTGATAAACCCTGCGGCTTATTTTACGGTTATGAAAGTGCGCGTCGTCAAAGGCGTTGTAAAGTTCGCAACCCGCGCATTTCGCGCCGCCGCAGCCGCCGTTGCATTTTGCGCAACAGGTAACCTCGCCCAGTCCGCCGCAATCTTTGTCGGAGGGGAAAAGGGCTTTAAAAGCTGCGTTGGCATACTTCACATATTTGTTTTCGTCCACCACCGCAACCGCGGTGGAGATGCCTTCAAGCATCTGTCTGAAATACTTTTCAACCATATCAGGGCAGATAAAAATTCAATTTGTCTTTTTCTATGTGCGCGGAAAAGGGCATATTTTCATAAAGTTCCCCTTCCGCCTGAATAACGTAATCTTTGTTCGTCGGCGTAAATTTTACGGCGTCAACCTTTACAGCGGTAACCTGTTTCACCTTGTTTATCTTCCCGCGCATAAGTTTGATAAACGCGCCTATCGTCTTGAACCTCGAAATAAAGTCCACAACCACAAGTTCCAGCTTTCCGTCGTCAATCTTCGCTTCGGGGAAAACTTTTATCCCGCCGCCTATCTGTCTGCCGTTGCCCACAGCGGCAAGCAATCCGTGGCGCGTTTCGCGCTTGCCGTCGTATTCCACCTCAAAATCGTAACTTTTAAACTTCATCAGGCAGGCTATAAAGCTGAACAGATATTTAAATTTACCCGTCTTTTTTTTGCTGTACGTGCGTTTAAGCACGTCTACGTCTATGCCCATTCCCACGGCGTTTATCGAGCGTAACCCGCTGTCCAGCTGTATAAAGTCTATTTTCCGCGGCGCGCTTTCGGCTATAAGCCGCGCGGCGGTTTCCGCGTCGCGCGGGATTCCGGCGCAGGCGGCAAAGTCGTTGCCCGTCCCGGAGGGGATAAGCGCAAGGCTGTTCTTTTCAAAGTCCTTAAAGCCGTTAAGTATTTCGTGCAGAGTTCCGTCTCCGCCCATGGCGATTACGGTATTGTTCTCCCCGTCGGAAGTTATTTTTTCTGCAAGTTCTTTCGCGTGCCCGGCGTAATGCGTGCGCTCCACGCAAAGCGGTTTGCCCGCGCGGCGGAAAACTTCTTCCACTTTTTCAAGCGATTTAAGCCGCTTGCCTTTAAGGTTCATTTCGTTTACAATTACGTAATACATCAGTATAATTATATAACAATTATTTTATAATTGCAAATATTTTAAAAAGTTGCTATAATATAAAAAATTAACATTGCAGGCTTCCGTATGATTGCTATTCCCGAACGGTTGGTTTCCCTCGCCCGCAGTTGCCCTTTCCCCTTGTATCTCGTCGGGGGAACCGTGCGCGACGCGCTTGCCGGGCTTTGTTGCGGGGAAAAGGATTACGATATATGCGCCCCCGCTTCCGCGGAAGAGTTTATTTCCGCCGCGCTTAAACAGGGGGCGGTAATTAAGGCTGTCTATAAAAATACGGGCACGGTGAAGTTCACCTTGGGCGATTTTTCCTGCGAGTACGCTTCGTTCCGCTCGGACGAGTACGTGCGCGGCGGGCACGTCCCCGTAAACACCTTTTTTACCGACGACATAGTACTTGACGCCCGCCGCCGCGATTTCAGATGCAATGCTGTATACTACAATATAGCGGAGGAGGGCATTGCGGACCCGTTGGACGGCGTAAACGATATCCTTCACGGCGCGCTTAACACCGTCGCCCCCGCGGACAAGGTTTTCGGCGAGGACGGGTTAAGGCTTATGCGCCTTGCAAGGCAGGCGGCGCAGACGGGCTTCGCGCCGTCCGCAGAATGTATCGAAGGCGCTAAAAAGAACGCCGCGCTTATCTCCGACATAGTTCCCCAACGCATTTTCGGCGAGTTCGAATTATTGCTTATGGCTGACGGTAAATACGGCATATCACGGGGGCAATTGCACGGTTTGCGTATTCTTGACGAGACGGGAGTGATAGATTTCGTGCTTCCGGAACTTGCCGCCGGCAGGGGCTTATTTCAGCGCGCGGACTATCATTTTTACGATGTGCTGGAACATTCTTTCAGGGCGGCGGCGTATGCGGAAAAGGGGGTGCGCTGGGCTGCGCTTCTTCACGATATCGCAAAGCCGCGCTGTATGGCGCAGAACGGAAATTTTTACAATCACGAGCAGTTGGGCGAAATTATCGCCGGCGAGGCGTTGGAAAGGCTTTCCGCGCCCAAACGCCTTACCGAAAGGGTGCGCAGGCTTATTTCCCTGCATATGTACGATTATAATTGCCTCGCGCGGGAAAGCAAAGTGCGCAGGTTTATCGTTTGCAATTACGATTGCATAGACGATTTGCTTAAATTGAAGCAGGCGGATTTTTCGGCTTGCAAGGACAGCGCGGAAATTGCGCCCACTGTGCTTAAATGGCAAAGTATATTGCAGAAAATGCGCGGAGAGGGCGTTCCTTTCACCTTAAAGCAACTTGCCGTAAAGGGCGACGCGCTTATACGCGCGGGCGTGGAAAAGAAAAATTGCGCGGAAGTTTTAAAGGCGCTTTTGGCGGAGTGCGCCGTAAATCCCGCGATGAACACGGCGGAAAAACTTACCTCCCGCGCGCTTATTTTACAGCGGGATATGTGCGGGTAAACAGTTGATTTTTGGGCTTTGGTATAGTATAATCTAATCAGAGGTATCTTCGATGGCAAACAATGTGAAAAAGGGCAGATTTTTAGTCTCTTTTATATCGTTTTTACTTGGATTGCTTTTGGGAATAATAATAGTTATCGGCGCATTGGCCGGCGCCGGTATATTTGTTGCAAACACTAAAATCAAGGACATACCGGGCAACCTTAAAGATGACGGCACCTACGTATACATAAACGGCGATACCGCCACGGGCGGCGCTTCCACCGTGCTTGACCTGATAAACAAACTCGGCAACATGGTAAAGACCATGGACGACGTAACGATAGGCGACGTAAAGGGGCTTTTACCCGTCGCGCAGAACATAATAGACGAATTTAACGAGGCTACGGGCAATTACCTCACCTTGCAGGAAGGCGAGCTTGAAGCGGTTAAGGTGCTTGAATTCAAAATCTGGTTAAGCCACCTCGTGGATAAAATCAACGTGGTGGGCATCGTTCAGCCCAAAACCAACAACACCGTAATAGCCTACCTGTGCTATAAGATACGCGGACTTAAATCCGACGGGGAGGGCGGCTATACCGCCAAATATATCGACGACAACGGCGTTGAACATATCTGCAACCTCACGCTGGACGACAACGGCGTTATAGTAAAAGTTTCCTATGAGGATAACGGGGAGGAAGTAACCGTTCCCGTTGTGCATATAAACGAATTTCAGAACCGCGTAGACGGGCTTATGCACGATTTGACGATAAGCGAAATAATCCCCGATTTCCCCGAAGACGATAAACTTATGGGTTCGATAAAGGATTCCACCATAAACACCCTTTCCGCGGATATACAAAAACTTACCATACAGCAACTGTTCTCGGACGATATATACGCGCCCGGGCAGGCGACGGACGGCGTAGCGCATATGCCCGCAAAGGAATATCTTGCCGTAACCGACGTCCCGCAGGAAGCGGAATCTTTCGACGAAAACTTTATCTACTACATAAAGAACGGAGAGAGCTTTGAACTTGCCGGGTATAACGGCAAACTGAAAGAAGAGGAATACAACGCCTATATTGAAGGCGGCACCGCCGTCTACACTTCGGGCGAAGGCAAAATATATTATTCCCCCGCGTATTTGTACTACACGAGGGACGAGGACGGCAACCTTAAACTTATTCAGGGCGAAGACGGCGCTGGCAGATCGGAATACCGCGAGGGCATCTATACCTACGGGCAACCCACCCCGCTGTGGCGCATATTGCTTTACAGCACGGTGGCTTCCGGCGCGGAGTACGACAGGGAAGAAAGTTATACCCTTAACGACGTGAACAAGATGATAAACAACGTCACGAAGAACACCCGCAACACACGTATGCGCGATCTGCATAAGGCGGGCATACTTACATTCAGCAAGCCGGAAGATCTGGAAGTTACGCTTAAATGGACGGAAATGGTAGAGGGCGTGCCCACGGAAAAACAATCCAAATTGGGCGATATGCTTTTGGGCGACCTCGTGTCCGTAGTAGTGCTTATGGCGCGCGCGTCGTCGGCGGTTCCGTCGCCGTAAATTTAAAACTTTGGCTGTTTTTAGTTGACAAGCCCTTGAAAATATTGTAATATTTTCGGGTATGGGATATATCCCTTTCAACCTTGCATGCCGTAGGTGGTATGCCGATTAAGTCCGGGAGGTGAAATTATGAAAACTTACGAGATGCTTTACCTGCTCGATCCCGCCGTCGCCGACGAGGCGAAGGACGCGCTTGTGCAGAAGTTTGAAGGCGTTGTAACCGCCGCAAACGGTAAGGTCGTTTCCACCGAAAAGTGGGGAACCAAAAAGCTCGCTTACGCCGTCGATTACAAAAACGACGGATATTACGTGCTTATGACCTTCGAAGCAGAACCCGCCGTAGTTAAAGAGCTTGACAGAATAGCAGGCATAACTTCGGAAGTTATAAGAAGAATTATAACGGTTAAATAAGGATAAAAATATGAACAGAGTATTTTTGATAGGTAACCTCACGCGCGACCCCGAATTGAACGAAACAAGCTCGGGCGTGCAGCTTTGCCGCTTTGCTATAGCGGTAAACAGGGGATATGCCGGTGCGGACGGCGAAAGAAAGACGGATTTTTTCAACGTCGTTGCATGGCGCGGTTTGGGCGAAACGGTGGCAAGATACGCCAAAAAGGGCAATAAAGTTGCCGTAGTCGGTTCGATAGAGCTTCGCAATTACGAGGATTCGCAAGGGATAAAGCGCACGGCGGTTGACATCGTTGCAAACGACGTGGAATTCCTTACTCCCCGCGGCAGTCAGTCCGACGGATACGACGCCGCCCCCGGCGGAGCTTCTTCCGCAGACAGAAAAAAGCCCGCGTTGGAATCTTTCGACGACGATTCGGATATCCCGTTCTGATTTTAAGGAGAATTGAAAATGGAAGACAATAAAACTGCTTTCAAAAAGAGTTATAAAAGAATACCCCGCAAAAAGGTATGCGCTTTTTGCCAGGAAAAAGTAACCGAAATCGACTATAAGGACGTTACCCGTCTTAAAAAGTTTATAGCCGAAAGCGGCAAAATACTTCCCCGCAGAATGAGCGGCACCTGCGCAAAGCACCAGAGAGAGCTTTCCACGGCGATCAAGCGTGCAAGAATTGCGGCGTTGCTTCCCTTCAAGGGCGAATAATTTGCAACACAGCTTTTAAAACAAAACAAAGGGAGAGGCAAAAGCCTCTCCTTTTTTATCTTCATTTATCCCGCCGCATTTACGACTGCGGGAATTTTTTTTATTTCAGTCACATTTTATAGGATATAAGTTCGGCGATAAGTTTTTCGTCCAAGCCCGTCTTTTCGCTTACGCGTGCGATAATTTCTATGCGGGAGCTTTCGGGACTGCGCTTGTAAGCCGAACTTACGTATTCATAGCCGAAAAGTTCTTCGGGGGTGGAATATTCCGCAATTCCCCAGCCGTAGGGTTTGCCGTGCCTGTCTGTTTCGTAAACGAAGTCCGAAATGACGAGGTACAGTTGCGCCTGCAAGCGTGCGACGGACGCGTCGAAGCCGGTATATCCGCCCTTGCCGAAGTTGCATATGTATTTCAACTTTTTGGAAAGAACGCGCTTTTCCTTCGCCGCCGCCTCGTAGATAATTTTATCCTTATACGGCGCAAGCCCGTCGTCGCAACGCGCGTCGAAGTCGTAGCCGTCGCGCCTGTAATTTGCAAAGTCGGGTAAAAGTTCGCGGCTGATAAATCCCGCTTTCCCGTTGAAAAATTTTCCGTAAACGCATACGCCGCTGCTTGCAACGGGACCTTTCCATTCCCAGGGTCCGTCCCTGTCGTCGGCAAACCACAGTTCGGGCGGGCAGGCGTCCTCTACGGAAAAGCCGTCTATGCCGCACCTGAAAAAGGGCAGTACGCCCGTGCGCGTCACAATTTCCGCTATATCCTGCCAACAGCGCAGTTCTTTAAGGTACATATCCATCCTTCATTCAGCGGTTGTAATTTCTTGCGCCGAAAATAGCGGTGCCAAGCCTTATCATATTGCTTCCGCAATCTACGCACAGCCGCCAATCGCCGCTCATTCCCATGGAAAGGAAGCTGAATCCGCCGTCGTTAAGCCCGTCGTAAGCGGCGCGCATTTTAAGCGCAAGTTCCCGCAATTTTTTTTCGTCGTCGCTTTCGGGCAACATAGCCATAAGCCCCTTTATTTTCAAGCCGTCAAACGCTTTCACCGCGGCATATGCGCGGGGCAATTCGCCGTATTCAAAGCCGCCTTTCGCGCTTTCGCCGCCTATATTTACTTCCAGAAGCACGTCCGAAACGATGTTTGCCGCAAGGCTTTTCGCGTTGAGTTGTTCCGCAAGTTCAAGCCTGTCTATCGAATGGTAGAGGTAGGTTCTTCCCAACAGATATTTAACCTTGTTGGTCTGCAACCTGCCTATAAAATGCCTTTTGGGGTTGCCGCAGATAAGCGGATAATTGTCGCGGAATTCCTGCGCGTGGTTGTCGCCGATATCGGTTATTCCCGCGGCAATCGCCCTGTTTATGTTTTCGGGCGTTTGGGTTTTAACCGCCGCAACAAGCGTAACCTTTTCGCCGTAAGCGTTTTTTTCGGGTATTTCCCCAAAAAGTTTGCGCACATTTTCCTCTATCATTTTTCCGCCTCTGTAAAATCCACAACTATGTTTGCGCTGTCCGTGTAAACTTTTACGTTTTTGTCTCCGCTTTCGGTATTTTCCCTGTTGCACGTGCCCTGTCTGGAAATCAGGTTAAGGGCGTAATCTTCGCTTTTACCGCAAAAATTCAGGTTTATGCTACCTTTTTCAAGTTTGAAGTCGCCGTCGCGGCAGGTAAATTGCGTAAGCCCCACGTCCGCGTTTTTAAATTCGGCGATAACAGTGTTGGCGAAACCGCCGTTAAGCGTCATTTCCGCCTGCATGGCTTTCAGGTTCATATCGTTGCGCACCGCAACGTCGTCCATATTCAGGTTAAGCCCGTCGCCGTAAAGGTTCACGCTTTCAAAATTTGCGCAATGTATCTTAACGTCGCCGTTGCCGCCCTTGAATTTGAACCCGCAATATATGCCGCCGTCAATTTCCAAAGCCGTCTGTTCGGCGTTCACGCTTATTTCGGGCATACAATGGGACGGCACTTCAACGGTAACTTCCGCGCGCCGTATCATCGGCTTGCGCACCTGCTTTACGCAGATAAGCCCGTCGCTCTCTGTTATTTTAACGTGACAGCGCCGCTTTTTTGTAACGCGCAACGGTCCCTTTTCCACGCCGCGCACATATATGTTTCCGCTTATAAGGCTTAAATCCAATTTTGAAATTTCGCCCGTAGCTTTGTAAACTTTTATTTTGTCTTTCATTTAATCACCTTTTTGCGGACTGCGCCGTGCGCCGCGTCTGTAACGCTGTTTCTGTAATACGCAAGGTATCCGTCCGCCTCTTTAAGTATCGGCTTAAAGTTTGCAAGTCTCCTTTCTATTTCGGCTTCGTCCACTTTCAGCGTAACGCTGTTTGCGGGGATATCTATTTCAATCAAATCCCCGTCCTCAACAATGCCTATAATTCCGCCGCACGCCGCTTCGGGGCAAACGTGACCTATCGCCGCGCCCCTCGTCGCACCGGAAAATCTTCCGTCCGTGATAAGCGCCACGTCCTTACCCAGCCCCGCGCCTACTATGGCGGAGGTGGGGGCAAGCATTTCGCGCATGCCGGGGCCGCCCACGCAGCCCTCGTAGCGGATAACTACCACGTCGCCTTTTTTTATTTGCCCGCCCGTTATGGCTTTCATCGCGTCCTCTTCGCAGTTGAAGCATCTGGCAGGTCCGCAGTGCCTGTACATTGCGGGGTCCACGGCGGATTTTTTCACCACGCACCCGTCCTTCGCAAGGTTGCCTTTAAGCACGGCAAGTCCGCCCGTGGCGGAGTAGGGGGATGAAATTTCCATTATAACGTTCCCGTCCGCGGGTTTGGCGCGGGCGATAACCTCGCCCAGCCTGCCGCATACCGTCGCGGCGTCCGTGCGGAGCAACCCCGCCTTATCCAGCTCGCGCATGACGGAAGATATTCCGCCCGCTTCGTTCAAATCCTCGATATAGTGTTCACCCGCGGGCGCAAGCCTGCAAATGTTGGGCGTTTTTTCGCTTATGGCGTTCATCATATCAAGGTTTACGCCGTCAACGCCCGCCTCGCTTGCCACGGCGGTGAGGTGGAGAACCGTGTTTGTGGAAGCGCCTATAGCCATATCCACCGTCAAAGCGTTTTCAAACGCTTCCCGCGTGAGTATATCCCGCGCGCGTACGTTTTTGCGGTAAAGTTCCATAACCGCCGCGCCCGCCTTTTTTGCAAGCGCAAGCCGCGCCGAATATACCATAGGCACGGTGCCGTTGCCGGGCAAAGCTATGCCCAAAGCCTCGCAAAGGCAGTTAAGGCTGTTAGCCGTAAACATACCGCTGCAACTTCCGCAGGTAGGGCAGGCGTTGCTTTCGTATTCTTCCAGCTGTTCGCGGTCTATCTTTCCCGCCTCGTAGGCGCCGCTTACTTCAAACATGGTAGAAAGCGAAGTTTTTTTGCCGCGGACGCGCCCAGCAAGCATAGGTCCGCCGGAAACCATAACGGCGGGCAGGTTTACCCTCGCCGCCGCCATAAGCATACCGGGGATAATCTTGTCGCAGTTGCCCACAAACACTGCCGCCTGAAACGCGTGCGCCCGCAAAAGAATTTCCGCGCCGTCCGCAATCACCTCGCGGGAAGGAAGCGAATATTTCATTCCGGCATGTCCCATTGCAATTCCGTCGCAAACGCCTATGCAGGGCAAAATGACGGGCTTTCCGCCCGCCGCAATAACGCCCTCCGCGGCGGCTTTTGCAATGTCGTCAAGGTGCGAATGTCCCGGTATTATGTCGCTTTGGGCGCAGATTATGCCCACAAGCGGTTTGTTTATTTCCTCGTCCGTCCAGCCCAACGCGCGCAGAAGCGAACGTTGGGGGCTTTTATCCGCCCCGAGTGAAAATTCGTTAGCCATTTTAACCTCTTTCAGCCTATGTGGTCCCCGTAGCAATCGCGGTCTTTAAGGGTATGTTCTCCGCGCGCAAGCGCAATCACGCCCGCGCGTTGCATTTCAAGTATCCCGTAGGGGGTTATAACCTTTAAAAACGCGTCCAGCTTTTCGGGGTCGCCCGTCAGTTCAAGTATCATTGTATCGGGCGAAAGGTCCACAACTTTGGCTTTGTAAATGTCCTTTATTTCCACAATCTGGCTGCGTACTTCGGGCAGGGCTTTTACCTTTACCAAAAGCAGATCGCGGTAAACGCAGTCCAACTCGTTTGCGCAGCCTATCTTTTTTACGTCCTCAAGTTTGTCCATCTGTTTTATCATCTGGTACAGCACGTAATCGTCGCCTTTCAGGATGATAGTCATTCTCGAAATGTCGGGGTTTTCCGTCGCACATACGTTAAGGCTTTCTATGTTGTAACCCCTGCGGGTGAACAAACCCGATATCCTTGTAAGCACGCCGCTCTTGTTGGAAACAAGCGCGCCGATAAAATATTTCTTTTCTTCCGCCATTTAATTATCCTCTATGCGTTCTATTTGCGCGTCGTAATTTGCGCCGGGTTTTATCATAGGAAAAACGTTTTCGTCGCAGGATATCCTGCAATCGACAAGCACGGGACCGTTTTCCGCAAGGGAGTAGGCGCGCGCAAGCGTCTTTTCAACGTCGTCGCGGCTTTCGATATACAGCCCCGCCGCGCCCATGCTTTCCGCAAGCGCAACGTAGTTTACGCCGCGGTTCAACGTCGTCTGCGAAAATCTGTTGTTATAAAAAACTTTCTGCCATTGCCGCACCATTCCCAAAACTCCGTTATTCATAAGCAAAATAACTATTTTCGCCTTGCACGCAACCGCAGTCATCAGCTCGTTCATGTTCATACCGAAGCATCCGTCGCCCGTAATAAGCGTGCACGTCCTTCCGGTGCCGCAGTACGCGCCGATCGCCGCGCCCAGCCCGAAGCCCATCGTGCCCAATCCGCCCGAAGATATAAATCCCCGCGGGTATTTTACGGTATAGCGTTGCGCCGCCCACATCTGGTGCTGCCCCACGTCGGTTACGGCAATAGTTCCTTCCGGCGCAAGTTTGCACGCGGCGTCTATCACCGCGTGCGAAAGCAAACCGCTTTCCCGCGATTTTGCGTCCGCGCTTTTATATTCGGCTATTTGTTTGCGCCAACCGTTTGAGGGCTTGCTTTCAAGCAAAGGCAAAAGCGCCTGCAACGTTTTGGCAACGTCCGCCATAACGTGATAATCGGATTTTACGTTTTTATCTATTTCGGCGTTGTCTATCTCAACCTGAATAATGGTCTTTCCCGCGGAGTATTCGTTGCGGTTAAGCGCAACCCGGTCGGAAAATCTTGTGCCCAGCGCAATTATCACGTCCGCCGCGATAGTGGCTTTAACGGCGGCTTTTGTACCGTGCATACCCGTCATTCCCAAACACATTTCGTAATCGTCCGGCACGCAACCTTTGCCCATAAGCGTATAGGTTACGGGGCATCCGCACTTTTCCGAAAGCTGTTCAACAAGTTGCGTCGCGCCGGAAGCTATAACCCCGCCGCCGGCAAGTATAAGCGGTCTCTTTGCCTTGTTTATCGCCGCGGCTATCTCTTTAAGTTCCTCCGCGTTCACTTCGTCGCTTCTGTATTTTTCGGGCACGGCGGGGGAGTAGTTACATTCGGCAACCTGCACGTTTTTAAGTATATCTATAAGCACGGGACCTTTACGTCCGCTGTTGGCTATGTGAAAAGCCCTGCGCACCGTGTCCGCAAGCTCGTTTACGTCCTTTACGATAAAGTTGTGTTTAGTGATGGGTATGGTGATGCCCGTTATGTCTATTTCCTGAAAGCTGTCCCTGCCCAAAAACGCCATTCCCACGTTTCCCGTCACAGCCACAAGGGGCACCGAATCCATAAACGCGGTGGCAATGCCCGTCACAAGGTTTGTCGCGCCCGGACCGGAAGTGGCAAAACACACGCCCACTTTGCCCGTAGCGCGCGCATACCCGTCCGCGGCGTGCGCCGCGCCCTGTTCGTGCGCGGTAAGCACATGGCGTATTTTTCCGTTTCTGTAAAGCGCGTCGTAAATATCCAGCACGGTTCCGCCCGGATAACCGAATATTGTATCCACGCCCTGTTCAAGCAGACAGTTTATAAGCACGTCGGCGCCGTTCATATTTTTACCGCCTCATAATAGTATATTAGCTAATATTTTAAGTAAATTACATCTTTATGTCAACAAAAAAACGCCCCGCAACATTAAATTGCCCCGCGCCGCCCGCATATCGCCGTTGACAGCCCCGCCCGGCGGTGCTATAATAGTTAAAAAGCGTGAGAGGTGCTCTATGAAAAATTTCGTGTTGAACAACGGGCTTGAAATTCCCGCCGTGGGGTTAGGCACATGGCAATCCGCCCCGCAGGACGCATATAACGCAACACTTTGGGCGTTGGAAGCGGGTTACCGCCTGATAGATACGGCGTATGTATACGGCAACGAACGTCAGGTGGGCAAAGCCGTGCGTGACAGCGGGCTTAAAAGGGATGAAGTGTTCATCACAACCAAACTTCCCGCCGATATAAAGACGAAGGAAGGGGCTGAAAGCCACCTTGCAATGTCGCTTGAAAACCTCGGTATGGATTATCTCGATTTGTATCTCATCCATGCCCCGTGGCCGTGGTCCGACGTAGGAAGCGACTGCACTTCCGGCAACATCGCCGCGTGGGAAAGCATGACGGAAGCATACCGTTCAGGCATATGTAAATCAATAGGCGTTTCAAACTTCCACGAAAGCGAAATAACCCCGCTGATAGCCGCAACGGGCGTTACGCCGGCGGTAAACCAAATCCGCTTTTTCATAGGCAACACGCAGGAAGCGGTTACGGGCTATTGCCGCAACGCGGGCATATTGGTGCAGGCATATTCGCCTATGGCTACCGGCAATATCCTCGATAATCCCATATTGAAGGATATGGCGCAAAGGTACGGCGTAACGCTTGCCCAACTGTGTATAAAGTACTGCCTGCAAAGCGGGTGCCTGCCCCTGCCTAAATCCGTCCACAAACAGCGCATAATCGAAAATTTCAAGCTGGATTTCACCGTTTCGGAAGAGGATATAAATCTTCTCGATGCCCTCAAAGGGATAGGTCCCGTAAAGCCCTACCGCAGCTGAAAAACAATCGCCGCTTTACTGTTCGATATGGTTAAATAATATGCATTTAAAACCCGCTTTAAACCGCGGGTTTTTTTGCTGATATACGGCGGCAAGAGGGGCGTAAACGGCTTTCCCGCGCAACCCAAAGTGTATGTAAGCGGCATTTTGCGGTAAATAAAAATCAGATTGGATAGGGGATATGCGGCGGCGAATAATAAAGTAAGTCCCCTGCGGCGTTTACCGCAGGGGACGGTTCGTGCAGAGATTATTCTATCTCTATAAAATCGCTTTTAATCTGTTTGGGTTGCGCTTTGGGCACCGTCAAAAACAACATTCCGTTGTCGTATTTGGCTTTTATCTGTTCGCGCGTAACTTCGTTTCCGACGTAAAAACTTCTCGATGTGCTTTCCGAAATTTCCCTGCGCAGATATTTCTTGGAATTTTCTTCTTTTTTCTGTCTCGAAGCGTTTACGGTAAGATATCCGCCTTCAAGCGAAATCTTTATTTCGTTCTTTGCGTAACCGGGCAATTCAAGGTCAAGTTCGTAGGAATCTTCCGTTTCCTTTATGTCCGTTTTCAGGTCCTTGCTCTCGTCGAAGAACATCGGTTTGAAAAAGTCGTCAAATACGTCAAACAAATCGTAGTTGTTATTGTCTCTCGTCTGCAAATAATGTTTCATAATAAATCTCCTTAAAATTATAAAATTTTTTTATAACTTGGGGAGGCTGCGGTGGTCGGCTTTCACCGAAACTGCGCCGTCGGCTATCCGACGCCTACCGTCTTCCTTTGTTCACTATATTTATACCGCTTTTCCGCATTTTTAAAACGCCTTTTAAAAATATTTTTTCAGTAAAATATTTCCTTCCCGCCGCATTTTTACATTTCGTAAAGTCAACCCGCGTCGTCGCCTTGTTGCAATTTAAAGGCAGAGGCATATCGTTTCGCGCAACTGTATTGTGAAAAATTCGATTCAGACTGATTGTGGTGAGTGTATAGGTTAGAAAGTCTAACCTATACAACATAACAAGGATACACATTCTTACCAAATGAATTGACAATGAGCGTGAATTTGTATTACAATAAACAATGAAAATATACAGGGGCGGTAATGTTTTTGTGGCTCATCAGCTACTTATTTTAGGAAATGGATTTGATTTACATTGTGGGTTGAAATCAAGTTATAATGATTTCTTTCGTAAAACCATAATTGATACTGCTGGCGAAAAATTTGGTTTAATAAAAAAACAACCAAATGTAAATGGTTTTTGGGAAGGGCTTCTATTAGAGTATTATAGGGCGTATGGAAATTCAAATGAAGATTGGTGCGCAATAGAAAATATCATCTTACAGACGCTTATTTCTGTTTGCATTAACATAGATCAAAATTATCCTCTAAGCATTTGGAGTATGGCGGCGAGTCAAATTCATCAAGACAATATTGACAAAATAATAAATACACCTATAAAAAAATACTTGTTTAATTATTGTCGCTATTACTATAATAGATTAATAAATGAACCAGAAAGTGTCAAATTTAATCTGTTTTTAGCGCACCTTCTACAAGAATTACATAATTTCGAAAAAAGATTTTGCAAATATCTTAAGGATAATATAATCAATCCACAAAATAAAAAAATCAATGAGGGATACGTGCTAAATGCGGCTAATTTGATTGCGGCACTAACGGGATCTACAGGTGCAAATCATAGGACTATGGATGATATTTTCCATAATAACAATGCCTTATTCCATTCATTCCGAGATCTATTGTCTACTCATGTCTTGAATTTCAACTACACAGCTTTGTCTGATATTGTAACGACACAAGATATATGCTATCATATAAATGTGCATGGAAAATTGTGCAATGAACAATGCGGCGAAAACTGCACTAAATCGAGCATCATTTTGGGCATTGATGATAAGATAATCCAGTCGCGTGACGAATATGCGCCGTTGAGAATTTTCAGCAAAACTTATAGAAAAATGATGCTCGAGGAAAGCCCGCTGGGTATTTTGCCTCGCGCTTATGAAGACCTGCTCAAAATTAAATTTTATGGGCATTCTCTTAGCGAAGCTGACTATTCTTATTTCCAAAGCATTTTTGATTATTATAATCTTTATGGAAACAACAATGTCAGTCTAATCTTTTATTATTCTGAGGGCTATGACCAAACAGACGCCATATATCGGCTTGTCAATTCCTATGGAAGGACATTAACCAATAGGGATCAAGGCAAAAATCTTATTCATAAACTACTTTTAGAAAACAGACTAATAATTAAAAAGATAGATTAGTGATAGTTAAGTGGCGTTTGAATTTTAGTGAAACTTTTATAAAATAGACATAAGGGTATAGGATGACAATTACTGACGAGAAAATAAAAGAAGAATTTCAATCATTGCCCGAAGATTTTTGGGACTTTAAGCTTTCAACAACCCATGACTTAACTCATGGGTTACATTCTTATCCCGCGATGATGGTATATCCAATTTCGCGCAATATTATAAAAATCTATAAAAAATATCAACCTATAGAAACTCTTTTAGATCCTTTTATGGGGTCAGGAACTGTTTTAGTAGAAGGTATGCTTGGCAACATACCAAACATTTATGGAGTAGACCTAAATCCGTTGGCTGTGTTGATGAGTGAAGTGAAAACAACGCCGCTTTCTTCCGCTCAACTTGAAATGATTGAAATTCATAAAATAAATCTTTCTAAGATAAAAGAGCAAACAATTAAAGTATCGGATGATTTCGATAAATATGTACGTGAAGAACTGCGTTTAGATATTACAGCCAAAAAAGGTTGGGGTGATTCTGCGCACAAATATATTGATAACTATTTTAATAACAAGAATAATAATTATCAACATTTTATGAATTTGGGGTTTTGGTTTTTACCGAAAGTAGTTATACAATTACAAACAATTAAAAACTTTATTTTACATGAAGCAGATATTGCTGTAAGAAATTTTTTGCTTTTGGTTTTTAGTGAAACTGTTCGGACGACCTCTAATACTCGAAATAGCGAATTTAAACTATTTCGTATGACTGCGGCAAAATTGCTTAACTATAATCCAAACGCATTCGAAGAATATTTTAAAATACTAAATAGAAATGTTGAAAAAATGAAAGACTTTATGTGCTACGATGTCTTTCATTCAAGCGTTCATATTAGCTATGAAGATACGAGATTTTTAAATACGGTGCCAAACCACAGTGTCGATTTAGTTATTACCTCACCGCCCTATGGAGATAGTATGACTACCGTTGCTTATGGGCAATTCAGTCGGTTATCTTTACAGTGGTTAAACCTAAATGACCCTAATCAGCAAAATGTGATTGATATAGACAAAACTCTTTTAGGCGGGAAACCCTACTGTAACAAACAACAATGGGCTTTACTTGGAAGTCAAACACTTACAGAAACACTTGGGAGAATTGCAGACAAGGATTTATTCCGCGCTTACGACGTGTTCGGTTTCTATATTGATTTAGATAAATGTCTTTATAGTATCTCCAATAAAATGAAAAAAGGCGGCTATCAATTTTGGGTCGTTGGCAATCGCACGGTAAAGTTGCAAACATTGCAAACAGATAAAATTTTATCTGAAATGGCACAAAAGTATGGTCTCAAATATCTATTTTCATTCGGGAGAAATATCAGTAATAAAACAATGCCTTCTTTAAATTCACCAACAAATGAACCAGGTGCGCGGGTAAGAACCATGACAAAAGAAATCATTGTAGTATTAAAGAAGGAGTGACACGCACTCCTTCTTAATTTTATTTATACAATTTTTGTAATTTTGTCAAATAGTGCCGCTTGATCCTTTTCTTTAATTCGGAACCCCGTTCCATGGTCGTGTGTCTTTCCTTCATTTGCGCCGCCATGATATTGCCCAATTCGTAAATCTACATAGATAGAGCCAGTCCGAAGTAAATCAATGATTTTTTCCGCATTAAATCCTTCAACTAAATAGGCTGATTCAAAATAAAATTCCTCACGCTCACCGTTCCCGCGCGAATTAGCCTTTACATAAATGAACTTCGTTCCAAGTTTCTTTGTCATTTGCCTTTCTAACACATTTATAGACCAATAAATATCTGTTAATCCGTTTTCATCTTCTATGTAAATTTTATCTTTTGTGGGAGTTACTTTTAGCCTATGTCCTGTATTTGCGATAGGAGTAAAGGAAATTGCATTAAGGGTCGAATGTAGAACTTTCTCATCGTTGCCATATGCGCCGCTTGCATATCCATATTCAAGTCTTAAAACCGTATTTGCTCGCCGCGTATCAGGGGATTTTGTAATTAGTGTGAGCATACTACTTGAATTGCGCCGTGCTGATTTTAATTCATATTCTCCGAAATCAGGACCTTGGATATTATTCTCAACAATGCCTAATAAGTCTTCAAGAGTTTTTCCAATGCCTGTTTGACCTGAGCGGTGAGTAGCTATCCAACCCAAATTCTTTACTTTTTGAAATCGGGCGACAAATTCTTCCAAAGTTAAAACCTGTTCCATATAATTCCCTAAAATTTGAAAAATTCTGGTAGTGAAACGTTTAACGCATTCACTATTTTTTCCAATGTAGCAACAGAAATATTGCGCTTGCCTACTTCAAGACTTGCGATATAAGTTCTGTGAACGCCAGAACGAAAACCCAATTCTTCTTGACTGATGCCGAGAATATTGCGTAGCTCTTTTATTCTTTTCCCAACTTTTTCTTCAATCGTCATACATTTGCCCCTATTTAACAACATTAGTATAAAAATATGTTACTCATTTATCAACACTCGATAAGTAACAATTCAACATTAATAAAATTCAAAATGGCATTTGGGCGTGAGCTTGTCCGCGCGGCTAACGCCGCGCGGACAAGCTCACGCCCAAAAGAAAATAAATCGGTTAAAAAAAACAATTTGAACGCCGTGCGGGAAGGGCGTTCGCCGCTAACCCGCTTGGCGAATAGCTGAGTTATTTTGTTACAAATTTTACAAAAAAGCGTAGCTTAAGCTATGCTTTTTTGCAGTTAATGCAGGGGGTTACAAGCCTTTAAAAAGCAGCGCCATCGGCAAGGTGCCCTTGCAACGCTCCCGCGCGAACCTGTTTTTTATGGCAGAATAACAAAAACAAGAAGTGCAATTTTTGCCGCACCTTTTGTGGTGAACAGACAGGTTAGAAAGCCTGACCTCATTATCAAACTAACAGGGCTTCCGAAAGAGATTGCGTAGCAAGATTTTTCGGAAAAAGGAGCGGCAAGCGGCAAAATGATAGCGGCCACCCAAATGGGTGGCCGCTTCAAAACGCCGCTTAACCGCGACGTGGTGACCCCTACGGGACTCGAACCCATGATACCACCGTGAAAGGGTGGTGTCTTAACCGCTTGACCAAGGGGCCTTATGAACCGCGGACGCGGCTGTTTTTGTGTGGTAGCGACGGGTGGATTCGAACCGCCGACCTGCCGGGTATGAACCGGCCGCTATAGACCGACTAAGCTACGTCGCCATATATCCACCCGTAAGGGTGGAAGTGGTTGCGGGGGCGGGATTCGAACCTCGCGACCTCCGGGTTATGAGCCCGACGAGCTACCTGGCTGCTCTACCCCGCGATATTTCCTTTTATCAAGGCTATATTATTCTATTAGATAAATTGATATTTGTCAACTGTTTTTGCGCCTTTAAAAAATTTATTTTAGTTGCCGCCCGCAGGGTAAATTCCGCCTTAAAACAATAAAAGACGTTATATTTTCTTGATATGCCGCGCAAAAAGTGTTAAAATACTGCTATGGAATTGTTTTCGGATTACCGCGGTATGAAAATATGCGTAGCCGTGTCCGGCGGGAAGGACAGCATGGCGCTTTTGCATCTTCTGAAAAGCCATGCGCAGGAATACGGGATAACGCTTTCCGCATTGAATTGCGAACACGGTTTACGCGGAAGCGCGTCCTTGCGCGACAGCGCGTTCGTGGCGCAATATTGCAGGGCTAACGACATTCCGCTTAAAACATTTTCCGCCGATTGCGCGCTTATTGCGAAGCAGACGGGCGCAAGCGTGGAGGAGGCGGCGCGTACGTTCCGCTACGGCTGTTATCTGAAAGCGTTTGACGAAATCACCGAAGATTGCGCCGTGGCGACGGCGCACCACAAGGACGACAATGCGGAAACCGTGCTTTTCAATCTTGCGCGCGGTTCGGCTGTGGGCGGGCTTTGCGGCATACGCGACGGGTTTTACGGCAATCTGCGCATTATCCGTCCGCTTATAAATTTCACCCGCGCCGATATAGACAAATACATTGCGGAAAACCGCGTGCCCTTCGTAGAGGACGAAAGCAATTTCGGCGACGATTATACCCGCAACCGCATACGTCACACCGTTTTGCCCGCATTGGAAAGCGCCGTGCCGGGCGCGGCGGACGGGATATTCCGTCTTTCGCGGCTTGCCGCCGAGGACGAAAATTATTTTGCGGAACTTATACAAGGCGGCGGGTTTATAACCGATTATCGCGGCATAGCCGTGTTTTTGCGCGTCTGCGATAAATTCCCCGTATTCGGCAGGGCGGCAGTGCGCGTAATCCGCGGTTTCGGCAAAAAGGACTACACCGAAAGCCACGTGCGCGCCCTGTACGCACTGCAAAGCGCGCCCCGCGGCAACAAGTATCGCTTTCTCGGTCTCACCGTCTGCAACGACGGCGAAAGGCTGGTTTTTACAGACAATCGCCTGCCCGAACCCGCTCCCGTGCGTTATAACGACTATGCGGGCGGAGCATACGGCGGTATGCCGCTTGAATTTACTCAAAGCAAGGCGGCGCCCGCGCGCGGGCTGTATTTCGACGCCGATAAAATTCCGCAGTCCGCGGTTATAAGGTTCCGCCGGGACGGCGACAGATTTAAAAAATTCGGCGGCGGCGAGAAGAGTTTGGGCGATTTTTTCACCGACAGAAAAATACCGCCGTGGCAGAGAAATTTTATTCCGCTGATTGCCGACGGCGCGCGCGTTCTCGCCGTATGCGGAGTGGAAATTTCGGATGAAGTGAAGGCGGACGCGACTACCGTAAATTATACGTGGATAAACTGTACGTTGTAAAAGGTGCGGCAATATGCCGCAAATAAATATTTGAGAGGTAAAAAAATGCCTTACATCGATCTTAAAATAAGCAAAAAGTTGGACGAAAGCCAAAAGGAGAAAATCAAAAGCGATTTGGGCGGGGCGATAAGCGTTTTGCATAAACCCGAAAGCTACCTTATGGTGGGGATAGACGACGGTTACGCCCTGTATTTCGCAGGAAGCAAAGTTTCGGACGGGGCGTACGTTTCCGTAAGTCTGTTCGGAAGCGCTTCTTCCGCGGACTACGAAAAAATGACGGGCGAAATCTGTAAGATTCTTTCCGCCCGTGCGGGACTTCAACCCCGCAACATATACGTCACCTACCGCGGCGTAAACGATTGGGGTTGGAACGGTTCAAACTTCTGATTTGAAATGTAAATAGCGATACGCGCATAAAAAACGTCTTTTAGCCTAAAATATGGTTAAGAGGTGTTTTATGGTAATTGCAAATATCATATCTTACGTACTCGTGCTTTTGGGCGCCGTCAATTGGGGGCTGTACGGGATATTCAACTTCAATCTTGTAAGCTGGGTATTTCAGGGTCCCCGTTCGATAGGTTCCATTATCGTCTACGTAATAATTACTCTTGCGGCAATCTGGCTTATCATTTCGCCCATCATTTCCGGACACGGATTGAGGTTGAGGATACGCGAGGACAGAATGCAGGAAGAGCATCAGGCTCAATAACCCCTTTACGCGCGCATTTTTAATAAAATGCGCGCGTAATTTTTTTTGCCTCCGCTTTCAAGCTGTTGCAAAAAGTCCGCTTTATATGTTAAACTTATAAAGTATATGAAAAATCACGAACATTTCACTACATACGAAAAGTGCCTTAAACTTACGGGAAAGGATTTCTGGAATACGGTCCTCATAGACGGCGTATTCGGGATCCGCTTTGCCGACGGCCCGTCGGGACTGCGCGTGCAGGAAGGGAAGGGGGACCAGTTGGGGCTTAATAAATCCGACGTGGCAACCTGCTTTCCCACGCTTTCTTCGGTTGCGTGCAGTTGGGATGTGCGTTTGGCGGCAAAGATAGGCAGGGCGATAGGCGAGGAGGCCTCCGGCTTCAACGTAGACGTGGTGCTTGCGCCCGGGCTTAACATAAAACGCAGCCCCCTCTGCGGAAGAAATTTTGAATATTTTTCCGAAGATCCCTATCTCACGGGCAAGTTGGGCGCGGCGTGGATAAAGGGCGTAAAAAGCGCAGGAGTGCAGGCGTGCGTAAAGCATTTTGCCGTAAACAACCGCGAATGGGGCAGGATGGTCTGCGACAGCGTGGTGGACGAGCGCACCCTGCGCGAAATTTATCTAACGGGCTTCGAGATAGCCGTTACCGAGGGCGCGCCCGCCGCGGTGATGACGGCGTATAACAAACTCAACGGCGTATATTGCAGTTGCAACGATTTTCTCATAGGCAAAATACTCCGCGGCGAATGGGGCTTCGGCGGTATAACGGTTTCCGATTGGGGCGGCGTTACCGATACGGTTGCCCGCGTAAAGGCGGGGCTTGACCTTGAAATGCCCCATTGCGCCCTTACGGCGGACGAAATTTATTCCGCCGTTACCGTGGGCGAACTGCCCGAAACTTATCTTGACGATTGCGTGGACAGGCTTCTGTCGGTTACGTACCGCATAAACCGCGCCAAAGACGCGCTTACCTTTCACGGCGGGCTTGCGGAGGAAGCCGCGGCGCAATGTCAGGTGCTTTTGAAAAACGACGGCGTTCTTCCTTTCGCGGCAGAGGAAGCTATCGCGGTGATAGGCTATTTGGCAAAGGATACGCCCTTTCAGGGCGGCGGCTCCTCCGCGGTGAACGCGCAGTTCGATATAAGCCTTCTGTCCGCCCTTTCGGGTTGCAACATTGCGGGATTCGCCCGCGGATATAGCGGAATAAAACCCGCCAAAAGGCTTATATCCCGCGCCGTAAAACTTTGCAAAAAGGCGAAAATAGCGGTGGTTGCCCTGGGCGGAAAAGAGAACGAGGGGATGGACAGAAAGGATATATCCCTCCCGCCGTCGCAGACCGAGCTTTTAAAAAATCTTCGCGGGCAAGGCGTAAAGATCGTGGCAGTTTTGTACGGCGGAAGCGCGTACGAAACGCAGTGGGACGAATACGCCGACGCCGTGCTTTACGCTGGGCTGTGCGGGCAGGGCGGCGCGCGCGCCACAGCGGATATACTTACGGGCAAAATAAATCCTTCCGGCAAACTTGCGGAAACTTTCCCCGTCTCCGCGGAAGATTCACCCTGTTTCGATACCTATAACGAAAGCCCGTATTATTCCCGCTATACCGAACTGTGCGAAGTGGGATACAGGCGTTACGCCGTAAGCGGAGGCGCAAAATATCCCTTCGGCTTCGGGCTGTCCTACACAACTTTCGCCTATTCCCATTTGCGCGTGGACGGCAGCGGGGCAACCTTTGAAGTTACCAATACGGGCGAAAAGTACGGCGGCGAAATCTCGCAGATGTACATAACTTTCCCGCCCGGGGCAAACTGTCCTCCCCTGCAATTGAAGGGCTTTGCAAAGGTGTTCCTCGCCCCCGGCGAAAGCGCGCGCATAAGCGTTCCCTTCGATAAATACACATTCAGAAGTTACGATACCTCCCGCGGGGCGTGGGCGGAAGTTTCCGGCAAATACCTCGTGCGGGTGGGCGGCTGTTCGGCGAATCTTCCGTTGGAAGCGGAAATAATCCGCGCTGGCGACTGCGAAAGCGTTCCCGCGGCTACCGCGGAGGGGCTTACCCCGTCCGTTCACCCCGTCGAGCGCACCCCGAAAGGCAGGGTGATAGCCACCCCCCTAACGCCGTTTTGCGAACTTAAAAACGCAAAGGGGTTTACGGGCAGGTTGCTTACCCGCCTCATTTTGCGCGCCGTGCGCGGCAAGCCCGTGCTGTACGGCACTATGGAATATCTCCCGCTCCGCGTTATGGCGCAGTTCGCCCGCTTCGGCAAAAACCGCTTCGAGGGCTTTATGCGGCTGTTCAACGGCAGGGTGTTTTCGGGACTGTTCAAACTTATTCGCGGCGACGGTAAGCGGAAGGAGGATAAACAATGAGGGCGGCTATATACGGCGCGGGCGCAATGGGCACCGTGTTGGGCGCGTATATTTCCCGCGCGGGGTTGCCCGTTCAGCTTGTTTCGAGGAATAAAAACCATGTTGCCGCATTGAATAAATACGGTGCGCGCGTGGTAGGTTGCGCAAACTTTACCGCGCCCGTGCAGGCGGTTACGCCAGAAGAGATGAGCGGCAAGTACGACCTTATATTTCTTATGACAAAGCAGTGCGACAATCCTTCCGTACTCGCTTTTCTGAAAGATTTTCTCGCGGAGGACGGCGCCGTATGCACCTTGCAGAACGGACTGCCGGAAATTTCCGTGTGCGAAGCGCTGGGGGCGGAAAGATGCCTCGGTTGCGCAGTTTCCTGGGGCGCGACGGCTACGGGGGACGGGGTAAGCAGTCTCAATTCTTCGGCGGACAGCCTATCCTTTGCGTTGGGCGCGCCGGAAGGCGGCGGGGCGCGGCTTGCCGACGCGGAAAAATATCTGTCCGCTATGGGCAAAGTAAAAACAGAAAAAAACTTTTTGGGCGCGCGTTGGGCAAAACTTGCCGTAAACTGCGCGTTTTCGCCGATTTCCGCCCTTACGGGACTTACTTTCGGCGAAATTTCCCGCGATAAAAATTTAAAAGCCGTCGCCCTCGACCTGATGAACGAGGCGTTCGCCGTGGCGCGGGCGTGCGGGGTAAAGCCGGCAAAAATTCAGGGGCACGATATACGCGCCGTCTACGGCTGTAAATCACGCGGGTTAAAGCGCGCTCTTGCCCTCGCGCTGATGCCCCTTTCGATGAAAAAACACGATAAGTTGGTTTCGGGTATGTACTACGATCTCGCCGCGGGCAGGAAGTGCGAGGCGGATTTTCTGAACGGGTTGATAGTAAGCCGCGGCGGGCTTAAAGGCGTCCCCGTACCCGTAAACGGGCGCATTTTGGATATGATACACGCCGCGGAACGCGGGGAATTGCCCGTTTCTCGAAAAAATATTCAAAAAATATGCAAAAAGTAGTCGATACGTATTGATTTTTTCACAATACGGTAGTATAATTATTCAAATCAGAGGCGTTTATGCAGGAAATTTTTTATCCCTCCTCCGACGGCGGTACGCTTATACGCGCTTGCGTATGGCGGCCGCAGGGCGAACCGCGCGCAATCTTTCAGATAGTGCACGGAATGTGCGAGTATTCGGCGAGATACTCGGCTTTTGCGGAAGAACTCGCCGCGCGCGGCTATCTCGTCTGCGCGGAAGACCATCTCGGGCACGGCAAATCCGTCCGCGACAGCGGTAAGTTGGGCTATTTCGACGGTACCGCAAAACCGGACGCGGTTATTGCCGATATCCACAAACTTCGGCATATAATAACCGACGGCGCGCCCGGTTGCCCCTATGTGATAATGGGGCACAGTATGGGTTCTTTTTTGACGAGGATATATCTTTCGCGGTATGGGGACGGCGTTTCCGCCGCGGTCATCATGGGCACGGGTTTCAAAAGCCCGTCGTTTATGAACATAGCCGTGTTCATTACAAAATTAAACGCCGCTTTCTGCGGTTGGGAAAACAGAAGCGCGTTCATAAAAAAACTTGCGTTCGGTTCATACAACAAAAAGTTCGGCAAAGGTTGCGATAAAAACGCGTGGCTTTCCGCAGATGAGGACAACGTAAAAAAATACAACGCAGACCCCCTTTGCAACTTTTCTTTCACCGATTGCGGCTACGCCGTGTTGTTCCGCGCAATACGTCGGGCGTGCGGCAAAAAGACGATAAACGCCGTGCCCCGCAATCTGCCGTTGCTTTTCGTCGCGGGAGAGGACGACCCTGTAGGCGATTACGGCAAGGGCGTAAAAAAGGCGGCTGAAAAATATAAAAAAGCCGGCGCCGCGGCAGAGGTTATTCTCTACGGGGGCGCCCGCCACGAGATACTTAACGATTTTTGCAAAAAGCAGGCGACGGAAGATATACTTGCCTTTGCGGATAAACATACGGGAGGAAGCGGCAAGTGATAGAAACTTTCGAAATTACCGTTCCTCCCCTTACGGGCGACAGGAAGAGGAAGGCGTACGTCTATCTGCCCGTCGGTTACGGGGACGGCGACGGCGCATATCCCGTTATGTATATGTTCGACGGACAGAACCTGTTCGACGACGGCGAGGCTACCTACGGCAAAAGTTGGGGGATTGCGGATTATCTCGATTTCACCCGCACCCCGCTGATAGTTGCGGGGGTGGAATGCGATAGCGTAGGGGACGGCAGGTTAAGCGAATATTCCCCCGTTCCGTTCTGTTTTCACGGCAAGCGGCTGGACGGCAAGGGCAAAAAATATATGAATTGGCTGGTGAGGGAATTCAAGCCCTTCGTGGACGCGAATTACCGCACTTTGCCGGACAGGCGCAATACCGCGATAGGCGGAAGTTCCATGGGCGGGCTGATGACGATATACGCCCTCTCCGCATACAACCGCTGTTTTTCCCGCGGGGCGGCGCTTTCCCCCAGCCTGTGGGTCGGCGGGGAAGGTGTGCCGGAATTTGTTGTAAGGGGCAGGTTTTCCCGCGATACGGTGCTGTACACCGATTACGGTAGTAAGGAATTTTCCAATCACACAGCCCAGCGCAAGGCTTTTGCAAACACGTGCGCATACCTTATGGAAAGCGGCGTAAACGTCACTTGCCGCATAGTTCCGGGCGGAACTCATTGCGAGGCGAGCTGGCAAAAACAGGTGCCTTTCTTTATGAACGTTTTGGGGTTTTTGCCCGAGGACGAGTGCGGAGAGGAATAGTATGAATATTTATTACGACAAATTTTATTCCCGCAATCTCGGCAGGGATATGGAATATAAAGTTTACGGCGACGGCGGCACGCCCGTGTTGGTGATACCCTGTCAGGGCGGCAGGTTTTACGAATTTGAGGATATGAAGATGCTTGACGTCTACGCGCCGTATATAGAACGCGGCGACGTGCAGGTGTTCACGATAGACAGCCTCGATTACGAAACGTTGGCGTGCGACGGCGATTGCCGCGCGCGCATTTGCAGGCACGAAAGCTGGATAAAATATATCGTGGAAGAGGCGTTGCCCGTCTTTTCGCACATCAACTGCGGCGATTACGGCGCAAAATTTATAGTTACGGGCATAAGCCTCGGCGCGTTACACGCGGTAAATCTCTATTTCCGCTTCCCCGAAAGGTTTACGGGTGTTATGGGGTTAAGCGGCATTTACAGCACGGATTATCATTTCGGCGATTATCACGACGAGCTTACTTACGCAAATTCACCGCTGCAATATCTTGCCAATATGCCCCACGACCACCCCTACGCCGATATGTACCGCAACGGCAAAATTATAATCTGCGTGGGACAGGGCGCGTGGGAAAACGAAACGTTGCGCGATACCCGCGCCATTGCGGAAGTTCTTAAAAAACTCGATGTGCCCGCGTGGGTGGATATCTGGGGCGGCGACGTAAAGCACGATTGGGAATGGTGGTTCGTGCAGGCGGCGTATTTCCTGCCCAAACTTATTTATTGAGGATCGCATATGAAAAATTTCGTATTTATTTCGCCTAATTTTCCTACCAACTATTGGCGTTTCTGCGCCGAACTTAAAAACGACGGCTTCAACGTCTGCGGGATAGGCGATTGCCCCTACGACGGGCTGTCGTGGGAACTGAAAGGCGCGCTTAACGATTATTACTGCGTATCGAGTCTTGAAAATTACGACGAGGTTTACCGCGCCGTAGCTTATTTCATACACAAGTACGGCAAGATAGACTATATAGAAAGCAACAACGAATATTGGCTGGAACGGGACGCGTACCTGCGTACCGAATACAACGTAAAAACGGGCTTTACGGCTTCGGACGTAAAAAAGATAAAGTTCAAGTCCGAAATGAAAAAATACTATAAAAAAGCGGGCATAAAAGTTGCCGAATACTGCATAGTAAAAAGTCTTGCGGGGTGCAAAAAATTTATCAAAAAAGTGGGCTATCCCGTAATAGTAAAACCCGATAACGGCGTGGGCGCAAACGATACTTACAAACTTTCGGACGAAGAACAGCTTAAAAAGTTTGTGCTGAATATGCCGCCCATAAGATATATTATGGAAGAGTTTATAGACGCGGAAGTGAACTCTTACGACGCGGTTATAGACGCGGCGGGCAACCCCGTATTCGAAACGGGCAACGTAACCCCCTTTTCCATAATGGATATAGTGAACAACAACGATAACGGCGTGTATTATATGGTAAACCGTCCCTTCGACGACGTAAAGGACGCGGGCAGGCGCACCGTAAAGGCGTTCGGCGTAAAAAGCCGCTTCGTCCATTTCGAATTTTTCCGACTGAACCGCGACCAACGCATAGGCAAAAAGGGCGAGGTTGTGGCGCTGGAAGTAAATATGCGCCCCTGCGGCGGATTTTCGCCCGATATGATGAACTACGCCAACAGCACCGACGTATATAAAATCTGGGCGGACGTAATGGCTTTCGGCAAGACGGAGCTTGCGCCGGGCGAAAGATTTTACTGCGCATACGCGGGCAGGCGCGACGGCAAAGATTTCGTTCATTCCGAGGACGAGATAATAGAAAGATACCGCAACAATTTAAAAGTCATAGACCGTATCCCCGACGCGCTGTCGCCGGCAATGGGCAACGTGATGTACCTCGCAAATTTCAAAACCGAGGCGCAGATGGACGAATTTTATTCATTCGTCCTCAAAACAAGATAAGTTGCCGCCGCAGGGCGCAACGGGCTTAAAACCGCATACTTCGGCGGACGGACTGTGACCGTCCGCCTTTATTTTACCTTCAAAAGTCATAAAACGCTTCAAACGGCAGTAAAGTATTATACACATATTTTTGGAGGCGTTTATGCTTGATTACAACGTTTACGAGGACATCGCCAGAAGAAGCGGCGGGGATATCTATATAGGCGTCGTGGGGCCCGTCCGCACGGGCAAGTCCACGCTGATTAAAAAATTTATGAGCGAACTCGTCATACCAAGCGTCGCCGACGCCAACGCCAAAAGCGTAATGGTGGACGAACTTCCCCAATCCGCCGCGGGGAAGACGGTTATGACTACCGAACCCAAATTCGTACCCGCCAAAGCGGCGGAAGTGGGCATTGAAAACGCGACGGCGCGCGTAAGGCTTATCGACTGCGTGGGCTTCCCCGCGGAGGGCGCTTCGGGCTTTGAAGAGGACGGCAAGCCGAGGCTTGTAAACACCCCGTGGTCGTCTTCGCCGATGCCCCTTGCCGAGGCGGCGGCTATCGGCACGCAGAAAGTTATCACCGAACATTCCACGATAGGCATAATAGTTACCTGCGACGGCAGCTTCGGCGAAATCCCGCGCATGGGCTATGTGGCGGCGGAGGAACGCACGGTAAAAAGCCTTGCCGCGTTGGGCAAACCTTTCGTCGTCGTCCTCAACAGCGCGCACCCCGAAGCCGAGGAAACGGTAAATTTAAGCAAATCCCTGTCCGAAAAGTACGGCGCGGCGGTGGTTGCGGCGGACTGCGAAAATATCGGGCGGGAAGGACTGCTTGAAATACTGAAAGCGGTGCTGTTTGAATTCCCCGTCCTGTCTTTCGACGTGGAAATCCCCGAATGGATGAGTTTTCTCCCCCGCGACTGCACGGCTGTGCGCCAGCTTCTCGAAAGGGTGAAAGCCGTCGCGCCCGAAGTGTGCAAGATGCGCGATTGCGCCGCGTTTGACAAGATGTTTGAAGATTGCCCCATGTGGCAACCCGCCGTAAACGTTAAACTCGACCTCGCCGAAGGCAGGGCGTGCGTTGCGGCTTCTCCCAAAGACGGGATATTTTTCGAGATGCTTTCCGAAATTTCGGGCGACGACATTTCGGACGAGTGTTCGCTTATGCGCTACGTAAGCGGCGCGGCGGAAGCGAAGCGCAATTATTCCAAGATAAAGGACGCGATGGAATGCGCCCGCGTCAACGGCTACGGCATAGTCCAGCCCGACGACGCCGAAATGAGTTTTGAACGCCCGCAGGTTGTCAGGAAGAACGGCAACGTCGGCATAAAATTAAAAGCCACGGCGCCCAGCTATCACATAGTCAAGGTGGACGTCGCGGGCGAAGTAAGCCCCATTATGGGCAGCGCCGGCAGCAGCGAGGCGATAGTTACGGGTATGATGCAGGGCTTTGAAACAAACCCCGAAGTAACGTGGGAAACAAACGTGTTCGGCAAATCGCTAAAAGGTATGGTAAAGGACGGACTTTCCGGCAAAGCCAATTGCATGCACGACGACACAAAGGCGAAAATGCGCCGCGCAATCACGCGGATAGTGAACGAGGGCAGGGGCGGAGTTATCTGCATTTTGCTGTAAAAACGGCGGAAAATCCCCCAAAAACGCCCGTTTCAGCCCTTAAAACGGCATTGTTTAATCTAATTAGGAATAAATTTTAACCTGACGTGAAAAACTGATTTATACTGATAGATAAGTAATGAAGGTGAAGGTATGTACAAAAGGATAAGAGATTTAAGAGAGGACAGGGATCTTACCCAAACACAGGTGGCTAAAATGCTTGAAATGTCCCAGACGGGGTATTCGAAGTACGAAACGGGCGAAAACGATATTCCCACTTCCGCGCTTATAAAACTTGCCAGATTTTACGGCGTAAGCGTGGATTACCTTCTGGGCGAAACGGACGTCGAAAACAGATATCCGGAGTGAGAAAACGGGCGGACCTTTAAAGTCCGCCCGTTTTTTTGCGCCGCCTTATTTTTTTTGCGCTTCAATCCTTTTTATCGCCCGTTTTAACGTCTTCGGGCACAATCGCGTCGGGGACGAACGCCTTGCCGTCGCCGTTGTAAAGCGCCGGCTCGTCTTTCAGACTCATGATGTAAGCCAAATACTGTTCTTCGTTAAGTTTGGTTATTTTTTTCTTGCGCTTTCCCATAGTTAAAACCTCGCTTTGAATTTTATTATGTTCAAACGCGCGTAAATTATTCTCCGCGCGGCGTTTATAAGGTATGCGCCGCCTGCCGCCGCAAGGCCGCCGCCGCCCCCGTAAAAGGGGCGAAATGGCTTTCGACGGGGCATATATGGGGGGTAAATTTTAATTTTTTTTAAAAATCGTCAAAAAATCATTTCAATTATATTTACTTTTGCTTTAATTTGGTGTAAACTATATTCAGGATTTAGGCCGTTGCGTTTCCACAAGGGGGAAAGTTTTGCGCGCGGCTATATACGAGGAGTTTGAAATGGCAAAGGATAATTCCGGCGCGCCCGAAGTGCGTATGCCCAAAAAAGCGGACATAATTTTAAAGACGGAACAGCAGATTTCGTTTAAATTAGACGAGTTGATGAATCAGGTCAAGCTCGCCAATTCGCGTATCACGGCGGCGCTGGCGCTTTTCGAAAAGAACTCGCAGGATAACAACCTGCTTTCCAAACAGATGAGCGAGGTTTTCCTTCAGCTCGAAAACGAAAACAAAGCGTTGAAGCAAGAACTTTTGTATCTTGCCAAACAAAACGAAAATATTTACACGGGGCTTAACGAAAATATCCGCCAGATTTCGGAAAAGTTGGAATCGGGCGTAAACCTTTCGTCCGCACAGCCCGTGGCAACGGTTGCCGCCATTCCCGCGGAGCCTGCGGAAGTGGATTACGATCTGCTTGCCCGCAAAGTTGCCGAACTTGTTTCCACGCACGAACAGCTTTCACCCGATTACATCGCTTCCAAAGTGGCAGAGCAGATAGTTATCCCCGCGCCTGCCGAAGGGGAAGCCCGTCCCGTAGCCGCCGTCGCGCCCGTAGCCGTTCCCGTACAGGCGGAAATCGACGCAGACGACCTTGCGGATAAAATCGCCGTGCGCGTGGGCTCGCTTAAAGCCGAAGATTTTGAAATTCTTGTAGACGACGAAGGGTGCGAATCTATTTCCAAGGAAGTTGCCGAACATCTCAATTACGACGTAATCTGCGCGTCCATAGCCGAAAAATTGAGCGGAATGATAGATTCCGCCGTCCTCAACGAACCCGACTACGAGGAAATGGCGCACAAGATAAGCGAAAACATAAACGTTACGGGCATCAGCGAAGATTCGATTGCGGAAAAGACGGCGGAAGCCATTTCCAACCGTCTGCCCGAAGTGGATTCGGACGAGATTGCGGATAAGGTAACCGCTTCCGTACTCGAAGCCATTCACGAAAACCCCGTTGTGGATAACGACGTAATCTGCGCCAACATAAGCGATAAACTTATCCAATCGCAGGAAGACCGCGATTACGACATCGTCATTGACGAAGAGGGCATATCCAAAATTACTGACGTCGTTACCGAAGAGGTTCAGGGCGTAACAAAGGAAAGGTTCGATAAAGTTGACGAAGAGATAAAGGAAATAAAAGCCCTGCTTGCGGCTGGCGCGGTAGTTGCCACCGCGGGCGAAATAGCCGCCGCGCAGAATTATGAAAGTTACGTTGCGGAAGACAGCCTTGTAACCGTAAGCGACATAGTTGTGCCCGCCTCCGACGAGGAAGAGGAAAAGACGGAATTGGACGAGGTTGTGGAAGAGATAGCGGAGGAACCCGTTGCGGGCGAAATTTTCGACGACGGCGTGGAAGGCGGCGTGGATTTCGCGCATATGATGAAGTACAACCGCAGTTTCATAGCGAGGATAATACAGGGCACGGACGAACAGAAGGCTTATTACGGCGAAGTTAAAACGGCGTTGCTTTCCTATAAAAAGGTAAATTCCAACGTGGCGTGGGGCGCGGAGCGCTTCAACAAGGGCAGGGAAACAATTGCCAAATTCAAAATCCGCGGCAAAACGCTTTGCCTCTATCTCGCCCTCGACCCCAACGAATTCAAAACTTCCGTATATCATCAGGTGGACGTTTCGGACAACAAGTCGAT
The DNA here is from genome assembly GCA_947627575.1 of uncultured Clostridia bacterium. Lineage (GTDB taxonomy): Bacteria > Bacillota > Clostridia > Christensenellales > Borkfalkiaceae > Coproplasma. Next base: position 69,566 of record CANQWN010000003.1, read on the forward strand.
GCACGGCACGCCTATGATGGTAAAGATAAAAAGCCCGTTGGGCGTAAAGAAGGCGATAAGGCTTATAGACGAAATGCTTGCCCGCAGGGACGGGGTAAAGCATAAGATACAGGCGCGCGATTACGCGGCGATGTATCCTTACGAAAGTATGGAACAGCTTATCGAGGACGGACTTGTAAAGGACGTAAGAAAGGAAAACTGAAATCGATATAACGCGGGGGGTTGATTTTTTCACCCCCCGTTTATCTTTAAAGAGGTATAGATGGAAAACGAACAGAACAAAGACAGGCGGGCGCCCCGTTTGGCGGTAAAGCCCCGCAAACAGCGGCAGCCCGCCGCAAAAAAGCCTGTAAAGCCGCAGGCCGCCAAAGCGGAAAAACCCGCAAAACAGGCTAAACCCGCAAAAGCGACGTCGGCGCAGACCGCAAACCGCAGGCACGTGAAGCGGGGCGCAAAACCCGTAAAACTTATATTTTTGGGCGGCGTGGGCGAGATAGGAAAAAATATGACCGCCATAGAGTGCGGCGACGATATAATAGTTATCGACGCGGGCGCGATTTTCCCCACGGACGAAACGCCCGGGATAGATTTGATAGTGCCTGATATTTCCTACCTGACGGAAAACAGGCGTAAAGTGCGCGCGGTGCTTTTGACCCACGGACACGAGGATCACATAGGCGGCATACCCTATCTTTTGAAGGAACTTAAAGCGCCCGTGGCAGGCACAAAACTTACGCTGGCGCTGGTGGACAACAAACTGCGCGAACATAAGATAAACGACGCAAAGATGATAACCGTCGCGCCGGGGCAGACGCTTAACCTCGGCGTGTTCAAAGTGCGTTGCATAAACGTCAACCATTCCATTGCCGGCTCGCTGGCTTTTGCGATAGATACGCCGCAGGGCACTATCTTCCACAGCGGCGATTTCAAGATGGATTTCACCCCCGTCGCGGGCGACCAGATAGAACTTAAAACCATTTCGGACATAGGCGCCGCCGGGGTGCTTTTGTATCTCGGTGAAAGCACGAATATCGAACGCCCGGGCTATACGATGAGCGAAAAAGTGGTGGGCGCCACCCTCGACAGGCTTTTCGGCGAAAACGCTTCCCGCAGGATAATAATATCCACTTTCGCTTCCAACGTGCACAGGTTAAAGCAGATAGTTGACCTTGCCGTAAAGTACGGGCGCAAGGTTGCGCTTTCGGGCAGAAGTATGTTAAGCGTGGTGGAAGCGGCGGAAAAGATAGGCGAATTGGACGTGCCGGACGGCGTGTTTGTGGACGTATCCAAAATAAAGAACATGCGCGACGAAGAGATAGTGATAGTTTCCACGGGCAGTCAGGGAGAGCCTATGTCCGCGCTTACGCGCATGGCAAACGGCGAACTTCCCGCCGTCGCCGTGGGCGAAAACGACACGGTTATAATTTCCGCGTCGCCCATACCGGGCAACGAAAAACTTATATACAGGGTAATAAACAACCTCTACCGCAGGGGCGCGGAAGTTGTGTACGAAAGTCTGGAAAATATTCACGTTTCCGGGCACGCCTGCCGCGAAGAGCATAAAATAATGCACTCGCTGTTAAAACCTTCCTACTTCATTCCCGTCCACGGCGAATACAGGCACCTTAAAAAGCACGCCCTGCTCGCCAAAGAATTGGGAATGGAGGAGCGCAGGATATTCATTCCCGATATAGGCAGTTGCATAGAGGTAACCAAAAACGGCATACGGCGGCTGGATAACGTCCCCGCCGGCTCCCGCCTGATAGACGGCGAAGGGGTGGAGGACGAAAAGGCGAGCGTGGTGATAAACGACAGGATACAGCTTTCCGAAGAGGGGCTGTTCATAGTGGGCATAGCCGTCTGCGGCGGACAGGTTGTCGGCGAACCGGCAATCAATTCCCGCGGGTTCGTGTTCGATTTTCACCGCGATTACAATAAGGAAATGCGCGAAGTTATCCGCCGCGCCATTGACGGGTACGATCTTTCCGCCGGCACCGTGGACGAACTTAAAAAGACGGTAAAGCGCAGTTTGCGCAACTATATATTCAAAAAGACCAAACAATCCCCCATGGTGGTGCCCGTGGTGGTGGAACTGTAATGGACTACGCCCATTTCGATACGTCCGCAGGCGAAAGAAAATCCCCCGCGGCGCAATTCAACGTCCCCGCCCTTTCGCCCGCGCTTGCCGCACTGCGCAAAAGCGCGTTTTCCCGCCTGATTCCCACCGCCGACGACGAAACGCTGTGCTTTCTTCTCGCGCAGGTTTCCGCCCTTCGCCCTTCGTCCATTCTCGAATTGGGCACGGCTACGGGCATATCGGGCATAGCTATGTTGCAAGCGGCGCCTTCCGCCGTTCTGGACACGGTGGAAAGGGACGAAAGATTTTATGCGGAAGCGGTATCCAACTTCGGCGCGGCGGGGCTGTCGCACCGCGTAAACGCGCATCTCGGCGACGCGGCAGAATTCATTGCGGAAAACCGCGCCGCATACGACCTGATATTTATGGACTGCGCCAAAGTGCAGTACGTAAAGTATCTGCCGCGGCTTGTGGAACTTCTCAACGTCGGCGGGGTGTTGATTGCCGACGACGTGTTGCTTTTCGGCTATGTCTCGGGCGAAACCCCCGTCCCCCCCAAACGCGCCGCCCTCGTAAGGCACATGCGCGAATTTCTGGACGCTTTGCGCGCCGACGGCAGGCTTGTTACGTCGGTATTGAACATAGGCGACGGAGTTTCTTTTTCCGTCAAAAAAAACAATTGAAAAGGTGAATTATGCCCGAACTTCTTGCCCCCGCCGGCAATTTCGCAAAACTTAAAACGGCGTTTTATTTCGGCGCGGACGCGGCTTATGTAGGCGGAAAAAATTTTTCCCTGCGTTCTTTTGCGGATAATTTCAGCTACGACGGGCTTAAAACCGCCGCGGAATACGCCCATTCTTTGGGCAAAAAAATTTACGTAACCGTAAATATCTACGCCCGCAATTCCGACGAAGCCGAACTTTGCGAATGTTTCGCCCGCCTGCGTGAAGCGGGCGCGGACGCGGCTATAGTTTCCGATTGCGGCGTGTTTTCCATAGCAAAAAAAGTTGCGCCTGAACTTGCGCTGCATATTTCCACGCAAGCCAACGTAACAAACGCTTCGGCTGTCAGATTCTGGCGGGATTTGGGCGCTTCGCGCATAATTCTCGCCCGCGAACTTTCCCTTGAGGAAATATCCGAAATACACGCCCGCGTGCCCGATATACAGCTTGAAGCCTTCGTCCACGGCGCGATGTGCATATCCTATTCGGGCAGGTGTCTGCTGTCCGATTATCTCGCCGGCAGACCTTCCAACAGGGGCGAATGCGTGCAGGCTTGCCGCTGGAAGTATTCCGTGCGCAAGGCGGACGAAAAGTCCGATAGCGGCTGGATGGACGTGGAAGAGGACGGCAGGGGTTCCTACATATTCAATTCCAAAGACCTGAACATGAGCGAACACCTCGGCGAAATGGAAAAGGCGGGGATATGTTCGTTTAAAATAGAGGGGAGAATGAAAAGCGAGTATTATCTCGCCACCGTCATAAACGCCTACCGCAGGATAATGGACGGCGGATTTACCCCCGTTTTGGGCAGGGAACTTGCCACCGCCGCCCACCGCGACTACACCACGGCGTACGCCTTCGGCGCAAACGCAAATACGGTGAATTACACCGACAGCCAGACGAAGGGAGATTGCGATTACATTGCCAACGTAGTGGAAGGCGGAGAGGGGTTTGTAAAGGCGGAAATGCGCGGCAGGTTTTGCGTGGGCGACGTGCTTGAAGCGCTTTCGCCGACGGATAATTTTTTAAAGAGCTTTGAAGTGAAAAGCGCGGTTGATTCCCGCGGGGAAAGCGTGCGCGATTGCAAGTTGGTGCAGGAAATTTACACGTTAAACTGTCCGTTCCGTCTCCGTGCGGGGGATATTTTGAGAAGAAGAAAATGATATACGAAGTACCATATATATACGGAAAAAAGGGCGGGGTTACCGTTTCGGTTCCCGGTTCAAAAAGCATAACCAACCGCGCGTTGCTTCTGGCGGCGCTTTCGCGCGGGGTAAGCGTCATTCACGGCGCGGGTTTTTCCGACGATAGCAAAGTTTTTCTTTCCTGCCTAAAAAATTTGGGCATAGAATGTGAAGTTTGCGGCGCGGACGTAAAGATAAACGGTTGCGGCGGCGTGTTGCCCGTAAAAAAAGCCGATATAAACGTCGGCTCGGCGGGCACGGCGGCGCGCTTTTTCACCGCTTTGGCGGCTTTTTGCGACTGCGAAATTAATATAGATTGTTCCGAACAGATGAGGCGCCGCCCCATATCCCCGCTTATTTCCGCCCTTAAAGGCGCGGGCGCGCAGATACAAAGCAGTAACGGCGGCTTTCCGCTTACGGTGCGCGGCAACCCCCGCCCTTTGGGCAGGATTACCGTGGACGTGGGGCAAAGCAGTCAATTTCTGTCCGCGCTTCTCATCTCGTCCGTGTGCGCGCAAACGCCCGTAGAGATAGAGGCGGCGGGCAAACACGGAATGGACTACGTAAATATGACGGTAGATATGATGTGGTCTTTCGGCGCGGACGTGCAGGTGAAGGACGGCGCATATGCGGCGCGGGGCACTTATTCCGCCCGTATATACGACGTAGAGCCCGATATGTCCGCGGCGGCATATTTTTACGCCGCAAACAGGATACTCGGCACAGATATAAAAGTAAAGGGTATGATGCCCGCAAGTATGCAGGGTGACCTCGCGTTTATCAAACTTATAGGCGATTTCGACGGCGGAACGCTGGATATGGGCAAGTTTTCCGACCAGGTTCTTACGCTTGCCGCCATAGCCCCGTATTTTTCCAAACCCACGCGCATATGCGGCGCGGCGCACATCAGGGGACAGGAATGTGACAGAATTTCCGCCGCGGTAAACAATTTGCGCGCGTTGGGCGTAAAGTGCGAGGAATATCCCGACGGGCTTGAAATTTACCCCTCGCAGCCCAAAGGCTGTCTGTTGCCGTCCTACGGCGACCACCGCGTGGCTATGGCTTTCACGCTTACGGGGTTGCGCGCAAAGGGCGTAAAGATAGCCGACGCGGAAGTGTGTTCCAAAACTTTCGGCGATTATTTTTCCGTTTGGGACGCCGTCTGTGAAAAATTATCCCGGTAGCCCGTAAAAATCACTTTACATTTATTAAAACCTATGGCATAATACTGTCATAGTTTTTTATTACAAAGGGTTGGAGGTACCGCAATGGAACTCGTCAGGGTGTTGACGGGTAAATCCCTGTTCTACTACGTCTATCTGCTTGCCTGCTTCGGTCTGTTTTTCGGGCTGTATTTCGGTTTAAGGCATAAAAGCAAAAAGGCGCAAAAAACCGCGCTTTTGATATTTCTTTGGCTTAATTTCGCGTTGCACTTCATAAAACTTTCGTTTTCGCTTTACGACGTACAGCACGACGTTACCATAATAAGAAAGGCTACGTTTGAAAATATATGCGCCGTTTCCACGCTTATTTTCCCTTTCCTCTTTATGGGCAAAAACAAAGTAGGCAAGGACTATATGTTCTACCTCGGCTCTATCTCGGGTTTTGCGGGTTGCGTATACCCCGCGCCCGTAGATACGTGGATGTGGAACGGAGCAAAAGGGCTTCCTTTTTACCACCTCGAAACAATCCGCTACTATATCTGTCACGCGGGGATATGGATTGTGCCCGTTCTGATGGTGCTTTTCGGCTTACATAGGCTCGATTACCGCAGAATATGGAAAGCTATCCTGTTCTATTTCGGCGTTCTCGGGCTTATAATCGTAAACGAGATTATACTTGTACGTATAGGTTGGGTAAAGGACCCCGGCAGCTTGAAGGATTTCCTCGACAACGTAGGCGGGCGCGACCTCGGCTATGCGTTCGGTCCCAACGAAATGCTTGAAAAGCCTTTGAAGTTCGTGTTGTGGCTTACGCCGAAGGCGTGGAAAGATCCGTACGTCCCGATATTGTGGGAATTTTTCCCCGTCGTCATTCTCGGCGGCGCGGCGTGCTTCGCGGTATCGATGATATGGGATCACGAACATTTCAAAAACGACTGCATAGCGTTGAAAAATTTTGTTAAGGCAAAGGCGGAAAAATTCAAACTTTGGCTTGCCGCGCGCAAAAAGGATAAAGCCGCGGAGGGCGAGGTTCCCCAAACGGCGGAAGAGGGCGAGGTTACCCAAACGGCGGAAGAGGAAGCAAAGCCCGACGGCGCGGAAAGCGCGGAGGACGTAACCCCCGGCGGGGACGGCAAATAAGATTAAAAAGGCAAACGTAAGTTTGCCTTTTTTGTTGTATGCGGCGGCTGAAATATGCTATAATATGCGCATACTTATAGCGGTGCGGTTATGGAAAAGATAATAATTCATTCCGATCTGAATAATTTTTACGCCTCCGTGGAACGCGCGCAAAACCCCTCGCTGGAAGGCAAACCCATCGCCGTCTGCGGCGACGAGGCGGCGCGCCACGGCATAGTGCTTGCAAAAAGCGAGCAAGCTAAAAAATTCGGCGTAGCCACGGGCGACGCTATCTGGCAGGCGAAGCGCAAATGCCCGGACATAGTGATAGTTCCGCCCCATTTCGACTTATATATAAAATATTCCCGCAGGGTGCGCGATATCTACGCGCAATATACCGACCTGATTGAAAATTACGGCATAGACGAATGTTGGCTGGATCTGTCGTCCAGCGGCAAGCTGTTTCCGCCGTTCGGCGGCAGTATAAAGACGGCGGACGGAGAACACTATTCCGAAGAATATCTCCGCTTTTTGGGCGACTGCATCCGCAACGAAGTAAAAAGTAAAACGGCGCTTACCGTAAGTTGCGGCGTATCCTTCAACAAGGTGTTTGCAAAACTCGGCTCCGACCTGAAAAAGCCCGACGGCACAACCGTAATATCCGCGCCCAACTTCAAAAACGTGGTAAACGGATTGCCCGTGGAAGATTTGCTGTACGTGGGCGAAGCTACGCGCGCAAAACTTGCGGCTATGGGCATAACCACGATAGGCAAGCTCGCCGCCGCCGACGACGATAAAATTTATTCCGCTTTCGGCAAAACGGGCGCAACTTTGTTAAAATACGCCCGCGGGCAGGACGATTCCCCCGTGCGCCGCGCCGACGAAACGCGCGCCCCCAAATCAATAGGCAATTCCAGCACCTATCCCGAGGATATAACTTCCCTCAAAAAGGCGGAAAGATACATCTATGTGTTATCCGAAAGCGTGGCGGCGCGCCTGCGCGAATCGGGTATGGGGCTTGCCGATACCGTACACCTTTGGGTGCGCGGCGCGGATATGAAGGATTATCAGTTTCAGGTTAAAGTTCGCCATACCGCCCTCTGCGGCGAAATAGCCGCGCACGCCTATGCGCTGTTCGCAAAAAATTTTCAACCGCCGTTCGCCGTCCGCTCGTTGGGCGTAACCGTTTCGGGCTTCGACGGCGGCAGCTCGCAGGTCACTTTCGACGAGGCTTGCGGTAACTACAACAAGCGCGAAGCCGCCGAACGCTGCGTGGATAAATTGCGCAAAAAATACGGATATTCCAAAATACAGCGCGGCATAGTGGCGGAGGAGCCTTCGCAGATGAAAAACGACGTAAAAAGCACGCACCTTATCAAACCCGCCAAAATAGATTATCCCGACGACGGGGAATAGCGGCGCAACCGTACAAAAAATAATATATAAGCACAGCTTATATCAATCATTAAAAGTTGAAAAGCCGCAAAGCCCCAAATAAGTTTGACAACCGCGTTTCATTTTCATATAATTTTCAATGTAATACTTTTTTAAGAGGATTTTTCGATGAACCTTCCCGAAATTTTTGGCAAGAACGTATTCAACGATTCAGTTCAGAAAGAGATGTTGCCCAAAGAGGTTTACAAGGCGTTGCGCGCCACGATAGAGGCAGGCAAACAGCTTGACGTATCCATAGCGGGCGCCGTAGCCGCGGCAATGAAGGACTGGGCGGTGTCCAAGGGCGCCACTCATTATACGCACTGGTTCCAACCCCTTACGGGCTTGACGGCGGAAAAGCACGACAGCTTTATCGAACCCGACGGCGACAAGGTTATAATGAGCCTTACGGGCAAAAGCCTGATAGTGGGCGAACCCGACGCTTCAAGTTTTCCTTCGGGCGGCTCGCGTGCGACTTATATGGCGCGCGGCTATACGGCGTGGGATCCCACGTCGCCCGCTTTCGTAAAGGAAGGCACGCTTTACATACCCACCATTTTCGTATCGTACACGGGCGAAACGCTGGATAAAAAGGCGCCTTTGCTCCGTTCTATGAACGCGATAGACAAACAGGCGAAACGCGTTTTAAAGCTGTTCGGCATAGAGTGCAAAAAGGTTGCCACAACCGTGGGTCCCGAACAGGAATACTTCCTTGTAGACGCGGAAGAATATTACAAGCGCAAGGATTTACAGCTTACGGGCAGAACGCTTTTCGGCGCGCCCGTATCCCGCGGGCAGGAACTTGAAGATCACTACTTCGGCGTAATAAAACCCCGCGTGGGCGAGTTTATGCGCGATTTGGATAACGAGCTGTGGTCTTACGGCATACTTTCCAAAACAAAGCACAATGAAGTGGCTCCCGCACAGCACGAAATGGCGCCCGTATACAGCACCACCAACGTAGCGGTGGACACTAATATGCTTACCATGGAAATAATGAAGAGGGTTGCCAAAAAGCACGGGCTTATCTGCCTTTTGCACGAAAAGCCTTTCCGCGGTATAAACGGCAGCGGCAAGCATAACAACTGGTCTATGTCCACGGACGCGGGGCTTAACCTCCTCGATCCCGGTCCCTCGCCGGAAAGCAACACGCTTTTCGAACTTGTGCTTGCGGCGGTGGTAAAGGCTGTGGACGATTATCAGGGCATACTTCGCGCTTCCGTCGCTTCCGCCGGCAACGATCACCGTCTGGGTGCGGACGAAGCGCCCCCCGCAATAATTTCGGTATATCTCGGCGATCAGTTGGGCGCGCTTGTAGACAGCATAGTAAAGGGTGAAAACTACAAGGCGGCAAAAACGCCGAAGGGTTCGATAGGCGTGCCCGAATCCCCCATATTCCCCAAAGACGCCACGGACAGAAACCGTACTTCTCCGTTTGCGTTCACGGGCAACAAGTTTGAATTCAGGATGCTCGGCTCGCAGGCTAACGTCGCGGACGCAAACATATGCCTCAACACCATTGTTGCAGACGCGTTTTCGTCTTTCGCGGACGAGCTTGAGGGCAAGCCCGATCTTGAAAGCGCGGTGGAAGCGCTTGTAAAGAGAGAGCTTAAGGCGCACTACCGCATAATATTCAATCACGACGGTTACGGTCCCGAATGGGAGCCGGAAGCCGCAAAGCGCGGGCTTTTAAATAACAAGAACACCGCGGACGCGGTGCCCGTATTCTATGAAGAAAAGAATATAGACGTATTTGTAAAACAGGGCGTGTTCACCCGCGAAGAGGCTGTGGCGCGCGCCGACATAAGGCTTGAAAATTACACGAAGATAATAAATATCGAGGCGCTTACTATGCTTGAAATGGCAAAGCAGGACATTTTGCCCGCCGTTTCGGACTTCATTGCCGAACTTTGCCAAAACGTTGTTTCCAAACAGTCGGTAAACGAAAAACTGCCCTGCAATGCGGAAAAGACGGTAATAGGCAAACTTTCCGAATTGAACGATTGCGCCTTTGCGGCGGTGGAAAAGCTGGAAAGCGATTTGGGCAAAGTTGATAAGGGCGACTTTAAATCCGCTTCGCAGGCTATGGCGCACGTCATTATCCCCGATATGGAAGTTTTGCGCGGCTACGTGGACGCAATGGAAAAACTTACTTCTTCCGATTATTGGCCTTATCCCACGTACTTCGACCTGCTTTATTCCGTAAAGTAAATAAAAAACGCATTAAAAGCGGTTCGGCGTCAAGCCGGACCGCTTTAATTATGCAAAAAAACCGCGCGGCGGACGGGTATATTATGCGGCGGATTAAAAAATTTTGCGCGGGTATGCGGTTAAAAATTTATCCAAAACGCCCCAAACGGAATTTACTTAATTTCAAACGGGTGGTATAATATAACGGCGTATGAAAAAACTTAAAAACAAATATCTTAAAAGTTTTCTCGATAACGGGCTTAACCTCGTGCTGTTAAGCGTGCTTACGGGGCTTTTTGCCGGAGTTGTGGTAACTTTCTACAATATGCTTGCGCATTGGGGCGAGGAAGGTTCGCGCAATCTCTATTCGCTGGTGTTTGAGCATCCCGCGTATATACCCCTGCTGTTTTTGGGGCTTGCGGCGGGCGCCTTTGTGATAGGCACGCTGGTAAAAGCCGTGCCCATGATACGCGGCAGCGGTATTCCGCAGATAGAGGGGGCGGCGCGCGGCGTAATACGCTTCAAGTGGTACGTAACTATGTGTTCTATGTTCGCGGCTTCCCTCGCGTGCATATGCCTCGGGCTTTCCGCCGGCGCGGAAGGACCTTCCTTACAGTTGGGCGGATGTGCGGGCGACGCCACAAGCGCGATACTTCGCCGCGGCAGAATGGTTCGCAGGTTGCAGATAGCGGGCGGCGCAAGCGCGGGGCTTGCCGTCGCGTTCAACGCGCCCATAACGGGTATGGTTTTCGCGCTGGAGGAGGCGTTCCGTTCCTTTTCCCCGCAGGTTTTTATCTGTTCGGCTATAAGCGTGGTAACCGCGCTGTTCACGCGCAACGCCATACGCCCCGCCTTCGGCGAGGACGTAACATACGCGTTCACGGGCTTCCGCTTCAACGAATTCGGGCTTGCAAGTTGCGGTTGGGCGGCGCTTGCCGCCGTAGTGGCGGCAATGGTGGGCGTTGCGTTTTACTTCGCCGTGTTCGCCGTAAAAAAACTTTTCAAGCGCATACGCTTCTTCGGGGGCACGGGCAAATATCTGATTCCCTTCCTCGCGGCGGGCGCGTTCGGGCTTATAACCCCGTTTGCAATGGGCGGCGGCGGACAGTTCATAAACAAAATGGGCACGGGCGGCACGGGAATTATCGGCGGGATAAGCGTGCTGGGCGCGGGTCTGCTGATAAGCCTTGCGATAATCCTCGCAATCAAATTTGTCGCGTCCGTTCTGGCTATGGGTTGCGGCGTGCCGTGCGGCGTGTTCATACCTATGTTGGCTATAGGCGCGGGCGTGGGCGGCGTACTGTCCGTACTGTTCCAAAAGGCGGGTATGCCCGCGCAGTACGGCGATTATCTTGTAATCATCTGTATGGCGGCGTTCTTCACTTCGGTGGTAAAAGCCCCCATTACGGGCGTTGTGATGGTATTTGAACTTACGGGGCAGTTCACCAATTTCCTCCCCGCGCTGTTGGGGATAGCGATAGGCTATCTGGCGGGGATAGTTTTCCGCACGGAACCCATATACGAAAAGTGTTTGGATATGTATATAGCCGAAGAGGGCTTGTACGAGGGCGTGAACAAGGAACGCGTAACCGTAGTTGTGCAAAAGGACAGCTTTGCCGACGGCAAGACCATAAGAAGCATAATCTGGCCCTCGGACGGGTTGGTTGTGGAAAAAATTTCGGATGACGGTACGCACACCGTGCCCGACGGGCTTACAATGCTCCGCCGCGGAGACACAATAGTTTTCGAAGGGGAGACCCGCTCGCGCGAGGCGCTGATAAAGTACCTCTACGACATAGTGGGAAAACCCGCGGAAGAGGGGGAAGCGCCCCTTTGATTTCCGCATAATTATGCAAACGCCTGTCTGCCGCGCGCGGGTTTTATGCCCGCGCGCGTATTTTTATTCCATAAACGCCGCTTATATGCGTTATTACAAAAAATATGCGCTAAATGCCCCGCCGCCATATTTATGACGGAAATTTAACTTGACTTGAAAGAGGATATAATTTATAATGTTATAGTGAAATTCCGCGGGCGTTGCGGCTTGCGGAAAGGTTGATTAATCAGATGATTTTAAACGATCTCGAACTTAAAACTTCGCCTGCGGAAGGCGAAGTGAGGATACCCTCCGGATGCGCAATAAGCGCGGTGATAGACAGAAGCGGAAAGCGCATGACGGGCGAAAAAATAATACGTTCCATCGCCACCATGCACGATCGTTCCAACGGTCTGGGCGGCGGCTTTGCGGGTTACGGAATTTATCCGGACTATAAGGAATATTACGCCTTCCATCTGTTTTACAACGATTTTTACAGTAAAAAACAGACGGAAGATTTTCTCATACAGCATTTTGAAATAGTTTATTCCTCCGAAATGAAAACCCGCAAACTGAAAAAAATCACCAACGAGCCGCTTATTTACAGGTATTTCCTCTACCCGCTGTCCAAAAGGCTTGCAAACTCGCTTATGGACGAGGAGAGGTACGTGGTAAAATGCGTAAATAAGATAAACGCGGAAATAGACGGCGCGTTCGTGTTTTCCAGCGGCAAAAATATGGGCGTGTTCAAGGGCGTGGGCTATCCCGAGGACATAGGCAAATTTTACTTATTGGACGAGGAATATTCGGGATATTCGTGGACGGCGCACGGCAGATATCCCACAAACACCCCCGGTTGGTGGGGCGGCGCGCACCCGTTCGGCTTGCTCGATTATTCGGTGGTGCACAACGGCGAAATTTCTTCTTACGACGCAAACAGAAGATATATCGAAACTTTCGGCTATAAATGTTCTTTGCAGACTGATACCGAGGTTATAACTTACGTCATAGATTTTCTTATCCGCGTAAAAAAACTTACCTTGCAGGAAGTTGCAAAGGTAATTTCCGCCTCTTTCTGGTCCACCATAGAGGATAAGCCGGAGGAAGAGCGATACGAGGAAACTTTTTTAAGGAAGGCTTTCCCTTCGTTGCTGATAACGGGTCCGTTTTCAATAATTTTCGGCTTTACGGGCGGGCTTATGGCGCTGAACGACAGGCTTAAACTGCGCTCCATGGTCTGCGCGGAAAAGGGCGATCTCGCCTACATATCTTCGGAAGAATGCGGTATACGCGTGATTGAACCCGAACTTGAGCGTGTGTTCGCCCCCGCGGGCGGGCAGCCCGTTATATATACGTTGAAGGACGGGGGGAACAGACAATGAAAACTTTTATCCCCGCCGAATACGAGGTGGTGCGCGATTTTAACCTCTGCACAGCCTGCCGCCTTTGCGAAAATCAGTGCGCCAACGGCGTACATTCCTACGACGAAAAGCGCGGCGTAATGGTTGCGGACAGCCTGCAATGCGTAAACTGTCACAGGTGCGTATGCGTGTGCCCCACGCACGCGTTGAAGATAGCCAAAAGCGCGGATTGCTACCGCCCCAACGAAAACTGGTCGTCGCAGACTATGAACGAGGTTTACCGTCAGGCGGAAACGGGCGGCGTTCTGCTGTCGTCAATGGGCAATCCGGGCAAATATCCCGTCTATTTCGATAAATTGCTTGTAAACGCTTCGCAGGTTACCAACCCGCCGATTGATCCCTTGCGCGAGCCGATGGAAACCCGCGTTTTCCTCGGCAAAAAGGACGTGGAAATAAAGAGGGACATCTCCGGCAGGCTGATAGACACTATGCCGCCGCAGCTTAATTTAAAACTGCCCGTTATGTTTTCGGCGATGAGCTACGGCTCCATTTCCTACAACGCGCACGAGGCGCTTGCCCGCGCCGCCGAAATCTGCGGCACTTTCTACAACACGGGCGAGGGCGGGCTTCACCGCGATTTTTACAAGTACAGCAAAAACACGATAGTGCAGGTCGCGTCCGGGCGTTTCGGCGTTCACAGCGAATATCTCTCTGCGGCGGCGGCTATCGAAATAAAGATGGGGCAGGGCGCAAAGCCGGGCATAGGCGGGCATCTGCCGGGTATGAAAATTTCGGACGACGTTTCCAGAACGCGTATGATACCCAAGGGCGTAGACGCCATTTCCCCCGCCCCCCATCACGATATATATTCCATAGAAGATTTGCGCCAGCTTATATACACCATAAAGGAAGCGACAGACTATTCCAAACCCGTAATAGTAAAGATAGCCGCCGTGCATAATGTCGCGGCAATCGCGTCGGGTGTTGCGCGTTCGGGCGCGGATATAATAGCGATAGACGGCTTCCGCGGCGGCACGGGCGCTTCGCCCACGCGCATACGCGACAACGTGGGCATACCCGTAGAACTTGCTTTGGCGCAGGTGGACGAACGTCTGCGGCAGGAGGGGATACGCGACTGCGTTTCGATAATAGTAGGCGGTTCCGTAAGGTCCAGCGCGGACGTGGTAAAGGCGGTTGCCCTCGGCGCGGACGCCTGCTACATAGGCACCGCCGCCCTGCTTGCGTTGGGTTGCCACCTGTGCAGAAGTTGCCATACGGGCAAGTGCAATTGGGGCATAGCCACCCAGCGGGAAGACCTTGTAAAGAGGCTTAACCCCGACGAGGGTTGCAAGCGCCTTGTAAACCTGCTTTCGGCGTGGAATCTCGAAATACAGGAAATGATGGGCGGAATGGGCATAAATTCGATAGAGGCTTTGCGCGGCAACAGGCTTATGTTGCGCGGCGTGGGGCTTAACGAAACGGAATTGAGGATTTTGGGCGTCCGCCACGCGGGCGAAAACGTATAACGCCGCATAAAGCGGAAAAATAAAAAATTCAAGGGTGAACCGAAAATGTTGACAAGTATCTGTGGAATCAATTGGGGCGACGAAGGCAAGGGCAGGATGGTAGACCTGCTTTCACGCGATTTCGACGTGGTGTGCCGCTATCAGGGCGGAAACAACGCCGGGCATACGGTTATAAACGAAAAGGGCAAATTTATCCTTAATCTTCTGCCGTCCGGCATCTTGCGCGAAAACGTGGTAAACGTTTTGGGTTGCGGAATGGTGATAGATTTAAAGCACCTGTGCGGCGAGATGGAACGTCTGCGCGCGGGCGGCATAGCCATTTCGCCCGAAAATTTAAAGATAAGCGATAAAGCCATTATAACTATGCCCTACCACATTTTGCAGGACGTAATGGAAGAGGACAGGTTGCAAAAAGCCACGGGCAAGCCCTACGGTTCCACACGCCGCGGCATTTCCCCCGTATATGCGGACAAATATATGAAAAAGGCTTTCCGCATGGGCGAACTTTTAAATCCCGACCTGTTGTATTCCCGCCTTTCCGACATTGTGGATTGGAAAAATATGACGATAAAGGCGTATGGGTTCACCCCCGTCACCGCCGCGGAAATGCGCGAATATTTTGAAAAATACGGCGCGCCGTTGAAGGATTATATATGCGATGTAAGCGTATATCTCAACAAAGCCGCCGCAGAGGGCAAAAAGATAATGTTCGAGGCGCAGTTGGGCGCATTGCGCGATATCGATTACGGCATAGTCCCCTACACCTCGTCGTCATCCACCATAGCGGCTTACGCCCCCATAGGCGCGGGCGTGCCCAACCTCAAACTCGACAACTCGATAGGAATTATGAAAGCGTATTCAAGTTGCGTCGGCGCGGGTCCCTTCACCTGCGAATATTTCGGCGAAAAGGCGGAACGCCTGCGCGAGTTGGGCGGAGAGTACGGCGCAGCCACGGGCAGACCGAGAAGGGTTGGACCTTTCGACGTGGTGGCGTCCCGCTACGGCATACGTTGCCAGGGCGCGGACGAAATAGCGCTTACAAAGCTGGACGTTCTGGACAGCTATGAAGAGATTGAAATCTGCACCCATTACGAGCTGAACGGTAAAATCCTCGACGAATTTCCTTTCACCGACGTCCTCGATTACTGCAAGCCCGTATTTGAAAAAGTAAAGGGCTGGAACTGCGACATTTCCGCTTGCAGAAAAAAGGAAGATTTGCCCAAGGAAGCCCTTGATTATATCGCATTGCTTGAAAAGTTGTGCGGTTGCAGGATAAAATACGTATCCGTCGGGGCGGAAAGGGACGCTTACGTAAAGATGTATTGATTGCGCATACGGCGCGGAAATTGATTTATGGAAATAAACGTAGACGAAAACGTGGGTTTTGCCGCGCTTAACAGGCGCATAAGGGAAACCGCGGAAAAACAGATAACCGTAAACGGAATAATAGGACAGCGTTACGTCGCCACGGGGCTTTCGGATAAAACCGTCACCCTCTGCGGCACGCCCGGCAACGCGCTGGGTTCGTACCTCAACGGCGGAACGGTCGTCGTTTACGGCAACGCGCAGGACGCCACGGGCGACACTATGAACGGCGGAAAAATAATAATTCACGGCAACGCGGGCGACGCCACGGGCTACGCTATGCGCGGCGGAAAAATTTACGTAAAGGGCAATACGGGTTACCGCGCGGGCATCCATATGAAGGCGTATATGGATCTCAAACCCGTGCTTGTGATAGGCGGCAGGGCGGGTTCGTTCCTCGGCGAATATCAGGCGGGCGGGATAATAGCCGTGTTGGGTTGTAACGACGACGGATTGCCGATAATCAACAATTTCTGCGGCACGGGTATGCACGGCGGCACGATATATTTAAGGTGCGATAAACTTCCCAAAAGGTTACCCTCGCAGGTATCCGTGGAAAGCCGCACGGGTGGGGATATTCCCGAATTAAAGGAAATTTTAACCGACTATTGCGCCTGCTTTCCCGAATTTGAACTTCCCGCACTGCTTAAAAGCGTGTTTCAGGTTCTCACGCCCAACGTCGCAAACCCCTATAAAAAAATGTACACAAACAATTAAAACAATCCTCCGCAAAAAAAGCGGGGGATATTTTTATGTTATTTTAAAAAATTTCGCCCTTTTAATTGCAAGTTGGCGTCAATTAATGGTATAATAATTTAAATAATTTTTGCTACGGTGATTATGAAATTTTATAAGATGCACGGCACTGGCAACGACTATATCTATTTCGATTGCATGCACACGCAGATAGAACATCCCGAACGGCTTGCCGTAACCCTTTCGGACAGGCACAAATCGATAGGCGGCGACGGGGTTATCCTGCTTTGCCCGTCGGACAAGGCGGATTGCAAGATGCGGATGTTCAACGCCGACGGTTCGGAAGGGAAGATGTGCGGCAACGGCATAAGGTGCGTGGGCAAACTTGCGCACGACCTCGGCTACGTAAAAGGCGACAGCTGTACCGTGGAAACGCTTTCGGGCGTTAAAAAACTCGATTTTTTCATTTCCGGCGGCAAGGTAAAGGCGGCTACGGTAAATATGGGTATGCCCGTATTGCAGGGCGAAAAAATCCCCTCGCTTTTCACGGGCGATAAAATAGTAAACCAGCCGCTTGTGGCGGACGGCGAAACTTATTACGTCACCCTCGTCAATATGGGCAATCCCCACTGCGTGGTGTTCGTCCCGCCCGAAAATCTCGAACTCGAAAAGATAGGTCCCGCCTTTGAAAACCATCCCGCATTCCCCGAAAGGATAAACACTTCCTTCGTCAGGGTTATAGACGAACATAACCTTAAAATGCGCGTGTGGGAAAGGGGCAGCGGAGAAACGCTTGCCTGCGGCACGGGCGCGTGCGCGGTTACGGTTGCGGCTGTACTCAACGGCTATTGCAAGCGCAACGAGGAGGTTTGCGTATCCTTGAAAGGCGGAAATCTTCACATAAAGTACGCGGACGACGCCGTGTATATGACGGGCGACGCAACGCTTGTGTTTACGGGCGAAACCGAAATCTGAAATAATCGTAAGGGCTGTTGCGGCGTAAAGGACGTAAACTGCCGCAATAAAATAAAATCGTAAATAAATACAGAGAGGACATATGACAAAGTATATTTTCGTTACGGGGGGCGTGGTATCAGGGCTCGGCAAAGGAATAACCGCCGCGTCTTTGGGCAGATTGCTTAAATGCAGAGGCTATAAGGTGGCTTCCCAAAAACTCGATCCCTACATAAATATTGACCCGGGCACGATGAGCCCTTACCAGCACGGCGAAGTTTTCGTCACCGACGACGGCGCCGAAACAGACCTCGATTTGGGGCATTACGAAAGGTTCATCGACGAAAACCTGAACAAGTATTCCAACCTTACCACGGGAAAGGTGTATTGGAACGTTCTCAACAAGGAACGCAACGGCGAATATCTCGGGCAGACGGTTCAGGTAATTCCGCACGTCACAAACGAAATAAAAAGTTTTATATACAACGTTGGCAAAACAAGCAGCGCCGACGTGGTTATAACCGAAATAGGCGGCACGATAGGCGATATCGAAAGCCAGCCCTTTATCGAAGCTATCAGGCAGGTAGCTCGGGAAGTGGGCAGGGAAAACTGCTGTTTTATACACGTAACGCTTGTGCCCTATATCTCCGGTTCGGAAGAGTTCAAGTCCAAACCCACCCAACATTCCGTAAAGGAATTGCAGGGTATGGGCATCACTCCCGATATAATAATCGCCCGCGTAGACGCGCCTATGCCCAAAGAGGTACGCGCAAAAATTGCAATGTTTTGCAACGTCGAACCCGAATGTTGTATAGAAAATATGACTATGCCCGTTCTGTATCAATGCCCCATAATGCTTGAGGACAGCAATTTTTCCGAAATAGTCTGCAAAAAACTTCGGCTCGATCCGCGGGTGATAGACCTCACCGAATGGAATAAAATGCTCCACCGCATAGCCGCGCGCGACAAAAAGGTTACAATTGCGCTATGCGGCAAGTATGTGCAACTGCACGACGCGTACCTTTCCGTTGCGGAAGCCCTCGCGCACGCCGGTTACGAAAACGCGGCGGAGGTAAAGATAAAGTGGGTGGATTCCGAAGCCCTTACCGAAGCTAACGTCGCGGAGAACCTGTCGGACGCGGACGGGATACTCGTCCCCGGCGGTTTCGGCGGCAGGGGGGTAGAGGGCAAAGTGCTTTGCGCAAAGTACGCGCGCGAAAACAACATACCCTATCTCGGCATATGTTTGGGCATGCAGACGGCGGTTATAGAATACGCCCGCAACGTGTTGGGCTATAAGGACGCAAATTCTTCCGAATTCAACCCCGATTCCAAACACTGCGTAATAGACCTTATGCCCGATCAGCACGGCGTAAAGATGGGCGGCACGATGCGCCTCGGCGCGTATCCCTGCAAGGTGTTGGGGAATATAATGAAGAGGGCGTACGGCGCGGACGAAATATCCGAACGCCACCGCCACAGATATGAATTCAACAACGATTTCCGCAAAGAGATGGAGGAAGCGGGTATGCAGATAGCGGGCACTTCCCCGGACGGGCTTTTGGTGGAAGCTGTGGAAATACCTTCCTGCGATTTCTTCATAGGCGTGCAGTTCCATCCCGAATTCAAATCCCGCCCGCAGGCGGCGCACCCCGTATTCCGCGAATTTATAAAGGCGGCTGTAAAGAGGAACAAATCATAAAATGCAGTTCAATTCCAATTTCAACGACATTGCCGAAAGTTATCTGTTTGCCGAGGTTGCAAAGCGCGCCCAAAGCTACGGCGAAAGTCATCCCGATAAAAAAATTCTTCGGTTGGGCATAGGCGACGTAACGTTGCCCCTCGCCCCCGCCGTAATAAGCGCCATGCATTCCGCCGTGGACGAGATGTCGCGCAAGCAGTCTTTCCGCGGCTACGGTCCCTATGAGGGCTACGATTTCCTGCGCGAAAAAATACGCGGATATTATGCTTCCTTCGGCGTGGACGCCGGTATGGACGAAATATTCGTCTCCGACGGGGCAAAGTCCGATTTGGGCAACATATTGGATATCTTTTCGCCCGGCGGCGTAGCGCTTATACCCGATCCCGTCTATCCCGTATACGTGGATACAAATCTTATGGCGGGCAGAAAGACGGTTTTTGCCGCGGCGGACAGGGGGAACGGCTTTCTCCCCTTGCCGGATAATTCGGTAAATGCGGATATAATCTATATATGCTCCCCCAACAACCCCACGGGGGCTGTGTACGATTTCGGCGGGCTTAAAAGTTGGGTGGATTACGCAAATTCCCGCGGTGCGGTTATTTTGTTCGACGCCGCATACGAATGTTTCGTCCACGGCAATCTTCCCCGTTCCATCTATCAGATAGAGGGGGCGCGCACCTGCGCGATAGAATTTTGCTCGTTTTCCAAAATAGCGGGCTTTACGGGCACCCGTTGCGGCTATACCGTTATCCCGCGCGAGCTGGTAAGGGGCGGGCTTTCCGCAAACAAATTGTGGCTCCGCCGCCAAAGCACAAAATTCAACGGCGTATCGTACGTCGTCCAGCGCGGCGCGGAAGCGGTGTTTTCGCCCGAGGGTATGTCGCAGATAAAGCAAAACCTAAAAGTGTATGAAAACAACGCAAAACTCATTTCCGATTGTCTGGACGGTTTGGGGATATACTATACGGGCGGAAAAAATTCGCCCTACGTCTGGCTGGAATGTCCCGGCGAAAGGGACAGTTGGCGGTTTTTCGATAAATTGCTGGAAGAGGCGCAGGTGGTTGGCACCCCGGGCGCAGGTTTCGGCAAAAACGGCGAGGGATATTTCCGCTTGACCGCGTTCGGCAGTCCCGAAGTTACGGCAGAGGCGGTAGAAAGAATAAAAAAATTATTTTAAGGTGGAAAATGGAAACTGAAAGCAAGCGGGCGTCCGGCATACTGATGCATATATCGTCGCTTCCGAACAGGTACGGCATAGGCTCTCTCGGCAAGGAAGCGTACGGGTTTGTGGATTTTCTCGCAAAATCTCACGTTAAATATTGGCAGATTCTTCCTCTCGCGCAGACGGGGTTCGGCGATTCGCCCTATCAATCCGTGTGCGCAAATTCGGGCAACCCCTATTTTATAGACCTCGAAGGGCTGAAAGAGGACGGCTTGCTTGACGGCGAAGAGCTTGAAAGCGCGGTAGTCCCCGAAGAGGAAGTGGATTACGCCGCGCTTTACGAAAGCCGCTATAACCTTCTGCGCCTTGCGTACGCGCGCTTCGATATCAAGGACAAGCATTTTGTGAAATTTATCGAAAGCGGAGAATTTGAGGATTACGCGCTGTTTATGTCGCTTAAAAGCCGTTACGGCGGCACGTTTGACGCATTTCCGGACGCGTATAAGTACAAGGAACACCTCGCCATATTCGAATTCCGCCGCACGGTGTATAAAAGCGACTATTGCTTCTGGCTGTTTTTGCAATATATATTCAGAAAACAGTGGTTAAAGTTAAAGCAATACGCCAACCTGAAAGGGGTTAAAATTATCGGCGACCTGCCGCTTTACGTCGCGTACGATTCATCCGACGTGTGGGGCAGACCCGAACTTTTCGCTTTGGACGAAGAGTTGAAGCCCGTGGACGTGGCGGGCGTTCCCCCCGATTATTTTTCTCAAAAAGGACAGCTTTGGGGCAACCCGCTGTACAATTGGGACGCGATGAAAGCCGAAAATTACGATTGGTGGATCAAGAGAATGGCTTCCGCCGCGAAGATGTACGACGTGATAAGGATAGACCATTTCCGCGGCTTCGACAGATATTACGCCATCCCCGCGGACAGCGAAACAGCCGAGCGCGGGCGTTGGCTTCCCGGACCGGGACTGCGCTTTTTCGAAATACTTAAAAGACGTCTCGGCGACGTGCGCATAATAGCCGAAGATTTGGGCGAAATAGACGCCGGCGTGGTGAAATTGCGCGCGCGTACGGGCTATCCCGGGATGAAAATACTTCAATTCGCTTTCGACGGCAAGGTAAGCAACCTTCATCTGCCCGCAAATTACGACGAAAACTGCGTGGTATACACGGGCACGCACGATAACGATACCTGCGTGGGCTTTATCGAAAAACTCGATAAGCAGCAGTACGCCGCGCTTAAAAAGCGCCTGCGCGCTTCGCTTGCAGAAGAGGGGGTAAATTACCCGTTGGCTTCTGTAAACGACGTGGCTATGGGTATGGTTATCTGCGCCATGGCAAGCAAAGCCGATCTTGCCGTAATACCGTTGCAGGATCTGTTGCTTTTGGGCGGCGCCGCCCGCATGAATCTGCCGTCCTCGCGGGAAGGGAATTGGCGTTTCCGCATAAAGGAAATGCCCACCCGGATCAATTCCGCGGTGATGCGCAAAATGGTTAAACATTTCGGAAGATAAAAAAACGTTCCGCAATAAAATGCGGAACGTTTTTTTATTATTTATTCGCAAACAAATAGCTATCTTTTATATATCCTCGTGCAAAGCACCGTCATATCGTCCTCCGCTTCGCCGTTTTTGCACGCCAGCGCCTGCGCAAGGATTTTATCCGCAAGGTTCTGCGGGTTAAGCGGGCGTTCGCCCTGCAAAAACGAGTATAATTCGGTAGAGGACGAAAAGGCGGAGGTTACGCCGTCGCTCATAAACACAACTATGTCGCCGTCGTTCAGCTTTTCCCTGCTTACGGCGGGGCGGAGGTTTTCCAATATTCCCAGCGGCAGGCTTTCGCTTTCAAGCACTTTAATTTCGCCGCGGCGCATAATTATCCCCGCGGGCGAACCTATCTTAACAAATTCCGCCGAACCCGATTCAAGGTTTATCGCGGCTAGGTCTATGCAGGCGAACCTCTCGTCGCGGTTGAACGAAAGCAATTTGTTTATCGTCTTCATAACCGTGCCTTCGGGCATTTCCGCGCGGTAAAACGCCTCTATAAGCGAAATGGCGGTGGCGGAAACTTTGCGCGCGTATTCGCCGCTTCCCATTCCGTCGGAAAGCGCCATAAGGAAGCTGTGTTCGTTTATCTTTATGACGGAGTGCGTATCGCCCGAAACCTTTTCGCCGTCCTTTACGGCGTACGCCGCGCCGAAAGCCGCGTCGTATGCGGGCGGCGCGCGGAAAATCATACACCTCTTGTCGTCGTCGTAATCTATCCTGTCGCACAGCGCATATTCCCGCCCCAACGCTTCCGAAATAACTTTCGCAACGCCGTTCACGTCGGGCTTTCCGCACAGCACTGCGGAAACTTCCCCGCTTTCCACGCTCAATTCGGGGCAGGATATGCCGCGTACGGCAAGCCGCTTTGTAATTTCGTCTTCCGCGGCGGCGCTGTTTTCGCTTCTGCGGCACAGCTCTACGGCGCAGTTTTTAAGCGCGCTTGCCACGCCGTGCGCCTGGTCCGCAAGCAATATTCTGCCGCTTCTCGCGTTTTCCGCTTCCGTCATACACCGCCTGTATTCCGTAAGTATCGCGTTCAGCCTGCCCATCACTTCCGCAGGATTGCAACAGTTGCCCGTAATCTCCGCGGGCAGGTCTATAAGGTTCACTTTGCCTTTCAAACAGCCGCTTGCTATCAGCATTTTAAAACCCTGATATACGCCGCTGCTTTCGCATTTCTTTCGCCTTTCGCAGGGCTTGCAGCATTTATCGCACAGTTCGGCAAAAATTCTTTCCCGCGTAAGTTCCTCGTCGGGCTGTTCGTCAAGGGAATTGAACGCGCATTCTATTTCGCGGAACACTTCCGAAATTCTGTAAATTTTTTCGCCCGTCCGCCGTTTCGCCCTGTCAACGCGTTCGTCGCCCAACTTTTCCCGCACAAGCAGTTTGTCTTTCAGCCGCGCGTAGGGCTTGTCCGGCGGAAGAGAGGGTAGCAGGGCGGCGCACAGCAAAAACAGCGCGCGGAACACGATAAGCGGAATTGCGCAGTTGTATCCGCCCGTAAAATACAAATACAGCGCCGCAAGCCCGCCGCCCGCAAAAAACACGGCGAATCTTCCCGCGTTTTTCACCGCAATGCAGGCGGCGGTAAGTATCACGCAAGCCGTAACGGGTTGCAAATCAAGCGTAAGCGCGCAGGGCGCGGCGGCAATCGCCAACGCCGCGGAAAAAGCCGCGGGCGACCGCGCAAGCCGCACCGAAAAGATTACCGCGCCCGTGCATAGCGCGGCGTAGATATAACTTCCAGCAAGGTTGTAAAGCCCCGCGCCGCAGATCGCCGCCACAACGCATAAACTTATTACTTCGTCGTCCTTCAACCTGCAACGGAAGAGGCGGAAAATAGCCGCGTACGCGCTTTTGTATGCAAAAAAAGTAAATACGGTAACGCCCGCCGCGGCAATAGCCTTCGTCGCGTATGCGTTGCCTATAAGGTCCGCCATACCTTCGCCGGGCGCGAAAACCACATACGGCGCCAGCACTATTATCAGATAGATAGCGGCTTCCGCTTTCATTTTGCGGCGGCTTCTTCTGTAAAGCATTACAACGGCGCATAAAAAAAGCGCCCCGCACGCGCACACGGCGCTCATCGCAAGGTTAAGGTGGGTTGCGGTGGACAGTATGTACAGTACGGGCGTAAGCACGGCGTTTGCGCCGCAAGCCATCATCGCAAAGTACAGCCCCAGCCCCAGCGGCACGTTTTTAACCGCAAGGTTGGCAAGCGCCGCGGCTACGGCGTATAAAAAATACATAGCCGCGCTTTTCGGATTCACTTTCAAACGCATACCGCAATTATAAAATGCTTCGCTTGCAATAATTTGTCTTTTGCCGTTGAAAAATAAGCGTTTTGCTGTTATGCGCCTGAAAATAAAAAAGGAGAGTGCGGTTTTATCCCGCAACTCTCATTTTTTCAAAGCAAGGTAAACCATCAGCACCGTAACGTCGGCGGGGTTTACCCCGTAAATTCTTCCCGCCTGCCCTATGGTGAGGGGGCGCACCCGCTTAAGCTGTTCCCTCGCTTCCAGCCTCAAGCCCGAAATCTTGTCGTAATCTATGTCGGGCGGCAGCCGTTTGTCCTCCAGCTTCTTCGCGCGCTCTATTTCGCGCTCGTTCTTTTTGATATATCCCGCATACTTTTCGGTAGCTTCGGCAGAGCGGACTATTTCCGCGGGTATGCCCTTCAATATCCCGAACCTTTCCCGCAGTTCTTCCGCCGCAATTCCGCGGCGGATAAGGTCCGCATAGGAGGGCGAGCCGCTTACCGTCATATTTTTTTCTTCCGCAAACTCCGCAAGCGCGCGCCTGTCCGGGCAGGAGGCAAGTTCCTTCAAAGCGTTTTCATAGTCTATCTTCCGCCTGAAATATCTTTTCGCCCTTTCGTCCGTAAACAGGGGGGTGCCGATAATCTTCGGCGTAAGCCTCAAATCGGCTATATCCTGCCGCAATCCTATGCGGTATTCCGCGCGGGAAGTCATTATGCGGTACGGTTCTTCCGTGCCCTTTGTGGTAAGGTCGTCTATAAGCACGCCTATATACGCCTCGTCCCGCCCGAGTATGAACGGCGGCTTGCCCATTATTTTGAACGCGGCGTTTATGCCCGCGATAAGTCCCTGCGCGGCGGCTTCCTCATATCCGGAAGTTCCGTTTATCTGCCCTGCGGTATATATGCCCTCCGCTTTTTTGAATTCCAGCGTGGGATAAATGTCAAGCGAATCTATGCAATCGTATTCGATGGCGTAGGCATAGCGTATTATCTCGCAGTTTTCCAGCCCGGCTATCGAACGGTACATAAGTTTTTGTATATCGTGCGGCATTGAGGAGGACATCCCCTGCACGTAAATTTCGTTGGTGTCCGCGCCCTCCGGTTCAAGGAATATCTGATGCCTCTGCTTGTCGGCAAATCTCACAACTTTCGTCTCGATAGAGGGGCAGTATCTCGGTCCCGTGGCGGTTATATCGCCGTTGTACAGCGGCGAACGCGCAAGGTTTTCCAAAATTACGGAATGGGTTGCCTCGTTGGTGTAAGTAAGGTAGCAATCGCACAGGTTATTCACTTCGCCTTCGTGCAGGAAGGAAAAGGGTACGGCGTTATCGTCGCCCGTCTGCACGGTACATTCCGCAAAATTCACCGTGCGCCCGTCCAGCCTCGCGGGGGTGCCCGTCTTGAACCTCCGCACGGAAAAGCCCAGCCGTATCAGTTCTTTGGTGAGGTAAGTTGCGGCGGCAAATCCGGAAGGTCCGCTTTTTTTGCGCACGTCGCCCGTTATCGTTTCCGCGTTCAGATATACGCCCGCCGCAATTATAACCGCCTTTGCGGCAAGTTTCCCGCCGTAGTCCGTCACGATTCCGCGTACGCGCCCGTTTTTTACTATTATTTTTTTCGCTTCGCCCTGCAAAATGCGCAGGTTGGGCGTGTTTTCCAGCGTGCGTTTCATTTCCCTGTGATAGGCGTTTTTATCGCATTGGAAGCGGGGGGAGCGCACGGCTTCGCCCTTGCCCTCGTTCAAAACGCGCGCCTGTATCGCGGTTTTGTCCGCGTTTACGCCCATTTCGCCGCCCAAAGCGTCAATCTCCCGCACAAGGTGCCCCTTGCCCGTGCCGCCGACGGAGGGATTGCACGCCATAAAAGCTATGCTGTCGGGATTAAGCGTCAGCACGGCTGTTTTAAGCCCCATACGCGCGCCGGCAAGCGCGGCTTCGCAACCCGCGTGCCCCGCGCCTATCACAACTATATCAAAATTTCCCTCGTCAAAAGTTTTCATATCATACGGCGGCGCCCGCAACCCGTAGGGGTGGGGCGCCTTTTAATTATGCTCTTACGTTTATTTTTTAAGTATCGAATTTTTTATATCGTCTATATCTTTCGCTATTTTATCGTTTACCTTGCACATTTCCTCTATCTTGTTCCGCGAATAAAGCACGGTGGTGTGGTCCCGCCCGCCCAACTTTTTGCCTATGGTTATAAGCGGAAGGGAAAGCAGTTCGCACATAAGATAGCAGCATACCTGCCTCGGTCTTACCAATTCCTGTTTCTTGCTCTTCCCCAAAAGGTCCTCCGCGGAAACGCGGTAAAAGGAAGTTACGGCGGAGATAACCGATTCGGCTGTTATTTCCTCGTTGCCCTCCGAAACGGCTTTGTTCAGCGCCATCTGCGCCGTTTCCAGCGTAATGGGCTTTTCGTACAGCTTCGCATAGAATACAACTTTAGAAAGTCTGCCTTCAAGCGTTCTAACGTCGTCGCCGGAATCCTGCGCAAGGAAGTACAGCACCTCGTCGTCGGGGATAACCGCCCTCATTTCGTAAACTTTGCGCCTTAAAATGGCTATCTTCGTCTCGAAGTCTGGCGGGATAATATCTATCAGCAACCCGCCGGAAAATCTTGTTTTCAGCCTGTCCTCAAGCTCTTCAAGCTGCGCGGGGGAATGGTCCGACGTGATTATTATCTGCTTGTTTTTGGAAACAAGTTCGTTGAAGGTATGGAAAAATTCTTCCTGAACGGCTTTTTTCTTCTCGATAAACTGTATGTCGTCTATTATAAGCACGTCCGCACTGCGGTAATATTGCCTCAACTTGTTGCCCCTGTCGCGCGCGTCGGGACCGCGGCTGGTGAACAGATTGTCTATAATTTCGTTTACAAACTGTTCACTGGTAACGTAAATTACTTTCAGTTGCGGTTTTTCTGCGTTTATCTTGTTGCCTATCGCCTGCACAAGGTGGGTTTTGCCCAAGCCCGTGCCGCCGTAGAAGAACAGGGGGTTATATTGCCCGGCGGGGTCGTCCGCCACAGCCAAAGCCGCGGAAAAGGCAAATTTATTGTTCCCCGCCACAAAACTTTCAAAAGTGAATTTCGGGTTCAGGTTGGAAGAAGTGGTATGCGCGTCCTCGTCGGGCGCGTTGTAAACGTAATCGCCGCCCTCTACTTTCAGCCTGAAATCGGTAAGTCCCACGTTGGCTTTAACTATCGCTTCACGCATTTTATCCGCAAGCGTTGCGGTAATGTAATTTGCGAAAGTTTCGGTGGAAGCCTGCAAAACGATATATTTGCCGTCTATGTCCACGGGCACAAGTTTATCGATATAGGTAATGTAAGTGATAAAGGAAATGCTTTCCTTCATCTTTTGCTTTATAGGGTCGAATAAAAAATCAAAATTCCCCGTTTCCGCCATAATTGCGCCCTTAATCCTTTGAAATTTTTTTTACTATTTGGTATAATATTCTGGGACTGTAAAAAACATTATAATACAAAAGCCGCTTAAAATAAAGTGTTTTTCCGAAAAAATGCATATAAAAAATTTAAATTTAAAAAATTTCAGAAATTATTCCGATGAAAAATTCATCTTTTCGCCGGGACTTAACGTGCTTTACGGTCGAAACGCGCAGGGTAAAACCAACTGCGCGGAGGCGGTTTATTATCTCTGCACGGGCGTTTCGCCGCGCAACCGCCGCGACAAACAGCTTATAAAGGCGGGGGAGAACTGCGCGGAAATTTCAGCTTCGGCGCAGGGCAGGTACGGCGAAGTTACCATAAGCGCGAAGATAAGCGAAAATTCCCGCGAGGTGCGCGTAAACGGCAACAAAATTTCCCGCAACGCCGATATCCTCGGCAACATTTACAGCGTGTATTTTTCCCCGCAGGAATTGCGCCTGATACAGGACGGACCCGACGAACGCCGCAGGTTTTTAAACCTTTCCATTTCCCAGCTGTCCCGCCCGTATTTTGTCGCGCTTTCGCGCTATAACAAAATTTTGGAACAGCGCAACAACCTGTTGAAAAACCGCGACATATCCCTCATCTGCGATACTTTGCCCGTGTGGGACGAACAGCTTTGCAAATACGCCGCGGTGATAGCCCAAAAGCGCGCGGAATTTATCGCTTCGCTTTCTCCCGCGGCGGCGGAGGAACACGCCTATCTTACCGACGGCGCGGAAACGCTTACCATTTCCGCGGGTAAAAAGTACGTCGGCGGGGAAGCCGAACTTTCCAAACGCCTGTATGACGAGCTTTCCGCAAATTACGATAGGGATATCCGCCTCGGCTTC
Organism: uncultured Clostridia bacterium; assembly: GCA_947627575.1. Classification (GTDB taxonomy): domain Bacteria; phylum Bacillota; class Clostridia; order Christensenellales; family Borkfalkiaceae; genus Coproplasma. Next base: position 98,133 of record CANQWN010000003.1, read on the forward strand.
ACGGCATCGGGTCCCCACCGCGACGACATAGATATACTTATCGACGGGACGGACGCCAAAAATTTTGCCTCGCAGGGGCAGACGAGAACGGCGGCTTTGGCTATAAAACTTGCCGAAGTGGAAATATTCAGGCGCACCGCGGGCGAATATCCCGTGCTTATACTCGACGACGTGATGAGCGAGCTGGATTTGCCCCGCCGCAAAAAGCTGGCAAGCCGAACCTGCGGGTTGCAGACCATTCTCACCTGCACCCACGCGGAGCGCGCTCTCTACGGCAGGGAAGCCAATAAAATACGCATAGAGGGGGGCGCAGTAAAACGCTGATGAAAGCCGATTTGCATTTGCACACCGTGTACTCCGACGGCGTATACACGCCCGAAGAACTTGTTTCCTCCGCGGTTGCGGCGGGGCTGGATATGATTGCGGTTACGGACCACGATACTGTTGCGGGAGTTGCGCCCGCAATGCTTGCCGCCGCAGACAAAAAGCTGAAAGTTGTGTGCGGGATAGAGGTTTCCGCCTACGACGACGGGGTTAAACTGCACACCCTCGGTTACGGTATGGATATTCAAAGCCCCGTATTTACGCAATTTATGCAGAGGCTTTACGACGGCGCAAGGCGGAGGACGGAGGACATAATCTGTAAACTGAACGCCTGCGGCGTGAAGCTGAAAACGGAGGACGCGGAAAAACAGAGGTATTCCGCTCTTTCGCCCATACACAGTATCCACATAGCGCGCGCCGCGGCGGCAAAGGGTTACGCCAACGGCGACCCGTACGCGTTTTACATGCAGTATATAGCGGAGGGCAAATGCGCCTCTTCAAGGCTGTGCCGTCCCACCCCGGACGAGGCGGTGCGCGTAATAACCGCGGCGGGCGGGTTCGCTTCCGTAGCGCATCCCGGCAGGGTGCTTATGCCCGAAGGCAGGTTTACCGCCCTTATCGGCAGATTGAAGTCGGAGGGGCTTGTCGGCATAGAAGGCGTATATTCTACGCATACTCAATGGCAGACGGAATACTATAAGGAGCTTGCCCGTAAATTCGGGCTTGAAGTTACGGGCGGATCGGATTCGCACTACCCCAACGGGGCTAAAAAATTGGGTATGCCCGCTTTTCACCCCTCCGAAAGTTTGCAAAAATTACTTGAAAAATGAAATATATATTGCGAAAAATCTTTTTAAAAGCATTGGTATTGCCCGTCGCCTCGGCGGGCATATTTTTTTTGTGCGGCTTTGCAAGGCGCCTGCCCGCGGATGTTACGGCGTACGGCGTAAACGTGGGCGGGATGACTTGTTCTTCCGCCTGCGCCGCCGTGCGCGGAAAAATAACCGAACAGCTTAAAGATAAAAAACTTACGGTGGAGGGCAGACAGCGCAATTACGTGTTTTCTTATCCCGAAATATCTTTCAGGGACAACTTGCCCCGCCTGCTTTCAACCGCCGTAAAGGGCGACGACATTCAACCCGAAATAACCTACTTTTTAAACGGCTTAAACGAAATTGCCTCGGCAATATGCTTTGACGAAAGCGTGGAAAGGAAGGAACCTTCCGCAACTTTCACAAAGTTGGGCGAGCCGTTTATATACGACGACGGACGCGACGGGCTTGCCGTGGATTACAAGGCGCTTGTAAACGATATAAATTGCTCGCTTAACGGCGGGTTTTGCAAAGTGCAAATAAAGTACGCGCCCCTGCCCCGCAAAACTTCCCCCGAAGAGGTGCGCGCCGCAACTGTTCCGCTGTCCTCGTTCACAACCTATTTCGACGGGGAAAACATTAACCGCGCCGGCAACATACGCCTTGCCGCGGCGCTTATAAACGGATACGTCCTCAACCCGGGCGAAACTTTTTCGTTCAACGCCGCGGTGGGCGCCCGCACGGAAAGCCGCGGTTTTCTCCCCGCAAAGATAATAGAAAAGGGCGAATACGTTCAGGGCGTAGGCGGCGGGGTGTGTCAGGTAAGCACAACGCTTTTCAACGCCGCCGTGCTGTGCGGCTGCCTGATTTCGGAATTTCACCCGCACTCGCTTGCCGTGGGCTACGCGCCCCCTTCCCGCGACGCGATGGTAAGCGGGGATTATTTCGACCTGAAATTTGTCAACACTTCGGGTTCGCCGCTGTATATCCGCGGCGAAACGGGCGAAAATTACGTAACTTTCCGCGTCTACGGCAAAAGCGACGGCGCAAAGTACTACTTTGTTTCCTCCGTTGTGGAAACTTGCCCGCCTCCCGTGGAATACACTTCCGACCCTGCCTGCGTGCAGGAAGGCAGGGAGGGCGTAAAAAGCGAGGGCTATCTGGTGACGGAGCGGGACGGGAAAAGGGAAAGCATACTTTTCAGGAAGGACGAATATTCGCCGCTGAAACGCGTCGAAATTTCCCCCGAACAGCAAAAAACGGGCTGAAAGCGCCTTAAATATTTGTCTTTTCCGGCGGAATGTGGTATAATACTTAAAGCGTTGCTTTAAGAGGTAAAAAAATGATAAAAATTCTCGTGGACGGAATGGGCGGAGATTTCGCCCCGCAGTCCGTGGTAAAAGGCGCGGTTGCCGCGCTTGGCGAGGACAAGGAATTATACGTGATGCTTGCGGGCGACAGGGAACAGCTTGAAAAAGAGCTTTCCGCCTGCAAGTACGATAAATCCCGCCTCGAAGTTGTGCACTTCCCCGAAAAGGTGGATATGAACGAGATACCCACTTCCGCGTTGAGAAGAACGCAAACTTCGCTTATCGGCGGGTTTCATATGCTGAAAGAAAGGGACGATATATGCGCGTTCGTTACGGCGGGTTCCACCGGCGCGACGATAGTGGGCGGACAGCTTATTCTCGGTGCAATAAAGGGCGTAAAGCGCGCGGCGCTTTGCCCCGCGATACCCAATTCCCGCGGGGGAGTTACCCTGCTTTGCGATTGCGGCGCCAACGCGGAATGTAAAAGCGTGCAGCTGGCGCAGTTTGCGCAGCTTGCCACGGCGTACGCAAAGGCGGCGTTCGGTATAAGCGACCCCAAAGTGGGGCTTTTGAACAACGGCACCGAAGAGCACAAGGGGGATCCCCTCCGCCTCGAAACATATCAGCTTCTCAAAAAGACGAAGGGCATAAATTTTATAGGCAACATAGAGGGCAGGGATATAATGTTGGGCGATTGCGACATAGCCGTAACCGACGGGTTTACGGGCAACGTTGCGCTTAAATCAATGGAAGGGTGCGGCAAACTCGTCCTCAAAGTGATGAAAAAGGAGCTTTCTTCCTCGCTGTCGTCCAAAATAGGCTATCTGTTTATACGCAAAGCCATAAAGCGTATGCGCGCCCAACTCGATTTCGATAAATTCGGCGGGGCGTTGCTGTTGGGGCTTAAAAAGGTAGTTATAAAAAGCCACGGCTCTTCCAAACCGGAAACCATAGCGGCGTCCATAAAGAACGCGGCAAATATTTACCGCGGCGGCTTTGTGCAAAATTCGCAAAGTCTGCCGGAAGGGGATTAGGATGGATTTCACTGCCGCGGAAATGGCGATAGGCTATATTTTCAGGGACAAGCGTCTGCTTGAACGGGCGTTTACTCTGTCCTCCGCAAACAGGACGGAAAACAACCAGAACCTCGAATTTTTCGGTGACGCCGTGCTTGAATTTATAGTTTCGGAAAGGCTTTTCGGCGAATGTCCCGACGAGGGGACGATGACGGTCCGCCGCAAAAGCCTCGTTTCGGACAAGGCTTTGCGCCCCGTTTCTTTAAAGTTGGGGCTGGATAAATTTCTTATACACGGCAAAAACGATTTTTCAAACAAAAAAGCGGTGCCGTCCGTCTACGAGGCTATCGTAGCCGCAATATATTTCGACGGCGGCATACAGGCGGCAAAAAATTTCGTATACGCCACGCTGGATTTCAACGCCGCCGGAGAAGACGAAAATTTCAAAGGCGCATTGCAGGAAATTTTGCAGTCGGAGGGCAAGCCCCGCCCCGAATATATAAAGCAGAACACGGGCACGCCGCAAAAGCCGCGGTTCAGGATAACCTTAAACGTATCGGGCAAAACTTTCACCGGGGAAGCGGGCAAACTGAAAACCGCCGAACAGGAAGCCGCGCGCGCGGCGGTGGCTTATTTGAAATCGCGCAATAAGGACGCAAGATGATAACTTTCAAAAAAATACAGATAGTCGGCTTTAAATCATTCGCCGATAAAACAGTGATTCCGCTCGACGACGGGGTGACGTGCATAGTAGGGCCCAACGGTTGCGGCAAATCCAACGTTGCGGACGCAATACGTTGGGTTTTGGGCGAACAGTCCGCAAAAATGATGCGCGGCACGCAGATGCTGGACGTAATTTTCAACGGTACGGATAAGCGCCGCCCCATGTCCTTTTGCGAAGTTACCCTCACCTTCGACAATACTTCCCGCATATTCGATATGGATTGCGACGAGATAGAGATGACGAGAAGATTATACCGCGACGGCGAAAGCGAATATCTTTTGAACAGGCAGCCCTCGCGTATGAAAGTTCTCACCTCGCTGTTGCACGGCGCGGGCGCCGCAAAGGAAGGCTATTCTATAATCGGGCAGGGCAGGATAGACCAGATAATGAACAGCAAGCCCGAGGACAGACGTTCGATATTCGAAGAGGCGACGGGTATCGTCGTATATAAGGACAGAAAAAACGAAACCGAACGCAAACTTGCCGTCGCAAAGGATAATCTTTACATACACAACCAAATCACCGCGGAAAAGGAAAAGCGAATAGCCCCCCTTGAAAAGGAAGCGGAAAACGCGCTTAAACACCGCGAAATTTCCGCCAAATTGAAGGAACAGGAAACCAACCTGTACATATACCGCCACGATACCACCGCGGAAAAACTTGCGGTTATAAACGGCAAGGCGGACGAAATAAAAGGCAAGCTGGACGAGACAGACGCCCTTTTGGCGAAAGAGGACAGCGATTACGGCGATTACCGCGAAAACAGAAAGCGCGCCGACGAAGAGTACAACGAATACACCGAAAAACTGCGCCTTTACGAAGTGGGGATGGAACACCGTTCGGGCGAAAGCAGGCTTTACGGCGAAAGGGTACGCGCGCTGAAAGATAAGCTGAACGCCGCGCAGGAAGAATTTACCGTAGCTTCGCGCAGGCTTTCGGACGTTGAGAAGGAAACCCGCCTGCTGGAACAGTACATAGTAAACAACAATTCCCGCATAGACGGGTTGAAGAAAAACAGCGAAGCCGATACCGCCGCCCTCGAAAAACTTAACGGGCGCATATCGGAATACGACTATATGCGCGGGGAACAGCGCAAAAAGGTGATGGATACCATAAAGGACCTGTCTGAACTGCGCAGGAATATGGGTTCGCTTGAAGCGCAGAACACCCTGCTTAAAGAGCGGGTTAAAGAACTTTCCTCCGGCAGGGAAAAGTGCCTTGTAAGCCGTTCCGCGCTCCGCGCAGAATACGACGAAAGCCTCGCCCGCGGCGAAGATTTAAATTCCCTGCTCGGCAACGAGGACGCCGTTTTGGAAGCGGCGGAAAACCGCATAGAGGAACAATCCGAAAGGATACGTTCCATAACCTCGCAAATTTACGATACGCAGGCGCAGATAAGCGGGCTTAAAGAAAATTTAAGCACCTACCGCGGCTTGCGCGACAGGTTCGACGGGTACGTGTATGCCGTAAAGAACCTGCTTAACGAAGCCCGCCGCGACAGTTGGGTAAGCGACAGGATAGACGCGCTTATAGCGGACGTGGTAACTACGCCCAAACAGTATGAAGTAGCCATCGAAACGGCGTTCGGCGGCGCGATGCAGGATATCATCACCCGCACCCGCGAGGACGCGCGCGACCTGATATTGCTGTTGAAGCGCAACCGTTTGGGGCAGGTTACCTTTTTGCCCATAGACGCGGTGGCGCCCCGTACGGAAAGCGCGCAGATAAAATCCGCCGTGCGCGATACGGGCGCCGTTGGGTTCGCGGTAGACCTCGTTAAATACGAAAGAAAGTACGAAAACATAATAAGGAACTTGTTGGGCAACACGCTTGTGTGCGAGGACATACAAAGCGCAACGGCGATATCCGCAAGATATCCGCGCGCCTTCAAAATTGTCACTCTCGACGGCGACCTCATTTCCGCTACGGGTTCGATGACGGGCGGTTCAAAGAAGGAAAACTCCGCAAACCTGCTTGCCAGCGAACGCCGCATAAAGGAAACGGAGGAAAGCATAAATTCAAAAACCGAATCGCTTGAACGTCTGCGCAAAAAACTTACCGAATCGCAGGAAAGCCTTAAAACGGCGGAAACCGAGCGGCAGGAACTTAACGATAAACTTCAGGCGGCGCGCATAGAGCTTGCCGGGATTTCCGAAAAGCAGTCCGCGCTTTTAAAAAACATATCTTCCGCGGAATCGGAAATAGCGGCGTACAACCAGTCCATAGCCGAACTTGACGAAAGGCTTAAATCGCTGAACAGCGAATATTCGGGCGTAACCCGCGGCGAAAGCGACCTTCACGCCCTTTCCGAAAGCGCTTCTTCCGAAATAGAGGGGATAAGCGAGGAATATGAAAAACTGTGCGCGGAGAGGGATTTATTAAACGAAAAGATACATAAAGAGGCGGTGGACATAGCTTCGCTTAACGCAAGCACGCAGGGGCATACCGAAAACGTGAAGAGGCTGAACGAGGAAAAGACAACGCTTGTCCGCAGAATACAGACCGCAAACGAAAATATCCCCGCAATAAGCGCGGAATTGCAGGAATTTACCCGTCAGGCGCAGATGTCCGCGCTCACCGAAGAAGAGCGCAAAACGGTGGAAGAACTTGAAGCCAAAACCAAACAATTGCGCGATTACAGACAGTCTTTGGACGATAAAATTATGCAAAGCGACGCGCGCCGCAGGGAAATTCAAAAGGAAAAGGAACAGTTAACCTACGCCCTCGGTTCGCTTTCGGTGGAAGCGCAAAAGCTGACTTCCTCGCTTGAAAATCTCGAACAGCGCATAACCGAAGTGTACAACGAAAATTACGAGGGTTGCCTGAAATACAAGATAGACGATTTCTCTCCGGAAGAAGCTCCGCGGTTGATAGATAGCTATAGGGCGCAGATAAAGAGCATGGGCTTTATCAACCAGAACGCCGTGGAACAGCTGGAAGAGTTGAAGAAAGATTACGAGAAAAAATTAGCCGAAAAAGAGGATATGGAAAAGGCGATAGCAGACCTCAAAATCGCGCTTGACGATATCCGCGCGCAGATGCTTAACCAATTCGACGAAGGCTTTAATATAATAGGCGAAAATTTCAAGCGCACTTTCAGGGAACTGTTCGGCGGCGGCAGGGCGGAATTACAGCTTGATTACAGCGAAACGGACGACCCTTTGGAAGCGGGCGTGGAAATAACCGCTTGCCCTCCCGGCAAAAAGCTGACAAAAATATCCCTGCTTTCCGGCGGCGAACGCGCGCTTACGGCGATAGCCATCCTGTTCGCCATAATAGGTATGCGCCCCATGCCGTTCTGCGTGCTGGACGAAATAGAGGCGGCGCTGGACGAGGCTAACGTAGGCAGGTACGCAAGGTATCTTAAAAAGTTTTCTTCCAACACGCAATTTATCGTTATCACGCACCGCAAACCCACGATGGAAAACGCCGACGTGCTTTTCGGCGTGACGATGGAGGAAAAGGGCGTTTCAAAGATAGTTTCGGTTAAACTTTCCGAAGTTGAAAGCAAGTTGGGCGGCGACACCGTAAGCGACTGACGTGCGCCCGACGGAAACCGCAAGAGGATTCTATGGGTATATTTTCAAAATTAAAAGCCGCGCTTAAAAAAACGCGCGACGGGATTGCAAGCAAACTTTCCACGCTGTTTTCGCGCGATAAGATAGGCGCGGAATTTTACGAAGAGTTGGAAGAAATTCTCATAGGGGCGGACGTTTCCGTCACCTGTGCGGAAGAGATAGTTGAAACCATCCGCGACGAGGCGAAGAAGGAAAAGCTGAAAGATAAGGACTACGTAGTTGAACTTCTGAAAGACCTTATAGGCGAAAAACTTACCGCCGCGGAGGAGCTGGAAATAGAATGCCCCGCCGTAATAATGCTTGTAGGCGTAAACGGCGTGGGTAAAACCACCACCGTGGGCAAACTTGCCGAATATTTCCTGCGGCGCGGCAAATCGGTTACCGTGGCGGCGGCGGATACTTTCCGCGCGGCGGCGGCAGACCAGCTTACCGTGTGGGCGGAAAGGGCGAAGGTAAGGATAGTAAAGCACGAGGAAGGCAGCGACCCTTCCGCCGTAGTTTTCGACGCGATGACTTCCGCCAAGGCAAAGGGAACGGACGTAGTTATAATAGACACTGCCGGCAGACTGCACGTAAAAGCCAACCTTATGGAAGAGCTTAAAAAGATGTCGCGCGTGGCGGAACGCGAATATCCCCAAGCCAATTTTTACAAGTTGCTTGTGCTTGACGCCACCACGGGCGGCAACGCCGTAAGTCAGGCGCAACTTTTCGACGAGGCGGTGGAACTCGACGGGATAGTTCTTACAAAGCTGGATAGTTCCGCAAAGGGCGGTTTCGTCGTATCGCTTTGCGGCGAGCTGGAAATCCCCGTCGCGTTTGTCGGCACGGGCGAAAAGCTGGAAGACCTCGAAGCCTTCAACGCGGATGAATTTGTGGAGGGGCTGTTCTGATGACCGAACGCGAAAAGATGTTGGACGGGCAGTTGTACCGCGCGGACGACGGCGAACTTTGCGCCTTGCGCGCGCACGCAAAAGCGGTGTTGGCTGAAGCGGACGCCTGCGATACGCCCGAAAAGCGCAACCGTAGTTTGCGCCGACTGTTGGGCGGCGCAGGCGAAAACCTGTACATAGAGCGCGGCTTTTATTGCGATTACGGTTGCAACATATTTGTCGGCGACAATTTCTACTGCAATTACGGCGTGTGTATTCTCGACGTGTGCGCCGTGAAATTCGGCGACGGCTGTCTGATAGGGCCGCAGGTTGGCATATACGCCGCCACGCACCCGCTTTCCGTTAAGGAACGGGCGGCGGGGCTGGAATACGGCAAGCCCGTAACGGTAGGCAACAATTGCTGGATAGGCGGCGGAGCGGTGATAAACCCGGGCGTAACTTTGGGGGACAACGTTGTGGTAGGCAGCGGTTCGGTAGTTACCAAAAGTTTCCTTTCCGACGTGGTGATAGCGGGCAACCCCGCAAAGATAATCAAAAAGTTATAATATATATTGATAAAAAGCCCCGCTTCGGCGGGGTTTTTTATTGCAAAATCTGCCAACGTTCAAGCCGCATAAAAGCGCGGCAACTTCCCAAAATACTTATTGACGGAGGCAAATATGCAATTTGACGAAACCAAAACTTATAAAAATCTTGCAAGAAGTTTTGCGGGTGAATCGCAGGCGGGTATGAGATATCAGCTTATAGCCCGCGCGGCAACGCAACAGGGCTATTACACGCTTGCAGACACCGTAAAAACAATTGCAAAGAACGAGACGGTTCACGCAAGAAGGTTCTTCGAAGAGCTTAACAAAAACGGCGAGTACCTTGAAAACATCCCCATAGAGGCAGGGTTCCCCTTCCACGGCGGAACGCTTGAAGAATGTCTTAAACAGGCGGCGGAGGATGAACACAAGGAACACGCCGAAATTTATCCCGCCTTCCGGAAGGACGCCGAAGAAGAGGGCTATCCGCAGATAGCAAGTCTTTTCGGTTTGGTGGCGCGCGTAGAAGTTCACCACGAAATGGTTTTCAATTACCTCTACGAGGCGTTTAAAAAGGGCGTGCTTTTCAGTAACGAATCTCCCATACTATATATTTGCAGCGAATGCGGCTATATGCATACGGCAAAAAAGGCGTGGGATGTGTGCCCTCTGTGCAATTCAAGTCAGGGCGAAGTCGAATTGCACATCCCGTTCGAGAAGGAGAAAATATGAGAAAGACCAACGAAAACAAGCAGAATTCCAAAAATAAGGACTGCGGCGGTAAGAATTGTGGCAGCAAAAGCTCGAAGAACTGCAAATAAGTTTGCAGACAATTTCGATCCCAACGGAAGTTATACGGGCGTATGTCTCGACGGGGGTAAACCCGTGCAGGACGCAGACGATCTATAAACCGGGATCACCGCGGGCGGCGGACGGATATTTATCCGTCCGCCGCTTTTTTCCGAAATATCGTTGACAAACGCCGCATCCGCGGATAATATATAAAGTGCAAAAAAACGTCGCAGGTAAATTTATGAAGATTTTAACTACGGATAATCTTACCAAAAAGTATTACGGCGTGCCCGCGCTGGACGGCGTAACTTTAAGCGTGGAAGAGGGCGAAATATACGGGCTTGTGGGCAGAAACGGCGCAGGCAAAACTACGCTTATCAGGGTAGTAGCCGGGTTGGCGCGCAAATCCTCCGGCGCATATTCCGTTTTCGGTATTTCCGACGGCGATAAAAATCTGAACGCCGCAAGGAAGGATATGCGGGTAATGGTGGAATCGGCAACTTTTTATCCCGGGCTGTCTGCCGAGCGCAATATGCGCATGCAGTGTACGCTTATGGGCGAAGACCCCGCCTGCATACCGCAGATATTGCACGAAGTGGAACTTGACGGCGTGGGCAAAAAACCCGCCAAAAATTTTTCGTTGGGTATGCGCCAAAGGCTTGCCATAGCTATGGCTATGATAGGCTCGCCGCGGCTGATGCTGTTGGACGAACCCACAAACGGGCTTGACCCCGAAGGTATTTACAGGATACGCGAACTGCTTATAAAGCTGAACAGGGAAAGGGGCGTTACAATGCTTGTTTCAAGCCACATATTGCCCGAACTTTCAAAATTCGCAACCCGCTACGGGTTTATCGAAGGCGGGCGGCTTATAAAGGAGCTGACGCACGAACAGCTGGAAGAAGAGTGCGGCGGCGACCTTGAAAGTTACTACATGCGTCTGATAGGGGGCGGCATATGAAAAAGGTTTTTGTTTCGTTTGCGCGGCTTATGCGCGCGGATTTTTACAGGCTTTTCCGTTCCGCGGCGTTCTATGTCATTTTCGGCTTGATGGCGGGCTTAAACTTGCTTAACATCCTCTTCTCGCGGTTGAGCAACAGCTTGCTTATCGCGTGGGAGGGCGAAAACTCGCTTGGCGTCGTCAGGGTAAATTCGCTGTTTGCGGATAGCTTTTCATACGGCAATATGGGGCTGTTTATTGTTATTTTTATGTGCGTTTTCATATGCGCGGAATTTAAAAACAATACCGTAAGGAACAAGATAACCCTCGGCTATTCGCGCACGCTTATCTATTTTTCGTCGCTTATTTTCAATTACGCGATAATGGCGGGCGCGGCGGTTCTCGTTTCGCTTATACTTTTCGCCGTAGGCACGCCCGTTCTCGGTTGGGAATATACCGAACAGAGTATGGCGCTTGCGCTGTACGCGCTGTTTGCCCTTTTGCCGCTTGTCGCGCTTATACATACGATAATTTTCGGTTCCCGCTCGCTGGGCATAAGTCTCGGCGTGGGGTTGCCCGGCATAATAGTTCTGCCGTCTATGTTCGCTTTGCTGGCGTTATTCGCAGGGCGTTTCAAAGGCGTGGAATGGATGGTTCGCCTCATATTTTTGGCTATGGAAGAATTTATCCCGATGACGGTAAACGCTTCCTCTGTTTTCGGCGAAAGCGCGATATATTTAAGCAATTTGCCTTTAAACGCAAGTCTTTCGTATATCCTCTGGACGGCGCTGTTCATAGTCCTCGGCTGGCTTTCGTTCCGCCGCGCGGACATCAAATAAATAATAAAAGTTGCGGGCGCGACTATCTGCCGCGCCCGCATTTTTATGCACTTGAAACGGGTTACATATTTCCACAAATAAAAATGCGCCCGCGCACAGATATGCGCGGGCGCATTTGCCGTATCTTTCAGTCGTTAAACAAATTCTTTATCATCGTATTGACGTAAAGCACGGGCACTATAGCAATCTTATCGGCGTATTTTGCGGCGGATTTCATATTTTTCGCGGGCAGCAAAATCTTCCTGAACCCCATTTTAACGCATTCCGCAACCCGCTTTTCGCAGTAGGAAACGGCGCGCACTTCGCCCGTAAGCCCCACTTCGCCGAAAACTGCGGTGTATTTGTCTATCGGTTTGCCCGTGTATGCCGAAGCCAGCGCCGCGCATATCGCCAGATCGCAAGCCGGTTCGTTCAGCTTTATCCCGCCCATGGCGTTTATATATACGTCGTAAGCGGAAAAATTCATTCCGCACCGCTTTTCAAGCACCGCAAGCAACAGCGCAAGTTTATTGTAGTCCACGCCCAAAGACATTCTTCTCGGTTGCCCGAAGTTGGTTTTGCATACAAGCGTCTGTATTTCCACGTTCATACACCGCGCGCCCGTCTGCGACGGGGTGACGGCGGAACCGGCTTCCTCGCCGCGGCTTTCAGAAAGGAACACGCCGGAATAATCTGTTACGGGTATTATTCCCTCGCCCGTCATCTCGAAAACTCCTACTTCCTGCACGTTGCCGAACCTGTTCTTCACCGCACGCAGTATCCTGAAATTTTCGCGGTTTTCGCCCTCGAAGTACAAAACGGTATCCATAATGTGTTCCAACACTTTGGGTCCCGCAAGCGCGCCCTCTTTCGTCACGTGCCCCACGATAAAAAAGGTAATTCCGCGGCTTTTGGCTATGCGCATAAGTTTTGTGGCGCATTCCCGCACCTGCCCGACGGAACCCGAAGAGGAGGAAAGGTCGTCCGTGTACACCGCCTGAATACTGTCTATCACGCAAAAGCGCACCCCGTCCAGCTCGTCCTCAAGGTCGTCTATGCATGTCTCGTTTATTATAAGCAGTTTGTCGGGGGAAAGGTTAAGCCTTTCGGCGCGCAGTTTAACCTGCGAACAGCTTTCCTCTGCGGAAAAGTACAGCGTTTTGCTTTCTTCGGAAAGATGCGCCGCAATCTGCGTAAGCAGGGTAGACTTGCCTATGCCGGGGTCCCCGCCTATAAGTATAAGCGAACCGGCTACAATCCCGCCGCCCAACACGTTGTCGAATTCGGAAATTCCCGAAGAAGTTCTGTCGTATCTTTCGTAAGTTATTTCGGAAAGCGGCTTCGCCTTTGCGGGCGCGTCGCGTTTTTTCTCTTTTTTCGTTTCTGCGGGCGCGGCGCTTTCCTCTACAAGGGTGTTGAATTTGCCGCAGAACGGGCATTTACCCATCCAGCTGTGGGTTATCCCGCCACATTCGCCGCAGACGAATTGCGTAAACGTCTTTGCCATTAAAGTTTCCTTAAAAATACCGTGCAGTAGGCGGCTATGCCCAAGCCCTCGCCCACAAAGCCCAGGCCCTCGCAAGTGCCCGCGGCAACCGCCACGCAGGAGGGGTCTACTTTGCAGATTTCGGCTATGTTCTGCACCATTTTATCGATATATGTTTCAAGTTTCGGCTTTTCCGCCTGAATGGAAAGGGAGACGCAGGCGGGGGCGTAACCCCTTTCGGCAACTATGTTCAAAGTTTTTTTAAGCATCTTCGCGCTGTCCGCGCCCTTCCATTGCGGGTCGCCGTCGGGGAAGTGTTTTCCTATGTCTTTCAGCCCCGCGGCGGAAAACAGCGCGTCTATCACCGCGTGGTAGCCCACGTCGCCGTCGCTGTGCGCTTTAAGCCCCTTGTCAAAGGGTATTTTCACGCCGCACAGCACTATCTTTTTGCCCTCGCCGAAGGCGTGCACGTCCACGCCGAAGCCCGTTCTTTCCGCCATATTTTCGGGGCAAACGGGCATTTCGCGCCTGAAATCGCGCGCGTACGTCAGCTTGATATTGTCCACCGAACCTTCGCATATACGCGGCGGGGCGATATACTTGCCGTAAACCGAGCTGTCGTCGGTAAAGTTCTCGTCGCCCGCAAGCGCGTACGCGTGTTTTATTTCTTCGGTAAAAAAGCCCTGCGGCGTCTGCATACAGTAAAGTCCGTCCCTGTCTACCCTGCCGAATATCTGCCCGTAATTCACTTTTCCCGCGGTGTCGGTAAAGGGCACGGCGCATACGCCGCTTCCGTATTTTTCAACGCTGTTTATGCAGCCGCGTATCAATTCCGAAGTGACGAAGGGGCGCGCCCCGTCGTGGATAAGCACTATGTCGCCGTCCACGGCGTTCAGTGCGTTTTTCACGCTTTGCGTGCGCGTTTCGCCGCCCTTCACTACGGTATAACCGAAGGGCTTGCAAATAAGTGAAATCTCGTCGAAATCTTTCGGGTTTGCGGCAACCACAACCTGTTGTATTTCCGGCAGGTCGAATTTTTTAAGCGTATGGTAAAGCGCGGGCGCGCCGTAGAGGGGAGAAAGCAGTTTGTTTCTGCCGAGGTTCGCCCGCGTGCCCGCGCCCGCCGCCGCGATTATCGCGCATACTTTAAGATTCTTCATCGTTGTCATATATGCTTCTCTTTTCATTTATTTTGCGCTCTGCGGGGGCGGCTTCGCTTTGTTCGTTTTTCTGCTCGCCCTTCCGTTTAAGCAATTTTTCGTTTATGCGGCTGTACTTTATGCTTGTGCCTATAACGTCGGTTATGTCCATCATAGTTACAAACGCAAACTCGTCCGCGCGGCTTACAACCTCGCGCAGTTTGGCAACCTGAAAGCGGTTCACCACGCAATATATTACCTGCTTTTCCGCCTGCGAATAATATCCCCTGCCTTCCATAACGGTAAGCCCTCTTCCGAACTCGTCGGAAAGCGCCTTGCACACCACGTCGTATTTCGAGGTTATTATAAGCGCGCCTTTCGCCTGGTCCAAGCCGGCGGAAATAAAATCTACGGCTTTGCTTGCCACGAAGTACGCCACGATGGAGTATAGGGCGGGGGTAAAGTCTTTCAGCACCGTCGCGCCGCCGTAGTCGATAGCTATCCCGTCCACGCCCGCATATGCCAGCGCGCCTATAAGCACGTAGAGGAACACGTTGAAGATAAGCACAAAGTTCCCCACGGTAAGGTTCAGCTTTTTCGCAAAGATTACCGCCAGCGTTTCCATTCCGTCCATCGTCCCGCCGAAGCGTATTGCCATACCGCTGCCTATGCCTGAAAGCAACCCGCCGAACACGGAACATATCAGTCTGTCCGTGCCGCCTATGGGCGAAGTTCCGCCCGAAATCATATCGGCGAGAGGGCGTATTATGTTTTCGTTCTGAAACAGCAGCGAGCATATGGAATATACCGCGATTGCGAAGAGGGAATATACGGTAAAAGCCACGCCCTGCCTTTTCATCGCAAACAAAAATATCGGCAGGTTAAGCACGATAAGCGGAATCCACAGTTCTATGTAGTTTGGCGTAACGTTGTTTATAAGCATTGAAACGCCCGAAACGCCGCTGTCGTAAAAGCCTGCGGGCAACAGCAAAAGCGTTACGCCCGTAGCGTTTACAACGCCCGCGATAAGCAGGAAGATAAAATTTTTTATATGGAATTGGCGCAAATCTGTTTTTTGTATAAGTTTCATTTGTCCTCACCCGAAATTATCTCGTAAAGTTCGGCGGCTTCGTCCTTTCTCACCGTTTCTTTCACTTTGATTACCCTGAAAACAAGTTCGCCCCCGCTGAACTTCACCGTAACTTCGTCGCCTTCCTTCACGGGGGAGGAGGGCTTTGCGGCTTTGCCGTTTATTTCAACTTTTCCCCTGTCGCACGCTTCTTGCGCGACGGTGCGCCTCTTCAATATTCGCGAAACTTTTAAAAATTTGTCGATTCTCATAATTCTTGCGGAAATTGCTTGACTTGTCCCCAAGCGGTTGATATAATAGAAAACTGTACTAAAATGCGTATTTTGCCCTTTAAACGCTTTCCCAACCCCTTTTACTACGTAAAAAGTTGTCGCAAAGTGTAAAAAAAGCACAGTCCGCCTGTTAATTATACAACTGCGGCGGCTGTTTGTAAAGGGGGGCGGCGCTAAATTTTGTGCAAAATAAAAAATTTTTTTCCAAACTTTGTAACATTTTGATTTTTTGCGGTGAAAAGATATATACGCATAATCGCCACAATGTGAAATAAAAAAAGGCAGAAAGGAGTAATTTTCTTAATGAATTTACCGATTCACAAGTATGGCAAAACCGAAAGGCGGAAGTTCGGTAAAATCAACGAAGTGATCGACATACCCGACCTCGTTGAAATCCAGAAAGCGAGCTACAACACTTTTATCGAAGACGGCATTTCCGAAGTGTTTGAAGATTTTTCGCCCATAACCGACTATTCCGACCATTACGAATTGTACTTCCTCGACCATTGGTTCGACAAGACGCCGAAGTACGACGAAAAAGAGTGCAGAAACCGCGACGCGACATACGCCCTGCCCCTGCACGTAAAGGTAAGATTGGTAAACAAAATCAAGAACGGCGAAATTGTGGAACAGCCCGTATTTATGGGCGACATTCCCCTGATGACCGAATTCGGTTCGTTTATCATCAACGGCGCCGAGCGCGTAATCGTTTCGCAGCTTGTGCGTTCCCCGGGCGTTTACAACGCTTCTTCAAGGGACAGGACGGGCAAGGAAATGTTCGCCACCACGGTTATACCCAACCGCGGCGCGTGGCTTGAATTCGAGCAGGACGCAAAGGGCGCGCTTTACGTTCACGTGGACAGAAAGCGTAAAATCTGCGCAACCGTGCTTTTGCGCGCGTTGGGCTTCGGTTCCGACAGGGCGCTTAAAGACCTGTTCGCCGACGATCCGATGATAGAATACACCATTACGCAGGATTCCACCAAGTCGGAATCGGACGGGCTTATCGAACTTTACAGAAAGCTCCGCCCGGGCGAAGTTCCCACCGAGGCTTCCGTAAAACAGCACCTTAACAACCTGTTCTTCGACCCCCGCCGTTACGACGTGGTAAAAGTGGGCAGGTATAAGTTCAACAAAAAGCTGAACCTTGCATACCGCCTTGCCGGCTGCAAACTCGCCGAGGACGCGGTAAGCCCCTACACGGGCGAAATAATCGCAAAGGCGGGCGAAGTTGTTACGGATAAGCGCGCCGTGGAAATTCAGGACGCGGGCGTAAACGAAGTTTTCGTAACCGTAACCGACCCCGAAAAGGGCGAAATCAAGCACAAGATTATCGCAAACAACACCGTCAACTTCAAGGCGGTATCCTCCGCCAACCCCAAAACGTTCGGCTTGTTGCCCACAATCTATTATCCCAACTACGTATTCGTAAGGAAGATTGCGGAAGAGTGCAGGAACGCCGACGAGCAGAGCATCGCGGACAAGTACTGCGACGAAATCAACTCTATACATTACACGGCGGAAGTTCCCGAAACCGACGACGAAAAGCCCGAGGAAAAGAAGAACAGGGAACGCCGCCGCGACGCCCGTCTCAAATTCGTAAGGGCGTGCAAAATTTTCGTGGATTTGCTTGATTCGGGCGCGCAATCGCTTGACGCTTCCGACAAAAAGGATATCAAGCCCGTAATCGAAAAACTCAATCATAAACACATCACCGTGGACGATATCGTCGCCGCCATTTCCACCAACCTCGATTTGCAGTACGGAATAGGCACCATAGACAATATCGACCATTTGGGCAACCGCCGCGTGCGTTCCGTGGGCGAACTGCTTCAAAACCAGTTGCGCATAGGTATCGCAAGGCTTGAAAAACTGATAAAGGAACGTATGGCAACGCAGGACGCAATGGAAATAACCCCCTCCGGGTTGGTAAACGTCCGTCCCGTCTCCGCCGTCATCCGCGAATTTTTCGGTTCTTCCCAGCTTTCGCAGTTTATGGACCAGACTAACCCCGCCGCGGAACTTACCCACAAGCGTAAACTTTCCGCGTTGGGTCCCGGCGGACTCAACCGCGACCGCGCCACTTTCGAAGTGCGCGACGTTCACCACTCTCACTACGGCAGATTGTGCCCCATAGAGACGCCCGAAGGGCAGAACATAGGGCTTATCTCCTCGCTTGCCACCTTCTCCAAAGTAAACGAGTTCGGGTTTATAATGAGCCCTTACAGAAGAGTTGAACCGGACGAAAACGGCGTTCCCACCGTAACCGACAAGGTGGATTACCTCACCGCCGACGAAGAGGACAAGTTTATAGTTGCGCAAGCCAACGAACCGTTGGACGAAAACAATCATTTCGTAAACCAGCACATAGGCTGCCGCCACCGCGACCTGATAACGCAGTACACGGCGGACAAGATGGACTATATGGACGTTTCGCCCAAACAGCTTGTTTCGGTTGCCACCGCGCTTATACCTTTCCTTGAAAACGACGATACCAACCGCGCCCTGATGGGCTCCAACATGCAGCGTCAGGCGGTTCCCCTCATGAAGACGGAATCGGCTATCGTAGCGACGGGCATAGAGGGCGCAATCGCCCGCGACAGCGGCGTTATAGTCCGCGCAAAGAACGCAGGCGTTGCGATAGGCGTCGCTTCCGATATGATAAAAATCAAGGAAGACGACGGCAATATAGAGGAATACAAACTTAAAAAATTCGAACGTTCCAACCAGGGCACCTGTCTCAACCAGCGCCCCATAATAAATACGGGCGACAGGGTTGAAAAGGACGAGATAATAGCGGACGGCCCCGCAACCTGCAACGGCGAACTTGCATTAGGCAAGAACATACTTGTAGGCTATATGGAATGGGAGGGCTATAACTACGAAGACGCCATCCTCATTTCCGAAAAACTTGTTCAGGACGACGTGTTCACTTCCATCCATATCGAGGAACACGAGACGGAGGCGAGGGACACCAAACTCGGCGAAGAGGAAATAACGAGGGATATCCCCAACGTTTCCGAAGACGCCCTTAAAGATCTGGACGAAAACGGCATCATAAGGATAGGCGCGGAAGTTCAGACGGGCGATATCCTCGTCGGAAAAGTAACCCCCAAGGGCGAAGCGGAACTTACCCCCGAAGAGAGGTTGCTCCGCGCCATATTCGGCGAAAAAGCCCGCGAAGTAAGGGATACTTCCCTCAAAGTGCCTCACGGCGAGGGCGGTATAGTAGTAGACGTAAAAATATTCACCCGCGAAAACAAGGACGAACTTTCCCCCGGCGTTTCCAAACTCGTGCGCGTATATATAGCGCAGAAGCGTAAAGTGCAGGTGGGCGACAAGATGGCGGGGCGCCACGGCAACAAGGGCGTTATTTCCCGCGTGTTGCCTCAGGCGGATATGCCTTTCCTTGCGGACGGCACGCCTTTGCAGATAGTTTTAAACCCGTTGGGCGTTCCTTCCCGTATGAACATAGGGCAGGTGCTTGAAGTGCACCTCGGGCTTGTGTGCAAGCAGTTGGGCTGGAAGATAGCCACCCCCGTATTCGACGGCGCGACGGAAAAGGATATAAAACAGCTGTTCAGCGAAAACAATATTCTCAACCCCGAAGGCAAGGTAGACGGCAAAATTCAGGTATACGACGGCAGAACGGGCGAACCTTTTGAAAACAGGGTAACCGTCGGCGTTCAGTATATGATAAAACTTATCCACCTCGTGGACGATAAAATCCACGCGCGTTCGATAGGTCCTTACAGCCTCGTAACCCAACAGCCCCTCGGCGGCAAGGCGCAATTCGGCGGACAGCGTTTCGGCGAAATGGAAGTTTGGGCGTTGGAAGCGTACGGCGCGGCGCACATCTTGCAGGAAATTCTGACGGTAAAATCAGACGATATCGTGGGACGCGTAAAGACCTACGAAAGCATAGTAAAAGGCAACAATATCTCCGAACCGGGCATTCCCGAAGCGTTTAAGGTGCTTTTGAAGGAACTTCAATCCCTCGCCCTCGACGTAAAGGTACTTACCGAAAACGGTGAAGAACTTGTAATACGCGAGTTGGACGACGACGATGACGCCGTTCCCACCGCGCAGGCAAGGGAAATTCAGGAACTTGAAGAAAAGACGCCCGAAGAGGAAGTTGAACTTCCTTCCCGCCACGGCAAGCAGGAGGAAAAGCCCGAAGAAGAGGAAGAAGACATCAATATCTTCGACAACGACGAGGACGAATTCTCCGGCAAGAGTCTGTTTGGCGAAGACGGCGACGAACAGGACGAAGGCGACGACGATTTCGGCGACAAGTACAGCCTGTTCGACGAAGACGGCGACTTTGAGGACGACGATGACGTCGTTTCCGTGGACGTCGATGACGACGACAAGGACGGCGAATAAGGGAGGTAAAGTATGTTTGAATTAAACGATTTCAGCTCGATAAAAATCAGCGTAGCTTCCCCCGAAAAAATCAGGGAACTTTCAAAGGGCGAGGTAACAAAGCCCGAAACTATAAATTACAGAACGCAGAAACCCGAAAGGGACGGCCTTTTCTGCGAACGCATTTTCGGCCCCATGAAGGACTGGGAATGTCATTGCGGAAAATACAAGCGCATACGCTACAAGGGCATCACCTGCGAAAAGTGCGGCGTTGAAGTAACCCGTTCCAAAGTAAGGCGCGAAAGAATGGGGCATATCGAACTTGCCGCGCCCGTATCGCATATCTGGTATTTCCGCGGCGTGCCTTCAAGGATAGGGCTTATCCTCGATATGTCGCCGAAGAATCTGGAAGCGGTTATATATTTCGCGTCCTACGTGGTGCTTGACCCCGGCAACGTGCCCGAACTTGAATACAAAGAGGTTATAAACGACGGCAGATTGCGCGAGATAGAGGATAAATACGGCGAAAGCGACGTAACCGGGCTTAAAGTGGGTATGGGCGCGGAAGCCATCCGCGAACTGCTTATGGCGGTTGACCTCGAAAAGGAATGCGAGGAAACCCGCAAGATTATAGAAACAAGCAACGCCAGCCAGAAGCGCCTTAAAGCGGTTAAGAGGATTGAAGTGCTTGAAGCGTTCAGAAAGAGCGGCAACCGTCCCGAATGGATGATTCTCACCGTGCTTCCCGTACTTCCCCCCGAACTCCGCCCCATGGTTCAGTTGGACGGCGGCAGGTACGCCTCGTCCGACCTCAACGATTTGTACAGGCGCGTAATCAACCGCAACAACAGGTTGAAGAGGATGATGGAACTCGGCGCGCCCGATATGATAGTAAAGAACGAAAAGCGTATGTTGCAGGAAGCGGTGGACGCCCTCATAGATAACGGCCGCCGCGGCAAGGCGCTTTCGGGTCCCACCAACAGGGAATTAAAATCGCTTTCCAGCATGCTTCGCGGCAAGCAGGGGCGTTTCAGACAGAACCTCCTCGGCAAACGTGTAGACTATTCCGGACGTTCCGTTATAGTAGTAGGTCCCGAACTCAAACTTTACCAGTGCGGCTTGCCCAAGGAAATGGCAATCGAACTTTTCAAGCCTTTCGTTATGAAAAAGTTGGTTGAAAGCGGGCAAAGCCACAACATAAAAAGCGCAAAACGTACGGTTGAAAAAGCCAAACCCCTCGTATGGGACGTGCTTGAACAGGTAATCAAGGAACACCCCGTACTCCTCAACCGCGCGCCTACGCTTCACAGGCTTTCCATTCAGGCTTTTGAACCCGTGCTTATCGAAGGCAGGGCGATAAAAATTCACCCGTTGGTATGTACGGCGTTCAACGCCGACTTCGACGGCGACCAGATGGCTGTGCACGTGCCCCTTTCGATAGAGGCGCAGGCGGAAGCAAGATTTTTGATGCTTTCTTCCAATAATATATTAAAACTTTCGGACGGCAAGCCCGTTATGCAGCCCTCGCAGGATATGGTTATGGGCGCTTACTACCTCACCATTATCCGCAGGGAAGCAGGCAAATATTACCGTTGGTCGGGCGACAGGTATTACCAATGTGACGAAACGGACGAAGGCGCGGAACTTTACACCCCCCGCGCGTTCATTTCGGAAGACGAAGCGCTTATGGCTTATCAGCTTAAAGATATCCATATGCAGGACGAAATTCTCGTCCGCCGCCGCGTAACCGTCACCGATCCCAACTCGCCCTACTACGGCGAAACCGTGCAGGGCAGGGTAAAGACCACCGTCGGCAGGATAATCTTCAACAACGAAATGCCGCAGGATTTGGGCTTTGTAGAGAGAAAGACAAAGGAAGATTGGCTGGAATACGAAATTTCCTACGGCTTTTTGGGCAGCGCGGTTGCGGTAGGCAAAAAGCAGTTGGGCAAAATAGTTGAACGCTGCTTCAAGACGGGCGGCGCGCCCCGCGCGGCGGACGTGCTTGACAAAATAAAGACTTTGGGCTACAAATATTCCACCGTCGGCGCAATCACCACTTCGGTATTCGATATGCACGTGCCCGAAGCCAAACAGGAAATTGTCGCCCGCACCGAACAGAAAGTAATTCAGATAGAAAAGAAATATCAGCGCGGCTTGTTGCGCGAAGAAGAACGTTACAACGCGGTTATAGACGCGTGGGACGCCGCGACAGACGCCGTTACGGACGCGCTTAAAAGTTCGCTGGATAAATTCAATCCCATATGGATGATGGCTAATTCCGGCGCCCGCGGTTCCATCGACCAGATGAAACAGCTTTCGGGTATGCGCGGACTGATGGTAAACCCGCAGGGCAAAAAGATAGAGGTTCCCGTTAAATCCTGCTTCCGTCAGGGGCTTTCGGTTCTCGAATATTTCATCTCTTCGCACGGCGGCAGAAAAGGACTTGCGGATACCGCGCTTAAAACGGCGGACTCCGGCTACCTTACCAGAAGGCTTGTGGACGTATCGCAGGACGTAATTGTCCGCGAGGAGGACTGCTCGGCAGGTTCCACAAAGCCACGCGGAATGATAGTAAAGGATATCATAGGTCCCAACGGCGAAATTATAGAGGGACTTGAGGACAGAATACAGGGCAGATTCATCGCGGAAGCGGTGAAGTCCCCCGACGGCGAACTGCTTGCCGACGTAAACGTATTCGTAACCGACGCGCTTGCCAAAAAGATAGTAAACGCGGGCGTGAAGGAAGTTTCCATACGTTCGGTATTCACCTGCGCTTCCCGCTACGGCGTATGCGCAAAGTGCTACGGTAAAAATATGGCTACCAACACTCCCGTACAACCCGGCGAGGCGGTAGGCGTTATAGCGGCGCAGTCCATAGGCGAACCCGGCACCCAGCTTACAATGCGTACCTTCCATACGGGCGGTATAGCGGCAACGGGCGACATCACACAGGGTCTTCCCCGCGTAGAAGAACTTTTCGAAGCGCGTAAACCCAAGGGTTGCGCAACCCTTTGCGAAGTTTCCGGCGTGATACGTTTGGGCGAAAAGGACAACCTCAAACACGTTATGGTGCACGACCCCGTAACGGGCGAACAGCTTAAAGAATATCTGTTGCCCTTCAATGCGGAATTGCACGTAAAGGAAGGGCAGATGGTTACGGCGGGCACCGTGCTTAACGCAGGTTCCGTATACCCGCAGGACATTCTGCGCATCTCCGGCGTAAAGGGCGTTCAGGACTATATACTCGAACAGGTTCAGTCGGTATACCGTTCGCAGGGCGTTGATATAAACGACAAGCACGTAGAAATTATCGTGCGCCAGATGTTGCGCAAAGTAAGGATAGAAAGCGCAGGCACCACGGGGCTTTTGCCCGGCGAAACCGTGGATATGTTCACGGTTGAGGACGAAAACCTCAAAGCCATTCAGACAGGCGGCACGCCCGCTTTGCAAAAGCGCATACTTCTCGGCATCACAAAGGCGGCTCTTTCCACCGATTCGTTCCTGTCCGCGGCTTCCTTCCAGGAAACCGCAAGGGTGCTTACGGACGCCGCTATAAAGAATAAAGTTGACCCGCTTATGGGGCTTAAGGAAAACGTAATAATAGGCAAACTTATCCCCGCGGGCACCGGCGTAAAGGAATACAGCAATATTTCCCCGGTAATCAACAAGGACTTCAACAGCGTAACGGGCGCGGGCGAAGACGAATAAAATGCAAGGGCGGCGCGAAATTTTTCGCGCCGCCTTTAAAAAAGAGGTATAGATTTGGCAGACTTTGAAGAATTGAGAATGACCGACCTGCTTTTGAAACTGCAGGCGGAAGTGGATAAGGCGTTTTCCGTACGTTCGGCTTCGCAGCTTAAAAATATAGGCGCGCGGTTGCAGGACGTGTACAACTTTCACCTTACGTCGCAAAATTCGTTTTCGGGCGTGGAGGAAAATTTAAAATATCTGTACTCGTCTTTCAATTACGCCGCGGTGATAACCAACGACGCCGTAAAAAGCGGGGTGATGGGCGCGGAGGATATGCAAACGCTTAACGAATGTCTCGAAATTATGGCAAAGTGCTGCCGTAACGCGATAGAAATCCTCAAAAAATCCTGAAAAACCGCATAATAAAAGCCGCTTACGTTGTTGCGTAAGCGGCTTTTGTTTTTTTGCGTAATTATTTATTGAGTTTCTTGTCGGCGAAAAGGGTAATAAGATACGCCGCCACGCCGCCGGCAACGCAAAGCGCTATGCCTAACCCCAACTGCATACCGTCGAATGGCGCGGAAGGGAAGTTCGCGGGGTAAGTTATAAAAAGCGCGGGTATAGACGCGGCGACAAACCCCACTATCGCCCAATAAGTGCCCCTCGGGAATTTTGTAAGGAAAAACTTCATAAGTTTCGCGATACTGAAAAAGCCTAAAATCACGCCCGCCGCCGCGCAGAACAGCACCAAAACGTTGTGCCCCAAATTTTCCGTTATGCCCTTCAAAGCGTCTATCAGCGGATCGTAAAATCCGAAGATCATCATTATCATAGAACCGCTTATCCCGGGGACGACCAGCGCGCAGGAGGCGAACACCGAAATTACAGCCAAAAGGAAGTAATTGTACACGGGCATAGAGGGGGAAAGATCCGCGGCTCCCGCCGTGGAAAACAGCTTTGCAAAACTTATCCCCAACAGCGCAAGCGCGGGCAGAGCTATGCACCATATGTCGTACCGCGCTTTAAAGCCCCTGTCTTTCGCCTCGCCTAATATTTTGGGGAAACTGCCTATCATAAGCCCGGCAAACAGCAAAACCGTGGGCAAAGGAGCGTATTCAAGCGCGTATCCCAACGGCACGGTAAGCGCGGCAAAACCCGCGATAACGCCCAAAAGCACGGGCAAAATAAGCGAAACGCTTTTTTTAAAGTTCCTTCTTATGCCGTTTATGGCGTCGATAAGCTCGTCGTAAATCCCGAATATCACGGCAACCGTTCCGCCGCTTACCCCGGGGATAATCATCGCAACGCCCATCGCCGCGCCCTGCAAAAGATTGATAAAAAACTTCTTTATATTCATTGAATTATTTATATTCCGCGGCGCGCCGCTTAATTACGCGCCCCCGGCTTCTGCATACCCGCTTCTTCCAATCTTTCGTCACATTCGCGGAAGTATTTTTTATACAGCCGTTGCATACCTTTCGCCTTGTCCGGTACGATGGGGAAGGGGATGCTGTCGTCCTTTTCAAGCTCGGTAAGGCGGTAACTGCCGTTCACTTTCCAAAATTTGAATATCCCTACCGAAATCGCGTCCGAAGGGCAGTTGAACGAACAGCCCATGCAAAGCACGCAGCGGTGCCCGAACTTGAATTTGCCGTTTTCTATGCGGATATTGTTTTCGGGGCAGATATTCACGCACCTGTTGCAGTTGACGCATTTTTTTGCGTTCACGCGGAAAAGCGGTCCGTGAATGTGCGCAAATTTCTGTTCCAGCCACCTCAACGGCGGCGCGTAAAAAGTTTTGTAAAAGGGTTGCTTTATCTTTTCCCGCTTACGTTCCGAAATTTCCCTGCAGTTAAGTTCAACCAACGCCTGCGCATATATCCACATCTGCTTCGCCATTGCGTCGGAATGTCTGTAAATCATATTGTACGGCATAACTATATGCCTTTCAAAAGCTATGTCGTATCCCTTTTTGGAAAGTATCTTTATAAGTTTCTGCGAGGAACAGTCGTTAAGGTGCAGTCCTTCCCCGCTTGTTTTAAAGATAAACGCCCGTCTGTAAGCAACGGCGGGCAGGCTTTTTACAAATTTAATTATGGGTTCGGGCGGGTTGAAAGCGTGAATGGGGTAGCCCACGCCTATCAGGTCGTAGCCGTCAGGCGCGGGGAACGGTCCGCTTTTTTCCGAAACGCGGTAAATTTCCACGTTCGCGTCAAGATATTTTTTATACAGCGCGGCAACGCTCAACGTGTTGCCCGTACCCGAAAATACGTATAAAATTACCTTCATTTTTTCACTATAAACTTGTCCTCGTCAGCCGAAAGCGGATACACGTCGTCCGTTTCCCCGTCGGTATGCGTGTCAAAATATACCTGCGCTATAAACGGACTGCGCTTTGCAACCGCGCCGTACCGCCAGGGTTTGGGTTCGCAGTCCGGGCAGAAATATCCGCCGCGCAAAACGGTAAAGGGGGAAAGGATAAATTCGTGCCCTTCCGCGCATCTCCATTTCAGCTTTTCGTGCGGGTCGCCGCAATAGTTTTCGGATAACAGCCTGCCGCCGCGGAATTTCGCCGCGTCGTCCAGCTGTTCAACCGTAAGTTCTGCAATAGGCACGCTTTCGTCGTAGCCGTGGTCAAGCAAATACTTTTCCGCGCTTTCAACGTCGCGCAGTTTTTCGTAATCTATCTTTCCGTCGGGCAGATTCCCCTCGCAAAGCAGGGGATAATCTTTCCAATCGGCGGCTATCTTTTCATATTGTTCCCTGCCGCCGAAAAACGCCTTCACGCGCCCTTCCTTGCCGTGTTTCAGCCAATACATAGGCGCGTTGGTGTTTTTGAACAGCCGCTTTATAAGCAGTGAGGAAATAAGTTTTGCGGGCACAATCTTCCCCAACTTGAAGTAGGGGTGCTTTTTAAGCGTGGCGCGCCAGAAATCGTCGAAGGTCTGCGTGCGGAAATGCAAAAAGTTTTCCAGCCTGTCGCTGTCGTAAAACCATACGCCGTGGAAGTTCCTTGCAATGTTCCAGTTGGGCTTGAAAAATTTCTTCGCGCCATTGCCCATTATTTTAAAACCGCCGTCCAACGTTTCAAAGCCCGTAACGCGGCAAGCCGCGCCGCCGCCTATGTTGTAAATGTCGTTCCAGAACCCTTCCAGCTTTCCGTCAAGGTCCCGTTCCACAAGGTTGCGGCAAAGCCTGCCGCTGTCCTCGTCGGTAACCCATTCGAGGGGGCAGTTCCACGAGGTGTGGAACATAAGCCCGTCTTTCAGGTTGTTGGCGAACATATACTTGTGCAAAACCGCCGTCTGCCGCAGGGAAACAAAATGCGGCAGTCCGCTTTCCAGCAGATATTTTTCGGCTTTCAGCTTGTTTTCGGAATAGCAGTCGTAATCGCTTGAAATTATGGGGTCGCCCACCCTGCCCCAAACGTGGGGATAACTGCGGTTGCCGTACATAGCCACGGTGGCTACGTGCACGAACTTTATTTTGTCCGCCCGCCCGCTTGCCTTAACGGCGTCTATAAGATTTTTCGTCCCCAAAAAGTCGGTAAGATAAGTGCCCTCGGGGTCGTGGTCGGATTTGGGAGGGATAAGCGCGGCGCAGTGAAAAACATAGTCGCACCCCGCAATAAGTTTAACGCAGTCGGCATAGTTTGCAATGTCACCCTTAAATCTTTCAACTTTGCCCTTGTTCGCCTTTACCGTCTTTTTAAAAAACTTCGGCAGTTTTTTCTCGCCGTCGTAAATTATACACCTTATTTCGATATTTCTTTCGGACTGCAAAAGGTGGTATAACACCTCGCCGCCCATGGCGCCCGTGGCGCCCGTCAATGCAACTTTAATACTCATAATTATCTTTCGTTTTACGCCGATGTCAAAGCGTTTTAACAATTTTATCACATAAATCGTTTACTGTCAAATTCCGCACCCGACTTTTCCGTCTTTTGTCGCAATATATTCTTAATTTTGCCCTTTTTCAACATATATCAACCACAACTTCCGTCCACGTCATAAAAAACCGCCCGCCCTCGGACAATTTCCGAAGCGGACGGTTTGCGCCTGTCTTAAAATAAGGTTAAACTTTTTGCGTGAACCAAACAGCCCCGCTTTAAGTTTTATATTTTTTTTGTTTGAGGGTATCTGCTTATGTCATATAACTTCCCGCGCTCTTTTATATCGTAGCCTCTTGCTATATATTGGCTACGTATTTTGTCATAAATTGACTCAAACTCATGCGTTTCGTGTTTTTTTCCGTTAGCATGATCTTTTAAAAATGTCCAATAGGCTAATTCAAATATTTTGCTTAATACAAAAAATCTATTTCGCTTGAGAATTAAATCATCGCACTTGGTATTGTCCGAACAATATGCGAAATATGCATCTGAAAGATCTTCAATTGCAATTTGCAATTCTGCCTCCTCAATATGAGTTCCGCCTTTATAATAGTAATATAATTCTTCTTTTGTCTGTATGAAAAGTTTATCGTTACGATTACTCTTGATATATTCAATATTACTGTAGGTTAAAATATCAGATGTTAATTTTCGTGCATAATTTAAATTTTCGGTTCGATGGGTGGCAGCTATTTTCAGATAATTGTTCTTGCGGGTAACAATTTGTGATACGACAATGTTTATCAACAATGTCAGTAAGGCAACTATTATCGCCAATATATCAACAACCGTTTTCCAATCCATAAAAATTACCTCTCTCAAAAATATTATTTTCAGCGATATAACAATCGGAAAATGTCAAAACTAAATTTTTCGCTTATTACTGTCGCCTTATTACTATACCACAAAATTTCGCATATTTCAAGCCCGAAACTATACCCAAAATAAAGAGCAACGAAGTTGCCATTTTGGGGCAACTTCGTTGCAAAATGCGCCTTGCGGCGACGTGGTGCCGCTGACAGGACTTGAACCTGCAAGGTTGCCCGCGGGATCCTAAATCCCGTGTGTTTGCCGATTTCACCACAGCGGCGGACGCGTTTACCCGATAATTTTAAATCAAAAGGCGTAAAATGTCAACAATATGCCCTTTTACTGTGAAATTCAGGCGAAAAATATCTTCGCCGTATATACAAAACGGCAGGGGATGTGATATAATTCAGTTGAAGAGGATAGCAAATGTACACTTCGGAAAAGTATCTTAAATTTGACACAAAGCGCACGGCGCAGACGCAGAAAGCGCTTAACGGCGTTATGCAGACGGTAAATCTCGTCATGATAATAATAGGTTCCGCAGGCGTAGCCGCGTATATTGCGTTGGCGACATTTATCAATCCCACGCCCGTATGGGTAAACGCGCTGTTGGCTTTTGCATTGCCGTTTGCTTACGGGCTGGTGATGTATCTCACCGTTAAAAGCGCAAATAAAAACGTGATATTGTCCGGGGAAAGCATACAATCTTGCTTCTATTCCGATAGATTTGTTGTTTCCTTTCTTAAGGACGGGATGAAAATTTCCGAAAAGACGTATTCTTACGGCGGTATCACCCGCTGTAAAACGAAGTACAATCACTATTTGATTTCGGTCGGCTACGAAAAAATACCCGTTTGCCTCGACGATATGGACGAACGGGAAAAAGCTACGCTTTATGCGGTTACGTCCCATGACAAGGGCGGCGACGTTTTGCCGCTTAACGCATATGCCGCCGCGCTTGCCGCCGCAGTGGTAAATCAATCGCAAGACAATGAAAATGGCGGGGAGAATATATGAGTTTTCTTCAACTTAACGGCGTTTGCAAAAATTATAAAGTAGGTTCGGTTACAGTAGAGGCGCTTAAAGACGTCTCTTTTGGGCTTGACGACGGCGATTTTGCCGTGGTGTTGGGCAGTTCGGGCGCGGGCAAAACCACGCTTTTAAACCTTTTGGGCGGAATGGATTGCGCAACCTCGGGCGAAATAACGCTGGACGGCAAATCTATAACTTCGCTGGACAGGAAGGGGCTTACGCAGTACCGCCGCGCCGACGTTGGGTTCGTATTCCAATTCTACAACCTTATGCCCAATCTCACCGCGCTGGAAAATGTGGAAATAGCCACGGAAATCTGCAAAAATGCCTTAAAGCCCGACGACGTATTGCGCGACGTGGGGCTTGAAGAACGGTTCAACAGTTTTCCCGCGCAACTTTCAGGCGGGGAACAGCAGAGGGTTTCGATAGCCCGCGCCGTTGCCAAAAACCCCAAACTTCTGCTTTGCGACGAACCTACAGGCGCGCTGGATTACGTTACGGGCAAGCGCATTTTAAAACTGTTGTACGACGTATGCAAAGCCCGCAAAAAACTTGTTGTGGCGGTAACGCACAACCAGGCGTTGAAAGATATGGCGGATAAAGTTATCTATATCAGAAGCGGATGTATTGAAAGGGTGGAAACAAACCCCGCGCCGCGCCCCATAGAGGAAATAGAATGGTAATTACAACCTACCTCAAAACGCTGTGGCGAATGTTCAAAAAACACGTCACCCGCCTGCTGTCCATAATTTTTATGGTGCTTATAAGCGTCGGCTTTATTTCCGGCATAGGCTCCACAACGGACAAAATAAACTATTCCCTGACGGACTATTACAACAACAGGCGCGTATGCGACATAATACTTAAAAGCACGGACGGAACCCCGCTTGACGAAGCCGCGCTTATTTCAACTTACGGCGAGGACAACGTAAATTTCGGGTTTTCCTACGAAACGGAGGGCGAGGACGGCGTAACCCGCTATTACTTTATCGATTTTCCCGAATGGACGCTTAATAAGGTTGATTTCATAGAGGGGGAAGAATCGGACGGCTTTAAAGTATATGCCGAACGCCCCGACAAAAAGATAAACGGCTATCGCCCCGGCGAAGAGGCGGCGGTGCGCTTTCCCGCGGACGTTCCTTTCCCCGAAATGCAGATGGAAGTGTGCGGGGTAGTTCAAAGCCCGCTTACTTTCGGGCAGGACGGCGAACCTTCGTGGATTGCCAACGAAAACCTTTCCACGCCAGACGTGGTGACCGAACTGAACAAACTTACGCCCCTCGTAAACATAATCTACGTGCCCATTTCGGCTAATCCGCTATTTGCGTATTTGCCCCATACCGACGCTTATATCGCGCTTTCGGGCGGGGTGCGCTCCTCGTTCGCGGGGATGAGCAGTCAATACAAGTCGGCTGTGAATGCGGAAAAGACCAAACTTCTGGAAGAATACGGCGGCGGAGTGCAGGCGCTTACCCTGTTCGACAACTATTCTTTCAAGGCGCTTAAATCCTACGGCGATAAAGTTATGTACATAGGCTACGTGCTTATGGTGGCGTTTATGCTTGTAACCGCGCTTGTGGTGCTTTCCACGATGACCCGCCTTATCGAGGAAGAGCGGCAGCAGGTTGCCTGCCTTAAAACGCAGGGCTATTCCGATTTCGGCATAATCACCAAATATCTGTTCTTTGCGCTGATAGGCACGGGGATAGGCGGCTTCGGCGCGTATTTCGTCGGGCTGGGGATAAGCAGGCTTATCTATAAAGTGTTCAATTACACCTTTGCAATGCCGCCCATTTCTTCACACGTCGCAATGGTGTTCTATATCGTCGTGTTCAGCATAATAGTAGTGGCGACCCTTGCGGCTACGGCGTTCGCCGGGCTTAAACTGACGCACAAGACCCCCGCAGAACTTCTCCGCCCCAAATCTCCGCGCCCCGGCAAAAAAGTGGTTATAGAAAGGATACCGCTTATCTGGAACCGCCTTTCCTTCAAATACAAATCCACGGTGCGCAACGTTTTGAGGTATAAAAGCAGGTTTGTAATGACGGTGCTTGCCGTCGCCATATCGATGGCGTTGGTTATGGCGGGGCTTACCCTTCTGGATATTTGTCTGTTCAGGGGCGTGGAATCCATATCCATAATGATGGTTTCGATAGTGATAGTGGTGTTTGCCGGCTTGCTTACCGCAGTAGTTATTTACACCCTGACAAACATAAACGTAAGCGAGCGCAACCGCGAACTTGCCACGCTTATGGTTTTGGGCTATCAGGACAGGGAAGTGGCGTGGTATATCTACCGCGAAATTCTGATAGACGTGGCTTTGGGCATAATTTTGGGCTATCCGCTGTCCGCGGCGATTATGGCGGTTCTGTTCAGCATAATGGCGGTGGGCACCTATGCAACAATGATGTGGGCGGTGGCGCCGTTCGTCATCTTTGCGTTCACCTTTATGGTTATGCTTCTGCTTCGCCGCAAAATTGTTAAAATCAATATGAATGAAAGTTTGAAAGCGATAGAATAAATAGACATTTTTTATAAAATAATTGATTTTATTTGACAAAACAAGCATTTAAGTATAAAATTTATCGAGGTTGCGCAAGTTGCAACCCCGATATTTTTTACGAGGTGTATTATGCCTGTGTACGATAAAAAATCGCTTTGCGACAACCTGTTCACGCAGATGATTTACAGGATAGTTTTCTGCGTCATATCCGCCCTCGGCTGCGTGCTTTCGCTGGGATACTTCACAAACGTGTACGGGACGGACGCTTTCACCGTCTCGCACAATTTCTGGCAATACTATACAAATCTTTCCAACTATTTTTGTTTCGGCGTGGGCGTAGCGGTGTGCGCCTCCACGGTAAAGCGCGTAAAGCGGGGCGAAACGCGCGGCAACAACACCTGCGCGCGCACGTTAAAGTTTTGCGGCGTGGTAATGATAATGGTAACGTTTTTCGTGTACATAACGCTGTTGGGCGAAGTGGGGAAGCCGAATTTCTGGAACAGTTTGGGCAATCTCTGCTACCATGTGGCTGCCCCGTTGCTGTTCATAGCCGATTTCATAATTTTCGACGAGCATAAAACGTTGGGTTGGCTTGCGCCCCTTAAAACGTTTGTCCTTCCCCTCGCGTACGTCGCCTACATAATGATATACGGCGCAATCTGCCGCGCGGCTGACCTCAATTTCGAATATCCGTATTTCTTCCTCAACGCGGATAAGTTAGGCTACGGCGGAGTTGCTGTGTGGGTGCTTATTTTGCTTGCGGTATTCACCGCGGCGGGCTATCTGCTGTTTTTATACGATAAGCTGGTAAAGGTAGACGGCAAGTGGAAATTGGATTTCCGCAGCACCCAGCTTATATAAAGTTTGACATAAATACGGTTGCGCGGCAAACGCCGCGCAACCGTATTTTACGTATGCGGCAGGCGTTTTCAATCGTGCGGCGCGCTTTTGCGCAATTAAATTTTGCTTAAATTTTTATAATCTATTGAAAAAGCCGCGATTATATGTTATACTTGATTACAATAATCGAAGGCGGTGCTTATGAAAAGTCAAAGCGTAGTAACTGAATTAAGAAGAAAGATATTCACACAGATTGCAAAAGTCGCTTACGAATCGGAAAACGTAGCCAGCGATATAGAGGCGATTCCTTACCTGATTACCCCGGACGAGGTGCCCAAATACCGCGAAAGCATCTACCGCGAAAGGCAGATCGCTTCCGAAAGGGTTCGCCTCGCCATGGGACTTTCCCTGCGCCCCGCCAATAAACCCGTACATATCACGGCGGGCATCAGCCGCACTACCATTGCCGAAAAGTATTACGAACCTCCCCTTATGCAGGTTATACCCTCGGCGTGCGACAAGTGTCACGATAACGAGTACGTGGTTTCCGACCAGTGCCGCAACTGCGTTGCGCACGCGTGCATAAAGGCGTGCCCCCGCGGCGCGATTTCGATAGTAAACGGCAAGTCATTCATAGACCAAAGCAAGTGCATAAAGTGCGGCAAGTGCAAGGCTTCCTGCCCGTACGACGCCATTGCCCACCACGTCCGTCCCTGTGCGGACGCGTGCGGCGTAAAAGCCATATCTTCCGACGAATACGGCAGGGCGCGCATAGACGTGGATAAATGCGTGGCGTGCGGACAGTGTATGTCCGCCTGTCCTTTCGGCGCAATTGCCGATAAATCGCAGATATTCCAGCTTATTCAGGCGATAAAGCAGGGCGACGAAGTGGTTGCGGCTGTCGCGCCCGCAATAATAGGGCAGTTCGGCGTAAACGTAACGCCGGGCAAAATGAAATCCGCTTTGCTTGCCCTGGGCTTCAAGGACGTGTATGAAGTGGCTGTCGGCGCCGACGTGGGTTGCATAGCGGAAGCGCACCATTACGTAAATCAGGTTGCAACGGGCAATTTGCCCTTCCTTTTCACAAGCTGTTGCCCTGCATGGGCTGTGCTTGTAAAAAAATATTTCCCCGACCTCGCCGACGAAGTTTCGGAAGAGCTTACCCCTATGGTGGCTACGGCGCGCTCGATAAAAGTCAACCGCCCCAACGCAAGGGTGGTGTTCATAGGTCCCTGCGCCGCCAAAAAATTGGAAGCCTCGCGCACGACGGTGAGAAGCTATGTAGATTTTGTAATAACTTTTGAAGAGCTTGCCGGTATGTTCGACGCAAAGGGAATAGTTCTTGAAGAGATGGAAGAGTTGCCCGTAAACATTCAGGCTACGGGCGCGGGCAGGGGTTACGCCTGCGCGGGCGGCGTTTCCCACGCGATAGAAAGTTGCATCAACGAATATTTCCCCGGCACCCCCGTAAAAATTCAGCATGCGGAGGGACTTGCCGACTGCCGTAAAATACTTACGCTTGCCAAAAACGGCAAGTTGAACGGGTATATGATAGAGGGAATGGGTTGCCCCGGCGGTTGCGTGGCGGGCGTTGGCACAATCATTCCGCCCGAAAAGGCGAAAATCGCCGTGGATAACACGGTAAAACAAAGCGCGGCTTCCGTTCCGCCCAAAGAGATGGAAGACCTCGCCGAAAAACTTTCCAAAATGGATTAAAAAAAAAGCCCCGTTCCGCGGGGCTTAAAATTTTGAAGCGGGACATAATAGGATTATGTACGACATCGCGATTATAGGCGGGGGACCGGCGGGAATTTCCGCCGCGATAAACGCCTCCGTCCTCAATAAAAATTTCATATGGTACGCCGCCGCGCCGTCACGCAAAGTTCAGCGGGCGGAGCTTATAAAAAATTACCCGGGGTTGCCGGAAATTTCGGGCAAACAGCTTGAATGGGCGCTTTCCAACCACGCCGCTTCAATGGGAATAGAAGTTTGCCGCAAACTTGTGACGGGGATATACCCCGACGAACGGCATTTTACGCTGATTGCGGGAAGCGACTGCGCGGAAGCCAAAACGGTTATACTCTGCCCCGGCGTACAGGCGGCGGACCCCATCGCGGGGGAAGAAAATTTCCTCGGCAGAGGGGTAAGTTATTGCGCCACGTGCGACGGTTCGCTCTACCGCGGCAAAAAGATAGCCGTCGTCTGCACGGACGGCGCTTTCGAGGGCGAAATAAATTATCTTTTGGGTTTGGCGAAGGAAGGGATAATCGTTCCGCTTTATAAAAATTGCGGCATTTCCGCGCCCAACGCGAGGATAGTTGTAAAGCGTCCGTGCGAAATCGCGGGCGATTCCCGCGTGAGACAGCTTAAATTCCGCGACGGGGCGGAGGACGTGGACGGGGTGTTCATATTGCGCGGCTCGGTTGCGCCCACCACGCTTTTGCACGGGCTTGAAACAAAGAACGGGCACATAGTTGTGGACAGGGCGTGCGCCTGCAACATTGCGGGCGTGTTTGCCGCAGGGGACTGCACGGGCAGACCCTATCAATATGCCAAAGCGGTGGGGGAGGGCAACGTCGCCCTGCACAGCGCGGCGGAATATCTCGATAAACTCGCTTGAAAAAACGATTGAAAGTTTTACCGCAGACCGCGTTTATCCTAAACGTCGGCTTTGCCCTTCCGCGGGGTAAAAAATATAAATTATGCGCCGAAAATACCTCCGCCCGCCTGCGGGCAGAGGTATTTTATTTTGCGCCGCGCAATTTCAAACAAACACTTGCAAACGCCTGTATTTAATGATAAAATAAAATTATGAAATTTACCGAAGTTACAGTGCATACCGCAAGCGAAGGCAGCGAACTTGTAGCCGACGTGCTTTGGCGATATACAAATTACGGCGTAGCCATAAACGACGTTGCCGACGTGCTTGCCTTACAGCGCGACAACATATATTGGGACTATATGGACGACAGCCTTAAAGCCCCGTCCGAAACGCTTGTAAAGGCGTTTATCCCGTTGGAAGATACGGAAAAGGCGCTTTCGGGGATAAGGGCGGATTTGGAAGAGTTACGCTCCGCCTGCGGAGGCGAATTCCCTTTGGGCACGCTTGAAACGGGCAAGCGCGTTGTGGAAGGGGACGAATGGCTTGAAATATGGAAGACGCATTTCCGCCCCCTGCACATAGGCGAAAAAGTTGTTGTCTGTCCCGAGTGGATAAAGTATGAAGCGCGCCCCGAAGAGAGGGTGATAAAGCTGGATTCCAACATGGCTTTCGGCACGGGCGAACACGAAACCACGGCGATGTGCCTTAAACTTCTGCAAAAATATATCACGACGTCCAGCGTCTGCGCGGACATAGGTTGCGGAAGCGGCATTTTGGGCATTGCCGCCGTAAAATTGGGCGCGGCGGAAGCGTATCTTTCGGATATAGACGAGGTTGCGGTAAAATCCGCGCTTCACAACTGCAAAATAAACGGCGTTGCTGATAAAACCCGCGTTATAAAGGGCGACCTTCTTGAAAAATCGGACGTAAAGTGCGACATTATGCTTGCAAACATCACGGCGGAAATACTTTGCCGCCTTGCCCCGTCCGTTCCCGCAACGCTTAAAAAGGGCGGCGCGCTTATTTTAAGCGGCATAATAACTTCCCGCCTAAACGCCGTAATTTCGGCGTTTACGGCAGTGGGTTTAACTTTGGAAGAACGGCTTAACGAGGGCGAATGGCACGCCCTGTCTTTCCGCTTATGAGTACGCACAGAAGATTTTTCGCACAGGACATAGATTATCCCAAAAGCTCCGTCGTAATACTTTGCGGGGAAGAATTTACGCACGCCAAAACAGTTTTAAGGGTAAAGACGGGCGACGAAATAACGCTGTTGGACGGAAGCGGAAAGGAATTTTCCGCCATAGTGGAAAAGGTCGAAAAAACCCAATTGTCGGCGCATATTACGGGGGTAATAGAGGGCGACAGGGAACCCGTATCCCAATTTTACCTGCTTTGCGGCGCGCTTAAAGGCGACAAAACAGAACTTGTTGTGCAAAAGGCAACCGAGTTGGGCGCAACGAAGATAGGCGTATTTTCTTCCGAATTTTGTTCCGCGTATTTAAGCGACAACAAACTTTTGCGCCTTGAAAAAGTGGCGAGGGAAGCGGCAAAACAGTGTATGCGTTCAAAGGCGCCAGAAGTGTGCGGCTTCCCCGATTTAAAAAGCGCGCTTTCCTCTGCGGAAGGTTACGCGCATAAACTTTTCGCCTGCGAATTTTTAAAGCAAAGCGAAATTTCCTTTTCGTCCGTAAGCGGCTCCGTCGCGGTTGCGGTGGGCAGCGAGGGCGGCTTTTCCGAAAGCGAATTTGCCCTCGCGCAAGAAATGGGCTTTAAGGGGATAAGTTTGGGCAAGCGCATACTCCGCGCCGAAACGGCGGCGATAACGGTATGCGCCCTTGCGGAGTACTTTTTGGGGGAACTTAAATGATAGCTTGCGTATTTACGTTGGGTTGCAAGGTGAACGAGGTGGAATCGGCGTACATAATAAGCGCGGTAAGGTCGCTCGGCTGGGAAGTTACCGATAAACTTTGCCCCGCGGACGCGTATATCCTCAACACCTGCGCCGTCACGCGTGAAGCCGAAAAAAAGAGCCGCCAGCTTATCGCCCGCGTGCGTAAATTCAGCGAAACCGCGCCGATATTCGTCTGCGGCTGTTCTTCCCAACGCGACGAAACGCCCTATTACGGCAGGGGCGCGGAGTTTGTGTGCGGCGCAATGGACAAGCGCGAAGTGATAGCGGCTTTTTGCGAAAAATTCGGCGGACAGCCGGACTACGGCGTCTACCCCGCGCAAAATAAAACGCGCGCTTTTATAAAGGTGCAGGACGGTTGCGATAATTTCTGCTCTTACTGCATTATCCCGTACCTGCGCGGAAGGGAGCGTTCGAGAAAGGCGGAGGACGTTTTGAAGGAAGCGGAAGCCGCAGATTGTCCCGAAATTGTGCTTACGGGCGTAAATCTTTCGGCTTATAACGACGGCGGATTGAAGCTGGACGGGCTTATAAAATCGCTTTACGGCATTAAAAAGCGCATACGCCTCGGCTCGCTTGAAACGGAAAAGGTGAACGATAATCTTTTAAACGCGTTAAAGGGGCTTTACGATTTTGCCCCGCAGTTCCATCTTTCCCTGCAAAGCGGAAGCACGCCGGTGTTGCGCGATATGAACAGGCGCTACACCGCGGAAAGTTTCCTTGAAAAGTGCGATAAAATTTACGGTATGTTCCCCGCCGCCGCCATTACAACCGACATAATAGCGGGTTTCCCCACGGAAACGGACGAAGATTTCAAACAAAGCGTGGAAATAATCTCCCGCGCGGGGTTCGCGCGCGTACACGCGTTCTGCTATTCCCCGAGGGAGGGCACCGCGGCGTACAAACTCAAAGATTTGCCTCCCAAAATAAAAAGCGCCCGCCTTGCACAGATAATTTCTGCGGCGGCGGAAGCGGAAAAGCAATATATATTGCGTTTTTCGGGCAAACAGCTTGATTTTATCGCCGAAGAATACGACGGGGAATACACCGTCGGCTATACCGCCAACTACATAAGGACGTATCTGCCCGCGCAACTTCAAACGGGCGTTAAATATAATATAATTATGGGTCAACCTTTCAAAGACGGAGCGCTTGCGGAAATTGGGTAAAACAGCGATAGTAAAGGCAAAAACCGTATATTTTTTCAAAGAAACTTTCCGTTTCCATTCCAAAGAGGAATACAGAGAGTTCTTTTCGCGCGGGTTGCACACGGATAACAGCGGTTTAAACGCCGCGTTCCCGTGGGTATATATCCGCGTGTTTTTCGGGCTGTTCGTGCTGTTTACCTTAAACGTGCTTGTGCTTCGCCTTACGGATAACCCGCTTTTTGTCCCGTCGGTGCTTTTTCTCGGCGGCACGGCTATCACCGTCCCGTTTATAGTTTTCCTCTACGAATTGTATCCCCGCCGCGACGTAAGCCTGTTCTTTCTGATGCTTATCCTCGTTGCGGGCGGCACCGCGGCAAGCCTTTTAAGCCAGATAGGCTATCAGTTCATTCCCGTAAAAAACGCGTGGATTTCCGCGGTGGTTGCGGGCTGCCTTGAAGAATTATGCAAAGCCCTGCCCGCGATAATAGCGATAGAGTTGCTTAAACAGCGCAACCCGTACGCCTGCTTCCTTATCGCCGCCGCTGTGGGCGCGGGCTTTTCGATAATAGAGGATATGGGCTATATTTTCTATTATTCGGACAGGTATTTCTTTGAATTTCACAGCGACATTCAGGCTACCGTCGCAATGTTTGCGGATAGGGGGCTTTCGGCTTTCTGCACGCACATAGTGTGGACGGGCGCGATAGGTTGGGCTTACAGCGCGTTGCGCCATCCGCTTAAATCGATGAGCTTTTTCGCTATGGCGGTTCTCAGCGTAGCGTTGCACATCTGTTGGGATCTTCCGCTTACGGGGCTTTGGATGGTGCTTGATATAACCGCCTGCGTAATAGTTGCCGCCGCCTGCGGGATAGCGATAGTAAACCGCACCCGCGTGCGCGCTTTGCGCCAGATGGTGGACGAAGAGGCGGTAAACGCCCACATTATACGGCGTGCAAAGGCAATGAGCGCCAAAAACAGCTTTATAAACGCCGCAAACCTTACGGCAAGCATAGTGCTGTTCCTGCTGTCCGTTCTAATACTCGCCGCCTGCGCTATGCCCATAGGCACGCAATACCGCAGCGTGGATTTCGATTCCCCCGAAGAATATCTCAACGTGGTGCAGAGGGGCTTCAACCTCACCTGCAATTGGGACAGGGAATTCGATTATCTGTCCGAAAATTACGCCGAAAGGCGCTATGAGGAAGACAGGCTTGTATACGTAGTGCAGGCAAGCGCGGAAGAGGGGTACGACGGGCTGTATTATTACGGCTATTCCGCCCAACCCGACGGCACGTTCGAGCTGGAGGACATTTCTGTAGAGCTGGAAGTGGACGGAAGCACTTTCCGCTATATGAGCAAGGAATACGATTTCGGGCAGACCCGCATCTGGGGCTACCTGATAAATACCGACTATTTCGATTACACCGTCTCTTCCGACGGCACGGTTCATTCCGTCACTTCCGAAGAGGTGTTTTTAAACAATAAACTTCTGATAGCCATGTGCGCCGCGGGTTGCGGTATAGCCGCCGGCGGCACGCTTGTGATATTATCGCTGTTAATAACTTTAAAGAGGTTGAAAGATGCTTGACGACAATTGTATTTTCTGCAAGATAATCCGCGGCGAAATACCTTCCGCAAAGGTTTACGAGGATGAAAAAGCGTTGGTTTTCCGCGATATCGCGCCCAAAGCCAAAGTGCATTTGCTTGCTATACCCAAAGCCCACTTCCCCACCCTTCGCGAGGGGTTGGGCGAATATTCCGATTATATAGATCACCTCGTTCGGCTTTTGCCGTCCGCCGCCGAAAAGGGCGGTTGCGCGGCGGGTTACCGCGTTGTGATAAATCAGGGGGAGGACGCGGGGCAGACCGTGTTTCATCTCCACGCGCATATACTCGGCGGGCAACCGCTTGATTGGTAAAGGGGCTTTAATATGATATATACCATAAAAAACGAATATCTTTCGCTTTCCGTAACTTCTTCGGGCGGGTGTATGACCTCGCTTGTATATCTTCCGCTTAACGAGGAAAGGCTTTGGCAGGGCGACGGCTTTTGGAAGAGCCGCGACGTGGTTATTTTCCCCGTCTTGGGGCACGCGGGCGAATTTACCGCGCTGGGCAAAAGTTATACGCCCAAATCCCACGGCATAGCCCGCTATGCGGAATTTAACCTTGCGGATAAATCGGAGGACGGCATAACCCTTTCGCTTTCCTCCTCAAACGAAACGCTTTTAAGCTATCCGTATCCCTTCGATTTTTCCATAACCTACAAACTTGAAGGCAAAAGCGTTATCATAACCTATTTCGTGCGCGCCAAACAGGGTAAAATCCCGTTTTACGTGGGCGGGCACCCGGGTATGAAGGCGCCCGGCGGCGAAGCGGTGATAGAGTTTGAAAATCCCGAAAATCCCCTCATCTATCCGGTAGGGGAGGACAGGGCGTATCCCATGCGCAATCTCACGCGGTTCGTGGCGGATAAAAAGTTCTTTGCGGAATGTAAAACTTTTCAGTTGGGCTCGCTTTCGGGCGGCGAAATTTACGCCTACACCCGCGACGGGTACAAATACACCTACAAAAGCGATTGCCCCGTATTCGCCTTCTGGTCCAACGAGGCGGGGGGAGAGTACATCTGCGTAGAGCCGTGGTGGGGCATAAACGATTATCCCGCCGCCCCGAGGGAGATAACCTTAAAGCCCTTTATAAACTTTGCCGACGACAAGGGCAGTTCGTTCACCTATTCGCTTACCATAGGCAAAATTTGAAAACACGTATAAAGGCGCGCCGCGGCGCGCCTTTATTTTTTTACGTAAAAAAGCTGTCCGCGCACAAAAGTGCGCGGACAGCCATGTGAGGAGAAAATTATTTGCCAAAGCAAACCGTTAAAGTTATTTTATCTGCCGTCAGGTTACGTAAATAAGCGATACGCCCAACACTTCGGGTCCGATATTCGTGCCGCCGGGGTTTGTAAACGTTATAACGTCGCCGCCCTTTACGGTGATTTTCTTCGCCCAACCTTCAAAGGCTGCGCCGAAGTTGCTTGAACCCGTAAGATTTAAAGATATCGTCGGACCGCCGTTTACCTGTATGTTTACGTTGTTTACCCGCAAAAACATTATGTGTTGGATATAGAACCAATATTCGCCTTCCTCAACGTCGCTTGCCACAACAAAGTCCGTGGTGCCGCGCCCGGGTACAGTGGAAAGGGGATGGGTAAACGTTATTTCGGTAACTTTGCTCGGCTTTTCCTGCGGGTGTATAATTACGTCGGGGGCGGTAGTTACGGTAAGCGTAACTTTATAATTGCCCGCCGCGGCAGTCTGGAAAGTGAGCGTGTGTTTCGTATTGGCGGTTATCTTTACTTTGGAAGTCAATCCGTCCGCCGCGTCGAACACGGGCGTTGCGGAACCGTCCGCAATTGTCTCTTCCGTGGCGTCAAGCAAAACAACAAAGTTTCCTTTCGCCGCCGCCTTTGTTTCCGCGGTTATGGAAATTTCGTACCAGTTTTCCGTCTTTACTTTAAAGTAGTATTCCGCGGTAAACGTCTCGTTGTCGGTAATTTTTATCTTGTTTTCGCCCTCGGTAAGGTTCATATCGGGCATAGTCACTTTAAATATTACGGGGTGCGTGTCAACTTCGCCGTTGGCGCCGAATGTAAATATCAGCTTGCCGCCTACAAGCGAATTGTCCGCAACTACGTTCACCCAACGGAATTCTTTTACGTTGGAATTGTAAGAAGGGATAACAACTTCGCCCGTCATTATACCTGCGTCGCTGCCGGTGGCTTTAAATCCGCTTTGATATCTCGCCCCCGCGTGTACGGTGCCTACGGAATCAATAGCCATTGCTATGGCGGTGGTGCTGTAGCTTATGGGTCTGCGGGTATCGTCCGTGCCCGTGTCCGCGTTTATTATTTCCACCCTGTAAATGCCCGCCGATAAGATGGGTAAGGCGTAAAACATAAGCGTGCCGGCAGTAGCGGTGGGCTTGAACAGATAGGAACCCGGTGTCTCAAACAAAACGGGCGAATCCTTTGTAGTGCCGCCTGCGCCTACGGTGCCGTCGTAATCAAACGTTGACGTCGCGTTGCAGATATGGCAGGTTACGTGCAGTTTGTTTGCGTCAGGTTGTTCGCCGTCCGCAACCCACTGATGCCCTTCGGGCTTGTCTTTGGGCTCTACGGAAGTGAATTGCAGGCTCTTTTCGCCCGTAAGCGCTTCCACGGTGGTGTATGTATATTCGGTTGCGCAGTCCGATGACTTCGTTTCAACCTTTGTGTAGTTATCTTCGTCGAAAGCGGGCAACGCTATCGTCTGTAAATCAAGCCCGCAGTCGTCGCAGGTAAGGTATGCTTCGCCTGCCGCATGCGCGGTGGGTTCCGCAACTATCACCCAATATGCGTTTTTATGTTCCAACGCTTCAAGTACGGGGCGTCCGTCAATTTCTTCTTCGCCCAATACGTCGGAATAATATTGCAGGCATACGCTGCACTGATAGCAATCATCGTATCCCGCTTCCCTGCAAGTTGGTGCAACCCCGCTTACGGGAACTATCGTGTGCGCCACGGTGGGGATGGAGGCGGGTTCGTCAATAACCGTTTCCCCGTCCTCGTCCGCAAACAGCGTGTTGCACGTTTCGCACTTGAAGTGCGCCTCGTAACCCTCTGTAACGCAGGTGGGGTCCATCTGCGGCACGGGTTGTATAGCGTGCGCTTTCTTTGTTATTGCGGTGGGTTCGGCGATAACCGTTTCCCCGTCCGCGTCCGCATACAGCGTGCCGCACGTTTCGCACTTATAGTGCGCTTCGTAACCTTCTTCCGTGCAAGTTGAATCTTTCCTTGCAACGGGCTGTATATTGTGTCCCGGCGAGGGTATGGCAGGGGGTTCGGCAATAACCGTTTCCCCGTCCTCGTCCGCAAACAGCGTGTTGCATACGTTGCATTTGTAGTGCGCCCCGTAACCGTCCTCGGTACAGGTTGCATTCTTTCCCGCTACCGCCGATATATCGTGCGGCAGCGCGGGCGTTTGCACGTCAAACGAAATTGTTTCCTCTCCCGCTTCAAAGGTGTAGGTAACAGTTCCGCC
Source organism: uncultured Clostridia bacterium (assembly GCA_947627575.1). Classification (GTDB taxonomy): domain Bacteria; phylum Bacillota; class Clostridia; order Christensenellales; family Borkfalkiaceae; genus Coproplasma. The sequence continues at coordinate 141,723 of CANQWN010000003.1, forward strand.
CGCCAAACATGTCGCATTGTCCTCCGTTTTGGCGTAACTTTCGTCCGTAAGATCGGGCAATTCCACCGTAACGGCGTGCCCTTCTACGGATTCGTCGCAATCCGCGCAAGTTTTAGTGGCAGTCCCCCCCCCGTTTGGGTGGGTGCGGTCACAACCCAACTTCCGTAATTGTGAACGTGGTCTTCATCGCAAGCGGTAAAAGCGAAAGCCGAAGCTACGGCAAATGCGCCCAATACCGCCGACAAAAGCACTTTGTGCCTTGTTTTCATATTCCGATCCTCCGTTTCATACGCGTTGTCCCGCGCATTTATTTTAATGAAATAATAGAACTATGCGCAGTCCGTGTCAAGCAATTTATACACATAATTTGCATAAACATACAAAAATTATTAAAAATAATACAATTTATACATTATTATGCAATAAAATAGGGCGCGATTGATATCGCGCCCCGCACGCGGACGGCGTTACCGCCATTCGCTTATTTTTTTTGCCGCCGCCATAACTTTAAGTTTAAGTTCTTCGGGCGCAAGCACCTTTATCGCCCCGCCGTAACTTAAAATTTTGCTTGCAAGCATACCGTCGTCAGGCAAAGTCATTTCGGCGATAAACGCCTTGCCGCGCGGTTCTATGTTGTCTATGCCCAACCATTCTTCCGCCAGCGGCAGGCTGTTTTTTTCTATTTCCAGAGTAACGTCCACAAGTTTGGCTTTTTCGTAGTAAAAGTCAAGGTCTATATCCTCGCGGCGGAATTCCCTGCGTTTGAAGGTTTCGCCCGTAAAGCTGGCGTGCTTTATTCTGCCTATCTTAAAAGTAAGCATTTTCTGTCTGTTGTGGCAAAATGCGTACACGTACCATACGTTCTGCTTAAAGATAAGCAGGTGGGGGTCTATAACCCTCTTCGAATGTTCCCCCGTGCGCGAAATATAATCTATTTTCAGGCTTGCCTGTTCGTTTACGGCGCGTTCGCATACGGACATCTTTTCGGAATAGGCGTCGCTTCCGCCCCAAACGCCGCCGTCCACAAGTATGTTTCCGCATACCGAAAGTTCACGCTTTTCGCTGCGCTGTTGCCCTTGCAACTTTTCCAGCGCGCTTTGCACGCTTTTATCCTGCACCTGCCCGTTCATAGCCGTAAGCGCATTTATCGCGGCGGCGTATTCGTCCGCGGAAAGGAACCCCGCCGGCAAACGGTATGTATCGGCAAGGCGGAAGCCGCCGTATCTGCCCCGTTCGCAATCCACGGGCACGCCCGCAACCGTAAGTTCTTCAACGTAGCGGTATACCGAACGCCTCGATATTTCGTACCTGTCCGCAATCTGCTTCGCCGTAACCCGCCTTTTCGCCAAAAGTTGCATAAGAATATTCAGCGTAATCTGGAATTTCATAACTCTGCCCCGAATAATATAAAATCGAACGTAAAAATTTTATCATATATGACAGTACTTGTCAACAATTAATGATAAAATTACGGTGTAAAGAGGTTGGATATGAAATTTTCGGCATTTATCGAAAGACAGAAAGATATCATAGGTGGCGTAAGCCGCAGGGATATGCGCCGCCCGCAGGAAGGCTTGCGCGGGGCGGGCAAAGCCGAACGCCGCGTACTTTGCGCCGATGAATATACCGCGGCGCAACTGCGCGTGGAACAGCTTTTAAAGGAGCTGTCGCAAATAAAGGGGCTCAACGTGCGCGAAAGGTGCGCGGCTTGCTGAAAGGGGGAACGCTTCGGCGTTCCCGTATTTATTGTTTTGTAACAAGTTTTTCAATCAAAGCAATAAGCCCGTACATGCCGCCCGCCAACAGGCAAAGTATAAACGTTGCGCTCATAACAAGGTCTAATTTAAACACCTGACCGCCGTACACTATAAGATAGCCCAGCCCCGCTTTGGATACGATATATTCGCCCATTATAGAGCCTATCCACGCCAACCCCACGGCAACTTTAAGCGTGTTCATAAGCGTGGGGACGGAGGCGGGGATAATAAGTTTGCGCAAAGTCATCGCCTTGCCCGCGCCCATGGCTTTAAGCAACAGCAGTTTTGTTTTGTCTACGGCTATAAATCCCGCAAGCGTATTCATTATGCACACTATAACGCTTACAAACACAGTCATAAACACAATGGCGGTATAGCCCGTGCCTATCCATATTATGATAAGCGGTCCCAGCGCTATCTTCGGCAGCGAATTAAGCACCACGATATACGGTTCCGCAATTTTCCTTGCGGAATCGCTTGACCACAGCGCAACCGCCACGGAATAGCCCAAAACTACGGCTATAAAAAACCCGGCAAGCGTTTCGGCAAGGGTGATGCCCACGTGGCGGAACAGCGCGCCGCTTTCGTACAGCCCCGCTATTGTTTTAGCCACGCGGGAGGGCGAGCTTGTGATAAACGGATCAACTATTTTAAGTTGCGCGCACAGTTCCCACAAGCCGAGTATAATTGCAAGTATGCCCACGCGCGCAACCTGTATAAAAATTTTCTTTTTCTTTCTTTTTTTAAGATACGCGCAATGCTCGCGCGAATATCTTTGGTATAACTTTTTCATATCTGTTACCGTATTCAGATGCCCAATTCTCTGCGCAAAACCTCAAAAGTTTTGGCAAATTCGGGCGAATTTCTTCTGTTCTTCGGGCTGTTCCCGCCGAAGGTTATCATATGTTCCGCAACCAACGTCGCCGGTCTTGCGGAAAGCACCGTAACTTTATCCGAAAGAGCTATGGCTTCCGAAATGTCGTGCGTGACAAGCAAAGCCGTCTTTTTTTCGCCTTTTATAATCGCCTGCACGTCGTCGCACACTTTAAGCCTCGTCTGATAGTCCAGCGCGGAAAAGGGTTCGTCTAACAGCAGTATTTCGGGCTGTGCGGCAAGCGTGCGTATAAGCGCAACCCTCTGCCGCATCCCGCCGGAAAGCTCGTTGGGGTATTTTTTCAGGAAGTCCTTAAGCCCGTATTTTTCGGCTAACGCCAGCGCGTTTTTCCGCATTTGGGGCGTGTTTTTCTTTTTTACTTCCAGCGGCAGAAATATGTTCTGTTCCACCGTCCGCCATTCAAACAGCGCGTCCCTCTGCAACATATATCCCGCCTCGCCGCTTGCGCGGCGCACCTTGCCGTAAGAGGGGGAAAGTATCCCCGCGGCAAGCGAAAGTATTGTTGTTTTTCCGCAGCCGGAAGGACCTATTACCGAAACGAACTGCCCGTCGTCCACGGCAAAACTTAAATTTTTCACCGCCTGCGTTTCCCCGTCGGGGGTATGATAGGCGTAATTCACGCCTTCGAATTCAAGCATCAGGCGTACACTTCCGCGTAAACTTTCTGCGCCACGTCCGTCGTCACCAGCTTGTCAAAGGCAACGCGCTGTTCAAGTTCGCCCGCCTCTTCTATAACGTCCTGCAATCTGTCAAGCGCGCTTTCTTCCATAGCCATATTCTTCACCCACGCGTCTATGCGCTTGTAACTTTCAAGCGAAATTTTAATGCTCGCTTCGGACGTGCCGTCAAAATATTTCGTAAGGTATCCCGCAACCTTATCGGAGCTGTTTTCGTCGATATATTTCACGGCTTTGGTAACCGCGCGCAGCAAACCTTCTATCCTGTCACCGTGTTTGGCTATATAGCTGGGTTTAGCCATAAAGCAGGTGTAGGGGATCGCGCCCGATTTTTCGCCGACGGAAGCCACTATATATCCCTTGCCCGCCGCCTGAAATTCGCTTGCCACGGGTTCAAACATCGTGCAGTAATCCGCCACGCCGCTTTCAAAGGCGGAAGTCATCATATTGAACGCCACGCCGTAATTCAGGTTTGCCGTAACGCCCTCCGATTTAAGTACGTATTCAAACGTCATAGCGGGCACGCCGCCCTGTCTGCCCGCAAGTATCTCTTTCCCCGCAAGATTTTTCCAATCGAAGTCGGGTTCGGCTTCTCTTCCTACAAGGAAACTTCCGTCGCGTTTTGTAAGCTGACCGAAAACTTTCGGCGCGTCGTCGCTTCCGCCGGTATGCACGTAAATAGCGGCTTCGGGTCCGCAAAAACCTATGTCCGCCCCGCCGGAAAGCACCGCCGCCATAGTCGCGTCCGCGCCGCCGCCGTTCGTAAGTTCTATTTCGAATCCTTCTTCCTCAAAATATCCCAAAGCGTCCGCAAGGTACAGGGGCGCGTAGAACACCGAGTGGGTAACTTCGTTTATCCTTAAAACTTTGCCGTTCTTTTTACAGCCCGCAAGGGCAAACGGCAATGCCAGCGCGAAAATCGCGCCGAAAATAACACTAACTATTCTTTTCAATTTTTTCTCCTTGTTTGAAAATTTGATACTACATTTTATGCCCCCGTTGCACGCTTGTGATAATTAATGCTTTTAAAATATTTCCCGCCGCCGCCATAAATATTGACAACCCGCGCGGAATTGTTTTATAATTATAAAGTATTTTATTTGCGGCACGCCGCGAGGTTCAGATGGAAAAGACATACAATCCGAAAGATTTTGAAGACAGACTTTATAAAGAGTGGGAGGAGACGGGCTGTTTCAAAGCCGAACGCGACAACAGCAAAGTTCCCTTCACCATAGTTATGCCCCCGCCCAACATAACGGGGCAGTTGCATATGGGGCACGCAATGGACGCCACCTTGCAGGACGCGGTTATAAGGTTCAAGCGCATGCAGGGCTATGTCGCGCTTTGGCTGCCCGGCACCGATCACGCTTCGATAGCGACAGAAGTAAAGATAATAGAGGCGATGAAAAAGGAGGGGCTTACAAAACAGTCTGTCGGCAGGGAAGAATTTCTCCGCCGCGCGTGGGCGTGGAAAGATAAGTATGCGGGCAGGATAGTGCAACAGCTTAAAAAATTGGGCGCTTCCGCCGATTGGTCCCGCCTGACTTTCACCATGGACGAAAAGTGTTCCACCGCCGTGCGCGAAGTTTTTGTAAACCTCTACAACAAAAAACTTATATACAGGGGAAACCGTATAATAAATTGGTGCCCCTGCTGTAAAACCGCGCTTTCGGACGCGGAAGTGGAATACGCCGAGGAAGCGGGCAGCTTCTGGCACATAAATTACCCCGTTGAGGGCGAGGACGTTTGCCTTGAAGTTGCAACTACCCGCCCCGAAACCATGTTCGGCGACACCGCCGTCGCGGTGAACCCCGCGGACAAAAGGTACAGCCGCTTTATAGGCAAAAGGGTTATATTGCCCGTAGTGGGCAAAGCCATTCCCGTCGTCGCCGACGAACACGCGGATATGCAGTTCGGCACGGGCGTGGTAAAAATCACACCCGCGCACGACCCCAACGATTTTGAGGTGGGGTTGAGGCACAATCTCGAAATAGTGCGCGTAATGAACGACGACGGCACAATGAACGCCAACGCGGGCGAATTTGAAGGGCTGGACAGGTACGAATGTCGCGCCCGCCTTCTCGAAAAGCTGAAACAGACGGGCGCGCTTGTGCGCGAGGAACCCCACACGCACAACGTGGGGCATTGCTACCGTTGCAATTCCACGGTAGAACCCATCGTTTCCAAACAGTGGTTCGTAAAAATGAAGCCGCTTGCCCAACCCGCCATACACGCCGTTATAGACAGAAAAGTTTCCTTCATTCCCGAAAGATTTGCAAAAATTTATTACAATTGGATGGAAAACGTAAAGGATTGGTGCATATCCCGCCAGCTTTGGTGGGGGCACCGCATACCTGTCTGGTACTGTGAGGACTGCGGCAAAGAGATATGTTCCAAAACAGACCCCAAAGTATGCCCGCATTGCGGCGGCTCAAACCTCAAACAGGACGAGGACGTGCTGGATACGTGGTTTTCCTCCGCGCTTTGGCCCTTTTCGACGTTGGGCTATCCGGACGATTCGGCGGATCTCGAATATTTCTACCCCACCGACTTGCTTGTCACCGGGTACGATATAATTTTCTTCTGGGTTGCCCGCATGATATTTTCCGGTATAGAGCATATGCGCAAGGTTCCCTTCCGCTACGTGCTTATCCACGGGCTTGTGCGCGACGAAAAGGGCAGGAAGATGTCCAAAAGCCTCGGCAACGGCGTAGACCCCCTCGAAGTTATAGATAAATACGGCGCCGACAGCCTGCGCTTTTCGCTTTTGCAGGGCGTTGCGCCCGGCAACGATACCCGCTATTCCGACGCAAAGGTAGAGGCTTGCCGCAACTTTATGAACAAGGTGTGGAACGCCAGCCGCTTCGTAATAATGAATTCGGAGGGCAACGAGATAAAGCCCGTTTCCGAAGTTCGCCTTTCCGCCGCGGATAAGTGGATAATATCCCGCCTGCAATCTGTTATACGCGACGTTACCCTCGCGCTGAACAAGTACGAGTTGGGCATAGCCTGCCAGATACTTTACGATTTCACGTGGTCTGATTTCTGCGATTGGTATATCGAATTGGTAAAACCCGCGCTGTATTCCGGGGACGGGGCGAAGAAGAGCGTTGCGCTTTCGGTACTCAATTTCGTATTGAACAATACGTTGAGGCTTTTGCACCCGTTCGCGCCGTTCATAACCGACGAAATTTACCGCAGTATGCCCGGCGTTTGCGGCACGATAATGAAAGAGGATTACCCCAGATACAATTCAAAACTCGCCTATAAAAAGGACGCGGCGGGCTTTGAAGGGGTTATGGAAGTTATAAAGGCGGTGCGCGCCGTAAAGACCGAACTCAACTGCCCGCCGTCGCGTAAAGTTACGCTTTACGTCTTAACCGAAAACAAGAGGCTTATCTCGTCCAACGAGGAAAGTATTTTAAAGCTGGCGGGCGCAAAGGATATAGTATTTTTAAATTCCGCGGAAGACAGCGCGGAAGGTTGCGTAACAAAAGTTACATCCATAGGCACGCTTTTTATACCAATGGGCGAACTTGTGGACGCGGAAAAGGAAAAAGCCCGCCTCGAAGGCGAGCTGGAAAAAGTCACCGCGGAAATTTCAAGGGCGGACGGCAAACTTCACAATTCCGGCTTTTTGTCAAAGGCGCCTAAAAAACTTATCGACGAAGAGAAAGCCAAATTGGATAAGTATATAAAAATGCGCGAAAAAATATACGAACAGTTGAAGATATTCGATAATAAATAAAAATGGCAAAGCGTAAAAAATCAAAAAGCAAAGCGGCGGCGATATTAATTGCGGCGTTGCTTGCGGCGGTAATAATAGCGGCTATCCTGATTTTTGTATTCAAACCGGAGCTGTTCCATAAATATTTAGGTATAGGCGGGCACAGCTGGGGCGAATGGGAAAGCTCCGCCGCAAGTTGTCTTGAGGACGGCGAAAAGACCCGCTTATGCTCTGTCTGCGGCGAAAAGCAGAGCGAAGTTATCCCCGCCGTCGGCTCGCACACGGGCGAATTTGTGGTTACCGTCCCTCCCACCTGCGGCAAAGCGGGCGTAAAAGCCCGCCACTGCACGGTATGCGGCGCGGACGAAACGCAGACAATTCCCGCCACGGGTCAGCACCAATTCGGCGACGACGGTAAATGCTCAATCTGCGGGCAGACCGCGTTCGAGGGCAACGCAGAAGGCGCCGCGCAGTCCGGTTTCTCTATGCATATCATAGATTTGGGCAGATACGCGGGCGACAGTATCTACATAAAAGCCGGTTCTAACGACATACTTATAGACGCAGGTTCCCGCCAGAACAGCGCGCCGCTCATCGACGAATATCTCTCGAAGTACGTCACGGACGGCAAGCTGGAATACGTTATCGCCACCCACGCCGACCAAGACCACATTGCCGCGTTCGTCGGCAGCGGCTCGGGCGCGAACAGGACGGGCATACTTTATAAATACAAAGTGGGTACGTTTATTCAGTTCGACTACGTCAAAAGCGGCAAGCAAGAGCAGACCCTTTACAACAACTATCTTGCGGCGGTGGAACACGCGCGGCAGGACGGGGCTTCGGTATTTACCGCAAGCCAGTGTTACGATTTAAAGGGGGGCGCGCAACGTCAGTATTGGCTGAACGAAGAACACACCCTCTCAATGAACATATTGTACAACTACTACTATTACCACCAAAGCAAGGATAACGAAAACGAACATTCCGTGGTTACGCTGTTCACGCACGAAACTTCGGAGGGCAAAAAACATTATCTGTTTACGGGCGATCTGGAAGGCGACGGCGAAAGCCGTATGGTGGATTACTATTCCGACCCGAATAACAGCAAAAGCGAATACGACGTGCTTCCCGACGTGGATTTCTACAAGGCGGGGCATCACGGCAGTAAAACAAGCAGTTCGTTAAAGCTGTTAAACGTAATAAAGCCGGAATACGTCGCTATCAGCTGTTGCGCGGGCGCGCCCGAATATACCGTCATTCCGGACAACGTTTTCCCCACGCGCACGGCGATGGAAAACATATTAAAGTTTACCCAAAACGTGTATGTTACGGGTATCGCAACCGATGTGCCCGCACTTGACGAAGAGGGCAACTTCGGGGATAAAGAGTGGGGATATACCCCGTACAACGGCAACATAGTGTTCTATTTCAATTCCACCGGTCAGGCGGAAGGCAAGCCGGAGGGATATTTAAGGTTGTATTGCGACAACAGCTTCCTGCCGATAACACAATCCGATTGGTACAAAAAATACCGTCAAACAGCTTAATTTAACCGCGCCGCTGATTTTACGCGGCGCGGTTGCGCTATTTCAAGCCGAACTGTTCAAAATATGCTCCCGCGGACAAAAGTCCGCGGGAGCATATTTAATTACGGATAAATATCAAACGGGTATTTACAATATGCGATAAATGTGATAAAATATATCTGCGCTGTTATACGGGGGTATAGAAAAAGCCCTTCCGTAAAACGGAAGGGTCCTCGCTATATGCGATAAACGGTCAGAATAAATTTTTATTTGAACTCGTCTTGTTATTCTGTACTTACATATTAACACCGCAAAAACAAAAAGTCAAGCACAAAGGAGAAAAAAATGCCGGAATTTTATTTGGGGCTGGATATAGGCACCGATTCCGTCGGCGCGGCTTGCACCGACGGGGATTACAGATTGTTGAGGGCAAAGGGAAAAGATTGCTGGGCGGTGCGCCTTTTAGATAAGGCGGAATCCGCCGAAAGCCGCCGCGGATACCGCACGGCGCGCAGGCGTTTACAGCGCCGCAGACAGCGCATAGCGCTTTTGCAGGAAATTTTCGCGCCGTTTATGACGGACGAAAACTTTTTTCTGCGGCTTAAAAACAGCGGCTATCTTGAAGAGGATAAGGCGCAGGGGTTAAATTCGCCGTACGCGGTTTTTGCGGACGCAGATTATACGGATAAGCAGTTCTATGCGGAATTCCCCACGATATTCCACTTGCGGCAAAGGCTTATCGAAAGGGGTTCTTCCGATTTGCGCCTCTATTATCTTGCCATGCACCACATAGTAAGGTATCGCGGGCACTTTCTGTTCGACGGGGATTCCGTCAGCGACACGCGCGACATAGCGGCGCTTTTTGAAGAATTTAACAATATTTCCGCAAACGTTTCGGAAGAGCCGATTGTTCTCGACGCCGCCAAAGCCGTTGATTTGAAAAATCTTTTTACCGATCAAACTTTAAAATCCAACGATAAAAAGACCAGATGCCTGCAACTTTTCGGTAGCGACAAACGCATAAAGGAAGTTATAACTTTCATTCTCGGTTACAAGGGCAATCCTTCCAAAGTTTTCGGCGGGTACGAGGAAGAAAAAAGTTTTTCTTTCGATATTCCCGACGAGGAATTTGCCGCCAAAGCCGAAGTTTTCGGCGACGATTTTGCGCTTTTGGATTGCATGCGCAAAATTTACAATTGCATGCGCTTTGAAAAGATTTTGCACGATTGTTCCACCGTTTCGGAGGCGATGATAAGTATTTACGAAACCCACCGCGCCGACCTCAAAGACCTTAAACGGCTTTTGGGCTATTACCCGCGCGAACTTTACGTAAAAATTTTGAAGAGGGCGGACCAAAAGAACAATTACGCGAATTACATAGGCTATACAAAGCCGCAGAAAAAGAAGATAAACGTAAAAAAATGCTCTTACGACGATTTTATCAAATATCTTAAAACCGAACTTGCCCAACCGCCCGCAGACGCGGAAGGACGGGAACTTTACGCGAAGATTTACGAAAGGATAGAGGAAAAAACTTTTCTGCCTAAAATACTCAACGCGGATAACGGCACTTTCCCCCACCAGATAAATTTGGCGGAATTGGATAAAATACTTGAAAATTTAAAGCGCGACTTCCCCGCTTTCGCCCAAAAGGACGTGGACGGGTTAAGCCCTGCGGAAAAAATACGCCAGCTGTTCAAATTCAGGGTGCCTTACTACGTAGGTCCGCTTAACGCCCACGGAGAGCACGCATGGATTGTCAAGCGCGAGGAACGCCCCATTACGCCCTGGAATTTCAAGGACGTGGTGGACGAGGAAAAATCCGCGGAAGAATTTATCCGCCGTATGACAAACAGGTGCACCTATCTCATCTGCGAATACGTTTTGCCCAAATACTCTATGTATTATCAGGCTTTCGATACGCTTAACCAACTTAATAAACTTAAAATAAACGGCGAACTTATTTCCACGCCGCTTAAGCAGCAACTTTTCAACGAGCTGTTCTTGAAATACTCCAAAGTTTCCGATAAAAGGATAAAGGACTATCTTAAATCTCACGGCTTTTCATCGGAAGGTTCCGAAATAATTCTTTCCGGCAAGGACGGCGATTTTAACGCCTCTATGAGCGCGTATATAACTTTTTACAAAAAATTCGGGGATATGGTAAACCGCCGCCCCGATATATTCGAAAACATAATTTTATGGCACACGTTAAACACCGACAAAAATCTTGTGGAAAGGTCCATAACCGCAAACTACGGCGATATACCGCAGATTGCGGAAAATATCAAATGGCTGAAAGGGCTTACCCAATTCACTAAATTCGGCAGGCTTTCCCATAAGTTCCTCTGCGGGCTTTCGGGCGGGGAAAACCCGGTAACCCGCGCGCCGTACACCATCCTCGGCGAGCTGTACAACACTTCTATGAACCTGAACGAAATTCTCTATTCGGAAAAGTACAACTTCCTCGAAGCCATCAAGCGTGAAAACGGGGAACTATCCGAAGAAGTTACCTACGAGGACGTGAAAAATCTTTACGTCTCTCCTGCCGTACGCCGCGGCATATGGCAGGCTTTGAAGATGGTTGACGAATACGTGGCGGCGATAGGCAGGGCGCCGGATAAAATTTTCGTGGAAGTAACCCGCCACGACGAGGAAGAGAAAAAGCGCACCGTTTCCCGCAAGAAACAGCTTATCGAACTGTATTCCGGCGTTAAGGACTGCGACGATTTGTACGAACAGCTTATAAACAAATCGGAAAGCGATTTGCAAAGCGACAGACTGTATCTGTATTTCAGGCAGTTGGGCAGATGTATGTACTCCGGCAAAAAGATAGATCCCGCCGAGCTGAAAACAGACGTTTACGATATAGACCATATCATTCCGCAGTCTATCGTAAAGGACGACAGTTTGGATAACAGGGTGCTTGTTCTGCGCGAAAAGAATATGGTAAAAAGCGATAACTATCCCTTGCCGGAAGGTTTAAGCGATCAGCAAAAATTCTGGAAAATTCTCCGCGACCTCCATCTGATAAGCAACGAAAAGTATACCCGCCTTACGCGGCGCAACCCTTTGACGGATGAAGAAATAAACAGCTTTATAAACCGCCAGCTTACTTTCACTAACCAAACGGCAAAAGCCGTTGCCGAATTGCTTGCGCGCAAATTCGAAGGGAAGAATACAAAAATTGTATACAGCAAGGCTTCCGCCGTGTCGGAATTCAGGCATAAATTTTCCATAGTAAAATGCCGCGAAACAAACGATTTGCACCACGCCCGCGACGCGTATCTGAATATAGTTGTAGGCAATGTGTATAACGTGCGCTTCGGCAGACTGCGCGATTATTACTATAAAAACAAAGACGGAGACCCGAGGCGCATAAACCTCGATAAACTGTTTACTTATGATATCAAAGGCGCGTGGAACAAAGATTCATTGCCGTTGGTAATGAAAACCGTTGCCCGAAACAGCATAAAAGTTACAAGTTTCCCCCACGTATATAACGGAAAATTTTACGACGAAACAGTATATTCCCACAACGACAGCGGGTTGGACGCGCCGAGGAAGGGCAAGGGCGTTCTTTCAGACGTAAAAAAATACGGCGGCTACGGTTCGCTTAAAACTGCGTATTTTTCAATCGTGGAATCGGTAGATAAGAAGGGGCGTGCCATAAAGACTATAGAACGCATACCCGTGCTTACTGAATATAATTGCCGCGGTAACGCCGATAAACTTATTGCCTATCTGGAAGCGCAGGGCTTAAAATCTCCCCGCTTTATAGTTGAAAAGTTGCGCATAAAAACGCTTGTAAAAGTAAACGGTTTCCCCTGCTATATAGCCGGCATAACGGGTAATCAAATAGTTTTGCACAATGCGGTGCAGTGGTATACTGACGGGGAGACGGACAGGTACGTAAAGGCGCTTTTAAAGGTTGCCGGCAAACAGTGGAGCGAAGAGGAGAAGCTGTGGGAAAGTTATCCCCTGCAGGTAAACCGCCTCGGCGAAATAAAGTACAGCGTCACCCGCGCCGATAACGAAAAACTTTATCGCGCCGTCTTAAATCAGCTATGCAGAAAGGAATATTCGGGAATTTCTTCAACGCGAACCTTTAAAGCAAAACTTGAAAATCTTGAACAAAGTTTTTTAAGCCTTTCCGTTTATGAACAGGTTTTAACGCTTATAAGCATAATAAAGTTTCTTAAATGCGATTCGCAACTCGTTGATTTATCTGTATTTGGCGAAGGTAAAGAATGCGGGAAAATACGTATAAACAAAAACATAACCGAAGTAGATTTCCGCATAGTGCATCAGTCTACCTGCGGACTTGACGAGCGGGAAATTAAAGTATAATGGGTTTCAGGACGGTGATAATAAATTCCCGCGCCAAGCTGGAATTCCGTCTGGACAGCGTTATAGTGCGCGGCGAGGGCGAAAAGAGAATTTTCGTAAACGAAATTAACACCATTATCGTACAAAGCACGGCGGTATCGCTTACCGCCGCGCTGTTGTGCGAACTTACAAAACGCAACATAAAAGTTATTTTCTGCGACGAAAAGTGCAACCCTTCTTCCGAATTGTTGCCTTATTACGGCTCTTTCAATACCGCAAAAAAATATCGGCAGCAATGTTGCTGGCAGGAGGACGTAAAGGGCAGGGTGTGGAGTAGGATAATCCGCAAAAAAATACTTTGCCAGGCGGAATTGCTCACCGCAAGCGGCTTTAATGTGCAGGCGGATATGTTAAAATCCTATGCGGACGAGTTACAGCCGGACGACGTTACAAACCGTGAGGGGCATGCCGCAAAAGTGTACTTCAACTGTATTCTCGGCGAAGACAATTCAAGGGGGAGCGACGGGTTTTTAAACGGCTGCCTCAATTACGGATATGCGGTTCTGCTTTCCGCATGCAACAGGGAAATAGTTGCTGCCGGGTATTGCACGCAACTTGGGATATGGCATTGCAACGAATTTAACGAATTCAATCTCGGTTGCGACGTAATGGAACCTTTGCGTACGATAGCGGACAGGCAAGCGCTTGCGTTAGAGGATGGCGACGAAGGGTTTAAGCGCAAAATGGCGGATATTTTAAATGCGGAGGTGCTTTTCGGGGATAAAAACACCACGATGGACGTAGCCATTAGGGGGTATGTGCGCAGCGTGCTGTGCGCCCTGAACGAAGGGGATGAAAATCTTATAGTTTTCCCCGAATATCTTAAAGTATGAATTTTAAGTTTATGAGATTGCTGGTTTTTTTCGATTTGCCTATGCTTACAGATAAGGACAGGCGCGAATATACAAAATTTCGCAAATATCTTATACGCAACGGCTTTATCATGATGCAAAAATCCGTATATTCCAAACTTGTCATAAATAATGTGGTAAGCGCGGCGGTAAAACAGCGCATACGCAACAATCTGCCCGCCGACGGAATAGTGGAATTGTTGGAAATTACCGAAAATCAGTTTTCGAGGATAGAATACCTTATAGGCGAAGAGCAACAGCTTGTGATAGATTCCGCCGACAGGCTGATAGAGTTGTAATTATGGAAAAAGCGATAGAAGTTTATCATTATAAGTTGGAAACCCCGCTTGAAATCAATCCGGAAAGCGTTCAACTGCTTATAGTTGAAAACACATCGGCATTTTTCGGGTTTGTTTCCGAACTTGACAGTATGTTAAACGGTGGGGAGGGCGGCTTTCATTTTGTGTGCGGAGGAAGCGAAATTTCGCCTGATTGCGGCGTTATCGTGTGCGATTGCTTCCATTTCGATTTAAACGATAAAAAAATTTTAAATCTTCTTGCAAAAAAATTATCCGCCTTTTGTATCGGCGGTGAAATGCAGTACGATTTAAACGAAGTAAACGCAAAAACAGTCGGCTTCCTCGAAAAGTTGTTCTCCGGGTTCCCGTTTTTGTTGGGTTATACCGAACCTTCCGTTGAAGATTTACTTAAATGCTACGGCGTACGCTTTGAAAAAACTTATGAAACTTTAACCGAAAAGATAATCTGCTTTATAAACGCCATGGCAGAGTTAAAGGGCAGTAAGTTCTTTGTATTCGTAAATTTAAAAAGTCTTTTAAGCGATAGCTGTTTACAGGCGCTTTACAAGCATTGCGCTTTGGAAAAGGTTGGTTTGCTTTTGGTGGAAAGTTTTAAAGTCCGCCCGCTTTTAAAAGAGGAAAGGGCAGTTATAATTACGGAAGATTTGTGCGAAATTCTTGAAAATTATAATAAAAAGTAGTATAATATCAATAAAAGGCTTAATTATTTGATAACCGTACCGTCAATACGCACTTTCACGCCTCAATTTGAGGTTTGAGAGTCTTGTTATTTTGTAATTAAGTAAAAC
>CANQWN010000004.1 GCA_947627575.1 uncultured Clostridia bacterium
GTTTGAGAGTCTTGTTATTTTGTAATTAAGTAAAACTGACGCCGATGCCTACTTTCGTGATCGTATGTTTGAGAGTCTTGTTATTTTGTAATTAAGTAAAACTGAAATACATAGTCAATTTATCGGGCGGCAGTTTGAGAGTCTTGTTATTTTGTAATTAAGTAAAACTTTACTCACCGTTATTTAAAGCGTTGAGCCGTTTGAGAGTCTTGTTATTTTGTAATTAAGTAAAACCGTTTAATATTGTGCCGGAATACTGGCTATGTTTGAGAGTCTTGTTATTTTGTAATTAAGTAAAACACTGTTTTTGACACATTCGCATTGCTTTTAGTTTGAGAGTCTTGTTATTTTGTAATTAAGTAAAACGCACAAAGGCGTACTTCATTACAGGCTTCAGTTTGAGAGTCTTGTTATTTTGTAATTAAGTAAAACAAAGTCAACGTCAATATAACGCCTTACGTAGTTTGAGAGTCTTGTTATTTTGTAATTAAGTAAAACATGGAACGTTCAAAGAACTTTATGAGGCTTGTTTGAGAGTCTTGTTATTTTGTAATTAAGTAAAACTCAATAGGTATATTATTCTCTCTACAAAAGTTTGAGAGTCTTGTTATTTTGTAATTAAGTAAAACTTTATGCGTTACTACTACGAAAAGCGCGAGGTTTGAGAGTCTTGTTATTTTGTAATTAAGTAAAACAGAGCTATCGGGCGTTAGAGAGCCATTTACGTTTGAGAGTCTTGTTATTTTGTAATTAAGTAAAACAAAGCGCGAGCGTTATCCGCGACGCTTTTTGTTTGAGAGTCTTGTTATTTTGTAATTAAGTAAAACGTGCGAGCGCGTAAAGAGCGTTGAGGAAGTGTTTGAGAGTCTTGTTATTTTGTAATTAAGTAAAACCGCAGTTGAAAAACATAACAGCTCCATAATGTTTGAGAGTCTTGTTATTTTGTAATTAAGTAAAACGCCGAAAATCTCACCCCAGCGGTCGTAACAGTTTGAGAGTCTTGTTATTTTGTAATTAAGTAAAACAAATTGTCAGCCACTGATACGGGTCTAAATGTTTGAGAGTCTTGTTATTTTGTAATTAAGTAAAACTTGAACAGGGTTAGAAATTTGCGACGCCTGGTTTGAGAGTCTTGTTATTTTGTAATTAAGTAAAACAAAGCGTAGGCGCGTTGTTATAGTAATCAGGTTTGAGAGTCTTGTTATTTGTAATTAAGTAAAACGCCACGCGTTGGGGGCTAACTGCTTGCTGTGTTTGAGAGTCTTGTTATTTTGTAATTAAAAAGCGGCAGTTCAGTCGACTGAACTGCACCGGGGTGTTTGAAAGATTTTTTTAATTATGTAAATTTGTGCGTAAGTAAGGCTATGCTCCCGCGGACAAAAGTCCGCGGGAGCATAGCTGTTTTTGCCTTATAACCCAAATATATTGCAGGCGATACCCAAACAAGTTTAACGGCGCGGCGGAAAATTTACGCTTTTACGGCGCATAAAAAATCCGCGCCGAAATTTTCGGCGCGGATAACCGTAAACAAATTACGCGTTTATTATTTTCTTGACAGCCGCCTGCATCTTTTCAAGCGCGGCTTCCGCGTCGGCTTTATTGTTCGCCTTTACGGAGAAGTATATTTTCAGCTTCGGTTCGGTACCTGATGGACGTACGCAAATGAAGCTGCCGTTTTCCAACTCGTAATAAACGCAGTTGGTAGTGGGGGAGCCTATTTCGCAAGTTGCGCCCGTCTTTACGTCCGTCTTTAAGTTTTTGGAATAATCGCGTATGGCGTTGACTTCGTAGATATCAAACGCCTTTACGGGGGTGGCTTTAAGCCCGTCCACAACGGCGTTCATCTCTTTCATTGCGTTAAGCCCCTTGAAAGGTATCGAAATGTTGCAGTCAAGCACGTATCCGTAGGTCTTGTAAATTTCCTGCAACCTCTGGTACACGGTTTTGCCGATAGAGGTGTAGTAACATACCATTTCGGCGCACAGCATAGAAGCCACAACGGCGTCCTTGTCGCGCGCGTGCGTGCCGCGCAAGTATCCGCAGCTCTCTTCAAAGCCGAACACGAAGGTGTGCGAATGATCCCTTTCCCAAAGTTTTATCTTTTCGCCTATAAACTTAAAGCCTACGGGCACTTCAAAAAGTTCCACGCCGAATTTTTGGCAGATTGCCTTTGCCATTCCCGTCGTAACGAAAGATTTCACAACCGCGGCGTTGGAGGGCAAAGCGTCCTCCTCTTTCAGCCTCGTCAGGATGTAATCCAAAAGCAGTATGCCCGTCTGGTTGCCGGAAAGCGCTTCAAATTCTCCCTCGTCGTTCTTCACGGCAACGCCTAACCTGTCGCTGTCAGGGTCGGTGCCGAAAACAACCGTCGCGTCTATGGAATTGGCAAGTTCTATGCCCTTTGATAGCGTTTCCTTGAATTCGGGGTTGGGTACTTCAACAGTGGAAAATTCGGGGTCGGGATTTTTCTGCTCTTCCACTACAGTGGTGTTTATCCCCAATTTGGAAAGTATCGTGGTTACGGGTACGTAACCGGAACCGTGTACGGGGGTGTAAACAAGTTTAAGGTCCTTTCCGCACTGCTTAACCGCTTTTTTGGAAAGGGTAAGTTTTTTCAGTTCCTTATAATATTTCTTGTCCACCTTCGCGGGCATATCGTGCACGTATTTTTTAACCTGCTCGATAGTGGGGGAGGGAACCGAGAAATAATCGTCAATCTTCTTTATAAAGCCTACCACAACGGCGGTGTCTTCGGGGCTCATCTGCGCGCCGTCCGCGCCGTACACTTTATAGCCGTTGTAAATTTTGGGGTTATGCGAGGCGGTTATCATTATGCCCGCAACAGCGTTAAGCGCCCTGACGGAATAGGAAAGCATAGGTACGGGGTGAGGCGCCGTAAATTTATAGGATTTGATTCCGTTCGCCGCGAGAACGTCTGCGGTAACTTCCGCAAACTTGTCGCTTTTCAGGCGGGTATCGTAGGAAATCGCAACGCCGCGCGCCATTGCTTCCGCGCCCAACGTTTTGATAAATTCCGCAAGGCCCTGTGTTGCCCTGCCTACGGTAAGAACGTTCATCATGTTCGTGCCGTAACCTATTATTCCCCTCATGCCCGCCGTGCCGAATTCAAGTTCGGCGCCGAAGCGGTATTCTATTTCTTCGTTATTATCTTTTACGCTTTCCAGCTCTTGTTTGCCTTCGGCGTTCAATTTTCTATTAGTCAGCCAGCTTTGGTAGACCTTTTTGTAGTCCATTTTTCCACCTCGTCTTATTATTTGGTTATAATACCGTAAATAGATATAGTACCATAAAGTATTATATAAAAAAAATCCCCCATTGTAAAGGGGGAAACGAAAAAAATTTTTCAGAAATTGTTATTTTATTAAAAAAATATTAAATTTTTTTCATAATTATTGTTCGCCGCGGAAGAATTCTTCCCTCGTAGGCGTCTTTTCGTGGGCGGGTTTTATTATCGTATTGTTGTCCACAAAATATTTCAGCTCTTCCCTGTCGTAGTAATTTACGAACTCGAACGAAATCAAAATGAGGTAACTTGCCGGCACCGTAAGCAAAATCGCCGCGCCGAAAGTAAATACCGCCGCCGCAAAATTAAGCCCGAATATTATCAGCACCATCACCACAAAGTTGGAAAGCACGCTTGCGGTGTTCTTTTTGCGCCTCGAAAATGCATAAGTAAACGCCCCGCCGTAATCCTTTTTACCGCATATCAGCGCGGGCAGCCAGTCCGACGTGAAGGTCATTTTTACGGAAATCGCCGCGACGAACATAGTCACGAACAGGAAAATTTTCAAAATGAAGGGGAGGAAGGTAAGCGCCTTGAACAGCAACAGGAAAATGACGGAAGCGCAGGCGAGGTCGTATGCGATGGAAAGGGGGGCGTACATAAGGTTGTAAACGCACGCCTCTTTCAGGTTTTTAACCAGCGTAAGCACAAACGGCGATTTCGCCCTCATAGCCATTCTGTCGTTTATAAGCGCGCCCGCGGCGTAATTCCCCAATCCGCCGAGGAACTTTTCCACAAAATGTACAAAAACAAGCCCGAAAATACCTAAATAGATATTTCCGCGGTTGTGCGCAATGAACCGCATCACGTCGGCGAAAGATTCCCGCACGGCGTGCGCGGCGTTTGCCATTTCGTCGGGGTGCCCGTTGACGAAGTTGGATAAAAACGCCTTTATTCCGTCCACAAGCGCCCTGTACTGCGCCGAATCCGCAAGCCCCTTGATAAAGGGGTACAGCACGGCGGTGTAAAGCCCTATGGATATAAGCGTTGTGATGATTCTGTAGATAAGCAACTTGTACGTAACCGAAAAGTTGTCCACAAATACGTGAAAGGTGTGCTTGAATTTCATAAATTCCTCAATTTACGCGTACGTGCCTGAAAGTGATTTTTCCCTCGTGTACTACTACGTAACAATAACTTTTTTCCGAGTATTTCGTCATACAACCCGGGTTTATAAGCAAAACCCCGTCTATCTCGTCCGCGCGCGCGTCGTGCGTGTGCCCGTACAGCGCCAGCGCGCAACCCAAACTTTTTGCGCGTGCGGCAAGTTTAACAAGGGTATGTTTAACCGAATATCTGTGCCCGTGGCAGGCAAAAATTTTTATTCCTTCCACGGTATATACCGCCTCGTCCTCGCCACACCCGAACGTATCGCAGTTACCGTTGATAACAATAGTTTTGCCGGGATATTTTTCCCGCAGGTAACAGCCGTCGGAGGACAGGTCGCCGAGGTGAATTATGATGTCGCTTTCCGCGGGTACCGGTTCCAGCGCGTCTATCGCGGCGCGGTTGCCGTGCGTATCGGATAAAACAAGTATGGTTTTCACAGTTTTTCTTTAAGATCGCACAGGGCGCGGAAGCGGTGCGAAACGGAGTTTTTTTCCTTCGGGGAAGCCAGCCCGAAACTTTTTTTAAGGTCTTCCGAATAAAATATGCAGTCGTAGCCGAAGCCGTTGCCGCCTATTTCTTCCTGTAAAATTCTTCCGTAAGTTTTGCCCGTTCCGAAGTAGGTTTTGCCGCCGGGGAAGTACAGGCAAACCGCACATTCGAAGTGCGCGCCCCTTTCGGGTATACCTTCCAGCCTCTTCAAAAGCAGGGCGCGGTTTTGCTTTTCGCCCTCGCCCGAAAACCTTGCGGAATATATCCCGGGCGCGCCGTGCAGTGCGTCTACGCACAATCCGCTGTCGTCGGCAAGGGCGGGGATGTTGTATTTTTCCGCTATGGCGGCGGCTTTCAGCTTTGCGTTTTCCCTGAAAGAATCACCCGTTTCGGGTATCTCGCCCTCGAAGCCGAGTTCCCGCATGGTAACTATTTCCGTACACTTGAAAATTTCTTTTATTTCCTTAATCTTGTGCGCGTTGCCGCTTGCAACGGCTATCTTTGCAGGTATCATACTTTGATTATACTATAAACCGTCGTAAATGTAAAGTGCTGGCGGATAAAATTACCCGCCGCAAATAAATACGCGTCATTCCCAACTGAGGCGGTGCAGGTTGCCGTATCCGTTAAGCCCGTCAAATCCGTTCTGCCTCAACGCCTCGTAAACGGCTATGGCGACGGAGTTGGAAAGGTTTAAACTGCGCGTATCGCCTATCATGGGTATGCGCAGGCAACTTTCGCGGTTTGCCACAAGCAGTTCTTCGGGCAAGCCGCGCGTCTCTTTCCCGAACACCAGAAAATCTCCGCTTTTAAAGCGCGCTTCGGCGTAATTTTTCCTCGCCTTCGTGGTGAAAAAGTAAAACGCGCCGTCCGCGTGCGCCGCAACGACGTCCTCAAAGCGGTCGTAATAAAATATCTTCGCGTCTTTCCAATAATCCAGCCCGGCGCGTTTAAGCTGTTTGTCCGTCACTTCAAACCCCAGCGGGCGCACAAGGTGCAGCGCGCACCCCGTTGCCACGCACGTGCGGACGATGTTACCCGTGTTTTGCGGTATTTCGGGTTCCACAAGCACAATATTGAACATATAAATTTCTCCGCGCCGCGGTTTTCATCTTCGCCCGCGACGCAATTAAATTGTAAATCATACGGATAAATTTTGCAACTTTCCGCACGCCGAAATCTTAATAAATAATTGACACTAACGCAATAACTTGTTACAATAAGTACGGTGGAATTTTGCGTTCCGCCTCAACGAGGGAAAAATATGTCTTTTCAGTTGCTTGCGTTGGGCGTTTCCGACGTGCTGAAAATAGTAAACGAATTTCTGTTGCTTCTCGGCGGCATTGCGGCGTTTATCATAGGTATGAACCTTATGGGCAACAGCCTTGAAAAGGCTGCCGGCAAACCCATGCGCAGACTTATGACAAAAGCCACGAAAAACCGTTTTGTGGGCGTTGCCACGGGCGCGGCGGTAACTGCGATAGTAACAAGTTCTTCAGCCACGACGGTAATGATAGTCGGCTTCGTAAACGTCGGCATAATGACGCTGTTGCAAGCCACTTCCGTGATAATGGGCGCAAATATCGGCACCACGGTGACGGCGTTCATAACCGCGATATCCACCACGGGCGGGGAATTGCAGATAACTTCGATATTCGCCTTTCTTGCGTTTGTCGGCGTGCTTATGCATATGCTCGGCAGGCGGGATATGGTAAAATACGTCGGCTCGATACTTTCGGGGCTGGGGCTTATTTTCATAGGTATGAACACCATGTCCGTTTCCGTGGGCGGGCTTATGGCGGAAAAGATAATAGTGGACGGAGAAGCGGTTGCAAACCCGATAGCGGAGGCTGTAAAACAGCTTTTTATGGCAATAGGGTTGGGCAAGGACGTGCTTACGTGGGAAATAGTGGTGCTGTTTTTATTGGGCGCGTTGCTTACGGGGCTTATGCAGTCCTCCGCGGCTATAACGGCGATAGCCATCTCGCTTGCAAGCACAAACCTCATCTCTTTCCCCATGGCTATGTTCATAGTGTTGGGCACCAACGTAGGCACCTGCGTAACGGCTTTGCTTTCCTCGTTGGGCACCAGCGTAAACGCAAAGCGCACGGCGGCAGTTCACTTCCTGTTCAACCTGATAGGCAGTTTGATTTTCATAATTCCGCTGTCTGTTCCCGTCGTCGGCAACGGGCTTGCAAAGTTTTTGCAGTCCTTCATTCCCAGCGTGTCGTGGCAGATAGCCGTATTCCATATGGCGTTCAACCTTATAACCACCGCGCTTTTGTTGGGCTTCCAGAAATATCTCGTAAAGCTCGCCTGCCTGCTTGTCAAGGACAAAAAGGACGAAAAGCCCGTCGGAGAGGAGACGGAAACCCTCGATATGCGTCTGTTGAAGACCCCGGCAATCGCCGTGGGACAGGCGCGCAAGGAAATTATGCGCATGGGCAAGGAAGCCTTTGCAAACTACAAGCTGTCGCTTGAAATGCTTCTCAGCGGCGATATTTCCGGACGTGCGGAATTCGACGAACGCGAAAAAAATATAAACGAAAACAACAGATACATAAATTCGTTCCTCGTCAAGCTGTCTTTGGGCGACGTGGGCGAAAACGACGAAAATAAAATAAGTTCTTTCTACCACGTAATTTCCGATCTGGAAAGGATAGGCGACTATGCCGAAAATATCGTGGAATACGCCGAAAGAATGATTTCTTCCGAAATAACTTTTTCCGAACACGCAATGGACGAGATAAGGGAGATGGACTTGCATCTCACCGAACTTTATAAAAACGTAGAGCTTACTTTCGGCGGCATAAATTTAAGCTATATGCCCAAAGTAGAGGCGGAGGAGCAGGCAACCGACGATATGAACGCCAAGATGCAGCAATCGCATCTGCGCCGCGTAACGGAGGGCAGGTGCACGGCGGAAGCCGGCGCCATATTCCTGCAACTTGCGCTTAATATGGAACGCATAGGCGACCATATGTACAACATAGCCAATTCCGTAAAATCATACGCGCACAGCGTGAGGTAAAAAATGATAGAAAACGTACAGGAAAAGAACGACAAAAAAACGCGTTCAACGCGTCAGAAGCAAATTATCTACGAGGCGCTTTTACACGCCGACCATCCTACTGCTACGCAGCTTTACGAACAGGTTAAAAACCAATGCCCTTCCATAAGCCGCGCAACCGTATTCCGCGTGCTTATGCAGTTTTCCGGGCAGGGGCTTATCACCCGCATACATTTCCCCGACGGGCTTGCGCGGTACGACGCGCGCACGCAGATACACGCGCATCTCCATTGCCTCGTGTGCGGGCTGGTGGTGGACGCCGTAGGCAACAACTTCAAACCGCCGATAGGCACGCCGTGGCTGAAAGGTTTTCAGGTAACCGCGGCAAACCTCGATTATTTCGGGCTGTGCCCCGCCTGCCGCAAAGCGGCGGAGGAAGCCGAAAACAAAGATAACTGAAATAAAAGCCGCCGCGCAATATATGCGCGGCGGCTTGCTTATTTTATTATAAGGCGTCAAGCGTTTTCGGCGTCGTTCTTCCCGTCCGCCGTTTCGTCCTTTGCGGCGGTTTCTTCATAGGGCGTTTCGTCCGTAACCGCGGCTTCGCCTGCCGCATTTTGCGCGGGGATGGGCGTATCGGGTACGGCGCGCCTGCGCGACAAAACCTTTTTACGCACAGCCATAAACGCGTAGTACGCCCCGTTGAACGCAAAGAATATCGCCACATACGCCGCCCAAAGCCCCAAAACGTAAAGCACGTTCACGTCGTAACGCCATATTCTCAATTTTATCACGGGCGGAACCTCGAACGGCAGGGGGTTGATTTGCGTGAAAGCGTAGTTGGGCATCTCGTCTATGCCCCAATTCATATAAGCGGAGGTTACCAGCGCGCTTGCAACCGAAGCTATTATAATTACAACAAAATAATAGATTATGGGTATTATGCAGTCCTTCATCACCCAGCGGTAATGCCCCAACGCCACCGGCATTACCGAAAGCGCGAACAGCAGGCAGTGCGTAAGGCAGAAGTAGAGTATGGAATAGCTGCAGAATATCCCGTAATTTGACATTTCGGGCTTACCGAAATATACAAATACGGTAATCGCGCCCGCCGCGTGTACGAAGAACGCCGTGGAATAAAGCGTCCGTCTTTTAAGTATCACCGCCAGCGCGGCTACGTATACGCCTATATTGCATATAAACAGCGGCACGCACGCCAGCACGGAATGGTATACGTTATACCCGTCGCCTATCACCATGCTGTCCTTGCTGTGGTATTGTATCAGCATAACTATCGCGCCGGCGATAAGCCAATCTTCCTGCGTTTTTCTGTCTTTGCCCCGCAAAAAATAGTATACGCCTATCGTAAAGCCCGCCAAAAGCAGAATTGCCACCGCGTGCCATACGGTAAAGCTGTTAAAGCGCAAAAGGCTGTCCGCGGGCACCTTGTTTATATCGAAAAAGTTTTCAAAGATGTTCAGCGGCATACAGCCCACCATTGCGAACGGCAGGTATATAAAGGATTTTGCTTTAACTTTAAAGCCGTCCCTTATAAACAGCGCGGCGCACAGTATAAGGTGCAGGGCGTTTTCGGTGAAGAACAGCGCCATATTAGCCGTCTTGCCTATAAATCCGTTTATTTGCGCAAACTCGTCGGGCGCGGGCAAAACGTCGAAAAATCCGCCGAACAGCGCGCAGGACAGGGGGATAAAGATAAATGAATATTTGGCTATATCCGCGCAGGATTTTTTGCCGTAATACGCCGCAAGCGGAAACAGCAAAAAGCACGCTTTTTTCACCCACTGCGCCAAACAGAAGAAAAACCCGAACTGCGATATTCTGTTGAATATGTAGTAATCAGAGGCGGTAAAGGTAAGTATAAGCGCCACCGCCAGAAGCGCCGCCGTACCCGCTTTAAGCGTTATATCGGCGTATCTTTTGATTTTCATAGCAAAAAACATTATATAATAAACGCGCGCGTTTGTCAATATCGCAGGCGTTTAAGCGCATAAAACGCGGTTTACAAATTATGTAAACGCACGTTTTGTTAAAAGGCGTTGCATTTTTTTGCCGCATATGATATAATCGTCATAATATGAAGCTGGACATGACTATGCGCAGCGGCATACACAGCCGCCGCAAAGAATTTTTCAAATCTGTAAAAGTAAGGACGTGGCACAACTTCGACAACGTGTTCGCAATGTGCGCAACGCTGTTCCTTTTGTTTGTGCAATTTGCCTTGCTTGTAGTGTTTTACGCGCTGTTCGCCGTAAGGTTCGTAATAGTGCTTTTTGTCGCGTTCGGCTTTACTTTTCTCACCTGTCTGTACATATTTTTCAACGAAAAGGATTCGCAGTGCAGGGCAAGCTGGCTTATCCTGATGCTGTTGTCGTTCGGGTTCGGCTTTATCATTTACATTCTCGCAAATAAAAAAATCTGTTTCTGCGGATATACCCGCCGCCTGCGCGCCATATATAAAAGGAACGCCGTTCCTCCCCGTACGGACTTGATTATTTGTTCGGACGCGGTTAAAAACGATTGCGAATACGCGTACAGGACGGGCGGCTTTGTACCCTACGCAAATACTTCCGCCCGCTATTTTTCGTCGGGCAAAACCTTCTTCGACAACGCGATAGCAAGGATTGAAAAGGCGGAAAAATTTGTGTTTATCGAATTTTTCATCATTGCGGACGGCGTGCTTTTGGAAAGGCTTATAAGCGTGCTCCGCCGCAAAATCGCGGAAGGGGTGGAAGTAAAACTTATCTACGACGATTTAGGCTGTCTCAGTCTGTTTTCCTCTATAACAAAGCGCCGTCTTAAAGATATCGGCGTCCAGATGAAAGCGTTTTCCCGCATACTCACCGTGTTCAATTTCGGGCTTAACTTCCGCGACCACAGGAAGATAATAGTTGTGGACGGCAAAACCTGTTACGTAGGCGGTTGCAATATCGCGGACGAGTGCGTAAACCAGCACAGGATGGAAGGCGTGTGGAAGGACGCGGGCATACGCCTTGACGGCGAGGCTGTGGACGGCGTTACGTCTATATTCCTTAACCAGTGGGAATTGCTGTCCCGCAGACAGCCGGACAGAGTGAAATATACGGGGCAGTATGAAAAGGTTTCCTCCCAAAGCGTATTTCTGCCCTATGCGGGCGGACCCGAACTTAACGAATCTCTTTGCCGCGGCATATACGCCAACGCCGTTGCCGGCGCGCGCGAAAAGCTGTACATAATGTCGCCGTACTTCGTGCCCGACGGAGATCTGCTTGAACAGGTAAGGCACAAGGCGCTTTCGGGCGTGGACGTGAGGATAGTCATTCCCGAAGTGGCGGACAGAAAATTTATATACAAAGTAACCAAAGCCAATGCGGAAGCGCTTATAAAATGCGGCGTAAAGCTGTACATAGGCAAGGGGATGTTCGTACACAGCAAACTTATTCTCACCGAAAATTGCGCCACTATAGGCTCGGTAAACTTCGATATGCGCGCCTTCTATCAGGAATTCGACAACGGGATATATACCGACGACCCCGAAATTATGCGCGAGGTGGAAAACGACTTTTTATCAATCTTTATGCAGGGCGCGCCCGTCGCGGAAGAAAGCAAGCGCGGCTTTTTCTCCCGCGCGGAACTTGCGTTTTTAAAACTTCTTTCTCCGCTTATGTAAATTACTGTAAAGCGCGGCGGCTTGTTCCGCCGCTTTTTTTTGTTCTTTTGCGGCTTTAATACGCGCGATTATTCCGTTTGGTAGTACGGTATTGACTTTGCTACCCTTATTTTATAGAATAGAGAGGGAGCGTACATTGTCCGCGCCCGTATGCTTATGTAAAAATTTATAAAATTATCGGAGGTGCATATGAGACGTAAATTATTTGCCGTACTGTTATTGCTGTTGTTTGCCGTATGCGGCGCCTTTGTGATTTCCGCCTGTAACGAGGATGAAAAACAGGCGCATACCCAACATATCTGGGGCGAATGGCAGGTGGTAACTCCTTCCGATTGCGAGACGGACGGGCTTAAACGCCGTTCCTGCGAAGTATGCAACCAAACAGAGGACGAAGTAATCCCCGCAGAGGGACACAAGATAACAAATCCTCAAACAGTTCAGCCTACGTGTACAGAGGATGGGTACAGCTCCGGCAAATGTTCGGTATGCGGCGAAACGGTTACCCAAAATATCCCCGCTTTGGGGCACGATTGGGACGACGGCGAAATGACCCAAATCCCCACCTGCGTTCGGGGGGGGGGTTAAAACTTATACGTGCCGTCGCGACGGAAATCATAAAAAGACGGAAGATACGGATATAGATCCCGACGCACACGCAATGGACGGCGGGGTAATCACCAAAAAGCCCACCTGTATGGAAGGGGGCTTAAAGACCTTTACCTGCCTCAATAACTGCGGGTATACCGAAACGGAAGATTTGGATATCGATCCCGACGCGCACAGGATGGACGGCGGGGTAGTTACCAAACAGCCCAACTGCACGGAAGAGGGCGTAAAGACCTTTACCTGCCTCAATAACTGCGGGCATACCGAAACGGAAGATTTGGATATCCAACCCGACGCGCACAACTATGTTTACAGTTCGGACGAACATACCCATACGCGGTATTGTTCCTACTGCCTGCGCGAGGATATATCGCAACAACCGCACGAGATAGTAAACGATTACGAGTGCGAAGTATGCGGCTGGCATTACGAGTACACCACATCGCTTACTTTTGCGCCCAACACCCACGGCGAGGGCTATATGGTAACGGGCGCAAATAACGGCGAACTTACCAAAATAGTAGTCCCCGACATGTACGAGGGCGAACCGGTGGAGGCGATAAACAGCTCGGCGTTTCGTACCGACACTGCCGGTAATTTCCTGTCGCTTGAAGAGGTTGTGCTGGGCGAAAATATAACTTTTATAGGTTATACGGCGTTCTATAATTGTACCCAATTACAAAAGATAAACTTCCCCGACAGTCTGGCGATAATAGACGGATATGCTTTTTCAAACTGTACTGCGCTTGAAGAAGTATCCTTTGGCGAAAACCTGATTACAATAGGGTTGCAGGCGTTCTGGTGCTCGGGCATAGTTTCGCTTGTATTGCCGCAAAGCGTTACATACGTTGGGCAGTGGGCGTTTTCCGAATGTCCTAATTTAAAGACGGTGGAAATAAACTGCGACGAAGCCGAATTTGTGCAGTGCGCGTTTTTAAGATGTCCCGAACTTGTATCGGTGACTATAGGCGACGGCGATATAATATTAGGTAACTGGGCGTTCCAGCAGTGCAACAAACTTAAAACCTTTACCGTGGGCAACGGCAACGTAACTTTCGGCAAGGATTTGCACGGCGACGACGGCAGTGTAACCGTCGCGCAGGGCGTTTTCTATCAAAGCGCAGGCTTGCAGAACTTCATTGCGGGCGACGCAGATCTTACGTTCGGCAATTGGACTTTTCAGGAATGTACCGCGCTTGAAACATTCGTTGCGGGCGGCGGCGATATAGTTTTGGGGAACGGCGCTTTCTACGGTTGTACGGGGCTGCTGAATGTTGATTTGGGCGACGGCAACGCGGTAATCGGCGAAAACGCGTTTTCAAGCAGCGCATTGCTGAAAAGCGTAACTTTCGGCGACGGCGACGTAACAATAAAAGGTCAATATGTGGATGAAGAGTACACCTCGTACATATACGGCGCGTTTTACGGATGCTATTCGCTTGAAAGCGTAACTTTCGGCAACGGAAATAAAATCATACAGGATTATGCTTTCAATGATTGCGCAAATTTAAGCAGTTTGGTTTTGGGCGAAGGCGACGTGCAGATAGGCGTAAGCGCCTTTGAAAACTGCAAAAAACTTCTTTCGCTTACCGTAAACGGCTCTGCCGATATAGGCGACAGCGCGTTTGAAAGTTGTGAGGCGCTTACTTCCGTATCGATATCGGGCAGGGCGGCGCAGATAGGTAATGAGGCGTTTTACATGTGCGAAGCGTTGCGCACGTTCTCTGTGGGGGACGGCGACACGGTTATAGGCGGCAGGGCGTTCTCCATTTGCGATTCGCTTGAAAGCGTAATTTTCGGCAACGGTTCGCTTACCGTAGGCGAATTTGCGTTCTTTTCGCTTGATAAGCTGGAAAGCATAACTTTCGGCGACGGAGATAAAAACTTTGAACAATACGCCTTCGCATATCTTGAAGTTTTGCAAAGCGTATCGCTGGGCAACGGCAATGCGGATATCGCGCAGGATTGCTTCCGCAACTGCTCGTCTATCGGCGTATTTACCGTAAGCGGCGGCTACGTAAATATAGGCGACGACGCGTTCTGGGAATGTACTTCGCTTACATCGGTGCGCACGGGCGAAGGTAAAACCACCGTCGCCGAACAGGCGTTCCACGGTTGCTTGCAACTTCATTCTTTCGTCACGGGCGGCGCGGCGGATATAGGCGGAAACGCTTTCGTGCTGTGCGAAAACCTTGCCGAAGTTACTTTCGGCGGCGGAAAAACAAATATCGCCAGGGACGGCTTTTACAATCTTAAAGGGTTGGAAAGGGTGGAATTCAACGGCGACGTGTATATAGAAGAGTTTGCGTTTGCTTCCTGCGGGGTAAAAACAGTTGTGTTCGGCGGCGACAACGTAAAGCTGGATGTGCAAAGTTTTTACGGATGCAGGCAGATGGATTCGGTAACTTTTTCGGGTCGCGGAACGTTTGAAGGCGGCGCGTCCGCGTTTGCAAGTTGCACAATGCTTGCCGACGTCCGCATGCAATACGACAAAGCGATTTTGGGCGATAACATTTTCATAAACTGCGGCGTCCGCAACTTTGAATTTACGGGCGGAACTTTAAACATAGGCAAGCAGGCTTTCCATCTCGTAACAAGCCTCGAAAGCGCGCGTATGGAGGCTTCTGTGGAACTTAATATAAACAATTTTGCTTTCTCCGGATGCATATTGCTTTCCGAAGTTGTTTTAAGCGACAATCTTAAAAGTATAGGCATAAGCGTTTTCGATGATTGCGACAACTTGCCGTATTACTATTACGGAGGCGGCAAGTATCTCGGCAACGAAACCAATAATTACGTGGTGCTTATAACTATGGAAGATAAATCGCGCACGTCTTTGGATATAAATCCCGCAACGCGCATTATATACGAAAACGCCGTGGCGGGAAGCAACGTGCAACAGATAAAACTTCCCGACGGAGTGCGCCAGATAGGCTATAACTCTTTCGGTTGGTGCGAAAAACTTACCGATATAGACCTCGGGCAAAGCCTTACGGATATAGGCGGCAGGGCGTTTTACGAATGTAAAGTTCTCGATAATGTGGTATTGCCCGATTCCCTGTTAAGCATCGGCAACAACGCTTTCGGCAAGTGCGTGGGACTGAAAGAAATAACTTTCGGCGATAATCTCGCCAACGTAGCAGAGTACGCGTTCGACGGCTGTACTTCGTTAACCACAGTAAAAGTGGATTCTGTCGAGGCATGGCTTAATATCTCTTTCGAGGATACCCAAAGGGTTAAATCCACCAACCCGCTTTCGGCGGACGGCGTGCAGTTGATTGCCGGCGGACAGCTTATAACCGACCTAATCGTGCCGGACGGCGTGCAAAGTATCAACCCCCTCGCGTTCGCGGGATATGCGCGCCTTACAAGCGTAAAAATAGGCGCGGGCGTAAGCGAGATATCCAAGTACGCCTTTATGGGGTGCGTAAATCTCAACGAAATAACCGCAAACCCGTCCAACAGGTGGTATACGGCGGAAAACAACTGCATTATAGAAAGCGACACGCGCAAGTTGATTTTGGGTTGTACGGGCAGTACAATACCGCAGGGCATAACGGAAATAGGCGATTACGCTTTCTACGGCATAAAATTCACAAATCCGGAGCAGACCGTGCCCGATACTGTCAACAGCATAGGCGAATACGCCTTCTACGCCTCAAGCGGCATTTCCAAAATAACTATGGGCTCCGGCTTGCAGGAAGTGGGCAAGTGGGCTTTCGCAAGCAACAGTATAGACGAAGTTTATTTAACCGATCTCAAAAGCTGGTGTTCAATAGTCTTTGCGGATGAACATTCCAGCCCCATAAGGTGGGGAGGGCAGTTGTACGTAAACGACGTAAAAGTTTCCAACGATTATACGGGCGGACTTGTAATTCCCGAAGGTATAGAGGAAATAAAAGATTACGCTTTCTCGCACGCCACAATAAACAAACTTACAATTCCGCAGTCAGTTACCTATATAAGCAACACGGCTTTCGCCTATTGCGCCGGGCTTAACAACGTAACGGTTAACGTGAATAACCCCGTCTACCACAGCGCGGTAAACGGGATAATAGAAACGGATACCAAAACGATAATAGTAGGCGTGGTAACCGCAGGATATAACGGAAATAAAGTGCAGATAGCTTCAAATATAGAACATATCGCGCCCTATGCGTTCTCTTACCGCGTGGTTAATAACCTCACGTTTTCCGTAGGATTAAAGGATATAGGCGACCACGCTTTCGAGGGCAGCTATATCAGCGGTTCGGTTGTTATACCGGAAGGGGTGGTAAGCATAGGCGAAAACGCCTTCTCCGGCAATACCAAGCTTACAAGTTTGAAGATAGCTTCCACGGTGAACTATATAGGCAGAAACGCCTTCTGGTCCACATCTGCGCTTACTTCGGCGGAATTTGCAGAAAAAAGCGGTTGGAATATGCGCTACGATTTTACGGGCGATCAGATAAAGCCCGACCTTTCGGACGCGGCCAAGGCGGTGGAATACCTCCATAAAAACGGCTACGTATGGCGCCGCGAAAGTTGAAGCCTTAAATAAAAACATACAGCCGTGCGGCGCGCCGCACGGCTGTAATTTTTAAATTCTATTTTTTAAACACAAACAAATACTCGTGCGCAAGCAGTAAAAAGTTAAACTTTATACTGTTTGTTTTCCAATAGCCTGTCGCCCTGCAGTTGTGTTGTTCCTTTATGATAATCTCTTTCGTCTTGAACCCGGCAAGCTCAAAAATCCGCATAACTTCAAATGCAAGCGGCTGAACCATACTCTCTTTCAAATAGCGCAAAATCAAATTTCGCGGGATATCCGGCGGCAGATTTCCGCGATAGATAAATTATCAAAATTCTATCCATTCGGTAGGTTCATCGCCAACGGATGCCATTTGCCGAAATTCTACTTCGTCTTTATCCAATATAAATTCACCTTTTTTATATTTTTCTTCGGCTATATTTAACGCTTCGCAACTTTCTTCTGCCCAAACTTCAAATTCTTGAACAACAGTTTCTTCAATTGCAATAATAAACTTTTTCATTTTACCTCAATATATTTTCCTATATTTTCCTCTCTGCGTGAAGTCTAAAAAACCTTTGTCGCGCAGGTATTGTAATTGCTGTCTGATTTTAGGTTTAACGTTATGATTGTATGGATGCTTTGCCGATAATAATGATTCATAACGATATATGTCGTCAAGTGAAAATTCTTGCTTTGGTATTAAATTAACGCATTCAAGCACGTCAAACAACCAACCGCGTGCGCTAATATCCAAAACTTCCAAATCAGAGCTTTGTGACATCTGCAACAGCACTTTTTCCTTATCAACGGCGCAGCCGTTCTCAATAATTTTTATAAATCCCTGTTTGGGAACAGCGTTCAATAAAATATTACATCCAACCCATCCCGACCTGCGTGCAGTTGCGGAAAGCGGTTTGCGCTTTTCAATCATAGACGGAACAAAGAAATGCTTTGGAACGATAACAAGATTTTTTACTGTCAAGGACTGTTTTTCGTATCCCATAAATAAAAAATCGGGGTTCTGATTACTTGTTATTCTGTCAATCATAGTATCATATGCGCCGTCGTTTACCTTTTCGCCTAATGCGCCGCTCTTGCTTTTCAGTTCAAACTCGTTTTTACAATTCTCGCAATAGAAGTCTGCTACCGGGCGATTATTTTGCAAATGGGTTATCTTTGCGTTGCCACAACGCGGGCAGTACAAATTTTTCCCTATCCAAGTTTCGGTAAGCACGCGTATACGTTGCGTTGTGCTATGGTAAGCGTCTATACCATCAACTTGCATTTGTAAATCCATAAGTTTTTAACTCCTTATTATCTTTTCTCAACACAATCTTTGCGCCCGTTTTGTTTATTGTGTCAATAAAATGCGCCAAACGTATTTGCTGTTCGTCGTCAAAAGCGTCGGCATTGTATGAAGTGAAAGCGGACGTTTCTGAAATAGGGCGGTACGGCGGGTCGAGATATACAAAAGTATTCTTGTCGATGAACTCTTTCGATAATGAATAGTCGCCGCAAACGATAGTAACGTTTTGCAAAACTTTGCTGATATTAAGCAAGTTTTCCTCGTCGCAAATTGTAGGATTTTTATATGCGCCCATGGGGACGTTAAACTGCCCTTTGCGGTTTACACGATACAGCCCGTTGAAGCAGGTTTTATTTAAAAATATGAAGTAAGCCGCCTTTTCAGCCGACGTTGCCTCCGTCAACTCTACGGAATTGAATTTATCCCGTATGGAATAGTAGTAAAACTTTCTGCCGTTCTCGTCCATAGGCAAAAAGACCATTTGCATTTCCATAAGGCGGGCAATCAATTCCGCAACGTTCCTTTTTATCACGTTATAGGCGTTGATAAGTTCGGGGTTTATGTCGCTTATATAAAGTTCGGTAAAATTATATTTCGACAGCACGTTGAAAAGAAGCGCGCCGCCTCCTACCATAGGTTCGCAATACTTTGTCAAAACTTTTTCACCGGTTGAAGGAAGCATCTTTTCAAGTTCGTCGATAAGTTGCCCCTTGCCGCCAACCCATTTTACAAAAGGCTTTATCGTGACCGGATGTCCCTTTTCACGGCGAACGGTTCTTTTATCTATGGGCTTTTCGGCGTTGCCGGGAATAATCCACATATTGCCTACCATCATAGCTCCGACTATCCTGTTTTCACTGCAAAGTATCGCTACGCGCCGTTGCGAAATGTTCCATTTTTCAGCCGCCTCTTTGGCGGATATAAAACTTAACATTTTTAATCTCCGTTTGCTTATATTATATTCCAAGTCGCGAATAAAATCAAGTTAAATTTTAACAAGTTCGTATGAATTTGTGGCAGTAACAAAAATTTATTTGCTTTAAGGCGGGCGGCGGTGTATAATATAAATAATTAAATAAACGGAAAACGACACACGTATTGCCTTGCGCATGTAAATCTGATTACGGTACATCGGGTTTAGCGGCGGCATACGCGTTTTTGTTTTTTGGGAGGAATTTATGCCTAAAAATTTGTTTCAGCGCATGATTTTTGCGCTTATCACCGTAGTAATTACGGTTCACGCTTTTGTGTTTTACAGCCTGTATGTGGTAAACGGCGCAATGTTTATGCAGGTTACGGGCAAGGGCAGCGTAATAGCCGCCATAAACGCAATGGGCGGGGTATCGGTTTTCGGCTCTCCCGTGCCGATTTGGGCTGTCATACTTATCGAATTTGCGCTTGCATATACGCTTGAATGTGTTTTGGGAAGCCCCTGCAGTTTTAAACTCGTCTGCAAAGTGTTCAAGCCGGGCAGCATAAACCCCGTAATTTTCGAATCGGCTGTGATTATTGCCACCGTCGGCATAATGTGCCCCGCAATGAGTCTGCTTGCCGCATTTTTGTATTATCCGTACGGCGCGGGCTTCAATATGCTTACGTTGCTTGCAAATTGGCTTAAACTTGTTTGCTATAATCTGCCGTTTGCATTCTTTTCGCAATTGCTGTTCATACAGCCGCTGGTGCGCACAATTTTCAAAGCGATCTTCGTCCGTAAGGGAAAAGACGGCGGATGCGGCGCGCTTGAAAATAATGTCGCCGGTGAAACCGCCGCGGCGGACGCCGCCCGGCAAAGCGAAGAAGAGGGCAAGGGTAACCGAATATAAAAATCAATAGATATAGAAATAGAGATAGAAATATAGATAGAAGTTGAGGTGTAAAATTAAAGCGGCG
Source organism: uncultured Clostridia bacterium (assembly GCA_947627575.1). GTDB lineage: Bacteria > Bacillota > Clostridia > Christensenellales > Borkfalkiaceae > Coproplasma. The sequence goes on from CANQWN010000004.1 coordinate 19,896, forward strand.
GGGCACTTTTGTGCCCCGCCGCCCGCGTCTGGCGGAAGGTGAGGGATTTGAACCCCCGGAAGCTTTCACTTCAACGGTTTTCAAGACCGCCGCATTCGACCGCTCTGCCAACCTTCCGTGTTTTCAACGTAAACATTTTAACAGACGTACACCGCGTTGTCAAACGATTTTTCGGCGCGTGCGTACGTCTGTTATATTATTGCGTATTTTAAAATTTATGACTTTTCCGTGAAAATAAGCTATCTGTAATCAGGGTTTCTGTTTATATTCCACGGAAGCGACGGTGGCGAAGAACACTTTTGCCGCTCCTGCGGTTTTAAGTTTTTTGGTCATTGCGTCCGCCGTGGCGCCCGTTGTAAGCACGTCGTCGGTTAAAAGTATGCTTTTACCCTTTAAAAGTTTTCTGTCGTTCACGGTAAAGCAACTGTTAAGGTTATCCGTCCTCTCCGCGCGGTTCAGCGTCTTCTGTGCGGGCGTTTCCTTGCTTTTTACTATAACGCCGTACGCAACGGGGGTGGAAGTGCGTGCCGAAACGCTTTCCGCAAGCAATTTGGACTGATTGTATCCACGCTTTGCTTCGGCTTTCGCCGTCATAGGCACGTATAAGATATAGTCGATGGGTTCAAAGCCTTTCAGCTTTTCGCAGATAAGGTCGGCGAAATATTCTTTCAGATATTCGCTTCCGTTTTTGAATTTCGCGATAAGTTTTTGCGTTCCGCCGTTGTATACCAACGCCGATACGGCTTTATCGAACAGGGGAGGCAAGTCGCGGCATTCTATGCAGACGCCGTCGTGAAGAACTCTTCTTCCGCACAGCGGACAGGTGATTTTATCGTTAAGTTCAACCGTCTTTGCACAGTCCGGGCACAGGTTGCTTCCAAACGTTTCGATGCCGCATATGTCGCAGGTAAACGCCTTCGGAAACATCGCCTCCGCCAGAAATTTCAACATTTCAACGCCGCTTTCAGCGCATCGGTTCTGTCCGTACGTTCCCACGGCAATTGCGGTTTTCCGAAGTGCCCGTACGCCGCCGTCTGCGAATAAATGGGCGCGCGCAATCCCAAATTTTTTATTATTCCGCCGGGTGTGAGATCGAATTGTTTTTTCACCAATCCGGCAATTTCGTCGTCGGCTATCACGCCCGTGCCGAAGCTGTCTATAAACACGGAAACGGGTTCCACAACGCCTATCGCGTAAGCCAATTGCAATTCCACTTCGTCGCAAATGCCCGCCGCCACAAGATTTTTGCAGATATATCTCGCCATATACGTGCCCGAACGGTCCACTTTTGTGGGGTCCTTGCCGGAAAATGCGCCGCCGCCGTGCGCGCACCTACCGCCGTATGTATCCACGACGATCTTCCGCCCCGTCAGTCCGCTGTCACCCTCGGGGCCGCCTATTTCAAATCTTCCCGTCGGGTTTATATAAAATTTGGTTTGCCCGTCCAGCAGGGCGGAGGGGATAACCTGCTTTATTATCTTTTCGGTAACGTCGCGCTTCAGCTGTTCCTGTTCAACTTTTCCGTTGTGTTGCGCGGACACGACGACGGTATCCACGCGCAGGGGCTTTTTGCCGTCGTATTCCACCGTCACCTGCGTTTTGCCGTCGGGGCGGAGATAATCGAGCTCTTCGCTCTTTCTCGCTTCGGCAAGCCTGTAAGCAAGTTTGTGCGCCAAAGCTATGGGGAGGGGCATCAGATCTTCGGTTTCGCGGCAGGCGTAGCCGAACATTATTCCCTGATCGCCCGCGCCAACGTCGTCGCCGCGGTTTACGCCCATTGCTATATCCGCGCTTTGGTTATGCACGGCGACGTCTATCTTGCACTTGTCGTAGGCAAAACTTCCGTGGCGGTATCCCACGCGGCGGATAACATCCCTCGCAATTTCTTCGTAATTCACTTCCGCGCGCGCAGTAACTTCGCCCATTATAAGCGCGCGGTCGTACGCGGCGCAACATTCGACGGCGCATCTCGCCTCGGGGTCCTGTTTAAGTATCTCGTCCAAAATGGCGTCCGAAATCTGGTCGCACAGTTTATCGGGATGTCCTTCGGTAACGCTTTCGCTTGTAAAAAATTTTCTCATTGTTTCTCTCCGCAAAAAAAACGACCCCGCCTGCCCGGCGGGGTATCGTAATCTTTTATTTCCCCATCGGTACGGCGTTAGCACCTTGCTTTGCAGGTTGCTGTGTGGTCCACGAGCCGTTCTCTCGCACACTCTTTATAGGTTTGCCGTTATTATATCAAAGCGTTAAAATAATGTCAAACAAAACTTGCAATTATCGTGCATTTATTTTATAATGTACTAAATGAAATGCAATCTCTGTCCGGTAAGTTGCGGAGCCGAACGCGAAACCTCCGCGGGCGCGTGTTCCGCGCGCCGACTTAAAATAGCCAAATACTATCTGCACCCCTTCGAGGAACCGCCCATATCCTTCAAAAACGGTAGCGGCTGCATATTTTTCTGCGGTTGCAGTCTCGGGTGCGCGTTCTGCCAAAACTTCCCCGTTTCTCGTTCTGTGACGGGCAAAACGATAGATAAATTTCAGCTTGCGGATATCTTCCGCTATCTTGAAAGCGCGGGCGCGGAAAATATAAATCTCGTCACTCCCACGCAGTATTTAAGGGATATTGCGGGGGCTTTTGAAATTTACAGACCCAAAATACCCGTTGTTTACAATACTCACGGCTATGAAAATGCGGAGGGGTTGAAGATAGCGGAAGGCTTTACGGACATATATCTTACGGACGTGAAATTTATCGATCCGTCGCTTGCCGCAAGGTACACTTCGCGCGCGGACTACGCCGTATACGCTTTGCCCGCCGCGCGTTTTATGGCGCAAAAGCCGTTGAAAATGACGGAGGACGGCAAAATGCTTTCCGGTTGCATAGTGCGCCACCTCGTTTTGCCGCAGGCGGTGTATGACAGCCTGAAAGTTATCGAATTTGTAAAAACCCTGCCCGAAAGCGTGTATTTCAGCGTGATGAGCCAATACACGCCGTGCGGCGAAATTTCTTCCTTTCCCGAACTTAACCGCGGCATAACCCGCAGGGAATATAACCGCGTTTTACGTGCGGTGAAGGAAAGCGGACTTAAAAACGTGTACGTGCAGGATATTTCCAGCGCGGACTGCAAATTTATACCCGAGTGGGATTTTTAAATGCTTGTATCTTTAAACAAAGTTAATTTCGGCTACGGCGGCAATACCATACTTAAAGACGTCTCTTTCATCATAAGCGAGGGCGAGAGAGTGGGGCTTGTCGGCGCCAACGGCGAGGGTAAAACCACCCTGATAAACCTTATAGTAAACCGTCTTATCCCCGATTCCGGCGAGATAACGCTTAAACGCGGATTACGCATAGGCTATCTCGAACAGAACGGCGGCTATTCCTGCGGCAACACCGTATTTGAAGAGATGAGGCAAGTGTTTTCGGAAGAGCTTTCCGCCGTGTCGAAGCTGGAACTGCTATCCGCGCGGCTGACTTCCGAAAAGGAGGGCTGCGCGGAATATAACAGGCTTTCCGCCGCAATAGATAGTTTGCAAAAATTCATCGCCGCAAGGGATTGCTACGACGTTGAGGTAAAAATCCGCACAGTTTTAAACGGAATGGGCTTTTCGGAAATGTACGGCAGGGTGATAGACAGCCTGTCCGGCGGCGAAAAAACCCGCCTTAAACTTGCCCGCCTTTTGCTTGAAAGCCCCGATTTGCTTATCCTCGACGAGCCGACGAACCATCTCGACATGCCCACTCTGTACTGGCTTGAGGATTATCTTCAATCTTTCGGCGGCGCAATTCTCGTCGTCTCGCACGACAGATATTTTCTGGACAGGGTTGCGGGAAGGGTGCTCGACCTCGAAAACAAGTGCGTGGTATCCTATGCGGGGAATTATTCCAAATACAAAGTTTTGAAAAAAGAGTATTACGCGCGGCTTGAAAAGGAGTACGAGGCGCTTAAAGAGGAGCGCGAAAAACTTTCAAAGTACGTCGAAAAGAACATAGTGCGCGCCACAACGGCGAAATCCGCGCAGAGCAGGGTGAAGAAGTTGGAAAAACTGCCTCTGCCCGAAAAACCGTATACGCCGCCCGCGCCGCCGCGCTTTCGCTTCCTTTTCGACGTCGCGTCCGCAAAAGAGGCGCTTGAAATACTCGGCGCGGATATCGTGCGCGGCGGTAAAGTTTTGGTGCGCAACTGCAATTTGAAGGTTATGCGCGGCGATAAACTTGCCGTTATAGGCGAAAACGGGGCGGGAAAAAGCTCGCTTTTGAAAGATATTGTTTCGGGCGGCGAGGGCATACGCACGGGAAGAAACGTGAAGATTGCCTATTACGATCAGGAAGGGCTTATTCTCAACCCCGAAGCTACCGTTTTGGATGAGCTTTGGGGCAGGCATACGGGGCTTTCGCAGACCGAGGCGCGCGCCGAACTTGCCCGTTGCGGGCTTTATGAAGAGGATATTTGCAAAAAGACCCGCGAACTTTCGGGCGGCGAGCGCGCCAAACTTGCGCTGTGCATAGCCGTTGCCGAAAGGGGCAATCTGCTTATTTTGGACGAGCCTACCAATCACCTCGATCTGCCCGCGCTCGAAAGCCTTGAAAGCGCGTTGAAAAGTTACGAGGGGACGCTTGTTTTCGTCTCGCACGACAGGTATTTCCTTTCCGCCGTAGCCGACAGAACGGCGGAGATAGCTGACGGGCAACTTACCGTATTCGACGGGGGATATGCCGAATTCAACCGCCAAAAGGCGCTTGAAAACCGCCCTGAAAAGGGCGCGCCGCCGCGGCGCGCCGAAAAGCCATCCGCCGAAAGTTACCGTTCCCCCAAACAGCGTGCGGAAGAGGAAAGGCACAAGGCGGAAATAAAGAATTTGGAAAGAGAAATTTCCGCCCTCGAAAGCAGGGAACAGGAAATAAACGCGATGCTTTGCGACCCCGCTGTTACCGCGGATTACAGGGCGTCGGGCGCGCTGGCGGAAGAGCTGAACGGCATAAAATTACAACTTGACGCACTTTACAAAAGGTACGGCGAAGTGTTATAATGGTTAAAAACCGTAAGCCGCATTGCGGCGGGGTGAATTATGAACGATAACGAAAACAATAAAAATACCGACGAAGAGGAAAAGACTGTTATCCGCCACAAGATAAACGCGGAAGAAACCTTTACACTCGCAAAGGACGTATACGATTTGCGTTGCGTAATCAAAAACATATACGCAAACCGCGCCGTGATTTTGAGGCGGCTGAACATAATAACGATGACGTTCAGTCTGCTGTTTACGTTGCTTTACGTAGGCTATATGCTGGGCACGGGCTTGTTCGGCAAACTCAGCCTCGGCGGCGAAATAGCCTCGTTCGTGCTGTTGGGCGTATACGCGGCGGTGTTCGCAACGCTTATAATAGTAGCTTTGTGCGGCTCGCACGCCCACGCAAAAAACGTGCGCACGGTAAAGCGCGCCCTTAAAATAATAAGGTTGATAGTCCGTCTGCTGTCGATTGCGATAACTGTCGCCGCGCTTGTTTCCGCAACCGATTCGGCTTACGCGGCGCAAAGCGTTGCGCTTAACGTGGTGCTTATTATCTTTTCCGTTTTAAGCCTTCTTGTACAGCTTTTGGCTTTGCTGTGCGGCGGAACGGTGCGGCTTGCAAGGTGGTTGCTTTCCCCCGTAAAAATCAAATACCGCTTCCCCGTAGTCGCGGTGGAATGGTACGGGTTGGTAACCGCAGGCGACGATAAAATGCAATCGGTAAAAAAAGTTTCAAAAAAATACGTGGATTCCACGGGCAAATGCCTCGACGGGTATATAATTCCGTCGTTCGGCAACAAATACATAACTTCCATAAAGCCCGCCGCCGTGCTTGCCGTGGCGGAAGCCGCCCCCGAAGAGGAGAAAAGGCTTACGGAGGGCGTGCTTAAAAGCGTTTTCGCCTATGCCGAAGAATGTGGCTACATTGCCGAAAATCCCTGCCGCGACCTCGATTTGAAGGGCAGCATAGAGGACGAAAAACGCCCGCGAAGGACGCTTAAAGACAGGCTTATGGGTTTAGGCAAAAGGGTGGGCAAATCCATGCTCGATAAATACGTGCTTAAACCGGACGAGGACGATTGACATAAAAAGCCCCGCGGCAAACAGCCGCGGGGCTTTATTTTTCTGTTTTCCAAAATCAATTGAATTCGCAGAATTTCGCAATATATTCAACAAGTTCTTCCTCTTTAAGCCGTATCTGTTTCATCGTGTCCCTGTCGCGCACGGTAACCGTGCCGTCCTCAAGCGTGTCGAAGTCTACGGTGATGCAGAGGGGGGTGCCTATCTCGTCCTGACGGCGGTAACGCTTGCCTATAGAACCGGCGGCGTCGTAAGTTACCATAAACTTTTTGCAAAGTTTTGCGTAGATGCTTTCCGCCTTTTCGGAAAGGTTTTTCTGTAATGGCAGTACGGCGGCTTTGTATGCCGCTATGGCGGGGTGAAAGTGCATTACGGTACGCGTTTCGCCGTCCTCCAACTTTTCCTCGTCGTACGCTTCGGAAAGGGTGGCAAGCATAAGCCTGTCCGCGCCTATGGAATACTCTATCACGTACGGTATAAATTTTTCGCCCGTGGCGGGGTCGGCATACTGCATACTTTTCCCCGAATATTCCTGATGCCGCGTAAGGTCGTACTGCGTGCGGTTGTGTATACCGTTAAGTTCGGACCAGCCCATGGGGAAGAGGTACTGTATGTCGCACGCCGCTTTGGCGTAATGCGCCAGCTTGTCGTGATCTTTAAAGCGCAGATGATCTTCCTTAAAGCCCAAATCGGTTAAAAATTTCCACGCCTTGCCCTTAAACTCGTCGTAATATTTCCCGTCCGTGCCTTCCTTGCAGAACCATTGGTGTTCCATCTGTTCAAATTCTATGGTGCGGAAAATAAAGTTTCCGGGCGTTATCTCGTTTCTGAACGCCTTGCCTATCTGCGCTATGCCGAAGGGCACTTTGGCGCGGGTGGTGCGCTGTACGTTCAAAAAATTTACAAACTCGCCCTGCGCGGTTTCGGGGCGGAGGTATATCTTGTTCTGATTTTCGTCCGTCACCCCGCGTGAGGTTTCAAACATAAGGTTAAAAGTGCGTATGCCCGTCCAGTTGAACTTGCCGCATATCGGGCAGCAAACCCTGTGTTCGTTGATGTAATTTTCCATTTCCTCGTTGGTCATAAGGTCGGGATTTACTTTGCCCTTCGAGTGGCTTTCAATCAGGTTGTCCGCGCGGTGACGGCTTTTACATTCCTTGCAATCCATTTTGGGATCGGAAAAGGAGGCGGTGTGCCCGCTGGCTTCCCACACGCGCGAATTCATTAAAATCGCCGCGTCAACGCCGTAGCTGTTCTCGCTTTCCTGCACAAACCTCTTCCACCAAGCGCGCTTTATGTTGTTCTTTATTTCCACGCCGACGGGGCCGTAGTCCCACGTATTGCCCATTCCGCCGTATATTTCGCTTCCCGGGAAGATTATCCCGCGCGCTTTGCAAAGGTTTACTATCTTATCCATAGTAACGCATTTTTTTTCTTCTGCCATATGCTACCTCTAACAGTAATTCGTACGTATATATTATTAAAATTACCGCGATAAGTCAAGTAAATAATCCCTTTCGCGGCGGCAAATAAATTTTTTGAAAACAATACGCCGCCGCGCGCCCCGTTCCAACCCAAAAAAAATAAATTTTATTGTCAAAACGATATACTTTACGCGCGCGTTGTGTTATAATAATTTAGCTTTAATAATTATAACGGGGTGAAGTTTATGCTGTCCGACATAGAAATTGCAGAAAGTTGTAAGTTGCGCGATATACGCGAAATAGCCGCAAAACTCGGCCTTGAAGAGGACGATTTGGAACTTTACGGCAAGTATAAAGCCAAAATCAATCTCAAAGAGTTAAAGCCAAAATCAAAACTCGTTTTGGTTACGGCGATAAACCCCACGCCCGCGGGCGAGGGCAAAACAACCGTTTCGATAGGGCTTGCGGACGGAATGTCCCGCCTCGGCAAAAGGGCGTGCCTCGCCTTGCGCGAACCTTCCCTCGGTCCCGTTTTCGGGATAAAGGGCGGCGCGGCGGGCGGCGGCTATGCGCAGGTTGTGCCTATGGCGGATATCAACCTGCATTTCACGGGCGATCTTCACGCCATAACAGCCGCAAACAATCTGCTTTGCGCAATGATAGATAATCACATATTCCGCGGCAACGCTTTGGATATACGCACCGTATATTTCCGCCGTTGCATGGATATGAACGACAGGGCTTTGAGGGATCTTACGATAAAATGTTCCGCGGGGAATATGAAGGGTTGCGCCGATTACACCCGCGCGGAAAGTTTTGAAATTACCGCCGCTTCCGAAATAATGGCGGTGCTTTGCCTCGCCGCCGATATGGCGGATCTTAAAAGGCGTCTGGGCGATATAGTGGTGGGCGTAAACGGCAGCGGGGAATTTGTCCGCGCGCGTCAGCTTAACGCCGTAGGGGCGATGGCAACCCTCCTCAAAGAGGCGATAAAGCCCAATCTCGTGCAGACGTTGGAAGGCACCCCCGCGATAGTTCACGGCGGACCTTTCGCAAACATAGCCCACGGCTGCAATTCCGTCCGCGCAACCCGCACGGCGATGAGCCTTGCCGACGTGGTGGTAACCGAAGCCGGTTTCGGCGCGGATTTGGGCGCGGAAAAGTTTCTCGACGCAAAATGCAGGATAGCGGGTATTCAGCCGGACTGCGTGGTTGTGGTAGCCACGGTACGCGCCCTGAAAATGCACGGCGGCGCGGATAAAGCCAAACTTGCGGAAGAGGATATCCCCGCGCTTAAAGCGGGCTTGCCCAATCTTTTAAAACACATTTCCAATATGAAGGACGTCTACAAAAAACCCGTAGTCGTCGCAATGAATTCGTTTTTCTCCGATACTCCCGCGGAAACGCAGACGGTGTTGGACGCGTGCGCGCAGGCGGGCGTAAAAGCCGTGTTCTGCGACGTGTTCGCGCGCGGAGGCGCGGGCGGCGAAGCGCTTGCGCGCGAAGTGCTTGCGGCGTGCGAAATAAAAAGCCGTCTTGATTACGCGTATAATCTCGGCGACGATATAAAGACAAAAATCAACGACGTAGTAGTAAAAATTTACGGCGGGGACGGCGCGGAATATTCCGAAGAGGCAAGCGCGAAGATAGAAGAGATAGAAAGGAAAGGCATAAAGGGCTTGCCCGTCATAATAGCCAAAACGCAGTATTCGCTTTCGGACGACGCAAAAAAACTTGCCCGTCCGCAGGGATTTAAAATCCACGTCCGCGACATCATATATAAGGGCGGGGCGGGCTTTATAGTGGCTGTCGCCGGCGAAATAATGCTTATGCCGGGGCTTCCCAAAATCCCCTGCGCCGAAAAAATAGACATAGACGACGACGGAAACGTTTCCGGTCTTTCCTGATAAGGTATAAAAATGGACTTACCCGAAGCATCTAACTTTATAGAACAATTCATAAACGAGGATATCCGCGCGGGCAAACTCGAACCCGTAAACAACCGCGTTCAGGTGCGTTTTCCGCCCGAACCCAACGGCTATCTTCACATAGGGCACATAAAGGCAATGTGCATAAATTTCGGCGTAAAGGAAAAGTACGGCGGCAAACTTAACCTGCGCATGGACGACACCAACCCCGCAAAAGAGGACTATGAATACGTAAATTCGATAGTGGACGCGGTAAAGTGGCTGGGCTTTGAATACGATAAGCTGGTGTTCGCTTCCGATTATTACGACAGACTTTACGAAATTGCCGAAAAATTCATTCTCGACGGCAACGCCTACGTCTGCGACCTGTCCGCGGCGGAAATCACCGCAACGCGAGGCACGCTTACGGAACCGGGCATACCCTCGCCTTACCGCAACAGGACGGTTGAGGAAAACCTTAAACTTTTCCGCGAGATGAGGGACGGCAAATATCCCGACGGGGCAAAGACGTTGCGCGCAAAGATAGATATGGCTTCACCCAATCTAAACATGCGCGACCCCGTAATTTACCGCATAGCGCACGTTCCGCACTACCGCACGGGCGACAAATGGTGCATATATCCAATGTACGATTACGCCCATCCCCTTTCGGACGCGATAGAGGGGGTAACCCATTCGCTGTGTTCGCTTGAATTTGAAAATCACCGTCCTCTGTACGAGTGGTTTGTGGAAAGGGCGGGCTTTTCCGCGCCCCTTCCCCGACAGATAGAGTTTGCAAGGCTGAATATCACAAATATGCTTATGTCCAAACGCTATCTTAAAAAACTTGTGGACGAGGGGTTTGTGCGCGGTTGGGACGATCCGCGCATGCCTACCGTAGCGGGGTTGAAAAACCGCGGCGTCCCGCCCGAGGCGCTTAAAAAATTCTGCGCCGACGTGGGCGTGGCAAAGGCGTACTCGGTCGTAAGTTCGGCGCAACTCGACAGTTGCATACGCGACAACCTGAACTTTAACGCGGAACGCGCTATGGCTGTTCTCAATCCCGTAAAACTTACCGTAACAAACTATTCCGGCGAGGAAGAGCTGGATTTTGAAATAAACCCCATGAAAGAGGGCAGCGGCGTCCGCAAAATAAAGTTTACGGGCAACGTGTATATAGACGCGGACGATTTTTCCCTCGATCCGCCTCCCAAATACAAACGTCTGCAAAAGGGCGGCACCGTGCGCCTGAAAGGCGCGTATATAGTGCGTTGCGACGACGTTTTGTTTGACGAAGAGGGTAACGTAAAGCAAATACTTTGCACATATTTCCCCGAAACGCGTAGCGGAAGCGGCGCAGAAACGCCGATAAAAGCAAAGGGCGTAATACAGTGGGTGGACGCAAAGTACGGTTGCGACGCGGAATTCAGGCGCTATCAGCCCTTGCTTAAAGACGAACAGTATCCCGAACAAGATTACGGCGAAAGGCTTAATACCGAAAGCGAGCAGATATGTTTCGGTAAAGCCGAACCTTATCTTAAAGACAGCGCGGACGGCAAGCCTTTTCAGGCTATGCGTACGGGTTACTTCAAAAAGTGCAGCGAGGGCGGCGCGCTTATATTATCTGAAATAGTTTCATTGAAGGACGGTTACAACAAGTAACCTTTAAGAGGTGAAAATGAGTATCATAGGCATTGTAGCTCTGGCGGTTATATTGCTTTGCACGGCGACAGGCGCCGTGGTGGGCGCGTTGAAGGGCTACACCAAAGTAAAAAGCTGGGCTGCGGAATATCTCGCCGCGGGCATTCTTACGATAGTGTTCGGCGCGATAATACGTAAAAATCTTCCGGGCGGCGGAAGCGGCTTTTCGGCTGTTGCGCCGGCTTTGATAACGTTTGCAATCGCGATAGTGTTCATTCTTCTGTTCGCGGTGCTTTCGTGGCGCGGCAGAATTTTCTTTGAAAAAGGGCTGGAAAGGCGCAAACAGCTTTCATATTACCGTCAGTACGATCAGATTGAGGACAACAGGGAACAGATCCTCGACGCGTTGGACGTAAACGACAAAAAGGCTTACAAAAAACTTACAAAACACAAGTTCAAATACAAGGGCGGCGTCTGGTCCGTGCTTAACCGCGTGTTCGGCGGCATAACTTCCGCAATCAAGTGCGCGGTTGTAAGCGCGCTGATATTTTCGTGCGTGCTGGCGTTTGTGGAATTTTCCCATCTTGCGGAAACGGGCGGCGCGCTTAACGGCTTTTTGGGCGATGTTTACGGCAGCGGCGTATGGAAATTCGTCCGCAAATATCTTATGGATATGATAGTGTTGGGTCTGCTGTCGCTGTGCATAAAGACGGGCTTTTCAAGCGGTATATCCAACGCCGTATGGGTATTGGTGGTTTTGGGGTTGATAGCCTTTGCGGGCTATGCTTCCTACTATATGGTTGCAAAAACAACCCTGTTCGATTCGGCGGCGCAGGCTCTCGGCGGCAGGCTTTCCGGCTTGCTTGAAAAGGGCGCGGATATTCTCGAAAAAATAAAATTGACGGATACGAAGATAGCCAAAATAATATTGGGCGCGGGCGTTTTCATCCTTATGTTGATTCCCATAATTCTCGCCGCGGTATTCGTGCCCCAACTTATAGGCAGGGCGCGCGAAAGCAAAATCTTCGGATATGCGGACGGCGTTATGGGCGCGATTATTGTAACCGCGCTTGTGTTCGGCATACTTTTCGTGGTGGGCGCAGTAGTGGATTCCCTGCAAAGTTTCGGGTTTATGGATGTGTTCAACAACTATTTCGTCCACAGCAAATTGGCGGTGTATATGTACGGCGACAACCTGCTGGTAAGTATGGGGTTGGGCGACGTTTTCTCGATAGGCAAATATTTAAGATAACACGGCAACGGCGGCGCTTATGCGCCGCCGTTATTTTCAGGGATTGAACTTTTCCGAATAGCTTTCGCAACAGGTGCAGGTTTCGCTGTTGCAGCTGCAACCCACGCGGATTTTATCGAGAGTGCAGTTACAGCCGTCGTAGTTGTGCTTGCATGCCTTAACGTTGCACGCAATACCGAAATTTACGTTTTCCATAAATAATCCTCCGTCTTTATTTTGTCCGTCCCCGCCGCCTATTATCCGCGCAGGTATTGACAAATTTTCCGTAATATACTAAAATATTGTAAAAGAGGTGCAAATATGAAAGTTATACTTTTGAAGGACGTTCAGGGTCAGGGCAAGAAGGGCGAAGTTGTGGACGTAAACGAGGGTTACGCGCGCAACTTTTTGATAAAAAAGGGCTTTGCCGAAGCGGCAACCCCGTCAAAACTCAACGATATAGCCCAGAAAAAATCTTCCGCGGAATTTCACCGCGCCGAGGAACTTAAAGCGCTTCGCGCGCTTGCGGCGGAAATAAAGGGTAAAACTTTCGTCGTCGCGTTAAAAGCCGGGCAGGGCGGAAAAGTGTTCGGTTCCGTCACGGCTTCTTCGGTTGCGGAAGCGCTTGCCGCTTCCGGATACGAGGTGGACAAGAAGAAGATAGCGCTTCCCCAGCCTATAAAAACGGTGGGCGAATACAAGATAGAGATAAAGTTTACCGAAGGTATTTCCACTGAAATAATACTCGCCGTCAAAGGCGAATAAAAAAACAGCCGCGCAAAAGCGCGGCTGTTTTTTTATGCTGTTTTGCGTAATTTATCCGCGACCGCCGTTTTGCGTATCGGCGGGGCGGGAGGACATCGCCGCCGCAATTTTTGCGGCGCAACGCTTTATCGCCGCGTTCACGGCGCGGAAAGCCGACTTGTCCGTGCGGTAACCAGTAAGCCAGACGGGCGCGGTTACGGGGATATCCCTGAATTTTTCTTCCCACACGCCCAACACGTTCAAAACATAGGCGTAGGGTATAACTTCATAGTAAAAAGCGGGGTTTTCTTCCGTTGCAAGCACAAGCGAGGGCTTGCCCGTATTTATAACGTAACGCTTAAATCCCACAACCTCGTTGAGTTGCCTTGCATATTCCTTGTTGCGGCTTATAAGCAATACAGAAAACAACACCTCAACAAAGCCCAAAACGCTTAACAGAGCTTTGGGAAGCAGGGGCATTACGGCGGAAGGAATAAAATAGCAGTAAACAAAGCAACACACCGCGCCTACCGCGCCTATGCCCAAAGCGAACAGAAAATAGGTGATTTGGTTTAGTTTCAGCCTGTAATACATCATCGATTCCGTAAGCGCGTAAACGATAAGCGCGGGTATAACAGAAAGGAAAGGCGCAAAATAAACGAAGGTGGAAGATATGTTTTTAAGCGCCAAAGCAAACGGCGCCGCGCCGAGAAGCAACCCGCCCAGAAGCACTGCCAAAACCGAAAGCCCTATGCTTTGGTTCAGGTAAAGCCCCTTTGTGTGCTTTTCCACCAACGCCGTGGCGCGTTCCGCGGTGCGGTAATACACGTTTTTCAGTTTTTCGATTTTCACCTCATTTCCGCCGCGGAAAAGCCCGCCGAAAAGTACGTGTTCGTAATCGTTTGCGGTTGCAGGCAATTCGCGCAGTTTAACAAGCGTAATGTCCCCGTCCGCGCCTATATCGATGCGTAGATATCCCTTGTTCGCCCAATAAAACGCCATCGCCGCAACGTCCTCGCTGTTCACCTTGTTGTCAATCAGCTTGCCCATGATAAGCGGGTCCGTCTTATAAATGTTTTTTCTGTCCACGACGGGCGATAAAAGCGATTTGTTGAATGCCGTAAACTTGATTACGGCAATAATAAGTATAAGCGCAACCGCGGCTATCACAAAATAGTACGGGGTAATGTCAAAGTGGCTTTCCACGGTTCCGTCCGGCAACTTCACGCCAAGCGAAATGTCTGCGCCGTCCGCTTCGGCGGCGCACGTAACAACGTTCCCCTCCGTAATGGCTTCCAGCCTGCGGGAACCGCAATTTATTTCGGCTTGTCCTTCCGCCTCGGCGGGCAGGGTAAGTTTAAGTTCAAACAGATATACTTCGGCGTTTTTGCCGTCGAAGAGGTTTAAGTTCAGGTTGCCGCCCTTCACGCAATAATCGTATTTAAGCACGTAAACGTAGGTTTCGCCGCCCTTCGGCAAGTCGTCGCCTATTTCAACGGAGATATAATTTCTTCCGCTTACGCCCACTTCGTGCGGCGCGTCCGTAAGATTCCCGTCCGCAAGTTTTGCAACGCTTACGTTTTTAACCTGTTCGCCGTTCCCAACGCTTAAATATCTCGTGCAGGTTGTGGCGCGCCTGCCCGTAAATTGCACCGTAAGCGTTTCCTCAACGCCTATAACGCCGTCTTTCCCGGCGTTCATTACAATCGCCGCGCGGGAATAGCCGTAAGCGTAATCTTCGCCGCCGTGTTCCGAAGCGTGCGCAGTCCTTCCGCCGGTAATAAAGGGCAGAATAAACAGCGCCGAAAGCAGTATAACCGCAATCGCCGCCGCTTTCAGACTTTTGCAAAACAGCGTTTTTCCCATATTTCCCCGAAGTAAATCAGAATTTTTTCAGCTCGTTGACGGCGGCTTTCAAAAAAGTTTCCGCCGTGGATTGTTTCCGCACGTTTTCAAGCGCCTCGTCTACGGTGAACCAGCGCGCTTCGTCAAGCTCGTTTTTGTCAAGCAAAATTTCGCCGTTTTCCGCCATAATAAGGAAGTTCAGCATAAGCACGTTTCTCGGCTCGTGATAGCGCGAACTCATATATCTGAATTTCACCGTATCAAGTTTAGTTTCTTCTTTAAATTCGCGCGTGACGGCTTTTTCCGCCGTTTCACCCTTTTTTACATAGCCGGCAAACAGAATATAATCGTCCTGCCCGCGGTGTTTGGCAAGCAGTATCCTGTCTTTGGTGCGGTTGGTAACAACCATGCTGACGGCTGTGGCAAATCTCGGAAAGCGGTAATCGTCGCACTTTTTGCAATAGGGCACAAGCCCTTCCCCCTGTTTGAATACAAGCGTAAGATTTTCTCCGCATTCTGTACAAAACATATCGTTTACCTCCGTAAACGTAAATTCTTTCTTTCTATTATATAACTTTGCTTGCCGATTTTCAATAGGTAAACGCAAATTTAACAAATTATTTGACTTATTTTCACAGTTATAATATAATTGTATGGATAATAATAAGGGGTATAGGGTATTTATGGATTATAAGCGCGCCAAAAACTATCTTGCCCTGCGCGGGCAAAGCCATTTGCTGGAATATTACGACGAACTTTCGGAAGAACAGCGCGTACAGCTTTTAAACGATATTCAAAACGCCAACTTTTCGGTGTTGAGGAACATAAACAAACCGTATAATCTCGTACGCAAAAAAATAAAGCCCGCAAACGTAGTTTCGCTTGCGGACGTAGCCCGCCGCCGCCACGAATATGAAAGCGTGGGCATGCGCATGCTTGAACAAAACAAAGTGGGCGCGGTGTTGCTTGCGGGCGGCATGGGCACAAGGCTCGGTTTCGATAAGCCGAAGGGGATGTTCAACGTCGGCGAAACGCGGTTCGTTTCCATATTCGAACTGCTTATGCAGAACATAAACGACGTGGTAGAGGTTACGGGCAGGCATTTCCCCCTGTTCATAATGACCAGCTTCCAGAACGACGCCGAAACGCGTAAATTTTTCGAGGACAACAACTATTTCGGCTACCCGCACGACAAGGTGCATTTCTTTATGCAGAATGTAGAGCCGACGTGCGATTTCAACGGCAAGGTATATCTTGCGGAAAAATGGCGCATATCTTTTTCGCCGAACGGCAACGGCGGCTGGTACTCGTCGCTTATAAACGCAGGCTATAACCGCATACTCGATTCGGAAGGAGTGGAATGGCTTAACGTGTTCGGCGTGGATAACGTTCTCCAACGCATATGCGACCCCGCATTTATAGGCGCAACCGTGATGTCGGGCAGCCGTTGCGGCGCAAAGGTAGTGTGCAAAACCGACCCCACGGAAAGGGTGGGGCTGTTGTGCCAATCGGGCGGCAAGCCCCACATAGTGGAATATTTCGAAATGCCCGAAAAGTTGCAAAACAAGCGCGAAAGGGACGGACAGCTTACTTTCCGCTACGGTATAACCCTCAACTACCTGTTCAACGTCTACGACCTCAACGCCACGCTTGCGGGCAAACTTCCGTATCACATTGCAAAAAAAGCCATTCCGCACATAGAAAACGGCAAAAAAGTTTCGCCCGAAGATCTGTGCGGGTATAAATTTGAAACGCTTGTCGTCGATATGGTAAAACTTATGGGCACTTGCCTCGGCTTCGAGGTGGAACGTGAAAACGAATTTGCGCCTATAAAGAACAAGACGGGCAAAGATTCGGTGGAAACGGCACGTATGTTGCTTAAAAAGAACGGCGTAAAACTTTAATAAATTTTGGTAAGGTATTAGCTATGAAAAAGATGCTTTTGGCTCTGTTGTCGGCGCTTTTTGCCGCCGTATGCGTATTCGGAGGATGTATAACGGCGGGAGAGGACGGCAAGGACGGCGCCGACGGTAAGGACGGCAAGGACGCCTCTGTATACGAGGTTTACGAAAAATTGAACGAAGAGCTTGCCGCGGACGGCGAACCCACGCTCACTTTCGACGAGTTCGTCCGCGAATATTTCAACTATTCCGACGGCGAGTTGGAAGAAGCGTTAAGCGAAAAGGCGGTTATCAACCGTTCGCTGTTAAGCACGGTTTCCGTGCTTACGCGGTTCCCCTACACAAGCCGCGGCTATTTCGGTTCCTCAACCGTAAGTTACAAGGTGTTTACGGGTTCCGGGGTAATAGTATGGCTTGACAAAGAGGAGGGCGACGCCTACGTGGTTACAAACGCGCACGTAGTGTACGCCTCCGACGCGGACGAAATTTACTGCCCCGACGTAAGGCTTTATCTCTATGGGCAGGATATACGCAACGTAAACTACACCGTAACTTCGTCTTACGATATAACGGACGACGAAAATTACAGAATATCCGCCACGGTTGTGGGCGCTACGGTAAGCTACGACCTCGCGCTTTTGAAAGTAGAGGGAAGCGAAGTGCTTAAAAACAGCGCCGCCGTTGCCGCGGAATTTGCCGAAGGCGATATAAACTATGTAGGCGAAAGCGTATATGCGGTAGGCAACGCGGACGGCAGGGGCATTGCCGTGACGGACGGCATAATAAGCAAGGACAGCGAAAATATACTTCTCGATTTTGCTGGGCAGGCGTACTATCGCGAACTTCGCACTTCCGCGGCGATAAACGGAGGCAATTCCGGCGGCGGACTGTTCAACAAAGAGGGGAAGATAGTGGGCATAGTAAACGCCAAGGACGAAAATTCGGGCATAGACAATATCGGCTTTGCCCTTCCCGCAGGCAGATGCAAACGCCTGTTGCAACTTATGTACGAGCAGGCTTCGGATTTCGACCCCGCAAAGGGCGGCGTAACCAAGTGTAAGTTGGGCATAACAATGCAGACCACCGATACGTATTCCTATTTGAACGAATCGGGCTTTGCGGAAATTGTGGAAATACGCACTATAAGCTCCGTAAACGATGATTCGGTATTTTACGGCAAATTGCTTGAGGGCGACGTGCTTAAACATATGAAGATAACTTCCGCGGACGGCGACGTCAAGGAAGATTTCGACGTCACCCGCAGTTATCTTGTGGACGAATGTATGTTTTCCGCGCGGGTAGGCGATACGGTAACGTTTACCGTAAAGAGAGTTTCGGACGGCGTAACCGTTTCCGAGGAATTGTCGGCGGAAGTTACGGCAACGCAGTATATCTCATAAGGAAGACGGATGAAAAAATTTTTTGTGACCCTGTTGGCGGCAATATGCGCCGCCGCCGCTTTGATTGCGGGCTGTATGGATATCCCCGCGTCGGACGGCAGCGCGGGCAGGGACGGACGTGACGGCGACGGGATAACGCTGTTCGACGTATTTGAAAGCGTAAACGAGGAACGCGAAAAATCCGGGCGCGAAAAGATAGATTTTTCGCAGTTCGTGTCGGAATATCTCGATTACGAAAGCAAGTCCGAAAAAGACGATTTACAACTTAAAAAATGCATAAACGCTTCCCTCTTCGGCAGCGTTTCGATAATAGCGCGGTTCACCTATAACTACGGGCAAACCGCAATACTTAAAATGTTTTCCGGCATAGTTGCGGAAGCGGACGCCGCCTCCGGCGACGCGTACGTGCTTACAACTTCCACGGCGGTCTACAATTCTTCCCGTCAGGGCGACGGGGTTTCGGCGATATACGTCCTCGCCTACGGGCAGGATGTGAACGGCGTAAATTATCACGTGACCGGTTCCAATGATATAGTAGACGAGGGCGGTTACTGCATAAAAGCGGAAATAGCGGGCGTTTCGCTCACTTACGACATTGCGCTTATCAAAATCACCGCAAGCGACGCGGTAAAGCGCGGAATGATTAAAGCCGTCTCCTTCGATCTCGGCGAAAACCGTTGCGTGGGCGAAAAGATTTTCGCCGTCGGCAATGCGGACGGTTCAGGTATGGGCGTTGCGCAAGGCGCGATAAGCCACGAAAGCGAGGATGTGCGCTATATATCGGAAAGCGGCGAAATTTACAATTGCCGCGCAATGCGCGTTTCCGCTGGCATAACTTCGGGCAATTTGGGCGGCGCGGTTTTCAACGGGGAAGGCAAGGTTTCCGGTATGTTGCTGTTGCGCGGGGAAGACGATATGGAAAATATGGCGTACGCCGAACCCGCAGACCTTGTGTATAAGGTATATCTAATCTTAAAGCGTGGCGCGTCGTCGCCTTACGTACAGCCGGGGTTCTACTGCTTTAAGTGGGACTTTGAAACCTATTCCGAAAGTTATCAGGTATACGACGAACAGACGGGCGAATTGCATATCGGGGAAAGGGTAAAACTTTCCGCCGCCATTATTTTCGGCGGCAATGCAATAGCCAAGGACAGCATAATAACGCACGTAAGCGCAACCGTGCCCGGCGGTACGGAAGCGTTTGCAATGGAGGTAACTTCCTCGCACGCCTTCGAGGAATGTGCGCTGTCCGTAGAGGAAGGCTATGCCATAAGGCTTACTTTCCTTACCCCGTCCGGCGTGGAAAAAAGCGCTTCGTTCGTCGCGTTATGCAACAAGTATTCAAAATGAATTTATAGTTTAAAACGCGCGCTTCCGCAAAAAGCGGAAGCGCGCGTTTTTCTTTTCTGCGTATTTATTTTTCTATCGCGTTTATGTCGTACGGCGTAACCTGATATACGTAGTAGTTAAGCCAATTTATGTAAAACAGGTTGGCGGTGGAAGTCCAATTCATTTTAACTTCCTTGCCCTCGTCGTCCGCAAAGTAATTTACGGGCGGCTTGATATCCAGCCCTTTGGCTTTGTCGCGCTCGTACTCGTTTTTAAGGGTATATCTGTCGTATTCCATATGCCCCGTAACAAACACCCTGCGGTTGTCCGTGCTCTTTATTATGGAAGCGCCCGCCTTTTTGGAATACGCCAAAATTTTCAACTGCTTTACGTGCAATATGTCCTTTGCGTAGATTATGGTGTGGCGGGAATGGGGCATATGGAACTCGTCCGAAATGCCCCGCATAAGCGGCTCTATCACGCCGTCGCGCACGCGCTTATGCGCAAATATCCCAAAGCATTTTTCTTTCAGCGGATGCTTTTTTATGCCGTAAAAATAGTGCAACGCCGCCTGCGCGCCCCAACAGATAAACAGGGTGGAAGTAACGTTGGTGGCAGTCCAATCCAAAATTTCTTTCAGTTCCTGCCAATACGCAACTTTTTCAAAGGGCATATTTTCCACGGGCGCGCCCGTTATTATCATACCGTCAAACTTATTGTTGCGCACCTCGTCAAATGTTTTGTAAAACTTTTCAAGATGCGCTTTGTCGGTGTGGGTGGGGTCGTAGGTGGAAGTTTTTATAAGCGTTATGTTCACTTGCAGGGGAGAGTTGGAAAGCAGCCTCATAAACTGCGTTTCCGTCGTTTCCTTTGTGGGCATAAGGTTTAAAATGGCTATCTCTATGGGGCGGATCTGCTGCGACGTCGCCCTTTCCTTGTCCATAACGAAAATTCTTTCGCCCGTAAGTATCTTATACGCTGGTATATCTTTATCAATAACTATCGGCATATCAAACTCTCTTCAACGCCTGTTCTATGTCGTCTATTATATCGTCCGCGTCCTCTATGCCCACGGAAAGGCGGATAAGGTTATGCGGCACTCCCGCGGCTTTAAGGTCCTCTTCGGAAAGTTGCCTGTGCGTGGTGGAAGCGGGGTGAAGCACGCAACTTCTCACGTCGGCAACGTGCGTTTCCTGCGTAATCAGTTTAAGCCCTTCCATAAATTCCGCGCACTTCTGCACGTTGCCCGCAATACCGAAGCTCAACATTCCGCCCTGTCCGTCGGGCAGGTATTTTTCCGCAAGCCCGTGATAGGGGTTGTCTTTAAGCGAAGGGTGTTTCACCCAATCGATTTTGGGGTGCGCTTCCAGATAAGCCGCAATTCTTTTTGCGTTTTCACTGTGCTTTTTCATTCTCAAAGCCAAAGTATCGCAACCTATGTATGATAAAAATGCGTTTTGCGGGCTCATAATCGCGCCGAAGTCCCTTATCATCTGCGCGCGGCATTTGGTGCCGAACGGTACGGGCTGTTCCGCGTACACAAGCCCGTGATAGCTTTCGTCGGGCGTGGTGAAAGCGGGATATCTGCCGCTTGCCGCAAAATCGAAGTTCCCCGCGTCCACGATAATTCCCCCCAACGCCGCGGCGTGCCCGTCGAGGTATTTAGAGGAAGAGTGCACTATTATATTCGCGCCGAACTGTTTGGGTCTGCAAAGCGCGGGCGTGGCAAGCGTGTTGTCCACGGCGAAAAGCACGCGGTGTTCCGCGCATATTTTCGCAATTTTGTCGAAATCGAGTACGACGATGGAGGGGTTGGCGATAGTTTCGCAAAACACCATCTTCGTGCGCCCGTCTATAAGTTTTTCAATTTCCTTTGCGGGCGCGTCGGGGTCGAAAAATCTGCACTCTATCCCAAGTTTGGGCAGGGTGGTGGAAAACAGGTTGTACGTTCCGCCGTAAACCGCCGCCGAGCTTAAAATATTGTCGCCCGCGCCCGCCACGGTGAATACCGCAAGCGCCGTAGCGGACATACCGGAAGAACAGCCTATCGCGCACGCCCCGCCTTCAAGCGCGGCAACTTTCCCTTCAAAAGCCGCCACGGTGGGGTTGGCAAGGCGGCTGTAAAAATATCCGTCGCTTTTCAAATCGAACAAATCCGCCATATCCTGCGTCTTTTCGTAAACGTAGGTGGTGGATTGGCAGATGGGCGGTATTCTCGCGTCGCCCGTTTTGGGGTCGTAACCCGCCTGAACGCACAAAGTGTCTATCTTCATATTTTACTCCCGTAATCCTTTATTTCTCTACGCAACGCCCTTTCGCTTTCGCGTTCGGCAATCACGCGTTTTTTGTCGTAATTTTTTTTGCCGCGGCAAAGCGCTATTTCAGCCTTTACAATACTGCCCGAAAAATACAGCGAAAGGGGTACAAGCGTAAATCCCTTTTCGTTTATTTTTCCCGTCAGCCTGTCTATTTCCCGCCTGTGCATAAGCAGTTTTCTGTCCCGTTTGCTTTCCCGCGTGGAAAACGCCCCCGCCTTGTCATATACGGCGATATGGGCGTTTTTAAGCGTTATTTCGCCGTTTTTTATCATACAAAAGCTGTCTTTAAGGTTGCATTTTCCCGCCCTTAAAGACTTCACTTCCGAACCTTCCAAAACTATTCCCGCCTCGTACTTTTCCACTACAAAATATTCGTACAGGGCGTGCTTGTTGTAGGCAATTGTTTTCACGGACATATTATACCACCTTTTGCCGTAAAGGTAAATAAAAAAGCGGCATTTTTCCCGCTTGCGTAAAAATAGGTATGTACGGGAAATACCGCGCGCGGCGTTCACCGTATAAAAGCAAAAAGGCGGACCGCTTCCCGATCCGCCCGATATTTCACTGTGCCAAAAGGTTTACTATATATACGACAACGGACAGCACGCCGAGTACGGCGAGGCAAATCCAAGTCCACTTTTTAAGCTGGCTTTCAACCGACTTGCCTTTATTTTTGCCGAAGAAAGTTTCGCTTGAAGCCGTAATGCCCTGTATGCCGTCGGAATTGCTTTTCTGGAACAGCACAAGGATTATAGTGATAAGGGCGGTGAGGAATATAAGTACAAGGCACGCTATGGTTATTACCAGATACGCAACCCATTCGGTTTCGCTCATACCCGCGGGCGCAAGCAAATTTGCAAGCATAAAAAGACCTCTCAATCAAAAATTGCTTAAAAATTATAGCACGTATAAATTAATTTTACAATCAAATTCACGCCTGTTTTATAAAATTATTCCTTTTTTTTGAATTTATCCCTTTCGCCGAATTTATTTATGACGAATATTCCCGCGCAGACAAGCGCCAGCGCAATCAGCGTAAAGTAGGATAAAAGCTGTTCGCTTTCGCCGAGTATTATCGCCGAAAACACCGCGCCGAACAGCGGGTTGGTGCTTTTGAAAACAGCCACCTTCGAAATGGGGTTGTATCTTAAAAGTATCCCCTGCAAAGTGAACGCGCACGCCGAAATGAAGGCGAGGTACAAAAGCATAAACGCGCTTCCCACGCCGGTTGCGCTTATTCTGCCGCCCGCGGCAAGCCCTATAACGGTAAGCGCAATGCCGCCCGCCAAAAATTGATATCCGCACAGGGTAACCGTGTCCTCCTTGCGCGAAAATATCTTCACCAACCCCGCCGCAACCGCGGAGGAAAGCCCCGATAAAATTATAAACCCTTCCCCCAAAAAGGAGAAGCCGAACGAAAAATCCCCGCCTATGTTTATGAGGATAACCCCTCCGAAGCCCAACGCGCAACCGAGAAGTTTTATAAGGTTGAATTTTTCCGTGCGGAACACAAAGCAGGCAAGCAATATGGTAAAAAATACGCCCAATCCGTTCAGTACGGAGGATTTAACGCCCGTGCAACCCGCAAGCCCGATGTAAAAAAAGGTGTATTGCGCCACCGTCTGGAACACCGCCAAAAGCCCCGTGCGCCATAGGTTCCGCGGCTTCGGGTACAAAAACTTTCTCTTTATTATGCTGCCCGAAATAATAACCATAACGCCCGCCAGCGCAAAGCGCACGCCCGCAAAAAGCATAAGCGAGGGCGCGTGCGCCGTGTTTACGTTAAAAAGTGTGTAACCCGTTTTAACGCACGGGAAGGCGCTGCCCCAAAGTATACAGCAAAATATCGCGCCGAGGCACACAACCCATGGCTTTGTAAAAAATTTTTCGGGTTCTTTTATGCACATATTACCATTATATTTGATTTGCGGGTTTTACGCAAACAAAAACGCCGCCCGCTTGCGCGTACGGCGTAAAATTTTGTCGCAAATTATTTACTTTATCAAACTTGTTCCCGTCATCTCTTCGGGTTTGGGCAAGCCCATAAGTTGCAGAAGGGTGGGGGCGAGGTCGCAAAGTTTTCCGTCCTTGCGCAGTTCCGCGTTTTTGAACTTTTCCGAAACGAGTATCACGGGCACGGGGTTTGTGGTGTGCGCGGTGAAGGGCGAGCCGTCCTCCGAAAGCATCTTGTCCGCGTTTCCGTGGTCTGCGGTAACAATTGCGCCGCCGCCCATTGCAAGTATCTTGTCAAGCACCTTTTTAAGACATTCGTCCACCACGTCCACGGCTTTAACCGCCGCGGGGATAACCCCCGTATGCCCAACCATATCGCAGTTGGCAAAGTTCAAAATCACCGCGTCGAATTGCCCGCTTTCAAGTTCTTCCAAAACTTTGTCGGTCACGAGGTACGCGCTCATTTCGGGCTGTAAATCGTAAGTAGCCACTTTGGGAGAGGGGATAAGGTCGCGCACTTCGTTTTCGTTGGGCGCTTCCACGCCGCCGTTGAAGAAGAAGGTAACGTGCGCATATTTTTCCGTTTCGGCAATGCGCAACTGTTTTTTGCCGCACTTTGCAAGATATTCGCCGAGGGTGTTGTTCATAGTAGTTTTGGGGAAAGCTATATCCACGCCTCCAAACTGCGCGTCGTACACGGTAAAGCATACGTAAACGGGGCTTAAAAATCCCGTCTTTCTCTCAAACGCCGTGCCTTTGGGCGCGATAAAGGGGTCTTGCGAAAACGCCCTCGTAATCTGCCTTGCGCGGTCGGGACGGAAGTTGAAGCATATTATGCTGTCGCCCTTTTCGATAAGCCCCACGGGCTTTCCGTCCTCGTAAACCTTCGTGGGCAAAATAAATTCGTCGGTAACGCCCGCGGCATAACTTTCTTCCACGGCTTCGGCGGGGTCGCACGTGCGGTTGCCCGTCCCCAGCGTAAGCATATCGTACGCCTTTTCAATCCTGTCCCAGTTGTTGTCGCGGTCCATTGCATAGTATCTTCCGCATACCGAGGCAACTTTGCCTATGCCCAACTCTTTCGCTTTCGCCTGCAAATCGCGTATATATCCCACGCCGGAAGTGGGCGAAACGTCCCTGCCGTCCATAAAGCAGTGGATATAACATTCGTCCAGCCCGCGCCTCTTCGCCATTTCAAGCAACGCGTACAGGTGCGTGATATGGCTGTGTACGCCGCCGTCGGACAAAAGCCCGTAAACGTGCAACTTTTTCCCGTTGTTTTTCGCGCTGTCCATCGCTTTTACAAGCGCGGGATTTTCAAAAAAGTCGCCGTCCTGTATGGCTTTTGTTATCTTCGTAAGGTCCTGATATACAACGCGTCCCGCGCCGATATTCAGGTGCCCCACTTCCGAATTGCCCATCTGTCCTTCGGGAAGTCCCACCGCCATACCGCTTGCGCCGAGGGTGGCGGAAGGGTACTTTTTCATAAGCGCGTTTACGTTTTTACTTCCGTCAAGATAAATCGCGTTTCCTTTTCCGGGCTGTGCAAGCCCGTAACCGTCCATAATTATAAGAGCATAGGGTATTTTTTTCATAAATTTATCCTTGATTTTTTTCTATTGCAAATTATACTACAACCGCCCGCAATTTACAAGCGTTACAATAAAAATTTTTTTCGATAATCGGCGCCGCAAGCCCCAATTTGCGCACTCTTTCGCCTCCGCGGAGTGAATTTTTGCAATTATATAATAAGCGCGCCCTTAAATATCGCAGTCAGAGGGCGAGTAGCCCTCAACTCACGAAAAAATAAAAACGTCCGCAAAGACGTTTTCATTTTTTCGTGAACCTACTATTTATCGTAATTCACAATTGTTGCAAAGTCGGTTTTCAGCGACGCGCCGCCGATAAGCCCGCCGTCTATATCGGGCTGTGCCATAAGCCCCTTGCAGTTGGCGGCGTTCATACTTCCGCCGTACTGTATGATAACTTTTTCCGCGGCGGCGGGGGTGAACAGTTCGCCTAACTTTTTGCGGATAAACGCGATGGTTTCCTGCGCCTGTTCGTCCGTGGCGGTCTTGCCCGTGCCTATCGCCCATACGGGTTCATACGCGATAACCACGTCGGTTATGTCGCTTATGTCGCCCAACCCAACGGTAAGCTGGCGTGAAAGCACTTTGTTTGTCTTGCCCGATTCGCGTTCTTCCAGCATTTCGCCTACGCAAACAATGGGCGTAAGCCCCGCTTTAAGCGCGGCGTGCACGCGCATATTCACGCTTTCGTCCGTTTCGCCGAAGTATTGCCGCCTTTCGCTGTGCCCGATAATCACGTATTTAACGCCGTATTCTTTCAGCATTGCCGCCGAAATTTCCCCGGTATACGCGCCGGAGGGCGCCCAATGCACGTTTTCCGCGCCGATATGTATGTTGCTGCCTTCCGCCGCCTTGACCATGGCGGGGATAAGTATGGCGGGTACGCACAGCGCAACGTCGCAATCTGCGTCCTTCACAAGCGGTTTCAGCTTTTCGATAAGTTCCGCGCCGCTTGCCGCCGTCATATTCATTTTCCAGTTGCCCGCAATAAAGGGTTTTCTGCTCATATTTCTCTCCTTTCGTTTACTACCGTCAATTATAGCACATTAAATATCCAAATGCAACGCGCCCGCGCCAAAAAAACAAAATCCTCCGCCCGTTTTTTATTTTTCCTCCGCCCCCGCCGCATTTATATCTATGTTAATGCGGATTTATTCCCCAAACGCACATAATGTAATCAAAAGCAATTTGTAATATATTTTTATTACAATCGTCCCGTCTTTCTTTTGACAATGCGCGGGCAAACTACTATAATAGCGGTAAATTATAATTTACCGCTTTCCCCCCGCGGAATACAATATATAACTTACGCTTATACGGGGTATAAATAAAACAAATACCTTGTTATACCCGAAGCGGTTGACAAAAGCGGGGGGGGTATAATAGATATACAGGTTGTAAATAATTATATTTCACCGGGGCAACCGCAAAATAAAAAGGGGTTTTATATGGTTATAACGGTAGTATGCGATATTTTGGGCGAGGAAAACAACGGAACGGTGGTTGTTTCCATGAACCTGATACGTTATCTGCGTTCGGCGGGGCACGAAGTGCGCGTGCTGTGCGCCGACCAAAGCAAAAAGGGGCTTGAAAATTATTACGTGGTGCCCAACAAAAGTTTCGGCAAGGCGCTTAACTCGCTTGTAAACAAAGTAGGCGTAACTTTGGCGAAGTGCGATAAATCCATAATACAGCAATCTTTGCAGGGCGCGGAACACGTGCACATAATGTTGCCATTGGGTTTGGGGCTGGCTGCCGCAAAGATGGCTTACGAAATGAATTTGCCCATCACGGCGGGCTTCCATATGCAGGCGGAAAACCTTTCAAGCTATATCAAAATGAACAGGCTGTATTCCGTAAACACTTTCATATATAAATTTATATATAAGCATATGTACAGATATTGCGACGGCATACATTATCCCACGCAATTCATACGGCGCGTTTTCGAGGGGCGCATAAAGCAAACTACGCCCGGTTACGTAATTTCAAACGGCGTACAAAACAACGTATGCAAGCGCGAGGTTGCAAAACCCGACGAATTTGCGGATAAGATAGTAATTTTATCTACGGGCAGATATTCCGCGGAAAAATCGCAGGATACGCTGTTAAAAGCCGTGGCGCTGTCCGCATATAAGGATAAAATTCAGGTAATACTTGCCGGGCAGGGACTTAAAGAAAAGTATTACAGGCGCATTTCAAAGCGCTTGCCCGTACAGCCCGTATTTAAACTTTACGGGCGCGACGAAATTATCGACGCCATTAACTTTTGCGATCTGTACGTTCACCCCGCCGTAGACGAGCTGGAGGGCATAGCCTGCCTCGAAAGCATAGCCTGCGGCAAAATGACCATAGTTTCCGATTCGGAAAACAGCGCCACAAAGGATTTTGCGGTGGACGGCAAGTGCATTTTCAGGCGCCGCAAGCCCAAAGACCTTGCCCGCGTTATCGATTATTGGATATCCCACCCGGACGAGCGCGCCGAATACGAGGGGAAATACCTTTCAAGTTCGGCGGTGTACAGACAGGAAGAGTGCATGCGGCAGATGGGCGAAATGATAGAGCGGACGAACAGAAATCATTACGCAAATTCCCCCGACGGCGAACTGCTTGCCGCGGACGACGGGCGGGGCGTGGGAGACGCGCTATGAAAATAATGTGGGAAGTTGCGCTTATAATTTTCGGCTTTTTGTGCGGCAGTTTGATGTTTTCGCAGTGGATACCCAAAATTTTCCTAAAGAAGGATATCTGCAAAATAAGCGTGGATAACAACCCGGGCGCGTTCAACGCCATCAAGCATTGCGGCAAAAGGACGGGTATGCTTTGCCTGTTTTTGGACGTAATAAAGGGCTTTTTGCCCGTATTTTTGGGCAGTTTGTTCTTCGATAGCGACGGTATACTGTTTTCCCTGATAATGTTTGCGCCCGCATTGGGGCACGCGCTGGGGCTTTTCAATCATTTGCGCGGCGGCAAGTGCATAGCCGTATCTTTCGGCATAATGTTGGGCGTTATGCCCGTGGCGTGGATAGCCTTTGTAACGCTTGCGGCGTTCTATATAATTTTTTCCACCGTCGCAAGGATAAAAAACGCGGCAAAGCGCAGCGTGTTTGTGTACCTTTTGTTTATGGTTGTGGCGTGCGTAACGTTGGGCTCAACAGGTATGGCGTACGTCGCCATAGGTTGCGGGCTTGTGGCTATGATGCCCGTGATAAAATTTGTTTTCTCCCCCAACGGCTTGGCGGATAACAAATTGAACGGGCAATCCTCCGCGGAAGATTGCGGCTGTTCCGTGGGCGAAAAAAACTGATAAATATCCGCGTTTCGCCGTCTTGAATAAAATAATAATGTGAAATAAGCCCGCCCGCGCGCAAATTGCGCGCGGGCGGGCTTTTCCGTTGCCTGCTTTTATAACTACTTTGTCAGGGGCGGTTCTCCCTTTTCGGGACGCGCCCCGCCGAACAAATCGTCCAGCGAAACTTTAAGCGCCGCCGCCAAAGCGTACAGCTCGATATCCGTCACCGTGCGCGAACCGTCCTCTATGCGCGAAAGAGAACCGCGGCACACGTACACGGCGTACAATTCCAGCTTTTCCGAAAGTTCCCTTTGGCTCATTTTTCTCTGTTCGCGGAATTTTTTTACCCTCAACCCCACCAGATTTTTCATTTCGCTATCTATAATTCTTGCCATAACTTCACCTCAACGTAATATTTTTGTCCTAACACAGGACAAATGTCTTGACATAGGACAAGAATTATGATAGACTTGTTTCAAATTTTAATTGTCCTGTCATAGGACAAGTGAGGTAGAAATAATGAAAAAATTGTTTATTTTTGTCGTTTCCGCTCTCCTTGCCGTCGGCGTGCTTTGTTGCGTTGCGTGCGGGGATGATAATGACGACAATAAAAACACCCCGTCTTTCAGGACGGAAGTTACAGAAGAAGAGTTTAAAACCGCCTGCACGGCTTTAAACTCGGTTAAAAATTGGTATTACGAATCTTCTTCGGACAATCCCGAATATATCCCGTCCTTAAAGGCTTATCAGGATAGCGAAAACGGCGTGGCGCACTTCGTATTTTTGGGCGAAGGCGGCGTAACCGCAGGCGAAAGCTATATCGTACTCAACGGCGATAAAGTGGAAACGTACAGCTATGAAGTAAGCGGCGTTTCAACCGTTTCCGTTCCCGTTGCCGAAGAACAGCAGGCGGAATGGGAATACGACGCGCAAACTTTTTCAAGCGCGGAGAGCGCAGAAGAATATTTCGGCAGTTATCTTATAACTCCCGCCGATGTTACGGAAGTTTTCAATGAAAAATTTGCCGATTGCGAATATGACGCGGAAAAGAAGTGTTATCTTTACACTTTAACTACCGACGACGCCGATTTTGCGCAAAACGCCGTGTTTGAAATTTATTTTCAGGACGCAAATTTGGTTTCCGTCACGGAAAATATCCAAATAGAAAACAAAGTTGAGGATACAACCGCCACGGGCAAGTATGTGTTCAATCAGTTCGGCGCGGTTGCCTCTGCGGACGTAACCGTTCCCCAAAGCGTAAAGGACGCGGTTGCGGATAAAACGGTATACACCGTAACCGAGGCTGAGTGGCAAGCCGCCATATCCTACTTTGACGATAATTTAAATTCCGTCTACGCGCATATCACAACCGACAACGCAGATTTCGGCGCGTACGAGACGTTTTTATGGCAGAGCTTTGAAACTTACGTAGCTTATTACGAGATGTACGACGTCGCCGGCGTGGAAGGGCAGGATTTTCAGATGTACTACGTGCTTGACGGCACCGATGTGCAGATGTACCAATCTTCCGTATATGCGCACGGCTCTTCCCCCGATGATTGGTCTTATTCCGTCGCAAACTACGAAAGCGTAGAGGACGCTATGACGACGTGGAGCATTATCAAAATAGGTATGGGCAATTCCAACGACGGCGTAAAGAATAAATATTCGTCCGCCGAATATGACGAAAGCAAAAAATGCTACACTTTCAGCGTAGTTGACCATCACGACGGCAACGGACCCACCGGTTCGGAAAGCGGCGTTGGGCAGACGGTATTTAATTACGAATATTATTTCGAGGACGGCGCGCTTATACGCGTAGTTACTTCAGAAGTAGCCACCTATGCCAATCCGTCGGAGGAAATTCACACCCGCGTGGAAGTGGAAAATTTCAATAAGGTTCCCGCGGAAAAAACCACCGTTCCCCAAAGTGTGAAGGACGCGGTTGCGGATAAAACGGTATATACCGTAACCGAGGAGGAGTGGCAAGCCGCCTTTGAACATTTTACCGAAGTTAAAACTTTGAAATCAACTTTAACTACCGATCACCCCGAAGAAGTGGGATTCCGTTCGTCAATAGCTTATCAAGATTATGAAAATTACGTAATATATGCAACCGAGTACGGTCTTGACACAGATCGTGGGGAACTTGAAGGTGCAGGCGAAGGCGAATGGGATGTCTCATTTTATACAGTGCTTGAAGGGTTTGATGCTGCAAATTATATTTCTTCGCCTTATAAGCACGGTGCCGCACCGCAGGAATGGTCTTATGCATCCGACCCTTACCTTGACGAAGAAACTGCAAAAGCAGAGCTTATCAAATTGAGCGGTGTTTTCCGTTTTTATGATATGTTGGCGGATAAGTTTGAACTTTTTGAATATGATTCAGAAAAGCAGTGTTACAGCTGCCTATACAGCGATCCGGAATTTCACACTTCGGAATTTTTGATTGAATTGTATTTTGTAAACGGCGAGTTGATTCGCATTGTAGAAGAAGATAACACAACACGTACCGTATATGAAGATTTCGGTAAAGATTTCGGCGATAAAACCGTTTTTCCCGAAAGCATAAGGAACCAGGCGATAACGTACACAGTGGACGAGACCAAATGGGGCAGTGCTTTGAGCCTTTTATCCTTGCGTGACAATTACATAAGCGAAATTACCGCATACAATCCCGAAGATGCGGGGATAATATCGCAATTGGTTTTGATAGATTACGCACGGCATATTTTGCACACCTTCCAGCACGGCATCGGCGGCGACCCCACAAAGGACTGCGAAGCGTACGCTTTTGTAGATGGTACCGATTATTACACTTATATGTCCTACTATGATAACGGCGCCTCGCCCGAAGAATGGACGTATCGCGTAACCAACTGTTCCACCGAGGAACAGGCGCAGCAATATTTCGACTATGACGCGGACGGCGCACCTGAGGTGTATGCCAGAGAGATGCCCGCATTTTCACAGTTCCGCTACGATTCGCAGAATAAATGTTATAAAGCAACAAAGACGGACGAGCACGACAATCAAACAAATATCGAAGTTTATTTTAAAAACGGCGAGATATTTAAAATTGTTTTGGATATGCCCGATAACGGCGTAAAATACGTGCTTCGCAATTTCGGTGTGACTTTGGTAATTTTCCCGACGGAAATAGAGGAAAACGCAACGTTGCAGACAGATTAAAAATTCGGACAACGATAAGCCCCCCGTGCGGATAAAACCGCACGGGGGGCTTAAAAATATTTTTAGGAGGATTTTCCATGTGTGATTAATTTTTGTCGTTCAGGCAGGCGATACCGGGTAAAACTTTGCCTTCAAACAGTTCAAGCGAAGCGCCGCCGCCGGTGGAAATATGCGTCATTTTGTCCGCAAATCCCAATTGCTGAACAGCCGCCGCTGAATCTCCCCCGCCTATAATGGTGGTGCACTTGCCGTAAACGTCCGCAAGCGCCTGCGCCACCGCAATGGTGCCTTTTGCAAGCGTGGGGTTTTCAAACACGCCCATAGGTCCGTTCCAGATAACCGACTTCGCGCCGGCAATCTTTTCGGCGTACAGCTTTCTCGTCTTTTCGCCGATATCCATACCCATCATATCCGCGGGGATTTTGTCGGAGGGAACGGTTTTCGTCTCTATAGCTTCGTCTATGGGGTCGGGGAAATGGGTGGTAACAACCGTATCTATCGGCAGAACAAGTTCCTTGCCCGCCTTTGCGGCTTTTTCCATCATTTGCTTGCAGTAATCTATCTTGTCCTCGTCCAAAAGCGACGTGCCCACTTCATAGCCCTTCGCTTTAAGGAAGGTGTAAGCCATGCCGCCGCCTATTATAAGCGTATCGCACTTGTCAAGCAGGTTGGAAATAACGTTAAGTTTATCGGCAACCTTCGCGCCGCCCAAAATAGCTACAAAGGGACGGGCGGGGTGTTCAAGCGTATCCGCCATAACCGTAAGTTCTTTTTCAATCAAAAATCCGCAAACGGCGGTCTTTATAATTCCGTATTCCACAATTGCCGCGGTGGAAGCGTGGGAACGGTGCGCCGTGCCAAACGCGTCGTTTACGTAAATTTCGGCGTCGTAAGCCAAAGCCCTGCAAAAGTTTTCTTCCTTTTTCTCTTCTTCCCAATGGAACCTCAAATTTTCAAGCAGCACCGCCTCGCCGTCTTTCAGCGCGTCGCGCTTTGCCTTTGCGTCCGCGCCTATAACGTCCTTTGCAAAGGTAACTTTGCCGCCCAACAGTTGGTTAAGCCTTTCCGCAACGGGGGCAAGGGTAAGTTTTTTGGGTTCATCCTTTTTGGCTTTTTCTATAATTTCTTCCTTCGTGGCTTCGCCCGCGTCAACCTTCTTCTGATCCTTTTTGTTAAGTTTAACTTCCGCGGAGAATATCGAATGGGGCTTGCCCATATGAGAACACAGCGTAACTTTCGCGCCGGCGTCCAACAGATATTTTATGGTGGGCAGCGCGCCCGTAATTCTGTTTTCGTCCGTAATCACGCCGTCCTTCATGGGTACGTTAAAATCGCAACGTACAAGCACCTTTTTGCCTTTAAGATCTTTCAAATCTTTAACGGAAACTTTGTTCATCTGAAAAATTACCTCTCTAAATTCAATTTCCGTATATATTATAGTCTTATGCGAAAAAAATGTCAATAAAATCACCCGCATATTGCGCGGGGTATTATTTGCGGCTTAAAATCTATTGTGTTTGGCGGCGAAATATGTTATTATTTTGTAAAAATATTTTGTTTTGTATGGTGAATTTATGGAAATCTGCGTTGCGGGGTTGGGTATAATAGGCGGTTCTTTATGTCTTTCGCTTAAACGCGGCGGCATTTTTTGCCACGGCTACAACCGTTCTTCCGGCGCGCTGGAATATGCGCTTTCCAACGGCGTAATTTCCGCCGCGGCGGAGGATTTTTCAAAGTACGGGGTAGTGTTCGTAGCCATGCCGCCGGAAGCCGCGCTGGCGTTTATTTGCTCTGCAAATTTCAAAAAAGGCGCGATAGTGGCGGATATATGCGGCGTAAAACGCTATATGCGCGCGGGCATAACCCGCGGCGACATACGCTACGTAGGCTGTCATCCGATGGCGGGCAAGGAAGTTTCCGGCATTTCCGCCGCAAGCGAAAGCCTGTTCGACGGGGCGGATATGATTGCCGCCGTGGACGGCGATACCGACGCGGACGCCTTGCGGCAGATAAAACGCCTTTGCAAACTTATGGGCTTCGGCAGGTTTGTAGAGTGCAGTGCGGAAACGCACGATAAAAAGATAGCGTACACGTCCCAACTCGCCCACGTGGTTTCCAACGCGTACGTAAAGGACGGCAATTTAAAATCCTGCCTCGGCTTTACGGGCGGAAGTTTTCAGGATATGACGCGTATAGCGGGCGTGGACGAAAACGTGTGGGCTTCGCTTTACCTTAAAAACGCGGATAACCTCGTAAGTTGCATAGATAGCCTTACGCGTTCCCTTTCCGAGGTGCGCGCCGCCCTGCAAAGCGGGGACAGGCAGGGGCTTGTAAACCTGCTTAAACAGGGCAGGGAAATTTTTGAAAGCGGCGCATTTTCGCTTGATGACGATAAAATAAACATAACGCCGCTTAATAATTAGGCGTTATTTGTAAAAAAATATAGTAATTTTTTAAAATATGTGTTATAATGAGATAGTGGTAAAACTCTGTAAAATCACCGTAAGCGCCAAAAGCCCTTCCCGCAACGATAATTTCACGTCGCAAGGCACGGCGGAAATTTCGGCAAGCGGGATAAAATTCAGCTATTTTATAGAGGGCGAAGGGTGCGCGCTGTTGTATTCGCAGGGCAGAGTTACGCATATCCGCGGCGAAAAGGAAGATATCCGTATGGATTTCGAGGAAAACAAAAGCACCCGTTGCAATCTCGCTTTCGGCGGCTTTACGGGCGGCTTCGGCATACATACGCATAAACTTCGCGCCGTTTCGGGCGCGGGCGGCGTAAGGATTGCGCTTGAATACGAGGGCGGCGGGGAAACTACAAATCTGGTATTTACCGCCGTTTACATATAAAGAGGATAAAATGAAGATAGAATATTTGGGACATTCCTGTTTCAAACTTACCGAAAGCACGGGCACTTCCGTGTTGTGCGACCCGTTCGACGCGGGCATAGGCTATAAAATGCCGCGCGCGGAGGCGGACGCGGTTACCGTTTCGCACCGTCATTACGACCACGCCAATATTTCCGCGGTGGGCGGCAATCCCCGCATAATTTCGGGCGACTGCAATTTCAACGGCGTAAAGGTAAGCGCCGTACAAACCTATCACGACGACGAAGGGGGCAAGTTGCGCGGCGGCAACACCATCTTCAAATTCCGTATGGACGGGATAGACGTCTGCCATATGGGCGACATAGGCGAACCCTGCTCGGCAGAGCTTATCGAAAGGTTGCTTCCCGTAAACGTATTGCTTATCCCCGTCGGCGGAACTTACACCGTAGACGCGGAGGGCGCAAAGGAATACGTGGACAGGATAATGCCCGATATAGTTATCCCCATGCACTACAAATGCAAGGGCAACAAAATGGATATAGACAGGGTGGAACAGTTTACCGACCTGTTCGACAAAGACATAGTGGAAGAAACCGAAACTTCCGAAATTTCGCTCGACCGCGCCGATTTTACGGGCGGCACGCGCGTTATTGTGCTTGAAAGGCAGGAAGACAATGAATAAAGAAGAGCTTTTGAAACAGATAGAACAGCGCCTTATCGCAAAAAACATCTACGATTTGCGGCAGATAGGCAGGGCGGCGGGTATGCAAAGCCCCTCGTCCGCCGAAAGATCGGCGATAATAAGCGGCGTGCTGGCGATAGCTTCGGGGCAGAGCGACCCCGTTTCTCCGTCCGGCAGGGGCGCGCATCCCAAATCGCCGGAATATGACAGGGCATTGCTGGGCGATATACAGCTTTGCCGCACTTTTTTTCTTTCGGATACAAAGCAGGAAGATAAAATAATCGTTTCCTCGCCCGATTTCGTCCGCCTGTCCTCTACGGAGGATATGGTAAGCGCGCTGTATATGTCCGACGGCGACATAGCGTTTACCACCGGCGGAAAGTATCCTTATAAGGAAATTTACGTAAGTTCCGCCCTCGCGCGCAAGTATTCGCTTACCGACGGGGACAGGATAGAGGGCGTGTGCCGCAAAAACGCGGATAACAGCATGCCCGAATTTACTTCCGTGGAAAAAATAAACGGCAAACTGCTCGAAGATTGCGCGGCGGGCGGCGCGTTTTACGGCTTGCCCGTAACATATCCCGCGGCGGTTTTCAATTTGGGCGGTGAAAATTGCGGCGTCACCCGCAGAATTATCAATTTGTTCTGCCCGCTTGCAAAGGGACAGCGCGCGCTTATCTGCGCCCCCGCGGGGACCGACCCCGTAAAGGCGGTTGCCGCCGTTGCGGAAGGTTTAGGCGAAAACCATCCCAACGTAAAAAAGATAATTCTCGTCACGGACGGCTATCCCGAAGAGATTGCGGAATATTTCCGCACTTGCGGCGGTTGCGATATAATCTATACGGGCGTGGACCAATCCGAAAAGCGCCATCTCGAAGTTGCGGAAACAGCGTTTGCGCATTGCAGGCGGCTTGTGGAAAACGGGTTCGACGTAGCGCTTTTCGCAGTGGGAACGGAAAGGCTTGCCCGCAGTTACAGCCTCTCGTCCGTACAGCTTATGCCGCAGGCGGAACAGCGCGCGGCGGCGTATATACGTCGGCTTTTCGGCGCGGCGCGCACGGTTGAAGGCGGCGGCTCGCTTACCGTTGCGGCGGTTTCTCGGCAGGATTTTTCTTCGTCTGCGGACGTTGCGGTATATAACTGCCTTAAAGATTGTTGCAATATGCGCGTGGAACTTTCCCCGCGGCTGGCGCGTTCGGGCGCGGCTTCTTCGGCGGACGCCCTCCAAAGTTATTCCTATGCGGAAGATTTCGCCCCGCAAAGCGCAAGGCGGCTGGCTTCCGCAATGAGGAACGGCGGCTATTCCGCAGAGGAAATTGTAAAATTGATTGAAAACTGCCCCACGGACGAAAGTTTGGCGGCGGCTTTGAAAATACAGTGATATGGCTGACAGACAGTTTATCGACAAGGTTATAATAACCGTAAAATCGGGCGACGGCGGAGACGGGCTTAATTCTTTCAAATCGTTCAAAGGCAAGCCCGCGTGCGGTCCCGACGGCGGAGACGGCGGAAACGGCGGCGGCGTGTATATCGTCGCAGATAAAAGCGTTTCCGACCTTTTGCAATTCCGCTTCGTAAGCAAATATTATGCGGGCAACGGCGAACGCGGCGGCTCCAACAGGTGTTCGGGGAAGAGCGGGGAGGATAAAATTATATCCGTGCCCGTGGGCACCGTCGTACGCGACAGGGAAAGCGGAAAGGTTATAGCCGATATGTTTTCGGACGGCGAAAAGGCGCTGATAGCCGAAGGCGGCAGGGGCGGCAAGGGCAACGTGCGCTTTACAACCGCGCGCCGTCACGCCCCCAACTTCGCGCAGAAAGGCGAAAAGACGTTCTCGCACGAACTTGTTCTCGAACTTAAAGTTATAGCGGACGTGGGGATAATAGGCTTCCCCAACGTGGGCAAAAGCACGTTGCTTTCCAAAATTTCGGCGGCGCGCCCCAAAATTGCGGACTATCACTTCACAACGCTTTCGCCCAATCTCGGCGTGGTGCGCTTTTACGACGAAAGTTTTGTCGCCGCGGATATCCCGGGGCTTATAGAGGGCGCGGCGCGCGGCGCGGGTTTGGGGCACGATTTTTTGCGGCATATCGAACGCACCCGCATGCTTTTGCACGTGGTGGATATTTCCGGCTCCGAAGGCAGGGACCCTTTGCGGGATTTTGACGCCATCAACGCCGAATTGAAGCAATATGCCGAATTTTTATGCAACCTGCCGCAGGTTATAGCGTTAAACAAATGCGACGTATACGGCGCGGAGGAAAACATAAAAAGGTTTAAGGCAAAATTCGGTTCAAAGTATAAGATATACCCCGTTTCCGCAATCGCGGGTAAGGGATGCGACAGCCTGATTGCGGGCATATACGAAACGTTGAAAACCCTTCCGCCCGTAAAGAGGGTGGAAGCCGACGAACAGTTCACTTACCGCACGGGCGGGGATCTGGGCTTTGAAATCTACCGCGACGGCGAAGCGTACGTGGTGGTGGGCAGTCTTGTGGATATGCTTTGCCGCAACGTAGCCCTCAACGACCCCGATTCTATGGCGTATTTCCAAAAAATCTTGCGGGAAAAGGGAGTAATTTCCCAACTTGTAAAAGAGGGAGTAAAAGAGGGCGATACCGTCGTAATAGGCGACGTGGAATTCGATTTCGTACCCTGAATAAAAAAAATGCGCGCAATTGCGCGGCTTAAAGGTAATTATGTTGACATCCAAACAAAGAAGCAAATTAAAAAGTTTAGCGGCGAAGTTACAGCCCGTTGGGCAGATAGGCAAGGACGGCATAGGCGAAAATATGCTTAAAAGTTTTTCCGATTGCCTTTCCAAACGGGAGCTGATAAAAGTGAACGTGCTTGAAAATTGCGATAAAAGCCCGTCGGAAGCGGGGGAAGAACTTGCAAGCCTCCTCGGCGGGGAATGTGTGATAGTGATAGGCAGAAAAGCCGTTATATACCGCCCGTCCGACCGCACCGACGTACAGCACCTACTTTAATTTATCACAAGCGCAACGGCGGAAAGTATAAGCAAAATCCCCCCGCTGATTATATAGTAGACGGGGAAAAAGGTGAAATAGCTCATCGCAAGCAGGGCGGCGCCCGACCAGAACAGCGGCGCGCACAGCTTGCGCGTAAATCTCGCCCTTATCCGTTTTGCAAGTGAAATTTTGTCGTTCTTTTCGTAGGCGAATTTCTCCGGCAGAAGATTTTTTTCTTCCAGCCCGTCGTAAATCCCGTCTATTTTCACTGTTTTTATCCCGAAATCTTCGGCAAGCAATTCCGCTTCGGGCGAAATTTTGCAACAGTATAAGGTTTTTTGTCTATCGCACTTGCGCTTTATTATCGCGGCGACGTCGTCCTCGTCCAAAGCCGCCATTTCAAAGCGGTAAAACGCCTCCTCGCCTTCGTGGGAAATCTGCGAAACAAGTTTTTCGGCTTCCCCGTCGCTTATCAGCGAAAGGTGCAGGGCAAGCAGCTTTTTTTTGCGTTCGTTGCGCGATAACAGCAGGCGTTTGTTCTGTTTGCGGCTTATGTACAAAAAGCACAGCGCGCCGAACAGCGCCAACGCGCACACGGCAAACCCCAAAGCTATATACACGTTTTTGGTGTAATAGCGTATCGCGGTGAAAAACACCAGAAAGGCGCACACCGCGGCAAACGCCGTATCAAGTATAAGCGGTAAATTTATCTTTCTCACGCTTGGGTTATTGCCCCGTTCGGGCAATGTTATTCTTATATTATGAAAATCGCTATTTTCGGCGGATCGTTCAATCCCGTCCACAATGAACACGTAAATATCGTCCTCGCCGCAAAAAAAATGTTGCGGCTGGACAAAGTGATTGTTATGCCCACAGGCGTTTCTCCGCATAAGTCGGGCAAAATCACCGCGTCGGGAGAGGACAGGCTTGCGCTTTGCCGCCTCGCATTCGCGGGGATAGAGGGCGTTGAAGTTTCCGGTTACGAGATACAGCAGGGCGGGATAAGCTATTCCGCCGATACCTGCCGCGAATTTCGCCTGCGCTATCCCGACGACGAGCTGTATTTTATAGTCGGCGCGGATATGCTTGAAAATTTTTCCGCGTGGAAAGACCCGCGCGGCATACTGTCCTGCGTAAGGCTTGCCGCCTGCGCCCGTGAGGATTACAACGGCTTTTTAAGCGCGGTTGAAAATTTTGAAAGGCTGTTCGGCGAAAAAGTTGCCGCGTTCAACTACGTGGGCGCAAATGTAAGTTCAACAAAAATCCGCACGCTTGCCGTCCTCGGCGAAGATTTCGGCGAATACGTCTGCGCGGACGCGGCAAAATATATAGGGGAACGCTCGCTTTACAGTATCCCCCGCATAAAAGACGTAAAAAAATATCTCACGCCGCGGCGTTGGGCGCATACCGTCAGGGTTGCGCTTATGTCGGCGGAAAATTGTTCCCGCGTGAGGATTTCGGAACAGTGCGCCATAACCGCGGCGGCATTGCACGATTGCGCCAAATATCTTTCCCCGTCCGCGCCCGAACTTGAAGGCTTTATCCCCCCGCAGGGCGTGCCGCAACAGGTTATGCACCAATATACGGGCGCGTATGTTGCGGAACACACTTTCGGCGTTACCGACCCGGACGTGCTTCTCGCCATACGCTATCACACCAGCGGCAGGGAAAATATGACCGACGCCGAAAAATTGCTGTACCTGTGCGATATGTTGGAAGAGGGGCGCGCTTTCGACGGCGTAACCGCCCTGCGCAACCTCTTCGGCGTAAGCGTGGACGAGTGTCTTTTTGCGG
Organism: uncultured Clostridia bacterium; assembly: GCA_947627575.1. Lineage (GTDB taxonomy): Bacteria > Bacillota > Clostridia > Christensenellales > Borkfalkiaceae > Coproplasma. Next base: position 60,042 of record CANQWN010000004.1, read on the forward strand.
CGTTGCAACACCAGATAGAGTATCTTAAAACCACGGGCGGGGAAATTTATCCCCTCACCGTAAGCGCATATGAATATTTAAAGGAACGTAAAAATGGAAAGTAAAGAAAAAACTTTGGCAATCTGCAAACTTCTTTCTGAAAAAAAGGCGACGGGCATAGTATATATCTCCGTCGCGGAAAAGACCACGCTGTGCGATTATTTTATAATAGCCGGCGGGCGCAGTAAAACACAGGTTAAATCGCTTGCCGAAAACCTTGAAGAAAAGTTGGAAAAGGATTACGGCTTAACCCCCCGCCGCAAAGAGGGCGTACGCGAGGGGCGTTGGGCGGTTCTCGATTATTCCGACGTGATAGTGCATATTTTCGGCGACGAGGAGAGGGATTTCTACTGCCTTGAACGGCTTTGGGAGGACGGCGGAAACATAGTAAGGTACGAGGATTGATCAATCGTCCTTAAACTTTATTTCCTTGGGCTTCGAATAGCTTTTTTTGGTCCGCTTTTTTTCAACTATGTAATACACCGGTTCCGGCTTCGGTTCCGGTTTTTTTATTTCTTCCTTTTTTTTCAGGCTTTTTATCCCGATATACGCAAGTTTTACCATATGCACGAGAATAAAACACGCCGCAAAAGTCAAAAACAAATACAAAGCGCCTATATACATAGCCGCATTTTACCTCGTGCGGCGGCGAAAAAAATGTAAAAGGCTATCGCAAATTGATTTTTAAGGGTGTTTTATGCAAAACGAGTTAAGCGAAGAGGATAAAATTTCGTATCAGCAATTCAAAAGAAAGATGCACGTTCAGGCGGCGCACGCGCAGGTTAAAAAGTTGGAATATACCTTTATAGACGCCGCGGCGGAAAAGGGCGGTTTGCGCCGCGCCTGCCAGGATTGCGAAAGGTTGGGTTTGGGCGGCGTGTGCGTTTTGCCCTGCTTTGTAAAGCCGTGCGTGCGCTTTCTCGGCGCCGACCCCAAAACTTCCATAGTGGCGTGCGTGTCTTATCCTTACGGCGCGGATACAACCGATATAAAGTGCAAGGCGGTAAAGCGCGCCTTGAAGGACGGCGCGGACGAGGCGGAAGTTTCCGCCCCGCTTGCATATATAAAGGACGGCAATTGGGGATACGTCCGCAGGGAATTTAAAAAACTTAAAAAAGCCGTAAAGGGCAGGGCGCTGCGTATAAGCGTGGATATCCCTATGCTCACCAAGGACGAGCTTTCAAAATTTTGTTCCACCGCCGCCGAATGTGAAGTGGATTCCGTCAAAGCCTTTTCCCTTAACGAGGGCGGCGTTGATTTCGGCGCAATCGAAAAGATAAAGTCCGCCGTGGGCGATAAATGCGGCGTAAAGGCGGAGGGTGTTGCAAGCATAGCGGATTTAAACCTCGCCGTGGATATGGGCGCGGACGTGGCGGGCAGTAAAAACGCCGCCGATATAGCGGGCGCAATCTTGTTTGCCGCCTCTGCGGAAAAGCAGTAAAATATTTTCCCGCCCGTTTTTTGCAAACAAAAAGCCGCTTGCGCGTAAACCGTGCAAGCGGCTTTAAAAATCTTATCAGCCTTCCCTACGCCAAGTGCAAATGAATTCAAGTGAATTCGCTTACATAAGCGCAAGTGAGAATGATACGAACAGAGAAACGGAAAAGCGCACAGGCGGAAATATCCGAAGATTGCGCAAAAGGGCGGTACGCGTTTACGGGGAAATTTTCAAATAGGGGAAGAAGAAAAGCGGCGGAAACGTAAAAACGTTTCCGCCGCTTTTTGAAACATATATCGATATTTTGGGGCTATCTTACCAAAATAAGTTTGTCTTTCGCGCGCGTTATCGCCGTGTAAAGCCACTTGTTTTTGTCCTCTTTAAAGGCGTAACTTTCGTCAAACACAAGCGTTTTACCAAACTCGCTTCCCTGCGCCTTATGGCAGGAAATGCAGTAGCCGTATTCAAATCTGTTCAGCTGAAACGCGCCCACGGGGCGGTCGTTTTCGTCGGATTTCGCAAAGTAATCCCCGTGTTTGTAAAAATAATTTCCCGCCGTGAATATGCCCGTGTCAAACGGCAATGCGTCGGGGCAGAAGCCGTCCGCAAAGTCCGCTTTAAAGCGTATAAAACCTATCCCGCGCTCCTTATCGTAAAAGGGGTCGTAAGCGACGCCGATAAGCCCGTTCACAAGGTTAAATTTGCCCTCGCCGTCCACGTACTGTTCCCAATTGTTCATCGTGCAGATAAGTTTATCGCCGTCCTCCGGCAGGGGTCCGCGACCGTCCGCCGCGCGTATTTCGCCGTTTATTTCAACCCTCGTCCTGTTTATGCCGCATATTATCTGGTCCGCCCACCGCAGATATTTTATCCGCCTTTCGCCCGTGAAAGCCCTCTTTGTTATCACGGCGGCGCTGTTGCCGTAGTTGCCGTAGGGCAAAGGTTCGCCCTTTCGCGCCATTTCCGAAAGTTTGATAATGGGGTTATCCAGCTGTTGCCGCACTATGCTTTTCAGCGTATAATCGGGCTTTTTCAAAAACCCGTTCAGCCCTTCCACGGGCGGCAGTTGCGCGTTGTCGCCGCATATCAAAATTTTCACGCCGAATTGCGCAAGGTCGCACAGCGTTTCGTCCGATACCATAGAGGCTTCGTCCAAAACGATAAGCCGTATGCCCTTGTCTATCTTGTCCCTGCGCCTGAAAATAAGTTTTTCCACTGTCACCGTTTTGCCGTTGATAACAATTTCGCGTTCTTCGGTTTCGGATTGATAGATAAGTTTGTGCAGGGTACAGGCGGGTATGCCCGCGCGGATAAGCACGGTTGCGGCTTTACCCGTCGGGGTTACAAACGCCGCCTCTTCGTCGGGGACAAGCCCCAAAGTTTTTGTAACCGTATGTTTAAGCAGTGTTGTTTTGCCCGTCCCGGCATATCCCGCAAGTACAAAATACTGCGAGGGGGAACGTTCAAACCATTGCTTTATAAGTTCGTCCGCCGCAAGCTGGTCGGCAGTGAAAGCGCTGTGCATATCCCGATTATACTTCAAAAACAAACGTTTTGACAAGTAAATTTAAACCCAAATAAAATTGAGATAATTTTTATGGCAAGTATTGACAGTGATTGCCTTTTGGGATATAATGATAAGGTAGAAAATTTGCTTTAAGCAAAAATAAATCCGGAGGAGAATAATGGGATATAAAACCAAAGAGTGGCGCAATTCCATGCGCGTCACCGTAGACTACAACTATATGATGGCAAAGTCGCTGGGCGAAAAGGGTATATCCGATTCGCAACTGCGCGCAGTTAAGGATGAAGCCGAAAAGGCTTTCGGTTACGTTGCCGCAAACCGCGGGCGCGACGATTTGTATATGGGCTGGACGGAACTGCCTTATAACCAGACGGAAATAGTGGACGACATTATCAAAACCGCCAAAGCCGTAAGGAAAAAGTTTAAGTACTTCGTCGTTTTGGGCATAGGCGGCAGCGCGTTAGGTCCCATAATGGCTTTCAACGCGTTAAAACATCTTCACTATAACGAACTTTCGCAAAAACTTCGCGGCGGCCCCAAATTTTATGTAGAGGACAACGTAGACCCCGTAAGAATGGCTGCGTTGCTTGACGTTATCGAACCCGAAAAGACGTGCTTTAACGTAATTTCCAAATCCGGCGCCACTTCCGAAACGATGACGCAGTATCTCATCATTTCCGATATACTTAAAAACAAGGGCGTGGACCTCACCGAAAACCTTATATTCACAACCGACGCTTCCCGCGGGAACCTTATAAAGATAGATAAATCGCTGGGCGGCAAAATCAAGAAATACGTCCTTCCCGACGGCGTAGGCGGAAGATTTTCCGAACTTTGCCCCGTGGGCTTGCTTCCCGCGGCGGTGTTGGGCATAGACATAAAGGGTCTGCTTGCGGGCGCGGCGTATATGGACGGGCTTTGCTCTAAACCCTCTATTTCCAAAAACCCTGCTTTGGCTTTGGCGGCGTTGCACTACATAGCTATGCAGCAGGGCAAAAACATACACGTTATGATGCCCTATTCCGATAACCTCAAACTTGTTGCGGATTGGTATTGCCAGCTTTGGGCGGAATCTTTGGGCAAGGCGCAGGATTATTCCGGCAACACCGTAAACGCGGGCACAACCCCCGTAAAAAGTTTGGGCGTAACAGACCAACATTCGCAGGTTCAGCTGTATATCGAAGGACCTTATGACAAGGTTATAACCTTTATCTCTGTCGATCACTATGCCGTAAAGATGCCCATACCTCACGGTTGCGAGGATATCCCCGACGTAGGTTTCCTCGGCGGACATACCATGCAGGAACTTATTCAGGCGGAAAACAAGGCGACGGCGTACGCGCTTATGCGCGCCGGCAGAATGAATTACACCATATATATGCCGGAAATAAACGCGTTTACCCTCGGTCAGCTTATGTATCTGCTTGAAATGCAGACGGCTTATGCGGGCGCGCTTCTCAACATAAATACATTCAACCAGCCCGGCGTTGAAAACGGCAAAAAAGCCACTTTCGCACTGCTCGGCAAAAAGGGATATGAGGAGAAGAAAGCGGAAATAGATTCCGCCCCCGAAATAGACGGAAAGTACATAGTTTGATTTATGCCTGTATATTCGATAGTTTTGATAGTAAGCGCGGCGGTTATTGCCGCGCTTACGGTAATTTTTACGGTTTTTTCATATATAATTTACCGCGCCGCGTTTTTCAGGCGCATAGATAAAAATCCGTCCGTGCGCTTTTTCACGGAGGATGATTTTTCCCTGTCCGCCGTCCCCGTCAAAATCGGGGTCAAGCCCGCGCTGTGCGGCAAGGTTTACGGCGACGGAAAAAGCACCGTTGTTTTCTGCCATGGTATGGGCGCGGGGCACGGCGCGTACACTACCGAAATAGCCGCCCTCTGCCGCGACGGGTACAGGGTTGTGGCTTTCGACGTTGCGGGGTGCGGTATGTCGGAGGGCGATATGCGCGGCGGCTTTGCCGCAGGCGTAAAGTGCGCGGTTGAAGCGTACAAATTTGCAAGTTCAAACTACGGCGGCAAAATTTATTTCGCTGGGCACAGCCTCGGCGCGTATTCCGCATTGTGCGCAACAAAATTCTGCAAGGCGGCGGGCGTTGTGGCAATCTCCGCGCCGGACAGCGCCGTTGCGGCTGTATGCGGCACGGCGGCAAATTATATTTCCCGTCCTTTGGCTGTGCTTATGTATCCGTTCATTGCGCTGTGGTGCAAAGTTTATGGCGGCAAGTACGGCTGTCTGCGCGCTTCCGCCTGCGTGGAAAAAAGCGGGGTGCCCGCCCTTTTGATTCACGGCGATTGCGACGGCGTTGTGCCGCCGGAAAAATCGGCGTACGGCAAAGCCCGCGGCGGCAACGTAACAAAGTACAACGCGCGGGGCAAGGGGCACAATCCCTATAACACGCCCGCGGCGGAAAAGGCGCTTGCGCGGCTTTCCCAATGCATAGCCCTTTCCGCAAAGGACGAAAAAGCGGCGGAAGAATTGAAAAATTTCGACTATGTTTCCGCCACCGAAGAGGACGTTGCGGTTATGAACGCAATAACTCAATTTTTGTCGCAAATCGGTTGACAAAAAATCCCGTTTCGGCTATACTCATAACAAAGTATGGCGTTTTAAGAGTCCATGCAAATATTCGGCGGCTTAAGCCGCATTATTGATTGAGTTAAAAGCTCAAATTTTATAAGTTGATTACTTTATCATCAAAGCCGAAAGGCGTCGCTTGTGAAACGGTCAATAAGAGTAGTAAAAGTATTTGCTATATAGACTCTGCAAAATCTAACGCATAATCAATGACGGTGGGTAAATTGCCCGTTTATTCAAGACGACAAATAAAAAGGTCGTCTTTTTTTATTAAAAATTTTTATCAACGGTAAGCTATGGACGAACAAAGGCGCGCCCCGCTGTACGAGGCGCTTGAAAGTTTCAGAAAAAAACGCGTAGTTCCCTTCGACGTGCCGGGGCACAAGCGCGGCAGGGGCAATCCCGAACTTGTCGAACTGTTGGGCGAAAAGTGCGTAGGACTTGACGTAAATTCGATGAAGCCGCTGGACGACCTCTGTCATCCCTCGTCGGTTATACGCGACGCGGAAGATCTTGCGGCGGAAGCGTTCGGCGCGGCGCACTCGTTCTTTATGGTGGGCGGCACCACTTCCGCGGTGCAAAGTATGATACTTTCCGTCTGCAAATCGGGCGACAAGATAATTATGCCCCGCAACGTTCACAAAAGCGTGATAAACGCGCTTATACTCTGCGGCGCTATCCCCGTCTACGTCAACCCCGAAGTGGATACCCGCCTGGGCATATCCCTCGGAATGGAACCCGAAAAGGTTAAAAAGGCGATGGAGGACAATCCCGACGCCACTGCAATCCTCGTCAACAACCCCACGTATTACGGCGTCTGTTCGGATCTGCGGTCAATAGTAAAACTTGCGCACGGCAAGGGTATGAAGGTGCTTGTGGACGAGGCGCACGGCACGCATTTTTACTTCAACGATTGTCTCCCCGTTTCGGCTATGGCGGCGGGCGCGGATATGGCGGCGGTATCTATGCACAAGTCCGGCGGAAGTTTAACGCAAAGTTCGCTTCTGCTGCTTGCAAAAAGCGTCAATGCGGACTACGTGCGCCAGATAATAAACCTCACCCAAACCACAAGCGCTTCCTATCTTCTGATGGCAAGCCTCGATATAAGCCGCCGCAACCTTGCGCTTAACGGCAGGCAGGCATTCGAGCGGGTTATGCGTATGGCGGAATACGCCCGCAAGGAAATAAACGAGATAGGCGATTACTACGCATACGGCAAAGAGCTTATAAACGGCACTTCCGTCTACGATTTCGATATCACCAAACTTGCCGTCTACACGCGCGACATAGGGCTTGCCGGCATAGAGGTGTACGACATCCTGCGCGACGAATACGATATCCAGATAGAATTCGGCGATATCTGCAACGTGCTTGCATACGTTTCGATAGGCGACAGGTTGCAGGATATCGAACGGCTTGTTGGCGCACTGGACGACATTCACCGCCTGTTCAAAAAGGACAAGACGGGTATGCTTTCGGCGGAATACATTTCCCCGCGCGTCTCCGTCCCGCCCCGCAAGGCGTTCTACGCCGATAAAATTTCTTTGCCGATTGAACAGACCGCGGGCAAAATATGCGCGGAATTTGTAATGTGCTATCCGCCCGGAATACCCATTCTCGCCCCCGGCGAGCTTATAACTTCCGAAATTATAGAGTATATCCTCTATGCAAAGGAAAAGGGCTGTTCCATGCAGGGCACGGAAGATTTTAAAGTGGAAAGGTTAAACGTTTTAAAATAACGCGCGTTTCGCCGCAATATGCGGCAAAAAGGTGATTTTATGGAAATGTGGTTTTCGGACGTAAGCACGCCCAACATAAAACTTAATATCCGCGTTAAAAAGCAACTGTTTTCCGGCGTAAGCGACATACAGCGCGTAGACGTGTTCGACAGTGAGGAGCTGGGCAGGTTCATCACTCTCGACGGGAAGATAGTGTTTTCCGAAGCGGACGAATTTATTTACGACGAAATGGTTTCGCACGTGCCGATGGCGGTGCACCCGCACGCAAAAAAAGTGCTTGTAATAGGCGGCGGCGACGGCGGCGTTGCCAAAGAGCTTTGCAACTATCCCGAAATAGAGCATATAGACGTCGTGGAAGAGGACGAAATGTTTGTGGAAGTTTCAAGGAAGTTTTTCCCCGAAACGGCGGCGGGGCTTGAAGATAAAAGGGTGCACCTGTACATTCAGGACGGACTTAAATTTTTGCGCGGCAAGACGGACGAATACGATCTGATAATAAACGATTCCACCGACCCGTTCGGTCCGACGGAGGGGCTGTTCACAAAGGAATTTTACGGCAGCTGTTACAGGGCGTTGAACGATTCGGGCATTATGGTATATCAGCACGGCAGTCCGTTTTACGCCGAAGACGAGGCGGAATGCAGAAAGATGCACCAAAAAGTTTTCCGCTGTTTCCCCGTATCCCGCGTATATCAGGCGCATATACCCACATGTTCCTCGGGCTATTGGCTGTTCGGCTTCGCAAGCAAAAAATATCACCCGCTTAACGATTTCGACCCCGAAAAATGGAACAAGCGCGGGATAAAAACACAGTATTATACTACAAACCTGCATTTGGGCGCGTTTATGTTGCCGCGGTATGTGGTGGATATTCTTAAAGAGGCGGAGGAAGAAAAATGAAAATTCTCGTGATAGGTTGCGGCGGCGTAGCGCGCGTTGCAATTAAAAAATGCGGGCAGGCGGACGACGTATTCACCGAAATACTGATAGCCAGCCGTACGGAAAGCAAGTGCAAAGCCCTTGCGGAAGAGATGAAAAACACCACGCGCGCCCGCGTTACAACCGCTGCCGTGGACGCGGACAGCGTTCCCCAACTTATACGGCTTATAAAGGGCTTTTCGCCCGACGTGGTGCTTAACGTCGCGCTCCCTTATCAGGATCTTACGATAATGCAGGCTTGCCTCGAATGCGGCGTGCATTACGTGGATACCGCCAATTACGAGTGTGAAAACACGGACGACCCCGTATGGCGCGCCGCATACGAAAAGAGGGTAAAGGAAAAGGGCTTTACGGCGTATTTCGATTATTCCTATCAGTGGGATTATGCCGAAAAATACCGCAAAGCGGGCATTTGCGCGCTGTTGGGCACCGGGTTCGATCCGGGCGTAACGCAGGTATTCTGCGCATATGCGCAAAAGCACTTTTTCGACGAAATACATACGATAGATATTCTCGATTGCAACGGCGGGGACCACGGCTATGCGTTTGCCACCAACTTCAATCCCGAAATAAACCTGCGCGAAGTTTCCGCCAACGGTTCCTATTGGGAAAACGGCAAGTGGATAGAGACAAAGCCGCTTGAAATAAAGCGCGAATATGAATTTGACGGCGTGGGCAAAAAGGATATGTATCTTTTGCACCACGAGGAAATAGAAAGTCTTGCCAAAAATATCAAAGGCGTAAAGCGCATACGCTTTTTTATGACGTTCGGGCAGAGCTATATAGACCATATGAACTGCCTTAAAGACGTGGGTATGCTTTCCACCGTTCCCGTGGAATACGAGGGCAGGCAGATAGTTCCCATACAGTTTTTAAAGGCGCTTTTGCCCGACCCTGCAACTTTGGGCGCGCGCTCAAAGGGCAAAACGAATATAGGTTGCATATTTACGGGCTTGAAGGACGGGAAATTTCGCAAACTTTATATCTACAACGTCTGCGACCATCAGGAATGTTACAGGGAAGTGGGCTCGCAGGCAATTTCCTACACCACGGGCGTGCCCGCAATGATAGGCGCAATGATGGTTGCTACGGGCAAATGGCGCAAGCCGGGCGTGTTCAATTGCGAAGATTTCGATCCCGACCCCTATATGGAAGCCCTCAATAAATACGGGTTGCCGTGGCAGATAGAGGAAAATCCCGTTCTTGTGGACTGATTATGGACGTAAAGGATTTGCCCACCCCCGCGTATGTGGTGGACGAGGACAAATTAATAAAAAATCTGGAAGTGCTTTCCGCGCTTCAAAACGCCACGGGCTGTAAAATTTTGCTTGCCCAAAAGGCGTTTTCGTGTTTCCATTATTATCCGCTGATAAAAAAATACGTCTGCGGCGCCACGTCAAGCGGACTTTACGAAGCCCGCCTCGCCGCCGAAGAAATGGGCGGGGAAAACCACGTTTACAGCCCCGCGTATACCGACGCGGAATTTGACGAAATTGCCGGGCTTTGCACGCATATTGTGTTCAATTCTTTTGCACAGCTTAAAAAATTTCACAGCCGCGCCGCGGGTAAAAGCCTCGGTATGCGCGTCAATCCGCAGTGTTCCACCCAAAAAACTTCCGCGTACGACCCGTGCGCGTACGGTTCCCGCCTCGGCGTGGTAAGTTCCGCTTTTGAAAGCGAATATCTGCCCTTATTGCAGGGCTTGCACTTCCACACGCTGTGCGAACAGTCCGCCGAAGATTTAAAAACAACTTTAACCGCTTTTGAAAAAAATTTCGGCAAATATCTTAAGGGTATGAAGTGGCTTAACGTAGGCGGCGGGCACCACATCACCAAAGAGGGCTACAATATCCCTTTGCTTGAAAAACTGATAGACGGTTTACAGCAAAAATACGGCGTTACGGTGTATCTCGAACCGGGCGAAGCGTTTGCCCTCAATGCGGGTTACCTCGTCGCAAAAGTGCTTGAAATTGTAAAAAACGACATATATGTCGCTATTTTGGATTGCTCGGCGGAATGTCATATGCCCGACGTGCTTGAAATGCCGTACCGTCCGCCGCTTTTCGGCAGCGGCGAAGCGGGCGAAAAAAAGTATCTGTACCGCCTGTCGTCGCGCACCTGCCTCGCCGGCGACGTGATAGGGGATTATTCTTTCGACGCGCCGCTTAAAGAGGGCGACGTGCTCGTTTTCGGCGATATGGCTATCTATACAATGGTAAAAAACAACACCTTCAACGGTATGCCCCTGCCGGCGATAATAGGCAAAAAGGGCGAAAAATATCATATAATCAAAACTTTCGGTTACGAAGATTTCAAAGGCAGGCTGTCGTGAGTTATTATATGCCCGCGGAATGGTCGCCCCACCGCGCCACGGTTATGATATTTCCCCAACGCGCAGGCACGTGGATATACGGCGGAGAGGCGGCGCGCCGCGCGTTTGCGGCGGTTATCGAAGAAATAGCCCGCGGCGAAAAAGTTTACGTTGCCGTCAATCCCGAAAATTATGCTCTCGCAAAGGCTTCGCTGAAAGCGGCGGCGGGGGTTGAAATACTTAAAATCGTCACCGACGACAGCTGGGCGCGCGACGTTGCGCCTACATTCGTTTTCGACGGGGAAGAACTTTGCGGCATAGATTGGCGTTTCAACGCGTGGGGCGGCGAAAGCGACGGGCTTTACGCCGATTATCTCAACGACGATAAGTTCGCCTCCGCACTGCTTAAAAAGCTGAAAATAAAAAAAATTTCCGCCCGCCCTTTCGTGCTTGAGGGCGGCTCGGTACACACCGACGGCGCGGGCGCTTTGATAACTACCGAAGAATGTCTGCTGTCCGCGGGGCGGAACCCCGAACTTACGCGCAGACAGATTGAAAACAGACTGAAAAAATATCTCGGCGTAAACCGCGTAATATGGCTTCCCTACGGGATATGCGGCGACGAAACCAACGGGCACGTGGATAACATATGCGCTTTCGTCGGCAAAAACAAGGCGGTTTTGGGCTGGACGGACGAAGGCGAACAGGGCGAAAGATGCCGCGCGGACCTCGCCGTTCTTCAAGCCGCGGGCGTATCCGTCATAAAATTGCCTTTGCCCGCAAAACCCGTCGCGCTTACTTCTTACGAGGCGGCGGGATACGTGTACGCGGAGGGCGAGGCGCGCCGCTCCGCGGGCGAAAAGCTGGCGGCTTCCTACGTCAATTTTTACGTGTGCAACGCCGCAGTAATAGTTCCGCAATTCGGCGACGTAAACGATGCGCTTGCGCTTGAAATAATGGGAAGTTGTTTCAAGGATAAAAAAATAGTGGGCATACCCGCGCGGGATATACTTCTCGGCGGCGGAAATATACATTGCATAACACAGCAAATCCCGGAGGGTAAAGATGCGTAAAGTGAAGATAGCGTGCGTGCAGATGAGTTGCGGCGACGAAAGAGAGGTAAATATCTCGGCGGCGGCGGAATACGCGCGCAAAGCGGCGGAGGAAGGCGCAAACATTGTGCTTCTGCCCGAACTTTTCGAAAGAAAATATTTTTGTCAGGAACGCAACTACGGCTATTACGGTTATGCGGAAGAACCCAATTCAAATCTCGCCGTAAAGACGTTTAAACAGCTTACAAAACAGCTGGGTTTCGTCGCCATAGTCAGCTTTTACGAAAAGTGCGCAAACGTGCTTTTCAATTCCGCAATGGTAATCGAAAACGGCAAAAGTCTCGGCGTGTATCGCAAAACGCACATTCCCGACGACCATTACTATCAGGAAAAATTTTATTTCACCCCCGGCGACAGCGGTTTTAAAACTTTCAAAACATCTTTCGGCACGATAGGCGTGGGCATATGCTGGGATCAATGGTTCCCCGAAACGGCGCGTTGCCTCGCTTTGAACGGCGCGGAAATGATATTTTTCCCCACGGCGATAGGCTCCGAACCCATTTTGGGCACAGATAGCTCCGCGCATTGGCAAAGGGTTATGTGCGGGCACGCCGCGGCAAATCTGATGCCCGTTGCGGCGGCAAACCGCGTCGGCGTAGAAAGCGTGCAACCCACCGAAGCCAACGGCGGGCAGTCGTCACAACTTTGCTTCTACGGCAATTCTTTCATAACCGACGGCGCGGGCGCGATAATATCTTCTTTCGGCAGCGACGAAGAGGGGATAATCACGGCGGAATTCGATTTGGACGAGTTGCAAAAACAACGCCTCGAATGGGGGCTGTTCCGCGACCGTCGTCCCCTCGTGTATAAGGATATAGTAAAAAAATAAGTTTCGGCTTGCCGCGTAAAGCGGGGCTGTAATCAGGGGGTAAATTATGGAAAAATGTTGCAGGGATTGCGGCTTTTACGCCAGCAATGAAGCCGTCTATCATTACTGCTTTTTTTATCAGTTTAAAGTAAATCCCGCGGGGCGAATTTGCAGCAACTACTTCGATAAGCCCCAACTTCCCGAACCCGAAAAAAAGGACAGCGGCTGTTATCTTACAAGCGCGTGCGTGGATTATATGGGCAAGCCGGACAACTGTGAAGAGCTTACCGTTTTGCGCAACTTCCGCGACGGGTATATGAAAAAATCCGCCGTGGGCGCGCGGCTTGTAGAGGAATACTATGCCGTAGCCCCGCAAATAGTAAAAGCCATAGATAAATCGCCCGAAAGGGACGGGTATTACAACTATATCTACGGCGAAATAAAAACCTGCGTCGCCCTTATAAACGCGGGCAAGTATAAAGAAACGCAAAAAAGATATACCCAAATGGTAACCCGCTTGAAAGGGCAACTTCTTTAAATATTTTTATACGCAAAATAAAACGGCGCGCCGCGGCAAAACTGCCGCGGCGCGTTATTTTTACCAATCTTTTTTGCCGCACAAAACGTCCATACTTATTTCAAGTAAGTCGGAAAGTTTTATAAGATATGTCAGCGTGGGTTCTGTTTTTTCAAGTTCCCACTCGCTTACGCACTGCTGTGTAACGCCAAGCATCTTTGCAACGTCGCTTTGCGATAATTTCTTTTCGGTTCTGCAAAGTTTAAGATTTTCTGAAAATTTATTTTGCATACCATAAAATTGTACAATTATACTTGTAAAAATGCTTTACATACAATTATAATTGTGATAAAATACTGTCGAAAATCAAAAAAGAGGAGAAAAAAAGATGATAATATTTTCCAAAATAAAAGATATCAGGGAAAGACTGATAGCAAAATCGCAAACGGAAAGCAAAAAGTCGGCTGTAATTGCGTTTTCAGTTTTGACGGCGGTTTATCTGGCGTTTATGGCGGCGGCGCTTGCGGTATATCTTACGGGGCGTTCCCAAGTAGTTGAAGCTATTGCAGACAACGGAGTGACCTTGCAGGCTTTAAAAGCGGGTAATGCGGAAGGTTTGCTTCCCGCGGCGTTGGAAGTTTTGTTGGGCATATGTTTTTTGATGCTGTCAAGTGTTTATTTTACGTGTTTTGCGTGTCACAATCCGTTCCGTCTAAAAAAATCACTGCAAATTTTATTTATTGTTATCGGCGTGTTGGTTTCGGTAGGGGTGGACGCGGCTTTTTTCTATGATTTCTATGCAAATAAAATTGCGCTTGCGGCAGGCGACAGCGCAAATTTCGCTTTGATAGTTGGCAACTCTGCCGGGTTGGGATTTGCAAAAAATATTTTATTGGTTTTGCCTTATGATTTCCTGATATCGCAAATTGCGCTTACGCTTTTCTTTATTTTGTTTGTGCGCGGGCTATCTTCAAAATATTTCCTCATATTCGGGCTGTGCGGATTTATAGTTTCGCCTTTGTTTGTGGCGGTAGCATTGGTTTTGCTTATGGTATTGTACGGCATTTATATGATTTTCGCTTATATTAAAGCGTTGATTTGGGGTTCAAAAGAAGTGGGGAACGCCGTCGGGAACGACGAATTTGTTGCAGGCGTCAAGCGGGGAATGACGGGCGGAAGTTTGAAAGACGACGGATATAGTGAATACACTTATAAAAATTCCGCAGGCAGTGAGGTAACCGTATATAGCAAGGACGGTAAAAAATTTGTAAATGCCGACGGCAGTTATGCGGGGAGAAGCGACGACGGCGGAAAGACGATACATAAATAAAGATAATACAAAATAAGCGGCGGCGCGAATTTTCGCGCCGCCGTATTTATCTTTTGTATGCACCCGCCTGCAAAAGCAACGCGGGTTTTTACGCAACTTGCCGCAAATTACTTGCCGGCAAGTTTCTTATAGCCTTCAAGCCTCTGTTTTGCGGATTCTTCGGTGTGTTTGAACAGTTCAGCCGCAACTTCGGGACCCTGCGTTTTGGCAAGCGAGGTATATCTGGTTTCGCCCGCAAGGAACGCCTGATAATCGCCCGTAGGATCTTTTGAATCGAGGGTGAATACTTCGCCTTCGGGGTTGTACCTGTAAAGCTGCCAATAACCGCAGTCAACCGCCGCTTTTTCTTCAAGCTGGCTCTTCGTCATATTGATGCCGTGGTTGATGCAAGGCGCATAGCAGATGATGAGGGAAGGACCGTGATATGCTTCGGCTTCGGTAAGCGCTTTCAAAAGCTGTGCGGGGTTGGAACCCATAGCGCACTGCGCAACGTAAACGTAGCCGTACGTCTTTGCTATCATGCCCAAATCCTTTTTCTTTACTCTCTTGCCCGCGGAAGCGAATTTGGCAACCGCGCCGATATTGGTGGATTTGCTTGCCTGTCCGCCGGTGTTGGAATAAACTTCGGTGTCAAGTACAAGCACGTTTACGTCCTCGCCGCTTGCAAGCACGTGATCAAGTCCGCCGTAACCGATATCGTAAGCCCAGCCGTCGCCGCCGAATATCCAGATGGATTTCTTTGCAAGGCAGTCTTTGTCGGCAAGTATTTCTTTTACAAGTTCAGCCGCTTCGCCTTCAAGGTTGTGGCAATTTTCAAGCGCCGCAACCAAAGCCGCGGAAGCCTTTTTAGAGGGTTCCCTGTCGGCGAATGCCGCAAGATAAGCCTCGCAAACTGCTTTCCCTTCCCCGCAGGAAAGTTCCGCAAGTTTTTCCACCTTCGATTTAACCGCATTGCGCCTTGCCGTGTAGGCGAGGTTGATGCCGTAGCCGAATTCTGCGTTGTCCTCGAACAGAGAGTTAGCCCACGCAGGACCGTGACCCTGTTTGTTGGTGGTGTAGGGGCATGTAGGGGAAGAACCGCCGTATATTGACGAGCAGCCCGTAGCGTTGGCTATTACCATATCTTCGCCGAACAGCTGTGTAACAACCTTAACGTAAGGCGTTTCGCCGCAGCCCGCGCACGCGCCGGAGAACTCGAACAGAGGTGTTGCAAATTGGCAACCCTTTACGGTGTCTTTCTTGAACTTCGAGGTGTCTGCGTCGGGCAGATCAACCGCGTATTCCCAGTTCTTCTCTTCGCCCTTTGCAAGCGATTCCGCAAGAGGAATCATCTTTATCGCACCGCCGTCCTTTACGGGGCAAACGGTAGCGCACACGCCGCAACCCATGCAGTCCAGAGGGGAAACCTGCATCTTGTATTCGTAACCGGCAAGCCCGATTGCCTTTTTGGTTTCAAGCGTTGCGGGCTTTTCGGCGCCTTCTTTAACGAGGGCGGGACGCAGGCAGGCGTGAGGACATACGAACGAGCAGGTGCCGCACTGTATGCACTTTGACTGGTCTATTTCGGGTACAAGTACGGCAACGCCGCGCTTTTCGTATTTGGTAGTGCCGGTAGGTACGTGGCCGTCGGCGTTGAACTGCGAGGATTTAAGCTCGTCGCCCTTGAGGTAGAGGATGGGCTTGATTATTTCCTGATAGTAAGCGTTGTCCGCGCCCTTTACCATTTCCGCGCCGGAAGTTGCGTTTGCCCAGCTTGCGGGAACGTCTATCTTTATAAGGTGTTTGTCCGCGCTGTCGATAGCGTCGTAGTTCATCTGAACTACCGCGTCGCCCTTTCTGCCGAACGATTTTTTAGCCATATACTTCATATATTCAACGGCTTTGTCGTAGGGCATAATCTGGGGATTTACCTTGAAGAACGCGGATTGCAGGATGGTGTTCGTTCTGCCTTTCAGCCCCAATTTGCCTGCAATTTCAATTGCGTCTATAACGTAAAGTTTGATATGTTTTTTGGCTATATCCTGCTTAACTTTCGCGGGCAGGAATTCTTCCAACGCTTCAACCGTCGTTGCGTTTGTATTTATAAGCAACGTGCCGCCGTCCTTTATGTCGCTTGTCATATCGTAACGGGTTACGTAGGAAGGGTTGGAACACTGCACGAAGTCGGCAGAGTCGATAAGGTATTCCGACTGTATTGGCGTATCGCCGAAACGGAGGTGGGAAACGGTGATGCCGCCCGATTTCTTTGAATCATAGAAGAAGTAAGCCTGCGCGTGCTTGTCCGTATGGTCGCCTATTATCTTTATCGAGTTTTTGTTTGCGCCAACCGTACCGTCGGAACCCAAGCCGTAGAATTTGCAGCTTGTGGAACCTGCGGGCGCGGCGTCGAACTTTTCGGAGAAGTCAAGCGAAGAGTTGGTAACGTCCTCGTGAATACCGATTGTGAAGTGGTTTTTGGGTTCGCTCTTTTCAAGGTTCTTGTAAACCGCAAGCACCATAGAAGGGGTAAATTCCTTCGAGCCCAAGCCGTATCTGCCGCCTACAACTTTCATGTTCGTTCTGCCCGTTTCAAGCAGAGCCGAGCAAACGTCGAGGTACAAAGGTTCGCCCAGTGAACCGGGTTCTTTCGTTCTGTCGAGAACGGCAACTTTCTTCGTCGTTTTGGGCAACGCTTTAACAAACGCTTCCGCAACGAAAGGACGATAGAGACGTACTTTAACAAGCCCGTACTTCTTGCCCATTGCGTTAAGTTTGTTTATGGATTCTTCAATGGTTTCGCAAGCGGAACCCATCGCAACTATAACTTCTTCGGCTTTTTCGTCGCCTACATAGTCAAAGAGGTGATATTTTCTGCCGCACTTTGCGGAAACGACGTCCATCATACCCTGTACGATTGCGGGGGTTGCGGCGTAGTAACCGTTTGCGGTTTCCCTGTTCTGGAAGTAGGTGTCGCCGTTCTGCGCGGTACCTTTCTGTATGGGATGTTCGGGGTTAAGCGAACGGCTCTTGAAATCGGCGATATCCTTGTCGATGCCTACTTCTTTGCAGATTTCGCGTATTTCCGCATAGTTGTCGGTTTCGTCCCAAACGTCTATTTTGGCAACTTCATGCGAAGTTCTGAACCCGTCGAAGAAGTTAATGAAGGGCACTTTAGCGCGCAAAGTGGAAAGGTGCGCAACAAGCGCAAGGTCCATAACTTCCTGTACGGAACCGTCGCACAGCATCGCAAAGCCGGTCTGGCGGCAAGCCATTACGTCCGAATGATCGCCGAAAATATTCAGCGAGTGCGCCGCCAGTGCGCGCGCCGAAACGTGCATAACCATGGGCATAAGTTCGCCGGATATCTTGTACATATTGGGAATCATAAGAAGAAGTCCCTGCGAAGCGGTGTACGTGCTGGTAAGCGCGCCCGCGCACAGCGAACCGTGTACGGCGCCTGCCGCGCCGCCTTCGGACTGCATTTCGGCAATCCTTACTTTCTGACCCCACATGTTGGTTCTGCCCGCCGTCGCCCATTCGTCCGCAACTTCCGCCATGGGGGAAGAGGGGGTTATGGGGTAGATGGCTGCTACTTCCGAAAAAGCGTACGCAACATGGCTTGCGGCGGTATTACCGTCGATAGTCAATTTTTTCATCAAAAAACCTCCGAGAATTTTAATTTTTATTATTTTTTGAAGATATTTCACGCGGGAACTCCCCGCGCTTGTTATATTATAACCCGTTTTGTTAAAATTGTCAATATACCTTAATAATATATTTTAATACAAAGCCGCAAATATCCCAAAAAAAATTTTGCCGGGATTGCGCTTTGCGCGTTCGTCGCCGAGCGGAGGTAGGTTAAATAAAATTTTCAGCGTGTTGTCACCTTAAATTGTTGTGCAAAAATGATTTATCTGTTATAATAAATCGGCAAATTTCAAAAGGCGGTGAAATATGGAAGAGGAAATTGCCGTAAGATTTTCCAACGTAGCTTTTTCTTATCCCGAAGGCGACGGGGCTCCTGCCCTGCGCGGAATAAATTTTACCGTCCGCCGCGGCGAGTTTCTGTCCGTAATAGGGCATAACGGCAGCGGCAAATCCACCCTTGCAAGGCTTGTAAACGGGCTGCTTGTGGCAAGCGAAGGCGAAATTTCCGTATTCGGAATGAACCCCGCCGACGATAAAGCCGCCCGCGAAATCCGCAAGCGCGTGGGCATAGTTTTTCAAAACCCCGATAATCAGATGGTTGCGTCGATAGTGGAAGACGACGTAGCATTCGGCCCCGAAAACATCTGCGTCCCGCGCGAAGAAATTTCAAAGCGCATAGATTGGGCGCTTGAAGCCGTGGGAATGTCCGAATTCCGCCATTCCACGCCAACGCGCCTTTCTGGCGGGCAGAAACAGCGCATAGCCATAGCCGGCGTGCTTGCAGTAAAGCCCGATATACTCATTCTCGACGAATCCACCGCAATGCTTGACCCTCGCGGCAGGCGCGAAGTAACCGACGTGGTAAGCCGCCTCAACCGCGAAGAGGGCATAACCATCATACTCATCACGCACTTTATGGAAGAGGCGCTTCTCGCCGACCGCACGATAGTTCTCAACCGCGGCGAAATAGCGCTTTCGGGCACGCCGGAAGAAATTTTCGGCAACGGAGAACTGCTCGAAACGTTCAATCTTTCCCTCCCGAGGATAACCGCCATATCCCGCGGTTTGCGCGCGGCGGGTATGGACGTAAAGGACGTGTTGCGCCCCGAACAGCTTGCCGCGGAGATAGAGCGCAATTTTGCAAAATCGGGAAAAATTCCCTGCAAAAATCCCCCGTTTTTGCCGCCCGCGGAACCCGCAGGCGGGGAATGGGACATAGATATAAATCATCTTTCCTTCACATATTCCCGCAAATCCCCGTTTGCCACCCGCGCGTTGAACGACGTCACCCTGCGCATAGCCGAGGGCGAATTTTTCGGCGTGATAGGGCATACGGGCAGCGGCAAATCCACGCTTATACAGCACCTCAACGCGCTTATAAAATTGCCGCAGGCGCAAAAACATTACAAAAAACCCAAAGCCAAAAAGGGCAAGCCCGCGCCCGTCGTTTCCGGAATACGTGTGGGGCGTTTCGATCTTTCCGACAGAAAATGCCCGTTCAGGGAACTGCGCGCAAGCGTGGGAATGGTTTTCCAATATCCCGAATATCAGCTTTTTGCGGAAAGCGTGTTCGAGGACGTCGCGTTCGCCCTTAAAAATTTCAAAAAAGATCTCTCCCGCGAAGAAACGGAACGTTACGTCAGGGAAAGCATAGAAGTGGTGGGTTTGAATTACGAAGAGGTAAAGGACAAATCCCCGTTCGATCTTTCCGGCGGGCAAAAGCGCCGCGTTGCGATAGCGGGCGTGATAGTGGCAAAGCCGGAAATACTCGTCCTCGACGAGCCTGCCGCGGGGCTTGACCCGGCGGGCAAGCGCGAGATTATGTCGCTTTTACACAGGTTGCACGGCGATTGGTGCAAAACCGTGGTGATAGTTTCCCACGATATGGACGAAGTTGCCGAAAACTGCACCCGCGCCGCCGTAATATCGGACGGCAAACTTTGGGCGTGCGGGCACCCCGCGCAACTGTTTTCCCGCGCGGACGAGCTTGTCGCGCTGGGATTGGACGTGCCGCTCACCGCAAAGATAAGCGCGCTTTTAAACAAAAGCGGCATAGAGATAAATTCGGATCTTACCGCGGAAGATTTCACGCGAAAGACGATAGAAATTTACGGAGGCGCGCCAGATGCTTAACGACGTAACTTTCGGGCAGTACTACCCCGTAAATTCCTTCACGCACAAATCCGACCCGCGCATAAAACTTCTTGCGCTGATAGCGTATATAGTAGCGCTTTTCCTCGCAAAAAATTTTTATTCGCTGGCGCTGTGCTTCATAGTGCTTTCGCTGGGCATAATCTTTTCGCGCGTTCCCCTTCTCAAAGTGTTGCGCTCGATAAAGGCGATACTCGTGATAATGATCTTCACCGCCGTTTTAAACCTGCTTTTCCACGGCGGGCAAAATCTGCTTTGGCAGTGGTGGAAGATAAAGATATATCTCGAAGGGGTTATCTTCACAATATTTTTCAGCCTGCGGTTGCTTTTTCTCGTAATGGGCTCCGCGCTTTTAACGCTTACCACAACCCCCGTCGCTTTGACGGACGGGGTGGAAAGTTTATTAAAGCCGCTTACGTGGATACGCTTCCCCGTGCGCGCCCTCGCGCTTATAATGTCAATCGCGTTGCGCTTTATTCCCACGCTTATAGACGAAACAAACAGGATAATTTCCGCGCAGAAGGCGAGGGGTTCCGATTTTGAAAGCGGAAATATCTTCAAACGGATAAAGGCGGTTATCCCCGTGCTTATCCCGCTGCTTATAAGCGCTTTCCGCCGCGCGGAGGAATTGGGCGACGCAATGGACGCCCGTTGCTATACCGGCTCCAACAAGCGCACCAAATACAAAAAACTGAAATTCGGCTGGCGGGATCTGCTGATATTTCTCTTGTTCGCGTCGCTTATCGCGGGCGTGGTGTTGCTGAATATATATGCATACGACATCTATCCAGAAATATACGTATATATAAGGTTGAGATGATGAAATACGCGTTACTTGTGGGATATGACGGGGGCAATTACGGCGGTTGGCAGTTCCAGAACAACGCCGTAACCGTCCAGCAGAAGATAGAAGAGGCTGTGTGCAAGGTTTTGGGATACCGCGCGGCAGTGCACGCAAGCGGCAGAACGGACGGCGGCGTGCATGCCGAAGGGCAGGTGTGCTGTTTTACGGCGGAAAGTTCTGTTCCGCCCGAAAAAATGGCGGACGCGTTGAATTTTTATCTTCCCGAAGATATAAGCGTGATAAAATCCGCCGCCGCGCCCGACGATTTCGATTGTTGCAGGAACGCAAAGCGCAAAACATACCGCTATCGCGTATACTTTTCGCCCCGCAGGATACCCACGCTTGACAGGTATTACGTAAATATGAAAGGCGGCGCAGATATCGGCGTTTTGCGCGATATTTGCAATATATTTGTGGGCGAACACGATTTTGCCGCGTACTGCGCCAGCGGTTCTTCCGCAAAGACAACCGTGCGCACGGTGTATTCCTTCACCGTCTCCGCGGACGTCCGCGAAAATTATACCGCGGTGGAATTTTACGTCTGCGGCAACGGCTTTCTCTACAATATGGTGCGCACTATGGTCGGCACCGCGCTTAACTGCGCAATGGGCGTTATTCCGCGCGGCAGGGTTGAGGAAAGTCTTTCCTCGCCTTCCAGAAATTCCGTGGGCAAAACTATGCCCGCAAAGGGGCTTACCCTTGTAAGCGTTGACTACGGTTTTCCCCTTTTCGGGTAAGCATTTAACAATTTTTTCACATTGCGTTTTTATTTTTACCATTTAGCTATAATAAAATATATATCGGGTAAATAAGAGAGGATACAGATGGATTTATTCGAATATGCTTCAATATCACAGACGATGGGGCTGGAACAGCTTTGGCTGCAACTGCTTGTAGGCGGGCTTTGCTTCATAGTCGTATTCGTGTTTCAGGCGGTTGCGCTTTTCATAATCGCCCGCAGGGAAGGCTACAAAAACAAGTGGATGGCTTTTCTGCCGTTCTTCAACACCTATTATATCGGCGTATGCGCCCAAAAGAACGGGTTTTACAGCATCAATGCCAAAAAGATAGGCATAGTTGCGGCGGTGATGGAAGCCGTGCTGTTTGTAACTTTCGTGCTGTATTACGTCTGCGCGGCTTACGTAACGTCTCACGGTTGGTTAGTTGTGGTGAAGGAACAGACCACCATTTTCGGCGATACGGTCGCAACCTACGGGTATAACGGTCCCGTAAACTACGCGTGGATGGGTTGGATAGCCCTGTACCTTTACGAATATATTTTGCGTTGGGTGGATTTGCTTTACGTCCTCGTGCAAGCGGCTTTGCTTGTCTGCTTCTTCCAGACGTACGCGGCAAACCGCTATTTCCTGTTCACCATCACAAGCATACTGTTCCCCATACAGGGTATACTGTTCTTCGTCGTGCGCAACAACAGGGCGATGAACTACCGCGAATATATCCGCAAACAGCAGGAAAGACAGTACAGGATGTATCAGCAACAGCAACAGCAAAACTTCCAGAACAACCCTTACAACCAAAACCCTTACGGAAATAACCGCACGTACAACCCGCCCGAACCTCCGGAAAATGCGGAAAGCAACCGCGCGGACGGCGGTAACGCAAACGGCGGGCACAACGACGACGATCCCTTCGGCGGCTTGGGCGCGGGCGGAGGAAATCCCCCGCAGGATCCCTTCGACGGAGTAGGCAACTGAAAATAAAGGGGCGCAAACGCGCCCTTTTTTATTTGCATTTTTTTTAATGCGGTGCTATAATTTTTTTATATAAATATAAGTTACGGTTATAGCAGAAAATAACTATGCAGGAAAATATCACGGCTATAAGCACCCCGCAGGGTATAGGCGGGGTGGCGATAATAAGGATAAGCGGCGGAAGCCCGCTGCCGTTGGCGCTTAAAATGTTTGCGCCGTCCGGCAAAAAGGCGGAAAGTATAATCCCCAACCGCATGTATCCGGGGAAGATTTTGTGCGAAAACTTCACCGATTACGGCTATATGGTCTATTTCGCCGCCCCCAACAGCTTTACGGGCGAGGACGTGGTGGAATTTCACTGTCACGGCGGCACGGGGATAGCCCGCGGCGTGCTTGAAAGCGTGATTAAAAACGGGGCGAGGCTTGCCGAAGCGGGCGAATTTACCCGCCGCGCTTTTATAAACGGCAAGCTGACGCTGTCATCCGCAGAGGGGCTGGCGGATATGATATCCGCCGAAAATCTGTCCGCGATCCGCGCGGGCAATATGCTGTACTTTGAAAAATTTTCCGGCGAAGTACGCGCCATACAGGATATTTTGAAGGGCGCGCTCGCCGCGGTTGCCGCGGAGATAGATTATCCCGAAGAGGACGAGGACGGCGTGCTGTCCGTGGACGTGCGCGGTATGGCGGGTAAAGCGCTTGAAGCGGTAAACACCCTGCTTTCCACATATTCTGTCGGCAAAAAGATGCGCGACGGGGTAAACGTAGCCATCTGCGGCAAACCCAACGCCGGCAAAAGTTCTATTCTCAACAGTCTGCTCGGCTACGACAAAGCCATAGTTTCCTCCCGCGCGGGCACCACGCGCGACGCGGTGGAGGGCGAAATAATTCTCGGCGGCGTGAAATATAATCTTATAGATACCGCGGGCATACGCAAATCCCGCGACGAGTTGGAAGGAATGGGCATATCCCGCGCCAAATCGATAATTTCTTCTGCGGACGTGGTGCTTTCCGTGGACGACGGTTCGGGCGAAGCGGAACTGCCCGAAACCTGCGCCGAAGTTTTCAAAATTTTCAACAAATGCGATATTGCCCGCCCCTCCGGCGAATATGACGCGGTAGTTTCCGCCGCCACGGGCGAGGGTATGGATAAGTTGTTTTCCCTTTTAAGTTCGGCGGCGGGTTCGTTGCCGCAGGGCGGCGCGTACGTCACCGAAAAGAGGCATTACCTTGCGCTTGAACGCGCCCGCGCTTCGCTTGAAAATTTCCTTTCCGCCGCAGGGCAATTCCCCGCGGACGTAGTTTCCGCCGATTTGACGGAGGCGTGGAGCGCTTTGGGCGAAATAACGGGCGAAACGGCTTCCGAAGAGATAATAAACGAAGTGTTTTCAAAATTTTGCGTCGGGAAATAGGTGAATTATGGTAAATCTCGAATTGTACAAAGTTTTTTATACGGTTGCAAAGTGCGGCAGTTTAACAAAGGCGGCGCAGGAGCTGTATATTTCCCAACCCGCCGTGTCACAGGCGGTAAAACAGCTTGAAGGGCAGTTGGGCGTTTCGCTTTTCAACCGCACCCACCGCGGAATGGAGCTTTCGGCTGCCGGCGGAAAACTTATCTATAAAAGCGTGGAAGAGGCGCTTACTTTGATAGAAAACGCCGAAAATAAACTTATGGAACTTAAAAACACCCCCGCTGGCACCGTCCGCATAGGCGCAACGGATACCATATTCGCCCATCTGCTGGCGGATAAAATCGCGCTGTTCAACAGCCGTTTCCCCGCCGTGCGGCTGGAACTTATTTCCGCCACCTCGCCCGAAACGCTTAACCAGCTTAAAGAGGGCAAGTGCGACGTGGGCTTCCTAAACCTGCCCATAGCGGACGACGACGTAAAGTTTTACAACACCGTGTTCCACCTCAACGACATCTTCGTCGCGGGCAATAAATTTTCGGGTTTGAAGGGCAGGACGGTGCGGATAGAGGAACTTCAACAATATCCCCTGCTTATGATAGAGGAAAACACCGTCGCCCGCCGCGCCCTCGCTTCGTTCACGGAAAGGTTGGGCGTTGAACTGCGCCCCGACATAGAAGTTGCGGGTTGGGACCTTATGCTTCGGCTTGCCGTAAAGGGCACGGGCGTGGGGTGCGTCCCCCGCGAATATTGCAAAAACTATCTCGAGGACGGGCAACTGTTCGAATTGAACGTCTATCCGCCCATGCCTTCGCGCGGGATAGGCGTGGCGTTGCCCAAACATTCCGCGGCTTCGTTCGCGCTTAAACAATTTCTTTTGCTGTTTGAACTCAACTGAAACCTACAATGAAATTTACCGAACTTAAACAAGACGTGCGCGGCGGCGCGCGCAACATATATCTGCTTGAAGGGGAGGACGCCTATTTCAGGCTGAAAGGCGCGGAAACGATAGAAAAAGAATTTCTTGAATTTCCCGAGCTGAACCTCACCGTATTCGACGGGGAAAGCATGCGCGGCGGGGAAATTTCCCGCCTTATAGCCGCGCTTGAAAATTATCCGTTTATGGCGGCGAAGAGGATAGTGAAGATAAGCGAATTTTACCCCTCCGAAAGCGATTTCGCCAAATTGAAGCCCACCTTCGATAATTTTCCGCCGTCCGCTATACTTCTGATATTGAATTCCGGCGCGAAGAAGGGCGTTGATTTAAAGCGCAAACACGGCGTAACTTACGTGGATTGCGGCAAAGCCGACGAGGAAACGGTTGCAAAATGGGTGTATATCACTTTCAAGCGCGCGGGTATCGCCGCGCAGGCGGCGGCTTGCACGGCTATCGCCCGCTATTGCCTCTGCGATATGGCGCGCGTCAGCGTGGAAGTGGAAAAACTGATAGATTATAAGATGAGCGGCGAACTGACCGCCGAAGAAGTTGAAGGGCTCGTGTTCAAGGACGCAGAATACAGGCTATACGAGATGACCAACGCCATTGCGTACCGGGATTACGATAAATTCAACCGCGTTCTCAACGAACTGTGCGTGAAAAACGGGGACGAAACGGGCGTGCTTTCGGGGCTGTTTACCTATCTCAAAAATCTGCTTATGTGCCTCGAATCTGGCGAATCCGCCGCACAGCTTGCGTCCTCTCTCGGCATGAAGGAATACGCCGTAACCAAAAACCGCGAGCAGGCGCGCCGCATAGGCGCGGTCGCTCTGCGCGGCTATCTGTCGGCTGTGTACGAAGCCGTGTCGGGCATAAAGGGCGGGTTGATAACCCCGCCGGCGGCGCTTCAAAAAGTTAAATGCACGCTGTTTTTCGGATATATGTAAGTATTTTTTCAAAAGTCTGCCTATACGCCGCTTCAAACGCTTTATTTTTTTCTTTTTTAATTATATAATGGAATGACAGAGAGGATAAAATGAAAAACATTACGGACGTAAAAAACGGAATAGTGGATTTTTTCACCGTCGTGATACCGGAACAGTATGTTTCGGTAATTCTTCAATTCATATTCTTCACAACGGTGTTTTACCTTGTTTTCAAGGTGCTTAAAGATAACAAAGCCACAAAATTTGCGGCGGTGGTGGTAACATTCGTCGTGCTTTGCGGCTTTGCGTTCGCATTTTCGGAAAAGATCAGCTCGCAGTTCCTGCTTGTGATAATTTCCATGATAGCCCTTCTCGTGTTCACGATGTTCAATACCGAAATCAAGCGTTCCCTGCTTGACAGCAACGTCAAAAAAAGCAAGGGCGACACTATGACTGTTACGGGCGTTGAACTTATCATAGACGAAGTTATCCGCGCCGTACAGAATATGTCCAAAAACGATATAGGCGCGCTTATTGTGCTTTCCAACGCAAACCTTCCCGAAGGCATAATAGAAAGCGGCACGATAATAAATTCGGAAATAAATTCGCAGATGATAGAGGCGGTGTTCTATCCCAAGGCGCCCTTGCACGACGGCGCAATGGTGATAGAGGGCAACAAAATTTACGCCGCGGGCTGTTTCCTTCCTTTGGCGCAAAGCGAAAATCTTCCCAAGGAAATGGGCAGCCGCCACCGCGCCGCGTTGGGCGTTACCACGGTGGCTTCGGTTACGGCGATTGTCGTTTCCGAGGAAACGGGCATTATCTCGATAGTTAAAAACGGCGTAATAAAGAAGAAGTATGCGGACGCTTCGGATATCAAAAACGCGTTGAACGATTATTATTGGTCCGATCTTACGGCGGAGGCAAGAAGATGAAAAAAGTTTTGAAATTTTTAAAAGGATTCTTCACGCAAAATATCCCCCTTAAACTGTTGGCTATAGCCCTCGGCGCGCTTTGCGTGCTGTTTATCAACGTTTGATATGAACACCGTACGTATTCCAAAGATATTGCTTCCAAAGGGCGTGGATATGACGGCGTGGGCGGTTGTCGCCTGCGACCAGTTCACTTCGGAAGGGGATTATTGGCGCGAATTGGAAAAGTTCGTGGGCAAAAAGCCCAGCGCGCTGAACCTCGTTTATCCCGAAATTTACTTAAAGGAAAATCAATCCGCCCGCATAGCCGCAATCAACGCCGCAATGCAAAAATATCTCCGCGACGGAATTTTCGAAGAGACGGAGGGTATGATACTCGTAAGGCGCACCACCGAAAAATCGGGTACGCGCACGGGCATAATGCTTGCGATAGACCTTGAAGATTACAGCTTCAAAGGCGGCGTATGTTCGCCCGTCCGCTCTACCGAAGCAACCATTCTCGAAAGAATTCCTCCCCGCGTAGCCATACGCCGGGACGCCCCGATAGAGCTTCCCCATATAATGTTGTTGTACGATGATCCGCAGGGCAAAGTGCTTAAAGCGGTTGAAAGCGGGCGCGAGCTGTATTCGTTTGCGCTTAATATGGGCGGCGGATATCTGCGCGGCAATCTGATAAATAACCCCGAAGAAGTGACGGCGGCTTTCTATTCGCTTATAAAGGACGGGTTGCTTTTCGCCGTCGGCGACGGAAATCATTCGCTTGCGGCGGCAAAGACCTGTTGGGAAAATTTAAAGCCCGCGCTTACCCAAAGCGAAAGTCTATGCCACCCCGCAAGGTTCGCCCTCTGCGAGGCGGTAAACATATTCGACCCCGCGCTTGAATTCGAACCCATTTTCCGCCTTGTCAAAACGGACAGGGAAGGGCAATTTATGCAAGGGCTTGAATTTTCCGGCGGAAACGCCGCGTACGCCGTTACGGCGGCAGGCAAAACCCCGCTTGCCTTTGCGGACGACGTTCCGCAGGGGATACGCGAACTCGACGAATATATTTCGGGGTTCATAAAGCGTTACGGCGGGGAAGTGGATTATATCCACGGCGAAAAAAATCTTGAAGAACTTGTAAAAAACGGCGGCGTAGGCGTAATTATGCCCGCGGTTGAAAAATCTGACTTTTTCGATTATATCGTAAAATACGGCGCGTTGCCCCGCAAAACTTTTTCCATGGGCGAAGGTTGCGAAAAACGGTATTATCTCGAAGCTAAAAGGATAAAGTAAAGCTGATGGCTGTTAAAGTTTGTAAATTCGGCGGTACGTCCATGGCGGACGCAAACGTAATAAACATAGTCAAAAAGATTATCGACGGCGACAGTCAGCGCCGCTACATAGTCGTTTCCGCTCCGGGCAAACGCTATTCGGGCGACAGCAAAATAACCGATTTGCTTTACGCCTGCCACGGCGAGCTGAATGAAAGCGGCACCTGCAAAAAGACGTTTGCGCTTGTCGCGTCGCGCTTCACGGGCATCGCCGCGCAGTTGGGACTGAAAATAGATATAGGCGCCGTCCTCGAACAGACGCGCCGCAGGATAGACGCCGAAAAAAGCGAAGATTTCACCGCGTCCCGCGGGGAATACCTTTGCGCGCGCATAATAGCCGAAGTGTTGGACGCAAAATTTATAGACGCGGAAGAAGTTATATTTTTCAACGCCGACGGCACGCTGGACGGCGACAGGACGTACAAGGCGATATCCGCCGCCGCGGCGGGCTGTTCCCGCGCGGTATTCCCGGGATTTTACGGTTGCGACGTACACGGCAAAGTAAAAACTTTTTCCCGCGGCGGTTCGGACATAACCGGCTCTGTCGTGGCGCGCGCGGTAAACGCCTCTCTGTACGAAAATTGGACGGACGTTTCGGGCTTTCTCGCCTGCGACCCCAACCTCGTGGACAGTCCGCGCCGCATCCGCTCGCTTTCCTATAAGGAACTGCGCGAGTTGAGTTATATGGGCGCAAACGTTTTGCACAGCGAATCGATATTCCCCGTGCGTAAAGCCAATATTCCCATACAGATACGCAACACCTTCCGCCCGCAGGACGAAGGCACGCTTATATTGCCCATTTCCCGTTATACCCACAGCGGCAACATAGTAACGGGTATAGCGGGCAAAAAAAATTTCACCGTAATTTTCATCGAAAAATCGCTTATGAACAAGGAAGTGGGCTTTGTAAGGAAGGTTCTCTCCGTACTCGAAAGCGAAAATATTTCGGTTGAACACATTCCATCCGGCATAGACACGATGTCGCTTGTAATTTCGGCGGACGCCCTTGTGGGTAAGCTGGAAAGGGTGAAGGAGGGGATAAAGCGCGCCGTGGAACCCGATACCGTCCGCGTGATTGAAAATATCGCGCTTGTGGCAACCGTCGGGCACGGTATGTCCTCGTCCGTAGGTACTTCCGCAAGACTTTTCGGCGCGATAGCCGCCGCGGATATAAACGTAAAGATGATAGATCAGGGCTCCAGCGAGCTTAATATAATAATCGGCGTGGATAACGACGATTACGAAAAATGCATAAAAGCTATTTATGCGGAATTTTTCAGATAATCAACTTCGGGGGAAAATATGAAAGGTATGGTCTTTATGGCGCTTGCCGCCATGACAAAAACCGAAACCGTCACGGTAATCGCGCTTTGCGCATGCATTGCGCTGTTCCTTGCGGTAGACGTGGTTTTGCTTGTGCTTATCCGTAAACTTAACAAAAACGTGGCGGCGCCGGAAGCGGAACCGCCCGTAGAACTTGTTACGCCGGATATGGAAATAAAGCGCGTGCAGACGGAAGACGGAATTATGAAAACTTACGATTTTTCGTTTTCCGCCCGCCTCAATCAGGCGGACGAAAGCGCGCAGGTTATTTACGGCAGACTAAAAAACGCAATTTTGTCTTACAGAAACGTAAACGACTATATGGCGTGGGAACACGAAACGTTTTCCTACGGGGGCAAGGCATTTGCCAAACTCAGCATACAGGAAGGGGTGGTTACGGTTTGCCTTTCCATCCAGCCCGCCGACCCCCGTTTAAGCGGCTTGAACGTGCAAAATGTTTCCCGTTACGAACTGTATGAATTCGTACCCTCAAAAATAACCGTTCCCACCTTCGCAACGGCGGATAAGGCTCTCGCCTTGATAGCCTCCGTCGCCGCGGAAAGAAAAATCCCTGTGGGCGCCGCGGCAAACATTGATTACCGCGAAAGCAAAAAAAGCGTAAAATCGCTTGAACTTCTCGGGCTTATCCGCGAATATAACGAAAAGGAAGAGGATAAAAATACTCCCCCCGACGGGTCAACGCCCTCTACCTGAAACAACAGCGTTAAAACGCCGCCGTTTGTAAACGGCGGCGCTTTTTTTATAATATCTTCAACGCGCAGGTTTTTTCGATTTTCGCCCCGCGTATATCAAACGCGGCGTATCCCGTGTGGATAAAGGCGTCGCAGTTCAGCGAATATTTGCATTGCCCGTAATACGCCTTTGCCGAAATATATAGTTCTGTGCCGTAGTCCGGCTCGGCGCCGTCCGCCGAAAAGGTTATGTTCACCCTTTCAACCTGCGCGTTCAGGTTGTCCGCGTCGCCGTAAGCAAAATATATGTCGTCGAGTACAAAATTTGCGCGGTAATTTACCGTCGTCCCTTCGTAATCACCCGTCGCATCCTCCGCGCCGTAAAGGTACACGCAACCGAAATTTTCTCCGTATTCCGTCACGGCGGTAACGTCAACCCCGCCCACCATAATCAAAGCGGAAATTTTCCCCGCGCACTGCTTGTCCAAAAAGTTTTTCACCCTCGCCGCCGAACATTTCCCGTCGGTAATAACAATGCTTTTGCCTCTGCGGCGTAACACCGTCACCGTTCCGTAACCGTCCCCGCCGCATACCGCCCGATAGTTGTTAAGCGGCATATATGCGCCGCCCAATGCAGAACTTATCATCACCGCAACGCCTATCGCCGCAATTACAATCCGCTTTTTTACGGATATGTTCGCTTTGTCCGAAACAACTGCCGCGCAAATTATGTACGCGGCAACGAATATAACCCCGCCAAAGCCTTTAAGCAGCGATTTTTCAAACCCGCAGGAAACGAGGAAGGAAAGCAACCCTTCCAGCGGCGCGCACGCGGCTTTTATTATCCATTTTGAAACATACGGAAATATAAGCCCCGCCGCCGTGCCCGTGAACAGCATTGCGAAACACGCCGAAAGCAAGGGGATGATTATTATGTTCAACAGCAGTCCCGCCCCGCTTATATAGCCGAATACCGTCAACGAAACGGGCATCGTTCCCGCTTGTGCAGAAAGCGAAACGGCTACGCTGTCGGCAAGCCGCCGCGGCAATTTATGCAAAGCCTTTCTTATCCTCGCGGACAGGGCGGCTATCCCCGTCACCGCGCATACCGAAAGCGCAAATCCCGCCGAAAACAGCGATAGCGGGCTTATGAGAAGTATTATTATCACCGCCGCGGCAAGGCTGTTCAACGAATCCCGCTTGTTTCTCGTCAGCGCCGCCACGCCCGCCGTAAAACACATTATAAGCGCGCGCACGGAAGATAGGGTAAACCCGCACAGCCCCGCGTAAAGGGTGGCTACCGTAAGGCAAACCGCGGTTTTAACATACCTGTTAAGTTTCAGTTTTTTACATATAAAATTCAAAATCCCGTATACAAGCCCGATATGCAACCCCGATACGGCGAAGATATGCGCCACGCCGCCGTTGCGGAAGGTTGTAAGCGTAGTCTGTTCCATCTGCGACGTTTCGCCCGTAAGCATCGCGTACGCCACGGTTGCGGTGGAAGGCGAAAGGTTGTCGTAAAGCAGATTTTTAATGTCGGTGCGGAGGGCGGCAAGGGGAGCAAACCTGTGCCGTATTTCCGCCTCGCCGTTGGTGTGGCAAACGTATTTTATGTTCTCTATCGCCCTGTCGCTTATTTTGCCGTAGGTAAATGCAGAACATTTTTCAAGCGGTGCGGTAAAGCGTATCGCGTATCCCGCCTTGCACGTCGTTCCGCCTGCAAAGTACGCGCATATTTTTCCTCCCACGCGCTTGCCGTCCGCTTTCGCACTGCTTATTATAACGTAATTTCCGCCGTCGTAATCCCCGTATTCCCGTATAACGCCCTCTATGCGGCAGGGGATTTCCGACGGGATATTCTGCCGCGAATATACCTCTGTCTTTATGCTTCCCGCCAGCGCGCCGACGATAAGGAACAGACACGTAACGGCGATAATTTTTGCAACGCGCGCCTTGCCCGCAATATAAAGCAAAATAAACAGCGCCGCGCATACGGGCGCGATTGCGGCTATGATTTTTATATCGCGTGTGAAGTAAGCGCAAATACAACCCGCTGTAACGCCTGCGATAAGCGCGGCGGCGCACAGCGAGGGTACGCGCACGTTTGCAAACTTCTTCATATTTTCATTATAACATATAAAATGCAATATTGCCCCCCCAAATTTGCGCTTTTGTCCACCGTCGCGGCTTTTGCTTCCGCCGCAAATAAAACATAAATATTTTATTTGCGTTTTTCGTGCGGCTGTGTTATAATTTTCAAATAGCGGGTAACTTTATGGCAGATCTCGATTTACTGAAAAAAACAATAAATCCCCACAGACAGACCGATAAAAATTTCTTTCTGCAACTTCTAGATTCCGACGCGCAGTTTTCCTACGAAAGCTCGCGCATTTCGGCGTGCATGCAGTTGCTTAAAATTTTGTATATCAACCGCATAAAAACAAAGATAGTTGCGGCGTTTGAAAAAAAGCGCAGCCTTTCCTCCGCGGAAGAGCGCACTTCCGAAACCCTCGGCGAAATTTTGCAGTTAAACGCCGAAATTTCCCGCCTGCGGCTTGCCATAGGCAGATACAAGCCCTTTTTCGAGGAACCCTATTTCGCGCGTATGGACGTCGTGGACGAAAAGGAAGGCTACAACAGTTACTATATAGGCAAGCGCGGGGACGAGGGGCTTGAAATTGTGGATTGGCGCGCCCCTTTGGCGAGGAAGTATTACCAAAAAAGCCTTACGGGCTTCACCATAAACGATTATACTTACAAACTTATCCTGCGCCGCGCCCTGCGCACGGGCAACGGCAAATTGCTGGATATGAAAAACGAATATCTCAATCTTTCGGAGTATCTCACCGCGGAAGAGATAGGCGGCAGGGACGAGGCGCTTATTTTCGACCCTTTCTTAAAGGAAATTTTAAATTCCCGCAAGGAAAAGAAGGAAATTTGCGACATAATCGAAACCATACAGGAAAAGCAGTATTCCATAATCACCTTGCCGGAGCGCGCGCAGTTCGCCGTTCAGGGCGTTGCGGGTAGCGGCAAAACGATGATAATGCTGCACAGGCTTTCATATATCCTCTACAACAACGAGAGGCTGAAGCCCTCCGACGTGCTTGTAATTACGCCGTCGGATTCCTTCAACTCGTTCATAGACGAACTGTCCGCCGTGCTGGAATTGGAAAAAGTGCGCACATCCACTTTGGAAAATTATTTTCTCCGCCTGCTTTCAAGCGTGGGGCTGGATATCGGCGCAAGAATCGACCGCTTCGCGCCCGTCCCGGAAGGATATTACGACTATATCTATTCGGACAGGTTTGCAACCGACTTAAAGGCGAAAACGGCAAAATTTTTCGACGGGGCGCACGGTATGTTCGCCGCGGAAGAGTGCAGGCAGACGGTTGCCGCCGTGCTTGAAGCGTTCGGACGTCAGCGCGCCGAATACGAATTTATAAAAAACTGTTCCCTGCGCGTAAGGCGGTGTATCCTCGGCGAAATCAAGGAAAAGCAGGGCGGCGGACTGTATTACACAAAGCAGATGCGGTATCTGTTCAATTGCGTACAGGACTGCGCGGAATTTCTCGGTCTTTTGCAAACCGACAAAAGGATGGATACGCAGGCGTATTTTTACAGCCAGCTTATAACATTTTTGCGCGCCGTAAAATTCATAAGGCGTTATTCGGCTAAAATCTGCAAAACCGCGGCGGACGACCTCGTTAAACTTAAAGCCGACGTCGAAAAGGAAATACAGGAACTTCGCCGTTACAGAACAAATGCGGGCGGCACGGAAACCTACACGTATGCGGACAGAATAGCCCGCCGGGAGCAGGTGCTTGAAGAAACCGACGGGGCAATATCCCGCATACTCCGCATTTCGGCGGATTTCGGGATAGTGTACGATTTCGCCGACGTACTGCGCGGCGAAAGTTTTATTTCCGCTTTGGGCAGATGCGAAAACACGGGCGACGTGGCAAGGCTTTTCTACCGCGAAACGGTTAAAAAGGCTAAAATCAAGTACAACGTCGCGGATAAAGCCCTGCTTAAAAGCGACCCGTTCTGCATCTGCCTCATACTCACCACGCTGGGATATAAACTTACGCCCCGCTACGGCTTTGTGTTCGTGGACGAGGCGCAGGATATTTCCTCTTCGGAATATTCGGTATTGCGCGCCGT
Organism: uncultured Clostridia bacterium; assembly: GCA_947627575.1. Classification (GTDB taxonomy): domain Bacteria; phylum Bacillota; class Clostridia; order Christensenellales; family Borkfalkiaceae; genus Coproplasma. The sequence goes on from CANQWN010000004.1 coordinate 94,426, forward strand.
AAACGCGGACGCCGCCTTCAACGTTTTCGGCGACCTTAAACAGAACATAACCCCGTTCCGCGGCATAAACGGTTGGGAACGCGCGGGCTATCCCGTATACAACCTTAACACCAACTACCGCAACACGGGCAAGATAGTAAAATTCGTGGCGGATAATCTCGGCATAGATATGACCTGCATAGGCGAGGACGGGGACGAAGTCGCGCGGGTGGATTCGCGCGGGGCGACGGGCTATCTCGAAGATAAAAAAGGTTTGCGCGCGGTTATCTGCACCGAAAACAATTTCCGCAAGTTCGTCCGCAAAAGTTACAACATAGTGCGCGAAACGGGCGGCATTTCCAAAACGAAAATCAATTTTATGACGGTTTACGAAAGCAAGGGACTTGAATTTTCCGCGGTGTGCGTTGCAGACGGCGATATGTCGCCCAACGAAAAGTACGTGGCGTACACAAGGGCGCTTAAATACCTTGCGGTAATAAGATAATCTTACGTCCCGCCGCCGTTTATCGCGCGCGGGCAAAGTCAATAATTTCCCGTAACGGGGCGCGCAAATGCCGGACTGCGCTTGCAAAAATCTTCGGGAAGTGATATAATTCCGGCTGATAGGAGAGTAACTTTTATGCCTGCAAAAAAAGCTGTCGAGGACGTGGAACTCGAAGGCGAACTTTTAAATTATGTGTCCTATGCGACGTATTATTGCCGCCGTCCGCTGTTCACGTCTTTTAAAATTTGCAACAGGGGCGAAAAGGTTTTGGAAGGGCTTACCGTGGGGCTTTGCGGTTCTACGGAACTTATCTTGCCACGCACCGTTCCCGTACCAGAAATTTCCCCCGAAAGCAGCGTGTCGCTGTCCGTAGAGGAGGCGCTTAACCCCAAATACCTCGCCGATCTGGCTAAACCGGAAAATTGTACCGTCACCGTACAGCTTACGGGCGGTTCGGGCGTTATCTGCACGTTGCAGGCGGATTTGCAGGCTTTGCCCATAAATTATTTCGGCGGCGTTCCGGGCGACGCGGAAACGCTGGCTTGCTTCGTCCGCCCGCGGCTTGCCGATTGTCAAAAAATATTGGCGGAAGCGGGCTTGCAACTTAAAACGTGGGGATATTCCTCCGAATGGGCGGGTTACGCCGCAGGCGATAAATCCGCCGTGCGCGGCGCGTTTGCCGCGCTGTTTTCCGCAATCCGCCGTCAGGAAGTTTCTTCCGCCTTGCAGGAAGACGTCTTTTCCCCCGTGTCCGTGGGCGACGTTTCCCGCATACTTACCGATAAAAGCGCGTCCCCGCTGGGGATGGCGGCTTTTGCGGCGTCCTGTCTGGAAGCGGCAAAACTAAACCCCGTAATCCTGTTGGGCAAAAACAAAGCGGGCGTGGGGGTATGGCTGTACGAAAGCTGTTTTTCCTCCGCCGTGCAGGACGATATGCAACTTATCGAAAAATACGTTGCGGAGGGCGTAAACAACCTCGCCGTGTTCGACGTGGACGATCTTTTCGCGCACAAAAACGCAAGTTGCGCCACGTCGGAAGCGCATTTTCTTTCCGCGCTGACCCGCGGCGAATATGAAATATGCATAGACGTAAAGCGTTGCCGCATCGGCGGGCAGTTCCCCATGCCCATAAAGGTAAAGACGGCGGCAGGTTACGAGCTGTTGGATAACAAACAGTTTTCTTACGACGAAAAACCGGACGAGCTGATAAGATCGCAGGGCTTTGAATACGCCCGCGCCGCTTCCAAAGATAAAAATTGGCAGCGCAGACTGCTTGACCTTTCGCTTAAAAACAACCTCCTCAATTTCCGCTATACGCGCGATTGTCTGCACATAGTGTGCGCTTCGGCGGCGGGCTTTACGGCGGATTGCGCCTGTGCCGACAAATTTACGCTTACCCCGTCGGAAAGCGAAAAACTTCCGCCCTTCGGCGGCGGCGCGCAGATACGCAACCTCGCCGAACTTATATCCATAGAGATGAAGGGCGGGACTATGCGTTGCGCTTCTTCTGCGGAAAACCTTAACGAGGTTACCTCGTCGCTTATCCGCAAGGCGCGCGCCGCAGAGGAGGAAGCGGGCGCAAAGACCCTCTACCTCGCAGTCGGCTTCCTCGGCTGGAAATACGACGGGGAAAAAGAGCTTAAATACGCGCCTATAACTTTGCTTCCCGTAGTTTTAAAACGCTTGAAGGGCAAGGGCGCGGCGGTGGAAATTTCGGAAGAATGTGAAGTGAACACCACCCTTCTGGAATTTTTGAAACAGGAATTCGACGTGGACCTCCGCGGCATAGAGGACGGCGGGCTTACCCCCGCCGAGGCTTTGGCGGCTTTCCGTTCCAAAACCGCGGACAGGCGCGGGTGGAAAGTTTTCGAGGACGTATATCTTTCGCACTTCACGTTCGCGCGCTACGCAATGTGGGCGGACGTAAAAAACAATATAAACGAATACAGGCGCAACCCGATAATAGAGGGGTTGCTTACCAACGCCAACACGCTTACGGACAACAAACTTTCGGCGGCGGGAGAGGACGACGCAGACCCCTGCGCCGTGCTTACCCCGCTTGCTTGCGACAGCACGCAGTACGCGGCGGTTGCGCAGTCGGCAAAGGGCGCAACGTTCGTGCTTCACGGACCTCCCGGCACCGGCAAAAGCCAAACTATAACAAACATAATCGCCAACGCCCTCGCTTCGGGCAAGCGGGTGCTGTTCGTGGCTGAAAAGCAGGCGGCGTTGCAGGTGGTTGAAAAGCGCCTTAAAGACATAGGGCTGGGCGACTTCTGCCTCAATCTCCATTCGGGTAAAGCCGACAAGGCGGAAATAGTGCGCTCTATCGAAAACACTCTTTCGCTTTCCGCCGGCGCGGAAGACGATAAGTTCGCCGCGGTGGGGGCAAGGATAGCCGCTTTGCGCTCCGACTTGAAGCAGCCTTCCGCCGCCCTGCACAAAAAGCGCCGCCTCGGCGTTTCCGTGTACGAGGGCATACTGTATTACCTGCAAAACAAATCCGCGCCCGAACTTATCAATATCGAAAGTTCTTTCTACGATTCGCTTACCGCCGCCAAATTGGAGGAATACGAGCGTATGCTTTCCGTCGCGCAGGCGGCGGCAAAGGAATGCGGCGGAATTTACCGTTCGCCTTTTTCGGGCATAAATCTCACTTCCTGCGATAAGGACGTAAAAACTTCCGTCCTCTGCAGTGCGGAAGTGGTTCTGGCGGAATTAAAACATCTCAAAAACTATCTCGGGCTGTTCCTCGAAGCGTTCAATCAGAAGATAAGCACGTTCACGGACGTAAAACTTGAAAATCTGATAGGGATAGTCCGCACTTTAAAGTCGGGCGAACTTGAAAAATTTTTCTGTTGCGACGAGGCGGAATTTTACAAATTTTACAACGCAAATCTCCGTTACGACAGCGAGGTAAAGCATTGGCTTAACACTTTCCGCGCCCTCCCCGATATAGAAAAATACGCGGACGATATCGAAAGCGAGCTGGATAAGTGGGGCGAAAATCACCGTTCGTCCAAAATTCTGCTCGCCGTGATAAAGCGCATAAACCGCCTTGCCCCCGCGCCGCTTAAAGAAAGCGAGGAGGCGGAATGGATAAAGCGCGCCTACGAAATTGAAAAAGCCCGCGCAATGATACTTTCTTCCACGGATTTAAGCCGCAATTTTTCCTACCGCGGCAGTATAAACGACAGAAAGCGGGAAGAATTTTTAAAGCCCCTCTACAACCTTCACGGCGTCTGCGCAAAGGTGTTTATGGATTACAATGCGGACGCGTTCAACAGCGCCTGCGCGGGCGCGGGCGGCACTTTCGCGCCGTTGCTTTCGGGCTTTCTTACGGCGGCGGACGGCTTTGTGCGCGCGTGCGAAAATTTCCGCGAAACGGTAAAGGCGGATGCGCAGCTGTTTGAAAATTGCGACCTGTTTGAAAAATATTCTTCCAAATGCGCCGCGCTTATAGATAATATCGATATGTTGCCCGCGTGGTGTATGTATAAATCCACAGCCAAAAAACTTGACGATTGCGGGCTTACTTTCCTTACCGACGCGATGGAAAGCGGCAGGATAAGCGGCAAACAGATACTTTCTTCTTTCCGCAAAAACGTCTACCGCAACTTCATTCAAACGAACATACCCGCGGACGAATACCTTTCCGTGTTCTCCGCCAGCGTGATGGAAGAGGACGCCGCGGCTTTCGCCCGCGCTCTGGAAGAATTTTCCTCGCTGACCCGCGCAAAAATTCGCGCCGAGCTTGTTTCGCGCCTGCCTTCCAAAGAGACGGAGGGCGCGCTCGCCGTCGAGCTGATGACCTTCCAGCGCAGCGTAAAGGGCAATATGCGTTCGCTTAACCTCCGCACGCTGTTTTCCGAAATTCCCGAACTTTTGCGCGTAACTTCGCCGTGTATGCTGATGAGCCCCATAACCGTCTCGCAATATCTGCCGCCGTCAACCGACCTTTTCGATATGGTTATTTTCGACGAGGCGTCGCAGATGCCCACGTGCGAAGCGGTGCCCTCGCTCGCCCGCGCAAAAAGCGCGGTTATAGTGGGCGACCCCAAGCAGATGCCCCCCACGGCGTTCTTTATGGGCGGCGGGCAGGACGAGGACAACCCCGAAACGGAAGATTTGGAATCCGTCCTCGACGATTGCCTCGCTTTGGGCATTCCCGAAATGCACCTCATCTGGCATTACCGCAGCAAGCACGAAAGTTTAATAGCTTTTTCCAACGTCAGCTACTATTCCAACAAGCTGTGCACTTTCCCCTCGCCCGACGCGCTTGACAGCAAAGTTAAATTGCGCTACGCGGAGGACGGAGTATACGACAGGGGGCAAAGCAAATGCAACAAAAAGGAAGCCGAATTGCTTGTGGCGGAAGTTGTAAGGCGGCTTAAAGACGAACGCCTTAAAAAATCCAGCATAGGCGTGGTAACTTTCAGCGCGCCCCAACAGGTGTATATCGAAAAACTTCTAAATAAAGCCATATCTTCCGCCGGGCTGGACGACGCGGCGTATTCCCGCGAGGAACCGCTGTTCGTCAAAAATCTGGAAAACGTTCAGGGCGACGAGAGGGACGTAATCCTGTTTTCCGTCTGCTACGGTCCCGATTCTTCAGGCAAAATATCCCTCAACTTCGGACCGCTTAATCAATTCGGCGGTTGGCGCCGTCTGAACGTCGCAGTATCCCGCGCCCGCGAGGAAATGATAGTTTTCTCGTCCATGCGCTATTCTATGATAGATTTGTCCCGCACCACTTCGCGCGGCGTGGCAGGGCTTAAAGCCTTTCTCGAATTTGCCGAAAAGGGCAGGACGAGCATCTCCGTAAAAAGCGACGAAATTATTTTGAACAAGACGGGCATAGGCAAGTATATCGCGGAAGAGCTGTCCGGCTACGGCTACGATTGCCGTTGCGACGTGGGCGTTTCCGATTTCAAGATAGACGTAGCCGTGCTTAATCCCCGCAACAAGCGCGAATTTATTCTCGCGATACTCTGCGACGGACCCCATCCGTTTTCAGTCAAGGATAGGTTCGTAATGCAGGTGCAGACGTTAAAGCGCAACAATTGGAACGTCTATAAACTGTATTCGATAAACTTCTTCAACAATCCCAAGCGCGAAATCAAAAAAATAAAGGATTATCTCGATAGGCTTACCAACGGCGTAAAAAACGTTGCCGCGGGTTTTAAAAAGCCCTACAAAACGTCTGCGTTCACGCCGAGGGACGAGGACGCGGCTTTCGTGCTCGCGCCCGAAAACGAGGGCGAAATACTCCGCGCGCTTAAAGCTACGGTAAGCGCGGAGGAACCCATTTCCTCGCAGTTCCTTATAAAGCGCACGCTTTCGCTGTTCGGCGTTGCAAAGTGCGGCGTAAAGACAGAAAGCCGCCTGCGCGGGCTGATATCAAAGTGCGGTTTTTCTTCCGTGGAAGTGATGGGAACGGTGTATTACGGCAGGACGGAAAAATGTTTTTCCTACGATAGGTACAGGGCGGAGGAGGGCGCGCAGGTGCGTTCTTCGGACGCGGACTACACGCCGTTCGACGTGATTTCGGCAATACGCGCGATATTGCTCGGCAAAGTGAGTATGTACGCGGACGAACTTATCCCCGCCGTGTTGAAGGAACTTAAAGTTCCCCGCCAGACGGAAAAACTTTGCTCGTTCGTTTCCGCCTGCATAGACGAAGGGGTGCGCCGCGGACTGCTTGTCCGTTCGGTTTCGGATAAAATATCTCTCGTATAAAACGCAGTTCGGCGCGGCATATTGCCGCGCCAAACATAAAAAACGCCTGTAAAATACGGGGCTTCGCAATCTCTGCGAAGCCCCGTTTGTCTGTCTTAATCAATTATTGATGGTGGGACGGAAGCTGTATACGTTGGGCAACTGTTCCCTGACAAACGTCTTGTACTTTTTGCCCGCGGATTCAAACAGCACAAACACTCTGTTTTTTATGTTGCAAAGCCCTTCCGACATACAGGGTATCGAATATTCCGCGCTTAAAAACCTGTTGTCAAGATAGTACAAATCGCATCTTTGCCCGTCCTCCGCCTTGAACAGGGAAGAACCGTAATTGCCCGTCCTCGTCGCCGTGGCTTTGTCGTATACAAGTATGCGTGAGTTGGAAAGCCCCCAGCTTTGCGAAAGCACTATGGCGTCGTCCGTAAACGCTATGCCCTGAATTTTTTCGGGCAGAGAAAACGCCTTGTATATGGCGGGCACGCTTTTGCCGTTCACCGTTGTGGTGATAAGTCCGTATTTCGTGGTGGAACGTACCCTGTATCTGTAACAAACCGCTTTGTGCTGCGCGCCGCCCTTGCCCTCGCCGTCGGTGGGGGTGGTAAAGTGGTGCAGTTCGTTTGTTTCGTAATTGCCCTTGCGGTAAAATTCGCCCGCGTAGAAGTAAGTTCCGTCAAAACTGCAAAAACTTGCGTTGCAGTTGGCGTCGAACGTGGCGTTTACGTCAACGCTTTCTTTGGCTTTGGCTTTTTCCAATATGCCGCTGTACTTTATGCATATTATTTCGCCGTCGTTGGCTACCCATAAAAACTGCCCGTCTGTGGCAACGCCGCCGCAATGCCCCGTGCAAAGCGTTCCGTCGGGATATTTAATCGTAAAATACCCCAACTCGCCCGTCTTTTCGCCCACTACGTACACGCGGGAAGGAGAGCCGTCAAGCATATAACAGCTTATAAAATAGTATTGTTGCGTGCCGGTTACGGCGCTTTCGCCGGAAGTTTCTTCATATTTGTTCCCTATGCCCTGCGGCACCGCGCCGTCCTTAAGCCCGGGTATTGCAATTTCTTTTTTGAACCCCTTGAAATCGCCGTAGTAATCACAGCAGAACCAGGAGAACAAAAAAACCGCAAGCACTACAAATACCGAACAAACGGATATAAGCGAAATGAACAACTTCTTATGTTTCATAAATCAATTATAACAATCGTCCGTAAAAAAAGCAAACAAAAAATCGGAACAGTATAAATTACGGCAAAAAAATTGCGGAAATGAAAATTTCCGCACCGTTCCGCACTGTTTAACCGAATATTCCCTTCAAAATCAACCCGAAAAGGAAGGTTGCCGCCGCGCCTATAAACGCAAGCCCTATCTTGTAAAGCGCTTCCCTGCGCCTCTGTTTTTCCGCCCGCTTAAACGCAAAGCCGCTGTCTTTCAGGTTTATAACGTACATCCGCTCGCCTTTGCGTTCGGAGGAAATCATTTCAAAATACCCGTCGCATTTCAACCCGTACATAATTTCTTCCAGCCGCTCGCGCGTGTATTGCCGCCTCGACGGCAACAGCGACATTATTTCGGGGAGGGAGACAAGGCACCCTTCCGTGCCGTCGCACAAATCGTATACGGCAGACATAACTTCGCTTTCATATTTGTTCAGCATATCACACCAGCGCGAATATAAGCGAAATTATAAAACTTCCCAACGCTCCGCCCGCAAACGCGCATATGAAGATAAATTCGGAATGGGTGGGGTGAGTTTTTTCGGCGGGGACGGGCGCGGGCGGCGGGGCGGGCTGTTCTTCGGGTTGATATTCTTTCAGTCCGGCAACGCAGTACATATCGCCCTTGTTGTATTTCAGGTCTATAAATCCGTTGCTTTCAAGCGCGCGTAGGGCGCGTTCAAGTTCCTCGCGCGTCTTTTCGGAGCCTTCGGGGAAGTTTTCCGTAAATTCGTCCGCGGAAATTACGGCGTACTTGCCGTTGCCCGTTTGGGAATTTATTTTATTTAAAACATTTACGCAAATTCTGTCCATCTGTTTGTATATGGACGTTTTTTGCGCAAATTATACTATTTTACCGTCTGTGCCCAGATAAATCCGCCGATAAAAAACGCGCCGAACGCGGCAAGCAGTACGTACGCCGTTATCCGCAGGGCGATAAGCGCTTTAAAATCGTTTTTGCCCCGCTGTATCTTTTCAAACGCCAGCGCGGCGGTTTCGCAGATTATCGCGGCGATCACGCCGTAAATTTTCAGCACGAAAAACGCCAGCGTAAACAACGCCGCGCCCGCGGCGGCAAGCGCCGCCCCAACGTAAGCGTAAGTTTTTTTATCGTATTTTTCCTCTTCTTCGTCGCGCCGTTTTTTCATAACGTTTCGGCTTCCTTTTCGTGCGGATTAGGGTCCGCCAACACGGTTTTGTAATCGGTATACACGGCAAATCCCGCGCTTGAACCCTTCGGCTTTTTTACGTATTTTCCCCGCGTGTAATCCACGGGTATCTTGCTTCCGCCCCGCCCGTCGGAATAAAACGCGCAAATTTCCGCCGCCGCAAGCAAAACTTCGTCCGGCACCTCTTTGCCGCCGGTTGAAATCACCACGTGCGACGAATGAAATTTTTGCGTGTGCAACCACAGGTCTTCGGGCGCACAGCTTTTCATAAGTCTGTCGTTTTGTATATTGTTCCGCCCGGAAAAAACTTTAAACCCGCCTATAAGGTAGGTGCGGAAGGGAGGGGGCAGTTTTTTTGCGGCAACCGCTTTGTCCGTTTTAAGTATTCCGCAATCCCGCATTTCCTGTTCGGTTTCTTCAAGGTCGATAAGGCGTTCGGCGGCGCATATGTGCGCCTGAATTGATTTAAGATACTCGTATTTTTCCAGCGTTTCCGCCCTCTGCGCGTCGGCGTTTTCCCGCGTGCGTTTCAGCTTTGCGTATCGCTTGAAGTATCTCTGCGCGTTCTGCGGCGGGGTAAGCCTCGGGTCCAATTCTATCTTCATTTTTCCGCCGGAAGGGTCGTAGTAATTGTCCGCATAAAAACTTTCCGCGCCCTTCGGCACGGCGTAAAGGCAGGCGGTAAGCAGTTCGCCCTTTATCCGCACGGTTTCCGTCTCGCGACATTCCAACAGCTTGTTTTCTATCGCAGACAGGCGTTTTTCAACCTTTTTAACCGCCGCGGCAACCGCGCTTTTAAGTTTTTGCCGCCGCCCCTCGAAAAGTTGCTTTGCGCACACGCGGGCGTAAAATTCGCTCTGCGCCGCCAGCACGCTTTCAAATCTCTCCGCGCCTGCGTCGGAAGAATAAACTTTAAAGTCCTTCGGTTCGCCGTTCGCATAAGTTATGCAGGGCGCGTAAGGTCCGCCGTACACAAACCCGTTCAGTTGCGCGGGGGTGGGCATACCGCCGTAGTACGCGCAAATTTCCGCCGCCGTGGCGTAGCTTATGCCCGTAACCCTGTTCGCAATAGTCTCCACGGGGTCGCCGCCGCCTTTAAGCGCGGTTTCAAGCCCCTCCGTATCGTACGGCGGAATTTTGTCCTGCGGTTCGGGCAATTTGTACTTCGCGCCCGTAAACAGCACGCGTTTGGTGTTTTCGCCTATATACGTGCTTTTCAGCGCGCCTACTATAACGCCGTCCTTCACCAGCGCCGCGTTGGAGTATTTGCCCATTATCTCGAAATAAAGTTTCATTTTTTCGGAAGAAAAGTCCGAAACGCAGATAAAATCGAAAAATATAATTCTTTCAAAGCCTACTTGCCCTATGTCGGTAATTTCCGCGTTCTGCAAATGTTTTCGCAGCAACATACAAAAATTAGGCGCAACGGAAGGGTTCGTCCGTTCGGGCGCGCCAAGCGAAAGGCGGCAATTTGCCGCGCCCAGGCAGGCGTCAAGTTTAACCGTCCCGTTTTTGGTGTATATAATAAACGTAAGGTCGTCCTTCGTCGGCTGGTTTATGCGCGAAATTTTTCCGCCGCAAAGCGCGGCGTAAAGTTCGCCCGCTATTCTGTTCAAAGTATATGCGTCCTGCGGCAAGTTGCACCTCTCAATCTTTTGCAACATTATACCGCAAAAAAAATCAAAAGTAAATTGATTAATCCGCCGTTAAACGCTTTTCAAAATAAAAGTATTGTGATAAAATAAACTTCGCATAAAATCAATATCTATTATAAAGTACAGGAGAATGAAATGAACTACACACAGGCACCCGGAGAAAAAAGCACGGTAAAACTTACGATAAATTTTACCGTTGAGGAATGGGAAAAGGCGATAAATTCCGCCTACCTCAAAATACGCGGCAAATATACCGTACCCGGTTTCAGGAAGGGTAAGGCGCCCAAACCCGTAATGGAAAACTTCTATGGCAAGGGCGTTTTCTACGAGGAAGCGTTCAATTTCTTATACAGCGAACATTATCCGCAGATAATCGAAAAGGAAAAGGAAAATTTCACCGCGGTGGGCGAACCCTCGCTTAACGTGGAAAGTATTTCCGATGATAAGGGCGTAGTCCTTACGGCGGTAGTACCCGTAAAGCCCGACGTGGAAATAGAAAGCTACAAGGGTTTAAAAATCAAAAAATATGAGTATAATGTTACCGACGCACAGGTAGAGGCGGAAATGAACAAAATTCTTGAAAGTTCCGCCAAGAACGCAGACGTAACCGACCGTCCCGCAAAAAGCGGCGACACCGTGAATATCGATTTTTCCGGCAGCATAGACGGGGTTAAATTCCCGGGGGGAGCCGCCGAAGGTTACGACCTCGTTTTGGGCAGCGGTTCGTTCATTCCCGGCTTTGAAGAGCAGGTTGCGGGTATGTCCGTCGGCGAAGAAAAGGATATAAACGTAAAATTCCCCGACGATTATTCCGCGGAAGAATTGAGGGGCAAGGATGCGGTTTTCGCCATCAAATTGCATAAGATAACCGAAAAACAGCTTCCCGAACTTACGGACGAATTCGTAAAAGAGCACGCGGGTTGCGGCAGCATTTCGGAATACGCCCAAAAGACGCACGACCGCCTTCTGCGCGCGGCAGAACAGCGCGGCAGGGACGAAACCGAAAACAGCATAGTAAAAGCTATCTGCGAAAAGGCGAAGTGTGAAATTCCCGACGCGATGATAGAAAGCGAGATAGATTCCATGGTTCAGGAATTTTCCTACCGCCTTATGTATCAGGGCGTAAAGCTGGAAGATTATCTCAAATATATGGGGCAGGAACTTGCCGATTTCAGAAAGCAGTTCGCAGCGCAGGCAACCGAAAGGGTTATGGGACAGCTTGTGATTGACAAGATAGTCCGCACCGAAAATATCGTTGCCGCCGACGAGGAAGTTGAAGAAAAGATTGCGCAGCAGGCGAAAGAGATAGAAAAGACGGCGGAAGAATACAAAAAGGATCTCGACGCACGCCGCCTCGAATACATCAAAAACGATATAGTTATAACAAAACTTTTCGATTTCCTCAAAGCCAACAACACGCTTTATACCGAAGAGGAAAAGGAAGAAAAACCCGCGGCGAAGAAAACTGCGAAAAAACAATAATTTAAGCGAGGTAAAATATGAAAAACGAACGCGGCGCTTTGGTGCCCTATATAGTGGAACAAACTTCCCGTGGCGAACGTTCTTACGATATTTACAGCCGCCTGCTTGAAGACAGGATAATATTTTTAAGCGGCGAAATAGACGACGCGGTTGCAAATACCGTCGTTGCACAGCTTATCTATCTTGAAGCGAAGGACCCCCAAAAGGATATTTCGCTGTATATAAACAGCCCGGGCGGCTCCGTTTCCGCGGGGCTTGCCATCTACGACACGATGAATTACGTCAAGTGCGACGTATCCACCATCTGCATAGGTATGGCGGCTTCCATGGGCGCGTTCCTGCTTTCCAGCGGACAGAAAGGCAAGAGGTATGCCCTCCCCAACAGCGAAATTATGATTCACCAACCCCTCGGCGGCGCGCAGGGGCAGGCAAGCGACATAAAAATCGCCGCCGAACACATACTTAAAACGAAGAAGAAACTCAACAAAATTCTTGCGCAGAATTCCGGCAGATCCTTGCAGGAAATAGAGCGGGATACGGACAGGGATAACTATCTTTCCGCGCAGGAAGCGTTGGAATACGGGCTTATAGACAAAGTATTTTATAAAAGATAATTTTCCGTTACGGCGTAAACCGCGGCGTAAAAAATAAATATCTATGTAAGTCAAGCCGCAACCCATTTGCGGCTTGCTTTTAAAAGGAAGTTAAATGAAAGAACCCAAATATTGCTCTTTTTGCGGCAAAAGCGAAGAACAGATAAAACGTCTTATAAGCGGCAGAAACGGCGCGTACATCTGCGACGAGTGCATAACCGTCTGCGGCGATATGATAAAGGACCTCACTGCTACCGAAACAGAACCCGTTCCGCTTAAAAAGCCCGCCGAAATAAAGGAAGAGCTGGATAAGTATATCGTGGGTCAGCACGAGGCTAAAAAGGTGCTGTCCGTTGCGGTATACAACCATTATAAACGCATAAACAACCTCCGCGAAGCAAAGGACGACGCGGATGTGGAAATAGAAAAAAGCAATATTTTGCTGTTGGGACCCACGGGTTGCGGCAAAACGTTGCTGGCGCGCACCCTCGCAAAGATACTAAACGTTCCGTTCGCCGCGGCGGACGCCACCACGCTTACAGAAGCGGGTTACGTCGGCGAGGATGTGGAAAATATTTTGCTTAAACTTATACAAAATGCAGACTACGATATCGAAAAGGCGCAGCGCGGCATAATCTATATCGACGAAATAGATAAGATAGCCCGTAAAGGCGAAAACGTTTCCATCACCCGCGACGTTTCGGGCGAGGGCGTGCAACAGGCGCTTTTGAAGATAATAGAAAGCACGGTTGCAAACGTTCCTCCGCAGGGCGGCAGAAAGCACCCCCAGCAGGAATGTCTCCGCATAGACACCACAAACATCCTGTTCATATGCGGCGGGGCGTTCGTCGGGTTGGATAAAATAATCCAAAAGCGCAAGGATAACGCCTCCCTCGGCTTCGGCGGCACGGTAAAAAGTTCCGACGATAACCTTTACGAGGCGCTTGCCGACGTAAAGCCGCAGGACCTCACCCAATTCGGACTCATTCCCGAATTTGTCGGGCGCGTGCCCATAGTGGTAAGTTTGCATCCGCTGAACGAGGACGCCCTCGTAAGCATACTCACCCAGCCCCGCAACGCGATAATAAAGCAGTATCAGCGGCTTATCGCGTTAGACGGCGTAAAACTTACGGTAGAGGACGGCGCCGTACGCGAAATAGCTTCAACCGCAATCCGCCTGAAAACGGGCGCGAGGGGGTTGAGGACGATAATAGAGGGCTTTATGACGCCCGTAATGTACAAAATACCTTCCGAAAACAACGTAAAGGAAGTTATAGTCACGCGCGAATGCGTTACCGATAACGCAGAGCCAAAAATAATATATAAAGAATCGGCTTAAATTACCATGGCAAACTCGCAATATCTGCCCATTATCGCAATAAGGGGCAGAGTAGTATTCCCCCATACGTCCGTCACGTTCGACGTCGGGCGTTCCATATCGCTGGCGGCGCTTAAAATGGCTTCCAAAACCGCCTGTCTTTTCGTCTGCGCCCAAAGGGACAGCGCAAAGGACGAAATAGACGAAAGCGACATCTACCCCGTAGGCACGGTGGTGGCTATCCGCCAGATTTCAAAACTTCCGGGCGGAAACGCACGCTTGCAGTGCATGGGGCTTTACCGCGCGGTTGCCCGCGACATATCGTTTAACGAAGGCACTTTTACGGCTATCGCGGACGAGCTTGTATGCAGGCAGGGCGACCCCGGACTTGTAGAGGCGTATATGCGCACCGTGCGCGCTTGCGAAGAGCGCATAACCGACGGCGGGGAAGGAGTGTTCACGCCGTCCGTTACGGTTGCGCTTAAAAAGATAACGGACGCGGACGAATATGTAGACGTCTGCGCCAACGCTATGAAAATTCCGTTCGAGGGCAAGCAAAAAATTCTCGAATGTCCCGTCGTCACCGAAAGGCTGGCGATGCTTAATTCCTTTATGGAAAACGAGATTGAAATAATGGGTTACGAGCGGAAGATAAAGGCGCGCGTGCGCGAAAGCGTGGATAAAAACCAAAAAGAATATTACCTGCGCGAACAGCTTAAAGCCATTCACGCGGAATTGGGCGACGACGGCGAAGAAACCGACGAGCTGGAAGAAAAAATTCTCTCTTCGGACATGCCCGAAGAGGTTAAAAACAAGGCACTTAAAGAACTTTCCCGTATGTCGAGGATGCAAACGTCCTCGCCGGACTACAACGTAATACGCATATATCTCGATTGGCTGTTGGACCTGCCGTGGACGAACGCCACCGCGGATACGGCAAAACTCTCCGACGCGGTAAAAATCCTCAACAAGGACCATTACGGGCTTGAAAAGATAAAAAAGCGCATCACCGAATATATCGCCGTGTTACAGCGTACGGGCGGGGTAAACGCGCCCATACTCTGTTTCGTGGGACCTCCGGGCGTAGGCAAAACATCGGTGGCAAGTTCGATAGCCCGCGCCCTCGGCAGAAAGTTCGTCAGGATGAGTTTGGGCGGCGTTAGGGACGAAGCGGAAATCCGCGGACACAGAAAGACATACGTCGGCGCAATGCCCGGCAGGATAATCGCGGGGATGAAAAAGGCGGGCACGGTAAATCCCGTATTCCTCTTCGACGAAGTGGATAAAATTTCCGCCGATATGCGCGGCGACCCCGCAGACGCCCTTCTGGAAGTGCTTGACCCCGCGCAAAACAATACGTTTCAGGACAGATATCTCGAAGTTCCATACGATTTAAGCAGGGTGCTGTTCATAACCACGGCAAACACGCTTGAAACCATTCCCGCGCCCCTGCGCGACAGGATGGAAATAATAGAGTTGGGCGGCTACACGCACGAGGAAAAGGCGGAAATAGCAAAGCGCTATCTCATTCCCAAAAAATTGCAGGCGAACGGGCTTACAAAGTCGGAACTATCTATATCCGAAGGCGCGCTTAACACCATAATCGAATGTTACACTATGGAAGCGGGCGTAAGAAATCTCGAAAGAAAGATCGACGCGCTGTGCCGCAGGGCGGCGGTTGAACTTGCCGACGGCAAAATCAAAAAGTTTTCCGTCACGGAAAAGAATCTTGAAGATATTTTGGGCGCAAAACGCTACGATAAGGACGAAAAACTGCGCCGCGACGAAGTGGGCGCGGCGTGCGGGCTGGCGTGGACGGCTTACGGCGGCGCAACGCTTATAATCGAAGTTTCCAAAATGCAGGGCAAGGGCGAAGTTCTGCTTACGGGCAAATTGGGCGACGTTATGAAGGAAAGCGCCCGCGCCGCGATAAGCTACATCCGCTCCAACTGCGAGGATTACGGGATAGATGTATCCGCCTTTGAAACCACGGATATACATGTGCACGTGCCCGAGGGGGCGACGCCCAAGGACGGACCCAGCGCCGGCATAACGATGGCTTGCGCCATTCTCTCCGCGTTTACGGGCAAGCCCGTAAAAAGCAGCGTGGCGATGACGGGGGAGATAACTTTGCGCGGCAAAGTTCTGCCCATAGGCGGGTTAAAGGAAAAGGCGCTTGCCGCCTATCGTACGGGCATACGCAACGTTATAATTCCCGAAGATAACGAAAGAGATTTGGACGAAATTCCGCAAACCGTGCGCGAAAATATAAATTTCATACCCGTTTCAGACGTGGATACCGTGTTCAGAAACGCGATAGTCGGTATGTAAAATGCTTAAAATCACAAAAGCCGAATACATTTGCGGCGCGGCGGACAGATCGGGATTTATAATTTCCGCCAAGCCGATAATAGCGGTAAGCGGCAGATCCAACGTAGGCAAATCAAGTTTTATAAATATGCTTGCGGGCAGAAAAAAACTTGCAAGGGTATCCAAAGACCCGGGCAGGACGCGGCTGATAAACTATTTCGATTTGGGCGAATTTATTCTCGCCGATTTGCCGGGTTACGGCTACGCCAAAGTTTCCGCGGCGGAAAAGGCGAAGTGGGCGGCTATGCTTGAAGACTTTTTTGCCGTTAGCCCGCCGGACCACGTGTTCGCTTTGTGCGATTGCCGCCACAACCCCACCGCCGACGACGTGAACATGACCGAATTTTTGTACTATAAAGTTATACCGTTCACGGTGATAGCCACAAAAGCGGATAAACTTTCCCGCGCGCAGCTTTCAAAAAGCGCACAGGCGATTGCAACCGTTTTAAAGTGCGGCAGGGCGGACGTCGTTGTAACCTCGTCCCAGACGGGGCAGGGGCTTGAACAGACGCTGAACATAATAGAAAAGATAATTTCGCTGAAAAACAATTCATAAAAAAATCCCGTACGCAACCGCGTGCGGGATTTTTGTGCATTTTGCGGGGACAATTTAAATTCCCCGTTTTTTTATTGTGTTTATCGGTTATTACCGCCGTATTTTTTTAATACCTTTGCGGGAACGCCCGCAACGACGGCGTTTTCGGGCACGTCCTTCGTTACAACCGCGCCCGCGCCTATCACCGCGCCGTCGCCCACGGTTACCCCCGGCAGAATAGTTACGTGTGCGCCTATCCAAACTTTGTTTCCTATTTTTACCGCCGCGGGCAACATACCGCCGCGCTTTTCGGGATCGGGGTCGTGATTAAGCGTCGCAATCACCGTCTGTTGCCCTATAAGCACGTCGTCGCCTATTTCTATGCCGCCCTGATCCTGAAAGCAACAGCCGGAATTAATAAATACGCGCTTGCCCAAAGAAATGTTCTGCCCGAAGTCGGTGGAAAAGGGCGGAAACAGCCCAAACGTCCCGTCAACTTTTTTTCCTATAAGTTCTGAAAATATCCGCCTCAATTCCTCCGGCGTATGATAGCTATTGTTGATTTCCGCCGTATAGCGAAGCGCCCTTTGCGACATTTCGTGCATATACAGGTGCATTTCCGAACCTGCCGCAACGTAAGTTCCCGCTTTCATTGCTTTGATAAATTGTTCTCTGTCCATAGTTCCCTCAAATTTCCGTTTGTATTATAACCCCCACGGCGCGGGTATGTCAAATCATTTGTAAGTTCACCGCGCCGTATCCCCTTCGCCAAAATTCAGCATAATCCCCCCGTATACGGCATATTATTTTATTACCCAAAGGGGGAATGAAAATGTATGATTATATAACCGAAAGGGTGATAGGCGAAGCGGAATATATTGTGGAAACGGGTGATACCGTCCGCGCCGCCGCCGCGCATTTCAAGATAAGCAAATCCACCGTGCATAAGGACGTTGCCGAAAGGTTGGCGGCAATAGATAAGGCGCTTTACGAAAAAGTGCGTGGCGTGTTGGATAAAAATTTATCCGAAAGGCATATCCGCGGCGGACTTGCAACTAAAAATAAGTACAAGGCGCAATCATTTTCACACAATTTGCGGAAAATTTAACGCTGTTTTAACTCAATAAATTTGTAAACGGCAAATAAATATGATATAATTTATACCGATAATCGGCGGGGTTCACAATGGCAATGCTTCTCGGCGTCGATGTCGGCAGTACTACGGTTAAAGTTGCCGTCTATGACGAATCATTAAATTTGATACATAAATCCTACGTGCGGCATTTTTCGCGCGTAAACCGCACTGTTGTGGAAAGTCTTAAACGGGTTGCCGAAAAGTTCGGCGGCGAATACCGCGTAAGCATAACGGGCAGTGCGGGGTTGGGATTGTCCCAGCGAAGCGGGTTGAATTTCGTGCAGGAAGTTCAGGCCGCCTTTATTGCTATAAGAAAGTTTTATCCGGACGCGGATTGCGCCGTGGAACTCGGCGGCGAGGACGCAAAAATCATATTCCTCACGGGCGGCGCGGAACAGCGCATGAACGGCAGTTGTGCGGGCGGCACGGGCGCTTTTATTGACCAGATGGCAACCCTCCTCAATCTCACCGTAACCGAAATGGACGAATACGCCCTCAAAGCGGAAAAAATTTATCCCATCGCTTCCCGTTGCGGCGTTTTTGCCAAATCCGACGTACAGCCGCTGCTCAATCAGGGCGCGGATAAGGCGGATATAGCCGCGTCTATTTTTCAGGCGGTTGTAGACCAAACCTTGTCCGGGCTTGCGCAGGGCAGGCGCATAAAGGGCAAAGTGCTTTTCCTCGGCGGACCTCTGCATTTCTTGAAGGGATTGAGAAAGGCGTTTACCCAAACGCTTGAACTTTCGCCCGAAAACGCCGTTTTCCCTGACGACGCACCCTGCTTTATGGCAATGGGCGCGGCGCTTAATTCCGTCTCGGAAAAGCCCCGTGACATAAACGAAATAATAGAAAAGATACAGTCGGTGGATTCCGGGGACGAGATAGTATATTCCCAACCCCTGTTTAAGGATAAGGAAGAGTATGCCGAATTTGTCCGCCGCCACCGCGCAACCGACTTGCGCTTTGCGGATATCGCTGGCTATTGCGGCGATTGCTATCTCGGCGTGGATTCCGGTTCCACAACCACAAAACTTATGCTTATAACCCCCGATTGCAGGATACTGTATTCGCATTATCAATCCAACAACGGGCAACCGCTTGACGTAATAATAGATAAGTTAAAGGAAATATACGCGTTGGGCGGCGGCAGGCTTAAAATTCGCGCGGCGGCAGTGACGGGTTACGGCGAAGATCTTATAAAAAGCGCGATAAAAGCCGATTTCGGCGTGGTGGAAACGGTTGCGCACTTCAGGGCGGCAACCCACTTCAACCCCAACGTGGATTTCATAATAGATATAGGCGGGCAGGATATCAAGTGCTTTAAAATCAAAAACGGCGCGATAGATTCCATTATGCTCAACGAGGCGTGTTCTTCGGGATGCGGCTCCTTCATACAAACTTTTGCCCGCGCAATGGGGATGGAAATAGATAAATTTTCGCAGGAAGGATTGTTTGCCAAACACCCCGTTGAACTCGGTTCGCGCTGTACGGTATTTATGAACAGCGCCGTAAAACAGGCGCAGAAGGAGGGCGCGGGGATAGACGATATTTCCGCCGGGCTTTCCTCGTCCATAGTAAAAAACGCCATATACAAAGTCATCCGCGCCAAAAGCGCAGACGAGCTGGGCGAAAATATAGTGGTGCAGGGCGGCACTTTCTTAAACGACGCCGTTTTGCGCTCGTTCGAGCTGGAAACGGGCAAGCAGGTTATAAGACCGGGCATAGCAGGGCTTATGGGCGCGTTCGGCGCGGCGCTGTACGCAAAGGAAAAGATAGGCGATAAGCCGTCAACCGTACTCGACGCGCAGCGCCTTGAAAACTTTTCATACGTTTCCCGTTCGTCCACCTGCCGCGGTTGCACTTCCAACTGCCATATAAACGTTATTACGTTTGCGGACGGCACAAAGTACGTTTCGGGCAACAAATGCGAAAGGGGCGCGGGGCTTAAACCCGCCGCTTCCGACCTCGATATATACGCATACAAGCAAAAGCGGCTTTCCTCCTGCGTCCGTCCCGTTCAATCGTACAAAGCCAAAGTGGGCTTGCCCTTGCAGTTGGGTATGTACGACCAATTGCCCCTCTGGGCGGAATTTTTCACGCAACTCGGCTTCCAGCCCGTTCTGTCCGAAAAATCTTCCCGCAAACTGTATTTCAGGGGACAGCACACCGTCGCTTCCGATACGGCTTGCTATCCCGCAAAACTTATGCACGGACATATAGAAAGTCTGCTTGATAAAGGCGTAGACTTTATCTTCCTGCCCTGCGAAAGCTATAACATAGACGAACATTGTTCGGTAAACCATTATAATTGTCCCGTAGTTGCGTATTATCCCGAACTTCTTAAAGCCAATAACGAAAGGCTTTCCGCGGACAACTTTATAATGCCTTATATCGATTTGAATATGGAAAGCAACGCCGTAGGCAAACTGTATGCGTCGCTTAAAAAATACGGCGTAAAAAAATCCGAAGTTTCCCGCGCGTTCAAAAAAGGTATGGCGGCGCTTGAAGCGTACCACGCCGACGTGCGCGCGAAGGGCGAAGAAATTCTCAAAACGGCGGCGCTTGAAAACAAGCAGGCGATAGTTCTCGCCGGCAGACCTTACCACCTCGACGAAGAGATAAATCACGGGATAAACAAACTTCTCACTTCCCTCAATCTTGCGGTGCTGTCGGAGGACAGCGTGTACGAAAAGGGCGATATGGTAAAGGTAAACGTCCTCAACCAATGGACGTATCAGGCGCGCCTTTACAGGGCGGCGGATTTTGTGGCGAAGCACGGCGGCGTTCAGCTTGTCCAGCTTGTCTCTTTCGGTTGCGGTATAGACGCAATCACCGCCGACGAGGTGCGCGCCATTATGGAAAAGCACGGCAAACTTTACACACAGATAAAGATAGACGAGATAAACAATCTCGGCGTGGTGAAAATACGCTTGCGCAGTATGCTTGCCGCGATAGGGGAGGACTGATTTGGAAACGTTCGATTACACTACGCCTTACCCCCGTTGGGAAGAAGGAATGAAGTCTACCCACAAAATACTTGTGCCCGATATGCTCCCCTGGCATTTTTCTATAATTTCGGAAATTATGAAGATGGAAGGGTACGACGTGGAAGTGCTTAAAAACGATTCCCGTCAGGTGATAGACGAGGGGCTTAAACACGTGCATAACGATACCTGTTTCCCCTGTCTCTGCGTGGTGGGGCAGTATATCGACGCCCTGAAAAGCGGCAAGTACGATTTAAACAAAACCGCGCTTCTTATCACGCAGTCCGGCGGCGGTTGCAGGGCTTCCAACTACGTTTCGCTTATCCGCAAGGCGATTTATGCGGAATTTCCCCAAGTTCCCGTGGTGTCGTTAAACTTTTCGGGGCTTGAAAAGTCAAGTTCGCTTAAACTGCCGTTCTCTCTCGTCCTCAAACTCGCTTTCGCCATATTTTACGGCGATTCGCTTATGTGGTGCTATAACCAGACAAAACCGTACGAAAAGGTTGCGGGACAAGCCGACGCCGCAAGGGACGATTGCGTAAAATTCATTCTTGAAGCGTTCGGGCGCGGCGGCTACCGCAATTACAAAAAGATAAACGGGCGCATAATTTCCGCGTTCGCCGCGGTACAGCGCTCTTCCGCAGAAAAGATCCGCGTCGGGATAGTTGGCGAAATCTACGTAAAATACGCGCGCCTCGGCAACAATCATCTCGAAGAGTTTTTGGTCAAAGAGGGGTGCGAACCCGTCGTCCCCGCGCTTATGGACTTCGTGCTGTACTGCATAATCAACGTGGTAAACGATAAAAAATTATACGGCATAAAAAGCGGTCATCCGCATATATTCGCGTTCGTTTACCGTCTTTTGCACGGAATACAGAAAAAAATCATCAAGCAATTCGTGCGCGAGGGCACGTTTACGCCCATACACGATTTCAGCCATCTGCGCGCCTGTGCGGACAAGGTTATCAATCAGGGCGTAAAGATGGGCGAAGGCTGGCTTATCCCCGCCGAAATGGCGGCGCTTGCCGAAACGGGCGTGCCCAATATAGTCTGCGCCCAGCCTTTCGGCTGTCTGCCCAATCACATAGCGGGCAAGGGCGTAATACGCACGCTTAAAAAACTTTATGCCGACGAAAATATAGTCGCCGTGGATTACGATCCGTCGGCAACCAAAGTAAATCAGGAAAACAGGATAAAACTGATGCTTGCCTCCGCCGCGGAAAATAAAAAAGGGCGCGGCTGACGGCGTAGTTTTAATAAAATATGTGCGGCGGCAACCTATCGGTTGCCGCCGCTCTGTTTCGCGCGGTGCGGATAAGTTTCCGCCCGCCAATAAAAATAACCCGCCGCTTTGTGCGGCGGGTATGCGTTTTATTCCAATACCGTAACTGCTTTTTCAAAGTCGCGCCTGCGCTTTTCGCGCACGGGATATCCCTCTGCGGCGTATCCCAAAGCGATTACCAAAGGGAAGCGCGCCGTTTCGGGCAAACCCAAAAATTCCGCAATCCCCTTTTCGTCGCGCAGACCCACGATGCAGTTCTGCACGCCCATATCTTCCGCGGCAAGCGCGATGTACGCCGCAAGTATGCCCACGTCGTTGGGGATAAATTCCGCGTTGGTTATAACCCTTTCGCCGCGGGTAACGCTGCGCGCTTCAAGCTGTTCAATAACAATAAACGCGGTACAGCCGCTTGCCCATTCGTTTGCGCCGTCTTTCTGTATGTTTTTGGCAAAACTTTTCGCCTTGCCGCCCGCTATTGCGTACATTTTGTAAGGTTGCGCGTTGATGGCGGAGGGGGCAAGCTGCGCAAGTTCGCATATCTTTTTCAGCTTATCCGTCTCTACTGGTCTGTCGCTGTATTCGCGGGTAGATTGTCTCTTTAAAAACAGTTCTTTAAGTTCCATTGCGCGCTCCGTTATGCCATTTTTACTTTTTCAAGCGAAAGTTTCGCCTTTTCGGCAATCTTTTCCGCCGTGAACCCGAAATATTCGAAAAGCGCTTTTGCGGGCGCGGAAACGCCGAATCCGCGCATCGCAATAACTTCGCCGAAATCGCGGGAATATTTATACCACGCGAAGTGCGAGGCGGCTTCCACGCATACCCTCGCTTTCACGCCGTCGGGAAGAACGCTTTGCTTGTATTCTTCCGTCTGTTTTTCAAATTCTTCCATGCAGGGCATCGAAACGACCCTCGTCTTTATTCCCTCGCCCTCAAGTTTTGCTTTCGCTTCCATGCAAATCTGCACTTCGGAACCCGTAGAGATGAGGATTACGTCGGGGGCGCCTTCGCAATCGTCAAGCACGTATCCGCCCAAAAGCGCCTTTTTGCCGCTGCCAGCGTTCTGCGGCAGGTTCTGTCTTGAAAGGACGAGGACGGTAGGGGAGGATTGCGTAAACGCCGAAATGTACGCCGCGGCTGTCTCTCTCCCGTCGCAGGGGCGGAACACTTTGAGGTTGGGTATCGAGCGCAAAGCGATAAGCTGTTCCATAGGCTGGTGCGTGGGTCCGTCTTCGCCTACGCCGATAGAATCGTGCGTCATAACGTAAATCACGGGGATATTCATAAGCGCGCTCATACGTATTCCGCACTTCATATAGTCCGAGAAG
Organism: uncultured Clostridia bacterium; assembly: GCA_947627575.1. Classification (GTDB taxonomy): domain Bacteria; phylum Bacillota; class Clostridia; order Christensenellales; family Borkfalkiaceae; genus Coproplasma. The sequence continues at coordinate 117,708 of CANQWN010000004.1, forward strand.
GAGAAGAAGGTAGAGCAAACTATTCTCAATCCGCCGTGAAGCTGTATGCCGTTGCATATGGCTGCCATTGCGTGTTCGCGTATGCCGAAGCGTATGTTGCATCCCGCGCGGTTTGCGGGCGAAAAGTATCCCTTGCCTTTAAGTTCCGTCTTTGTGGACGGCGCAAGGTCGGCAGAGCCGGACATAAGGTTGGGCATAAGCTCCGCAATTCTGTTCAAAATCTTCCCGCCGGAAGCCCTCGTAGCTTCGGGCTTGTCAAATTCAAACAGGTCGGCTATGCTTTCAAAGTCGGGGTCGTATCCCCGCATATATTTAAGATATTTTTCCGCGAGTTCGGGATAAGCCTGTGCGTATCTTTCAAAAAGTTCGTTCCACTCGCGCTCTTTCTGCAATTTTTTCTCCGCAATTTCAAGGCAATGCGCCTTCACGTCCGCGGGCACGGTAAAGGGTTCTTCCGTCCAGCCGAAAAATTGCTTTGTTTTGGCAAGGTTTTCTTCGCCCATCGGCGCGCCGTGTACGTCTGCGGAATTTGCCAAAGGCGAACCGTAGCCTATAACCGAGCGGCAGATAATAACGGTGGGGCGGGTGAGGTCGGATTTGGCAACCCTCAACGCTTCGTTAAGCATTTCCAGATTGTTCGCGTCCGAAACTTTCAAAACCTGCCAGCCCTGCGCGGCAAATCTCGTGCCCGTGTCCTCGTCGAACGTGGACGAGATATCGCCCTCTATGGTAACGTTGTTCTTGTCGTACAAAAGTATAAGTTTGCCCAATTTCTGCGTGCCCGCAAAAGAGCACGCCTCGTAACCCATACCTTCTTCAAGGCAGCCGTCGCCGCACAGCACGTAGGTGAAGTGGTCCACTATGGGAAAATCGGGTTTGTTGAACATTGCGGCAAGGTGCGCTTCCGCCACCGCAAAGCCAACGCCGTTGCCTATGCCCTGCCCCAGAGGTCCGGTAGACGTTTCAACGCCGTCCGTCTTGCCGTATTCGGGGTGTCCGGGCGTTTTCGAGCCCAATTGACGGAAATTTTTTATATCCTCAATGCTGACGTCGTAACCGAAAAGGTGCAAAAGCGAATACAGCAACATACTTCCGTGTCCCGCGGAAAGTACAAACCTGTCGCGGTTATCCCATAACGGATTTTTATAGCTGAAATTCAGGTGTTCCGCGAACAGTTCGTATCCTATGGGCGCGGCGCCTATGCAAATGCCGGGGTGTCCCGAATTTGCGCGCTGTATGGCTTCCGCCGAAAGAATACGGATGGTGTTTACGCTTTTTGTGGCAACAGACATATTTTTTATCCTCTCAAAGATATAAATTTTTTCAGATTTGTGATATCGAGAAAGCGGAACCCTTCCAAAAGGGAGCAAAGCGTTTTTGCCATTTCAAGGTTTCCGCCCGCTTCAACGCTTTCCATATTGATGGGCATAACGGGGTCGTGCACGCTCATTCTCACAAGCGTCCAGCCGCAACCGAAATCAAGTCTCGCGCCCTCAAAGTTGTCTTTGGCTAACGTAAAGCCGCAACCGCGCGCGGCTTCGGTTTTCAAAAATTCCACAACCTGCGCGCCTTCCGCTTTGAAATCGGCGGAATTTTCGTTGAACGAAATCCTGATCTCGTCGCTTTCAAGCGGTTCTTCAAGTCCGCAAATAAGTTCCCGCACGGTAAGTCCCTTTTTAGCTTGGATGGAAAGTGCGGTAAGTATGCGTATTATAAGGTATGCGCCATCGTCCAAATAGTAGTTGTCGGCAAACGCCGCGTGCCCGGAAGTTTCTATGGCGAGGGGGGAATATATCCCGCCGTCGTTCAGTTCGCGGCACTTGTCTATAACGTTTTTATACCCGCGTTTAAAGCGCAACTGTTTTCCGCCGCGCTTTTCGATAAATTTTCTCAACCCGTCGCTTGTCACCGAATCGGTTACTATCACCCCGGGTCTTTCTTCAAGCAACAGCGCGGAAACAAGCGCGATAAGCCTGTTGCGGTTTATTTCGCCGCCGTCGCCGTCCACGATAGCCGCCCTGTCCACGTCGGTATCGAATATTATCCCCATATCGGCTTTTTTCGCCTTTACCTGTGCGGAAAGGCAGGCTATGGCTTCCCTGTCCTCCGGGTTGGGCACGTGATTGGGAAAAGCCCCGTCAGGCTGTAAAAACAAACTGCCTTCGGTATCCGCGCCTAACTTTTCAAGCACTTCGGGCACAAAAAATCCGCCCGCGCCGTTCCCCGCGTCAACTATTATTTTTTTGCCTGCAAGCGGTTTTTTTTCGCCCGTATCGGCAATAATCTTATTCACAAGCAGGCGGCTGTACTCGCCCATGTAATTTTTTTCGGAAAAATTTCCGTCGCCGCGCGTAAATTCGCCCGAAGCGGCAATTTCTATTATCTCGTCTATATCCTTGCCGTCAAGCCCGCCGTCTTTGGTAAAAAATTTAAGCCCGTTTCTGTCGTACGGCAGGTGCGAGGCGGTTATCATAACGCTCGCGTCGAAGGAAGGGTCGATCTTTTTCAGAAGTATGAACATCGAAGGGGTGGAAGAAAGTCCCGTATAAACCACGTCGCCCCCGCAGTAAAGCGCCGCTTCTTTCGCTTTAAGGTAAATTCTTTCCGCGGAAAGGCGGCTGTCGTTGCCGATCGCAATTTTAAACCGTTCAAGCGAATATTTCTTTTTAAGGAAAGTGCAAAACGCCTTTGTAAGCAGCGTCACCGCTTCGTCGGTGAGGGTTACGGGCGAAGAGCCGGCTATCGCCGTCCCGCGCAAATCCGTGCCGCTTTTAAGTTTTTTCAATTCTTCTAAAGTCATAATAAACCCGTATTTAATTATACATTATTTTACGTTTTATTACAAGTGATATCACGATTAATCTCAAAATTTTATTTTTTTGAAAAGTCCCCAAAAAGTGTTTGAAAATATCTGTCGCTATGCTATAATTATTATAACTATTTTCAGCGATCGGAGGATTTGTCGTTGGCAAAGGAAACTTTCGTAGAACAGATTGCGGATATAGATTCCGATTTTCCGCAGTGGTACACGGACGTAGTGCTTAAAACGGGACTTGTGGATTACGGCCCCGTCAAGGGCACGATGGTAATCCGTCCTTACGGTTACGCCATCTGGGAAAATATTCAAAGCGAAATGGACAGGCGTTTCAAGCAGACGGGGCACAGCAACGCCTATTTCCCCATGCTTATCCCGATGAGCTTTTTCACAAAAGAGGCGGAACACGTGGAAGGCTTCGCCCCCGAAGTTGCCGTGGTAACCCACGCAGGCGGGGAAGAACTTCCCGAACCGCTTGTCCTGCGTCCCACGTCCGAAACGGTTTTCGGCAATATGTATTCAAAATGGCTGCAATCTTACCGCGATTTGCCTATACTTATAAACCAGTGGGCAAACGTGGTGCGTTGGGAAAAGACAACCCGTCCCTTTTTGCGCACTTCCGAATTTTTATGGCAGGAGGGTCACACCGCCCACGCCACGGAAGAGGAAGCTATGGAGGAGACGATGAAGATGCTGGGCGTTTACAGGGAATTTGCCGAAAATTGCCTCGCCATTCCCGTAATCTGCGGCAGAAAGACCGAAAAGGAAAAATTTGCCGGCGCCGTAGCCACTTTCGGTATGGAAGCTATGATGAAGGACGGCAAAAGTCTGCAAGCGGGCACTTCGCATTACCTCGGGCAGAACTTCGCAAAGGCGTTCGATATAAAATTTCTCGATAAGGACGGCGCGCTGAAATATGCGTACACCACAAGCTGGGGTACGTCAACGCGAATGATAGGCGCCCTCATAATGGCGCACGGCGACAAGCGCGGGCTTGTTTTGCCTCCCGTGGTTGCGCCCGTGCAGGTTGTAATCGTTCCCATTGCCGCCAAAAAGGAAGGCGTTACCGAAGTCTGCCGCGACGTATACGCGCAGCTTTGCGCCGTCGGCATAAGGGTTAAACTCGACGATTCGGATAACAGCCCCGGCTGGAAGTTCAACGAATGGGAAATGAAGGGCGTTCCTTTGCGCATAGAGATAGGTCCCCGCGACATTCAGGCGGGCGTATCCCTCGTTTTCCGCCGCGATACGCTTGAAAAAACGCAAATTCCCCTCGCCTCGCTTGCAAGCGCCGTTCCCGCCTTGCTTGAAAAAGTGCAGAGGGAAATGCTTGAAAACGCCCGCGTCCGCCGCGACGGCAGGATAGTCCGCGCGGAAAATCTCGAAGAGTTGCTGGACGGGGTGGAAGGCGGCAATTTCGTCAAAGCCGGCTGGTGCGGAGACCGCGCCTGCGAGGACAGGATAAAGGCGGAAACAGCCGCCACCGCAAGGGTGCTGGACGAGGACGAAAAAAGCGAAAGATGCGTTTGCTGCGGTAAAAAAGCTATTAATACCGTGTATTTTGCACGGGCTTATTGATAGATAAACAAAAAAATATATACATAAAAGGAGTTTAAAAATGCTGGACAAAAAAATTGCGGATATGCTTGTGGATCAGGTTAATAAGGAGCTTTACTCCGGTTATCTCTACCTTGATTTCGCAAATTACTTTGAGGACGAAGGGCTTGAAGGCTTTGCGCACTGGTACGAAATACAGGCTATGGAGGAACGCGACCACGCGCTTATGATCCGCCGCTATCTCATCGATAACGGCGTAAGGGTAACTTTCGGCGCGATAGCAAAGCCCGACAAGGTGTTCAAAACCCATCTCGACCCTCTCGAAGCAGGGCTTGAACATGAAAAATACGTAACTTCCCTTATAACCGCCATCTACGCGGAAGCGTTCGGCAAAAAGGATTTCAAGACGATGCAGTTCCTCGATTGGTTCGTAAAGGAACAGGGCGAAGAGGAAAAGAACGCCGATGATTTAATCAAAAAACTTAAACTTTTCGGCAACGATTCCAAGGGGCTTTACCTTCTCAATCAGGAACTTATGGGCAGGGTGTACAACGCTCCCGCCGCCGCAGAATAAGTTTCGTCGGGGTATATCCCCGCGCGAATTACCTTTAACAGTATAAAATGGGGGTAGACCGTTGCTTTATTTGCGCGCAGATTATTCACGTAGATCCGAACTTGAAAAATTGGGCGCGGAATGGGATTTTACGCGTTGGGCGTGGAAGATCGACGGCGATTACAAAAAGTTTTCCGCATTTTTATACGATAAACTTATAATCCGCGGCGCGGCGTACATAGTTACGGGCAAGCTGGTTTGTCCCTATTGCGGGGCGGACGCAACGGCTGTCGCTTTGGCTTATGCCGACTATATCGCAGATTGTACGGAGGAAGCGGAAAAGCGCGGCAAACTGTATTTTTCAACCGATTTTTCTTCTTTCGGCGGTTCGCTTTTGCGCTTTTTAAACGATAACTTCACCCTGTCCGTCTCATACGATATGCCGTCGGCGGCAAATAAAAAGTCTTGCGCGTGCCCGCGTTGCCGCGAGCGGTTTTCCGACAGGTATCTGTTCGGCGAGCCGTCCTCGCCCTTCAACGGCGGAAGTACGTCAACGCTTACGCTGTATCCCGTTTTGCGCGGAGGCGATATGGCTTTGCCCTGCCGCGTAGACGGGGAAGCGGATTTCTCAAGCGTGATAAAGCGCGCCCGTTTCAAAAAGATTTCCGCTTTTAAAAACTTTTCGGATAAAATTTTTTAAGCTGTCAAATGTCAAATCCCTGCAAAAAAAATTTATTTGCAGGCGCGAACGCAGGAGGTATTGATGATAATAGCGGACTGGGTCGCCGTAGGCGCGGTCGCACTCTTTATTTTATTCGGTTTGCTTGCCGGCTTCGGCAAGGGACTTAAATTTTTCACCGGCGGTATATTCGGCGTAATAATTTCGGTGTTCGTATGTTACTGCCTCGGCGGACTTATACTTAAACTTCAATTCGTGCAGGATCTGCTGGATAAATTCCGCGACCTATGGGCGGGCGGAAAGGCGGCGGGGGTTCTTAACAAAATTCACCTCGATCTCATCGTCTACTATATCGCCCTGTTCATAGTGATACAGATCATCCGCGTGATAGTGGTGGCGGTTTTGAAACACCTGCTCGAAATAGATATGGTAGTGTTCAAAATAATAAACAAGATACTCGGGGCGCTGTTTTTCCTCGCCATACTTATATTCCTCACGCTTACGGTATTCCAGATTATTTCGTGGGTTGGCGGAGAAACGGCGCAGGATTTCGAAAAACTTCTGGAAGGCAGTTTCTTCAAGCTGGATAAACTGTTTGAAAATAATCCTTTGCTGTCCCTGCGCGACAGAATTTCCGGTTAAAAAATCTTTAAATACGTGCGGCAGGCAATTTGACGTTGCCTGCCGCATATTATATTGCTATGGAAGTAACTTTTTCTAAATTAAAGCAAAAGGAAGTAATCAGCTTGACGGACGGCAAGCATCTCGGCAGAGTATGCGACATAACTTTCGGTTACCCCGATAATTGCGTGTTGGGCTTTACCGTAACGGGTTGCAAATCTATGTTCAAGTTCGGGCGGCAGGAACAGTTCCTGCCCGTAAAATCGGTGGTGAAGATAGGCGAGGACGCCGTGCTTGTAAACACCCAGCCTCCCAAAGGCAATCCGCCGCCTCCGCCCAAACCGCCGTGCCCGCCCCCGCAGGACAGGCGAAGTTTGGACGAGTACGAATAAAATCAGAACACGTTTTCAATTTTCACGCCGTACGCCGCCGGCAGGTTAAGCGCAATTTCTTTCAGCACTTCCAGTTTTCCCAGCGCAAGTTCGTAATTTTCCGTGTAGATAAGCCCGCACGCCTCGTTCAGCCAATAATCTATATACGAAATGTCGTTGTGCGGCAAAAACACGTGCAGTTTGCTCTTTTTGTCCGCCCACATCTCTTTCACCGCATAGCCGTCCTCGCGCGTCGCGCTTTCGTTTTCGGTCTTTTCGTACAGCGTTTCCAACGCGCCGTAAAATTGCGAAAACTGCCTGTTCACGTATATGTCCACAAACACGAACAGCCCTACGGAAAGGGCAATCGCCGCAAGGGTGTAAATAACCGATTTTACCATTCCCCTTTCACCTCGGCGTGCAGTATCTTGTATTTTTCGCCCTTCTTCTGAAAGTACACTCTGCCGTCGCCGTCAACCGTCATCACCAAAACCTGCGCGGCTTTCACTTTTTCTCCTTTCAAAAATTTTTCAAGCCCGTCGTCCCCGATTCCGCTGTCGGAGACGTTTTTTTTGTCTATCTTTCCCCCGTCAATCAAAGTGAGAGCCAGCGAACGGGACTGTTTTTCCTCTTTTGGCAATGCGGAAAAACTTCCGTTCGCCTCGTACAGCCCGTAGTAAACGTCGTCCAGCGCAAAGTATCCCGCCGAGCGCATGCTTTCGATAAGGTCGCTTACGTCAAGGTTGTTCTTTTTAAGCTGATATTCGTCTATGCCGTCCTTGTTTATCACAACCGAGGGCTTGCCGCAAACAACCGTCTTTACGGGCTTGAACCACAGGTTCAAAAGCCACATCGTCTGGTGCAATACAAATATGGCTATTATCGCCACTATCCCGTACAGCAGAGGGATAGAGCTGTCCGCCATAGGTATGCAGGCAAGTTCGGCAATCACCAAAGTTATCACAAATTCAAAGGGTTGCATTTCGCCTATCTGGCTTTTCCCCATCAACCGCATAACTATAAGCAACGTGACGAAAATGATAGTTGTCCTAATAAATATCAGCGCCATAATATAAGTATTTTCAAAAAATTCCTCAATATTCTTGCTTTATACGTCCGCGCTGTGATATAATTTTTTCAAGCACGGATGCGTTAAGTGTTGGCGGTCGGACAGCCGCCGAACGAAAGGTAGTACCTGCGGTTACTGTGTGCGTCCGCTTATTTTTTTCCGGGACGCCTGCGGGGGTCTTTTTTTGATTTACGAAGATATTGTTCAAACGCTTGAAAACCTGCGCAAAAGCGCGGGCAGCAATTACGGACTTGCCCGCACGCGCGCCCTTTTGGACGCTTTGGGTTCCCCGGACTGCAGACTTGAAATTATTCACGTCGCCGGCACAAACGGCAAGGGTTCCGTCTGCGAATATCTTTCGCGTATTCTGCGTTGTTCGGGCGTAAAGGCGGGCTGTTTCCGCACCCCCGCGGTCTATTCCTATGAGGAACAGTTCTGCGTAAATTGCCGCCCTCTGTCACGGCGCAGGTTGGGCGCGTATTTGCAGATCGCATACGAAAAGGGAATGTCGCTCGGCGCGACGGCGTTTGAGATAGAAACCTGCGCCGCGCTGTACGCCTTTGCGGAAGAGGGTTGCCGTTGGGCGGTGATTGAATGCGGTCTGGGCGGACTTTCGGACGCCACAAACGCAATAAAGAGCAAGCGCGCCGCCGTGATAACGGGCATAGGTCTGGAACACACCGCAATCCTCGGCAACACGCTTCTTGAAATAAGCCGCCAAAAAGCCGGCATAATAAAAGATTGCCCGTCGATAGTAACTTCCCTCGCGGACGGAGAAGTGAGGGAATATTTCGCGGGGTTGGGCGCGGTTTTCGCCGACGGGGTGGAGGACGCGCGTATTGATTGCGACGGTTGCAAGTTTACTTTCGGCGGCAGAAAATATTCCTTAAAAATGCGCGGTTGCGTCCAGCCGTATAACGCCGCGCTCGCAATAAAAACCGCGGCTATGTTGGGCTTCGGTTACGGCGCTATACGCCGCGGGATAGCTTCGGCGCGGCTCTGCGGCAGAATAGAAAAAATAAAAAAACGCGGCAGAACGTTTATCCTCGACGGCAGTCATAACCCGCAAAGTTTTTCTGCGCTTGCGGATTATATCGAAAAATATCTTTCGCGCGGGGCGCGCATAATATACGGCTGTCTGTCGGATAAGGACGAGGCGGGCTGTCTTGAAAAGTTGCGCTTTACCGAAAATTTCACCGCCGTCCCCTGCGACAGTTACAGGGCTACCCCGCAGGACGCGCAGTACGAAATATGCAGGCGGTATTTCCCCAAAGCCGAAAAATGCGCTTCCGTATCGGAGGCGCTGGATAAATCTACCGAAAGAGAAGTCGTAATATGCGGCTCGTTCACTCTTTTGAAGGAGGCGAAAAAATGGATAGAGAAAAGGTAATGGAGGCGGTCAGGCAATTGCTTGAAGCCCTCGGCGAAGACGTCTCCCGGGAGGGGCTTAAAGATACGCCCCGCAGGGTTGCGGACGCTTATGCGGAGTTGCTTTCGGGCGAAAATCAATCTCCCGAACCCCATCTTTCAAAAACTTTTACCGCGGTAGGCGGGGATATGGTGCTGGAAAGGGATATAGCGTTTTCCTCCACCTGCGAACATCACCTTATGCCCTTTTTCGGCACGGTTTCGATAGCGTATATCCCCGACGGAAAGGTGGTGGGGCTTTCCAAACTCGCCCGCACGGTGGAAGTGTATTCAAAGCGCCTGCAATTGCAGGAAAAGATGACTTGCGAAATCGCCGAAGCGATAATGCGCTACCTCTCGCCCAGAGGCGTTATGGTGGTGTGCGAAGCGGAACATACCTGTATGACGTGCCGCGGCGTAAAAAAATACGGCAGTAAAACGCTTACCTATTGCGTCCGCGGAAATTTCCCCGAAGACAGGAAGAAAGAAGTTTTCGATATTTTAAAATGCAGATAGGCGATAAAGTTTTTCAGGGCTATACGTACGTTATGGCGATAATAAATCTCACGCCGGACAGCTTTTATCCCTCCTCGCGCGCCACTGCTGACGATGTGCTTTTCCGCGTGGAAAAGGCGGTAAAGGAGGGCGCCGCAGTGATAGATTTGGGCGCGCAGTCCACCCGCCCGGGCTATAACGAGATTTCCGCCGAAGAGGAAATTTCCCGCCTTGCCGTCCCTCTGGAACGCATAAAGGCGCGGTTTTCAATCCCCGTTTCCGTGGATACGTACTATTCCGAATGTGCCCGCGCGGCTCTGTCGCTGGGCGCGGATATGATAAACGACGTAACGGGGCTTGTCCGTTCGCCGCAAATTGCCGACCTCGCCGCGCAAAGCGGCGCGGCTTTGTGTATAATGCATAATTCATCTTCCCCGGTACCGGGCGACCCGTGGCAAAGCGTTTTGCCCTTCCTCGAAAGGCAATCGCGTTACGCCCTGTCCCGCGGGGTAAGCAAAGATAAGATAATACTTGACGGCGGCATAGGTTTCGCCAAAGACAGACGGCAAAATTTTTTGCTTGTGCAGGATTATCAAAAAATTTCTTCCCTCGGCTTCCCGTCGCTTATAGGCGTAAGCAGAAAAAGTATGTTCGGCGGCAGGGTGGAACAGCGCCTTGCGCCCACCGTGCAGGTTACCGAACTTATGGCAAAGAAAAAAGTATTGTTCGTGCGCGTTCACGACGTGCGCGAAAACGTCCTTGCGATAGAGAGGGCGTACAACGGAGGCATATGAACAAAATAAGTATTCGCGGGCTGGAAATTTCGGCTACACACGGCGTGCACGCTTTTGAAAAGACAACCGCCCAACCCTTTATATTCGACGCCGATTTGCATTATCCGTTCAGTAAAGCGGTTAAGTCGGACGACGTAAAGGACGCGGTAAGCTATTCCGACGTCTGCGCGGAAATATCCCGCGTCGCCCTCGGTAAAAGCTATAACCTCATCGAAACGCTTGCATACGATACGGCGTGCGCCCTTTTGCAAAAATTCCCCGCCGTATATGAAGTAACCCTTTGCGTAGGCAAACCGCAGGCGCCCGTAAGGGCAAAATTCGATACGGTGTCCGCCACGGTTACCCTGCGCCGCGAAAGGGCTTTTCTCTCTTTGGGTTCAAGCCTCGGCGACAGAAAAGGCTATCTCGACAAGGCTGTTTCCATTCTCGGCGGAACCCGCGGCATAACAGTGGAAAAAGTTTCTTCCTGTTACGAAACCGCGCCGTACGGCGGCGTCGCCGTAAACAACTTTTTAAATTGCGCGGTGCAAATTTCCACCTTCCTTTCCCCCGAAGAACTTCTCGCCGAAATACACGCCGCCGAAGAGTTGTGCGGCAGGGTGCGCACGGTCCGTTGGGGCGACAGAACGCTGGATATAGACATAATTCTCTACGGCAACCTGTCCTTGAACACCCCAGAACTTACCGTTCCCCACCCCGATTATCTCAACAGGGAATTCGTCTTGAAGCCGCTTGAAGAAATCGCCCCGTATCTTTCCTGTTTCAAATTAACAAAATAAATGTAATATTTTTTCAATCCCACATTTTCAAGTGTGGGATAATATTTTTTATTAGTGCAATATGCACAAATATTTATGATAAATATTTACGTAATTCAAAATTTGTGTTAAAATCCTTATGACTGATAAATTAATCGGTTGTCGTTTGTATGCGTGTTAATGCTTAACGACGGGGAGAAATAATTTTGGAAAAGATAGGCATTATTGATTTAGGCTCCAATTCGGCAAGACTTGTAATAGTAAATCTCTTCTCCGACGGATATTTTATGGTCGTTGACGAGTTGAAGGAAAGTGTAAGACTCGGTCAGGATATGGAACGCGACGGTTTTTTAAAGCCCCAGCGCGTTGCCGAAACGATAAAAACTTTAAAGATGTTCAAAAAACTTTGCGACGCAAGCAACGTATCCCGCGTGATTGCCGTCGCAACCGAAGCCGTGCGCCGCGCAAAAAACCAGCGCAGTTTTCTCGATGAAATTCAGGCGAGTTGCGGCATAAAGATACGCGTGCTTTCCTCCGAGGAAGAGGCGATATACGTCTACCGCGGGGTAATAAACACCATCGACGTGCCCAAGGGCGTCGTGCTTGAAATAGGCGGCGGTTCCACAAAAATAGTGTATTATAACCGCAGAAATCTTCTCAATCACGCAACCCTGCCTTTCGGCGCGGTTACGCTTACGGGGCTGTTTTCCGAGGACGGGCTTTCGCCCGAGGAACAGGCGGAAAAGATAGAGGAATTCTTCACGGAACAGCTTAAAAAGATAGAGTGGTTGAAGGATATCGATGAAGAAACGCAGATGATAGGCGTGGGCGGGTCTTTCAGAAACCTGTTCAAAATATCCAAGATAGTAAACAAATATCCTATGGATACCGTGCACAATTACCATATGCCCGTAGAGGATTTTGTACCCATCTACGATATGATAAAGGTGCTTGATCTCGACAAAAAGAAAAAGATACGCGGGCTTTCGGCGGAACGCGCGGACATACTTCCCGCGGCGCTTGCGATAATACGTTCGTTCACGCAGTATATGAATTTCGACGGGTTCATTATGTCCGGCGCGGGCTTGCGCGAGGGGATAATGTTCAATCAGGCTTTGCCAATAACGGAGGAAAAGCCCATAACCGACGTGCTTAATTATTCGCTTACCACGCTTGTGAAGTACTACGAATGTGACGAAAAGCACGTAGAACACGTGGTAAATTTAAGCATACAGCTCTTCAAACAGTTGCGCGTGCTTCATAAATTCCCCCGGCAGTATCTCCGCGTGCTTAAAATAGCCGCAACTTTGCACGATTGCGGTATGCGCATAAAATATTATAATCACCAGCGCCACAGCTGTTATATGATTCTCAACGCAAATCTCTACGGCGTAAGCCACAGGGACATAGTGCTTGCCGCGTTTACGGCGTGCTGCCATAAAAAAGAGGATATAAACCCCTATGATTGGAACAAATTCCGTAGCCTCGTAAACGACGAGGACGTGGAAATAGTAAAACGTTTGGGCGTAATGTTGCGCATAGCGGAAAGTTTGGACAGGTCTATGAGCGGCAACGTCAAATCCATCAACTGCGATATTCTCGGCGACAGCGTGATAATGAAAACAGAAGTGGAAGGGGACGCCACTCTCGAAATCCGCAACGCAATGGCGGCAAGCGGCGAATTCAGAAAATCTTTCCACAAAAATCTCGAAATACTGTAAGTCAGGTTGCCGCCCGCAAGGGCGGCAAAACCCTTTAAATAGGTGTTTGTATGCAATATATACTTGCAAGCGCGTCTCCGCGCCGCAAACAGTTGCTTTCGGGTATACTTACCAAATTCGAAGTAATCCCCGCGCAGTCGGACGAAAAAGTAAATCTTTCGCTTTTCCCCGAAAAGATAGCCATGCAACTTGCCGAAAACAAGTGCGACGAGGTATACGCCCGCTACCCCGAAAAGACGGTAATCGCGTGCGACACGATAGTGGTTTTCGGTTCGGAAATTTTGGGCAAGCCCAAAGATAAGGCGGAAGCGGCGGAAACGCTTAAAAAACTTTCGGGTAAAACGCACTTCGTCATAACGGGCGTGTGCGTAAGAAACAGATATAAAAAACTTTGCGATTTCGATAAAACGGAAGTGCAGTTCAACAATCTTTCGGATGAATTTATAAATAGCTATGTCGAAAGCGGTTCGCCTATGGATAAGGCGGGCAGTTACGGCATACAGGACGGCGGTATTGTCCGCCAATACTACGGCAGTTACACAAACGTAGTGGGGCTTCCCGTGGCGAAAGTTACCAAAATGCTTGAAGAGGTGCAAAAGATATGAAAAGACTTGCCATCGATTTCGGCTCGGGCGTAACAAAAATATACGCGCCGGGTTGCGGCGTTGTGCTTATGGAATCCACGTGCATAGCGGTGGAAGAATACGTTGAGGACAACGAAAAAAAACTTTCCGTAAAGGCTTACGGCAATAAGGCGCGCGCGCTTTTCGGCAGGGCGGCGGTAAACACCCGCATAATCAACCCCGTAGTGGAAGGCGATATCGTCCATGAAGAGCTTGCCGCCCACCTTTTAACTTACTTCCTCGAAAAGATAGAAATTCCCAAAAGGAAAGCGTCCCATTGCGAGGTGATTTTCATTCTTCCCTGCGGCTCGGGCGAAGCGTTAAAGCGCAAATATTGTAAACTTGCGGTGGAATGCGGCATCTGCACAGCGTACTTCACCGTTACGCCTTTCGCCGCAATTCTCGGGCACAACGTAAGCATAAGCGAAAGCCGCCCCATGTTCTGCCTCGATATAGGTTACGGCATAACCAACATAGCGGCGCTTTCGCAGGACGGGATAATTTCAGGCGTAAACGTCAATCTCGGCGGCGCAAATATCGACGTGCATATAATAGACGAGATAAACGAAACAACAAATACTAAGATAGGCACCCTCACCGCCGAAAAACTTAAAAATACCGTCGGCAGTCTCCTCCGCGACGACAATAAACTTTCCGTAGTGGAAGGCAGCGACCTTAATAGCGGTTCGCCCTCGTCCATAGCGGTATATTCGCCGCAGCTATATCCTATAATCACCACGTACGTGGATAAAATTCTGGAATACGTAACGCTTGTCCTTTCCAAACTTCCCGCCGAAGTTTCGTCCGGCGTGGTACACGGCGGAATATATCTTTCCGGCGGACTTATAAAGATGGACGGGCTTGCGGAATATATCGGCGAAAAACTTAAAATTTCCGTCAACGTTCCGGAAGAACCCCAGCTTGCCGCCGTGATAGGAGCGGGCACCATTCTCGCAAACGACGGCTTGCTTGAAAAGTTGGCTACCGTTGCGGAACTTTGAAACAACTTAAAAACGTAGGATAAACCGCGCTATTTTTCTTGCAAAAACCGGCGCGGTTTTATATAATTTAAAAGGTAAACAAAAACCGTTCGGTGAAGTATGAGCGACAGTAAATATATCAGAAATTTCTGCATAATTGCCCACATAGACCATGGCAAAAGCACGCTTGCGGACAGGCTTATGGAACTTACGGGGCAGGTTTCCGAAAGGGATATGGAAGACCAGCTTCTTGACAGTATGGACATAGAAAGGGAGCGCGGCATAACCATAAAACTCACCCCCGTCAGGATGTTCTATTCCGCAGACGACGGAAACGAATACGAACTGAATTTGATAGATACGCCGGGACATGTGGACTTCACGTACGAGGTTTCCCGTTCGCTTGCCGCGTGCGAGGGCGCAATTCTGATTGTAGACGCTTCGCAGGGCGTAGAGGCGCAAACCCTCGCCAACGTCTATCTCGCTTTGGAAAACGATCTCGAAATTCTTCCCGTAATAAACAAAATCGACCTGCCGTCCGCCCGCCCGGAGGAAGCCAAAAAGGAAATAGAGGAAGTTATCGGGCTGGACGCAAGCTACGCGCCCCTCGTTTCCGCAAAGGAAGGCACAAACATCCGCGACGTGCTGGAAGCGGTAGTAAAATATTTCCCCGCGCCGTCAGGCGATTCGTCCGCGCCCCTTAAAGCGCTTATTTTCGACAGCTATTACGATAATTACAAGGGCGTAATTCTTTTCGTCCGCGTAAAGGACGGCGAAGTAAAACCGGGCGACAGGATAAAAACTTTCCGTTCGGACAAGCAGTACGACGTGGTGGAAGTGGGCGTTTTCAGCCCCGGGCTGTTGCCTCGGCAATCGCTTTCCGCGGGCGAAGTCGGCTATATTGCCGCCTCGATAAAAAGCATACAGGATTTTGCGGTGGGCGATACCGTTACAAACGCCGCCGCGCCCGCCGCGGAACCTCTCCCGGGCTATAAAAAGGTTCAAAGCGTGGTATTCTGCGGGATATATCCCCTCGACGGCAGTAAGTTCAACGACCTGAAGGACGCCATTGGCAAATTACAGCTTAACGACGCGTCGCTTTTGTTTGAACCGGATACTTCCGTCGCTTTGGGCTTCGGCTTCCGTTGCGGCTTTTTGGGACTGCTGCATATGGAAATCATACAGGAACGGTTAGAGCGGGAATTCGGGCTTGAAATAATAACCACCGCGCCGTCCGTAAGCTATAAGGTTGTAAAAACCGACGGCGAGTGCGTATATGTCGATAACCCGTCGCACCTTCCGTCCGCTTCCGAAATAGAACATATGGAAGAGCCGATAGTAAAAGCCGATATCTTTTCCCCGCCCGATTATCTCGGGCAGATAATGGATCTGTGCAGGGAAAAGCGCGGCGTATTTATAGGTATGACCTATCTTGATAAAAGCAGGGTGAAGCTGGAATACGAACTGCCCCTGAACGAGATAATTTTCGATTTTTTCGATTCCGTAAAATCCCGCACCCGCGGCTATGCAAGTTTCGATTACGAGCTGATAGGTTACAAACCCGCCAAACTTGTAAAGTTGGATATACTTTTAAACGGCGAGGTATGCGACGCGCTTTCTATGATAGTCCACGAGGACAGCGCATATCCCCGCGGCAGAACGCTTTGCGAAAATCTGAAAGAGGCTATTCCCCGCCAGCTGTTTGAAGTACCCGTTCAGGCGGCGATAGGCGGCAAGATAATCGCCCGCGAAACGGTTAAAGCCGTCCGCAAGGACGTGCTTGCCAAGTGCTACGGCGGCGACATAACCCGCAAAAAGAAGTTGCTTGAAAAGCAGAAAGAGGGCAAAAAACGTATGCGCTCGATAGGTAGCGTGGAAGTCCCCAGCGAAGTGTTTATGCAGATATTAAAGACAAATAAGGATTGAGATGAACTTTTTTGAAAGCGTTTACGCCGCCGTAAGGCTTATTCCCCGCGGCAAGGTTTCCACATACGGCGCGGTAGCAAGGGCGGTAGGCGCGCCGCGTTGCGCCCGCCACGTGGGCTATGCGCTTCACGTCAACCCGTATTTCGGCGACGTGCCTTGCCACAGGGTGGTGTTTGCCGACGGCAGTTTAAGCAAATCTTTCGGCTTCGGCGGTGAAAGCGCCCAGCGCGCCATGCTCGAAGCGGAGGGCGTGGGTTTCGGCAAAGACGGCAAAGTTATAATGCGCGAATTTTTATGGGGGAACGGTTAAATGGCAGGTATATACGTACATATCCCGTTTTGCAAATCAAAGTGCAGGTATTGCGATTTTACTTCTTTTCCCGATAAACTTAACCTTGCCGAAAGTTACGTAGCGTGCGTCTGCCGCGAGATGTCCAAACGTTCGCCTGCGGCAGAGGGCGTAAATTTCGATACCCTCTACATAGGCGGCGGCACGCCGTCCGTGATAGACAAGACGTACATAGGCATGATAATCGCCGCGGCAAAAAAGTACTACAATCTTTCGCCGTCGGCGGAAATCACCATCGAAATGAACCCCGGCACGGTGGACGAAAGCAAAATTTCATTCTACAAAAAATGCGGCGTAAACCGCTTTTCCGTCGGGCTTCAATCCGCGATAGATAGCCAGCTTGCAGATTTGGGCAGATGCCACACGCTAAACTCGTTTGTATATTGCGCAAAACTTTTAAAGGGCGAAAATTTCAACGCCGACGTTATGATAGGGCTTAAAAACCAAACGGCGGAGGACGTGCAAAACACCATAAAAGTCGCCCACGCCTTCGGCGCAAGCCATATCTCGATGTACGCGCTTACGCCCGAGGACGGCACGCCCATATACACCGACTATTTAAACGGCGAATTGCCCGACGGCGACGAGGTTGCCGCAATGTACGCGGCGGGGCTGTCCTGCCTTGAAAGTTTGGGCTACCGCCGCTACGAAGTTTCCAACTTCTGCAAAGAGGGCAAAGAGAGCAGGCATAACCTTAACTATTGGCACAGGGGCGAATATCTCGGTTTCGGGGTGTCGGCGTCGTCGTTTTTCAAGGGCGTGCGCTTCACAAACACCTTCGACCTCGACGAATATTTCAAGTGCATACTCTCCGATAATTTCGCGGTGATAGACGCGCAGAAACCGGAGGGGGAGGACGCGCGGGAAGAATTTATAATGCTTGCCCTGCGCACGGCGGACGGCGTCTGCCTGCAGGATTACAAGTCCTGCTTCGGCAGCGATTTTCTCACCGATTACGCCGCCGTTATAAAAAAACTTTCGCACTGCCTCGAAGTGGGCGAAAACCGCGTTCGCATCAGACCGGAATACCTTTTCGTGCAAAATTCCATAATAGTGGAATTCTTTGCCTGAACGCGCTTTGCCGCCGCATATGTGCCGCCCAATTACCTTTTAAATCTGATTTACGCACAACGCCCCGCCCGGAAAACCCGGGCGGGGCGCAATTTTTTTGTCTGTCAAACCCGCTTCCAATATTTGCCGCACCACTCGCCGCAAAGCCGCCTTGCGTTTTCGGCGGAATCGGCAACGTCGGCTTCGGCGGGGGAGGACATATCGGGATAATCGTAAACTTTCCAACCCTCGCCGTTTTCAAAAATCACGCTTTCAAGCGAAGCGCAATTTTCAAACGCGTAAACGCCGATAGCCGTCACCCCGCCGCCGATAACAACGCTTGTAAGCAGGGCGCAATTGCCAAACGCCCGCCCGCCGATGGCTCCGCCGCTTATGCATACCGTCCGCAAACTGCTTTTATGCACAGCGGGTATTGCGGAAGCGGGCACCGTAGCGTTCTTCAAAGCGGCGCAATCCTGAAATGCATACTCGCCTATTTCGGCGATGCCGTCGCCTATGGTTACGCTTTCCAGCGCGGCACAATCCATAAACGCAAGGTTGCTTATTTTGGTAATTCCGCCGCCCACGTCAACGCTTTCCAGCTTGCCGCAACCCGCAAACGCAAACGTATCTATGTCGGTAATTCCGTCGCCCACGTCAACCCTTTTCAGCGCGGCGCACCCCGAAAAAGCGTATTCGCATATTTCTATAACGCCGCCTTCGGTAACCGCGCTTTCAAGCGAAACGCAGTTTTCAAACGCCCCGTAACCTATCTTCGTCACGTCGGCGGGTACGGCTATGTTTTCAAGCGCCGCACAGTTTTTAAACGCATATTCGCCTATCGCGCGGCACCCGCCGCCCAACATAGCGCTTTCAAGCGAAGCACAACCGTAAAACGCGCCGTCGCCCATCGTTTTGCAGTAAATCTCCGCCGCCGCAAGCGAAGCGCACCCCCTGAACGCGTAATTTCCCACAAGCTCCGTGCCGTAAGGCAGGGCGGCGTATTCAAGCAAAATGCAGTTTTCAAACGCGCTGTCGCCCAATTTTTGCAGTCCCTGCGGCAATGCGGCGGTTTTCAGCGAAATACAGTTTTCAAACGCTTTTGCGCCTATCTGCTTAATTCCCGCAGGTATCGTCACGCTTTCAAGCGATATGTAATTTTCAAACCCGCCCGCGTCTACGGCTGTAACGGGCAAGCCCTCGTACAGCGCGGGTATTTCCACGCGGCTGTCAGCCGCCGCGCCCCTGCCTACGGAATACCCCACAACTTTTCCCCGTTCGCGTATTTCCGTATATTTCAGCCCGGCGGTAAGCCGCGCGCCGCAAAGCGAACATTTGTCGTCGGAGGCGTATAAACTATGCGCTTCGGGGGAGGAGGGTATCTGCAACGCTTCAAGCGTAGTTTCGGCTTTATCAACATCGAAATATTTCCCGCACCCGTCACAACGGTAGTGTTCCCTTAACCCTGCCGAAAGGCAGGTCGCCGGCTGTTCGGCTATAAGCGCGCCTAAATTATGTTCGTGCGGCGCGCCGTCGCCGCAGGCGGAAAGAATTGCCGCAGACGAGCATAGGCACGTCGCGGCAATCGAAAGCAGGATAAGTAAGGGCTTTTTTTTCATATATTTCTCTTTCCGTGCGGTAAAAAATAAGGTGTGTCCCGAAAGACACACCGCACGGTATCTCCCGGTTACCACACCCTACAACATTTAATATACTTTTTGGATAAAGAATTAATGCGAAAAGAGATACACAATGCCATATTGTGCAATTCTTCCAAAAAATATTCGGTTGTAGAATGTGGTAACTCAAATATAACACGGCAAGTGCGGGTTTGTCAAGAAAATGCGCTTCTCTGCATATAAACCGTAAATTTTACATCTGCGCATATACGCGTATATGCAGGCGGTTTTTTCAGCCCCGTCCGTCGTGCGTGGCTATTATTTTCCCCTGTTCGCCGTCTACAAGAAAGGCTTTCACCGCGCCCTGTCTGTCGCATACGCCCACATAGTAGTAGCACCCCTCGTCGTATAGCAATCTTATAAAAATTTCCCCGAGGAATACGTCCCCGTCGCAAAGCCGCTTAAAATAATCTGCGTTCTTTTCTATTACGCAGTCAAGCGCGCGCTCGCAACCGATAACCCCCTCGTAAAGCACGCTTTCAGTTTGGTAAACATTCTTCGTCCCGTCCGCGGTAATCGTCACGTCGCACTTGCCGTCCGCGTTCCATTCGCAAAAGTCAAGGGTATAGTTGTTTTCCACGGCGCTGTAATTCATTTCCCCGTAATTTCCGCAAAATTCAACTTCAACAAGTTCGTAAGTCTGCGGAAGGGTTACGCATATCTCGCCCGTAAATTCCACTTTGCCCTTTATGCCGTCCGCGCAGAAAGGCGCCTCGCGCATATACAGGTTTATCTTAATATCCACGTTGTCGTCGCCGTACGCGTATGTATCGTATCTCTTTTCCGAAACGTAATCGCCGTAATTCACGCTCTTTTTGCACCCGCCCGCAAACGTAGCCGCGGCGACGGCGGCGGAGCATAAAAGCGCGGCAAAAACAAACTTTCTCATACTTTCAATATATTTGATTTTTTCGTCATTATGAATAATAATTTGAATTTTAAACAGTTGCTTTTTCAAAGTCTTTATGATAAAATAAATAAAATTATGAGTTCATCTAAAATTATACTTAAATCTGCGCTTATAACATTGGTTACGCTGATAGGCGCGGCGCTTGTCGCCTTTGCGGTTTTAAGCCTCGCTTTTCCTTCCGCAATGGCGAAGATGTGCGAAAAAACAAATAATTATTCCTTTGCGGTGCGCTACGCCGCACTGTCTTATACATATTCCGGCGACGGGGAGGACGTTGCAAGGTGCGTAGAGAACGCAATATCCTCCGGCAAAAGTTCGCTTGTGGTAAAGTACGGCGGAAAATTTCTTTCCCACCCGCAGTTTTCCGAAGTCTGCGATAAAAAAACGGAAGAATGGCAAAGGGCGTTTTCCGGCAACGCGGATATCGGGCAACAGGTTGAAGAGCGCAATCTCGTCCTCGATTACAGGTTTTATATCTGCGGCGAAATTGCCGTCGCCCGCTATACCCGCGGCGATATGAACGGCGCTTTGGAAGCGGCGGAAAAGGGTTGCGAAAATTATACCGGCTTCCCCGCAGGCAATCCGTACGTACAACTTGCCCTTAAAGTCGTTGCGGAAAACGACGCGCAGGGCAAAGCGGAACTTAAATCCGCTTTGGATGAAAAATTCGGTTCCGAAACGGGCGAATATTTTACCGGCGTTTATGACCTTATGAAATAACGTAATCCGTTTTAATTTATTTTACAGGAGAAAGATTATGAGTAAAATTGTCAAAGAGGCTCTCACTTTCGACGACGTGCTGCTTGTTCCCGCGGCTTCGGACGTTTTGCCCGCAACCGTTGATTTGCGCACTACGCTGTGCGACGGGATAAATCTGAATATTCCCCTCGTCAGCGCGGCGATGGATACCGTAACAGAAAGCAGGCTTGCAATTGCTATGGCAAGGGAGGGCGGCATAGGCGTTATCCACAAGAATATGAGCATCGAGGAACAGGCTTTGCAGGTGGACAAGGTAAAGCGCAGCGAACACGGCGTTATTACCGATCCGTTCCATCTCACGCCCGATCGTCCCGTAAAGGACGCCTGCGAACTTATGGCAAAGTATAAGATAAGCGGCGTGCCCATAACGCAAGACGGCAAACTTGTGGGCATACTCACAAACCGCGACCTGCGCTTTGAAACAGATTTTGAACAGCCCATATACAACGTAATGACGAAAGATCATCTTGTAACCGCCCCAGAAGGCACTTCGCTTGAAGAGGCGCAAAAGATTTTGGGCAAGCACAGGATAGAAAAACTTCCCATAGTGGATAAGGAAGGCAATCTTAAAGGTCTTATCACCATAAAAGATATCGAAAAGTCCATCCAGTACCCCCACAGCGCAAGGGACAAAAAGGGCAGGTTGCTTGCGGCGGCGGCTATAGGCGGCTCGCCCGACGTGCTTGACAGGGTTGCCGCACTTGTGGCGTCCAAAGTGGATATGGTTGTGCTGGATTCAGCCCACGGGCACAGCAAGGGCATAATAAAGGCGGTGGAAAAGGTTAAAAAGGCTTATCCTTCGCTCCCTCTCGTCGCGGGCAACGTAGTAACCGCGGAAGCCACGCGCGATTTGATAGAAGCGGGCGCGGACGTGGTAAAAGTGGGCATAGGTCCCGGTTCGATATGCACAACCCGCATTGTCGCGGGCATAGGTATGCCCCAGCTTACCGCCGTTATGGATTGCGCCGAACAGGCGGATAAAATGGGCAAGCGCATCATTGCGGACGGCGGCATAAAATATTCCGGCGATATAGTAAAGGCAATCGCCGCGGGCGGCAGCGCGGTTATGATAGGCTCGCTGTTTGCGGGCACCGCAGAATCCCCCGGCGAACTTGAAATTTATCAGGGCAGAAGTTTCAAATCCTACCGCGGAATGGGTTCGCTTCCCGCTATGGCGAAGGGCAGTAAGGACAGATATTTCCAGTCCGACGCAAAAAAATTCGTTCCGGAAGGCGTAGAAGGGCGCGTGCCTTACCGCGGCGCTCTTGCGGATACCGTTTTCCAGCTGATGGGCGGGTTGCGCGCAGGTATGGGCTATACGGGCAACGCCACGATAGAACAGCTCCGCAAAAACGGCAAATTCGTAAAAATAACTTCGGCTTCGCTTGCGGAAAGTCACCCTCACGACATTTCGATAACCAAGGAAGCCCCCAACTATTCCCCCAAATCATAATAATCAAAGGCGTAAGCTATGCTTGCGCCTGTTAATTTTGCACAAATAACATCTACAAGGAATATAAAATGCAACATCAGAAAGTTCTCGTTCTCGATTTCGGCGGACAGTATAATCAGCTTATAGCGCGCAGGGTGCGCGAACTCGGCGTTTTCTGCGATTTGATGCCCTCCGAAATGTCCCTTGAAAAGATTAAGGAATACAACCCGATAGGCATAATTTTTACGGGCGGCCCCAACAGCGTTTACGAAGAGGGAAGCCCCAAAATTCCCGCGGAAATATTCTCTCTCGGCGTTCCCGTTTTGGGTATATGCTACGGTTGCCAGCTTACGGCGCACCTGCTCGGCGGCGTAGTCAGCCGCGCGTCCACGTCGGAATACGGCAAAGCGGAGGTGGAATATTTCCCCTCGCCGCTTACCGACGGTATGCCTGCCCGCGCCGTCTGCTGGATGAGCCATACGGACAGGATAACCCGCCTGCCTTCGGGTTTCAGAAAGATAGCTTCAAGCGAAAATTGCCCGTACGCGGCATTCGGCGACGAAAGCCGCAAAATTTACGGCGTTCAGTTCCACCCGGAAGTTAATCACACCTTCAAAGGCACGCAAATTCTCAAAAATTTCCTCTACAACGTCTGCGGGGCGGTGGGCGACTGGACGATGTCCAACTTCGTCGCAAACAAGGTTGCCGAACTGAAAGAAAAGATAGGCGATAAAAAGGTGCTTTGCGCAATGTCCGGCGGCGTGGATTCGGCGGTTGCCGCCACGCTTATACACAAAGCCGTAGGCGACAACCTCACCTGCGTTTTCGTCGATCACGGACTTTTGAGAAAGTATGAGGCAGACGAAGTTATGTCGGTTTTTGCCGACGGGCTTAAAATGAATTTGATAAAATCCGACGTCGGCGAAATTTTCCTTAAAAAATTAAAGGGGGTAACCGACCCGGAGACAAAGCGCAAGATAATAGGCGAGGAATTTATCCGCGCTTTTGAAGTGGAAGCGAAGAAGATAGGCAAAGTGGATTTCCTCGTTCAGGGCACCATATATCCCGACGTAATCGAAAGCGGCAAGGGCAAAAGCGCCGTGATAAAAAGCCACCACAACGTCGGCGGATTGCCATCCGTGGTAGATTTCAAGGAAATTATCGAACCTTTGCGCGATCTTTTCAAGGACGAAGTGCGTAAAGTAGGCTTTGAACTCGGGCTTCCCAAATCGGTGGTAATGCGCCAGCCTTTCCCCGGTCCGGGGCTTGCGATAAGGATAATGGGCGAAGTTACCGAGGAAAAGCTGGAAACCTTGCGCGACAGCGATTATATATTGCGCGACGAGATAGCAAAGGCGGGGCTGGACGACAAAATCTGGCAGTATTTCACCGTCATTACGGATAGCAAAACCGTGGGCGTGCAGGGCGATTTCAGGACGTATGAAAACGTGATAGCCATCCGCGCCGTAACTTCCGTCGACGCAATGACGGCGGATTGGGCGAGGATTCCTTACGACGTGCTTGAAACTATTTCCAACAGGATAGTAAACGAAGTTAAGCACGCAAACAGAATAGTGTACGACATAACTTCAAAACCTCCCGCAACAATCGAGTGGGAATAATAAGCGCGTAACGCCGCCTTCCGCACACAGGTTAGGCGGCGTTTTTAATTTTTCATAAACCCGAAAAAGCGTAAATTTTCGTTTACCGCAAATTATGCGGCTTTAATTTTTCGGCTTGCCGCACAAAATATTTGACTGTAAAATCAAATCCTTATATAATAATAAAGCAAACGGCGAGGCGTAGCGCAGTTGGTAGCGCGTATGGTTCGGGACCATAAGGTCGTGGGTTCAAATCCCGTCGCCTCGACCAAAAAGCCGCCCGCACGGATTTTTCCGTGCGGGCGGCTTTTAAGTTAAAGCGGTAAGGTTTTAAACAGCGGCTTAACGCCCCGCCGCCATACGCGCTAACGCAATAGGGCTCCCGAAAATCACAGCGAAGCGAGATTTTTGGGAAAAGGAGCCGCAACGGAACAAAAAAGCCCTTGCCGTTGCGGGAAGGGCTGAAAGCGAAGTTTGCGGCGACGCGGTTCGGGACCATAAGGAAGTTTTACACGGATTTTTCCGTGCGGGCGGCTTTTAAGTTAAAGCGGTAAGGTTTTAAACAGCGGCTTAACGCCCCGCCGCCAT
>CANQWN010000005.1 GCA_947627575.1 uncultured Clostridia bacterium
AAGAAGTACAGTTTACGAATCCAAAAACAAGATTAGCTACATTTTTATCGAGCGTAAACAAAAGCCCTTTCTCTGTACCCTTTCCTTTTCCTATGCAGTTGTCAGTTTCCTTCCGAAACTTGTATTCCGCTTTAGCTCAGTCGGTAGAGCATGCGGCTGTTAACCGCAGTGTCGTTGGTTCGAGTCCAACAAGCGGAGCCATTCCGGTGACGATAGCAACGAGGATCCACCTGTTCCCATTCCGAACACAGAAGTTAAGCTCGTTTACGCCGAAAGTACTATACGGGACACTGTATGGGAGGATAGGTAGTTGCCGGATTTCAAAAAATATGCAGTCACATAAGTGGCTGCATATTTTTTTTGTAATGAGTTAGTAACCTATCCTCCCATATGGGAGGACGAGCGCGGATTTCTCAAAACAGCACAGTGCGCTGTTTTGCCGCGCGAGATGAGTGAGCGCATAAGCAAGGCGCGAACGGCGCCCGAGGCGGTTGTTTCCCTTGCAACCGCCGAGAAAGGTAGTTGCCGGATTTCAAAAAATAAAACAGTCCACTCAATGTGGGCTGTTTTATTTTTGAATATTGCAGGCAGACGGGCTTAACTTCTGTGGCAAGCCGCAAAGTGCATTTTGCACGAAGCGGCTTTACACCTTTTGTTAAGCCGTTTATATTTAATATATTGTAATTTTCAACTCAAATTAAAAGCTGTTGCAATTTATTTGCAACAGCTTTTTTTATAGTGTGTTTAAAAATGCAAGTAAAAGTTGTTTTTGTTTGGGCGTAAGATTGGCAACGCGCAATAACAATTTGTCATTCAAAATTTGCGAAAAAGCAATTTCAAATTCGCCGTTGCCATCAACGAAAGGGTTGCTCTTTAATCATAAGCAATTCATATATTGTCACTTCATACAGTTCGCAAAGTTTTTCAAGTTTTTCGTATTCGGGGCGGGATATATCGTTTTCCCAGTCGCTTACGCTTGATTGCCGTATACCAAATTGGTCGGCGACATATTTTTGGGTTAGCCCTTGCAGCTTCCTCAATTTTTTGAAATTTTCCCCATATGTCATAACCCAATTTTAACAAATATGTGTTTTGCACATTGACAAATATGTGCATTGCACATATAATTATGTAAAGAGGTAGCCACAATGGAAAGCGTAAAAAGTCAAACCAAATCGAAAGAGCGGGTGCGCGACCACGGCGAAGTTTTCACCGCCGAGCGCGAGGTAAAGGCAATGTGCGACCTCGTAAAAGAGGAGTGCGAGCGGATAGACAGCCGCTTTTTGGAGCCCGCCTGCGGCGACGGCAATTTCCTTGCCGAAATTTTAAAGCGCAAGCTCGGCGCAGTCGCTTTAAAATACAAGTCAAGCCCCGCCGACTACGAAAAAAACGCCGTACTTGCCGCAACAAGCATATACGGCGTGGATATTTTGCAGGACAACGTTGTCGCTTGCCGCGCCCGAATGTTCGAGATTTGGGATAAACATTATACCGCCCATTGCAAAAGCTATTGCAACGACCAAACGCGCGAAGCGGTAAAATTTATTTTACAAAAAAACATAGTCTGCGGCAATGCGCTAAGCCTCAAATGTGTAGACGACAAGGGCGAGGATATTGCCCGACCGATAATCTTTTCCGAGTGGTCTTTCGTGTCCGATTCGCTTATAAAACGTCGCGATTTCCGCTTCGACGTCCTGTTAAAGGAAAACGCAGACCCCGAAATGTACGGCTTTCAACTGTCGCTTTTCGGCGACACCGCAGACGGCTCGGAGTATTGGATGATAGACCCCGTAACCAAAGAGCCTATCCCCAAACCCGTAAAGGAATTTCCGCCCGTGTATTTCAGGAGAGTGCAACAATATGACTGACAGCCTGTTTGAAAAGGTGTATAACCCCGATATCTTAAATTGCATCGCCAACCTCTCCAACGACGAAGTGTTCACGCCGCCAAAAATAGTCAACGAAATGCTTGATATGTTGCCCGCGAAGCTGTTTGAGGACCCGAATACAAAGTTTTTGGACCCCGCCTGCAAAACGGGAGTGTTTTTGCGGGAGATCGCCAAGCGGCTTATAAAGGGACTGCAAAATAAAATCCCCGACCTTAACGAGCGGCTTAATCATATTTTTAAAAATCAACTCTACGGCATAGCCATAACCGAGCTGACAAGCCTGTTATCCCGCCGAAGCCTGTATTGCAGCAAATACCCCAACGGAAGCTATTCTGTGTGCAAATTCGGCACGGCGGAGGGCAATATCCGCTTCAAGCGCATAAGGCACAAGTGGAGCGGCGGCAAGTGCGCGTTTTGCGGCGCAAATAAAGAGCAGTACGAGCGCGGCGACGAGCTGGAAACGCACGCATACGAATGGATACACACCGTTCACCCGGAGGAGATTTTTAATATGAAATTCGACGTAATAATCAGCAACCCGCCGTATCAACTTTCCGACGGCGGCGGCACAGGAGATAGTGCAAAACCTATTTATCAACTCTTTATTCAACAATCAAAAAAACTATTGCCTAGATATATTATAATGATTGTCCCTTCAAGGTGGATGAAAGGAGGTAAGGGGTTACAGACATTTAGAGAAGAGATGATTGCTGATACGCGAATAAAATATATTCATGATTTTGAGGATGCAAATGAATGCTTTGCAGGACTACATATTGACGGAGGCGTTAATTATTTTTTATGGGATAAAGATTATAACGGTAAAGTCGAGTATATTTATAAGCCAAAAGATAGTGAAGCATTTTTAACTCATAGATTTTTATATAATGGGGTTTCTGATACAGTAATCAGGGATTATAGGCAAATGTCTATTATTGAAAAAGCCTCTAATGGAGTTCGTTTTAGTAGTATTGTGTCTACAAGGAATCCGTATGGCTTTTCTGCTGATTTATTTAATGAACCTATGCGTTATTCTTATGCAAATTTGTCGGAAGAGTATTTCACTGATTCCTATAAAATTTACGGTGTTCGAGGCATAAAAGGTGGCGCACGTAGAGTTATAGGATATGTTAATTTTGATAGAAAAGCCGATAAAGATAACAATTTATGTTTGTATAAATTATTTTTCTCAAAAGCGTATATGACAACCTCAACTGTGCCGCCAGAAGTAATTGTTGCCAAACCCAATGAAATATGCACAGAAACATTTTTGCAGATAGGCGGCTTTAAAGGGGAAATGCAAGCGGTAAATTGCTTGTCTTATATTAAAACGAAATTTTTTAGAGCTTTGCTGTTTTATAACAGACATTCGTTAAATATATCGAAAGAATCTTTTAATTTGATACCCATGCAAGACTTTTCCAAACCGTGGACGGACGAGGAGTTATATAAAAAATATAATTTAACCGAGGAAGAAAAAAATTTTATTGAAAATATGATACGTCCTATGGAGTAAATTGAAAAATAATTATAAAAAGGAGGGGAATAATGAATTTAATTGATGAATTGATTATGGGTGAAGCAAAAAAGCTAACGATGCAAAATGTTGTAGATATGTTTTGTCCTAAAAATTCGTATATGAATATATGGCTAACTCAATGTGTTAATTTTTTTGCTACCTGCGACAAAATAAAAACTTTTACTGATTACATAAGGTATTGATATGCCAAATTCATTTTTCACATGATTTAAGATTTAATGTTTTTATAACAAAAAAAGGGAGACAGACGCATCTGCCTCCCAAAGTGTAGTCTGATTTTTAAAATCTAAACGTCCACCTCAATTCAATAATATTATATGCTATTTTGATAAAAAAATCAAGCAACTTATTAAATTTATTTGAGATTTGTCAAGTTTTTTTAGCATTTTTTAGTAATTTTTATTTATTTAATGCCATTATATTGATGCTTTCGCATATTTGATTTTAAAGGAAATATCTCCTTGTACAATTTTTTTGTAAATTGTTGCGGGAACTGCCTTGCTGAAATTCAAAAAAATTGTTTCAAATTCGGAAATTTGCTTTTTGAGCTCTGCTTTAGAGATTCCTAACGCTTTCAGCAGATAAATAATTAATAAAAAATAATCAATTATCTGCTGAAAATCTACTTGCGTATTCCGTCCAAAATAGGGATTAGGGGCGGGTAAATTGTAAATCTGCATTAAATATGTGTTAAGTAACTTGGGTATGCCATAAGACCTTCTGGATTGGTCGTTAAATCTGACATCAAATATAGGGCTGTTATGAGCTATTGCATTTCGCAAATCTTTCATGGCATATATCATATAGCCGAGAATTGCGCCGTTTGTATTCATGCCTTTTGGGATCTTAAGACTTTCGCAAATCTCTAGCTTTATTTTTCGGTTTAAACAATCGTAAAATTTGCCGAATTCGCCCAGTGTCAAAAATTCAAAAATGCCCCACAGGGGAACCATTTTGTTATTGTTATAAAAATGTTGCACAATCGGTGACGATACATTTTGGGAAATATCTGAATAAATCTGCTTGCGTAAATCAAGCTTATCTTTTAAAGCTTTTTTATATCCGTCTGTTCCTACAGTGTGGTCTAAATGCGCATTTAAGGTTTGCACAAATATGGTACTGAAATCACAATTATCGGAATTATCCAAGGTTGCTTGCAAAACTCTATTTTTTAAGGCGGTTTCAATAAACATAATATGAGGATAAAACCAACCTTTTAACTTCATATCAAAGTCATAAACTGCTTTTAATTGGTCAAATTCATTATACGGAATAGGCATACTTGAATATTTACAAAAACGGTATCCCTTATACCCATGGTAGTAGCCTATATTTTGCAGGTCGCGCTTGTTTTTAGAGCCGCTTATTTTAATACCCTTATTGCGAAGATGTTTCATTAAAGCGTTTGTTGATTTTGACTTTGAGCTTGATGAAGAACTTTTCATTTGCTTACCTCTAAATAGATATTATCACAGATTTTGGTTTTTGACAAACAAATTAAAGGAGTATGTATAATGCCAACTCAATTTTTTACCCCGCGGCCAAAAGTTACGCCCACAATATACGTCTATTCCTTGCCGGAAGTATCCTCGCATAAGGGCTACATAAAAATAGGCTACACAAACCGCACTGCCGAACAGCGGATAAAAGAACAGACGCATACAAGCGGTTTAAAAGTGCAGATACTCTTGCAGGAATCGGCAATGAAGCCCGACGGCACGGTCGTTACCGATAAGGCGGTGCACGCCCTTTTGCGGCGCAAGGGCTTTAAACAGCTGAACGAGGGCGAGGACAAAAACGAGTGGTTCAACTGCACGGTAAGCGACGTTATAATCGCCATAAACGAACTTCGCGACGGCATAGTTACCGAGGAAAACCGCACCCAGACCTTTAAAATGCGGCAGGAGCAGGCGGAAGCGGTTAAAAGAACGGAGGAGTATTTCAGGGCGATAAAAGCGGAGTCACCCGAAAAAACACCCAAGTTTTTGTGGAATGCCAAAATGCGTTTCGGCAAGACTTTTGCCGCCTATAACCTTGCAAAAGATATGGGGTTTAAGCGCGTTCTGGTGCTTACTTTCAAGCCCGCGGTGGAGTCGGCATGGCGGGAAGATTTGACCACACACGTCTATTTTGAGGGTTGGCAGTTTGTTTCCAACAAGGATGCGCACGACAGAAAACTCAACATAGACGAGCAATTCGCGGCGGCGGACAAGTCCCGACCGATAGTCGTGTTCGGTTCTTTTCAGGACCTGCTCGGCACAAACGAAAGCGGCGGCATTAAGGCAAAAAACGAGTTTATTCACTCTACAAACTGGGACTTGGTAATATTTGACGAGTACCATTTCGGTGCGTGGCGGGAAAACGCAAAAAAGTTGTTTGAAAACTTCGACGAGGAAGCCGAAAGCGACTTCGATATGGAAAAATACAAGCTCGACGAGGCGGACAACGCCTGGAACGAGAGCTTTTTGCCCATAACGACGAGTTATTATCTGTTTTTATCGGGTACGCCTTTCCGCGCGCTGAACAGCGGGGAATTTATAGAAGAGCAGATTTTCAATTGGACGTACTCCGACGAGCAGAACAGAAAGGCGACGTGGCAGGGCGAAAACAACCCCTATGCCGCACTGCCGAAGATGGTTATGCTTACTTACCGCATACCCGAAAGTATACGCCGTATTGCCCAACAGGGCGAGTTTGACGAGTTTGATTTGAATGTGTTTTTCTCGGCAAAGGGCAAGGGGGAAGAAGCAAAGTTTGTCTATGAAAGCGAAGTTCAGAAGTGGCTTGATTTGATACGCGGTTCATATTTACCCGCGAGTATGGACGATTTAAAGCTCGGGCAGGACAAACGCCCGCCTATGCCCTATTCGGACGCGCGGCTGTTGGAATCGCTTACGCACACCCTGTGGTTTTTGCCCAACGTGGCAAGTTGCTACGCAATGGCAAATCTTTTAAAACAAAAGCAAAATTCATTTTATCACGACTATAAAATAATCGTTTGCGCAGGCACGGGCGCTGGGATTGGGCTGGACGCTTTACGCCCCGTAAAAACGGCTATGGACAACCCGTTGCAGTCCAAAACCATAACGCTATCCTGCGGCAAACTCACCACGGGTGTTACCATAAGACCGTGGACGGGCATTTTTATGCTGCGCAATTTGAAGTCGCCCGAAACGTACTTTCAGGCGGCGTTCCGCGTTCAATCGCCGTGGGAGATTGTGGACGACGACGGAAAGCGGCGCATAATGAAAGAGGAGTGCTACGTCTTTGATTTCGCGCTCGACAGGGCGCTTCGGCAAATTGCCGATTATTCCTGCCGCCTGAATGTGGAGGACGTCAGCCCCGAAAAGAAGGTCGGGGAATTTTTGAGCTTTTTACCCGTTTTGGCTTACGACGGAAGCACGATGAAACAAGTGAACGCGCAGGACGTCCTCGATATTGCGATGGCGGGTACCAGCGCAACTTTGCTTGCAAGGCGGTGGGAATCCGCTTTGCTTGTAAACGTAGATAACGAAACGCTAAAACGGCTGTTAAACAACACACAGGCGATGGAAGCGCTTGAAAAGATTGAGGGCTTCCGCTCCCTCAATTCCGATATTGAAACGATAATTAACAAGTCGGACGCGGTAAAAAAGGCGAAAAAAGAGGGGGATAAACTCACCCCCACGCAGAAGAAAGAGCTTTCCGACGAGGAAAAGGAATATAAATCGCGCCGCAAAAAGATACAGGAAAAGCTGATAAAATTTGCAACGCGCATACCCGTGTTTATGTACCTCACCGACTACCGCGAGCAGACGCTTAAAGACGTTATCACACAGTTGGAGCCGGGGCTTTTCAAAAAGGTTACGGGGCTGGACGTCAAGGATTTTGACCTCTTGTGTACGCTGGGCGTGTTCAATTCAAGCCTTATTTCGCAGGCGATTTTCAATTTCAGAAGGTATGAGGACGGCTCGCTTTCATACACGGGCATCGATATGCACAAGGATGAGGACGTCGGCGGCTGGGACACCGTTTTAAAGCGCGAGGAGTACGAAAAGCTGTTTTTCAACCAACAGTCAACTATGGAACTTGCCGATTTTTCGGCAGTTATCAAATCGGCGGAAAAGTTGCCCAATTAAAAAAACGTGTGAAGCCGCGACGTAAGTCGCGGCTTCCACTTTTTTAAAAGATAAGCAATTTTAAATTAATCGCTATATATTAAAGAAAAACGGCTATGCTGAATTTTTCTGTTTTAAGTAAATATTTGTAAATACAATATAAACAGTGCACCAAATCAGCGAAAGGATAAGCAAGCCTGCAAAATAGGGTAAGACGTTGCAAGACCAACCTAAACCTATTTGCGGGATATTTAAAAGTATAACAGATAAGATACATATGAAATAAAGAACGGTGCATACATAAGGTTTAACCGCTTTTTTATTTTTTCTCTTTTTTACGGCTTTTACTTTTGTTTCTTGCGCTTTGTTTGTGGGATTTAATATCGCATCAGGTATCGAAAGTATGTGGGACGAGCATATATTGAAAGCCGTAACGGGCAAATAAATAATCAGCGAGTTCAGAAGCGTAAATAACAGGCTTGAAAAAGAAAAGGAATTTACAATAATTGCGCTGATAACGGAACCTATGTTTGCGGAATATAAAAACGCCCGCGAAAGAGGTATTTGCGTCAATACGCAAGCCGAAAGAACACAAAAACCAAAATTTAAATAATTGAGAATTACCTGTTTTACAAGGCGTTCTTCTTTGATTTTCTTTTTCTTTGATATTGTTGAAAATACCAAACATAAAACCGCGGTACAAAGCGCAAACAATGTGCCTACATTCATACCTATACCCGCTACATTGCCTACGTAAAAGTAACTTTCGCCTACCCCGCCCGAGGTGTTGCATAAATAACCGGTTATCAGGTATATATGTCCGTTGCATATAACCGATCTTAAAAGCAGTTTTATAACTTTGTCGGTTTGTCTTTTTGCAAGTTTTACAATGCCGTAAATGATAAATATAGTTTGTATCGTAAGTATGATTACGGTCATTCCGAAGGCAAAAACGTCCTGAATGATTCCGTAAATTCCAATTGCATTTTCTGCGTCCGCATTGTCGAGGGCTTTGAAAAAATCACTTATACGGTTTAACTCCGTATTCGCAAAAGAAAAGCAATTTACGGTTTTACCGTATATTTTATTTCCGCCGAAAATTATTACAGGGCGCGAATAGCAGAATACGGTAAGAAAAAACATCAACAGCATTGCAAAAAATGCCGTTAAAGAGAATATTACTTCGTATTTGTTAAATTTTCTTTTACCCGGAACGCCGTAAATCGCGCATAGCTGTTCATAAGTGGGGTGATTGTTTTCTTCAACTGCGGCGCTTTCGGCTTTTTCATCATTGTGTGTTTCAATCATACCGGCAATTTAATCTCCGTAGATCCGAAGTCGGTGAATAATGAATGCATTTCTATTGAAAAAAAGTCTTTGGGATCGTCGCTTAACAGCGCTTGAAGTAGATAGTCGATTTTAGATAACCTGCCGTCGGTAACATAATATCTTATATTTAAGGAAGATATATATGTATCGATATCCGTCATAGCTTCTTCTGCATTTTCGCCGAGGAGCCCTGCCATACAGTAAACCGCTTCTTTGAATTTTTCAAACGGCATACAAAACCCGTAGTCCGTTTTTACAAAATAGGAGCTATCGAAATTTGCCGCGTATATAAATTCGCTTAATTCGGATATTGTTGAGAACGAATCGAGATTATATTCTTTACCGCCTTTAAGCAGTACATACTTAAGATAATAGTCGTCCCCGTATTTCTCTTTTATCTTTTTATTCGCTTCTTCACTGCTATAATAGTTTCCGTCTCCGAACAGAGGCAATTTTGAATAGTACTCAAAGCCGGAAAGGGTTTCTTCCATATAAAAGTCTACTTTCATAGAAGGAATTGTTTGCTTGAAATATGCCTTTGTATAATCGAATTTGAATACTTGCAGGTAAGTTGTTTCTGCGGAATATGCATGGCAGGCATACGTTGTTGTCACCGTGCAATTTTCATAAGCCTTGTTAGAAAGTACCGAATCATAGTAGCTTGCGGTAACCGCTTCGCCCGTTTTGGGTAATGGCGCGAAATAGCGAAAACCATCGTTCGCTTTAATTACGTACAAAGCTGTTTGGTGTTGATTATAGTTTTCGTCGGTATAATTAACCGTGACAAAGTTTGCCGTTTCAACATCTTCGCCCAATTCCAAATCCGCTATTTCACGCGAAGTTAATGTTCTGTCGCAACTGTAATTTTTAAGGGTATATTCGGAAGTTGTTCCGTTTAATTGTTCTTTTATAAACGCATTAACTGCAGATTTTTCCGAATCATAAGTATCTTCCGAAAGATATCCTGCAAACGTTTCGCTGTATTTTGCGCTTTCAGAGCATCCCGGGAATATGATAATAAAACAAAATACTATTATTAAAGTTATTATACAAATAAATTTTTTCATATCGTCATACAGAGTAAGCGGCAATTATATCGTTTAACTTTTCCACGTTCACTTCTCTTGCTCTTTTGTAGCAGAAATAGATTTCTACTAAGTTCCATGCCGTCAAACCCACGGAGGCAGTTATGGATATGATTAAACCCAAAATCGGAACCAATAATAATAGCCCGGATACTACATTTATTAAAATCGATGCAACTATTTTTATTATTGCAAATTTGTAATCGCCTACATAAAATCTTCCCGCGCAAACTCCGCCGAGAAAAATACTCAATAACAAAGCCGCAATTTTGTTCTTCAGCGTAACCGTGTTTAAGGGCGCAAACGCTTCGTCACTTGCCGCGGATAATCTATTTTTGAAAGCACAACGTTCCGCGGCTTCCAAAACTTCCAAATTATCCTTGAATTTTTCCATCAGATAAACTACTCTTTCTTCCTGCATAATTTCCTCCTTTTAACAGCATTTTGCTGTAATTACGCATATTATACAGCATATTGCTGTAAAATGTCAAGTAGTTTATGAAGATATTTTCGGAAAGATTGAGGGAATTGAGATTGTCTGCGGGGTTATCGCAGCAAGAGGTATCTGAAAAACTGGGCATACGTCAGCAGTCGTATGCAAGATATGAGAATGGGAAGGGAGAGCCCAATTTGGAAACGCTTACGGAAATTGCAACTATCTTTGATGTAAGCGCGGATTATCTGTTGGGCCTTTCCCAATTTTAGATGTAAAGGTAAAATTTTAATTAATAAAACCAAAAATAATAATAAAAGGAAGGTAAAAATATGAGCGGAAAAAGAAAAAATTTCGGTAAACAAACCTGGCTTTTGCCCCAGCCGGTGCTGATAGTGGGCACGTATGACGCGGACGGCAAGCCCGACGCTATGAACGCCGCGTGGGGCGGCGTTTACGATGCGGATACGGTTATGCTTTGTTTGGGTTCGCACAAGACGACGGAAAATATAAAGCGGCAAAAGGCGTTTACGGTAAGTTTCGGCGATGTTAAGCACCTTGTCGCATCGGACTATGTGGGCATTGTTTCCGCAAACGAACAGCCCGACAAGATGGCTAAAGCGGGTTTTCACACGGTAAAAAGCGGGTATGTGAACGCGCCTGTAATCGAAGAACTGCCCGTCACGCTTGAATGTAGGTTAGTGAAGTTCAACGAGGACGGAAACGTTATCGGCGAAATAGTAAACGTAAGCGCGGACGAAAGCGTGCTGGGCGCAGACGGCAAAATAGATAGCGATAAGTTGGAACTTATCACGTTCGACCCCGTTCATGCGGCATACAGAAAGGTGGGCGAAAAGGTAGGCAATGCCTTTTCGGACGGAAACAAGCTGAAATAATTTTGTTGTCCAAAGCCTAAAATAATATTATACTGCAAAATTTCGGGGTGGGCTTTACATTTTCTCCAAATTATGCTATACTGTAACTATAAGAAATTAAAGGAGAACTTTTATGGGATTTGAACAAAATTTTTCATTGAAAGGCAAAATCGCCTGGGTAACGGGCGCATCTTACGGCATAGGGTTTGCAATCGCTTCCGCCTATGCGCAGTCAGGCGCGACTATCGTATTCAACGATATAAATCAGGAATTGGTTGATAAGGGCTTGAAAGCGTATTCCGAAGCCGGCATAAAGGCGCACGGATATGTCTGCGACGTCACCGACGAAGCGGCGGTAAACGCTTTGGTTGCCAAAATCGAAAAGGAAGTGGGGGTTATCGATATACTTGTAAACAACGCGGGTATAATAAGGCGTATCCCCATGACCGAAATGAGCGCGGCGGAGTTCAGAAAAGTTGTGGACGTAGACCTCAACGCGCCGTTTATCGTTTCCAAAGCCGTAATACCTTCCATGATCAAAAAAGGGCACGGCAAAATTATAAATATCTGCTCGATGATGAGCGAGTTGGGCAGGGAAACCGTTTCGGCATATGCGGCGGCAAAGGGCGGACTTAAAATGCTTACCCGCAATATATGTTCGGAATACGGCAAATATAACATTCAGTGCAACGGCATAGGACCCGGCTATATCGCCACGCCGCAGACGGCGCCTTTGAGAGAACGTCAGCCCGACGGTTCGCGCCATCCTTTCGATAGCTTTATAATCGCAAAGACGCCCGCCGAACGCTGGGGACAGACCGAGGACCTTATGGGCCCCGCCGTGTTCCTTGCTTCCGACGCTTCCAATTTCGTAAACGGACATATACTGTACGTAGACGGCGGCATACTTGCTTATATAGGCAAACAACCGTAACCCATAGGGCTTTACGGCGTAAATGAAAAAATACCCCCGCAAGCGGAATTTTCCGCGTGCGGGGGATTTTATTTTAATCAAGAACGGCGCGCCGTGTTTTGTAACGCCGATTAATTATGCTTTTCGGCTGACTCGCGCTCGTGCAAAAGGGCAATATATTCGCCCATATCCACGGGCAAAGTTATTTTGTTGCCCTGCCATGCGGATAGGTACGCCGCGTTTATCAGAGACAGCGTATCCGCGCCGTCAAAGCCGTCCGCAATGGGCTTCTCGCCGTACATAACGGCGTTTGCAAAGTTTTCAAGCATTGTGATATAGGCGTTTTCGGGCGGGGCGAAAGTAAATTCTTCCGTGCTGTATTTCAGCCCTTCCGAGGAATTTACCTGCGCCGCCGCGGCATATTCGCGCACGTCGCAATCTGTTTTCGTTACGGTAAGGCGGTATCCGTCCAGCAGTATTTTCCCGCGCGTACCCACAATTTCCAGCCTTTCGGTGGGGCAGCCTTCGCCGGTGGATATTATAAACGTCCCCGTCGTCTTGCCGGGATAATCCATCAACAGCGTCGCCTCGTCGTCAACGGCAAAATCGTTGTATTTTCCGAACGGTATATCGGCATATACGGATAGGGGCATGCCGAACAAAAACCGCCACATATCCAACAGGTGATATCCCTGATTTATAAGCGCGCCGCCGCCCTCGCCCGTCCAACTGCTTCGCCAATTTGCCGAACGGTGATAAAATTTCGTCCTGAAAAACCCGCTGTTTTCAAGGTTTATGCGCTTTATCTGCCCGATTTCCCCGCCGCTTAAAAGCTGTTTTATCTTTATGTAGTGCGGATATGTGCGCTGATGGCACATCATTGCGTAAACTTTTCCGCTTGCGCGCGCGGCGCAATCTATCGCCTGCGCGTCGGATACGGTAACGCCCGCGGGCTTGTCGCACATTATGTGCTTTCCCTCTTCAAATGCGCGTACGGCTATCGCCGGATGAGACTTGTGCGGCGTTACAACCAGCACCGCGTCAAACAGTTGGGTATGTCCGTAAAGTTCGGCTTCGTTGCGGCATATTACCGCCCCTTTCAGGTTCTCCGCCGCCCACCGCGCACTGCTTTCACCGCGGCAACATACCGCCGCAAGGCTTAATCCCTTAACCTGTCCGCCGCTTATCATAAGCGCGTATTTTTTGCCCATTGTGCCTACGCCTATTATCGCACATCTGACTTTTTCCATATTCGCCCCCGCATTTTTTATTATTGTAACATTTTGCCGCGCATTTTGCAACCCGCGTTAGGGCTTTGTTTTAAATCGCTTCGAAATTGCCTCTCGCATTATCCCCCGGACGGGGCAGAGGGATAAAACTGCTTTAAAGTATTGCAAAATTTTGGCACGTATGCTAAAATAAATTATCATAATATTCGGGTGAATTATGAATTTTGGCAGACACGTAAGGCGGATAAGAAAACAATTGCGCTTAAACCAGACGGAGTTCGGCAAATTGCTGGGCGTGAATATCAGCACGGTATGCCGTTGGGAAAGGGGCAAAACCGAGCCCAGCTATAAAGATTTTTGCGCTTTTGTGGATTTTTGCAAGGAACGCGATATGGATATTCACGACTTGCGCTTCGAAAGGTTATATTAACGTCGCGCGGGTTTTTCGCTGACCTGTTGCAAAAGCTAAATAAAAATTCGGCGTTGCCTCCGAAATTTTTTGCGGGGGAACCGAATTTTGTTGCAAATAAATCATAACGGATACGCGGCATAAATTACGGAAAGCGTTCGCCCCGTTTTGTGTGCGGGCGTTGGTTTGCACGTAAAAAATTTTGTCAATCAAAAAAATTTTTTAAGATATGACTGTTTGTGTCATATTTGGTATGGTATATTGTCCGCAGGAGGCTGTAAATGGGCATTTTCGATTGGATTTTCGGCACAGACGATTCCGAAGAAAGTCAACTTGAAGATATGATACTTATGGACATGGACGAGGAAGAGTGAATAAATCTCTTTAATGAATTCAAAATTCTTTTAATTAAAAAAGCAAAATGTTATAATAGAAATACGATAATTGAAGGAGAATAAAAATGAGCAATTTAGAAACTATTCGGAAAGATTTAATAGATGCCATCAATCAGCGGGTAGATGAAAAAATCCTTGAACGAAGCAATGCCGACTTATTGATCAAACTTATCAATCAAGCCGAATCGATTACGGAAGCAATTTCCATTGCCGAATTGGGGACTACATATAAGCGCACGGGATTTCATTTTGATGTGCGTCTCGAGAAATTAGGCAATACAATTAAATATTTTAAGAAGAATGATCGACTCAGTTTCTCCGACGGGAGCAAGGATATTCCGAATAAATTGATAATCGGGGATAATTATGATGCTTTGCTCAATCTTTTAGTAGAATACAAGGGAAAAATTGATGTAATCTATATCGATCCGCCCTATGGTAAAGATAGCATGGGCGAATTTGCCGAAACAAATTATGATAATGCCTTAACGAGAGATAATTTATTATCAATGCTGTACCCTCGGCTTGTACTAGCAAGGCAATTATTATCCGAAACGGGTGTCATTTTCTGTAGCATTGATGACCGCAATCAAGCATATATAAAATGTCTGTTTGATGAAATTTTCGGAGAAAACGGCTTTCTTTTTTGCGCCGCTAGAATTACAAAAAAAGGTGGCAAATCCACACAAACCATTGCTAAAAATAATGATTACCTATTAGCTTATACCCTGTCTAGCGAAATAATATTTAGTCAAGAAGAAAAAACAGTAGACAAATATAAATACGAGGACGAATTTGTTTCAACTCGTGGGAAATATGCACTTTCTCAAACTTTGGATTATAATTCTTTGCAATATAGCAAGACAATGGATTATGAGATTGAAATCGACGGGAGAAAATTCTATCCGGGCGGTAGCAAGAAAGCGCAGGAACAAAGATGGGCAGGAAACCATGGGAAAACCGATTGGGTGTGGCGATGGTCTAAGAGCGCGGTCGACTGGGGGATAAAGGAAAAAATGTTTGTGGTAAAAAACGATAGAATTTATACAAAATCATATCTTTATTGCCGCAAAATGAACGGGAAAAACGAGCTGGAACGGATAGATCCTACAAAGGCATATACTTCACTTTCTTTTATAGAAAATCCATATTCAAATGATAATGGGAAAAAAGAGTTGGATAATATATTTTACAATGGTAGCGTACTATTTAAAAATCCCAAACCAAGTACACTTATTTCAACGTTAATCAAAATGGTATGTAGAAGAGAAGATGCTATTATCTTAGACTTTTTTGCCGGATCTGGCACAACGGGACAAGCGGTTGCGGAGTTGAACAATGATGACTTGGGTAAACGTAGATTCATCCTTTGTCAAGCGAACGAAATAACGGATACTACCCCCAACGGCATAGCTTATGACGTAACTGTAAAACGGCTTAAACGTACAATGACAGGTAAGTGCTATGATGGAACTTCTGATTTTAAATGGCTTGATAAGCACACGCCTCTTGGCGGTAGCCTCGACGTATATGAAATCGGTGAAGTTGCCAACTTTGAAAGGAACGATGGTAAGACGGCATTTGACGTGATTGACGAAACGCTTTACGGGAAAGCCAAATTCACCACGCTTCAAGAAAAAATCGAATGGGTTTGCGAGAATTTTGGCAATACACAAATGACACTTGAAAGCGATGCGGAATGGGCAAAGCGTTTGGAGGAGAATAAATAATGCTTGCGGAAGCAATCGAACTACAAAATACAGCCGTGACCCAACTTTATGAAAAATTGAATGGTAAAGATGAAATTACATTTAGAGCACCAACGGGAAGCGGGAAAACACATATGATGGCAGATTTGATGAATCGTGTTTTGGGAAAAAATAAAGACGTAGTTTTTCTCGTATCTTCTCTTTCCAAAAGCGATTTAGCCCGCCAAAATTTTAATAAGTTTTGTCAATATTCTGCAGAGGGTGAGTTCTCGCAATTAAAGCCATATCTTATTTCAAGTGAAATTGCAGGAGAGGAACGGCTATTCATCCCTATGGGCTTAAATGTTTATCTTCTTCCCCGTGATTTATATAAGCAAGGCGGAAGACTTATGCAAGGCGCCATGGAAAGCTTTCTGCAAAACATAACTTTCGCCGAAGCCTTTGGCGGTTGCGGTAAAAAAATCTATTTAATCAAGGATGAGTGCCACGTTGCCACAAATAACCTCGATAATCTTTCTAAAACATATTTTTCAAAAATCATCAATTTTTCCGCTACGCCGCAATTAAAGCGTGGACAAAATCCCGACGTGGAAATATCCGATGACGAAGCGGTGCAGGCGAAGCTAATCAAGCATATCGAACTCGGCGACGATTCTGCCACAGTTGCCGATGCGATTGAAAAATATGAGAGTATCAAGGAAAGTTATCGCAACCTTTTAGGTGTAAATCCTTGTTTGATAATTCAAATTTCAAATAAGGATAAAGCCGACTTCGAATGGAACAATATTATTTTGCCCGAATTGAATAAAGCCGAACATCAGGATTTAAAATGGATGCTGATTGTTGACGACCCGAAAAAATGCGAGACAAACGACGTGTTTAAAGCGAAAAAAATCCCCGTTGCGAGATGGAAAGATTATGCAAAAGATAATGCAGCCGCAATAGATATTATTATTTTTAAGATGGTTATTTCAGAGGGATGGGATATTCCCCGTGCCTGTATGCTCTATCAAATAAGGGATACAAAAAGTAAACAGCTTGACGAACAGGTTATGGGTAGAGTAAGAAGAAATCCTCGTTTGCTTGATTTTGAGACTCTTTCAAAAGAAGCCCAACAGCTTGCTATGACCGCGTGGATATGGGGTATTATGCCCGAAAGTGGGAAGAAAGTTTTTCGGGTTAAACTCTGGGATGAGCCTACAGACATTACTAACGTTCTAAAATTAAGGACAACGCGGTTAAAACGATTAGATAAAAAAGATGATTTTTATATTGCAAAATATTTATCGAGCCAGCCGAAAGTTTCTTGTTATGGGAGTATTTTTGAACTGTATCGCAAGTTGAAAAAAGCGGACTTTGCAATCAAGGAAATGTGTTATTCCTATTCCAACAATATAAGCAAATGGTTTGAATTTACAGAACATTTGGAAGGAATTTCAGCTGAAAGCAACAAATTTATTTGTGATTACTCGCAAAGCATGGAAATAGTAAAAGACGAAATTGGTAAAGACCATGTTGTGTCTTTCCCCGTTGAATCTCAATATGTCGATAATGGGAATTACTTAAATATCTCCGATTGGGTATGGCGCAGAGTTGATGGACAAAACAAATTTGCTTTTGACAGTGATGCTGAAAGAACTTGGGCAAATATTATTAAAGATTTAGTTTCGGACGATATTGACGGACAAAAAATTGGGAAAAGAATACAAGTGGGCAAAAGAAACCCCAAAGCAGGAAATATTACATTGTTTGGGGAAGAACCTGAAAAAGTAGAAACTGCAAATAAGTATTTGTGGGGTAAAAATTATCCGTATAATTCAACAATCAAGTATGAGTATTGTCTTGGTGCAGTACATTCCTCATATCCCGATTTTATTATGCAAGATCGTTTCAATCGCATCCATCTTTTTGAAGTTAAAAGCCTTAATCCTTCCAAAGCTATGCCCGCAGTATTCGACAGTTTGGAATATAAATTAAAACTTGAGGAGTTGAAAAGATGTTATAAGCAAGCATCTTTACTTACGGGGTATATCTTCTATTTACCTATTTTCAGAGACGACGTGTGGCGCATTATGCGGCTTCAAAACGGAAATGAAGATGCTCTGACAGAAGAACAGTTTAAAAACTTTATTAGGATAAGACCATAAAGGGAGTCGAATATAGATTAAAAATGATAAGTGAAGTATTGGCAAAGGAAATTAATATACCCCTAAACGATTATTATATCTGCTACTTTGATATTTTGGGATGTAAAAATTTTTTTGAAAAACCAGAAGGGCACGAACAATTTTTATGTAATATGCTATTAATAATAAGTAGCATAGATTCTATCATTCGCAGGGCGAACAAAAACATTCAAGTGCAATACCGTACTTATTCAGATAACTTTCTTTTGTATTTTGAGAAGAAAAATGCTGATGAGTATGAATCCTTGAAGTTTCTTTTTTCGATAATGCGTAAAATACAGTTGAAGTTGCTTATAGATCATAAAATAATAGTGCGTGGCGGAATTACTGTTGGGGAATTTTATGCAAACGATGAAATTGTATTTGGACAAGGCTTAATCAGAGCGGTTGATTTGGAAGACAAAATTGCTAAAACTCCAAGAATAGTAATTGATAACAATTGCTTCCAAGAATCAATTTCTAAATTTGTAGAAAATCGTTGCTTACTGCAAGACTCTGATGGATTATATTTTGTAAATTACTTTAATTCGAAGGATGCATTGGTACTCGCAAGAGGTTGCTGTGTTAGTTTGATAAATTCAAATTGCAGATACCAAAACAATATAAAGGATGAGGCAAAAATTGCACAGAAAGAAAGGATAATAACAAAATATTTGTGGTTATTAATCAAGTTCAATGAAGCGTGTAAAGACATTAATGAGGAGATTCTACAGATTAATTATCAAACTAAGTTAAACGAAAAGATATTAAAGTATGAAATTTATTGTAAAAGATAGATGACCATATCGTTTTAAGATAAAACTCATGAGGCAACCTTTGACAATTCAGAAATCAAAAAAATTTGCGATAAATTTTGGGTAAATTGTTGAGAAATTAAAAAACTCGCCGGGCGGGGGCAACAATTATCAACAATTATCAACAATTATATACAACCATGCAAATGTATATAAATGTAAACTTCTTTAAAATTTTGCAAATGCCCGACAACGCTTGACTTTGTGACGGGGTTGTTATATAATGACATTGAAATCCGCGGAAGGCGCGGATAAAGACGCGGGGAGCTTGCTGCGCAGGCTGAGAGGAAGGATAGACCTTCGACCCGTTTACCTGATTTGGATAATGCCAACGAAGGGACGTGCGACATAGATTTTAAAGCGTAAGTCCTTGTGGCTTACGCTTTTTTATTCGAGGTAAAATATGGTTAAAATAAACGGAACAGAGGCTGATGTTGCCGGGATAACCGTACACGATTATCTTGTTTCGGCAAATTACAACCTTCAGAGGGTTGCCGTTGAAATAAACGGCGACATAGTGCCCAAAAGCGACTATTCCGCGCGGGCGTTCGGCGACGGCGACAGCGTGGAAATAGTGGGGTTTGTAGGGGGCGGCTGATGCGAGCGGATCAGATTGAGAGATACGCCCGCAACATTGCGCTTGCCGAATTGGGCGAGAGCGGGCAGGAAAAACTGCTTTCGGCGCGCGTGCTGGTGATAGGCGCGGGCGCGTTGGGCGGCGCGTCGCTTGCCTATCTTTCCGCGGCGGGCGCGGGCGTTATAGGCGTAGCCGATTTCGACAAAGTTGAACTTTCCAACCTGCAAAGGCA
This sequence comes from uncultured Clostridia bacterium, assembly GCA_947627575.1. GTDB lineage: Bacteria > Bacillota > Clostridia > Christensenellales > Borkfalkiaceae > Coproplasma. The sequence goes on from CANQWN010000005.1 coordinate 19,693, forward strand.
GATTATCCACGGCGTGGACGTGTTGGGCGAATACAAAACCGTATCCGCGGCGTCGTTCATACGCAGGCTGAACCCCGGCGTGGAAGTGCATATCCACACCGAAAAGGTTACGGCGGATAATATCCTGCCGCTTATAGCGGACTATGATTTTGTCCTCGACTGTACGGACAGGTTCGGCGTAAAACTTCTCATAAACGACGCCTGCGTAATTGCGGGCAAGCCCTTTTCGCATGCGGGGGTATTGCGCTTCGGCGGGCAGGCGATGACCTATGTGCCCGGGCGCGGCGCGTGTCTGCGCTGTCTGTTGGGCGGCGTGCCTGCGGACGGCGACGGAAAAACCGCCGTTTCGGCGGGCGTGTTGGGCGCGGTGGCGGGTATGCTGGGCACCGTGCAGGCGACGGAAGCGGTGAAATACATAACGGGCGCGGGTAAACTTCTTACGGGAAGAATTTTAAGTATAAACGCGCTTGATTGGAAGGTGTGCGTGACGGATATACCCTCGCCCGACCCCGATTGCGCGGTATGCGGCGCACATCCCACCATAACTTCATTGAAAGAGAACGAGGGGGAATATTTTCCCCGCTGAACTTTGCCGCATAGCGGCAATTAAATAAAAACGCCGTTTCGGCGGAGGTGACATATGCAGGACAAACAGGACAATTTGGAACTCGGCGGGCGCACTTTTCACTCGCGGTTTATACTCGGCTCGGGGAAATATTCGCTTAAACTTATCCGGGCGGCAGTGGAATATGCGGGCGCGGAAATAGTTACTTTGGCGGTGCGCCGTGCAAACACCAAAGAGACCGAAAACATTTTGGATTATATGCCGAAGGGCGTAACCCTTTTGCCCAACACAAGCGGGGCGAGGAACGCGGAAGAGGCGGTGAGGATAGCCCGTCTTGCGCGCGAGTTGGGTTGCGGAAATTTTGTAAAGATAGAGATAATGCGGGACTTTAAATATCTTCTGCCGGACAACGCCGAAACGATAAAAGCCACGCGGATATTAGCCGACGAAGGCTTTGTCGTGTTGCCCTATATGTATCCCGATCTTAACGTTGCGCGCGACCTTGCCGATGCGGGCGCCGCCGCGGTTATGCCGCTTGCCGCCCCTATAGGTTCAAACAAGGGGCTTGCCACGCGTGAATTTGTGCAGATACTTATAGACGAAATAGATTTGCCCGTTATAGTGGACGCGGGCATAGGCAGACCGTCGCAGGCGTGCGAAGCCATGGAAATGGGCGCCGCCGCGATTATGGCAAACACCGCGCTTGCCACGGCGGGCGATTTGCCGCTTATGGCTTCGGCGTTTAAACTTGCCATAGAGGCGGGCAGAAAGGCTTATCTTGCCGGATTGGGCAGGGTGCTTGCCCGCGGCGGCTCGTCGTCCGATCCGCTTACGGGATTTTTGCGGGATTGAGTTATGGAAAATAAATTTATAGTGGAAAACAAGGGGCTTTCGCCCGCCGCGTTGCGGCGCAAAACCCAACTTGAAACAGACCCCTCCTGCCGCACGGACTGTATGAAGTACGAAAGCGGTATGGAAGTTATAAATTCAGACATAAAGGACAGGGTTCTGGCGCAGGTCGCAGGGTACGACTACGGCAAATACACCGCCGCGGACGTAAAGGCGGCTTTGGGCAGAAGCCGTTGCACGGCGGAAGATTTGAAAGCGTTGCTTTCGCCCGCCGCAGAACCTTTTCTCGAACAGATGGCGGAACGCGCCCGCATAGAAACGGGCAGGCATTTCGGCAATACGGTATACCTTTTTACGCCCCTGTACATAGCCAACTATTGCGAAAACTATTGCGTATACTGCGGCTTCAACTGCTATAACGACATCGCGCGTATGCGCCTTGACGAAAGCCGTATCGAGCGGGAAATGCAGGTTATTGCCCAAAGCGGAATGGAAGAAATACTTATTCTCACGGGCGAAAGCCGCGAAAAGAGCGACATAAAATATATAGGCGCCGCGTGCAAGCTGGCAAGAAAATATTTCAGGCTTGTCGGGCTGGAAATTTATCCCGTCAACACCGACGAATACCGTTACCTGCACGAATGCGGCGCGGACTATGTTACGGTATTTCAGGAAACTTACGATATAAATAAATACGGCGAGCTTCATCTCGCCGGGCACAAGCGGGTATGGCCGTACCGCTTCGACGCGCAGGAACGCGCCCTTAAAGCGGGTATGCGCGGGGTTGCGTTTTCGGCTTTGCTGGGGCTTTCCGATTTCAGAAAGGACGCGCTTGCCACGGCGTTGCACGCCTATTACATACAGCGCAAATATCCGCATGCGGAGCTTTCGCTTTCCTGCCCGCGCCTGCGCCCCATCATCAACAACGATAAGATAAACCCGCAGGACGTGGGCGAAAAACAGCTTTGCCAGATAATCTGCGCCTACCGCATCTTTATGCCGTACATAGGCATAACCGTATCTTCCCGCGAAAGCGCAAAGTTCCGCAACGGCATAGTAAAGATAGCCGCCACAAAAATTTCCGCCGGGGTTTCCACGGGGATAGGCGACCACGAAAAGAAATATAAAGGCGGACAGCAGGGCGAATCGGGCGACGAACAGTTTGAGATTGCCGACGGAAGAAGCCTTGAAAAAACTTACGAGGAGATAGAAGAGGAAGGGCTTCAACCCGTTCTCAACGACTATCTGTATGTCTGAAATAATCTGCGTGACGGACAGGAAACTGTGCGGGGAAGATTTTCTTTTGCGCCTGCGCCGCATAGCCGAAGCGCAACCCAAAGGCATAATACTGCGCGAAAAGGATTTGCCCGACGGGGAATATTTCGCGCTTGCCGCAAAAGCGAAGGATATATGCGATAAGCGCGGCGTGCCGATGGCTGTACACGGGCGGATTTCCGTCGCCCGTACGTTGGGCGTAAAGTGGGTGCATTTTCCCCTCGCCGCGGCTGTAGCCTGCGGCGCGCGCGGGCTTGAAGGCTTTTACGCGGGCGCTTCCTGCCATTCCTCCGCGGACGTGGAAAACGCCCGCAAAGCGGGCTGTAAATATGCCGTTGTCGGGCACATATTCCCCACTCTTTGCAAAAAAGATCTGCCCTGCCGCGGGCTTGAGGCGATAAGGCGGACGGCGGATATATTGCCCGTCTATGCCATAGGCGGCATAACCGCGGAAAATTATGCTTCCGTGCGCGCGGCGGGGGCTGCGGGGGCGTGCGTGATGAGCGGCGCGATGACCTGCCCCGATCCCGAAAAATACTTCCGCGCCTTCGGTGACATATGAAATTCGGCGCGGAAAAATTGCTGTTGTACGCGGTGACGGACGGCGAAAAAGATTTAAGCGAACTTGAAAAAAAAGTAGAGCTTTGCCTGCGCGGCGGGGCGACGGCGGTGCAACTGCGCGAAAAGGGCATACCGTACGCCGAATACGTGCGCAGGGCGCGGGCTTTGAAAGAGATATGTTCGGCTTACGGCGCGCCGCTTATAGTCAACGACGATATAGGCGTGGCTTTGGAAGCGGGCGCGGACGGCGTGCATCTCGGCGCGGACGACTGCGGCGTTTTTGAAGCGAGAAAGATTGCCGACGGGAATAAGCGAGGATTTATAATAGGCGCAACCGCAAAGACCCCCGAACAGGCTGCGGCGGCGCAAGCCGCGGGCGCGGACTATTTGGGCGTGGGCGCGGTTTTCCCCTCCCCCACAAAGGCGGGCGCGGTGCGCATAACCGTGCGTCAGCTTGCCGAAATATGCGAAAGCGTAAGTATACCCGCGGTGGCGATAGGCGGTATAACCGCCGAAAACGCGCGCACCCTGTACGGAAGCCGCGCGGCGGGCGTCGCCGTAGTTTCCGCGATATTTTCAGGGGGCGACGTTTTGGAAAATACCCGCAAAATGTACGCCGCCGCAAGATATGCGGCGTACGGAGAAGAGATATGAAAACTGTTCTTACCGTCGCCGGAAGCGACAGCATAGGCGGCGCGGGCGTGCAAGCCGACATAAAGACGGTTACTATGCACGGCGCGTACGCCGCAAGCGCGATAACCGCCGTTACCGCACAAAACACTTTGGGCGTATACGAAGTATATTGCCTGCCCGAAGAGATTGTGGCGGCGCAGATAAAAGCCGTGATGGAAGATATTTTTCCGGACGCGGTTAAGATAGGTATGACGGGCAACGGCGGCATTGTACGCGTTATAGCACAAACCCTTAAACATTACGGCGCGAAAAATATAGTCGTGGACCCCGTCGCGTTTTCCACGTCGGGAAGCGCGCTTACCGACGGTGAGGGCGCGGAACTTACAAAGCGGTTGCTGTTCCCGCTTGCAAGCGTGATAACCCCGAACATTCCCGAAAGCGAGGCGCTTGCGCAAATGCAAATACGCGGCGAAGCAGATATGAAAACCGCGGCGGAAAAGCTGTACCGCGCGTACGGGCGACCCTTTCTCATAAAGGGCGGACACGGCGCGGGCGCGGACGACGTGCTGTGCGCGGACGGCAAAATTTACGTTTTCCGCGGGGAAAGGCTGGATAACCCCAACACGCACGGCACTGGTTGCACCCTGTCCGCCGCCATTGCCGCAAACCTTGCCTGCGGGTACGGGCTTTGCGAGGCGGTGGAACGCGCAAAGCGGTACGTCGCCGGCGCGATAGGCGCAAAACTTTGTTTGGGCAGGGGAAGGGGACCCCTTAAACACAATTTCGGTTTAAAAAGTCCTTTCGCCGCAGAGGCGGAAGATAAATAAAAAAATAAATTCAGAAGGTATCCGTTATGAGAAATTACAAGACCCAGATGGAAGCTGCTAAAAAGGGGATAATAACCCCCGAAATGAAAGTTGTAGCCGCAAAGGAGGGGGTAGACGAAGAAAAACTGCGTCTGCTTACGGCGAAGGGTGAGGTTGCCATACCCTGCAACGTCAACCATAAATCGCTTTCCCCCGAAGGTATAGGCGGAGGCTTGCGCACCAAAATAAACGTAAACCTCGGCATTTCCGGCGACTGCAAAAATTACGACGTGGAAATGCAAAAAGTAGACCTTGCGTTGAAATACGGCGCGGAAGCGATTATGGATTTAAGCAACTACGGCAAGACCAACGTGTTCCGCAGAGAGCTGATAAAAAAATCCACCGCTATGATAGGCACCGTGCCCATGTACGACGCGATAGGTTATCTCGATAAGGATTTGCTTGACATAACCGCCGAAGATTTCATCCGCGTAGTCCGCGCGCATGCCGAAGAGGGCGTGGATTTTATGACAATACACGCGGGCATAAACCGCCGCGCGGTAGAGGCGTTCATGCGCGACAAGCGCAAGATGAACATAGTTTCGAGGGGCGGTTCCCTGCTGTTCGCGTGGATGCAGATGACGGGCAACGAAAACCCCTTCTACGAACACTATGACGAAGTTTTGGACGTGCTTGCGGAATACGACGTAACCATAAGCCTCGGCGACGCGCTCCGTCCCGGCTGTATAGACGACAGTTCGGACGCGGGACAGATTGCCGAACTTATTGAATTGGGCGCGCTTACCGAAAGGGCGTGGGCGAAAAACGTGCAGGTTATGGTTGAGGGACCCGGGCATATGGCTATGAACGAGATTGAGGCGAATATGCGCATGCAGAAGAGGATTTGCCACAACGCGCCCTTCTATGTTTTGGGACCTCTCGTTACGGACATCGCGCCCGGATACGACCATATCACTTCTGCGATAGGCGGGGCGATAGCCGCGGCAAGCGGGGCGGATTTCCTGTGCTACGTCACCCCTGCCGAACATTTGCGCCTGCCCGACCTCGACGACGTGCGCGAGGGGATAATAGCCAGCCGCATAGCCGCGCACGCCGCGGATATAGCAAAAGGCGTCCCCGGCGCGAGGGAACGCGACAACAGAATGGCGGAAGCGAGGCACAAGCTGGATTGGGAAGCGCAGTACGCGGAAGCGTTGGATCCCGAAAAAGCGAGAAGATATTACGAAAGCACCCCGCCTTCGGAAAGGCACACCTGTTCCATGTGCGGCAAGATGTGCGCCGTGCGCACCACCAATATGATACTTGAGGGCAAGGAAGTTAAATTCTGCACCGAAAAATAAACGAGCTTATACCGGTAAATGAAAAAAGCGGAAATATATTCCGCTTTTTTATTTTGCCGTTTCAAGGCACAGCCCGTAAATTTTGCGTTGCGCCGCGGTGAAAATTTTATTTTTGCCGCATATTATCACCGAAGTACGGCGGAAATCTGCGTCGGTTATCTCTATCGTCCTCAACTTCCCTTCGTTAACGTACGGCAACACCAACTTTTCCGGCAAAACCGCGGCGCCGCAGTTTTGGATTGCGGCGGCTATTATTGCCTGATTGCTTGCCGACTGCATAACGGGCGTTGCGGCAAGCCCCCTCGCCGCCAATGCGGAATCAAGCAGATCGCGTGAAGCGCTGCCCTTTTCCCGCAGTAACAGCGGCAACTCCGCAAGCAGTTTCAAATCCGCGCTTGACGGCGCGGAAAAGTTTGCGCCGCACACCGCAAGCAACCTGTCGCACGCAAAGGGCTTTGCCTCCGCTTCGGCGGAAACGGCGCCCTCAACTATCGCAAAGTCAAGTTCGCCGTCAAGCACCTTGCTTTCTATGGCGGAAGTTTTATCGATATATATCCTCGGCGCAATTTCGGGATAGCGTTCCTTTATGCGCGTAAGCAGGATGGGTATATAAGTTTTGCCCAAAGTAAGAGAAGCGCCTATGCGCACCGTCGGGTCAAACTTCGCGCTGTATGCAAGTTTTTCAAAGTTTTCAAAACTTTCCACCGCCTCGCGCGCTTTCGGCAACAGCTTTTTGCCCTGTTCCGTCAGTATAAGCCGCCGCTTTGCCCTTACAAAAAGTTTCACCCCGTAATAACTTTCCGTTTCCGCCACCGTCTGGCTTACCGATGGTTGCGCCACGTGCAATTCTTCCGCCGCGCGGGTTATCCCGCCGTATTCGCACACGGCGATAAACGTCTTTAAATGCCGTATAGTCATAATATGTTTTTACCTATGCTTTTTATAAAATTATACTATTTTACTTATCAAATGTCAAGGTATATAATGTTTGCGTAAGGCGGATATATGGACAAATTTAAGGATATATTAAAACTTTTTCTCATTTCATTGAAGATAGGGCTTTTCACGTTCGGCGGCGGCTACGGCATGCTGGCGCTTATAGAGCACGAATTTACCGAAAAGAGGAATTATCTTTCCGCGGAGGAATTTGCCGATATGGTTGCCATAGCGGAATCCACCCCGGGACCGATAGCGATAAACGCCGCAACCTATACGGGCTATAAGCGCGCGGGCTTTTTCGGGGCGTTGGCGGCTACGTTGGGGGTATGCATACCGTCGTTTATTATAATCTTCGTCATATCCCTGTTTTTCAACGCGTTTTTATCGTACAAGATAGTGCAATACGCCTTTCGCGGCGTGCAGGCGTGCGTGATATTTCTTATACTGTACACGGGCGTAAAAACTTTTATAAAGCTGAAAAAGACGCCGTTCGGGATAGCGGTCATGTGCGTCACGTTCGCGTGTATGACGCTGTTGGGACTGTTCGCCGTCGATTTTTCTTCGGTGTTCTACATTCTGATAAGCGGCGCGGCGGGGCTTTTCGTATATCTCGCCGGGCTGGTTGCGGCAAGGATAAAGAGGGGGAAGAAATGATTTACGCAAAGCTGTTTCTCGTTTTCCTCAAAATAGGCGCCGTTTCGTTCGGCGGCGGCTACGGTATGATATCCCTCATCCGCGAATCCGTGCTGGAATACGGCTGGCTGACGGAAGAAAAGTTTCTCGATTTCATTGCCGTTTCGGAATCCACCCCGGGACCGCTTGCGGTAAATATGGCAACTTTCATAGGCGCGTCGCAGGCGGGGATAGGGGGCGCGCTTGTCGCCACTTTGGGCGTGGTTCTGCCGTCGTTTGCCGTATTGCTTGTCGTCTCCGCGGTTTTGGGCAACATACTTAAATATGCGGGCGTAAAAGCCGTGTTGGGCGGCATAAGACCGGCGGTTACCGCAATGATACTTTCCACAGCCGTCCTGATGGCGGCGCCGCTGTTCTTCGGCGCGGACAGCGTATACGGCGAGTTTTCCTTCAAATGGAAAAATGTTGCCGTGTTCGCCGCGGTGGCGGCGCTTTGGCTGTTTTTCAAAATAGTTTTAAGGCGCAACATTCCGCCCGTGTTGCTGATAATCTTTTCCGCGGCGGCGGGCATTGCGGTTTATTCGTTGTGAAAGTATCGTTTGACGGGTGCGGCGATATGTAGTATAATTATGCGGATATGTTTCTGCATTACGGTATTGCTGTTATAGGCGGGCTTGCCGCCGCGCTTTTTCTGCTTGCGTTTTACGTCTTTCGCAAAAATATGTACGCGGCGGCGGAAAAGGGGCTTTCGGTTGCGCTTGCCCTCCTTTCCGCATTCGTCTATTTCTGCGATTACGACGCGCTTTCGCGGCTGTTCGCAGGCGAAAGCCTTTCAGGCGCGTTCTGCGGCGTTTCCGCGGGATTTATCTGTCTGTGGCTTACCGCCGCGGGCGGAATATTTTTGTTGCTGTATCCGTTCTTTGCGGAAAAAACCGTTTGGGCGCAACCCCTGATAGCGTTGCCCCTCGCGGCATATGCGCTGGACGCCGCCTTTCTAAACGATTTTATCGCCGCGTTCTGCGGGCACGGCGCGGGCGAATGGTGCTACCGTTCAATCCTCATTGCGGCGCAAACGGGGCTTGGGTTTGGCTATTCGCTGTTCGCGCTTGTCACCCGCGCGGGGCGTTTGCGGGGGACGTTCTGCGTCCGCACGCTTTTTGCGGCGGTGGGGATGCTTGTCTGCTGTCTGCCGCACTATACTTTTCAACTTATCTTTGATCCGCGCAGGTATACGGCGTTCGTAAAGCCGTTCGGCGCGTTGCACCTCGTATATGTGCTTCCCGCCGCGGTTATTGCGGCGGCGCTTTGGGCGGGACTGCGCAAAAGAGATGAGGCGGAAAAGCGCGCGGTACTGCTTTATTACGCGCTTGCGGGGCTGTACGGCTACGTACTTGTGCAAAAGATGCCGCTTTTCCGTGCGGAAAGCATTTCCGTCCTGCCGTTGCATCTGTGCAACCTGATGATGTATCTTTCGCCGCTGTGCGTCGCTTTCAACCTGAAAAAGCTGTATTCTTTCGTATATTATTTCGGCATATTAGGCGCGCTTGTTGCGCTGTGCACGCCCATATTCGCGCAGGAACCCTACACGGGCACGGTGTTCTATTACACCACCGTGCACTATTTCCGCCATCATTACGCCGCGCTGTGCGTGCCCGTTGCGGCGGTTGCAACGGGGCTGTTCCCGCGCCCGCGGTTAAAGGATTTCCCCGTCGCGGCGATAATTTTCACGGCGTATTTCGCCGTCGTTTTGGTATGCGACGTTGTGCTTGTAAATTTCGACGCCAAGGTGGATTTTTTCTTCCTGAACTATTCTTTCGTGGCGGAAAAGTTGGGCGCGTTAGGCGCGTTTTTAAGGAAGTTTGTTTTCACCCTCAAAGGCGGCGGGCTTAATTTTGTTTTCTATCCGCTGTATCAGGCGGCGTGCTATGTCGCCGCGCTTGCGTTCGGGTTGGCTTCGGGCGCGGTTTACTCGCTTTTGGCAAAACTCCGCCGCGCGGTAAAACGGCGTTCGGCGCAACATAGCGGCTGAAGGGCGCGACGGGCGGAGGCAAGCCGTAGGTTTACGGGAATTGTATGCGCGCGGACGTAAAATTTTAAAATGGGTATTGCATTTTTTTGCCGTCTGTGGTATAATTATCAAGCCTAAAATAAATGTATTTCGGAGGAAAATTAAATGACTCAAGAACAGTTGATTGAAAAAATCAAGCAAACAAAGATAGTTCCCGTCGTAGTGCTGAACAGCATAGAGGAAACTTTGCCCAAAATGCAGGCGTTGGTGGAAGGCGGTTTGCCCTGCGCGGAAATAACTTTCCGCACGGCTTGCGCGGCGGAAGCCATTGCGCTTACCGTTAAAAAGTATCCCGATATGCTTGTCGGCGCGGGCACGGTAATAAACAGGGAGCAGTGCGAAAAGGCGATTGCCGCGGGCAGCAAATTTATCGTATCCCCCGGCTTTTCCGAAGAGGTTGCGGATTGCTGCAAGGAACACGGAATGCTTTATCTGCCCGGCATAGTTACCCCCACGGAAGCTATGGCGGCAATTGCAAAGGGGCTTACCACGCTTAAATTTTTCCCCGCTTCCAACTATGGCGGACTTAAAACGATAAAGGCGATTTGCGCGGCGTTCCCTTACCTGCACATAATGCCCACGGGCGGCATAAACGAATCGAACATTCTCGAATATCTCGCATACGACAAGATTATAGCTTGCGGAGGCAGCTGGATGATGAGCGGCACCCCCGAAGAGATAAAGGCGAAAACGGCGGCTGCCGTAGAGCTTGTCAAAAACGCATAAAATATAAAAAAATCCCCCTGCCCCGCAGGGGGGGGCGGCACGCCCGTGCGCACGGGCGCAAAATAAAATTTACGGCGCGGCGTACAGCCGCGCTTTTTTATTGCCCAAAATGTCCGCCGCATATTGACTTTGATGGCGAAATATGCTAAAATTAAGCGTGCAAACAGTTTAACGAGGGTTTTTTACATGATAAACAGGCGCGCTATATTTGCCGACGAAACAACTGACTTCAAAACGCCTTACGAACCTGTATCGGGAGACAGGGTTACGCTTACTTTACGCACGCTGTCTAACGACGTGCTGCGCGCATATGTCGTAATCAACGGGATAAAGAGGGTTATGACAAAAGTTGTTAGCGGCGACAATTTCGATTTTTACAGGATGTCGTTTACCTGCACCGAAAAGCCCGTAAGCTATCACTTCGTGCTTTACGACGAGGACGACAAGGTGATATACAACCGGCTGGGCTGCCTTGAAAACGCGCAACCCGAATACGATTTTTCGTTTACGCCCGGCTTTAAAGTTCCCGATTGGGCGAAGGGCGCGGTTTTTTATCAGATATTTACTGACCGTTTCTGCAACGGCGAACCCGCCAACGACGTGTGCGACGGGGAATATTATTACACGGGCGGGCACGCCAAACACATAGAGGAGTGGGGCAAGTATCCCGACGAGCTTGACGTACGCTGTTTTTACGGCGGCGACTTGCAGGGCGTAATGCAAAAGCTGGATTATTTGCAGGAACTCGGCGTGGAAGCTATCTACTTCAATCCGCTGTTCGTCTCTCCTTCCAACCACAAGTACGACACGCAGGATTACGACCATATCGACCCGCACCTTGCGGTTATAGAGGAAGACTGCGACCACAGGATGTTGCATTGGGAGCAGAACAACGGGTATGCCGCGCGATATATAAAGCGCGTAACTTCAAAGATAAATCTCGAAAAAAGCAACGAATATTTCGCCTCTCTCGTCAAGGAAATCCACAGGCGCGGTATGCGCGTGGTGATAGACGGCGTGTTCAATCATTGCGGCTCTTTCAACAAATGGATGGACAGGGAGGGAATATATCTCGGCAAAAAGGGCTATGAATACGGCGCGTACCAATCAGTTTCCAGCCCTTACCGCAATTATTTCAAATTCGATAAACCCAACGAGGCGAAAAGCGATTACGAGGGGTGGTGGGATTTTCCCACTTTGCCGAAGCTGAATTACGAACACAGCGCCGAGCTGGAAGATTATATTCTTTCCACGGGCGCAAAATGGGTTTCGGAACCTTTCTGCGTGGACGGTTGGCGCCTCGACGTGGCGGCGGATTTGGGGCACAGCCCGCGATACAATCATTTGTTCTGGCGCAATTTCCGCGAAAAGGTGCGCGCCGCCAACCCCGAAGCGTTTATCTTCGCGGAACATTACGGCAACCCCGAAAGCTGGTTCAACGGCAAGGAATGGGATTCCGTGATGAATTACGACGCGTTTATGGAACCCGTCTCCTATTTTCTGACGGGTATGGAAAAGCACAGCGAAGCGTTTGACGCGGCAAAACTTTGGGACGGGAAGCAGTTTTTCGCGGCTATGGCTAAAAATATGGCTAAATTCCAAAGACCCGCTTTGGATTCCGCTTTAAACCAGCTTTCCAATCACGACCATTCGCGCTTCCTTACAAGAACAAACGGCACGGTGGGCACTTTAAAGACTATGGGACCGCACGCCGCGGCGTACGGAACAGACCGCCGCACGATGGGGCTTGCGGTGCTTATACAGATGACGTGGCCCGGCTCTCCCGGAATATACTACGGCGACGAGGCGGGGCAAGTTGGCTGGACCGACCCGGACAGCCGCCGCACCTATCCTTGGGGACATGAGGACCAGAGGATGATTGATTTCCACAAGGCGCTTACGCAGTTGAGGAAATCCGTCCATTGCATAAGGATGGGCAGTATAAAGGCTTTGGACGGCGGCGAGGGCTATATATGTTACGGCAGGTTCGATAAAGAGGACTGCATTGCGGTGGTGATAAATTGCACCGACGAGGAAAAATCGCTTGCCGTCCCCGTCTGGGAAATGCAGGTGCCCACGGGCGTAACCATGTACCGCGCGTTGCAGTGCGGCGGCTACGATTTCGTAATGGACGACAAACCCTGCGCAGTAAAACACGGCAGATTGTTTTTAACTCTGCCGGCAAAAAGCGGTTGCGTCTACCGCTATAATTACAATCAGGAATAGTGCGTTTAACGCTATCAATATGTTTAAGGGGATATAGAGATGATTGACAGGTTTTTCGGCGATTTGGACAGGTATCTGTTCCATAACGGCACACATTACCGGCTTTATGAAAAGATGGGCGCGCATTTGCGCGAGGAAAACGGCGTTTGGGGCGTGCATTTCGTGCTGTGGGCGCCCAACGCCCGCGCGGTATGCGTCGTTTCGGACGGCAACGGCTGGACGCCGTGGCGCGACATTATGGAAAAGGTGGACGACGCCATATGGGAACTTTTCGTGCCCGGCATGTGCGAGGGGGTAAAGTATAAATATCTCATTGTGCGCGCCGACGGAAGCGAAGTGGAAAAAATAGACCCGTACGCGTTCCGTTCGGAACTGCGCCCCAACAACGCGTCCATAGTTGCCGACCTCGACAGGTACGCGTGGGGCGATGAGGAATGGCGCAAAGCCCGCCACGACGAAAACTTCCTCGAAAAGCCAATGGCTATCTACGAGGTGCATCTCGGTAGCTGGAAGAAAGACCTTGAAAAATGGTGGGACGAGGACAAGTACCTCGATTACCGCCGTCTCGCGCACGAATTGTGCGAATATGTTCAATATATGGGCTATACCCACGTAGAAGTTATGGGTATATGCGAATATCCCTTCGACCCCTCGTGGGGGTATCAGGTTACGGGTTATTTTTCGCCCACGTCCCGCTACGGCACGCCCGACGATTTTATGTATTTCGTAGACTATATGCATAAAAACGGCATAGGCGTCATTTTAGACTGGGTTCCCGCGCACTTCCCCAAAGACGATTTCGGGCTTGCCAACTTCGACGGCACGCCGCTTTACGAATATGCGGATCCCCTCCGCGCGGAATATCCCGAATGGGGCACCAAAGCGTTTGATTTGGGCAAGAAGGAAGTTTCCAACTTCCTGATAGCTTCGGCGTTTTTCTGGGTGAACAGATACCATATCGACGCGTTGAGGGTGGACGCGGTTGCGGCAATGCTGTATAACAGTTTCGGGCGCGACCAATGGCGCCCCAACGCCGGCGGCGGGAACGAAAACGACGAAAGTTTTGAATTTTTCCGCCATCTCAACAGCGTACTCCGCCAGCGTACGGACGCGTTTTTAATTGCGGAAGATTCTTCGCAAATACAGGGCATAACCGCGCCCGCTAAAAACGGCGGGCTGGGCTTCGGACTTAAATGGAATATGGGTTGGATGAACGATACCCTTACCTATATGAAGAAAGACCCCATCTATCGACCCTATCACCACTGGCTGATGACGCATACTTTCGATTATATCTTCAACGAAAATTACGTGCTTGTGCTTTCCCACGACGAAGTTGTGTACGGCAAGGGCAGTATGTATAACAAATTCCCCGGCAACAAGATGGATAAGTTGGGCAGTTTGAAAGTGTGCTACACTATGATGTTCGGGCATCCGGGCAAAAAACTGCTGTTTATGGGGCAGGATTTCGGGCAGGAAAACGAGTGGAACTTCCGCACCAGCCTCGATTGGCACCTCTGCGACGACGAGGGGCACCGCGACGTTATGAACTGCTACCGCGCTTTGTTGCACCTGTATAAAACCCGCCCCGTTTTGCATAACGACTGCGGCGGACCCAAAACTTTCGAGTGGATAAACAGCGGGGATTACAGCAGAAATATCTTCACGTTTATAAGGCGCAACCCGTGGAACTATAACAACGCGCTTATTTTCGTATGTAACTTCGCACCCGTGGACAGGTGGGATATGGGCGTGGGCGCGCCCGTTCCCGGCACATATAACAGGATTTTCACCACCTATCCGGACGGCACGCCTCTGCAGATACAAACCTGCGAAGAGCTGTGCGACGGCAGACCTTATAAACTTAAATTCGACCTTCGCCCCTTCGAGGCGGCTATATTCGAGGTGCCTTATATCGAAAGCACCCCGGAAGAGCTGGCAGAGGAAAAGAAAGTGCGTTCGGACATAAAACGCAGGCACAGGGCGGCTAAAAACGATAACTCGCATATACCGCAGGTTCCTCCCAAAACGGAAGAAAAATAATTCAGGCGGGCGCGGCGTAAAGCCGCGCCCGTATTTTAACGCGCAAAATTTTATTCGCCGCCGCGCCGTCCCGTCCCGCTTTCTTTGCGGTTGCAATTAAAAAAATTTGCTTTGCAAGCGTAATCGTTTGACAACCCGAAATATATTTTATATAATATTTAGGCTGTTTGAAAAAACGGTTGATTGATTTTGCTTAATTTTATGCGCCATTAGCTCAACTGGATAGAGCGTTGGTCTACGGAACCAAAGGCTAGGGATTCGAATTCCTTATGGCGCACCAAGACCAACCTAATTCGAACCGAGTTGGGTTGGTCTTTTTCTATATTTGAGAGGTGAGCGGGTAGGTTAGAAAGTTTAACCTATTGAAACTTAAATTCGTCTCGCCTATAAAGAATAAACAGAAAATATAAATTTAACTTTTAAAAAGGTATTTCACCGTCATCGTCAAAATTTGATATATTACTTTCTTCCCATACTATCATTGATTTTAATTCTTCTCTATTTCTTATATCTAATAAAATACCATTTTCATCAAATAAATTTTCAGACAGTTTTAATATTTGCTTTTTTATAAGAGTGGTTTTCGTATAAACCCTTACCTTATCAGGTGCTTCTTGACTTATTTCAAATCCCAATAACTCCATAAATTCATCAATTGTACCTATATCATTCAAATATAAGAATGATTTGGTTAATCCCAAATAATTTCTTATTATTTGCAAAGGAAATTTGTTCACTAATACAGAGCAGTTAAATTTTTCTCTGAACTGTTCCTGTTCCCGAATAAAATCCGAAAATACAGTTTTTATATTATCCGTAGTTTCTTGTAAATCATTTATGGTTGTCGAACTTGTAATCTTGGCTTCATTTTCTAACAAGCGTTGAAACATACCCGCAAATTGGAGCTTAATGTTTTCAATAATATCGCTTGTGTTTTCAAAAGGTATTATAGGATTTTTTATTTTCGCTTGTCTCAATTCTGCGATAAATTCGTGGATTTTTATATTGTCCGCAAACGCGGGCATAAACTCCCCGTTATCTTTATTTTTTAAATAAGTCGTATTTTCCAAATAAACGTCTTTCATTATGAAAATAAAGATTTTCTTTCTGTCCCTCATTGCGGCATTAAGTTCATTCATCGTTATGGAATTATTATTATCAGCAGAAGAAGAACCGAAATGATTGCCTATTATGCAAATCAAAATATCACAATTTTGTATTTCGTTATAACAATCTTTTTCTAACGTTTCGTTCTGTGTATAAGTAACGCCCGCCCTCTCGTGCATAACAGGGTCGTATCCCAAACTCTTGATAAAATCAGCGATAGCACTTCTTTCCTGTCTTAAATCATAGTATGTGGAACTAATAAATATCTTCGGTACTGCCATATTTTTTCTCCTTATTTATGCAATATATTCCAATTCGATTTTTATTTTTATGCCGTTGTAATCGCCCTGCTCAATTTCAAGGAAAGTTTCTTCATTAAATCCGATATATAAAACCCGCAAGAAGTCAGAGAAAGAGTAAATCTTTTCTACTGAATTTTCAAGGTTGTCTTTTATGCTATCTGTTTTTACAATTAAACAGTCGTGCTGATAATCTCTATCGACAATTTGCGTATTGCCGTTAGGGTGTGCGTGATTAAAATGCTGATTTGGCGTTAATGCAATTAAATTTTCCAAATAAAATGAAATCTCCGGGAATTCACTTGCAGAAAAGATATGGTGAATATGTGTAGCTTTTTCTGTGTCCCCGCCCATTTCACTTAATCCGCCACGGTAAATATCGTTATACTTTCTTAATCTGCGTTTTGCCTTTTGAGATTGATAAGAGAAGTAGGCTTCGTTTATTACGATATGTTGGGATGCAAGGAAATCTTTTCGGGCAATATCTTTCGGCTTGTCGGCATAAATATCTCTGAAATTATCCCTGTTATACATAAGCATATCATAAGTGATTGCATATTTTGAGATGTGTCCGCGTTCAGTGCCGCGTTTTCTTAAAGCAAAAGCCAAAACATTTATAATTTTTGTAAAGATACGTCCACATTCGGTTTTTCCGCTACTGCCGCGGCTACCAATTTCCGTATAAGTAACAGTATAATTGTAAAAAGTATCTTTCAACTTGTTATAGCCGTCTTTATTCTGCGCTCGGAAGAACTCATCAAACGAACTTGTCAAATCTGAGTCGGCAATTACTTTCTTTATGTATAAGGTCAGAAATTGCAGAGCATTTCGTTCCCTTACAGCAATAAATTCCAAAATTTCACGGTTAATCAGTTTATATACATTGTTACGCCCTGCCTTATCTTCATTAAGTAAACCCGCATAGGCAAATAATTTAATCGGTTGCCCGAAAAATTTATCATATTCATTAGAAGCGGAAGAGCTGTCAACTTCAACTTTACTGAATATGTCGTGAACGTTTTGAATAGCATAATCGGAAAACCAAATATCCTTGGATGTAAATTCGACGTCGTCGCCGCACTCATCTAAATAATTGATAATACAGTCGGCAACTATACAAATAACATCAGGCGTACATTTTTGGTCTATCCAACGAGCATTGTTATGTATTCGGATGTCGTAATTTTTGTTATTTAAAAATTCGATTATTTCGTTATCTGTCATACGTTTTTCTCCTTAATCCAAAAAAGAACACTGAATTATTATCAATATTTAATGAGCGTGTTCCATAATTTCTTGCTATACGATAATATAAAGTAAATTCATAAGTTGAAAATAACGCTAAATCTTTTTCAGTTATTATATAGCTATTATCTTTTAAAGTAAGTAAAGCAACCGAGCCGTTTGCTATTGTATTCGGAGGTAAAAAACAAGCTCTCGGAGCGTAAGACAAATTAGGGACAAGCACAACATTTTTATTGTTCAGATATTTTGCCACCAATAAATTGTCAATGTCGTTTATATAACTATCGTAACCGACTATATTTTTTATATGATTTGAGCCGATATTCCTTGATTTCAGTACCCGATATTTACCGCTTTCAAAAAGCATAGGATTGACTATTTGTCTATCTCTGAACGCTTCAAACACGCCTAATTGTAAGGTGTCCGCAAACTCATCGAAAAATTTATTCCTGTATAAAAGCCAAGTGGGATATTTGTTATCCGTAAAATAAGATTGTTCTTGAACTATATCAATTTTTTGAGATACTGAAACTATGTGCGTATTTGTCGGCGGTGTTGTAGAAGTGTATAGAAGATTTACGGTTTCTATCTTTACACCCTTAAACCCGTTTTCCCCAAAATCAAGGATAGAAGAAATATGCGTTGAATTTATTATCTGCCGAATTTCCTCATATTCGGGAGCATTTAAAACGCTTTTGGGAACTATTAAAGAAACCCATTCACCGTCTTTAATTGCTTTTTCCAAAAACCATACAAACAGGTTAGAACTTTTCGTAATTTTACTGTTTTTGCGGTATTTTTTGTTTAAAGCATAGTCTTTGACTTTTGCATAAGGTGGATTCCCTATAACGAGGTCAAATTTTTTGCCCGATACAGGGAATTGCAGGTAATCATCTTTCAGATAAATTATATGGACGTTCGGATATTTTTCCCGATAATACGTTTCGAATATCAATTCCGCAATTTGTAATTCTGCTTCATCTATATCCACCAGATACATTTCAAGTATTTTTTTATTTTTATACCGTTCGGCTATAAACGGGATAAAATTTCCCGCGCCTGCGGAAGGTTCCAAAATACTGATATGCTCCGAATTTTCAAAATTCGGAAGTTCGGACATTATATACTTACAAATGGCGGTATCGGTATAGTAAGCAGCGGTAGTATCGCGGTTTGGGTTTAAATATTCAGCCGCTTGATATACAAACTCGACAGGTAAATTTTTACCGTGCTTTTTTATATTTTCAGACAAATCACTCAAAGATTTTAAATTGTATTTGTCCAGAAAGTCATAAAATGTCATTTCAATTCTTCTTTTCTTATGTTTTCCGCAATTTGCCTAAATATTTCTGTGGGAACAGCCTCGCCAATTGATTGACGGATATTTATATCATTTTGAGATATGTACTTTTTCTTTTCCGATAACGGCAAAGCATTTAATTCTTCCAGAGAGTGATTAGTCCACTTGAACGAAGCGGGTATTGACATCATACGCATAAGCTCTCGGATACTGAAAACCCTATCATCAACAGGGTGAACTGTATTTTGGCTTGCCAAAATATCATTTCTTGTATGTACGCAAGGCGGGACTTTATCCCAATATTGCCGAGTATATTTATCTGCATTACCGTTTTTCGTGTAAACTTTTTCACCGTTTCTGTAAAAATGCGGCAATCTGCTTTCATCAGTATTATCGAAAGCACCTTGTCCTTCTTTTAAATTTTCTATCCAACGCCGCATTTCTGGATTGTAACTTCTGAAACTGTGAAATATATCTGTGGGGCAAATTTCACCCATTTCTTTTAAACTCGGTAAATCTCCGATAATTTGGCGCAAAGTAGGCTCGTCTCTATATGCGGGATAAAGGGTTTGAGGTAAAGTATCTATATCTTTTCTTACACCAATAACCAAGGTTCTTGTACGGCTCGAATTTGCACCGTAATTTTTAAAATTCAATACTTGAAAATCAATATTATAATTTTCGGATAAATTATCGTTTATTGCCGCTTTAATCTTTTTATTTGTGCCATCAATATCGGTGCAAATAGTATTTAAAAAAGACTTTACATTTTCCAAGACAAAATATCTGGGCAAAATTTTTTTAATTAAAGATAGCGAAGCAACAACTAACGAGTTCCGTTTGCTTTCATCTTTCTTTTTATGATTTGCAACAGACATACCTTGACAAGGCGGCGTGGCAACTACTACGGTCAAGTCTTGTAAGTGTTCTTTGGCTTGCCAAAGTTCAAGTTGTTCCATTATGCTTTTTTGTGTTTTTTCCAGAAGAATATCGCCCAAAATATAGCCGCTATCATATTTGCATTTATGATTAGCCTTTTGGACTTCTAATCTTTTAGGCAATAATTCGTTTGTTGCAACACATTCGAAATTTTCCATTTTAAAGCCGTAACAACCAACACCGGCACTACTGAATAAAGATATGTAAGTCAATGTTTTCATACGTTACTCTCCGCAGGAATTATATCCATAACATCAGCTATATTACATTCAAGAGCCGCACAAATTTTAATTATTACATCCATACTGACAGGCTGATTTTTGCCAAGTTTAGCTAATGTAGCCGTACCGATATCGGCTTTTAAGCGGAGATCGGTTTTTGTCATTTTTTTATCAATCAATAATTTCCAAAGTTTATTATAATTAACAGCCATAAAAGAGGAACTCCGATTTCAATTAAAAACATTTTATCATATTCACAAAATTTAAGCAAGAATTTTATTCAACTTATGAAATAAAATATTTTAGTTTATGAAGTTATCTAATTTTAAAATGGCATTTAGGCGTGAGCTTGTCTTGACAAGCGCGCGGCTAACGCCGCGCGGACAAGCTCACGCCCAAAAGAAATCGGTTAAAAAAAATAATTTGAACGCCGTGCGGGAAGGGCGTTCGCCGCTAACCCGCTTGGCGAATCGCCCTTCCTCATGCGCGGCGGCTCGTTCAAATATTTAATTTTTTATCCCGTTTATAACCTTTTCTTTCGTTGACGGTGGCGGCTTTTCCGTTTTCGTCAGTACCTGCAAAAATTCCCCTTATACTGTCATAATTTTTAACTTTCCGTGTTATAAAATGTTCCTACATTATGTAGCACGAAAAAAATTTTAAAAAATATGTAAACAGTTGTTTAATATTATCCATTCTGCGTTATATAATACTTGCACGCACCAAAAAAGTGCGGGTACAATTTAATATAAGAACTGCGTCAATAGGAAAATCTATTGTGCAGCTAAAACAGCATAACAGTGTATAGAATTAGTGCGAAGTAGCGCAAAGCGAAAAGCCGGCTCACCCCCAACCTAAAGAAAAGGTGCAAAGTTGCGTTTTAATAAGAGATAGGGCGTTATTACGCTCTCTTATTCAACGGGCGATGTACAAAGTTTTATGAGATTAAGTTCTCGTAAGATTTTGTACACCGCCCTTTTTTCGTGCAAATTTTTCAGATTTGGAGGGAAAAAATTTGCAGGAAAACAAGACAAAACGCATTGAGGTCAGAGCTATCGGGAAGCCGAATATCGGGGCTTTATCCGAGAGCGAACGAAAGGTATTCTATACCGCTCTTTTAAAGCGGATTACAAAGCTTGCCGCGAAAGGGGGTAAATGAATATGAATTTAATCGGAGCAAAGGTTTACTATGACGGCTCGCACTGGATAGCCATACCGCATACGGAACGCCCGTATAAGCGGAAACGCAGGAAACGGAAAACAGACAAAGACGAAACGGTTGAACAGTTTGAAAGGGCGTTCAATAATACACCAAAAGATAAAAAGACGAAGAAAAAAGAAAGATTGGTAAAAGAGTTTACGCCGCTATTCAAAGACCAACCCGAGGCGGTTGAATTTGTAGAAAAGCAATTTGAAAGACTAAACCGCAACCGCATAGAACGCTATAAGCGTATGAAACGCAAAGCCTATCTGCAACAGTGGAGTTATTTTTGTACTTTCACTTACGATAGCGCAAAACACACCGAAGAAACTTTCAGAAAAAGGCTTATGAATTGCCTATACCATTTAGCAAGCCGAAATGGCTGGAAATATATCGGGGCTTGGGAGCGCGGAGATAAAACTGAACGCTTACACTTCCACGCGCTTATATACATACCGCCCAACGGCATGGTTGGCAAGTTTGAGGAACACAACGACTTTAATTTCAAAACGCACAACAGACAGATTACCAACCAAAACACGTTTTTTAACGAGAAGTTCGGACGGAGTGATTTCAACGCAATATCGCACCAATCCGAGGTTGAGGACAGCGTGTACTATATGCTCAAATATATAACCAAAAACGACGAGCGCATAGTTTATTCAAGAGGTCTTAAAAGCTACATTATAGCGGACATTCTGGACGAGGATATTGTTTGGCCATACGGCAACGAAGAACACGAATATAAATTTGTGTTGGCAGACAATTTCACCTGTATAACCTACGGCGAGATTTTGGGAAAGGTCAGCCCCGAAATTATAGCGCAAATGCCCAAATGCAACTAATCTTTTTGTCTTTCGTCCGGCGGAGCGTAAACGGAAACGCACGCCGTTGCAAGGGTAAATGCACGGCTAACGCCGCCCTTGCATCGGCGCAGAACGCACGAAATGTAAAAAGCGGAATAATGCGTTTCCGTTTGTCCGCACCTTGCCGAAAGGCAAAATAAAAAATCTATTTCAAAAGGAGTAAAAAACAATGAAAACAGCAGTGATATATGCCCGTTATTCGAGCGACAGCCAAAGCGAGCAGAGTATCGAGGGACAACTTCGCGTTTGCGAGGAATACGCACAACGCAATAATATCCTCATACTCAACACTTACATAGACAGAGCAATGACGGGAACTAACGACAACCGCCCGGATTTCCAGCGTATGATTAAAGACAGTAGCCGTAAAGAATGGAATTACGTTTTAGTCTACAAGTTAGACCGTTTCAGTCGTAACAAGTATGAAACGGCTATCCATAAGAAAACTTTGCGCGACAACGGAGTTAAGCTACTCTCCGCAATGGAAAATATCCCCGACACTCCCGAAGGAATTATCCTTGAAAGTTTGCTCGAAGGTATGAACCAATACTATTCGGCAGAACTTGCGCAGAAAGTAAGCCGAGGTATGCGGGAAACGCGCAGAAAAGGTTTATATCAAGGCGGCGGGGTATTGTACGGCTATAAAATCGAGGGCAGAAAAATTGTCATAGACGAAAACGCCGCAGAGGTCGTAAGATATTTATATACCGAATACGCCAAAGGCGAATATGTGCGAAACATAATTGCAACCTTGACGGAGCGCGGGATTTACTATAAAGGCAAGCCGTTTGTAAGAAACAGCGTTTACAACATTCTGCGCAACGAAAAGTATTCGGGAGTATATAAGCACGGCGAAGAAGTAGTTGACAATATGTATCCTCGGATTATAGACGGCGAACTCTTTGAGCAGGTGCGCAAAAAGGTAAACGCCAACAAATACGGTAAATCAAGCGTTAAAGCAGATTTTTTATTGAGAGGAAAGTTATACTGCGGATATTGCGGTCAGCCTATGCACGGCGAAAGCGGCACTACGCGAAATGGTACTCGTATTTATTACTATAAATGCAACGGACGGAAAAAGCGCATAAACGACTGCAAAAAGGAAATGGTGCGCAAGGAAGTCATAGAGGATATAGTTATCAACGCCACCGTGGAAAAGCTGTGCAGTCCCGAAAATATAGACCGCATAGTAAAAGAGCTTTTACAAATACAGGCGCAACGTATAAAGGAAAATTCCATTTTAAGCGTTCTTATAAAACAGCAGCGGCAGACCGAAACGGCGTTGAACAATCTTGTAAGCGCGGTAGAGCGCGGGATAATATCCAACTCCACCAACAAACGGCTGCACGAGCTTGAACGGCAACAGGAGCAGTTGGAACGGCAAATACTGATAGAGCGAAGTAAACAAGCCGTACAACTGAAAGAGAGCGACATACGGGAGTTTTACGGACAGGCTTTGAAGTCAGAGCCGAAGATGCTTATATCGAGCTTTATAAGAAAAATAAAACTGTTCGACGATAAAATAGAAGTCTATTTTAATAGTCCGATAAGAACAAGTCCCGACGGGGAAACGTCAGATGACGACAACCCGTCGGGCTTTTTATTTTACTCCGAAACCATTGATATGGTAACGTTCAAATGGGCAAGAACGCAAGCATATACCATTAAGGCATTACTTGAACTATTTATATAGGCGGCTACTTATTCCACGTTCCGCTTGATTTGAGCCTCTATGGGGTGCGTTGGCAAGGCAAAGAGCCAAGCCACAACCGCCCCAAGGGGCTTTTGTTTTGCCGTTGGCAATAAACAGCCTAACACACCCCTTTCTCATATCAAGCGGCTTTCGCGGCATAAACCGCCGCCTTATAAAAGAAAATAACCTAACCCGATACTTCAAAAGTATTCGAATTAGGTTAAAAGTGGTGCACCAACAATCCTCCAACCCCCGAAACGGGGGTTGGAGGATTGTTTATATGCCGTAAGGGTAGGAAGAAGGCGTATGATTCGCGCGAGCCGCTTTGCGGCGACGCTTTGGATAGTGCAACTATCCAAAATTCCTCTGTAAGTAAACCGAAACGGGGGTTGGAGGATTGTTTATATGCCGTAAGGGTAGGAAGAAGGCGTATGATTCGCGCGAGCCGCATTATTTTATTGCTACATTGACAATTTTTTACAAATATGCTAAACTGTTTACAACGCATTAAATTTTACGGAAGATTATGTAAATGTTTAATTTGCTTCTTGACGAAAACTTATTTTCCGAGGTTTGGATAAATGTAATTGCGGGGATTATTTCGTCTGCATTGCTTGCTATTCTGCCTTTTGTGATAGGTTTGGTAAAAACAAAAAGTAAAAATAAATTTTACAAAGCGCTTTTTAATGTTACAAGTCCAAGCGAAACAGAAAAAATTTATATCAAACATTACGTAAAACACGCTTTTGAAAAGGTATATTTTCCTATTCTCGGAGGGGAGAAAAACGTAAATTACAAATCGCTGGTTAAAGAGATCAAAAGCGAGAAACTGAAAACGACAATCATATTAGGCAGCTCCGGCATAGGTAAATCTACGCTTATGTGCAAGCTGGCTTATTTGTTCCGTTCAAAGCCCAATGAAAATGACGGCAAGCGGCAATCGGCGATAAACTACGGCATTTTATTTTATAAGTTGGGGCGAGGCTCTTCCATAGACGCGGTTTTAGCCGATATCGGACGTAAATTATCGTCCGACAGAACATATATTTTGTTCCTCGACGGGTTGGACGAAGTCCCCGATTTGCAAAATGAAAGCGGCGAGGCCGTTTTAAACAAGCTGTTAATAAAACTTTTTAGTTCCGAATATTCCTCCGGCTTGAACAAAATTTTTATTTCGTTGCGACCCGAAATTTTAAGCAAAGGCTATTCATACGCCTTTAATATCCAACCTCAATATATATCCGATAGCACGGCGATTTATAAGATTTGCAATTTTAACGAAAAACAAATTTTAACAATGTATCGGCGTGAAAGATATTCCTATAAAAACGGCGTCCGTATGAAAGCCGATTTGTTTATCCGCAGGCAAAACTATAAAAAGTTAAGGCAGGTAGTTAAAGAAAACCCTCAAAGCATCTTCACTTATCCTTTGATTTTAACGTGGGCGAACGAAATACTTTGCGATTACAATATAGAAAAATTAAAGTATATATCGTGGTATGACGCTTTGGGGAAAGTTATAGAAAAGGAATCTGACCGCGAATATGACATTGAATTAAGCAAAAAGGGTAAAATTATCGGCGTTTCCGCTGATGAGAGGGATAAATATAAGGGAGATTTTAAAAAGTTTTTGTTAAATATAGCGTTGCGTATGGCGCAGACGAACAGTCAACGCGTAGCCCAAAGCGTTGTAAGCGAAGTGGTGTCGCAATTAAATTTGAACGGTGAACCAACCGTATTTTTAGCCCGCCGTCTGCTTCGTTATATAGAACGATCCGAAACGGAAAACGGTGAAAAGAGTGAACCGTATTACGAATTTATACATAATACCGTTTATTGGAGGGCTTTGGCGGAGGCTATGCTCAACCCACATATTCCGCAAACCGTGCGGGCGGCAATAATAACCGGATTTAACAAAGATACGCCCGTCTTGCAATATTGCCGTCAAGGGCTTTATAGCGTATACGGTGAAAAAATTTTCCCGTATGGGAATCAAGATAAATATTTCGCCGCAGTTGAAAATAAGGTTATCGAATGTAACGTGTTGCAAAACGTCATCCCTTGCGAAATAGTTTTATCCTGTTTTTACGGTATAGACCAAGTTGTTTTCAACATATCTTCGGATAGCGCCGTCAAGTTCGGCTTTGCCCAAATCAAAGAATTTGTAGAAAACAGAAAAGTTGATTTTTCCAACAGCCCGATTTCCGATTTAACTATATTGCAAAGTTTTTCGGATAGTTCTTTCAACGCGCTTGATTGTTCCAATTCCGATGTGGTAACCGTGAAAATCCCCGATTATGTAACGGAAATAAAATTTCTTAAATGTGCCTCGCTTAAAAATGTTGAGATAGGAAGCGGCGTGCAATCGATTGGCGAATTTGCGTTTGGCGGTTGTACTTCGCTTGAAAATATCACCATTCCCGACAGCGTAAAAGATATAGGCAAGGGTGCTTTTCTTAAATGCACCTCGCTTAAAAGCGTAAAGATAGGAAGCGGTTTGCAATCGTTAGGTGAACACGTTTTCGATCAGTGCATCTCGCTTGAAGGCATCACCATACCGTCTAACGTAAAAGATATAGGCGAATGTGCTTTTCTGCACTGTACCTCGCTTAAAAATGTGGAGATAGGCAACGGCGTGATATCGATAGGCGAACAGGCGTTCGGAGGTTGCATCTCGCTTGAAGGCATCACCATACCCGATAACGTAAAAGAGTTAGGCAAGGGTGCGTTTGCCGGTTGTGCCTCGCTTAAAAATGTTGAGATAGGAAGCGGCGTGCAATCGATTGGCGAATTTGCGTTTGGCGGTTGTACTTCGCTTGAAAATATCACCATTCCCGACAGCGTAAAAGATATAGGCAAGGGTGCTTTTATTAAATGCGCCTCGCTTAAAAATGTAAAGATAGGCAACGGTGTGGAATTGAT
The DNA here is from genome assembly GCA_947627575.1 of uncultured Clostridia bacterium. GTDB lineage: Bacteria > Bacillota > Clostridia > Christensenellales > Borkfalkiaceae > Coproplasma. The sequence goes on from CANQWN010000005.1 coordinate 46,171, forward strand.
AGACGGTGGTGCGTTCTCTTATTGCACTGCGCTTGAAAGCGTAAGCATACCGGATAATGTAAAAGGAATAGGTGAGGTTGCGTTCTATGGTTGCACCTCGCTTAAAAGCGTAAAGATAGGAAGCGGTTTGCAATCGATTGGCGAATCGGCGTTCTATGATTGTACTTCGCTTAAAAACGTGAAGATAGGAAGCGGCGTGCAATCCATTGGCGCACAGGCGTTTCAATTTTGTGCCTCGCTTGAAAGCGTCACCATACCCGATAACGTAAAAGATATAGGGAAACTTACGTTCTATTATTGCACCTCGCTGAAAAACTTAAAGATAGGCAACGATGTGGAATTGATAGGCGAACGGGTGTTTGATTATTGCACTTCGCTTGAAAGTATCACTATACCCGAAAGCGTAAAAAAGATAGGCAAGGGCGCGTTTGCAAATTCAGGAATAGCCGCAATAACTTTCGGCGGCACGGTTTCGGATTGGGAAAAGGTTGAAAAAGCCGAAACTTTTTACCTTTCGGAAGTTAAAGAAGTTGTTTGCAAAGACGGAAGCGTGGAAGTAAAGTAAAAAATTTTGTGTTTTTTTGGTGGCGAAGGAAACAAATTGCCGAAAAAATCGGTATATATAGTGAAAGATTTGCGGTTTATGTAAAAGCGGCGGGCGGAACAGCCGAACACAAAAGAAAAACGGCGGAAGAAGATGAAAAAATTTTTTGAATTATTGAAGTACGGCATAAACAGATACGTATTGAAAAATTTGTACACCGTGCTTAACTTTTTGTTTGCGATAGCCTCGGTTGTGTTCATTTTCGTGCCGTTGCAAAGCGGCGGCAAGGATTACAGGTGGATTGCACTGATATGCCTTTTGGCGGTTGCGCTGATTGCGTTTGTGGCAAACGCCGCGATATTGAAGTACAAAAGCAAAATAGACATAAAGATAAACGGTACGGACGTGCGCATAGTTTTCGGCGATATATTCGATAATTCCCAATTCGTCCCCAAAGGCGGCGCAAAGGTTTACAGGGTTATAGGCGTAAACGACTTTTTCGATACCCACGTAGGCGACGGCGTAATAGACGAAAACAGCCTGCACGGCAAGTTTCTTAAACGCTTCAACATTTCCTGCGAAGATTTGCAAGCCCGCATAGCCGCGGACGCCGCGCTTAAAAACGAAATTTGTTGCACCACAGAGGAAAGGCAGTACGGCAACAACATAAAGTACAATTTGGGCAGTATCTTCAAGGACGAAAAAACAGATTGCATACTTGTCGCCATTTCCCGTTTCAACAAAAACAACAACGCCGAACTTACCAATTCCGAACTTATGCAATGCTACCTTAAAATGTGGGAGGAGATAAAAAGGGTTAAGGAAAGCCGAGGCATAGTTATCCCCCTGCTGGGCGCAAGCGGCAACATAAAAACCGACGTAAATCTTTCCGTGCAGGAAATTTTGGAAACGCTGTTACATTCGGTTAAATTAAGCAACTTGCGTATCGGCTCACCCGCCAGACTTACGGTAGTTTTAAACAAACAATTAAAGCAAAGTTTTGATTTGCAAAGGATAAAATACATTTTTTGAGGTGAACCATGGGGCACAGATGTTTTATAAGTTTTAAAAAAGAGGACGTGTATTACAGAGATAAAATTCAGGAAAAGTTGGGCGAAGAAAACATCAATAGCAAATCGCTGGACAAGTGGATAGATTCCGAAGATATCGATTACGTTATGCAGGAAATCCGCAAAAATTATATGTCCAACACCGCCGTAACCATTTTTCTGATAGGCGAACATTCCTCCGAAAACGAGGGAAATGACGAAGAAGGCCGTGATAAAAACGCGTTTATAAAGCGCGAGCTTCAAGCCACGCTTTACGACGGCAAAGGCTTCCGCCGAAGCGGACTTTTGGGCGTAGTTTTGCCCTCTATGGAAAGTAAAATTTACGGCGGCAAATATTACTGTAATAAGTGCGAAGAAAATCATAATTACGTGTATGTGAACGACAGAACCGTAGTACGCGAATTTCATAAAAACTACTATCTTAAACCCATAGATTACGGTTGTAAAAACGTTTACGCCGAGGACGGCAGATTTTGCGTACTTGTGCGGTACAGCGAATTTATGAGCGGTGACAACGCCGAAAAGTACATAGACATGGCGTATGATAAAACGCAACAGGATATATCCAAATACGTGCATTGGCATAATTTAAGATAATACGGTTTTAAATCGGTTGCCGCCGCGCGGGCAAATTGCCCGCGCGGCGGCATTTTTTTTGTGTTTTTTTATAACGGGGAAGTAGGGTTGCGGTTTTGTTTTTTTTGCGGCGGGAAGCGGGGCATTTTTTTGTGTTTAGGGGAAGGTTTTTTTGCGGCGGGGGGGTGCGGTGGCAAAAGCCCCGTCAAGGGTTCACTTAAAGCGAGCGTAAGTAACAGCGCAACGCACGCAAAATTGTTATATAATAAAAAATTATGTAAAAAAATTACACAAAACCCTTGACGGGGGGGGGGCGTTTACTGTATAATAATATCGGTATCGCGTAAACTACACTCGATACACATAAAAAAATAAATCTGCGCGTAGGCAGATAAGGAGGATTAATGAAAAACAAACTGTTAAAAGGTCTGTTGATTGCCGGATTGGGCGTTATATCCGCTACGGCAACCGTAGGCGCGGTTGCCTGCAAAAAGGATAAAAACAACGACGACCAGCACAACACTCAAGAACAGACCTGGAAAGTAACGTTTGACAGCAAGGGCGGTTCCGCCGTAAGCCAGGCAAGCGTTAAAGACGGCGAAAAGGTTGCAAAACCCGCCACCGACCCCACCCGCGAGGGCTATCAATTCGGCGGATGGTACAGCGACGCCGATTGCACACAGGTGTTCGACTTTAACAACACCACGATCACCAAAAACACCACTTTGTACGCCAAATGGGTACCCGACGGCGAAGACATGGAATACGTTGTAACTTACGACCTCAACGGCCACGGCGGCACAACCGCGCCCCCGCCCGTTACGGTAACCGAAGGCGGCAAATTAACCGCGCCCACCCCTCCCACGGACGCCGAATACAACTTTGTAGGTTGGTATAAGGACGCCGCGGGCACGGACGCGTTCGATTTCGATAACGACACGATAACCGAGGCAATCACGCTGTACGCCAAATGGGAACCCAAACAAACAGGCGGTGGCGGCGGTCAAGGCGGAGATGTAACCACGGGCTACACGCTTACGATAGATTACGACGACGTTTTGCCCAACGGCACGTTGCAGTCCGACGCGGACGGCAACCTTACAAAACCCGCCGATCCCACCGATCCCACCTCTACCTATCACTTCGAGGGCTGGTATGCCGACGCCGATTTCTTGTCGGAATTTAATTGGAATACGCCCATAACCGGCGCAACCACCGTATACGCAAAATGGTCGGAGGACGCCGTAACCGCATTCGATTACGCGGCAGGGTATGCCACGGGATTCTATAACGGCGGTAATGGCAAAACAACCGAAGATCTCACCATAGGCAAATTCACCGTAGGTACGGGCGTCTATTTTGAAAATGACGCAATCAACACGCAGGGCGCGCGCCAGATTCACTTCACCTTGGTAGGCAGCACAAACACCGTCAGCTTTGAAGCCAACCGCGCAAGCGGCAGCGGTGAAACCACGCCTACATTGCATAAGGAAGACGGAACGCCCGTAACTACGGGGCTTTCCTCGATAGCGAAATCCGCAACCGACGGAAATTGGGGCAACACCTGGGCGACGGCAGGCGCGGGTAAAGACGGACAATATAAGTACAAAGCGGAAGGTCTGCCCGCGGGCGATTATTATATAGCGGTAGATACGGGCGCGCGTATATACAGTTTGCAGGTATCCGAACGCGTTGTAAAATCCGACGTGGAAGGCATAAGAGTTGCCACGGGCGGCACGAGGGACTACCTTGAAGGCACCGCCGCGCTTGTAGACGATATAAATGTACAGCTTGTATACGGCAGCGGCAGAACCGTTCCCGTTACCAGCGGCTACACGATAACCACTTCCGACTACAACCCCGCAACCACGGGCAAGCAGTCCATAAAAGTATCCTATCTTTTCAAAGGCACTACTTACGATACCACGTACGACATATACGTTTACGACGTAACCGAACTTGTTGTTTACGACTATTCGTTGGATAGTTCCCGCAAGACGCAGAACGTGCAGACGCTGTTCGACGTGGGCGACGATTTCAATTCCGAAAATATCGGCGTAAAGGTAAAGGCGACGGTAACCAAGGACGAAACGCCCGTCACCAAGGAATTTGTGCTTACTTCCGCACAGTATACCGTTAACTGCGATGCCGCGGAACTTGTTGCGGGCACGAAAACGGTAACCGTTTCCGGTAATTACAGCGGCTACAGCGACAAGTCAGACACTTACACCATCACCGTGGTTGATCTTACGCAGGTAACCGACAAGGCGAACATCACGGTAGACGCAAACGGCACGGCAGGAGTAGAGGCAGGCAAACTTACCGTAACGCGCATAGCCGACGCGCTTAAAGCGTTCGAGCTGTTGGAAACCCCCGCCGCCACCGACAAGACGATTGAAATAACGCAAGGCGAATATAACGAGAAGTTGTGGATAGATATCCCCAACCTCAAGTTGAAGGGCGTGCAGGACCACGCGGAACAGGTTGTTATCTGGTACGACGCGCTTAACGGCGTGATAGACCCCAGCGGCACAACCTTACATTCCACCGACGGCAGTGCAAGCGTAACCATAGCAGAGGGCGCAGAGGGCTTCTCGGCAGAATATGTAACCTTCAAAAACTACTACAACACCAACGCATTGTATCAGGAATCTTTGACGATAACCAAAGATTCGCAGGCGGTTGCGTGCCGCGTAGTTGCGGATAAGGTTGTATTTACGCATTGCCGCTTCACTTCCTATCACGATACTTTGATGGACGAAGAGGGCAGGCACGTTTACAACGATTGCTATATCGAAGGCAGAACGGACTATATCTTCGGTTATAACTCCACCGCATACTTTAAAAACTGCACTATCCATTCGATAGGCGCCGACGACGAAAAGAACGGCGGCTACGTAGTTGCAACAAAGGGCACCACAAGCGGCAACAGCATAAAGTACGGCTATATCTTCGACGCATGTACTTTCGAAGGCGACGAACACGTAGTTGCAGGCACCGTTTCGATAGCGCGCGGTTGGGATACCGGTATGACGATTGTCGTTATGAACTCTACCATAAGCGATAAGTTCTCGCTTGAAGAATACGGCAATACAACGTCACCCAAGAACGACCGTTACGGCAAGATGAACGCAGACCCCGTAGCCGCACAGCTGTTTGAATATAACAACACCGGCGACGGCGCGTTGACAAACGAATATCTCACCGAACATTACGCAACGGTAAGCGATGAATCCGTAACGTGGGAAGGCCTTTCCAACAACGTAACTATACCCAACCTTGCAACCATACTTTCGCAAACCAATGCAGAGGCGTTCCGGCAGATGACCACCATCTTCGGCACTACCAACGGCGGGCTTACGTACAGCGAAGTTTGGAGCGGCGTTCTTGAAAAAATTACGTTGACCATAAAGAGCGCAGAGGACGAAACCAAGACGGCAACCTATGTTGGCTTTAAGGACAGCGGCGTAAGCCTTGCAGACCTTAAAGAAGCCATAAAGGGCGTTGAAGTTCCCGCAGGCAAGAGGTTCAAGCAGTTCACCACCGATAAGCAGGGCGAACACCCCATTGATTTCAGCTCGTTCGTGCTTACGTCGGCTATCGATATCTGGATACAGTGGGAAGAAGCCGCGGCGGAAAGCGCAGAACTCAAAGCGGATAGCTATGATGTTAACTTCTCGTTAAGGGATGCGGCAAAAGATGATAAATATGTGGAAGTTAAAAGTGCAGGCAACACCGTACTGTTCGTTCTTGACGAAATAGGTGTTGGCGACGTAAAAGTTGCGGCTCACTCGGCTACACATACCGATTATTCCTTCACTAATGTATTCTTGCCCGGCGGTAATGGCAGAACCTATACGATTACGGCTAAACAGAATATAAAACTCAAAGTTTATTTCGTAGTAACCGACGGCAGTTGGTCTAACAAGAAAGATAAACTTACTTGGACGATAGATAGTGGATCTATGGTAACGGGCACGCAAACCTGCAACGGCGACCAAGTTGCGCTTGAAACTATCAGTCTCAACGCCGACCAACAGGTAGTATTAGGTTCTACCAGCAACCGTCTCTGCATCTACGCACTTGTAGCGGAAACGGTAGTAGATTAAAACAAAAAAACTATAATACAACAAGCCTACGCAAACTTTGCGCCCCCTCGCACGAGGGGGCGCAATTTTTATTTTTACGCCGCAATTAGTAAAAGTATGTAATTTGGGGTTTTGTATTGATTTTGCAAAAATCATATGTTATAATGTTGCCATACAAAGGGAAACCGCTATGAAGATTTTTAAAAGATTATTATTACCGTTGTTACTTGTTTTTGCGGCAGTGGGCGCGGCGCTTGCGCTTTCCGCCTGCGGCGATAAAGGGCACGAACATTCCTACGGGGAATGGATCGAACGCGTTGCCGCAACCTGCACTTCGGAGGGCGAAGAAGTAAGCGTCTGCGAAGAATGTGGGGAAGAGATAAGCCGCGTTATACCCAAAAAGCCGCATACCGAAGTTACCGTGGCGGGCAAACAGCCCACCTGTACGGAAGAGGGGCTTACCGAAGGCAAAAAATGTTCTGTTTGCCAAACGTTTACCGTGGCGCAACAGCCCATACCCGCCGCAGGGCACAGCTGGGGCGAGCCCGTAGCCGAACAGGAGGCAACCTGCACCGCAGAGGGCTACGGCACGCACGATTGCGGCGTGTGCGGCGCGCATGAAAACTGCGTTATACCCAAAAAGCCGCATACCGAAGTTACCGTGGCGGGCAGACAGCCCACCTGCACCGAAGAGGGGCTTACCGAAGGCAAAAAATGTTCTGTTTGCCAAACGTTTACCGTACAGCAACAATCCATACCCGCAAAGGGGCACGATTATACGGGCGTAAATTGGGTTAAAAAGACGGATATTACGCACGGGGCGGACGGAGTGCCCGCGCAGAACGGAACACATTCGCGGCTGTGTAAAGTATGCGGAAACGAGGACGTGCAACTTTGCAGTTACACCACGCGCACCTACGCCGAAACGTGCGAAGAGGGGGGATATCATATCCACCACTGCACGCAATGCAGTAACAATATCCGCCACGAAGATTTGCCCGCAAAGGGGCACGATATGCCCGAAGAGTGGACGTTTGACGGCGGGTATTACACGGCGGAATGGAAGATAGTTTACAGGCATAAAAAGGTATGCCGCAACGGTTGCGGCGAAACGCAGTATGAAGATTGCACGCCCGTTGCGGGGGACACCGTAGAGGCAACCTGCACCATGGCGGGCTATACGCAATATTCGTGCAGTGATTGCGGGCACGAATACACGGACGACGCCGTAAGCGCAAAGGGGCACGATTTTTCCGGCACGCCCACGCCCTACGGCACCGCGGGCACGTGGCGGCACAGGTACACCTGCCTTACCTGCGGCGTGGCTTACCGCGACGAACGCTGTTCTCTGCTTACCGAAACTATTCAGCAACAGGATTGCGAACACGATATGAAAAACCAGACGAGGTGCACGCTTTGCGATTACCGCGCGCCCGCGTACATAGTGGGCGGAAAGCAGAAGTTGGGGCACGACCTGTCCGCTTGGGAATATATCGGCGGCGATCAGCACAAGCAGTATTGCCGCCGCCCCGAATGCAGTTATCTCGTTACGGAGGATTGCGAGCTTGACTCAACCGAAAAATTGCCCACCTGCACCGCGGCGGGAAGCATTTCCTACGCCTGCAAAAAGTGCTTGAACACGTCCGAAGAGGACGGCGGCGAGGCGTTGGGGCACAGCTATCTCGATACGTGGGTAACGCTTACCGCGGGGGAAAACGGCGTGGGAGCAACCCACCATAAAATTTGCCAGAACTGCGGGGCGGAGGATAAGCAACCCTGCTCGTTTACCTGCACTTTCTCATCCGAACCCAACTGCACCCTTTCGGGCGTTGAACAGTACGAATGTAACGAATGTAACAACAGTTACGAAGTGATTATCCCCGCCTTGGGGCACGATTGGAAAAAGGTTTACGAGGACGACAGGGAAGTTATCGAATATACCATAACCGAAGAAAATCATAAGCGCGTCTGCACCCGTGCGGGATGCGAACTTGAGGAAACCGCGCCCCATTCCTTTGCCCTTTCAAACATATGCGAATGCGGCAAGGACGGGCTTAAATACGTGGATATGGGCGCGGACTGCGCGGTATTTACGGGCAGGCACCTTACGCAGGCAAAGCAGATAATAATACCCGAATATCACGATGGCAAAAAGGTTATCGCTATAAACGCGGGGCGCCCCGAAGGCACGGGCAACCTCACCGCGTTCTACGGTATGCAAAACATAACAAGCGTAACTATACCCGCAAGCGTTGTTACGATAGGCAAATCCGCGTTTGACAGTTGCTTCAATTTAAGCGAAGTTACGTTAAGCGGGGACAGCGGGCTTACAACAATAGAGGAAAGCGCGTTTTCCTATTGCTATGCGCTTGAAAGGGTAAACTTGCCGTCGTCCATAAAGGTTATAGGGGAAAAGGCGTTCTATAACTGCCGCGCGCTTGTGGATATAAATATCCCGTTCAGCGAACAGCCTTCCGCAGACAACATTATAGATATAGGCGGGCAGGCGTTCTTCAACACGGGCTTCTATAACGATAGCTCGCATTGGACGGACAACGCGCTGTATATAAGCAATCACCTCATAAAGGTGAACCCCGCGCGCTTCTCGCAGGACGGGGAAAGCGCGTTCACGGTTAAGCCCGGCACGGTTACCATAGGCGCAAACGCGTTTGAAGGGTGCGAATATCTTGTCTCTTTGGAACTTCCCTCAACGTTGAAGGAAGTGGGCGTAGACGCGTTTTTAAACTGCGTAAGCCTCCACGAAGTTACCTTTGACGGGAAGTTTGAAGATTGGCTTTCGATGCAGTTTGAAAACGATTACGCAAGCCCTATGGCTTATGCAAACGTGTTGCACATTCAGGGCGCGGAAGGGCACGTGGTTATACCCGAAAACGTAACTTCCATACCCGCGGGCACGTTTAAGGGCAGTGCGATAACGGGCGTTACCATACCCGAAAGCGTGATTTCCATCGGCGAGGAAGCGTTTGAAAACTGCAAAAACCTTAACACCATAACGCTTACGGGCGTATGCAAGATAGCCTACGTCGGCAAGGATATTTTAAAGGGCACGCCGTACTTCGATAACCCCGAAAATTGGGAGAATGGGCTGTTGTATCTGGGCACCTGCTTCATAGCGGCAAACACCCGCACGTGGGAACAGCTTAATCTGCCCGCCGAACACGAATTGAATCAGCCGGGGAACGAGCAACGCCTCGCCGCCGCAAAGGAAAATTTCATTATTCCCGAAACGGTGGTAATGAAGGAGGGCACGCTTACCGTCGCCGTAGAGGCGTTCAAGGGCAACACAACGGTGCGTTCGGTTACCATAGCCGCAAGCGCGGTCTATATCGGCGAGGACGCATTTACGGGTAGCGGCGTACAGGAAATAAAGTTTGCGGACGCAAACAATTGGTTTGCGTGGAGCAAAAGTTTGGGCATAGGCAGGGCGCCTACGCTTTCAAGCGGGAATTGCAGAAGTGCGTTCGATACCTATTCCGGCTATTGGCGCAAGATGAAGTAACGCAATAAAAAATAACGGGGGCGCGGCTTTAAGCCGCGCCCCTTTTTTGATAAACTTTAAATATATATCGCTATTTCCACAGTTTTACGGGGTCGAAGCCGAACACCTGCACAACTTCCATATAAGGGCTGTTCGCAAGGTCGCGCGGGGTTACCACGGGTCCGCCGTTGCAGTCAAGGTCTATTCCGAATTGTTTGTACGCATACCACACAAGGTGCGCGCATTGCGTGCGCTTGCAGTTGTTTTTGTCGGTAAGCACGCCGCAAGTTACGTCGTATATCTTGCCCGTCAGGTTGTCCGCGGCAAATTGCGCAACTTCGCGCTTTACTTCCGCGTCCGCCTTCGGCGAAAGTATCATAAAGGTTATTCTGTCCGAAAAGTCCTTTATGCCGCCTATCGCGCTTTTTTCGCCCACCGCGCTGGCTTGCAAAACTTCCTCGCCCGCGCCGTCCGTCACAAGCCCCGCGTGCCCCATCCGCCAACCGGAAAGGTGGGTGGAATCGGTTACTATTATATCGCCGTCCTCAAGGTACGCCGTGGGGATATAGCTTTCTATATAGTCGCTGCAAATAAAGGGCGCGTAAAAATCGTGGTATACCTCGTGTTCGGCAAGGTACGCCGTTTGCAGTGAAAGTATCCTGCTTTTGCCCGCCGCGCCGCGCGCTAACATTCTGTCCACGCCCGCTTTCGCAAGCCCCGTCTGCGCGTACAGCAGGGCGTAATCTTCGTCCGTAAGGCTGTTTTTTGCAAGTATTGCCGTCAAATCGGCTTTCGGGCAGTCGGGCAAATACGGCTTGTCCTTGTCCGCCTTTACAAAAAAGCCCTGCATAACGCCTACAAAAACCGCCAGCGCGGCAAGCACGCAGGCAATGGCGATAAGCGCGGTTTTAAGTTTTTTGCCTACTTTTTTCTTCATTCTTCGTTTTCCGTCAGCCGCTTCAAAGCCAACCTGTAAATTTCAAAACAACGTTCTATCTTGTCGAAAGTTATATATTCGTCGGGCTTGTGTATGGTATCTTCCTCGCCGTCCTCTTCGGGGCCGAAAGCCGCGCCGCATTTAAGGGCGCGCGCATACGTCCCGCCGCCTATGGCTATGGGCTTTACGTCCTTGCCCGTAACTTCGTTGTAAACTTCGCACAGCGTGCGTATAAGGCGGCAATTTTTGTCGTTGTAAAGGGGCGCCTGATAGTGCGCCACGCGGCAGGGCACGCCCTTTGCGGCTATGCGTTCAAGCACGGCTTGCTTTGTGTATGTTGCGGGGAAGCGTATGTCGCATACGACGTACACGCCGTCGCCGTCCTGCCTTATAACGTCGGGCGAAAAGGTAAGCGCGCCCGTCTCGTCGCGCATATCGCCCAGCCCAAAGCCGTCCTCAAACAGCAACCTATGCATTTCGTCCAGCCCCAAATAGCAGAGTATGGGCGAAATGGCGTTTACGCCGTTCTGCGGTTGCGAACCGTGCGCCGATTTGCCCCGCGCGTAAATTTTCCCTTCGCGGCTTTCAACGCCGTATTTTTTCAGCTTTTCGTCGTCCGCGGGCGCGCACACCTCGCAGTAATCGCACACCATATTGGCGCGTTCGCCGCCTGCAAGCCCGCAAAAACCGCCGCGGGCGGGGAATTTAAGTTCTACCTGCAAAATCCCCTTTTCGGCATATATCACGGGGAAATTTGCGTCCGGCGAAAAGCCCGTTTCGGGCATAACCGCGTGGGCATTGTAGTAATCCACGCACTGCCAGCCGTTTTCCTCGTTGCAACCCACAATAAGTTTTATGCGCTTTGCGGGCTTGAACCCCTCGTCTTTAAGCGCCTTCATCGCATACAGCGCGATAACGGCGGGACCCTTGTCGTCCATCGTCCCGCGGCCCCATATCCGCCGCGCGGCATAGTCTACTTCGCCGCCGAAGGGCGCGTGCGTCCAGCCGCTTCCCGCGGGCACAACGTCAAGGTGGGCAAGCACGGCAAAATCTTTGCCGTCGCCCCAGCTTACTTCGCCCGCGTAATTATCGTAATTTTTCACTGCAAAGCCCGCGTCTTGCGCGATTTTAAGGAAGTGCGCAAGGCACTCCGCCGCGCCTTTGCCGAAGGGCGCGCCGTCCTCCGCGGGGCGTTGGCTGCTGTCAAATTTTACCGAACGGGAGATTGCGGAGATTATTTCTTCGATTATTTTACGCATAAAGTTACCTTATATAAAAATATCCTTAAAAAATATTATACACTTTTTTATTTTTATGGTAAAATGAATTATACTGGAAAAAGCCGAAAGAGGTAAAAATTTTGCATAACGGACACCGAAAACGCCTGTATGCGAAGTATAAGCGGGGCGAAGCAGTTTACGATCACGAAATTTTGGAGATGGTTTTATTCAACGCGTACCCGCGGCATAACACAAATCCCGTAGCGCACGCCCTGTTGGAAAGATTTTGGTCTTTCAAAGAAATTATAACCGCGGACGTAAGCGAACTTACCGAAATAGAGGGCGTGGGAGAGCAGGTTGCGCTGTATCTTAACCTGTTGGGCAAATATTTTTACAGCAAATCGGCGGATAACGCGCCTATGCTGTTCAACTTTGCGGGGTTGGAACAGTTTATAAAAACCCGCTTTTGCGGCAAGGATAAGGAATATCTCGAAATATATTTCGTGGACGCAAAGGGCAAACTGCGCAGGCTTTACAGTTATTTTTCCAACTCGGCAGACCACGTTGCCGTGGACGAAAGGAACATAGCCGCGCGCATTGCCAAATTAAAGCCCTACGGCGTTATCGCGGCGCATAATCACCTGATAGGCGGCAACTCGCCCTCGGAATGCGACGACGATTTTTCCGTTCACCTTCTTAATATCTGCGCCAGCTTCGGCGCAAAATTTTTGGATCACTGCATATATTCGGACGAGGGCGTTTACAGTTATTTTATGAGCGAAAGACTGCGCGAGGTGCGCGCAACGCTTGCCGCCGACAGGGAATTGCAACAGAAATGGACGAATTTAAAGTAAATTTTGCCGACAGCCAATTTATAAGATATTTCAAGGCGATTTTAATTGCCGCGCTTGTGGTTGTGGAAATACTTATATGCGTGCAGTACGCAAGCGTATATCAGGTGAACCGCAACGTGGCAAGGTTGGTCGCCGTCGTTTCGCTGTGCGTTGCGCTTGCCTTGCTTGAAAGCATAAATTCCTTTGCGGCTTATAAAAAGTTTTCACTGCAAATGGTGTTTTACAGCTTTGAAACGGTGCTTCTGTTCGCCATATGCCTGCTTACGGGCAATTCCTACCTGTCTATGCTGTATGTGGTGATACTTACGCAGTTTTACGTGTCCGTTGCCGATTTAAAATCCAACGCCACGCTGTTCGGCGTAAGCTGTTGCACTTATATAGGCGCGTTCGTCGTCGGTTGGGTGATAATCAACGAGGGCAGTTCCGTATATGACAGCATTGCCGAAATTTTGGGCGGGTGCGTGTTCGGCGTGTTCATTTTGGGGCTGGATTTTGCGGTAATCAACTTTATAATCAACTTTTACCGCACAAACCTCCGCCTGCACAAGGCGCTGGAAGAGGCGAACGAAAGCAAAAACCGCTTGCAGGAAGTTTACGAACAGCTTTCGCACGCGGCGGTGTTTGAGGAACGCAACCGCATAGCCAAGGACATACACGACAACGCGGGACATTCCATAACTACCGTAATAATGCAGACGGAAGCGGCAAAACTGCTTATCGATACAAACCCGCAGGAAGCCAAAAACAGCATAATTTCAGCCAACATACAGGCAAAAAACGCGCTGGAACAGATGCGCGAAAGCGTGCATCTGCTGGCGGGCAGGGCGCAATCAAAAACCCTGAAAGAGGAAATAGAGGAAATAATCGCGCAGACTATAGACGGAACATCGCTTAAAATACGCTGCGACATAGACGATATTGCCGTGCCCGAAGAACAGTTCAGGTTCTTTTGCAACACCGTAAAGGAAGGACTTGCAAACGGCATACGCCACGGAAGCGCCACGGCGTTTTACATCGAACTGAAAAGTAACTTCAATGAGATAATGCTGCTTATTTCGGATAACGGCAACGGCGTGAACGGGGAAGTGCAGGAAGGCTTCGGCTTGCGCGGCGTGCACGAAAAGGCGGAAAAGCTGGGCGGAAAATGTAATTTTTCAAGCGAACGGGGGGAAGGGTTCGAGATAGAAGTTATCCTGCCCGTGAAAGGAGGAGACGAAAAATGATAAAGGTACTTTTGGTTGACGACCAGACCATTCTCGCCGAGGGTATAAAAAGCGTGCTTGAAACGTGCGAAGATTTGAAGGTTGTGGGCATAGCGGCGGACGGCGCGGAAGCCGTTACGCTTTCCGAAAAGTTGAAGCCCGACGTGGTGCTTATGGATATACGTATGCCCAATATGAACGGCGTGGTTGCCACAAAGCGCATAAAGGAAATCGACGACGGGATAAAGATAATCATCCTCACCACCTTCGACGACAGCGATTATATTTTAAGCGCGATAAACAACGGCGCAAGCGGCTATCTTTTGAAGGACATAGGCTCTACCGCGCTTATAGACGCAATTAAAAACGCCTACGCGGGCGATACTATTCTGCCTTCCAAAATAGCAAAAAAAATAACCGACGCGGCGGTTATGGTTTCTTCCGACAAGGAGATAAAACTTAAAAAAACATTCGGGCTTTCGGACAGGGAAGTAGAAATAGCGCTTATGCTGTGCGACGGGTTTACCAACAGGCAGATAGCTTCCGCCCTTAAACTTTCGGACGGCACGGCGCGCAATTACATAAGTTCCATCTATCTTAAATTGGGCGTGGACGGGCGTTCCGCCGCGGTGCTTAAAATAAAACAGCACACTTAAGCCCCTTTGCATTGTAATTAAAAAAACGGTTCGGAATTTTCCGGACCGTTTTTATATTGTTTTTGTTTTTTATTTCCCGCACAGCACGCTTTCAAAGTTTACGCCGTAAAAGTGCCCGTCGTCCGTGCGGCGTATGCAGTCGGCAACGAATTTCCCCGCCGCCTCGCACGCCTTTTCATAGCTTGCGCCGTTTATATAGTCCGCGGTGAATACCGAGGCGAATATATCGCCCGTGCCGTGGTATCTGACGGGCAGTTTTTTCGCAAACACGTATTTAAAGCCGCTTCCGTCGTATATTGCTTCGCCTATCTTTCCACCGTGTTCAACGCCCGTCATTATAACGTTCGCGCCCGTATCTTCGCGCAGTTTTTTTATAATGTCCTCTATATACCCCAAATCGTATTCCTCGCGGTAATTTTCGCCCGTAAGGTAGCACGCCTCCGTCAGATTGGGCAGTATAACGTCCGCCTCTTTAAGCAAATCTTTCATCGCCGCAACGTATTCTGCGTCGAACCCGCCGTACAGCTTGCCGTTGTCGCCGAAAGCGGGGTCTATTATTACCATAGCATTGGGGGTTGCGAATTTTTTAAAACACTGCTTCGCCACGGGCATAAGCGAAGTTTTGCCGAGATAACCCAAATAAAACCCGTCGAAGTTTATTCCGTTTTCCTCCCACTTTGCAAATATGTCGTCCATTTCGGGCGCGAGGTCGCGATATGTCCAGCTTTTGAACATAGTGTGGTTGGAAAGCACTGCTGTGGGAAGCACGCAGGTTTCCACCCCGCGCGCCGAAAGTATGGGCAAAGCCACGGTAAGCGAACATTGCCCCACGCAGGAAAGATCCTGCATAGTAAGTATTCTTTTAGATAACATACGGTTCCTCCGTTTTTTGATTACAACAGCTATTATAGTCCGTTTTGATATTAAATCAATACCCAATTTAATATATTTGAACAATACCAAAAATTGCCGCGCACAAAAAAATCCCCTCCGCAGGGGAGGGGAAAAAGTTGTGTTATGTCAGCGCGTTTTTACCGAAACGCTTGCCCCGTTTACAGGCGTTTGCGACGTTATCGAAATCGTTACGTCGCTTGCCGTAAAGGTTATGTTTGCATAATAGCGGCGGGGGTTATCTTCGTCGCGTTGCAAAGTGTAACTGTGTCCGCCGACGGTTACGGTTATCGTGTACTCGTTCTGTTGTATCGCGCTACCCGCCAAAACTTCCACAACGGCGTTTCCGCTGCCGCCGGCATAGTTCAGCGTCAGGGGCTCGGAACTGAGGTTTACGGTTATGGCGTCTCCGTCCTTTTCAAGCTGTAACACTTCCTTAAACCGTATGGTAACGGTTATCGTCTGCGGCGTTCCGTAGCTGTAAACGAACATGAGGGGGAAGTCTTCCACAACGTTAATAGTGTATTGCTTTTGCGTTCCGTTTTCGCTGTCGGGGTCCAAAGGCAGATACAATCCCGAATCGTCGCCGTTCACCACGGTAAGATCGGCAATCACCTCCGCGTCGCCCTCTACGGTGAGGGTATATACGCCGTTAGAGGCGGGGATGAAGTAGTACACCTGATTGTTGATGTCGTTTGAAACTTCTATCTGCTTTGGCTCGTTAAGCCGTATTTCGTATTCGCCCAAAACGCGCTGTTTGGCGATGTTTACCGTTATGGTAAGCTCGCTTACAAGCAAGGTGCTGGTAATTGTAACGGTCACCGTTTCGCCTGCGCCTATTTCCAGCGTGCCGGAAAGTTCGCCGCGGGTTATAACGTTTGCGCCGTTGCAGGTTATCGAAACTCTGCCTGCCGCGTTTTCGGAAAGGGTGAATTCGTACGTGCCGCCGTCCGTAGCCGTGACGAGATAGTTGAGGTTATTTGCGCCCTCCGCAAGCTGTACGGTGTTTGCCTCGCCTATGGCAAGGGTGGGCACGTAAGCCGAAAGATTGATCTTTACGGTTATCATATCGGCGGCGGTGGTTTTAAATGTAACCGTAGCCGTGCTCGCGCTTACGGTAACGTCGTTTTTGTATCCGTTTGTAGCGGAAAGGGTGTAAACGTTTGCGCCCACCGTGGCTGTTATTTCGGAATCAAAGCCTGCGGGAGGGGTAATTTCAATCACATATCTGCCTTCGGGCGCGGAGAGAGGCACTTCTATGCCGTCCGCGCTGTTGCCCGTGCCGGGTATGAAGTAGGTGACGTGTTCCGCGCTTACGGCAAGCGCTGCGGGGGTATAAGCCGCAACGATAACCGTGTTTTCCGCAAGCGCCAACTGTTGCTGTGCGGTGGCTTCTTCCGTATCTTCGCGGGTGAATTTGAAGTAGATTTTATCCGTCGTAAGCGCTTCGTACGCGCCCGAAGTTTCGCCCGCGGGGATTATAACTTTGCCGTCCGCGTCGCCGGGATATTCCGTATAAACCGCGACGGAAACGAGGGATGTCACCGCGTTTTCGGGCAAATCTACCCTGTATATTCCCGTTTCGGTAGGAGTAAAGGCGTAAACCCTCGCTATTTCGCCGCAACCCTCGTAGAATGCGGGGAACAGCATAGGCTGTTCGTTTGCGATACCTACTTCGGGTACAGCCGTCAAAGCGGGTTCGGCTATGTCGGAAATCTTTTCCAACGTTACGGTATAGTCAACTTCTATGCCCGTACTGCGCCCGCCGAGATGCAACGTTTCCGCGCCGTCCGGTATAATTACCGTGGCGGTGGTGTAGCTTACGCCCATCTTAATGCTTCCGTTGTCGCTTTGGTCTTCTTCCGAGGTGGCTGCCGTGTAGTAGCCCGCGGAAAGATAGTATTGGGTTATGAAGGGGTTGGATAATCCCCTTGTCCTGTTGAATTCGTCGTCCTTATAGGTGAACTTTACGTTATACGTGCCCGCTTCCACATTGTTGAGCGCAAGGTCTATGTCCACTGCGTAGTTTACGGGGCGGATTTCCAACTCTGCGGCGCTTCCCGTGCCGAGAATGGGCATATCCACGTACTGAATGTTTACAAGGTATTCGCCCTCGCTGAATTGAAGAGTGAACGGCGCGGATACGTCTTCCTGATTGAATTCGCCCACCGAACCGTTTACCGTGGCGGAATTTTTGCCGTAGATAGTTATGCGGTAGAAGCCGGAAGTTTTTTCGCCGGGATTGAATTCCGCATACGCGCCCGCCGCCGTGGCGTTCACCTGATATACGCCCGTGGCGTTAAGTTGGGTTTTGCTTCCGTCCGTACCGTTTATTTCGGTAAGTTTTTCGGTTACGTTTACGGTATAGGTGCGGTTGCCGCCCGCCACTGCGGAACCCGTCTCCGTTTCCGTGGTGGAAGTAAGCCTCATCGTAAGATTATATGTGCTTCCGCCCGTGAATTTGGCGTAGTAATAATTGCCTATCTGAACGGGGTCAAGCCCTGCGTCTTCCCAGCCGTCGAAAGTTATTTTATCCGCGCCGTCGGTTACGCACAGCCCGTAATAACCCGTCTGGTCGGGTGTAAATTTAAGGTGGGGCTTTATATCGTAAGTGTGCTGTTCTATGACGGTGTTTGCACCCTCGTTAAGCACAAACGGATCGCTTTCCCTGCCCGAACGCACGGGGGTATGTTCAACGGTAAGCGTAACTTCGCAGTCCCTGTCGGCGTAAATGCCGATAGGGCGGGATTGAAACGCGTTGATTGCAAGATAGCTTAATTTTATGTTGTTTTCGCCGGTATAAACCGCGCTTACTGCCGCGGAAGCGCCGGAGGGCGCATTGCCCGAAGCGCTTAAAAGATAGGTGTCCGCGGGGGAATCGTCGGAATTGTAGGTTGCGGGACCTACCGCCGTTTCAAAGCTCCACGCAAAAAGTTTGACGTTGGCGCCGCCGGTTGCCGTAAAACTTATGGTGTATTCGCCCGCGGCGGCGTATCTGGCGTTCATCATAACCTTGTCTTTTGCGGCAAGACATTTTTCCAGATCTGCCTGATATTGCGGGTCGTCCTCGCCCAAAGGATATTTTACGGTATCTTCGGGGTCGGGGTCGTCGATATAGTAATATTGGCTGTAATTACAGGAAGGGCCGAAAGAGTAGTAGCTGTAATATCCCGCCCGCGCGGTAAACGTCGCTTCCGTGTTTTCGTCTTTCAGCTCGCCCGAGCCTTCTTTCATATCTTCAAATACGGCGTAATAGGGGTGTCCTTCTTCACGATAACCCGCAAACCAACGGTTGCTTGCAACTACCTTAAATTGCGTCCGTGCGTTTGCGGGAAACAGTGGGTTTACCTGTTCACCGTCCGCCATATAACCCTGCGGCAGTTCAGCCGAACCCAACCTCACATAGTACGATGTGTCGGCTTGGGGTCTCATATAATAGGTTGCTATGCCCTGTGCGTTGGTAACTACGTCGGCAACGTCCGAAATAGCCGTGCCCACTTCGTCAAGGTGGTAATATTCAAGGTGCACGCCCTCTACGGGGGTGTTGTTCTGGTCGGTTACCGTAACGGTGAAGTTTTTGGGCATTACAACCTTTTCGCTGGTGCCGTCCGTGTAGTGGAACACAAGGTCTCCGTCGGCGTTAAGTTCAACGTGGTCTATGCCTCTGCCGTCGTTGCCCTGCGGTCCCTGCGGACCCTGCGGACCCCTGTCGCCTTTGTCGCCCTTGTCGCCTTTATCCCCGACGATGCTTAAAAGCCAATCGTCATAGGAAAGGGGGTCGTCGTTGCCGGAGCTTTTTTCGGCGGCGACATAGGATTGGTACACCGCGTAGATCTGGGGATCCACGTCGGCGGAATTATTATTCTTTTTCTTGCATGCGGTTATGCCTACAACGCCTGCGGAAATCGCAAGCGCGGACAAAACCGCCACTATAATTTTCTTTTTCATTTTTACCTCTCGATAAGTATGCGCCTTTGCGCGTAATTTACGCCTGTGTAAGCGTTATAACAAGTTCTTTGGGGAAAGACGTTTCGCCGTACTTCCCGTCGGCGTAGGAAGAGCTATCTACCGTGTATGTGCCGTAAGCCTTTTTGAAGCCCAAATCTTCCGCGCCGAGAATGTGCAGTTCAAAGGGTCCGTCAAAGGTGTGTCCATCGGTGGGCAGGGGTTCAAGCGTGCAAAGCGACGGGTCTATGGGGTTGGGGTTGTGGAACACTATCTTTGCGGTTCCGTCCTTGCCTACGGGTACGGGATTGCCGCACGCGCCCTCGTCGCCCATCTTGCAGAACTGTACGGAAAGCCCGTCCTTTTCGCCGTCCGCGGCGGTACCGTCGGCGTACAGCACTTTTACGGTGATGCTGTCGGAAGCCTTTTCTTCCTTTTTGCAACCCATAAGCGTAAACGCGCACGCGCATACGGCGCACAGCGCAACTACCGCCAGAACGGCAAATCTTTTAAATGTTTTATGCATTGTTTTTTCCTCCGGAAATTGATTAGAATCATTATACTTTAATTTATTATATTATGCAACTGAATTGAGAGAAAATCGTATAAATTGCGTTTAATTTTCTATATTTATAAATAGAGTAAAGGGTAAAAAACAAGCGGGACTTTTTTCAAAGCCCCGCTTTTCACTTTTTTAAGAAACTTCTTCCCATTGGGTTGCGCCGTAATATTCGAAGTAGCAAGCCAAAGATTCCCAATATCTGTTGGTTACGGTTGCGGGGAAATCAGCATCCTGATCGTATTCGGTTATACAGCTGTTAAGGATATCCACCAATTCCTTTGTGGCTTCCGCCATTCCGTAAAGCGGGTCGGAAGGCTGTCTGCCCGCTATCGAGGCGTTGTAGTATTCCCTCAACTTTGCGGTTGACGTGCCGCCCCAACCCTGATCGAGGAATTCAAGCAGGCTGTGCCCGTTGCCGTCGTAATAGTTGCTGTGCGTGAAATCGATATACATTACGGAACCGGTGTTGCCGTCGTCATACGTCCTGTAATAGCGGTCGCTTGCAGCGTCGTAATAGCTGGGTACGGAAATGTAGTAAAGCCCGCCGGAGTTGTTGGTTGTAAACGCGCCGTTGCCGGTTGTGGCTACACGGAGGAAGTGATAGGTAAGCCCCGTCCATTCTATTTCGAAATCGAACGAAGAGCCTCTGTTGCCCGAAGTGTTGCTTGCGTCGCCGATGAGGAAATATATATAATCGCCTTCTGCGAGATAGAAGTAGTCCTCAAAGTTGTAGCCCAAACGGCGTTCATCCCTGTCGTAGCCGAAATATTCGGCGCAGTCGGCAACATATGCGCCGTCCCATATGTCCTTGCCCCAAAGATCTTCCACGGCTTTGTCGCAGATAATCACGCGGGGATCCATGGTTGCGCTGTCGTTGGGGATAAGCGAAGCTATCCTGTACGCCCCCGTGAGAGGCGCGGTGAACTTATATATCGAACCTTCGGGCGGGGTGCCGCGTAGGCGCATATTGCTGAACGTGTAAGTTTTTGCTTCGTTTATCTCGATGGGCGTTTCAAAAGACGTGCCCAAAACGGTGTTGAAGGTGCGCAAACAGCCCGGATGGTTGGGGTTGGGACCTATATGCTGATAGTAACTGCAAAATTCAAGCCACTGATCTTCGTAATAGGTTTCGTTGTTCTGTTCGCAGTAATACTTCGTAAATTCGATGATAAGCTGTTTTACGTCCTCCGTTACGGGTACGAGGTTGGTGTACTGCGTAGAGGAAGAGGCGTAATAGTTATCTATAAGTGTGTGCGTAAGCACGTCGTCCACGTCGTCGAAATAAAGGTGCAGGGGCGCGTCGTCCTCGGCGCGGTTGCTCATATTCCAAAATGCAAGCAGATACAGGCTGGAAGTTTGCGCGCTTTCGCCGTTCGGCGTAAACGATTTTGCCATTCGCAAGTCGGACCAAAGCGTTGTCTGCGTAAGATCTGCGTAGAGGTAGGAATCTTCCGAAGTGTTTATGCGGTAAATTCCGTCCGCGCCGGGCGCGGCGCTTATTTCCAACTTATCGTACTTTTCGCCGTTATATCCCGTGTACGCGCCGCCCGCGTTATAGCTTATAACGTCGCGCTTTATGTCGTTGTCCTCGTTGGGGTTAAGCGAAAGGTTTTCAACTTTAAGGTTGCGCACCGCAACTTCTTCCGCCGCGGTGGAACCCGCTTCCTCCGTGTTCATATACATTATGCCCACGGTTATGGTGCAGGGACGGGTAGCGGCGTAAACCTGAAGCGTTCTCCATCCGCCCGAATCGCCCGTCAATTGCTCGCCTTCAACGTCGTCTACAACTACGTACAGGGTATGTTGCCCCGCCGCAAGGTTGGTTTTGTATTCAAACGAGAACGCCTCGTCGCGGTTAAGCGGAACGTTTACATAGAATGTTGCGTAGGAATATCTTACGTCGAGGTTGGTGGGCACAACCGTATGCCCGTCCTCTATCTTCCACGCCCACGTGTATGGCGCGTCCTCACCCGTTTCGGAGAAATAGTTGAAGTCGAAGCCGCTGCTTATCGCCTCGTTGAACTGTTCGGAAGAGGGGTTTTCGTTGCCCTCGGGCGCAAGCGCATAGGCGTTGCTGTCGGGGGCGTCCGTTCCGCCCTGAACTATGTTCTGCGTATAGTTATCGGAAGTGTAGGTGGCAAAGCCCTGTTCCCAGTTGCTTTGCGCAGGCACCGCGCCGTCGTCGCGTTTTGCGATAACGCCGTACCTGTCAATCCATATCGACGTGGGGAAGCCCTGCAACGTAAAGCGCTGGTAAAGGCTGTTCACGTCCCGCGCCATAGGGAAAGTTAAACCCATATCCCTCTTGAACCGCGATATGGCGGAGTTGCTGTCCCTGTCGGAAAGCGCAACTATTTCCACGTCGTCCCTGAACTTTTCGTACGCGCCCTGTATGGCGGGGAATTCCGTAATGCACCAACTGCATTCCACGTACCAGAAGTTTATAACTACAAGTTTTTTCGTTTCAAACAGTTTGGAAAGCAATATCGTGTTGCCGTCGCTGTCCGTCACGCGGAAATCGTACATAATGTCGCCCACCGAATAAATTTTATTCTGGGGCACGGTTTCGCTTATTACCGAAGAGGTGAAGTACGCCGTAACTTCGGTGGAATCGGGCGTTACCGCAGCTGCCGTATTTTCCGTCTGGCTGTAGCCTGCGGGCAGTGTTTCGTAGGAAAGTTCGTACGAACCGGCGGTAAGGGGAAAGGATACCATGCCATCCGAAGAGATGCCGCTGTAAAGGTGCCTGCCGCCCGCGCTTATGTTTACGGTTACGCCGTCAAGGGGTATGCCGCCGCTCGAGCGGGTGTATACCGTTATGGCTTCATCGCCGTCATCGCCGGGCGTAATAACGCTGCCGGTGGGGTTGATGAAATCGGGCGCGGACGACTTGTCTTTATCCTTTTTGCAGGCAACCGCCCCCGCCGCGCACGCCGCAACGCAGCACACAGCGAAAATTATCAATAAAAATTTTTTGATTTTACCCATAAAATCACCTCGTCTGCCGTTATGGCAGCTTTTAACTTCAAGCCTGCCCGCGCGCCGCGCGCACGGGGTAAACAATCATACCGATAGATAAAACTATAATAACATATGTCGCGCGTATAAATCAAGCGCTTTCAATGAAAATTATATGAAAAAATATGTAATTCTGCATAAAAAATATTTTTTTGCCTCCGCCCGACGGCAATTTATGCATAATTTAATGTTATGATATAAATTTATTCAATTTTTATCCGAAATTTTCGCAAAACGGCGATATTTTGCGGCGGAAGTAAAAAAAATAGTGATTTTTTTGTTTAACGCGCCGATTAAAGTTTTATATTAATTATGTAGACAAACTTACGAGAGGTTGCCATGTCAAGCGCAAAAAATCCCAAGGATAAAGGCAAAAAGATTGAAGCCGCGGCGGCTGTGGCGGCTGAACAGCCCGCAGACGCGGAAATAGCGAAGCTGAAAGAACAGTGCGAAGATTATAAGCGCAAATGGTATACGGTTACCGCCGAATACGACAATTACAGAAAGCGCAATACGGCGTCTGTTTCGCAGGCTTACCGCGACGGACTTGCGGAAGCGGTGCTTAAACTTCTGCCCGTTGCGGATAATTTCGGCTACGCGTACGATTCGGCTTCGGACGAGAGGACGAAAGCGGGCATTGAAAAGATAATAAAAAATTTCAATACCATACTTGCCACCTTCGGCATAGAGGAAATACCCGTGGCTGTGGGCGACAAGTTCGACGAAAAAGTTGCCGAAGCGGTTATGAACGTGCCCTGCGGCGACGGCGAAAAGCCCAACATCGTAAAGCAGGTGCTTAAAAAGGGCTACCGCTCGGGCGAAAAAGTTATAAGGTTTGCAAACGTTACCGTCACTGTCTGACGGTTTGAATAAATAGATAATTAACCGCCATAGGCGGAAGGAGATAAAAATATGGGAAAAGTTATAGGTATAGATTTAGGCACCACCAATTCGTGCGTGGCGGTTATGGAAGGCGGCGAACCCGTCGTTATCCCCAACAGCGAGGGCAGCAGAACTACCCCCTCGGTTGTTTCGTTCAAAGCCGACGGCAGCCGTATAGTAGGGCAGGCGGCAAAACGCCTTGCCGTGGCGCAACCCGAAAAGACCGTTATATCGATCAAGAGGCATATGGGCGAAGCGTATAAGGTAAACATCGAAAAGGGATATTCCCCGCAGGAAATTTCCGCGATGATCCTCAATAAACTTAAAACGGAAGCGGAAGCCTACCTCGGCGGAAAAGTTACGGACGCGGTTATCACCTGCCCCGCATACTTCAACGACAGCCAGCGTCAGGCAACAAAGGACGCGGGCAAAATAGCCGGGTTAAACGTTTTGCGTATAATAAACGAACCCACCGCGGCGGCGCTTGCCTACGGTCTGGATAAGCAGGAAGGCAGCCAGAAGGTTATGATTTACGACCTCGGCGGCGGCACTTTCGATGTGTCCATTCTCGAAATAGGCGACGGCGTGTTTGAAGTTCTTGCAACCAACGGCGACACCCATCTCGGCGGCGACGACTTCGACAACAAGATTATGGATTATCTTGTGGAAACTTTCAAAAAGGAAAGCGGGGTAGACCTTTCGAAGGATAAGATGGCTATGCAACGCCTTAAAGAGGCGGCGGAAAAGGCGAAGATAGAACTTTCCGGCATGAGCAACACCAACATAAACCTTCCCTTCATAACGGTTGTGGACGGCGCTCCCCAGCATATGGACATTGACCTTTCCAAACAGAAGTTCGATTCGCTTACCGCGGACCTTGTGGAACGCACGGTAGAGCCTATGAAGAAAGCGATGGCGGACGCGGGGCTTACTTACAACGATATTTCCAAAGTTATCATGGTGGGCGGTTCCACGCGTATCCCCGCCGTGTTCGATAAAGTTAAGGCTATAACGGGCAAGGAACCCTTCAAGGGCATCAACCCCGACGAGTGCGTAGCCATAGGCGCGGCAATACAGGGCGGCGTGCTTTCCGGCGAAGTTAAGGACGTGCTTTTGCTTGACGTTATGCCCCTTACGTTGGGCATCGAAACGTTGGGCGGCGTATCCACCCCGCTTATCGAAAGGAACACCACCATCCCCGTAAAGAAAAGCCAGATATTCTCCACCGCGGCGGATAATCAGCCGGGCGTGGAAATAAACGTGTTGCAGGGCGAAAGAAAATTTGCCCGCGACAATAAGTCCTTGGGCAGGTTTATGCTTACGGACATTCCTCCCGCACCCCGCGGCGTGCCCCAGATAGAGGTTACGTTCGACGTAGACGCCAACGGCATAGTAAACGTTACCGCAAAGGATTTGGGTACGGGCAAGAGCACCAACATAACCATCACCGCTTCCACCAATCTTTCCGACGACGACATAGCCAAAGCCGTTGCCGACGCGGAAAAGTACGCCGAAGAGGACAAAAAGCGCAAAGAGGCGATGGATAACAGAAACAACCTCGAAAGCATGATAGATAGTTTGGAAAAGACCTTGAAGGACGCGGGCGACAAGTTCACCGAAGAGGATAAGAAGATAATAGAGGACGCCGTTGCGAAAGCCAAGACGGAGCTTGCTTCCGGCGATGACGAGAGGATAAAGGCGGCTATCGATACGATAACTTCCGAAATCCAGCCCGTAATAGCCAAAATGTATCAGCAGGGCGGCGGCGGAAATCCCGACGGCGGCAACGCGGCAGGCGGCGACGACGCGGAATTCCACCAGCATTGAAAGTGATAAAATTTAATTGAATAAGGGGTGTTTTTCGCAACACCCCTTAAACTGATTGAAGGCATAATATGCGCCGACGAACGTAGTTTTTACGCCGCGGCGCGGAATAAAGAACCACTGACGGAAATTTGATATGGCGCAGAAAAATTATTACGAAGTGCTCGGCGTACAGCGCAACGCGTCCGCCGACGACATAAAATCCGCATACAGAAAACTTGCAAAGCAGTACCACCCCGATTTTCACCCGGGCGACGCGGCGGCGGCTGAAAAATTCAAGGAAATTAACGAAGCCAACGCCGTGCTTTCCGACGAACAGAAGAGGAAGCAGTACGATTTCGAGCTGGACCATCCCGGAATGGGCGGCGGAGCGGGCGGCAACCCATTCAGCGGTTTCGGCGGCGGAATGGGCGGATTCGAGGATATAATTTCCTCTATGTTCGGCGGTTTCGGCGGCGGCAACGCCCGCAGGGAGCCGGTACGCGGCAGCGATATACAGCAGACGATAAACCTTTCCTTCCTCGACGCGATAAAGGGCTGTTCCAAGGAAATACGCTATATGCGCAACGAACCCTGCAACTCTTGCAAGGGCACCGGCGCGAAGGGCGGTACGGCGTTTAAAAAGTGCGTCCGTTGCGACGGAAGCGGCAGGGTGAAGTATCAGCAGGATTCGCTGTTCGGCAGAACAATTCAGGTAGGCGTATGCCCGGACTGCAACGGCACGGGCAAGCAGATAACCGACAAGTGCCCGGACTGCAAGGGCAGGGGCTATCAGCGCAACGAAACGCGCTTTATCGTAAACATTCCCGCCGGCGTGGATTCGGACAGCAGTTTAAGGAAGCGCGGCTTCGGCAATGCGGCGGGTATGGGCGGCGAAAGCGGCGACCTGTACGTGTATTTCAGGATAGAGCCGCATAAGCTGTTGCGCAGGGAAGATAAGGACTTGTTCGTAACCGTGCCCATTTCCTACAAAACCGCCGTTTTGGGCGGAAAAATTCAGGTTCCGGGTATAGACGACACGATAGAGTTAAGCGTTCCTTCCGGCACGGCTTCGGGCACGCGGTTTACTTTGCGCGGCAAGGGCGTAAAGACGGTTAACGGCACGGGCAACCTGTACGTAACGGTAGAGATAGAGGTTCCCACCAAACTTTCGCGCGAGCAGGAAAAGAAACTTTCCGACAGCGAGGACGAGATAACCATTAAAAACTGTGACAGGATGCAAAAGTTTTCAAACAGCGTTTCGGCAATCTACGGCAAACAGATAAACAAACAGTGATTTGTAAATTGCGCGGGCGGGCATACTATTATGCCCGCCCGCTTTTTGTGTACATTTCAAATAATTAACGGCGCAAGCAAAACCACGCTTTTGCGTAGCGCAACACAATTTGCGCATACCTGCGCCTGAGCGAGGTGAATGACTGCGATTATATAATATGCGCGCCCTTATTAATCGCAGTCAGAGGACGAGTAGTCCTCAACTCACGAAAAATGTAAACGTCCGAAAAGACGTTTTCATTTTTCGTGAACCCTTTAAAATAATTCACGGCGCAAGCAAAATCACACTTTTCTTATCCCACAAAACCACTTTGTGCTTTTGCGGGAACCCTATGCGCCGCCCTCTCGGCGGCTGTAAGGAACAACAGCCGCCTCGGTCACCGCTCGCGCTTTTCACTTTGCGCTCGCTCATCTCGCTTCGGCACGGACAGCGCACTGTGCTGTCCTATGAAATGCCTTGCTCGTCTCAATTTGCGAACCCTTTCGCCTGAGTAGGGTGAATTTTCGCAATTATATAATACGTCGCTATATTGAAATTGCGAAAAAAGGGACGAGCGCGGACTTCTCAAAACAGCACGGTGCGCTGTTTTGCCGCGCGAGATGAGTGAGCGCCTAATTTCCGCGCGAACGGTGCCCGAACACGGCGTTGCCCTTACGCCGTGTGAGACAGAGCCGCCAAAACTCACGAAAAAAGCAGACATCGTCTAACGTCTGCTTTTTTGTGAAACCTTTTGTGAACCCATTGTCATTGTGGATAACTTGCCCCAAAACGCCCTTTTTGCGGGCTGTTCAGATGGTTTATCCACAAAAAGTTATCCACATTTCCGCCTTGAAAAATGTTAAAAATACAATTATACAAAAAAATTATCCACAATTTATCCCCAACGGGGTGTGGATAATGCGTTTTAATACTTTTTTCGCCAAAAAATACGTAAATTTACTTAAAAGTTATCCACAATACCCGATTTTTTGTATAAAGGCGAAGCAACACGGGCGTAAACAATTGTGCGCCCGCGGGATTTGTGGTACAATATATCTATGAAAGATCAGATGGAAAATATGCCCGTTATGGCTATATGTTACGATTTTGACCGCACTCTTTCCCCGGAAAATATGCAGGCGCAGGGCTACATACAGGCTTTGGGCTACGACGTTGAAGATTTCTGGCTCGAGGCGGACGCGCTTGCGCACGAAAACGAGATGGACGGCAACCTCGCCTATATGTACGTGATGGCAAAAAACGCCGCAGAAAAGCATTTAAGCAGGGAAGCGCTGATGGAGTACGGCGGAAAAGTGAAACTTTACGCGGGCGCGGACGAATGGTTCGGGCGGATAAAAAGCTACGGGCTTACGCGTGGCGTTGCGGTGGAACACTACATAGTGTCTTCGGGGTTGAAGGAGATGATAGAGGGCACTTTGCCCGCAAGGCGCGGCGATTTTAAAAAGATATACGCCGGCAGTTTCTGCTACGATAAAAGCGGCGTAGCGGTATGGCCGGCGCAGGCGGTAAATTATACAAACAAAACGCAGTTTTTGTTCAGGATAGAAAAGGGCGTTCTCGACGTAAACGACGGCAGGGTAAACGATTATTTCCCGCCCGAAAAGTTGCGCGTCCCCTTTGAAAATATGGTGTACATAGGCGACAGCGACACCGACGTGCCCTGTATGAAGCTGGTAAGTTCGCGCGGGGGACACGCGATAGGCGTGTACGACCCGCATACGGGCAACAGAAAAAAGGTGGATAAACTGCTTGAAGAAAACAGGATAGATTGCGCCGCCGCGGCAGACTATACCGAAAATTCGCCGCTTGACGGGCTGGTGAAGCGCATAATTGACGGCATAGCCGCGCGTTACGCGTTTGAAAAACAAAAAAGCGCCTGCCTCAAAAGTTGAGGCGGCGCGTTTTATCAGTTGTTCTTGTTTGTAAAAACTATTATGCTTTCGGTATTTCCGAATACAACCATATGATCCCCTTCCTCAAAGACGTAAGTTGCGGGCGGCAGGGGGATTATTTTTTTCTGTTTTTTGATGGTGAGGATATTTATGCCGTATCTCGCGCGCGGGTTTGTTTCGATAAGCGATTTGCCGTTCCATTTTTTGGGGACGGCTATTTCGAATATGGAATATTCCGAATCGAGTTCGATATAATCGTAAACTTTTTCGGAATTTAATTTAACCGCAAGTTTTTCGGCTATGTCGCGGTTGGGGTATACAACTTCGTCCGCGCCCACACGCAACAAAAATTTGCGCTGTATTTCCGTATCCGCGCGGGAAACTACGTATTTCGCCCCCAAATCTTTCAATATGGAAGTTATTTCCAGCGAGGACTGAAAGTCGTCGCCTATGGCAACTATGCACACGTCGAAGGACGGAATGTCCATCGCGCGCAGGTTGTCCTCGTTCATACAGTTGGCTATAAGGGCGTTGGTGTACTTGGGCGCAAGGGCGTTTATAACGTCCTCCTCCTTGTCCACAATCATAACTTCGTCGTCCATGCTCAACAGCTTTTCGCCCAAAGTTTGACCGAATTTGCCCAAACCTATCAAAAGTACGGATTTCATAAAATCACCTCATATTTGCTTTTCAGCCTATAAGCAGCGTATCCACAGGCAATTTTATTTCGGATACGCTCTTTTTTTCGCCCAAAGCGAGGGCAAGGGTAAGTATACCCACCCTGCCCGTATACATCAAAAGGATAAGTATTACCTTCGAGGCAACGGCAAGCGTAGGGGTAAGCGAAAGCCCCAACCCCGTAGTTGCAAGCGCGGAAACCACTTCAAACAGCACCTGCTTGAAGGTTGCGGAGGAGGGTTCTATCGCGCATATCGCAATCGTCGCCAAAAGCACGATGGTAAGGCAGGCGGCGAATATGGCAAGCGCCTGCGATACAAGCGAATATTCCACGCGGCGTTTGCCTATGTCTATGTCGCGTTTGCCGCGGAAAGCCGAAAGCATACCCATTATAATCACGGCGAAGGTGCCTACCTTTATCCCGCCCGCGGTGCTTCCTGAACTGCCGCCTATGAACATAAGTATCACGGTAAGCAGATAGCCGCTGTCCGACAGCAGGGAAAGATTTGTGGTGTTAAAGCCCGCCGTTCTGGGCGAAACCGCGTTGAAAAACGCGCACAGCAACCGTTCGCCCACGCCCTTGCCGGCGTACGCTTCGCTGTTCCGTTCGAAAAGCATAAACAGCCCCGTTCCCGCTATTATAAGTATGGCGTTCATGCACAGCACCACTTTGGTGTTCAGCTGAAATTTTTTGAAGTTGAAGCGGCAGTCAATAACGTCGCCCCATACGCAGAAGCCCAACCCGCCGAAGATAATCAAAAAGCCTATCGTAAGCGTTACCAACGGGTCGCTCGAATATGCGGTAAGCGAAACAAATTCTCCGCCCGTCGCACTGCCCATAAGGTCGAAGCCGGCGTTGCAGAACGCCGAAATCGAGTGCCAAATGCTCATATATATTCCGCGTCCCGCGCCGAAATCCGGTATAAAGCGTATACACAGCAGAATTGCGCCCACGCTTTCGCATATCAGCGTGGCGATAAAAATTCTTCTTATAAGCGCGGAAATGCCGTTCAGCTTTCTGCCGCCGGAGGACGCCATAACCGCCTTGCGGGCGTGCAGTCCCAAACCTTTGCCGAATATCTGAAAGATGACGGAAACAAAAGTCATAAAGCCCAGCCCGCCCAGCTGGATAAGCGCAAGTATCACCAATTGCCCGAAAAGCGTCCAGTGCGTATTTGTATCGTAAGTTACAAGCCCCGTAACGCAGGTTGCGGATGTGGAGGTGAACAGCGCGTTTATATACGAAGTGGACTGCCCGTCCTTCGTGGCGAAAGGCAGGATAAGCAGAACGCTGCCGAATATTATTACGGCGAGGTAGCCTATCGCAAGCACCTGCCATATCGAAAGTGTAAATTTGCCCTTTTTGCGCATACGCCTACATTATATAGTTTAACCTTTTTTTTGTCAATATATTTTAACTTAAAACACCTTTTGCCCCCGCCGCGCATATTTTTGTATAGTACGCAGAAAGATGGGGGTGGCTATGGCGGAAAGGGTAAAAACGTTCGGCAAAGGGATATACGTTTCGCCGGACAGCGTGGTGGAAGAGGGGGCTACGATATATGCGCCCGCGCAGATATTGAAGGGCACGCATATTTGCCGCGGCGCAACCGTGATGCCGTTTTGTTGCCTTTCGGCGGCATATGTGGGCGAAAACACAACTGTGTTTTCAAGCACGTTGACGGATTCGCAAGTGGGAAAAAACTGTACGGTAGGTCCTTACGCGTATCTGCGCGCAGGTACAAAAACGGGCGATTTCTGCCGCATAGGCGATTTTGCGGAAATAAAAAATTCCGTCCTCGGCAACGGTTGCCGCGCCGCACACTTGTGCTATATCGGCGACGCGGTTTTGGGCGAAAACGTAAACGTGGGTTGCGGCGTGGTATTCGCAAATTTCGACGGAAAGGAAAAAAAGCGCACGTATGTGGGCGACAACGTTTTTATAGGCTGCAACAGCAACCTCGTTGCCCCTCTGAAAATAGGTTCGGGGGCATATATTGCCGCGGGAACGACGCTTACGCGCGATCTCGAAGCGGGCGATTTCTGCATAGCCCGCCCGCGGGAAACGGTTAAAAAAGGCGGCGCGGCGGGCAGGTATAAAGATGGGTAAATATTTCGGAACGGACGGCTTCCGCGGCAGGGCGGGCGTAACGCTTACTTCCGCCCGCGCGTTTAAAGTGGGCGAGGCGTTGGGTTGGTATTTCGGCGCAAGGTTAGGCGGAAAATGCCGCGCTGTAATCGGCAAGGACGCGCGCCTCTCCTCGTATACTCTCGAATACGCTTTGGCGGCGGGGCTTACTTCCGCCGGCGCCGACGCGTATATTCTGCACGTCACCCCCACCGCTTCCGTCAGCTATATAGCGCGTTGCGACGGGTTCGACTGCGGGGTGATGATTTCGGCAAGCCACAACGATTACCGCGACAACGGGATAAAAATTTTCAACGCGCAGGGCGAAAAGACGGAGGACGCGGTGATAAATTTCGTGGAGGATTGCCTCGACGGAAAGTTTACCGTGCCCTGCGCTTCAGACGACAGAATGGGGCGCACGGTGGACTATGTTTCGGGCAGAAACAGATATATAGGGCATCTTATCTCCCTTTCCACCTGTTCCTATAAAGGTATGCGCATAGGGCTTGACGGCGCCAACGGAAGCGCCTTTTCCATAGCCCGCAACGTTTTCGACGCGCTTGGGGCAAAGACCTATTGCATCGGATGCGAGCCGGACGGACTAAACGAAAATTACGGCGTGGGCTCCACCCACCCGGAGGCGCTTAAAAATCTTGTAATAGGCAACGGGCTGGATATGGGCTTCGCCTTCGACGGCGACGCGGACAGGTGCATAGCCGTGGACGGCAACGGCAGGATAATCACGGGCGACGAGATACTGTATATCGCCGCAAACCATCTTAAAGCGCGCGGCGAGCTGAACAAGAACAAAGTTGTATGCACCGTCCTCTCAAACGGCGGGCTTATAAAAAGTCTTGAAGGCATAGGCGTAAAATGCGAAGTGTGCGACGTGGGCGACAGAAACGTTTGCGCGGCTATGGCGGAAACGGGCGCGCGCCTCGGCGGGGAAAGAAGCGGGCACGTAGTGTTTTCCAAATACGAAAGCACGGGCGACGGGCTTGTTACGGCAATAATGCTTATGGAAGCGGCTGTGGACGGCAAAAAAAGCCTTTCACAGCTTTTAAAGGGCTATTGCTCCCTTCCCCAACACACAATAAACATTCCCGCCGACGGCGAGCGCAAGCGCATTGCCGCAAAGTTCGATACGCGCGAAATTTGCCGCAGGTACGGCGTGAGAATGATAGTCCGCCCATCCGGCACGGAGCGCGTTGTAAGGATAATGGCGGAAAGCGAGGACATCGAAAATTGCAAAAAAGCCTGCGCGGAAGTTGCCGAATTTTTCGATATGCATACTTGAAAAGGTGAATATATGTGCGGAATTATAGGTTATATCGGCAAAAAAGCCGCCGCGCCGACGATATACGGCGGGCTGTTGCGGCTGGAATACCGCGGGTACGATTCCGCGGGCATAGCCGTATCCGACGGGCGCAAGGTGCGGCAGGTTAAACTTGCCGGGCGGGTGAACTTGCTTGAAGGCAGGCTTTCCGCCCTCTGCGGCAACGCGGGCATAGGGCATACGCGCTGGGCAACGCACGGCGCGCCCGACGACGTAAACGCCCACCCCCACCGCGCGGGCAAGATAACGATAGTGCACAACGGGATAATAGAAAATTACGCCGAATTGAAGAGGGAAGCGCTTGCCCTCGGCGAAACATTTCTTTCCGAAACGGACAGCGAGGTGATAGCCTGCCTGATAAACCGCTACTACCGCGGCAAAATTCTGCCCGCCCTGAAAGAGGCGTGCGGCAGACTGCGCGGTTCGTATGCAATACTTGCCATATGCGAAGGCGAGGACGGCATAGCCGTGGCAAAGAACAAAAGCCCCGTGGTGATAGGTTGCGGGGCGGACGGCACGTACGTTTCCAGCGATATACCCGCGCTGGCGGGGCTGTGCGGCGAGGTGTGCATAGCGGAGGACGGCGATTACGCTTTTCTCACGGCGGAGGGCTTTGAAATTTACGACGGCGCGCTTAACCGCGTATCCCGCCCCATGCAAAAAAACCGCGCCCTTCCGGAGGACGTGGATAAGGGCGGTTACCCGCATTTTATGCTTAAAGAAATATACCGTTCCCCCCGCGCGGCGGAAGATACCGTGCGGGCGTTCGGCGGGGTAAAGCAAAAATTTTGCAAGTATGCGGAGGGAACGGGCAGGGTAATACTTGCGGGGTGCGGCACGGCGTACAACAGCTGTCTTGCCGCGCGCAGGTATTTTGAAAGTTTTGCGCGCGTCCCCTGCGAGGTTGAAACCGCGGGCGAATACAGATATAAAAACCCCGTTATAACCCCCTCGACGCTGGTGATAGCCGTAAGCCAAAGCGGCGAAACGGCGGATACGGTGGAAGCCGCGGCGTTGGCGCGCGGGCGCGGGGCGAAAGTGATTGCCGTAACCAACGCGCCCTTTTCCGCTTTGACGCGCATAGCAGGGCTTACGGTGCCCGTAGCGGCGGGGTTTGAAGTGTGCGTGGCGGCTACCAAAAGTTATACCGGGCAGCTTGCCGCGCTGTACCTTATGGCAAAGGCGTTGGGCGGCGGAGACCCCTCTCCTCTGGAAGAAGCCCCGTCCAAAATAAAAGCCGCGCTTGACGATATGGACATATGCGCCGTTGCGGATATGTGCGTACATTCCCGCGGGGTGTATTTTTTGGGCAGGGATCTCGATTACGCCACCGCGCTTGAAGCAAGCCTGAAATTAAAAGAGGTAAGCTATATCCAATGCGAGGGCTATGCCGCGGGCGAGCTTAAACACGGCGCGCTTGCCCTTATAGACGGCGAAAAGACGGCGGTTACGATAATAAGCGACCCCGCGCTGGCGGGCAAGTGCGAAAACGCGGTTGAACAGGTTATATCCCGCGGCGGAAAAGTTGCGGTTATCACCACTTTGGCGCAGGTTGCAAGCGCGTTCGGCGGCAGGGCGGAGGTGGTTTTACTGCCGCAGTGCGATAAGTACGTTGCGCCGCTTGTTACGGCGGCGGCAGTGCAGGTTTTGGCGTACAGGTGCGCCGTGCTTCTCGGCAGAAACCCCGATATGCCGCGCAACCTTGCAAAAAGCGTAACGGTGGAATAGCTTTTTCGGCGCGGAAGTTGTGTGCGTAGCGTTGACAACGCCGCCGAATACTGATATATTTTTAAATAAGGTATACGGTGAATATATGTCAACTTTCGGGGAAATATCCGCGGGCAACGCGGATGGGCTTGCAAAAAAGGTAGAGGAAGGCATACGCGGCAAATTCCGCAGGCGGCTGTTTTCCGCCTTTGCAAAGGGTATTGTTACTTACGGACTGCTTGAAGAGGGCGACAGCGTGGCGGTGTGCGTATCCGGCGGGAAAGATTCCTTCCTGATGGCAAAACTTTTTCAGGAACTGAAAAGGCACAACAAAATTGCGTTTTCGCTCAAATTTATTTCGATGGACCCGGGATATTCCCCCGCGAACAGGCAATTGATTGAAAAAAACGCCGCCGCGCTGGATATCCCGTTAGAGATATTTTCCACCGACGTTTTCGCCGACGCGTACGCCGCGGGCAAATCACCCTGCTATCTCTGCGCGCGCATGCGCCGCGGGCACCTGTATGCGCAGGCGCAAAAGTTGGGTTGCAACAAGATAGCTTTGGGGCACCACTTTGACGACGTTATAGAAACCACGCTTATGGGTATGCTGTACGGCGGGCAGATGCAGACGATGATGCCGCGCGTGGACAGCGCAAACTTCAAGGGTATGCGCCTTATCCGTCCGATGTACCTCGTGCGGGAACGCGACATAAAGGCGTGGCAGGAGGAATACGGGCTTAAATTTTTGCAATGCGCCTGCAAATTTACCGAGCAACAAATTTCCGCCAACGGCGAAGAGGGCAAGCGGCTTAAAGTTAAAAACCTTATACGCAGTCTTGCGGCGGAGGACCCGGAAATAGAAATGAACATTTTCCGTAGCGCGGAAAACGTAAACCTGGGCACAGTGATTGCATATAAGGACAAAGAGGGAGTAAAACACCGCTTTGACGAAAATATATAAACGCGCGCGACAAAAAACGGGCGGCTGACGAATTTTCGTCAGCCGCCCGCCTTTGTTTACAGTTCTTTAAGGGACAGCGCAAATTTCTGTCCGTTCTTGAAGCCGAGGGTTAAACCTCCGTCGGTTTCGGTAAAGTCGCATAAAAGATAGTCTTCAAGTATTACGCGGATTTCATCAAGCAGGCTTACGCCGCTTATGTTGGGTTCAGTTTCAGCTTCTTTGTACAAGTTTTCCATATCGTACCTCACAAAATTTTTTCTTAAGCGCGCTTTGTATTTAAATTATAACATAATCCGCCGTTTTTATCAAGGTTGCCTACCTTTTCCGCCGCCTGTTTTTTTGTCGTATAAGCACTGCGTTTGTCGAAAAAAAGATGGTTCACGAAAATCTCGGCAAGCCGTGCCTGCGATTTTCCGTGAGTTTTGGCGGCTCTGCCGCCCTTGCCGCCATTTATAGGGGCGCACGATAATATAATGGCGGCAATTCCCACCGCTGAGGCGCAGGTGTGCGCAAATTGGGACGAGCAAGGCATTTCATAGGACAGCACAGTGCGCTGTCCGTGCCGAAGCGAGATGAGCGAGCGCAAAGTGAAAAGCGCGAGCGGTGACCGAGGCGGCTGTTGTTCCTTACAGCCGCCGAGAGGGCGGCGCATAGGGTTCCCGCAAAAGCACAAAGTGGTTTTGTGGGATAAGAAAAGCGTGGTTTTGCTTGCAACGTAAATTATTTTAAAGGGTTCACGAAAATCTCGGGCGGTTGCGCGCCCTGCGATTTTTCGTGAGTTGAGGACTACTCGTCCTCTGACTGCGATATTTAAGGGCGCGCGAATATATAATCGCAGTCATTCACCTCGCTCAGGCGAAAGGGTTCGCAAATTGTGTTGCGCTGCGCAAAAATGCGATTTTGCTTGCGCCGTGAAATATTTTGGAAGTGCGATTTTGCTTGCGCAGTGGATTATTTGGAAAGTTCACAAAAATAAAAACGGAAGGCGATAACCGTGCCGTGATAATTATATATAAGGTAATAACCGTTCCGTGGGGATAATATATTTTGTGCAAATTGTTTTTAAACAAATGCGATAAAATGCTTGACATATGCGCCTTTTGAATGATAATATATGATTAATTATTCACTACTGGTAATTTTATGCATAAATTTATGCAATCTACGCCGTAGTAAAAAAGGGAAAAATTTTAAAAAAGGGAAATAAATAAGTAGAGGATAAGAAAGATGAATCGATTAAAGAAGATTCTCGTCACGCTGCTTATTGCACTTTGCGCGATTGCCGGGATAATCGGTATAGTTGCGTGCTCGGGGGGGGGTAATACCACGCCTCCGCAGCAACAACAGCCCGGCAACGACAATGACGATAACGACGATGACAACACAGGCGACGCTATAAGCGACGCCTACAAGCAGGCGTACACGCAGTATGCCGCCGTAATGGGCGGCGAGGCAAAATCGCTGGAAGATTGGTACGCGGAAGTATCCGCAAAGGTAACCGCGCTGGGCGCGGGCGCCCCCGCCGAAATTAAAGTTTTTGACGAATTGGGCGACGACGAGTACTATCTTTGGGTTTCGTTTTCCGGCGAGAAGCTGTATCTTGCACCGCTTGCGGGAGGAGATTTCGAACAGTACGGACATTATGTTATTACCGCGAAGAAGGGCGGCGCTATACAAAGCGGCGTCTACTTTGACGTGTACTATTTTGACGCGCAAGAAGCAAAACAAGTTGTTCAAACCCCCCGCACCGACACGCGCGGACAGATAGAGCTTTATCTTAAAGCCTCTGTTGCCACAACATATTATGTAAGCGTGGCGGCAACTTCCGCCGCAGATTACGGCATACCTTACGGCGACGATCCCGTGCTTGTAGTAGGCACAACGGCTTCCGCCGTAAATGTAGAGCTGGGCACGCCCATGCAGTATACCGTAACCGTGCAGGAGATAAACGGGGTAAAAGTTTCGGGCGTTAAGGTAACCCTGCGTTACGCCGCCACAACGGAATCCCCCGCTATGGATATTGCCAACGCAACCACCGATACCAACGGCGTTGTAACCTTTACGTTCACCAAAAAGGACGCGGCTTACCAACTTGTAGTTGATAACGCCACCGTTCCCGCTACGTACGAAAGGCTTACCGAAACGGTTTTCGTGCCCGACTTTGAAGAAAACAGCACCACGATAACCGTCACCCAAGCCAAAAAATATGTGGACGACGTTATAGCTTCCGTCCACACCGATCTGGCGCAGGCGGATGATCGCCTTAAAAACGATTTTAAGGGTATAAACTATTCAATGCCTGAAACTTCTATAACGAAGGACGGCGATAACGACAGTTATAAGTTCTCCGGCAGCGAAGTGGTTTACTTTGCATTTGACGCCCCGGGCAACCGCGCGTTTGCAAACGGCAAAACGATGAGGGAGATTTTGGAAGACGACGAGTACTACTTCTCCTATGAAGAGCTTACCGACGAGCAAACCAATACCTGGACGCGCCACGTATACACCGATATGCTTTTGTCATATTGCGCAAAACTTAATTCCCGCGGGTATTATCCCCTCAACGAGGAATTGTATAATTTTGCCCATACGGCGGCGGAACACAACTGGTTTAAACCTTCCTCTTCTGACGCCACGAATATGGCAGGCAAAGAGTGGATGCTTCCCCTCGTAGTTTTGGATAACACCGACAAACTTGCCGTAGGCGAAGAAAATTCCTACACGGCAAATATCGGCGCCGCTACAAAATCGGGCAATACGTATACACCGTATGGTATAGGCGTACCCGGTACAAATCTCTCTGTTTCCAATTCGGTTAAGCCCGGGTATTACACACTTACCGCAAACGTGCCCGACGGGGTTATCAATTTTGAAACCTATAACAACGGCACCACGGCAAACTCTTCCGCGGGCATAACTACCAGCAACAAGTTCGACCACGTGTTCTACGGCTATACCGGCGATACGGGCGGCGTGAAGCGTTCGTTCAGCTTGTTCCGCGAGGGCGAAACCAACAAACTTTCCGGTATGATCTATTACACCGGTAGCGGAAATATATGGGTATATCACCAGATTATTTCTCCCAACTGGACTAATAAATCGGGTAGCTCCACCCCGATAGAATTCACGCTTACCCCTTGCGATTATACCGCACCCGCAAAGATAAACGTAAAGGGTTCGGGCAAACTTACCGTTATACCCGTAAGCTGGCTTGACAGAACCTGGACGACAAGCGAGGACGAAAAAGCCGTATTCGGCGCAGGGTCGGTATCAAGCTCCACCTATGCTTTGGGCAACGTTCCCACCTATATGACGGAATTTGACGACGGCAGAAGGGCATATTGCACTTATACTTTGTCGTTTACTATGCCCGACAGCATCCCCGGCGGCAAAGACAGCTTTATGATTTCCGGCGTTAAGGTAGATTGCAGTAATGTGGCATACTATGGCGACGGTACGATTAAAGCCCCCGCAACCATTTCGGCAGAAAATCTTACCTATGAAACTGCCGAGTTTACTACCAGAACAAATGCTCTCAACGGCATAATAGCTTATTACGACGGCGACGTACCTTTCGAGGTGGATTACACCGTAACGGGAACATTCAGCAAGTATCAGGTTGAATACCATCCCGGCGAGGGCGCAACGGGCGACGTTTACTATGACAGACGTTCAGGTAACTACTATGATACATCATCAGCCACTCGTTCTAGAGCTACTGTAAAAACGTTAGAAGACGCAGGCTTTACAAATCCCGGCAAGCAATTTGCATATTGGGAATGTAACGAAGGCGGAGTGGTTACGCGTTACAAGCCCGGCGACATTATCGAGCCGGTAGACCACGATATCATACTCACCGCGGTATGGCGTAGCACAACCGAAAACGTTGCCGCCGACAAGTTGGCGGCAGGCGAGGACGGCAAGGTGACTGTGGAAATAGATTCCGCACTGTACACAGGCACAATGGTTGAATTTGCCTCCTCTGTTACGGCAGGGCTTTACAAGCTGACCATAAACCTCGGCAAGAATTCCATCGAAGGGTTCTTCCTCGTTGTGGGCGATTACACCGTATACTTCTCTCACGTGCTTAATTCCGCGGACGACAATATCTATGTGGGCTACATCCTTGTAGAGGACGGCGTAACAAGCCTTTCCTTCCCCACCAACAACCCCGAATACGGCACTGCCACGGCTGTGATTTTGCTTGAACAGTACGTTCAGCCCACGCTTGCCGCGGACGGCGGCGAAGTTGAATTTGCCGTCAACCCCAAGGATACCGCAGACGAAAATCTGTTTAAGGTTAAACTTGCGGAAGGGCTTGTAGACGGTTCTTACAAGATAACCGTAACAAACAATTATACCAACGCCTCTACGGTAAGCATAACAATTGCCGCGGATAACGCAACCGCAAAATCCCAGTCCGGATATTACCTTATCAACCTTATTGAAGAGGATGAATATATCTGGGTAAAGGCTTACGTCACGGGCAACAATTACACGGCTGTAAACATTGCTATGGAACGTTGCTATACCGTATCCTTCGATAAAGGCGATATGGCGGTTACGGGCGGAACTTCCAACGATCTGAAAGCGATAGAGGGTTGCGCAACCGGCGACGAAATAACTTTGCCCGCAAACCCCGCAACAGGCGGCTTTGTATACAGAGATCACGTATTCAGGGGCTGGAAATTGAAGGGCGATACCGGCGGCAAAATTTATAAGGCGGGCGATACCTTCAACGTGGGCGAAAGCGACGCCGTATTCGAAGCGTATTGGGTAGTGGAAGTATTTGCTACCGAGCAGTTCACGGGCTTCGGCTGGAGCTGGAACGGCAGTGAAAAAACCGCCAATATGTCCATTACCAAGGATACCACAACCATACAAATTAAGTATGATATAGGCAATCAGACAAAGATAATGATTACGCTCGATTTGGGCAAGTATACGGTTGACGGACCTATTGTGGCGAACGACCTCAGCGGCAGATCGGCTAACGACGTGTATAACGTTGCGTTCACTTACAGCGAAGCGTTAAGCTACGGCGCGGGTGAAGACAGGCACAATATCTACGTTACCTATGTGTCGCCCAAGGACGGCTTCAGCCTCTCGGACAGAACGCTGACGATAGACGGCGCGATATTCGATCCCATTCTCGAAACGTTGGAAGACGGCGGTTCTTTGGAAATTCCAGGTTCGTTGGTAGGATATAAAGACGCCGAGCATATACTTAAAGCCGACGGGACGAAGATAAACGTAGGCGCAGTTGCCACAGGCTACGTTTCCAGCCATTACACGGAAGTTATTAGGCATTTCGGCTTCAGTCTGGACGAAAGCGTGCTTCGCGGCGCAGAATATAATATGCATATAATGTCTTACAATATCTATAAGCCTACTCTCTACAGTGTACCCACCATAGGCGAGGAAGTTGTACAGGGCAACGAGGTAATAAGGCGTATAAAGATAGCCACGGGTGCGACGACGATGTTCTTCACGTTAAGCAGCAGAACGTACTGCGGGTACGATATCTGGCTTGAACCCATTGCCGACAGCGAAGCGCTTAAACTCGACGTTGAAAAGGATTACACCGTAAACGCTACGGACGGCGTTAAAGTCAACCTCGATGTTTCGCAGTTCAAGGGCGGCGAAGACTACGGCATAACCGTAACCGTAAAGGGCGGCACAACGCCTACGCTGACGTTGACGGGCTTATCAAAGCCCACCACGGCTACCCTTTCGCAGGAAAACGGCTATCACTTCAAACCCGTAAGGTTTGCAAACAACAGCTTTACCATAACCACGGACGGCGGTTCCGACGTTGAAATTACTATAAAAATAGGCAGTTACGCGGTTGGCTCGCTTAATTCTTCGGCGGAAGGCACAACCTTCACCATACCCGCGGGCGGCACTGCGGAATTGTTGCCCGAAGGGCTTGTAACGGGCGCAAACTATTACTTCAGACTTTGGGTTACGGGCGCTTCCAACTCTAATGTTATAGTTGTAAAGGAATTGAATACCGAACCGGAAAAGCAGTGGACGCTTGAACAGAGCAACGGCTTTACCGAATTGGTGCTTCAACTTACAGACGGCAAGTACTATCAGTTCAGCTGTCAGGACGGAAGCGAAGTTACCATTACGGTACACGTAATGGCGTACACCACCGTAAGCACACTTGCGGTTAATTCAAGACCCGATGAATATGAATTTGACGAGTTCGGTGAAGAGACGCCGTTTGTTTACGGTTCAACCAACTACCTCAACGGCGCTAACAGAAACAAATTCACCGTATATGTTGAAGACGCCAACGCGGCGGACGCAACGATAACCATGCACTACAACGGCGATCAGCAGGTTCAGCTTACAAAGGGCGACAGTGCGGACGGTTACACGGCGTTCTATGCGAACATAGCGCTTACCGAACAGTACTTCTACTTCACCTGTTCCGACGGGTTGAAGGATAAGTGGGGCAAACTTACAGTAATACCCACGTACGACGTTGCGCTTTCCGTATTCGAAGGCGCAGAATACAATCACTTAACCTTAACTGCCGAACAAGACGTATATTACGTATGGCGTCACTCGCAGTTTGTCTCGACGGACGGTTTCCAGCTTGAAATAATAGCCAAACCCACTTCGGACGATTACGATATGAGTTCCGTAACCTTCACTTTAAGTTACGGCGCAGACTCCGGCGACGGGCATTATTACAGCCCCGTGGTATTTACAAGTCCCACCAAGGACGCGGACGGCTATCATTACTTTGCGTTCTTCCACGGTGAAAGCGGCGTAAGCGATACAACGCCTACCTACTTCACCCTTACGGTAGACGTAAACCAGACGGTTGCGGTTAATATCAAGGTGCGCAAGGTTGTAAACGTTCAGACGTATACAGATAACGCCCCCAGATTCAACAGTATGGACTTCAACGAAATCGTGTTGAAGTTGCCCGATGGGTTCGATCTTTCAAAGCAGTATAACGTAAGCATAACCTCTTGGGAGACTGTCCATGCCTCCGACGATCTTAAGTTGACGATAGTTAAAGGCGCGGAAGAGCAAACCGTATTCACCTACGGCGCAACGGAAACCGCTACCGTTAAGTTTACAGCCAACCTCGTTTTCATCCGCTTCGAAGGTTGCCACTATAGTGCCGGCGGGCATACCTTAAAAATCAGGATAGAGGGTATAATCGATAAACTTAACGTAGATAGTCAAATTACCGCAACGATGCCCACGTCTACTGCGGCTGTGAAAGTAGAGCTTGACGACGGCGTGGATATTTCCAAGGTATATACGTTGGAAATCACTATACCGTCGACGTTAAGCAGAGACATTTACTTCGTACAGGGCGGCACTGTCAGCGATTATATGTCGGCGCTTTACACCGGCTTTCTTGCAAGCGAAAGCGTTGATGGCGGAAAGAAGTACAGCTTCCCCGTAAAGTTTGAGGAAGGCAATAAAAACTTCACGTTGCAGTGGAGTAGCAGTGTTTCCGACGAAAAAGCGGCTGACTGCAAGGTAGATTTAAAGCTGACCGAATATACGGGCGATACCCTTAAAGCGGACGAAACCGGCATAGACATAACTTTCGTAAAAGCGAAGCATTTTATTGGTGGTAAGTATACAAGATTCTGTCCGATAGTTATCGATTCTTCCGTTGATTTGACGGATAAGACGCTGACGATAGGTACCAGCACTTCCGATGGTTCAAAATTCACGGATACCGTCTATTTGAGAATGTATTCGCCGTATAAGTCTTTGAAGGTAGGCACCGCCTCTACAGAAGCAGGCGCT
This sequence comes from uncultured Clostridia bacterium, assembly GCA_947627575.1. Taxonomy (GTDB): domain Bacteria; phylum Bacillota; class Clostridia; order Christensenellales; family Borkfalkiaceae; genus Coproplasma. The sequence continues at coordinate 89,708 of CANQWN010000005.1, forward strand.
GTCTCTGTGGCGAAGACTAATTCGGTTAACAATATTACGGTAGATACAAAAGCAGATACTACCAAAAAATCAAGGGTATATTACTTGGCGTTGAAGTCTTCGTATAACATAAGCTATTCCGCTAGTGAGATTACTTTCCATCTTACCCTTACGGTAGCGTAATTAAAACAGTCTATACATTCACCTTCTAAACTTTGCCCGCAGTCACGCAAGTGATGTTCCTCCGCCGCAAGGCGGAGGAACGCGCGGGTAAAAAAAGCGAAAAAAACAATATTCCGCCGCGGTTCGGCGGAATATTTATTTAATTTATATGTGGGTAATAACCTGAAACAGGTTAAAATTCACTTTCTGCGGGCGCGCTTCGGGCATTTTGCGGCGTATAGGTTTTAACCTGAAACGGGTTAAAATCTGCCGTAATTTTCACATAATACAAAACAGATTATGCGCATACTCTTAAACAGGTTACGCCATAGCCCAAAACAGGTTAAAGGTTGCCAAAACGGGCTTATAGTGAAAATGATATTTACATTTTATGTAATAATTTGTCCCGCGCGTGAAAAATACTTCAACAAAGCCCTCATTGCTTGACAAAGCAGACGGTTTATAATATTATATGATTAGTCGTTTTTATACAATAATTCGGATATTATAAGTTTTATATGCGGTTTTGTATAAATAATAACATTTTCATAAAAAAATGCATTGAGGTTTGTATGAAAAAATATATTGTCGCACTGCTGTCCGTTATGGGCGCCGCCTTGCTTTCGGCGGGGCTTGCGGCGTGCGCAAAAAAGGAAGAACAGCATAATTGGGATACCGAATGGAAACACAATGCCGAGGGACATTGGCATATCTGCCTTAACGACGGCTGTTACGAGAGGGGAGATTTAACCGCGCACGATTGGAAACTTACCGAGGATATTTCCACGCCGCCTACCTGTTACGAAAAGGGCGAGGGCGTTTACGCCTGCACCGTCTGCGGCGAAAAGAAGACGGACGAAATTCCGCCCACGGAAGAACACGATTTTGCAAGTTCGGCGTGGAAGACGGACGATCCCGACGTACACTACCGCAAGTGCGCCACGCCCGGCTGTCAGGCGGTGGAAAGGGAAGCGCACGTTGCGGGCGAATCGCAGTTGGTTTTGGGCGCGCAACCTTACAGAAACGGCAGAAGGGAAACGCGCTGTACAATATGCGACGGTTTGCTTCGCACCGAAGTGGTGCCGGCTTCGCAGGTTCCGCTGTCCTTTACGGTGGATATACAAAAGCGTAGCGGCGGCAAGTGGAAAAGTTCGGATATTCAACCCGTAGTTGTGTGGGATGACGAACCTATCAAGGACGGGGATATATGGGTTACCCGCGGCAGAACAAAGCTGGTAAAAAGCGACAGCGGCAACATTGATTACGGCTATGTATACACCTATCCCAAGGGACGTACCGAAAGGGGTTCTTTGGTGGACGTGTTCGATTATAACGACAGCGCAGAAGCGGGCGTAGAGAGGGAACTTGTAGACCCCGTTACGGGCGCCACCGAAAAGCTGAATATGAACAACACGTCAAAGGTGACGGGCTACGGCGGCTACCTCACAATGTGGGAAAGAGGGAACTTTATAATCAGGTTCACCTTCTTCGCCGCAACGGACGAAGTTTCGAGGATGGAGCTGGAAATAGAGTGCGTAAGTTATAACGAATGGAGCGCCGCCCCCAACCCCGCGGGCGCGGCAAGCGCGGCAAGCCTGCCCGTTGCGGTTTTGCCCGAACATATCAAAAAACAAAAAACATAATCCGAGGCGGATATGGGCGAAAATTTCAAAAAATTAAAGCGCAGATATATTTATGCGGCAATAATCAAATCGGTTGTCTGCGGCGTGGCTTTCGGGCTGTTCGCCATGGGCGCGGTTATGCTTGCCCTTAAACTTTCCGCGCGGGAAGCGCAGACCTATCTGTACGTCCTTACAGCCGTCGGCGGCGCAATACTGTGCGGCGGCGTGTGCTTCGCGTTCTTCAAGCCGTCGGATAAAGCGGTGGCGCGCAGTCTGGACGAAAGGTACGCTTTGGGCGAACGCGCGCAGACGGCGTTGCAATATTCCGGCAAGGACGGGGTAATTGTGGAAATACAGCGCGCGGACGCGGAAACGCGACTTTCGGCGTTGCCCTCGCCCTCCGGCGCGGCGGCGGCAAAACTTTGGTTTTTGCAGGCGTGGAAGTTTATACTTGTACTTCTTATCGGCGCGGGACTGCTTATAGCGGCGTTTATTACGCCCGCCAAGGCTTCCGTATACGACCCCAAGTTTTCCGTTTCGGAATATCAGGTTATCGCCGTAAGGGAACTTATTGACGACGTTTCGGATAGCGACCTTGCCGAAAGCGTAAAACAATCCGCGGTGGAAAGGTTGCAAAAACTTCTCGACGATTTGTACGCGGCGGAAACGCAAAGCGCAATGGTGCGCGCCGTAAGCGGCGCAATAGAGGACGTGAAGGAGGGGATAAGTTCTCCCCTTTCGTACAGGGCTGTTTCCACGGCTTTGGGCACGGCGGGGCTTACTTACCTCGTGCGCGTGGTAAGGTACAGCGTACTCGTCTATCAAAATTACACGTTCGATTCGTACGACGTGGTTAAAAATTTCGGCAGGGAAAAGATAAACCTCGTAATTTCCGCGGCGGTTGGGCAATTTGAAAGGTATCACACCTCGCTTGCCGCCGACGAGGACGAAAGCGAGGCGGAAAAATGTCTTGCCGCGGCAAATACGATAAGCGGCGCGCTGGTAATTTCCGCCGTGGACGAAAGCGACGCGCTTGTAACCGCGTTCAGGGCTTTCGCCGCGGATATATCAGATTATTCCGGCGAAGCGGGCGGCTTGAACGAGGATGAAGCGCATTCCGCCCTGCAAAGGATATTCGACGTTGCCGAAACGTCCGTATCGGAAGCGATTGCCGCGCAGGCGTACTCGCTTGCCGTCGCGCGGTATGCCGAGGTTAAGCTGTGCAACACCTTCGGGCTGGAAATTTCGCCGTACGACCCCACCGACGGGTTCAGCGACGGATTTACCGGTTTGGGCGGCGATTCGGACGACCCTGCCGACGATTCCGACCCGGATGAAACCCAATCTGGCGGCTACGGCACGGGCGACACCGTGTACGGCAGCGACGATTTGATTTACGACCCCGATACGGGCGATTACGTCACGTACGGGCAACTTCTGGACAGGTACTACGCGGCTATGCAGGAATATCTCCGCGGCGGTACGCTAACGCCCGAACAGGAAGCTACTGTCAGGGCATACTTTGCGACACTTTACAGCGGCTTTGACGCTGAAAATTGAGGATATTTATATGAAAAAATTTAAAAAATCGAAGAAGAACAACGAAGCGGTGGAAAGCGAGGTTTTAAACCCCGCCGAAGAAGCCGCACAGCCCGAACAGGCGGAAGCCGCAGAGGAAGCAGTGCAGGCGGAGCAGACTGAAACCGCCGCCGAAGCCGTTGCGGAAACCGCAGAGGAAGCCGCGCAGGCGGAGCAGGCGGAAGCCTATGCGGAAGAGGAAATTCCGCAGGTGGAAACGCCGGAGCAGGTTAAGCTGTTCAGCGAAAAGGTGGAAATTATCAAGCGCGAACTTTCAAAAGATATCGTCGGCATGGGCGACATCATAGACAACGTGCTTTGCGCCATAATCGCCGGCGGCAACGTATTGCTTGAAGGCGTTCCCGGCGTAGGTAAAACGCGTTTGGTAAGATCTTTGGGCAAAACCTTGCGCCTGCCTTTCTCGCGTATACAGTTCACGCCCGACCTTATGCCTTCCGACGTTACGGGTACAAACATTATCGAGCAGGACGAAAAGGGCAAGATGAATATGACCTTCCAGCGCGGACCCATATTCGCAAACCTCGTGCTTGCGGACGAAATCAACCGCGCCACGCCCAAAACGCAGTCCGCCATGCTTGAAGTTATGCAGGAGCATAAAGTTACCGTTGCAAAACAGACCTACCGTCTGGAAGAGCCGTTCTTCGTGCTTGCAACCGAAAACCCCATCGAACAGGACGGCACTTACCCCCTGCCCGAGGCGCAGATCGACCGATTTATGTTTAAACTTATCGTCGGCTTCCCTTCCGCGGCAGAGATAGCGGACATAGTTAATATGACGCAGGTTACGATGGATGAAACGGCGGAAGCGGTTATCGACGGCGAAACCATCCTCGCCATGCGCGAGCTTGCCAAAAGCGTGCCCGTTTTCGACGGCGTGCTTAAATTTACCGTAAACCTCGTTTCCAACACCCATCCGGAGCTGGACGGCGCAACTTCCACAGCCAAAAAGTACGTAAAGTACGGCGCTTCACCCCGTGCGGCGCAGGCGCTTATCACTTGCGCAAAGGTGCGCGCGCTTATGCACGGCAATTACAACGTTTCGTACGAGGATATCAAGGCGCTTGCCTATCCCGTATTGAGGCACAGAATTAAATTAAACTATAACGCAATCAACGATAAACTTACGGTAGACGACGTAATTAAACAGCTTATAAGCGAAACAAAATAATTTAAAATATGAGTTCATTGGTGGTAAACGAAGAGCTTCTTGAACAGATAGAACTGTTACAGACCCTTCTTAAAAATTGCGTGGCGGGCGCGTTCGGCGGCAGTCATCAAAGCAAAACTTTCGGTTCCAGCTGCGATTTTGCCGATTACCGCGATTATATGGCGGGCGACGATATTACCAAAATCGATTGGAACGCTTTTGCGCGCTTTGAAAAATTATATCTTAAATTATATCTTGACGAGCGGCAAGTCCGCACGCGGATTTATATCGACGCAAGCCGTTCAATGGCTTACGGCAAAAGCAACAAGCATGTGCAGGCGATAAAGATAGCCGCCGCCATAGCTTATATTTCCGTGTGCGAAATGGACAGAGTTTCGGTATACGCCGTCCACGGCGACCATACGGAAGAAATTATTTCCAATATGCTGGGCAAAGAGGATTTCTATAACAACATAAACAAGCTGAACGATATCCGGTTTGACGGCGAAAGCAACATTTCGGAGGCGATACTGCCCTCCGCGGTGGGCTACGGCGACGGACTTTCGGTTATAATTTCGGATTTTTTAACCGACAACGACCTTACGCCTGCTATCGATCATCTTGCAAGTAAAAAAAAGGATATACTTTGTATTCAGGTTCTTTCCAAATCCGAACTTTCACCCAAAGTGCGCGGTAAAATGCACTTTTACGACAGTGAAAACGCGGACCTTGTGTACAGGAAGAACATCAACAGGGAAATTATAAACGCCTACAAACGCGCGCTGGAATACGCCACGGGCAGCATAAGCGATTTATGCCATTCCCGCGGGGGCAGTTACGCGCTGGTTTCGGATACGGAAACTTTAAACGGAATATTTTTAGACAAGTTGCTTACGGCGGGGGTATTTAAATGACGCTTTTATATGCCCTTGGACTTCTCGGGCTTATCGGCATACCCGTGCTGATATTAATTTACATAATCAAAAACAAGTACACCGAACAGACGGTGTCCTCAACCTACCTGTGGCGTTTAAGCGAAAAGTTTTTAAAACGCCGCCTGCCCATAAACAGGCTGGTGGGTATTATAAGCCTGATTTTGCAGATTCTGGCGGTTATACTTGTTTCAATCCTTATTGCGCACCCCGTGATTATCCTGCACGATTCGGCGTACGCTTATTGTTATGTGCTGGACGGTTCCGGCAGTATGAACATTGCCCAAAACGGCGAAACGCGCTTTGAAGCGGGCAAACGCGCCATAAAAAATATGATAGAGGACGCCGCCGACGGCAGCACTTACACGCTTATCTATGCCGGCAACACTTCCGAAACTATTTTCAAGGACATAACCGACAAGGACAGGGCGATAAGCACGCTTGAATCTTTGGACGTAACCTACATTTCGCCCGAAATCGTCCCCCTTCTCGACGTCACGCAGGAATATTTCGACGGCAACAATTACGCGCATATATACTACGTTACCGATAAAAATTACGAAAAAATAAAGAACGTGGAAATAGTGAACGTTGCCGAAGGCGCGCCCGTAGCGGAAAATTACGCTGTCACGGGCGTAGAGTACGAATTTTCAGGCACGGAACTTACGGTTACGGGCAAGATAATTTCCTACCACAGCGAAGATACCGTAAACGTGCGGCTTTCGATGGGCAGGAATATCGCAGGCAGGCAAATTTTCAGGACAACCGAAGACAAAGAGGTGGAAGTTCCCGCCGCCGGCGAAGAAGCGTACGGCGAGGCGGAGTTTTCGTTCGTGACGTCGGCTACCGATTTCCAATCGTTCAAGGTGGAACTTACGGGCGACGACGATTTGCCGCTTGACGACGAAATTATAATAAACAACGTAAAGTACGAAAATATAGCGCAAACTCTTATAGTAAGCGACGGCGAATTTTTTATCACGGCGCCTATGGCTGCCGCGGGTAACACCAACTATACGGTGGTTACCTCGGAGGAATACGCCGAAAATCCCGCCGAAGGTTACGGATTATATGTGTTCGACACATATGTTCCCGCGGAATTGCCCTCGGACGGCGCGGTTTGGTTTATAAACCCGCAAGGTTCGGTAAAGGGTTCCAACTTTGCCTATCAGGGCGTGGGCACCGCGCGCGAATCGGCAAAGTATTCCACCACAACTTCGCTTGCGGAAAAACTTGCTTCGGGCACGTCCGGCAGGGATTTTGAAATTTACCGCTATTCCAAATGCAGTTTAAGCGGCGGCGGTAAATTCACCACCATAGCCAGATGCGACAACAATCCCGTCATTTTCGCCGGCAGCAATATGTACGGCAACCGCGAGGTTGTGTTCGCGTTCTCCTTGCACGATTCCGCGCCGTTCACCCTTTCGGCGGACTGCGCCGTGCTGTTTTCCAATTTCATAAACTATTCATTCCCTTCCGTGATTGAAAATACCGCGTATTACTGCGGCGAGCAGTTGCAGGTAAACGTGGTTGCCGGTTGCGAAACCCTGCGGGTGATAACCCCAGCGGGCACGGAAGTGTTCCTCGATGCGTCTTCCACGGTAAGCGAATATCAGCTTCCCGAAGTGGGCGCATATAAAATCATAATGACGTTTGAAAACGGCACGGAACAGCGTACGTTCAACATCTTCGCGTCCCTGCCGGAAGAAGAGCGCGTTCCCTACGTAACCGATTACGACTTTACCATAAGCGGCATTGCGCTTGACGGCAAATTCGACGGCGTTTACGATAACTTACTTATAATCTTTATTCTGCTTGCCGTGATAGCGGTGGCGGACTACGGGGTGTATTGTTATGAGCAGTATCAACTTCGATAACGTCTATCTGTTGTTTATAGCGATACCGCTTGTAGTGCTGTTCGTAGTTCCGTTCGCGCTTGCGGTTCGCAAGGATAACGCCAACGGGCACAACATAACCTCTTTGGTTTTGCACGTGCTTATGGCGGTGATAATCGCGTTTGCGGCGGCGGGCACCTCGATAAACACGGTGCTTACCGAAACAAACGTGTTTGTTGTGGCGGACGTATCCTATTCCGCCGAAAAAAATCTGGATACGATAGATAGCTATATAAAAAATCTGGATCTTCCCCGCAACTGCAAGTTGGGGTTGGTATGCTTCGGCAAAGACGCGCAGATAGTTTCCAACATGGGCGATCCCAAAAAGGTTAAAAGCGTAAAGCAAGCCACCGTGGACGACAGCGAAACAAACATTGCCGAGGCTTTGGAATACACGGGCGAACTTTTCAAGGGCGACGCGATAAAGCGCATAGTGCTTATCACCGACGGCAAACAGACCGATTCGCGCGACGATTACGCCATAACCCGCGCCGTGGACGGGCTGGAATCCAAAAAGATAAAGGTTGACGCCATATATCTTGACGACAATATTTCTTCCGACGCCCGCGAGGTGCAGATTTCCTCCGTGGAATACACAAAAAGCTCGTTTATAGGGCGCGAGGAAGTTGCCAACGTCAGCATAGACAGCACTTTCGCCACGCAGGCGATAGTTGAACTTAAAAGCGGAGACGAAATTTTAAGGCAGAGATCGGTTTCCGTACTCGAAGGTTCAAACAACGTAAGTTTCGACCTCGATACTTCCGTTGCGGGCGAATACGATTACGAGGTGACCATAAACGCCGAAGGGGACGAAAGCGACTACAACAACAGGTATCTCTTCACGCAGAAAGTTGTTTCCGAAATGCGAGTGCTTATTATTTCGGGCAGCTGGGGCGATACGGTAGACGCGATTGAAAAGTACGGCGAACAGGTTGAAATAGAGGCGTACGACCTCGATACAAGCGGAGATTACAGCCGAAGCAGCAAGGTGGATTACGTAAACGCGCATGCGGATAACGAAAATCTCAATATCCACGTGTTAAGCACGCAGATACCTCTGGACCTCGAAACGCTTTCTTCGTACGATGAATATATAATTGCCGAGCTGGATATATCCAAAATATCGGGATATGAGGAATTTATAACAAATCTGCGTACAAGCGTTCAGCTTTTCGGCAAAAGCCTGATAACGATAGGCAACCTGTATTTGCAGAACAGCGAGGACGAGGCGCTTATTCAGCTTGAGGATATGTTGCCCGTAAATTACGGCAACCGCGGCAACGACCCCAAACTGTACACGATAGTAATCGACTCGTCCCGCAGTATGGGCTGGTTATACCACCTCACCGTGGCAAAACAGCTTGTGTTCAACCTGATGGATTTGCTTGACGAAAAGGACGAAATTTGTATAACAACGTTCTTCGGCGAAGTGCGAATGGTGCAGGCTCCCACGCCCGTAACCGCAGGCAACCGCCAAAGAATTATCGAACTTATAAACAATCTTTCCGTAACGCAGGGCACCATGATAGGCGCCGGGCTGGATATGGCGTACAAAGCCATCGAACCTTTAAATTACAGCGATAAGCAGGTTATGCTTATATCCGACGGACTTGAATACACCGACGAAAGCGACGACCCCGTCCGCATAGCAACCGATATGTACGAATCCGGCATAGTTACCTCCGTATTCGACGTAGGGCGTCAGGGCGACAGCTCTACGGGCGGCAATCAAAACGATACCGCTCTTGCGGCGAGGGATTTGCTTAAAAACGTGGCAAGCGCGGGGCACGGCGAATACTACTATTCCAACAATGCCGAAAAGCTGGACGAAGTTACTTTCGGCAAGATAGCCGATAAGGCTTCCCTCACGGTGGTGGAAAAGACGGCTACGGTAACCGTAAACCGCCTTACCGACAGTGTGCTCGACGGCGTTGAAACGCTTAACTTCCCCGAAGTGGACGGCTATATGTACAGCGGCATAAAGTACAGCGCAACCAACGTGCTTACAATAAACCACAAAAAGGTTTCCGGAACTTCTTCCGTTCCGCTGTATGCGTATTGGGATTTCGGCGAGGGCAAGGTTGCCACGTTCACCAGCAAAATCGGCGACGGTTGGCTTAAAAAATGGAAAGATTCGGGTATGGACGAACGGTTTTTCACCAACGTGTTCAATGAAAATATGCCCGACGAAAAGTTGGACGTTCCCTTCAACTACCGTATAGACAGAAACGGCACGGTAAGCACTCTCACCGTAACGCCGCCCAACTACCAGTTCGACGGGGTTGTTACGGTAAAGATAACCGACCCCGAGGGCGAAACTTACACCGAACGCCTTGTGCGCGACAGTAACTTCTTCTATAGGGATATAGAAAGCAACCTCACGGGCAAGTATTCCCTTGAAATCACCTACGAATTTGCCGAAAAGACGTATGTCGTATCCACGTCGATGACAAATTCGTATGCGGAAGAATACAACGCGTTTTCGGCGTATTCCCCTTCGGAGCTGTACAAAGCGCTTAACGGCAGGGGCGAGGTAAGCCTCGACGGAAAACTTTCCGTGGAAAACGACGAAAGCGAAATAGCGATGTACAAACGGGAACTTGCGGTGCCTCTTCTCATAACGGTTGCGGCGCTGTACGTGATAGATATAATCATACGTAAACTTAAATGGGAGGATATAAAAAGTTTCTTTGGTTTTGGCGGAAAATCCAAAAAGAAGGGGGATAAAAAATCGTGAAAAAGTTATTTATAATAATTTTATCGCTTGTTATCGCTCTGTTCTGCGCCGGTTGTTCTTCCTATATCGCGCCCACCAATCCTACCGGCGGCGCCACGTCGGGTACTGAAGAACCGGACGATCCGCAAAACCCCGATGATCCCTCGCAAGACGACGAAGGCGACGTATTCAGCGTAACGCTTATGTACGGCGGCAAGATATATGCGCCCAAGCGCGTACAGATGACCGCGCAATGGACGGGCGAGGACGGAAGCACTTACCGCGCCGAATTCAATGGCGGCGTGGCTTCCGTAACGGGGTTGGACGGCGTGTATTCCGTAACCGTTTCCGGTCTGCCGGAAGATAAAGGATATAACCCTACGGCTTATACCACCGATAACAATCACCGCGACATTAACGTGGAAGTTATGGACGTTGTGGTGTTACATTCGGCGAAGCTGGAAGAAAGTACTTCGTTGCCCAGAAACGAAAATATCAGTATAAGCCAGGGAAATATTTACCGGATGATTGTATACGGCGACGGGCAGGGCTGTTCGCTGCGCTTCGGCTCTTTGAACGGGCTTGAAACGTGGTGCGACACGGTTGCAAACGATTTGAACCCCAAAATCACGGGATATGTTTGCAATTCGGTATCCGGTTTCGTAAATTTAGGCACAGCCACGGTTGCCGCAGGCGGCGGAAAAAGTTCGTCTTTCACCAAAAATATCAAATGCGATTTCGGCGCCGACGCGGAATTTGACGGATTAACCCTTTGGCATCTGGTAGTGGAATCGCGCACGCATCAATTCCCCACGTATTTTGATTTCTGCCTGTTTGAATCAGCCGGACGTCCCGGCGGCGACGGCGGCGGGGAATCGCAGCAGCCCACTTATACCACAAAGCATGCAGATGCTTCGCTTTTGCAGTTGGTAAGCCCGCCCGGCAGTTTTGTATACAATTACCGCGATACAGATAATTTGTTGGACGCAAGCCGCTTCAAGCTGTTTGAAATAGGAACTACCGATTCCGACGGGAATGAGGGCGACGGCTACTATCACATTTACGATAGCGCAAACGACGTTTACGGCGCGATACTTTTCGCCGTAATATCGAAGGATTGCGAGATAATAGAATCCGAGGGCACCAACACGGGGTTCCTGTTTGAAAAAATCAGTCTGCAAGCGAACAACGTCAATTACGGACCTATGGTACGCGAATACGCCGAATATTGCAACGATATGGGCGCGCATCCCGTCACCGAGGAATTGAAAGAGTTTTTGCAGGCATATGCGACGAGAGAAAGATTTTTCGACGACGGCAACGGTTGGGCGGAAGGCGGCGGCTATTCCGGCTCGCCGAGGTTAAAATCCAACGAGGACAATCAGTGGTTGTTCGCGTGCGGATATTATGTAGTGGATTAAAAAAAGGCGGCTTTCAGCCGCCTTTTTGGTATGTAAAGTATGGAAATCTGGAACGCTTACGACGAAAATTTCAACCTTGTAAAGGGCGTAACCCTTGTCCGCGGAAAGGCTATTCCGCAGGGCTTATATCACCTTGTATGCGACGTTGTGGTGCGGCATAAGGACGGCGAATATCTGCTTATGAAGCGCCATCCAGCAAAGCACGGCGGCGGCAAATGGCAGGCAACGGCGGGCGGTTCGGCAATCTTCGGCGAAACGCCATTGCAGTGCGCCTTACGCGAGCTTGCCGAAGAGACGGGCATATGCGCAAAGCAATTGATATATCTCGGGCGCACTTTGTCCGCAGGGGCGATATATTGCGGATACCTGTGCATAACCGACAGAAAGGACGGGATAGTACTATGCGAGGGCGAAACGGTGGATTACAAATGGGTGGGCAGGGATTGCCTGTTTTCAATGACGGAAGATCGGCTTATAACGCGCCGCTTTCTTCCCCTTGCGGACGCAAAATAATTTAACCCGCTTTTATATTTACGCCTTCCCCGCGGCGCAGTCTTGCCCGCGGGGATTTCTGTTTTTTGGCGCTGTTATAAGGTATCAAAAACGCCTGCAAATAATTTAATTATGTTTATAATGTCAAAAAGTAGTTTCACTTGATTAAGATGGCTGCTTTATGGTATAATTATAACCGCGGATGTGATAGCAGGTTTGCCTGTATTTGTTGTGTCGCAAGCAAATAATAGAGATTATTATGGCGAATAAAAAGACAAAAATTTTTTACTGCATATTGTGCTTATTATTGTTTTCTTTAATAGGCATTTTTTGTATTGGAATTTATAATCTGACGTACATTTCTGCAAGCGCATCTGCCCGGGAAGTTGAGGTCTTCAAAGACGACGCTCCGCAAAACCTTAAAGAACTTCAAGGCGCAAGCGATGGGCAACTTGACCATTGGGCAAGTAATCTTGAAAGTTTTGATGGAAGAGAGTATGATTACATAACGCCCGTAAGAAATCAATATAGCAAAAATACTTGTTGGGCGTTTGCGGCGGTTGGAGCGGCAGAGGCGAGTATTTTGCGTAACGGAATAGACGAAGATGTAACAAATCAAACTCTTGACCTTGATGAAACGATAACTGCATACAATCGGCATGTCCGTGATGGAAGTCAGGATCCCTTATTATTAACTACAAATGATACATATAATTTCGGAACTTGGAATCAGGGCGATTCCGGCGCGGCAACTGCATTTTCGGTTATGACGCAAGGATATACCCTTTTGAATGAAAACAATTTTAACACCGCCGAAGATGTAAATAAAATTAAAAGCGCACTTAAACAATCCAAATATTATGTCAAAAGTTATCAAAATATTTCAGATGATGTAAATTCAATCAAGCGTGCCGTTTTACAATACGGTGCGGTTACATTTAATTATGCCGCTCCATCCGATATAAAATTTTATAGCCCGTTTGCCGAGTCAAACCACACTTCAATCATTGTGGGGTGGGACGATACTGTGGCAAGTTCCGATTTCCATCCAAAGAAACCGGATAATGACGGTGCGTGGATAATCAAAAACAGTTGGGGGAAATATATGGGAGAGGAAGGTTACTTTTATATTTCCTACAAGCAACCGATAGGCGGTTTGTATGCTATAGATATAGCAATGCAAAAGGATTATCAAAACATCTATCATTATGACGGAAATGTAACATTAAACATGGCCAAACGCGCAGGCGAAGCCCAGGCGGCAATTTATGAGGCAAAACTTTCAAGTCCCACAAAGCAAGAACAATTAAAAGCGGTTATGATATATGTGTCGGAAGGAAATTTAGACGTAAATGTTAAGATATATAAAAACTTAACGGTAAATCCCGGCAATGTTAATGACAAAATAAATATACCGGAACAAGATGAGCCCGCCTTGAATATGGATACAAAAATAATGCGAAACGGAATGCATACCATTGACCTGCCAACCCCTATAAATCTTGAACAGGGCGAATATTTTTCAATTGTAGTCAGGTGTAAGGGGAGTTCCGGCGCGTCGGTTTCGGTTAAATGCGCGGTTGACGGCAACAGTTCAATCAATGATATGACTTATTATCTTGAAAATGGACAATGGATTAGTTTTAAAAACAGCGATTTTTATGCCGATAGTTCAACTGTCAGTAAGACGGCTAAAATCAGAGCGATAACTAACACGGTGGAAAGAACAACCGAAGCAGATAACCAATTAAAGTATGCCAGGGTGGAAATTGCAAACCGACTTGTCTATTATGTAAAAGGCGAGCAGTTAGTTCCGGAACCGAAAGTTTATTTGGACGGGGAATTGCTTGATAGCGAGCAGGATTACAGGGTAGAGATTGCAAATATTGCCGCACCCGGCATGACAGCAATAAGAATTGTCGGTACGGGGAACTATGAAGGTGAGAGAACAACTTATTTTGAAGTTGCAAAAGCCAAATATCCGCCAAACAGAACAACCGACGCTATTGTTGTTTACAATGATAAAATTTCCTTACGCGATGTTCCGACGCCCACTGATTGGAAATGGGTTGAAGAGGACAAAAAACTTGAAAACGGAACTAATGCGGTTTCAATGATTTATGTTGGAGAAGATAAGGCTTTTTATCAAAACATAACTTGCAGCGTCAATGTTAATAAAATTAATGAAAATCCGATCCCGGATACTAATATTTCAACAGCAGTAGTGGAAATCATCGGTAATTGTGTTTACACGGGTGAGCAAATTATTCCAAGTGTTAAAGTCACATACGAAAACAGCGAATTGCGCTTAGGCGCAGACTATACTTTAACATTTCAGAACAATACAAATGCGGGAACCGCTACGGTAATTGTCAAAGGGAACGGACGTTATTTTGGTCAAGTAAGCCAAACATTTGTAATACAAAAGGCAGAGCATCCAAAGGAAATGCCAAACAGCACAATTAATGTCAGTTACAGAACTAAAAATTTGAATCAAATCTCTTTAAATTGCAATAATTGGGCATGGCAAACGCCAAATCTCGAATTAGAAAGCGATAATTTTCAAACTACAGCAATTTACATCGGGCAAGATGTAAACAACTATATCAACACGCAGATGCAAATTACAATAATTAGAGAGCCGCAGTTGGAAATTTCATCGTTAACAGAGTTGGCGCTGGACGTAACTTCCTTTGTCTATGACGGATATGAAAAGGTGCCGAATGTAATTGCAAAAGACGGAGCATATAGCCTTGTAAAAGGTGCCGACTATGAAGCGGAATATAAAAATAATACTTTTGCCGGTCAGGCAAGCGTTATTGTTAAAGGTAAAAATGCCTATACAGGCACAAAAGAACTTACCTTCATAATATACAAGGCAGAAAAGCCAAATGTTGATACAACAATACGCATAAATCAAAATATAACTAAATTGTCTGACATACAACTTCCAAATGGATTTGTTTGGGAAAATGAAAATATCGAAATAGCGGATAATAAAATAACCGCAACAGCTATCTACAAGGGCGTCGACGCAAGCTGTTACGTAACAACTGAACTTACATTTGAAATTATCATTGAAGAACAACAAAATCTACCTCAAAAGTCAAAGCAAGGTAGCATGCTGGGGTTGGCGATAGGAATTCCGGTCTCAGTATTGCTGATTGCCGTAATTGTTGGATTTGCGGTAGCAAAACATAAGCGCAAAAAATAGAAACACAGCCGAACGGCGCAACTTAAAAGGTTGCGCCGTTTTTGTGCCAACCGCAACTATATTCCAATATTTTCAGGTACTCTGCCGTTTCCCATAAATGGGAGCCCTCGGCAGGGCGTCGGCGGCAAAGCCGCCTCGCGCGAACGAGGGGTTCGAGAGTGGCTGAAAATTTACCAAAAAAAGAAGCGCATATATGCGCTTCTTTTTTTTGGTGCACCTACGCATTTTATATCCGAACTTTTTGCGCTTTCCAACTCGGAAAGCGTTATTGTTTCCGTTCCGTCCTTGTAATTGTATGTAAAAGTTATCCTATCGTCATACACATAGATCGCATTGATAAAACCGTCTATCAATCGCTGTTTTCCTTCTTGTGTGGTTAAATCTAACTTTTTGTACTTTTCTATTCCGAATAAAATCTGTTCTTTCGTAAGAAACGGCTTTTTTATCTTTTCCTGCAAGATTGTGATTTCTATTTCTTTTTTCTTTGCTTCCAACTGCGAAAGTCTGTCTTTCGTACTGTCTGTTATAATTCCTTGTTCGATTGCGGAAAGCATATTTTCGATACGTTTTTCTATATCTGCCTTTTGCTCGTTCAAACGAGGCAATCTCGGATTTTCTTCGCCTTGTAAAGCGTATAATTTATCCACAAGCAGATTGACCAATTCCGCATTTTCCAAAACGCCGAGAGCCTTTTGGATTGCGATTTCTTCCATCCATTCTTTGCGAACGGCTTTTTTATCACACAGTTTTCCTTTCTTTGCCCGTGCGCATTTATAATAGCGGTATGTTCTCGACGTTCCCGTGCCGCTCTCTCCAAACATATGCGCTCCGCATTTACCGCAAAACAATTTCAAAGTCAGAATATAGTCGTCCTCAGCCTTATGGCGTGCAGGCGCTTTTTTATTTTTGGCAAGGCGTTTTTGAACGCGCTCAAATAAATCGTCGTCTATAAGTGCAGGAATGCCGTGTTCGATGATTGTATCACGGAATTTGTACTCACCGATGTATCTGCGGTTTGACAGCATACGCTGAACAATGTTGATCGTCATTTTGCCGCCGCGGATCGTCAATATATTTTTCTCGTTCAGATAGTCTGTGATTTGCTTTATCGTCTTTCCGTCGGCATATCGTGTAAAAATTTCTTTTACGATCGGTGCGGTCGTAGGGTTGGGGTGGAAATACATTTCTTCATCGATTTCATAGCCGAATGTTACCTGCCCGCCGTTGTTTTTTCCCTTTAAGACGTTTTCTGTCATTCCGCGCACAACTTTTTCGGCAAGTTCCGCCGAATAGTATTCTGCCATTCCTTCCAAAACCGATTCAAGCAAGATTCCTTCCGAACCGTTTGCTATTGTTTCCTTTGCGGATATAACCTTTACGCCGTTCTTTTTGAGCAGCGTTTTATAATGTGCGCTGTCATAGCGGTTGCGGGCAAAACGGTCTAATTTCCAGACGATAATGCAATCGAAGGCGTGTTTATAGCTGTCTTTGATCATTCGCTGAAATTCGGGGCGGTTATCCGTCTTTGCGGAAAGCGCACGGTCTATATAATTGCCGATAACGTCTATGCCCGTATGTTCCGCAAATTCCATACATTCGCGGAGCTGCCCTTCGATAGAGGCTTCCGTTTGATTGTCCGAAGAATATCGGGCGTAAATAACAGCTTTCATCGTTTATCTCCCTTTTTTTCTTTGTGTGCATTATACCATAGAAAACTTGACAGATATAGTCATATATAGAAATTATTTCTGATTTTCTTGCAATAATTTCAAAATAGACTCTTTTAGCTTTGCATTAGCAGGAGATTTCGGATCAAAACACATTTCGATAAATTCTTTCATCTTTTTGTCATCCAAGGTTTTAGGGTTATAGTCATACAAAATTCCTTGCGGCTTATCAGTGCGCCCGAAAATATAATCGAGAGAAACATCAAAATAATCGGCGTACCACAATAAAATAGCATTCGGAACATCGCTTTGACCACTTTCATAACGAAAAATTGCTGGCTGTGCTACTGTTCCAATCTCTTTTGCAATAAATGATTGTGACTTTCCGATGCTCTCGCGCAATGTCTTTAATCTGTTTCCAATTGTATTATTCATTATTGATATCCTCGAGTATTTATTATATACTTTTTCTAAATTAAAATCAATACGAAAATAGAATTATTTTCTAAAACTTCTCTAATAAATGCTTGATTAAATTGAAATGTTATGGTATACTGTGGCATAGAAAATGTTTGAGGTGAACGGAGTGATTAAATTTTCTTGCTAAATCATTATATTGCAAATTTCGAAAGTAGTTATGCTTTTGTGGTTTGCGTTATTGCAAGAAAGTGAAATCTGTCTATATCTCAAATATAAGTATAAAATTATTTTGAGCATTTACCGAACTATGAGAGATTACTTTCTCATAGTTCTTTTTTACTTTTAAGGAGGTTTTTTATCCATGTCAGTCATAAAAATTGAAAATCTTACTTTTGCCTACCCATCGAGCTTCGATAATATATTTGAAGATGTCAGTTTTCAGATAGATACGAATTGGAAACTCGGTTTTATTGGCAGAAATGGCAGAGGAAAAACAACTTTTTTGAATATCTTGCAAGGTAAATATGAATATCAAGGAAAAATAACATCTTCCGTTCAATTTGATTATTTTCCATACAGTGTACCAGATAGAAGCAAATTAACAAATTCTATTTTACAGGGAATTTGTCCTATAGCCGAAGAATGGCAAATTATGCGTGAATTATCCTATTTGGAAGTGGATGAAAATTGTTTATACAGACCATTTGATACTTTATCAAATGGAGAACAGACAAAGGTTTTACTTGCAGCACTGTTCTTGAATGAAGGGCATTTCTTGCTTATAGACGAGCCTACCAATCATTTGGATATGCGAGCAAGAGAATTAGTTTCAGCATATTTGCGTAAGAAAAAAAGTTTTATATTAGTATCCCACGACAGATGTTTTTTGGATGGTTGTATCGACCATGTGCTTTCCATCAATCGTTCCAATATTGAAGTTCAAAGCGGAAACTATTCTTCTTATATGGAAAATTTTGAACGTCAGCAAGATTTTGAACGCAGACAAAACAGTCGATTACAAAGCGATATTCAACGGCTGCAAGAAACGACAAAACGCACCGCAAATTGGGCAAATAAGGTAGAAAAAACAAAAAATGGCATTTTAGATTCCGGATTAAAACCAGATAAGGGATATATAGGACATAAGTCAGCCAAGATGATGAAAAGAGCGAAGGTTGTAGAAGCAAGGCAGCAAAAAGAAATTGAGCAAAAATCAACATTGCTCAAAAATGTTGAAATTGAAAGCGGTCTCAAAATCTCACCATTGACATACCGTTCTGAACGGTTAATTTCTCTCTCTGACGTTGTACCGTTTTATGGCAATAACAAGGTATGTAAGCCTGTAACATTTGATATTATGCGCGGAGATAGAATTGCCCTTGAAGGTAAAAACGGTTGCGGTAAAAGCAGTATATTAAAATTGTTGTACGGACATTCAATAGATTATTTGGGGATAATAGAAAGAGGTTCAAATCTTACTATTTCTTACGTTCCGCAAGACACATCACACTTACGGGGTACACTTTCCGATTTTGCGTTTTCGGAGCATATAGATGAAAGTTTGTTTAAGGCCATTCTTCATAAAATGGGGTTTCAAAGACAACAATTTGAAAAAGATATAACAAACTTTTCGGAAGGACAGAAAAAAAAGGCTTTGATCGCTAAAAGTCTTTGCCAACAAGCACACCTATATATTTGGGATGAACCTTTGAACTTTATAGATATTTATTCGCGTATTCAAATTGAAAATTTGCTCATGCAGTTTCGGCCCACAATGATTTTTGTCGAACATGATAAAACATTTCAGAATAAAATTGCAACACGTATAATCAAATTTTAGCATCGAAATACGAACAAATGTTTGTATTTTATTGACAAACGGAAATAGATATGATATAATAAAAGAGTACAGGTGTAGATGTCGCCTGTACTCTTTTGCCATACTTTGAAATGTGTATGGCGTAGTTCTCCTCTTACAGAGGGGGAGCAGAATTTTCTGCGCAGTAGAGCGGGATTTGCCCGCGAGGTTTTCAGCGCGTATTGCGCTGCACCCGAGCCGTCTGAAAGACGAGCCGTTATGGGCTTTGTAAGCGTACAAATTTTTGAACGTGTAAAGCCCTTGTATGGTTGTTGTTTTTCGTCAGGCAATGAGGGGCTTTTTTGTGATACAATTTTTCCGAAAAAGCCGACGTTCTCTTTGCTTGAAAAAGATGTGCGATGAAAGGCTTTTTTAAGTGTACTCTTTTTATGGAGTTGAGCCTGTTTTATCTCGCATTTTTGGACGCGCGATTATGGGTTTTATTTGCGTACAATTTTAGATGTCGGGGCGCGAAAGCGTATTCAACAGTCGGCATCACAATAGAATGGCTAACCACCATAGAGCAATACGAAGTTGCTAAATACGGTTAAGGTCGGTGATATGCGAAAAGCTGTCAGCGACTTTTTTGCACACTTTTTTAGTTATCGTAGCCCTCTCCTTTCGGCGTGGGTAAAGATAAAAACAAATCAGATAAGGAGGAAGATATGAACAAACAAAGAACGATCAGACCGCCATAAAACGGCAAGCAAACAACAAAAAACGGAAAGCAAAACAGACGAAGACAGCCTGTTCCGTAGTGTGTTACACAAGCGGAGCAGACTGCCGCTTTTCGTAATGGCGAGGTACGCAAGTGGCAAGCCACTTGCCGAGCGTTCCGCTCGCCTCGTTAGGGGAAATACTTTCCCCTAATACCCTTTTATGGAAGTACAAAAAACTTTGGAGGAAAAAATTATCGAGAAGAAAACAGTAAAACGAAACAGACCAATAACCTATTCTTTCCGCGTATCGGAACGGGAACGGCGCATCATTGATGAGAAGGTAAAGACAAGCGGATTGAGCCGAACAGACTTTCTGATCCGCGCATTGACGGACAAGCCCGTTGTTGTATTCGAACGCAGCGGAGAGATATTGCAGGAACTTAAACGGCAAGGCAATAACTTAAATCAAGCGGTTCGGCGTTGTCACTTCCACCCGAATGAGAAAGAACAAGTATTGTCTGCCGCGGCAGAGTGCAAGAGAGCGTATCGCGCTTTGCTCTCCATTATCGGAGGGAACTGAAATGCCGCTTTTGAAAGGTACGGCGGGCAAAGCCATGCCTGATATGGCTATCGGCTATATTACCCGCAAGGATAAGGCAAAGTATATCGACGTGCAAAACCTTTTCATAGACGAGGATTATTCAGCGCAGTTCAAAGAAACGGCGGCGAGGTTCGGAAAATATACAGACTACGACGAGAGAAAGTATTATCATTTCAAACTTTCTCCCGACAGGAAAGATAGAGCTGATCCTCGCATGGTACATGAGTATGCGAGAGCTTGCGCGGAAAAGATGTTCAAGGGTTGCGAGTGCGTCATAGCCACGCATACGGATACGCAGACCGTTCACAGTCATATCGTGGTCAATGCCGTCCACCCTATTACGGGAAAGAAACTGCATTTTAACGACAGTGATTATACGAGGCTGAAAGATATGGCGAATGAGATCGGAGAAGAGTTCGGATTTTCCTCTTTGGATTTTCGGAAGAAAGCCGAGAACAACCGAACACAGGACGAGCAGCATATCATTCTCAAAGGCGGTACATCGTGGAAGGAAGATTTAAGAGAGGTCATTGAGGAAGGAAAACTTTTGGCAAGCGACGAGAGCGAATTTTTCGCTCATCTCGCAAAGTACGGGGTAAGCGTTACGAGAAGCAAGACGGAATACTCCTACCTGCACCCCGAAAAGAAAAAAGCTATCCGAGGGCTGAAACTCGGACAAAATTATACGAAAAGTGAGGTATTAAATGTCATTGAAAAATATGGAAACAGGACAAACTGCAACACCGCTTGCGATGTTGCAGGAAATGAACGAACAGGACAGGCAGCATATCAAAACCGATTTACTCAAAGAAGCGTTGGCGATATCGAACGAGAAATGCAACAAATTGATCGAGACGCAGAACAAGCTCATCGAGGAAATGCGGGCGGATATGGCGGCGACGGAATACGATCTGACAACAACCGTGGACAAAGCGGTACGGGAAATCAAAACGGAAACCGCGAAAACAGAGAAACTCAACGAGAGCATCGGAATACAAGTCAAAAAGGCGGTTTCGACTTCTGTAAATGATATGAAAGCGGAAATGCTGCTAAATGTGCGGGAAACATTATTCAAAACGCAGGAAGAAATCCGAAAGACCGAAAAAGAAATGGAACAGTTACGGGAGAATATCCGTTTCGAGAGCGGGTTTCGCAAATTCCTGCTGTGGCTTACACCTGCATTGCTTGTCGTGCAGACGATCGTACTTGCAATTTCATTGCTTTGACCACAACTGAATAATCGCTGAAAAGGAGAAAATGCTATCGGGAAAAAATGTCGAGAAAGAAAAAGAACACCACAGGCATACCAGATTATGAAATTGACTCGCTCGCAAGAGCATTGCTGCCCGCCATTCAATCACTCTTTGAAACGGAAGAAGGAAAAAGAGAGTTTGAAGAATGGAAGGCAGAAAGACAAAAACGACAACTGAATACAAAATTGAATAAGAAAGAGTCCTGTTGAATACATAAGGACAGACCGCATAGACGGTATTTGAAAAGATCCGCAATAAAGAGGCGGATTCTGAAAAAATAAGATAATATGTGAATTTCAGAAAGGTTGAGCCGAATATCATAAACCTTGAACAACGGCAAAAGGGCTTGCGGATATCCCGCAAGCCCTTTTACTTTATTGTAAATCCGAAAATAAAAAAGTAAATCCGAACCAATCACCCGTGATGAGTAAAAAGTTCGGATTATACCCTTTTGGTGCACCTTCAGGGACTCGAACCCTGGGCCCACTGATTAAGAGTCAGTTGCTCTACCAACTGAGCTAAAGGTGCGACAATTTATAAAAATAAATTGTGTGTGGTGATCCATCCGAGATTCGAACCCGGGACACCGTGATTAAAAGTCACGTGCTCTGCCGACTGAGCTAATGGACCGAAATTTTGGCTGGGGTGGCAGGATTTGAACCTACGGATGCGGGAATCAAAATCCCGTGCCTTACCGCTTGGCGACACCCCAATAAAGTGCGCCTTTCGGTTTAGTATGGGGCGGGCGACAAGTTTCGAACTTGCTGCCTCCAGAGCCACAATCTGGCGCTCTACCGATTGAGCTACGCCCGCCATACTTTTTGGTGCGCCCGGAGAGATTCGAACCCCCGACACACGGCTTAGAAGGCCGTTGCTCTATCCTACTGAGCTACGGGCGCATAGGCATTGCGCCTGCCGTCAAAGCCAATGGAGCGGGTGATGGGAATCGGACCCACGCAACCAGCTTGGAAGGCTAGTGTTCTACCATTGAACTACACCCGCATAGTTTGTCTGTTCACAAACGCACGAGCGGTACGTTACGCAACAACTCAATGCCTATGAATTATAACAAATACAAAATTTGCTGTCAAGTTATTTTCCGTTTAATGCGCATTATTTTGCATTTTTTTAAAGTGCGTAAATTTGCGCTTTTGCCGCTTTGCGCGCGGGCTTTCCGCTTTGCGCGCATAGATACGCCCCGCGGCGAAACGTCGTCGAAAACAGGCGCGTGTTCCGCGGGGATGAAAACTTTTTCCGCGCACGCTTCGCGGCGGATAGAGGGGGAGGTAAGATTATCCCCTTTTTAAACCGCGCCTGCGCAACAAAAAATCCACCCTTCCGGCGGGTGGATTTTTATATTCCGTCTGAACGGTTATTCTTTTTCTTCGGGGGGAGTTTGCTTTTCTTCTTCGTCGGGCGTTGTTTTCTTTTTCTTCTTTCCGCCCGTTATCACGTATACAAGATAGCCCGCCGCAATAAGCACAAGTATCACTACAAGCATGATAAGTACCACCGTGCGCACGTTGTTGCCGTGGCTTTCGTTTTCGTCGGGAACTTCCACCGGCTTTTTATTGTCCTCGAACACCTGTTTGGAGAGGAAACCTTCCGCAACGTATGCGGTGTGCGTAACCGAATCTCCGTCGGTATATTCCACCTCGTAGTATGCGGCGTTAAGCACGTCGCCGAAGTTGAGGATGCTTTTCACTTTAAGATATTGCCCCGCGGAAATATTTTCAACTTCCGTCCTGCGGCATACAAAGGGGCAGGTGTAAACCTTACTGCCCGTAAGCGTGCCGCTTTCAAAATCCGTTTCTTCGCCTGCAATATATTCCGGCGTGCAGTTGGAGGTAAGGGTTATGTAGCTTTTGCCCTTAACCGAAAACACCGTGGCGTTTCCGTATTCGCATAAAAACAGCCCGCGCATTCCGCTTACCGTCTTGCGCGTGGGGTTTTCGCCCGCGGTTTTAATCACGCTGTCCGAACTTACGTCGTCAAGGTCTATTTCCGTGACAAACGATTGCGCGGCGACGTTTACAAACTTCAAACGGTAATCCTTCAGGTTGTCGAAAATAAGCCCCGCGGGGATATTTTCGGCAAGGGTATAATCGTAATATTTAAGCGCTATCGGCGTTTCGGCAGCCTGTTCAAAGCTGTACAGACGGTTGTCCTTTACGGCGTAAACCAAATCGCCGTATTTTTTCAGCAGGGAATATTCCCCCTCGAAGTGGTGGGGCGCCTCGTCGCCCTGCGCGTAGGTATAGCTTAATTTGCCGTCGTTCAGATAATAAATTTTTCCGTCGAAAGTAATCGTGTCGCCGAACGTTTTAAGCGTATAATCCACCGCCTTGCCGTCCAGAGTGAAAACGTTACCTTCAACGTCGCCGTAAACAAATTCGCCGTCCTCCGCGTCGTAATCCAACGCTACGGCGGGCAAAGCCTTTTCGGACAATTTTTCGTGTTTGCCGTCGTGTACGGTAACGGTGGAAACGCTTTCCCCTTCCGTAATCACGTCGTGCAAAAAGGCGTATTCGCCGTCTGCGGACACCGCGTAGTCCGTAACGGAAACAAATTCAAGCTCCGCCTCGAACATTTCGTCGGTAGGGTAGGGCTCCGCCGTATCGGCAAAAGCCGCCGCGCCTCCCGCCGCCGTAAGCGCCGCCAATATACATAACGCCGTAACCGCAAATTTTTTCATGCGTAAATTATAACACACCTTACGGATATTGTAAACTGTTTGCGAGTTCGATTTTCCACTCAACGTCACACCTTTTTTTATTGCAAAATTTTATTTTATTTTTAATTACCATAATTTCTGTCATATTTAACGGTTATAATACCCTTGTAAAACAAACAAACGTTTATTTATTTGAGGTCGGAAATGAAAATAAAACGTATTTTAAGGTTTTATTTCCGTGCGGAAGGGCTTAACGCCGTGCTTGACGGGCTTGCGGGGAAGGTAGCGTGCGATTCGCGGGGCGGGGAAGCCGAAATGTATGCCGAAAAACTTATTGCGCTTATAGACGCGAAGGCGAAGCTGCAGTCGCTGTGGGCGTATCTCGACGAGGTGGCGGAGGGGATGACGGAGGAAGAGATGCGGCGTTTGAAGAGGTACGCGGAACTGCGGCGCGGCATACGGCGGCTCCCCGACGAAGAGAGGCGCGCGATAAAGCGCGCCGCCGTTAAATTTGTAAGGCATGCGCGCGTGCTTGAAGATTTTGCTTCCGCGCTGGAGGTTATGGACGTGTATTACGCCCTGTTGCCGCCCTGTTAGCCGTCCCCGCGTTTGACAAAATACCGCTTGCCCGAAAAGTATAAAAACAGCAGCGCGCCCGCGGCAAGCGCGCACAGCGCGCACGCAACTATGGCTTTGGTCTTTCCGCTTTTTGCGCTTCCGCCGCTTGCGGGTTTGCTTTCTTCCTCGGGGATTTCGTTCAGGGGATATTCGTCGTTTGCCCCGTATATATAGCCGAACGAACCCTCGTAACTTACGTATGAAAGAGCCGTTCCGTCGGAATCGTAAGTTCCGTAATACGCCGCCGTCACGTTCATTTCCGAAAGCACGGGCAAAGAGGTGGGCGGCTCGTCCGGGCGGTATGTAACCGTGACGGGCATATTCAGGTAAATGTTTTCGGGCGGGACGGAAACGGGGGTTAAACCTTCTTTCAGGCAGTAGCCGTACAAGGCGGTGTAAAGCCCCTCGTCCTCGGCGTAGCGCACGCGGTACCAATCGCCGTCCTCGTGCAAAATTTCAACGCAGTACGTATAAGGTATGGCGAAAAGGGCGCGTCCGCCGTTCTTTTCCTTGTAAAAGTAACAGCTTTTCGTCGTAGCCATTGCGTACGGTTCGCCGGAGGCGAAAGCGGGCGCGGGGCGCGGCAATACCGCCGCCGCGGCGGCAAGCGCGCAAAGTATAATTTTAGCTTTCATACCACGTAATTATAAAGGTTAAATAATCGAATTTACGGTAATATTTTGTCATAAAAAGTCTTATGCAAAGGGAAGATTTGTTGAACAGGTTGGCGGCTATAGACGCCGAACTTAAAAGGCGCCGCGCGGCGGACAGGCTGGCGGGCTATAACGCGGGCAGGAAAAAGCACGCAAAACAGCTTAAATTTCACAGATGCAAAAAGCGCAACCGCTGGATTTTCGGCGGCAACCGTTCGGGGAAAACCGAATGCGGCGCGGTGGAATGTCTTTGGATGTTGCGCGGTTCGCACCCTTACAGAAAGAACAGAAAGGACGTGTTCGGTTGGGTTGTTTCGCTTTCCCAACAAGTTCAGCGCGACGTGGCGCAGGCGAAAATATTGTACTATCTCCCCAAAAGCTGGATAGCGGATATCACGATGATATCTGGCAGGAAGGACAGCCCCGCAAGCGGGATAATAGATCAGATAAAGATAAAAAACGTATTCGGCGGCATATCCACGCTGGGCTTTAAAAGTTGCGATCAGGGCAGGGAAAAATTTCAGGGCAGTTCGCTGGATTTCGTATGGTTCGACGAAGAGCCGCCGCGCGATATATACGAGGAATGTCTGATGCGCGTGATGGATAAGCGGGGCGACATATTCGGCACTATGACGCCTTTGAAGGGAAAAACGTTTATATATAACGAAATTTACCTCAACAGGCGCAACAATCCCGAAATATGGTGCGAGACGATGTGTTGGGAGGACAACCCCTTTCTTTCCCGCAGGGAAGCGGCGCTTCTCGAAAGCGCGCTGGACGAAAACGCGCTGGACGCGCGCAAGTACGGCAAATTTTCCGACGGGGCGGGGCTTGTGTATCCCGAATTCGACGAAAGCGTGCACGTGATAGCCCCCTTCAAAGTCCCCGCGGAGTGGCAGGACGTAATTTCGATTGACCCGGGGCTTAACAATCCCCTGTCCGCGCATTGGTATTGCGTGGATTGGGACGGCAACGTGTACGTGGTGGCGGAACATTTCGAAGCGGGCAGGGACGTGGATTATCACGCGGAAAAAATTCTCGAAATTTCCCGCGGGCTGGGTTGGAAAAGCGATACGCGCGGCAGGGTGCGCGCCCTTATAGACAGCGCGGCAAACCAGCGCACTCTGGCTTCGTCGAAGTCCGTCACAGAACTGTTCTACGAGCGGGGGATATTGGCGGACCCGCAGGTGGACAAGGATATGTTCGCGGGTATTGCGCGGGTGAAAAGCTATCTTAAACGGGGCAACGGCACGGGCAACCTCTATATATTTTCCTGTTGCGTAAATATGATAGAGGAATTCAAGGGGTATTTCTGGGGAAGCGGCGACCTGCCCGTCAAGCGCGACGACCACTGTATGGACGAGTTGAGGTATTATCTTATGAGCCGCCCCGTGGCGCCGTCCGCGCCCGCGGCGGAACTTACCGAAATAAGCCGCGACAAACTGCGGCGCATGCGCAAGGGCAGACGCGGTTGGGAACTGTAATTTGCCGCAAGGGGGAAATATGATAGAAGAAAATATTAAAAACGCGCTTTTGAAATGCGCCGTCGGCTTCGGCACAAACGAAGTGGTGGAAGAATTCGCCGTGGAAGAGGGGGAACTTAAACTCGTCAAAAAGAAGGTGACAAAGCGCGACGTTCCGCCGGATATAAAGGCGGTTAAACTTTTGATGGGCGATTGTTCCGCGGATCAGCTGTCCGACGAACAGCTTGAAGAGGAACGGGAAAATCTATTGAAACTGTTGAAGGAGGAAAAATTTGACTGAAAAAGAAAATTCCGCCGACCTTTTGGCGGAGGAAGTTACCAATCTTTTCTGCGCCTTGCGCGAAAAGCGGAGAAAGACCGAAAGGACGTGGCAGCTTTGCGTAAACTTTTTAAAGGGCAACCAATATTGCGACGTCAACGATTCGGGCGAAATTTACGAGGAAGAGAAAAAGTATTTCTGGCAGAACCGCAGAACGTTCAACCATATCGCGGCGATAGTGGATATGCGCTGTTCAAAGTTGAGCAGAATACGCCCCGCGCTTACCGTGCGCGCCGCAAGCGACGACGAAAGCGACAGGCGTTCCGCGGAAATAGCTTCCGCGGTGCTTGCCTCGGCGGGGGACGAGTGCGATATAGACGGGGTGATAAACGACGCCACGGTCTGGTCGGAAACGTGCGGCACCGCGTTTTACAAAATAGTGTGGGATTCCGACGCGGGCGCAACCGTTGCGTTCAGCGCGGACAGGGCGGTAAAACAGGGGAATGTGCGCGTGTTCGCCGTGTCGCCCTTTGAAATTTATCCCTATTCCCTCCGCGAGGAAAAACTGCAAAACCAGCCGGGGATAATACACGCCCGCGCCATACCCGTAGAGGACATATACGCCGCCTACGGCGTGCGCCTCTTCGGCAGGACGCAGGAGGAAACCGAACTTATGCAGGATAACGGCAAAAAGCAGCCCAAAGTAGGCGCGGAGGGGCAATCCGCCGCAACCCGCTACGAGATACTTATCGAAAGGTACGAAAGGCAGTCGCCCACCCGCCCGGACGGCAGATATACGGTTGTCGCCGGGGGAAAACTGCTGTACGACGGAGACCTTCCCTACGTCAACGCGGAGGACAACAGGCGTGGATATCCCTTCGTCAAGCAAACTTCAAACCCCGTGGCGGGCTCGTTCTTCGGTTCCTCTATGGTGGAAAGGCTTATCCCCGTCCAGCGCGCGTACAACGCGGTAAAAAACCGCAAACACGAATTTCTGAACAGGATATCGATGGGCACGGTTGCCGTGGAGGACGGCTCTTTAGACGTAGACGAACTTGCGGAGGACGGGCTTATGCCCGGCAAGGTGATAGTTTACAGGCAGGGCGGAAAGCCGCCCGAAATGCTTACGATGGGCAGCGTGCCCGACGAATTCGACGTGGAAGAGGAAAGGCTTTTGGAAGAATTTGAAAAAGTTTCGGGCACAAGCGAACTTTCCCAAAAGCACGGCGGGCTTACGGGCGTAACTTCCGCCACGGGGTTGCAGTTGCTTATCGAACAGGACGACGCGCGCCTCAACTGCGCATATCAGCAGGTGCGCAGGGCTTTGAAGGAAATAGGCAAGCAGATATTGCGCCTTTACAGGCAATTTGCCACCGATTTGCGCCTTTTGAAGTTCGCTGGGGAAAACAACGGGTTGGGGCTGTTCTATTTCAAAGGCAGCGACATATCTTCCGACGACGTTGTGCTTGAAGCCGATTCCGATTCCAACCTCACGCCCGCCCAACGCAGGACGGTGCTGTACGAAATTATAGACAGGGGGCTGTTTTCGGGCGAGGACGGCAAAATTTCAAACGGCGTTAAAAGCAAACTTTTGCAAATACTCGGCTACGACGGTTTTTCCGCCGGGCGGGATATGAAGGCTTTGCATACGGCGCGCGCCGGCGAGGAAAACCTTGCTATGCGCACGGAAGAATGCGAAGTTAAACAATACGACGACCATGCGGCGCATATAGACGAACATGTCGCGTTTATGCTTACGGAAAAACTTCCGCCCGAAACGGAACGCCGCATATGCGCACACGTGCGCGAACATAAAAATAAATTGAAAGAGGTGCAAAATGGATAATCTTGAAGATCCCGTAAAAAAAGTTACGGCGGAATCCGCGGAAGCGGAAAAAAGTATGCTCGCCGCGGCAGGACTTGAAAAATTCAGGGACTTAAAGACCCTTGCGGAGGCTTATCGCAATCTCGAAGCGGAATTCACCCGTCGCAGTCAGAGATTGCGCGAGCTGGAAGAGGGGAACAAGGCGGAAGCCGCGCCCGACGGGGCGCCCCTGCCGTCCTCCCAAAACAAAGCCGGGGGCGGCGAACCCGCCGCGGAGCGCGAAGCGGTGATAGGCGAATATCTTAAAAATCTCGCCGCAAACCGCGGGGTGCCCGTAATGATAGGCGGAAGCGCCGTCGCCGCCCCCGTAAACCGTCCCGCAACCGTAAAGGAAGCGGGCAAACTTGCGCAGATATTTTTAAACGGTAAGGAGGAAAACAATTGATCACTATCCAGAACGCGGACAAGGCTTTGAAGGAATATTATCTGCAAGCCGTTTCCGCACAGCTTAACGACGGGATATCCCCGTTCTATTCGGCAATCGAAAAAAACGCCAATTCGGTATACGGCAAGGAAGTTAAACTTGCGGTAGTGCGCGGGGCGTGCGGCAATATTATGGCGGGCGACGAGGACGGAGATTTGCCCGACCCGCACAAGAACAGGTACATAAACATAACCGCGCCCCTCAAAAACATTTACGGCACGATAGAAATAAGCGACAAAGCCATCCGCGCTTCCCGCGATTCCGCCGGCGCGTTCGTAAATCTGCTTAACGCGGAAATGGAAGGGCTTATAGCAAGCGCAAAGCAGAACTTCCAGAGGATGCTGTACGGCGACGGCACGGGCTTTCTCGCCGACATAACCGACAAAAAGGACATAAGCACGTATATGCTTTCGCCCCTGAAAGAGTATATGTTGGGTATGCAGGTAGACTGCACCACCAGCGAGGATACTTTTTCCGATCAGGGCGTGGGCGTGTACATCGAAAAAATCGACCGCAACGAGGGTACGGCAAAGTTCAGCGCGTTGCTTCTCGATAACCCCAAATTGGGCAAAGTTTACGTCCACGGCTCCCGCGATAAGGAGCTTACGGGGCTTGGCGCAATTTTCGGCAATGGCGACCTCTACGGCAATTCCCGCGAGGAAGAGCCCTACCTCGTTCCCTATACTGCGGATTTGGGCGGCACGCTTACCGAAGAGGGCATTTGCGACGCCATTGATTTCCTCGAAGAAAATTTCAACAGCAAAATCAATATGATACTCTGCTCGTTCAAAACGAGGAAGAAGATAGCCGCGCTTATTTCCGACGAACGCCGCGTGGTGAACACGATAGACGCCGCCACGGGCACGGGCGCGGTGACGGTGAACGGCATACCCGTCTATGCGGATAAATACTGCCCCGAAGATACGATATATCTTCTCAATACCGAAGATTTTTCGCTTAACCAGCTTTGCGATTGGGAATGGCTTGAGGACGAGGAAGGCAAAATTCTCCGCCAGATTCCCGGCAAAGCCGCGTATACCGCCACGCTTGTAAAGTACGCCGAACTCATCTGCAAAAAGCCCTGCGGACAGGGCAAACTGTTCAACCTCGGCTGACGGAGGCGCGGATGAAAGTAAAGGACGTTATAATCCGCGCTTTCCGCCTTGCCGGCAGGGAAGATTTAAGCGCCGCGCTGACCGGCGGGGAAAGTTTTGAGGAGGGCGGCGAGGCGGCGCATGCGGTAAACGCTATGCTGTATTGCTACAACGCCGTCGAGGACGAGCTTGCCCGCAATTATTTTCCGCTTCCGTCGTCCGCCGAACTCAGTTCGTCAAGCGGCAAATATTATTACAGAACTTTCCCCAAAACGCCCGTCAGGATAAAATCCGTAACGGAAAACGGTTCCCCCGCACAGTACGGATTGTTTCCCGAATATCTCGCGTCGGAAAGCAGAAAAATCTGCGTGGAATACGATTATTCGCCCGACAAAAAGACCATCGACGACGATTGCGAATACGGCGACCCGAAAATGGGCGAAGCGCTGTTCGCGCTGGGTTGCGCCGCGGAATATTGCCTGATAAACGGCGAAATGCAGGCTTCGGAAAGTTGGGAATGCAGGTACAGGGAAGAGATTGACGCCGCCCGCGCCCGCATGCCGCGCTATGCCTATATGCCTCCGAGGCGGTGGGTATGAGCGGGCGGTTTGTTTCCACGGAACTTAAAAGCGCGCCGCTTTCCGGGGGGATATGTTTCAACGGATATGAAAAGGACGGGGAATTTTTCCCCGCCCTCGCCCCGCGCAGGATAGAGGGCGAACCCGTACAGGACGTTATCTTCGCCGCGCACAGCTTTACCGTGGACAGGTTTTTCGCGGCTACGGCGGACGCAGTGTACGTCTCTGTGCAGGGTACGCGGATGGTGCAGATGTTCGACGAATTCCCCGGCGACGACCCCTTCTTTTACGAGGAACAGCAGACCGATTCCGCGGGCTACGCCGTAATAGGCAAACTTTACACGGGCGTGCGGCACAGGGGCACGGACTTCGAGGGGTTGCGGTATACCGACCCGCTCCGTTGCGCCGTAATGCGCCGCCACAGGCTGTTCGGCGCTTCGGACGAGGACGGTTACAAGCTGGTATGGACGGCGTGCGGCACAACTTTCGGCAAAAAGGTGGGCTTGCGGGACGGCGGCTGGATGAAACTTACCCCCGACCTCGGCGAAATACTTGCGCTGGCGGAATACGGCGACGGGATAGTAGCCCTGCGGGAATACGGGCTTACCGCGCTTAAAACGTTCGGCTCGCCCGAAACTTTCTCTCTGGCAGGCAATGATTTCAAATGCGACAGACCCCTGCCCAAAACGCTTGCCAAAGTGGGCGGCGAGTTGTTTTTCTTCACGCAGTCGGGTTTGAAAGCCTTCGACGGCGCAAACGTGCGCAGGGTGGATTTCGCCTATGCGGACGTAATTTCAGACCCGCGTTCCGCCGTGACGTTCGGCGACGGGTATTACGTCGTATGCAAATGCAATCCCGCAGACAGGTACTGCGTGCTTAAATTGGGTGGCGGAAGCGAATATTTCGTGGATATCGCGCCTAACGCGCTGTGCGCGGCGGACGGGGTGTACTGTTTTTGCAACGACGGGCTGTTCAAATTGGAACAGGGCGACGAATACGTCTGCAACTTTTACGGGCTGGATTTCGGCGACCCGCGCAAAAAGACCATAAAATACGTGCAAATGCGGGGTAAAGGCACGGTGGAAATTTCCAACGGCAGTTTTTCGCGCACGTTCGCGGGCGGAATAACGCGCGCGGGGTTTGCCGGCACGCGCTTTTCCGCAAAACTTACGGGCAAGGGCAAAACTTCGGTAAAACTGACGGCGGAGGTAAAAAATGGAATTTGACATACTCGACCTTACAAAACCTATGTTGGACGAGATGAACGTGGTGCAGATGAAAATGCTGCGCACGGCGCAACAGAAGAAGAACGAGCTTGTGCACAAGGCGGAAAAGGAGATGGAAAATTTCGAACTTACGCTGGCGGGCAACGGCACGCTTAATTCTTCGCTTATACAGCAGAAAAAGGAGGATCTGGACGCCGAACTCGAATACCAATGCGCCATAATAGTAGACCAGCTTTTGTACAATATGTCGCTTAACGAGCCGACTAACGACGAGGATATGCCCCCGAAGGAGGAAAACCCCGATACGGGATATATAGTAGACTATTCGCTTTCCTATCAGGAAAGATACACCATAGTGCGCGACTACTATATGTCGATAGAGGACAAGCAGGAACGAATGGCTATGTTCAAAGCCGACGAGGTTGCAAAAAAATATCTCGACAGCTATTATTCCACTCTGTTCGACGTGCTTACGGTGTACAGCCGTTAAAAACGGCGGGCGGGGGCGCAAACGCGCCCCCGCCCTTATTAAATCCTTATGATAATAAAACGCCGCGCGGCATACGCGCGGCGCATTTTCAGTTTTCAAGCGCGCCCACGTACGGCAAATCGCGGTATTTCTGCGCAAAATCCAGCCCGTAGCCCACCACAAACTCGTCGCCGGCGGTAAAGCAGTAAAAATCCGCGCTTACGGGCGCCTCCCTGCGGGAAGGCTTGTCCAAAAGCGTGACGCACACAACCGATTTCGCGCCCGCCTCCTCAAAATAGCTTTTCGTAGCGGCAAGCGTCAGCCCGGAATCCACAACGTCCTCAACTATTATCACGTCCCTGCCGCTTATTTCGGCGGATGGGAGGCGGGTTATTTCGGGCTTGCCCGAACTTTGCTTCCCGTCCCCGTAGGAAGAGACGGAAATAAAATCTATCTGCACGGGAACGCGCATCGCCCGCACCAGATCGCAGAAGAAAAACACGCTTCCTTTCAGCACGCATATCGCCAGCGGGGGCTGCGCACAGCCGTAAAATTTCCCGTCCAGCCATTTTGCCGCTTGCCTTACTTTACGCGCTATTTTGTTTTTGCCGAAAAGTTTTTTTATATTTTCCCGCATATGTACCTCGCAAGTGCCGCGCTTTCCGCGCACCGTAAAGATTATATCACAAACGCCGCGGTTTGTAAACGTCAGGCGCGTATTATGCCCAAAGAATGTTCAAACGCCGTTAAATTACTTTACAACTTCAACCTTTCGCGGTATAATTTTTGCTATGAAAATCGCTGACGATTGGCGGGATTACCGTATTCTGGCTACTTCCTGCGGAATGAAATTGGAAAGGTGGAAGGACGTGGTTCTGCTGCGCCCCGACCCGCAGGTTATCTGGAAGGGAGAGGACCTTTCCCTCCGCGGCGGAATAAACGCGGTATACCACCGCAGCAACAAGGGCGGCGGCGGATGGGAAAAGCGTTCGCCTTTCCCCGAAGAGTGGGTGGTAAGCTACCGCGACCTGAAGTTCAAAGTAAAGCCCATGGGCTTCAAGCACACGGGGCTTTTCCCCGAGCAAGCCGTAAATTGGAACGCGTTGCGCGCCCTCATTTCCGCGGCTTCTGCACAGGGGAAAAAGATAAAAGCGCTTAACCTTTTCGCCTATACGGGCGCGGCTTCCGTCGCGTGCGCAAAGGCGGGCGCGGCAGTCACTCACGTGGACGCGGCGAAGGGAATGGTGGAGCGCGCGGGCGAAAACGCCGCGCTTTCCGGCGTGGAAAGCGGAATACGTTACATAGTTGACGATTGCGTTAAGTTCGTCCGCAGGGAACTGCGGCGCGGAAATCGCTACGACGGGATAATAATGGACCCGCCCAGCTACGGCAGGGGACCCGGCGGCGAAATGTGGAAGATAGAGGACGACTTGTACGAATTTGTATGCCTCTGCCGCGGACTGCTTTCCGAAAAGCCGCTGTTTTTTCTCATCAACAGCTACACCACGGGCTTACAGCCGGGCGTGCTTGAAAATATTTTAAAACTTGCGCTTAAAGGTATAGGCGGCAAGTGCGAGGCGTACGAGGTGGGTATCGCCACCGACGAGGGGATAGCCCTGCCCTGCGGCGCCAGCGGACTTTTCACGGGCGAATAAAAGCGAGGTGGATTTATGGACGAAAAAGAGCTTGTTATACTGCACGAGGACAATCACATAATTGTCGTGCTTAAACCCCGCAACCTGCCCTGCTGTCCCGACGAAACGGGGGACGACAACCTGCTTGACTGCGTAAAGAGGTATCTTAAAACAACTTACAACAAGCCGGGCAACGCCTTTGCCGGGCTTATCCACAGGTTGGACAGACCCACGGGCGGGGTTATGGTGTTTGCAAAAACTTCCAAGGCGGCGGCAAGACTTTCCGCGGCTATGCGCACGGGCGGCTTTGAAAAGCGCTATCTCGCCGTGCTCTGCGGCAAACTTCCCCGCGAAAAGGGCGTGCTTGAAAATTGGCTGCGCAAAAGCGTTATAAACAACACGGTATACGTCTGCACCCGCACGGAAGACGGGGCGAAGTACGCCTCGCTCGATTACGAGGTAAAAGACATAAAGGACGGGCTTACCCTTGCGGAACTTAACTTACATACCGGCAGAACCCATCAGATACGCGTGCAGACGGCGGCGATGAACTGCCCCGTGTACGGCGATATGCGTTACGGCGGCGAAAAGGCGGTAAAGGGCAAACTTGCGCTTTGGGCGTATTCATTGCGGTTTAACCACCCCGTCTCCGGTGAGGCGATGCGCTTTATATGCGAACCTCCCACCGACGAATTCCCGTGGAGCGCGTTTGAAATTAAACTTTAAAATGCGTTTCCGCCCGAAAAGCGTTTGACAACGCTGTACTATTATAGTAAAATAGAAACGTTAATTTAAAAAAATCACTTTTCCGAAAGGTTTGTTATGAAAGTTATAAGCATTAAAAAGGCAATAATCGCGCTTGCGCTTACGCTTGCGGCGGTAATATTCGCCGTGACGGGCGGCTATCTGTTCGCCCGTGCTGAAAGGACAAATATAACCGTGGACAAGGACCACGTGTTCACCGGCACGTCCGGCGCGTTGGGCTCCGACGTAATCGTCTCCGACCCCATAGGCGAGGGCGACGCGGCAAAACAATACACCGAATTTACGATAGCTTACGCGGAAGGTCCCGTCTCTTACAGGAAGAACCTCGCATACCGCTGGATAGAGGCGGTTGAAGTTGAGGAAGGCGAAGAAGAGGGCGCAGAGGGCGAAGAAACCGAAGGCGAAACCGTCGAACTTTTGTCCGAAGAACACGCGGAAAAGATGTTCGATATGCGCATAGGCTTTGAAAAAGGCAAAAACGGACAGCTAAATTTCCAAAAGTTCACAATCCGTTTCCAGTCGCAGCAGTACAGCATGACGGAGGACGGCGTTACCGATAACTTCATAATCTTCTATCCCGCCGACGGCGAGGGCGAAGAGGGCAAACTTTACGCGGTTATAAGCGACGACGAGGACGCCAAGCCGGAAGCGGATAAAACTTACGCCGCGCTTGATCCCATCGATATAGACATATCCTTTACCGATTATTCTTCGGGCGATTATACCGTGCTTGTTTCCGACGGAACGGCTTCCGAAAGCGGTACGTTTACCAACATAGGCGGCACATACGCAAAATACGTTTCCGCTTCAAGGAACAATTCCGCCACGCCGCTTACTTTCAGCGCCGAGTTTGAGGACGAGGACGCGGACGACAGGGAAGCCGCCCAGATGATAATGTATTCCCTCAACGGGCAGAGCTTTGAAGTTAAGGACGCCACGTATAACGAAACGGGCGAATACTATTTCGGCGGCACGGTTACGGACGACAGACCTCCCGTGCTTTGCCTCGACGAAAAACTTACCCATTTTGAACTTTCGCAGCAGTTGAACCTCGATTACGCCGTAATAGACGTAATCGCTTCCAGCCCTACGGCTACGCTCAATTATTATATACTCGGCACAGATATGATAGGCGGCGAAAAGGCGCTTACCGACAAATCGCTTTTCACCGAAGCGTCTACCGACCTTTCCAAACGCGAAAGTCTGGAAACGGACATAGGCAACTACCTGCCCACAACCGAACTTGAGGGCACTGTTTTCACCGATTCGTATTCCGCAAAGTCCGCCGATAAAAACGACGTGACGAAGAAATACACCTGCGACAGCCTTGTAAAAGTGTATATGACTTTGCGCGACACCACGGGCAACGGCGGCGAAACTACCGATATCGTTCTCGATTGGTATCTTACCGAAGAATTTGCCGTAAAAGTGGGCGGCGTAAACTTCATAGCGGTTGGCAACGACACTTTGGGCGCATGCTATTCCGAACAGGCGCTTTCGGTGGACGGCGACGTCCACAAGGCGTACCAGCAGGCGGTTACGGAAGCGGCGGAGGGCATTTCCGCCGGCAGCGACAGCAGGGTGTATCTTCCCTCTGCCGAAGACCTGTTCGCCGATAATTCCACCCCTTACGAGGATTTGAAGGTAAATATCTATTACAGGCACAGCAGCACCCAGTCCAGCACGGGGCTTGCAACCGAAAATCTTTCCATAAATGTAACGCAGTCCGGCACGTATAAGTTCACGCTGTACGCAAGCGACGCGCAGAACAATTCGATGTACTTCTACGACGCCGACAAGGGCGAGATAACCGAACTTTCCACCGCGGACGTGTGGGACGAGGATATGGCGGATAAATTCCCGTGGTTTGAATTTTCCGTTATGTACACCGGCGTAACGATAGAGGAACCGGGCGCGCAAAGCACCGCGTACGTGGGCACTTCCTATTCCCCCGGCTCGTTTACGATAAAGGGCATAGCAAATTCCTATTCCACGTCGTACAGCCTCTATAAGTTCGACCGCGGCGCCTACTTCAACGGCACGGGCAACACGCTTACTTACGAAGAATTTATAAGCGAAATGAAAGACCTCTACGAAGATTCGGCAACCCGCGTCTACTTCGAGGAAATAAAGCCTTTGGGCGAGCTTGACGAAAATACGGAAGATTACGATAAGTTCTCTCCCTATGCGTTCAACCGTTCGGGCACGTCGTTCACCCCGCAGGACGCAAACGCGTTCTACCTCGTAAAGGCGGAAGTTACAGATAACCGCTACGGGCAAAACACCACGGGGTATATGGGCGTAAGCGCTTCCGTGCGCGCGGGCGCCATCCGCGGCGAAAGCCGTTGGATAAAGGAAAATATGGCTTCCGTCATTTTGCTTTCCGTTGCGGGCGCGGCGTTCATAGCGATAGTGCTTCTGTTGGTTATCCGTCCCCGCAAACCCGAGGACGCGGACGTGGAATACAAAAAAGTTTTGGATAAAAAATCAAAGAAGGGTTAAAAACCTGTAAAAAACGGCGCTTCGGCGCCGTTTTTTTTGCGCTTTCCCCGACGCCTGTCCTTTACTTTTTTATAATAATAATGTATAATAAATACAGCGTATTTTTATTTTCGTAAATCCACGGAGAGTATTTATGGCGGGAAAAACCTATAACGCGGACGATCTTAAAATTCTGGAAGGGTTGGAAGCGGTGCGCGTGCGCCCCGGTATGTATATCGGTTCTACGGGCGTGCGCGGGCTTCACCACGTGCTTTGGGAAATAGTAGATAATTCCGTAGACGAGGCGGCAAACGGCTATGCGGACGAAATCACCGTAAAACTTTGGAAGGACGGTTCTGCGTCCGTATGCGACAACGGCAGAGGTATGCCGACCGACGTGAACAGCAAGGCAAAGGTAAGCGGCGTGGAAGTTATCTTTACAAAACTTCACGCGGGCGGCAAGTTCGACAGCGCAAACTATGCGTTTTCGGGCGGACTGCACGGCGTGGGCGCTTCGGTTACAAACGCCCTTTCCAAATGGTTGCAGGTGGAAGTATACCGCGGCACCGTGTTCAAAATGTCGTTCAAAAGTTATTTCGACAAGCAGAAGAACAAGTGGATGTGCGGCGTGCCCGAAGGGCCCCTTGAAAATACCGGCGTAAAGACGCAGCAAAAGGGAACGTTCGTAAGGTTTATGCCCGACGGAGAAGTGTTTGAAACCACCGAATGGAATTACGATACCATACAAAAGCGACTTAAAGAGCTTGCCTTTCTCAATAAGGGCGTGCGCATAAATCTTATAGACGAGCGCGAGCTTGTCGTTCCCGTCGAAAGCGACGAGACGGACGAGGACGGCAATCCCCGCATAACCGAAACGGTACTTCCTCCCAAACCGCCCGTAAGTTTCAAATACGACGGCGGGCTTGTGGATTTTGTAAAATATCTCAATTCCGAAAGCACCGCGCTGTATGCCGAGCCGCTGTATTATTCCACCGTAAAGGATATAAAATTAAAGGGCTTCGAGGAAAGCAAAATCAAGATAGAATTCGCCCTCGCCCACACGAAGGACGATTCCGAAAGCCTTTTTTCATTCGTAAACAATATTTCCACCGTGGAGGGCGGCTATCACGAGACGGGCTTCCACAGCGGGCTTTTGAAGGTGGTAAACGACTACGCCCGCCAAAACGGCGTGCTTAAATCCAAGGAACAGCCCTTCGTCCCCGAGGACATAAAGGAAGGGCTTACCGCCGTGCTTACCGTAAAGATGACCAACGTGGAATTCGAGGGGCAGACAAAGACGAAGTTGGGCAACCCCGAAGTGAAACAGCCCGTGGAACAGGCGGTGATAGAGGGGCTTACCCACCTTATGGGCGTGCGCGGCAACAAGCAGATATTCGACGAAATAGCCAAAAAAGCCAAATTTGCGGCGGACGACAGGATAAAGCACCGCGCCGAACGCGACGTGGCAAAAGCCGCCTCCGAAAACGACGGGCTTAACCTCGTGGGCAAACTTGCCTCTTGTTCGGGCAAAAACCCCGATATGAACGAGCTGTTCATAGTTGAGGGCGACAGCGCGGGCGGCACCGCAAAACAGGCGCGCGTAAGGCAGTACCAATCTATATTGCCCCTGCGCGGCAAGCCGCTTAACGTGCAGAAAAAAAGCGCGTTGCAGGCTTTGCAGAACGAGGAAATAAAGACGATGATTTCCGCCATAGGCGCGGGCTTCAACCGCAGTTTCGAGGTGGAAAAAACAAAATACAAAAAGGTTATCATTCTTTCCGACGCCGACCAGGACGGCATGCACATACGTTGCATACTTTTAACCTTTTTCTTCAAGTACATGCGCGACCTGCTTAACGCCGGCTACGTATACGTGGGTATGCCGCCCCTGTATAAAATTTACAAAAAGGACGTCACGGAATACGCCTACGACGATAAAGAGCTGGACGAAAAGATAAAAAAAGTGGGCAAGGGATACCAGATACAGCGCTATAAAGGGTTGGGCGAAATGTCCGCGGAACAGCTTTGGGACACCACAATGAACCCCGCCACGCGCAATTTGATACAGGTTACGATAGAGGACGCGGCGGAGGCGGCGGACGTAATAGAGATGCTTATGGGCGACAAGGTTGAAGGGAGAAAGGATTTTCTCGCGCGCAACGCCAACTTCAACAAGGTTGACGGGTTTATCGAAAAAGTCCGCTTCAAAACCGAAACCGCAGCCGCAGGGGAGGACGACTGATTATGGGCAGAAAAAACGGTTCTTCCGATTTCCAAACTTCCATACCGCAGGGCAATATCTTCGTAACCCCGCTTGAAGAGGTTATGCCCAACTCTATGTTGCCCTATGCGGAATTCGTAATTCTGGACAGGGCGCTTCCCCGTGTGGAGGACGGGCTTAAACCCGTGCAGAGGCGCATACTCTACACAATGGCGGAAATGGGGCTTACGCCCGACAAGCCGCATAAAAAGTCCGCGCGCATAGTGGGCGACTGCATGGGTAAATATCACCCCCACGGCGACAGCTCCGTATACGACGCTATGGTGCGTATGGCGCAGGATTTCAATATGCGCCTCACGCTTATAAACGGGCACGGCAACTTCGGCTCCGTGGACGGCGACCCCGCCGCGGCGATGAGGTATACCGAGGCGCGCCTCGAACCTCTCGCCCTCGAACTGCTTAAAGATATCGACAAGGAAACAGTGCCCTTTTCGTTCAACTTCGACGACAGTCTGCTTGAACCGGACATACTTCCCGGCAGATATCCCAATCTGCTTGTAAACGGTGCAAACGGCATAGCCGTCGGGCTTGCCACAAGCATACCCACGCACAACCTCACCGAGGCGATAGACGCTTGTTGCGCCTATATCGAAAATCCCCGCATAACCCTCGACGAGATGATGAAGATAATCCCGGGTCCGGATTTTTCCACGGGCGGGTTTATAATAAAGAACGAGTTGAAACAGGCTTACGAGACGGGCAAGGGCAAAATAACCCTGCGCGCCCGCTACACCGTGGAAACGGGCGAATACGGCAAAAAACTTATAGTTATAACCGAACTTCCCTACCAGACAAACAAAGCCGAACTTCTGCGCAAGATAATGCTTTTGCGCGAGGAGAAAAAGGAGTTGCTTTCTGGCATATCGGATATCACCGACGAATCCGACCGTTCGGGTATGCGCGCCGTTATAACCTGCAAAAAGGACGCCGACGTAGACGCCATTTTAAGCGCGCTTTTGAAGTATACCGACCTCGAATGTACTTTCGGCATAAATATGGTGGCGATAGCCGGCGGCAAACCCCGCCAGCTGGGTCTGCTGGATATGATAAAGTATTACGTGCTTTATCAGCAGAAAGTTGTGGTGCGCCGCACCCGCTTTGAACTTAAAGAGGCAACCGAACGTTGCCATATCCTCGAAGGGCTTATAATAGGCGTTCACAACGTGGACGAAGTTATCAGGATAATCAAAAGCGCGGAATCCACCGCGGACGCCCGCAAAAAACTTATCGAAAGGTTTACGCTTTCCGAAAGGCAGGCGCAGGCGATACTCGATTTGCGCCTTGCAAGACTTGCCAAATTGGAAATTAAAAAGTTGGAGGACGAGCTTGCCGAACTTAAAAAGCGCATAAACTTCCTTCAATCGGTTTTAGACGACAAAAACGCGCAGTGGAAAATAGTCAAGGACGAGATGCGCGAGATAAAGCGCAAATACCCCTGCGAGCGCAA
The DNA here is from genome assembly GCA_947627575.1 of uncultured Clostridia bacterium. GTDB lineage: Bacteria > Bacillota > Clostridia > Christensenellales > Borkfalkiaceae > Coproplasma. Next base: position 131,317 of record CANQWN010000005.1, read on the forward strand.
AAGCCGCATAGTGGATGACGCGCAGGCGATAAACGTAAAGCGCGCCGACGTGAGAAAGACGGTATCCGATTGGACGGTTGCCATAACCGCGGCGGGCACCGTAAAGGCGGTTGAACGCGAAGAGTTTGAATTTATGTCCGCCAAAAAAACTTCCGTAAACGCCAAACCCTATCAGCTTCACGTCCGCACGGCAAAGTGCAAATCCAATTCGGATGTGCTTATATTCACCGACCTCGGCAACTGCATAAGGATAACGCTTGACGAGCTGGAAAGCGGCGAATTCCGCGGGCAGGGGCAAAAACTTTCCGCAATTGCGGACGGCGTGGAAAAGAACGAACGCCCCGTAAACCTCTTCGTCATACCCGAAAGGGGCGCAAAGGGCGATTTGCTGTTCGCCACAAAACAGGGTATGGTAAAGCGTTCGCCCGTAGCCGAATACAACCTTTCCAAACGCGTATTTCAGGCTATAAAATTAAAGCCGGGCGACAGCGTGATAAACGTTGAAATTTTCGATACGCAGGACGTAAACACTATGTTCTTCGTAACCAAAAAGGCGATGTGCATAAACGCCTATCCGGACGTCCCCGTGCAGGGCAGGCTGTCCTCGGGCGTAAAGGGCATAACCCTCAAATCGGACGACGAGGCGCTGTATTTCGGGCAGGTGAACGGCATGGGCGAAGTTATAATAGCCACCACGCTTAACGGCGTAAAGCGCGTGCCCGCTTCGGTTATAGACCCGCAGGCAAGGGGCGGCAAGGGCGTTATGATAGCCGATATAAGGGAAAAGGGCGGCGAAATTCTTTTCGCGGATTACGTCGTTCTGCCCTACGTCGTCGCCGTAACGCTGGAGGACGGTTCCGTCAGGGAAATAAGCACCGAGGACATACCCGTGGAAAGCAGGGTGTTCAGGGGCAGACCCATAGGCGCAATAAACGGCGCGGCATATACCGCAATGTATTCGCTTAAACACAAGTGCGAATATCCCGACGGCGTGCAACTTACCTTTTGACCCCACGCGTTTTTTTCGCTTTCGGGCGCAAAAATGTAAAAAAATTTAATTTTTAGATAAAAAATAACATATCATTGTTTGACAATTTCCGTCATAAAATGTATAATTATGTAAAATAAACTTAACGGATAGTTATTTTAAGTCCGCAGGAGGCAATTAATGAACATACTCGCACTCGAAATGGGCGCAACGTTAGGCATCGGCATAGGCGTAGGCGTCGTAGTGGCGTTGGTTATTTTCGGACTGATTATTTTATTCAGCGTTCTGCCCTCGTTAAAGAGTAAAGGCGGCAAAGAACAACCCGAAGAACCCGCAAAACAGGAAAAGGCGGCGCAGCCCGAAGAAGTTGCGGAACAGCAACCCGCAGAACAGGCGGAACAGCCCGAAGAAGAAGTTGCGGAAGAACAACCCGCAGAACAACCCGAAGAGGTTGAAGAGGCGGAAGAACAGCCCGAAGAACAGCAGGTTGAAGAAGTTGAAGAAGCCGAAGAGGTTGAAGAGGCAAAAGAGGCTGAATCGCCCGAATACATAGCCGCGCGCGAAGCGGCGATTGCCGCGGACGCCGCCGACGAGCAGAATTATAACAAGAGCTTTACCGGCAGGCTTTGCCAGGCAGACGACGAGCTTAAATCATACTATTCCGAAGTTAAAAACGCCATACTTTCCTACAAGGGCGTAAGAAGTTCGGTCGCGTGGAAGCAGGAAACTTTCAAAAACGGGCGCAACTTTATCGCAAAGATGCTTATAAAGGGCAAAACGCTGTGCCTGTTCCTCGCGGCAGACGCGTCCCAATACGACGGCACGCGCTATAAAGTAGAGGACGTATCCTCAAAGGCGATAAACGCCTCCACGCCCACGCTTTACCGCATCAAAAATCCCCGCCGCGTTAAGTACGCCGCCGAGCTGGTGGACGACGTGGCAACAAAATTGGGACTTGTAAAGGGCGCGCATAAGCAAACCGACTACGCCAAACAGCTTGAGTACAAGGATAACGAAACGCTGGTGGCGGAAGGGCTTGCAAAACCCGTACAGGCAACGTCCTTCGCGGATATTTCCAAAAAGTAAACAATCTCAAAACCGCGGTTTAAAGCCGCGGTTTTTTATATATATTTCGCTTGACAGCGGGGTTGCAAATTGATAAAATATTGTTTGATTCCAGAGGTGATAAAATGAGTGAAGAAAAAGTGCTTAATGCCGAAGAAGTTAAAGCCCGCATGAAGGCGATTGGCAAAGTGCGGCTTATCATCCTTGCGGTGATGGTTGTCGCCACAATTTGTTCGTTCGTGTTTTACGATTACATTTTCGGCGACAAATGCGTTTTTGACGACAGACCTTTCTCGTCGTCGTTCTTTAACGACATTCTCGCGGCGTTGCCGAGGATAATCAAGTGCATACAGGTAGTTACCATAGCGCTTGTAATCGTAACCGTTATACTTATTATCGTAAAGCATTGCTTCAAAAAAACGCGCCGCAGCATAACGGTGGGCAGTCTTATATGCAGCCTCATCCGTTGCGTAACTGCGGTAGTCCTTGTAATAATAGCCCTTAAAATATTGTTCAACGTGGATACGGGCGCGCTTATCACGGGCGCAAGCGTAGTCACTTTGGTAGTAGGTTTGGGCATGCAGTCGCTTATCTCCGACGTGGTTGCCGGTCTGTTCATTATTTTCGAAAACGAGTTTAACATCGGCGATATTATAACGGTGGAAGGCTTCCGCGGCACGGTAGTTTCCATAGGCATAAGAACTACCAAGCTGGAAGCGGTGGGCAACATTAAAATTTTCAACAACAGCACCATAAAGCAGGTTCTCAATCAGTCCTTAAAGCCTTCCGTGGCGATATGCCTTATAGGCGTTGAATACAGCGAAGATCTTTCCCGCGTGGAAAGCATAGTTAAGGAAAACCTCCCCCTCATCAAGATAGAGGGCGTTTTGGGCGATATTTCCTATGACGGCGTAAACGAGCTTGCCGCGTCCGCCGTGGTATTGCGCTTCTCCGCGGAATGTAAAGAGGACGATATATTCGTAGTACAGCGCCTTATGAACAGGCGCATAAAGGATATGTTCGACGCCAACGGCATTTCCATACCCTTCAACCAGATTGTCGTTCACAACGATAAGTAATTTTAAAAACAGCCGTTTTGCGGCATAATATAAATAATAATTAATAGCGAGGTTTTGTTATGGCTAAAAAAATAACCAAGGATACGCTTATCGCGGATTGCCTTAAAATAAATCCCAACAGCGCCGAAATTCTGCAATCGGTAGGCATGCATTGCCTCGGTTGCGCAATGTCTCACGGCGAAACTATCGAGCAGGCGGTTTACGTTCACGGCAACGATCTCGACGCATTGCTTGAAAAATTAAACGAAGGCGTAAAGTAAGGAAGAGGGGGGTATTGCCCCTTTTTCATTTTGCGTGCGCGCGGATTATGGATAAAATACAAACTTTAAGGGATATAATAAGCGGAAGCCGCAACATAGTTTTCTTCGGCGGCGCGGGCGTTTCCACCGAAAGCGGCATACCCGATTTCCGCTCGCAGGACGGGCTTTACGCGCAAAAATACGCATACCCGCCCGAAACGATAGTTTCACACACCTTTTTCGTGTATCACACCCGCGAATTTTACGATTTTTACCGCACCAAAATGATATATCTCAACGCCAAGCCGAACGCGGCGCATATCTTCCTCGCCCGCCTCGAAAGCGAGGGGAAGCTGAAAGCCGTAGTAACGCAAAATATCGACGGCTTGCACCAAAGCGCGGGCAGTAAAAACGTTTTTGAACTGCACGGCAGCGTTCTGCGCAACTATTGCGTAAAGTGCGGCAAGTTTTATTCAGCCGAATTTATAAAAAATTCGCAGGGCGTTCCCAAATGCTCGTGCGGCGGGGTAATCAAGCCCGACGTGGTGCTGTATGAGGAACCGCTGAACGCCGATGTGATGCAAGGCGCGATAGAAGCCATTTCCCGCGCCGATACGCTTATAGTAGGCGGCACGTCTCTTGCGGTCTATCCCGCGGCAGGGTTTTTGGATTATTTTCAGGGCGATAATCTTGTGGTGGTAAACCGCACGCCCACCCCGGCGGATTCAAAAGCCCGGCTTGTCATAAACGACGGCATAGCAAAAGTGTTTACCCAACTTTAAAAGTATTTATAGTAAAGTGCCGCGACGGGCGATTTGCCCGCCGCGGTACTTTATTTTGCGGCGCAGGGGCGTTTGCGGGGTAAAATAGGGGCAATAAAAAGGGGCGGCTTTATTCAGCCGTCCCGTCGTCGTTTTTATTAACTTTTCCCGTGATAAAATCGCCCTGCGGGGGAGGGGGATTTTCCCGCCGTTCCTTTTTGTTTTGCAATTGGCGGAACAGCACCATAAGCGCGCCGCACACAAACGCCGCCGAAAGGGCCACAAGCCCCCACAGCCAGCCGGCGTAGACGAAGATAAATATGCACGCCGCGGCAAGCGCCGCCGCAATAACGCAAAAAATTATGCGCAGTACCTTATACATATTATTATAATATACCATACCGCGGCAAAAAGCAAGCGTTGGTAATATGTATATTTTTTTCTTAAAATGTCAAAAATTAACCTGCTTAAAAAAAAGACGGCAAATTCAAATAAAAAATTGACTTATTTTTAAGTTTATGTTATCTTATTTAAGCTGTCTCGGGGCGAAATATCATAATAATAACGGCGAAAAAACTTGCTGATTTTTAAAAAAAAGTTTTAAAAAACCGTTGACAAAAGCAATTTATTATGATAGTATAGAAAAGCTCGTTGATAGAGCAACCGCTTTTTTGCGGTTTTACGCAGTTTAAAAATTGAATAGAAGGAAACGAATATAAAAAAAGTTTCTGTCAATTTAACTTTGAAGTACATTAGTACCACAAAGCAAAGTCAGCAAAGATAAATGACTTAAATAGTCGAGATAGAGCCACGGTTGCCGCAAGGCAATCGGTGTTTTATACAAATTAAACTCAAGAGTTTGATTCTGGCTCAGGATGAACGCTGGCGGCGTGCTTAACACATGCAAGTCGAATGTAGCAATACATGGCGGACGGGTGAGTAACGCGTGAGCAATCTGCCCATATCTGGGGGATAACAGTTGGAAACGACTGATAATACCGCATAACATCGTTTGAAGGCATCTTCTTTCGATCAAAGATTTATCGGATATGGATGAGCTCGCGTCTGATTAGGTAGTTGGTAGGGTAACGGCCTACCAAGCCGACGATCAGTAGCCGACCTGAGAGGGTGATCGGCCACATTGGAACTGAGACACGGTCCAAACTCCTACGGGAGGCAGCAGTGGGGAATATTGGGCAATGGAGGCAACTCTGACCCAGCAACGCCGCGTGAACGATGAAGGTCCTCGGATTGTAAAGTTCTTTTTTAAGGGAAGAAGAAAGTGACGGTACCTTAAGAATAAGCCTCGGCTAACTACGTGCCAGCAGCCGCGGTAATACGTAGGAGGCAAGCGTTATCCGGAATGACTGGGCGTAAAGGGTGCGTAGGTGGTTTGGCAAGTTAGTAGCGTAATTCCGGGGCTCAACTTCGGAACTACTACTAAAACTGCTGGGCTTGAGTGCAGGAGGGGCAGATGGAATTCCCAGTGTAGCGGTGGAATGCGTAGATATTGGGAAGAACACCAGTGGCGAAGGCGATCTGCTGGACTGTAACTGACACTGAGGCACGAAAGCGTGGGGAGCAAACAGGATTAGATACCCTGGTAGTCCACGCCGTAAACGATGAATACTAGGTGTAGGGGGTATCGACTCCCTCTGTGCCGTCGCTAACGCATTAAGTATTCCGCCTGGGGACTACGGCCGCAAGGTTGAAACCTAAAGAAATTGACGGGGACCCGCACAAGCAGCGGAGCATGGGGATTAATTCGACGCAACGCGAAAAACCTTACCAGAACTTGACATCAAGTGACCATCCTTGTAATGAGGACTTCCCTTCGGGGACACGAAGACAGGTGTTGCATGGTTGTCGTCAGCTCGTGTCGTGAGATGTTAGGTTAAGTCCTGCAACGAGCGCAACCCTCGTGGATAGTTGCCAATATTCAGTTAGGAACTCTATCCAGACCGCCGTAGTTAATACGGAGGAAGGTGGGGATGACGTCAAATCATCACGGCCCTTACGTTCTGGGCTTCACCCGTGCTACAATGGCTATTACAAAGAGTCGCGATACCGTAAGGTGGAGCTAATCTCATAAAGATAGTCTCAGTTCAGATTGTGGGCTGCAACCCGCCCACATGAAGTAGGAGTTGCTAGTAATCCCGAATCAGCATGTCGGGGTGAATGCGTTCCCGGGTCTTGTACACACCGCCCGTCAAGCCATGGGAGTTGGGAGTGCCCAAAGTCGGTGACCTAACCGCAAGGAAGGAGCCGCCTAAGGTAATACCGATGACTGGGGTTAAGTCGTAACAAGGTAGCCGTATCGGAAGGTGCGGCTGGATCACCTCCTTTTAGGGAGTATTGATGGCAGTAGCTGATAATTCTGCTATCCATATTCAGTCGATACAGAAACTTTTTTCGTTTCCTTCTACTCGTTTTTAATAAACATGCCTTCATTTATTGAGGGCTTTTGTTTTGTTACGGGGTTAAGGCACGGCATAAATATGTTCCTTGCCGCCGCCCTGCAAAACTGAAAGCACGTAACGCTTCGGCGTTTTCGTGATTTTCGGGGGTATAGCTCAGCTGGTAGAGCACCTGCCCTGCAAGCAGGGGGTCAGCGGTTCGATCCCGCTTACCTCCACCAATACCGTAAAGGTATATATGGGTTTTTTATGGGCTCATAGCTCAGCTGGTTAGAGCACACGCCTGATAAGCGTGAGGTCGATGGTTCGAGTCCATTTGAGCCCACCAATTAACAGACTTTTGTTTGTTAAAAACCCGACTTTCGCCGGGTGGAAGAAGATTGACAACTGCATAGAAAAGAAAAGAAAGTACAGAAAAGGCAATCAGATTAATTGAAAGGTTAATACGAAGTGTATGAAAATAATGCATGGAAGTAACTGACGGAATTAGTCGAGTAAGAGAGAATGTAGGATTTTTGGAGATAAGTAGACGCGCCGCTAAAGCGGCGGAAAAAAAGTTCAAGCTACAAAGAGCATACGGAGGATGCCTTGGTACATGGCGCCGAAGAAGGACGTGACAAGCTGCGAAAAGCTGCGGGGAGGAGCAAATATCTTGAGATCCGCAGATATCCGAATGAGGGAACTCAACGTATAGCAATATACGTTATCCGTACATGAATAAAATAGTGTACGGAAGGGAACCCCGGGAACTGAAACATCTTAGTACCGGGAGGAAAAGAAAGTAAAAACGATTCCGGGAGTAGTGGCGAGCGAAACCGGAGGAGCCCGAAAGAAGTATAGAAATATACTTCCGGTATCAAAAAGCGAAGCGAGTATAGCCGAAGATATCTGGAAAGATATCCCAAAGAAAGTGACAGGCTTGTAGGCGAAATAGTCGTAAGCAGGATACAACGAGTACGTCGGAACACGAGGAATTCTGACGGAATAAGTGGGGACCATCCCATAAGGCTAAATACGACCATGTGACCGATAGCGAATAGTACCGTGAGGGAAAGGTGAAAAGAACCCCGGGAGGGGAGTGAAATAGAACCTGAAACCGTGAGCCTACAAGCAGACAGAGCACCATACGCGTGTGATGTCGTACTTTTTGTAGAACGGGCCGGCGAGTTACGATGTGATGCGAGGTTAAGCGTTAAAGGCGCGGAGCCGAAGCGAAAGCGAATCTGAAAAGGGTGAGAAGTATCATGTCGTAGACCCGAAACCTGATGACCTAACCATGAGCAGGCTGAAGCAATGGTAAAACGTTGTGGAGGGCCGAACACACGCCTGTTGAAATAGTCGGTGATGACTTGTGGTTAGCGGAGAAATTCCAAACGAATCAGGATATAGCTGGTTCTCCTCGAAATAGCTTTAGGGCTAGCCTTAACCGAGATTACCGAAGGTAGAGCACTAAATGGCCTAGGGGGCTTCACAGCTTACCGAAGCTTATTAAACTCCGAATGACGGATAATTGGTGGTTAGGAGTCAGACAGCGACAGATAAGTGCCGTTGTCAAAAGGGAAACAGCCCAGATCCACAGCTAAGGTCCCAAAGTATACGTTAAGTGGTAAAGGATGTGACATTGTACAGACAACCGGGATGTTGGCTCAGAAGCAGCCACACATTAAAAGAGTGCGTAATAGCTCACCGGTCGAGTGATGTTGCGCCGAAAATTAACGGGGCTAAAACGTAACACCGAAGCTTGGGGATATTTGAATGAATATCGGTAGAGGAGCAATGCATACGGGCAGAAGCCATATCGGAAGAGGTGGTGGACTGTATGGAAGAGAGAATGCCGGCATAAGTAGCGAAAGCGGAGCGAGGAACTCCGCCGTCGAAAGTCTGAGGTTTCCTGGGGAAGGTTCGTCCGCCCAGGGTAAGTCGGGACCTAAGTCGAGGCCGAAAGGCGTAGATGATGGACAACAGGTTGAAAGTCCTGTACTACCGAATAAGGAAATGACGCAGTGACACGGGGAGATAGTGCGAGCGCGCGGATGGAAAAGCGCGTCCAAGCAGAGAGGCCGGCTTGTAGTGAAGTACGCAAGTCGAAAGGCAGATCTGTGAATGGGGACCGGACTAAAGAAGGGAAGCGCATGAATCTGCACCGGCGAGAAAAGCTGCTAAATATTATGAGGTACCCGTACCGCAAACCGACACAGGTAGACGAGAAGAAAATTCTAAGACGAACGGGAGAACTCTTGTTAAGGAACTCGGCAAAATGACCCCGTAACTTCGGGAGAAGGGGAGCCACAGCGATGTGGCCGCAGTGAAGAGGCCCAAGCGACTGTTTATCAAAAACACAGGTTTCTGCTAAATCGTAAGATGAAGTATAGGAGCTGACTCCTGCCCAGTGCCGGAAGGTCAAGGGGACTTGTTAGCGCAAGCGAAGCAACGAACTTAAGCCCCGGTGAACGGCGGCCGTAACTATAACGGTCCTAAGGTAGCGAAATTCCTTGTCGGGTAAGTTCCGACCCGCACGAATGGAGTAACGATTTGGGCGCTGTCTCAACAGGAGGCCCGGCGAAATTGTAGTATACGTGAAGATGCGTATTAACCCGCGACTGGACGGAGAGACCCCGTAGAGCTTTACTGTAACTTGATATTGAATCTCGGCAATTAATGCACAGGATAGGTGGGACGCATAGAAGTATCACTTTCGGGGGGTACGGAGCGGCCGTTGGGATACCACTCTTTGATTGCTGCGGTTCTAACCGGATACCGCGAAACCGGGTTTGGGACAGTGTCAGGTGGGCAGTTTGACTGGGGCGGTCGCCTCCTAAAAAGTAACGGAGGCGCCCAAAGGTTCCCT
>CANQWN010000006.1 GCA_947627575.1 uncultured Clostridia bacterium
GAGCCCTGTACAATACAGAACTCATTCTCAAATCTGATTATTAAATTTTTGTCCAAACTTTGGGGTTCACTTCACTTGCCCCGTTTTTTTTATTTTGCTATTGAAAAATCCGACGATATGTTATATAATGTTGGAAAAGCCGCTTGAAAGCGGAACGATAAGGGTGAAATTATGAATATAACCGCAAAGGACATCAGAAACGTCGCCGTGATAGGTCACAGCGGCGAGGGCAAGACCACATTGTGCGAGGCTATGCTTTTCAACGGCGGCGCCTGCGACAGAATGGGCAAGGTGACGGACGGCACCACGGTAATGGACTATGACGAGCTGGAAAAGCAAAAGGGCTTTTCCGCCTACGCTTCGGTTGCGTATCTCGTCTGGAAAGGGGTAAAGATAAACCTTTTGGATTTACCCGGCTTTTACGATTTCGAGGGCGAACGCAACGAGGGGCTTGCCGCCTGCGGCGCGGCGGTGCTTGTAATCGGCGCAAACGGCGTTATCCCCATAGGCGCCGAAACTGTTGTAAATCATTGCCTGCGCCTTGAAAAGCCGCTTGTAATATTTATAAACGGTATGGATAAGCCCAACGCCGACTACGCCGGCACGGTGCGCGCCCTGCGCGAAAAGTACGCGGGCAAGCTCGCCCCCATACAGATACCCATTATGAACGATGGCAAGATGACGGGATACGTAAACGCCATACAGGAAAAGGCGTACAAATTCTCGTCCACCGGTCCGCAGGAAATCCCCGTGCCCGACAGCCTTAAAGCGCAGATGGACGAAATGCAGGACGGGCTTATGGAATCCGCCGCGGAAAACGACGAAAATCTGTTGGATAAATATTTTGAAAAGGGCGCGCTTACAAAAGAGGACACCGTCTACGGCATACGCAAGGGCATTGCCACGGGCGGCGTAATCCCCGTTATGGCGGGTAGCGCGTTGCAGAACAAGGGCGTTATAAACCTGCTGGACGAAATAGTCCGCTATATGCCCACCGCAAACGAGCGTAAAAATTCCATTGCCACGGACTACACCGTGGACGAAGTTGTAAACGTTTCCTGCGAGGAGGACGGACCTTTCGCCGCGCAGGTGTTCAAAACGGTGTTCGATCCGTTTACGGGCAAACTTAACTATATCAAAATTTTCCGCGGCAGACTTAAATCCGGAATGACGGTATACAACGCCGTAAAGGGCAAGGAAGAGAGGATAGGGCAGATATTTATGTTGCGCGGCAAAAAGTGCGAGCTTGTGCCCGAACTTACCGCGGGCGACATAGGCGCCGTGAACAAACTTTCCTGCACGGATACAAACGATACGCTTTGCGCCGTAGGCACAAACCTCGTTTTCGACCAGATTCACTTCCCCAAGCCCATGCTTTCGTTGGCGGTGCGCGCCGCGGTTAAGGGCGACGAGGACAAGATATTCAGCGGCTTTTCAAAGATGTGCGAGGAAGATTACACTTTCTCCGTCGAAAAGCGCGCCGAAACGGGCGAAATGGTTATAAGCGGGCAGGGCGAAACCCACCTCGAACTTTTGGCTAAAAAACTTAAACAGCGTTACGGCGTGGACGTAATTCTTTCCGAACCCGCCATACCCTACCGCGAGACGATACGAAAAACTTCCGTGGCGGAGGGCAAGCACAAAAAGCAGACGGGCGGACACGGACAGTACGGGCACTGCAAAGTGCGCTTTGAACCCTGCGAAGCCGATTTTGAATTCGGCGACGAAGTTGTGGGCGGCGCGGTGCCCCGCCAATATATCCCCGCGGTGGAAAAGGGGCTTAAAGAATGTATGTCCCGCGGGGTGCTTGCCGATTATCCCGTAATAGGCGTGCGCGCGGTGCTTTTCGACGGCAGTTATCACGACGTGGATTCGTCCGAAATGGCGTTTAAAGCGGCTGCCGCGCTGGCGTTCAAGGAGGGCATAAAAAACGCCTCTCCCGTGCTTATGGAACCGGTGCATAAACTTAAAGTAAGCGTTCCCGCAGAGTATTTGGGCGCGGTTATGGGCGATATAAGCAAGCGCCGCGGCAGGATAATAGAGACGTTGCAGGAGGGCGAAAACAGCATGATAGCGGCGGAAGTACCCCTTTCCGAAATAGCCAAATACGCCACGGATCTCCGCGCGCTTACGCGCGGACAGGGCAGGTATTCCACCGAATTCGTCCGCTATGAGGACGTGCCTCCGCAGTTGGCGGAAAAGATCATAAAGGAAGCGCACGGAAACTGATTTAACGCGGCGTTTGCCGTAAGGACATATTCTTTATGCAATCTTTAAAAGAACTTTACAAAATAGGCAGGGGACCTTCCAGCTCGCATACAATGGGGCCGGAGCGCGCCATAAAAATTCTGCGCGCCCGCTATCCCAAAGGCAACGCATATAAAGTTACGCTGTACGGTTCGCTTGCAATGACGGGCAAAGGGCACGGTACGGACAGGGTAATCAAAAAGACCGCAAGTCCCGCCTCGTGCGAGGTGGTGTTCGATACCCAAACGCCCTGTACCGTCCATCCCAACACGATGGACGTGGAAATATATCACGACGGCGAGTTGCTTGTAAACCAGCGCGTATACAGCGTAGGCGGCGGCTCCGTCGCGTTCGAGGGCGTGCCGGAGGACAGCCAACAGCCCCCGCGGGAAGTTTACGCGCTTCACTCGTTTACCGATATTGCCCGCTATTGCAGTTCACGCAATATACGTCTGTGGCAATACGCCGTAGAGTGCGAGGGCGGGGAAATTTTGGATTACCTCGAACATATCTGGGCGCAGATGCAAAAGACCATACGCGAGGGGTTGACCGTTTCGGGCGTGTTGCCCGGCGGGTTGGGCACAAAGCGCCGCGCGCAATATCTGTATAACCAGCGGCACATAGACGAATCCGCGCAGACGCGCGAAAACAGAATGGTATGTTCCTACGCTTTCGCCGTCGGGGAGCAGAACGCTTCGGGCGGAACGGTAGTTACGGCGCCCACGTGCGGCGCAAGCGGCGTAGTTCCCGCAGTGCTTAAATATATGCAGGAAACGCGGGGCTTTTCGGACGAGGAAATTGTCCGCGCGCTTGCAACGGGCGGCATAATAGGCAATATAATAAAGCAAAACGCCTCTATAAGCGGCGCCGAATGCGGCTGTCAGGCGGAAATAGGTTCGGCTTGTTCGATGGCTGCCGCCGCGCTTGCAGAGCTGTTCGGAATGGGTTTGGGGCAGATAGAGTACGCCGCCGAAGTTGCTATGGAACATCACCTCGGGTTGACCTGCGACCCCGTAGCGGGGCTGGTGCAGATCCCCTGTATAGAGCGCAACGCCGTCGCCGCAATGCGCGCGATAAACGCGCTTTCGCTGGCGGATTTCCTTTCTGAAACGCGTAAAATCAGCTTCGACCTCGTTGTGCAGACGATGTACAACACGGGCAGGGACCTTTTGAACGGCTATCGCGAAACTTCCTCCGGCGGACTTGCCAAATATTATAAGCCCATCGCAAAGAAGAAAAAATAACAGCAAAAAACCCGCCGCAACTGCGGCGGGTTTTCAATATATGTTGCGTTTTTCGGGTTATTGCGGGTTTTCCGCTTCGCCCGCCCAAAGGGTGCTGTCCACTGCGGAAAGCGTGTAGTTAAGCACGCCCAACGAGAAGGTAAGGGGGACGGAAATTTTAACCGGCGTACTGCGGGATACGTTGTTTGCGGCGTCCGCAACGGCGGCGTACCAATATGTGGCTGCGGGCCCCGGCATAGAGGCGGTGTGCCTTACCGTGGCTGTAACCGTGTTCAGTTCGTCGTCGCCTTCAAGCAGACCCGCTCCGCGCATCACGTCGGAAATTTTGGATTTTTCGTCCTCCGTAAGCGCGGTGTTGCCGCCGCTTATTGTGTAGTCGGCATATCCTCCGGCGAAACCGTTGAAGATATTTATTGCCGAGGAGGAGCCGTCTGAAAGTTTCATCGAACGGAGAACTACGTCCATCGCGCTGTTGTCGAACAGGGAATTGTTTGTTTTATGCAGATTTGTATATCTGTTTTGCGTTCTTTCGCCGTCGGTTGCCCTGTCGGTACCGTAAACCGTCGCTTCGGTGCAGTAATAGTTATAGTAAGTTTCGTACAGCACGTCCACTTTTACGTAAGTGCCGTCCAGATTAGTTGCCTGCGCCGCTTCCGGAATATAGTTCACAACGTCCTGTTTTGCGTATACGGGTTGCAGATTTTGCCCCGCGGAACGGAACCACGATTCCGTAACTATATCTATTTTGAAAGTATCGGTGTTTTCCTCGCCGCGGGTGTACTGAACGTCCGCGGTGAATTCCGTCTTATAGAAGTACAGCCATTCCGTATTCACTTTTTCGTCGGCATAATTTTCGGGGATGCCTGCGGCAGTCCAATCGTATTCGGCGCCGTAAAAGGACGTCTTGTACTTTCCGTTTGCATAGTTTACGGAATAGCTTGAGTTTGCGCCGTCCTCCATCTGCACGTCGAAAACAAGTTCTTCCCCGCTGAATTTTTCGTTGCCCTGCCTGAACGAGGGCTGTATGCCCTTGTAGTAAGTATCGGTATACCAGTTGGAAGAAGTAAGCGTAACGTTTTTGGCGGTATTTCCGCAACCGTTGCAGCTGTTGCAACCTCCGCAGCTGAAACATCCGCCGCAACCCGCAAGCACAACCGAACAGCCCGCGGCAAGCAAAATAGCGCCAAGACCCTTGAATTTTTTCATAAATTTCCTTATTTCTAACAGAATACTTTTCAATTATAGCACATTATTTCATAATTGTAAAAACTTTTATGCCCAAAATCTTTAAAATTTGCCGCGAGGTATGATATAATAAACTTATGATTTGCGCAATATGTTGCCCCGCGCTTTCTTCGGCGCTTAAACGTCTTAAAAAAATAGTAGCCGAAAACGAGCGCACGGGCAAAACCACGCTTATATTTTGCGAGGACAGGCTTACTCTCGCCGCCGAACGTACGGTATGTTCCGCCGTGGGCGGCACTTTTTCCACGTCCGTCTACACCTTTGCGCGCTTCCTTTCCGCCTGCCGCGGCAAGCGTGAGGATATGCTGTCCGCGCAGGGTTCGGCTATGGCGATAAGGCGGCTTATAGAGGAAAACAGGGGCAAGTTAAAGCTGTTCGGCAGGCTTTCGGCGGCTTCCGCCGCGCAGGCTGTGTACGATACCATCGCCCTTTTTATAGCTTCCGGCGTCACCCCGGAACAGGTTTCCGCCGCCGCGGCGCAGGGTATGCTTGTGGATAAACTGCACGACCTCGCCCTGCTGTATTCGGGCTATATCGAGTATCTTTCGGCGTGCGGCAAGACGGATAGGAACCGCCTTTTAAAGCAGTTGCCTTCCGAAATTTCCGCAAGCGAACAAATCCGCTCGTCCGAAGTGATTTTCCTCGCCTACCAATCGTTCACGCGCTCCGCGCTGGATTGCGTGCGCGCGGCTTTCGGCGCGGCAAAATCGGTTATGGGCGTGTTTGTGGGCGGAGAAAGCGCGTTTTACGTAAACGAAGCCCATTCGGCGTTTGTGGACGCGGCGGAAGAATACGGCGGCGCGGTTACGCAAAAGGCGGAAAGCGACCTTGTGCCCGAAGCGGAATTGTTGCGCGTTTCGCTGTTCGACCCCGTAATTTTCCACAGGGCAAAACCCGCGCCTTGCAAGCGAGTGCATATCATAGAGGCGGCGGACGAAGAAGAGGAACTTGAATTTATCGCCGCATACATAAAAAAACACGTTTTGGGCGACGGGTTGCGCTACGTTCAGATTTCCGTACTGTTGCCCGACCTGCAATCGGCGGAAAGGCGGCTGGCGCGGGTGTTCGCGCAATACCGCATACCGTATTATGCGGACAAGAGGATAAAACTTAACGAACATCCCCTGTGCGCGTTTGTGTTAAGCTGGCTGGGCTGCGTGCTTTCCGGCTGTTCGTTGAGGGATACCGAGGGGGTAATCGCTTCGCCCCTGTTCCCCGCCTTGCGGGAAGATAAGGATAAATACCGCAACTACGCTTTGCGCTTCGCGCATTACCGCGGCGGAATAAAGAGAGAGCCGAACAGGGAAAAAGTTGAAAGTTGCGGATATGATTACGACGCTGTACAACGCGTAAGGGAAACTTTTTTAAAGTGCCTTAAACAGTTGCCCGAAAGGGGCGGCCCCGCCGCGGTGTGCGCGGGGATAAAAAAACTGCTTGTAACGGCGGGCGTGGAGGATACGCTTAAAGGAATGGCGGAAAAATTCCGCGATACCCATCCCGTGCAGGCGCAATTCAGCGCGCGCGCACAGGAAGCGTTTCTCGCCGTTCTCGACGAGGCGGAAAGCATTGCCGGGGATTCGGCTATGCCCCTCGCGGAATTCGTCAAAATTTTAAAAAGCGGTATGGCGGCTTCTGAAATTTCCCTCATCCCGCCCAAAGCGGACGCGGTATTCGTAAGCGATTGCGCCGCAACCGAAAATTTGGGCAGCAAGATAGTTTTCGCCGCGCGTATGACGGGCGACGTGCCGGGCGCGGGGGACGATACCGCCCTGCTTACCGACAGGGAAATAACCGCGCTGGAAGAGGCGGGCGTGCTTATAACGCCCAAAATCAGGCAGGTGAACGCCCGCCGCCGCGAAATTACCGCGCTTAACGTCTGCGCGTTTGAAAATCACCTGTATTTAAGTTACCCCGTGCGGCTTTGCGGCGAGGAGTGCGGGCGGAGCGAAATCATATCCTACGCTTCCGCGCTGTTTGCCGCCCCGTCCGGCGGAAATCTCGCCCCGGTAAGCTGTAAGCGGCTTGAACGCTACCCGGGGCTTATCCCGTACTATTGCAGTGAAAAACAGCCCGCTTTAAAGCGGCTTAACGGCGGCGGGGCGTTGCCCGAAAGCGCCGTTTCCGCAATATATTCGGTACTTTCCGCCCACGGTTACGGGGACGAGGCGGAAGCCGCGCTTAACCCCGTAGGCGTAAGCAACATAACCGTGGGCAAAAATCTGTTCGCCGCGTACGGCAGCGTTTCGCCCACCGCGCTGGAAAACTACTTCTCCTGCCCGTACAAGTCCTTTATGCAAAACGGGCTTAAATTGCAGGAAAGGGAGGAGCAGACTTTGCGCGTGGTTGACGTGGGCAACTTCATACACGCGGTGCTTTGCGAAATTGCGCCCGCGGCAAAACTGTTCGCCTCCCGCGAAGAGGCGTGCGCCCGCGCCGCGGAAACAGCCGAAAAACTTTTAACCACGCCCTTATATTCCCCGCTTACCGAAAGCGGCGGAGGCAGATACGCGGCAAGCCGCCTCGTAAGCGAAGCCCGCGAAATATGCGGGGGCGTGTACGAACAGCTTTGCAATTCCGGGTTCGCCGTGGAAAACACCGAAAAGCCCTTTGAAATTTACCTTGCCGACGGACTTAAACTTTACGGCAAGATAGACAGGGTGGACGCGTGCGGCGATATGGTGCGGGTTATAGATTACAAGACGGGCACGATAGACAGCTCCGCGGCGAAGTACTATATGGGGCTTAAATTACAGCTTCCGCTTTATCTTCTTGCCGCAAGCAAGGGCAGGCGGGGCGTGGGCGCGTACTATTTCCCCGCCTCGTACGATTACCGCGAAAGCGACGCGGATAACGGCGTGTTCCGCATGCGCGGGTTTACCGACGTCAGCAAAGAGGTGTTGCGCGCCTCCGATACTACCCTGACGGAAAGCGGAAAAAGCAAATATATATACGTAAATTCGGGCGGGAAACCGCTGGAAGGTTCGCTGTCTGCGGAAGATTTCGGCGATTTTCTCGGCTATGCCCGCCTGATAGCGCAAAGCGGCGCGGAAGAGATGTTCGCCGGCAATATACAGCCCTCGCCCGTGCCCGACGCGTGCAAATATTGCAGGATGGGCGGCAGTTGCGGCTTTGCCGCGGGCGAAAAGATACTGCCGCGCAAAGAAAGCGGCGTTTCCTGCGCCGATATCGCCGCGATAGTCCGCGGAGAGGGGGGTAAGAAATGAATCTCACACCCGAACAGCAAGCCGCGGTAAACTGCCGCGGAAAGGTTATAGTTTCGGCTTCCGCGGGCAGCGGTAAAACTTCCGTAATGATCCGCAAACTCACCGACGCGCTGTGCGAGGGAGCCGACCTCGAAGGCGTGGTTGCCGTAACTTTCACCAAAAAAGCGGCGGCGCAGATGAAGGAAAAGTTGCGCGCCGAAATAATATCGCGGTTGGGCGACGCCCCCGCCGAAGTGGCGGCGCGGCTTAAACTTCAACTTTCCAAAATCCCCTCCGCAAACATTTCCACTATACATTCGCTGTGCGGAAAACTTCTGCGCACCTATTTTTACGCGCTTGACATATCTTCCGATTTCGACGTGATAAGCGCGGACGACGCCGAAGCCTCCGTGTTGCAACAGCGCGTGCTGGATAGCTTATTCGAGCGGTACTATGCCGAAGATAACGCAAGTTTTAAGCAACTTTTAAAGATATTTTTCAAGGGTCACAGCGACGACGGACTGCGCAAACTTATCGTAAGTTGCTATTCGTCTTTGCGCATACGCGCGCACTACGCCGAATTTTTGAAAGAGATTACAAAGCTGTTCACCCCGCGCGGGTTTGAGGAGGTGTGCCGCAGATTTTCCGAAGATATCGACGGGCGTATGCGTATTCTCGAAAGGCGCATAGATGAATTTGCCCGTAATTTCGGCGGTGTACACCCCGCCTATGCAAAGATATTCGATGAAATGCGGGAAGCGGCGGAAAGCGTACGCCACGGCGACCTCTTTGCGCCCCTGCCCAAATTTACCCGCACCGCAAGGCCGCACGACGCCGAATACGGCGATAAGTTTGCCGCTTTCAGGGACGGCGCAAAGAAGTTTTTTGAAAGTTGCAAACCCGCCTTCCGCACCCGCGAAGAGGAAGAGGCGGCGTTTATCGCAAGCGGCGCAACCGTAACCGCGCTTGCGGAGGCGCTTACCGATTTCGACAGCGGATATACCGCCGTCAAGCGCGACGAAAACAAGCTGGACTACAACGATCTGGAACAGCTTACCGTCAGCCTGCTGTCCAATCCCGAAGTGCGCGGCGAAATAGCCTCGAAGTATTCCTTTATCTGCGTGGACGAATATCAGGACGTCAACCCCGTGCAGGAAGAGATAATATCAATGCTCGGCTGCGGCGAGCTTTTCCTCGTCGGCGACGTAAAGCAGGCGATATACGGCTTCCGCGGCAGTAAATCGGCGTTCTTCGCCGAAAAGTACGCCGGCTTCGGCAAAAGCGGGGGCACGGCGCTTAAACTTTCCTCCAACTTCCGCTCGTCGGACGGGGTGATAAATTTCGTCAACGAAATTTTCGCCGATATAATGACGGACGACAGTTGCGGGTTCGATTATACAAAAACTTCGTTTATGACGCGCGGAGCCGACTATCCCGCGGGCTACGGTTCCGCGCAGATACACGTGTTCGGCAAGGAAGAAAAGCAAAAAAACGCCGCGGCAGGCATATATTCCGTCAAAAGGGGCGCGAAGGAAGCGGAGGACACCCGCGAGGGGCTTGCGGTTGCGGAAATCGTCCGCAGGGAGCTTGAAAGCGAAGTGTACGACCCCGCTACGGGCGGTTACCGCCCCGTACAGCAGGGCGACATATGCATACTCACCCGCAAAAACGACGATAAAAGCGCAAACGGAATAGTCCGCGCGCTTAAAAACGCGGGGTATACGCCTTCCGGCGCGCAGACGGACGACTTGCGCGACCGCCCCGAAGTTAAAAAAATCACCGATATACTTTCCTATATAGATAATTCCGAACAGGATATTCCCCTCGCCACGGCGTTGCTTTCGCCGTTGGGCGGGTTTACCGCGGACGAGCTTGCCCGCATAAGGACGGCGTACCGCGCCGCGGGCAGGGCGCCCTTCCGCCTGTGCTGTAAAAAATATGCGGAAGAGCGCCGCGACGAAATTGCGGAAAAACTTAACGGGTTTTACGGCAAGGCGCAGGCTTTGCGCGACGAGGCGGAAATATGCACCGCCGCGGAAATGGTGGATATACTTTTGGAAAGCACGGGGCTTGAAAGCGAATTTGCGGCGGACGGCGGCGAAAAATTGAGGAACGTGCGCCGCTTTGCCGCCGAAGGCGAGGGGATTAACCTCTGCGCGTTTATGCAAAAGTTAGGCGACGGACAGAAAAAGATAAGCCCGCCCGCGCCCGCGCTTTCGGACAGCGTAAAAATAATGACGATGCACGCCTCCAAAGGGCTGGAATTCCCCATAGTGATAATTGCCGACGTGTGCGCCCCGTTCAAGGGCAGGGACGCGGCGGGCTCGCTTATAATTGACGACGAGTTCGGCTTTGCGCCCAAATTTTACGACGACGCGGATATGACCAAACGCAACACCGTTTTGGGCGAACTGTGCGCGCGGCGCAAAAACCGCGAAGAACTTAAAAACGAGTTGAACCTCTTTTACGTCGCCTGCACCCGCGCGATGAGCCGCCTGCACATTATGGCGGAAACCGCGCCGCAGTACGACGGAATAAATCTGTTTACCGCAGGCAACTATGCGCAACTGTTCGATATAAACGCCCACGGCAGTGAAATTATGCAAACTTCGGCAACGCCCTCCGCCGGCGCGAAAACAACGCTTGCCGCCGAACCGGACAAGCAGATCGAAAGCGGCTTGAACGGCGTGTTCGAAAGGGCATATCCCCACGCGGAAAGCGTGGATTTGCCCGTAAAAAGTTCGGCTTCGGCGATAATAAGGTTTGACGGCGGGGACGATTATTACGCGCCGAAAAAGCTGTTCCCCGCGGAAGAGAGTACGGGCGCGGAGCGCGGCATAGCCTACCACAGATACCTGCAACTTGCCGACCTTACGCTGTGCGGCAAAGCCGATATAGAAAGGCAACTTAAAGAACTTAACGCGCGCAATCTCATCACGGACGAGGGGCTTGCCCTTTTAAGCGCGGATAACCTTTCCGAAATTCTGTCTATGCCCGTATTTGCGGATCTCCGCGGCGCAACGCTTTACCGCGAGAGGGAATTTTTATGCAGTTTGCCCGCCTCGTCGTTCCTCGATACCTCTTCACAGGCGGAAGTGCTGGTGCAGGGCGCAATTGACCTGTTGGCTGTGGGGCGCGGCGTAATACGCATAATAGATTATAAGTATTCCGCAAAGGACGACGCGCACCTTGTAAGCACGTACGCGCCGCAACTTGCGCTGTATAAACTTGCCGTATCCAAAATAATGAACGTGCCCGCGGAAGAGATATCCACGCACATAGTAAACATCTTCGCGCGCAGGCTTATAAATCTTTAAAATCGCGGCTATTCCCCAAAAAAACACAATATATATCACTATTTTTAAGCGGACTGCGGATATAATCTATGCGTATGTTCGTTGAATTTATCGAAAAAGTATGCTCCGCGGCGAAGCGGAGCCCCTTCGACGCGCTTATGTGGGCGCTTCTCGGTTCCTTTCTGTTAATCTATCTTGCGACGGTTATACTCGCTATAAAACTTCCCGCCGTGCGCGGGGCTTGCAAACGTCCCTTTCTGTGCCTCGTCAACCTTTACGCCGCCGCGGTGCTTGTGGCGTTTTTAAGCGAAACGCAGTCGCTTTCGGCATTGGTTGCAGCCGCGCTGTTCTGGATGGCGGGCTACGTAATGTACGGCGCGCTGTGCCTTATACGCGTTAAAAAACAGCCCGCGCCCATCGCATACGCCGCGGTTACGCCCGCCGCGCCGCCCGCGCCCGCAAATCCCAAAATGCAGGTAAGGGGGGATATCCCCGCCGCAAAAAACAGCGTAAGGCTGGAACACGCTATGGGCGTGACGGATAGGCTTTTAAGCAAAAATTTGGGCAAAAGCGACAGGCAGGAGCTGGAAAAGCTGAAAAACACGCTTGCGGTGTTGCAACTTAAAGGCACGCTTTCCCCTCCCGAAGCGGAAATTCTCAACGAAAATTTCAATACCCTTTTAAAACTTATGGCAAAATACAACGTATAAAAAAAGCGCCGCTTGCAAGCGGCGCTTTTTTTTGCGCTTATCAATAATTTTTGGCTTCTATCTCGAAATACGCCTGCGGATGCGCGCATACGGGACAAACTTCGGGCGCTTTTTCGCTTACCACAACGTGCCCGCAATTGCGGCACTTCCAAACGTGTATACCCGTCTTTTTGGCAAATACTTCGTTGTTTTCGATATTTGCGGCGAGGGCGAGGTATCTTTCCTCATGGCGCCTTTCTATTTCCGCCACCGCGCGGAATTTTGCGGCGAGTTCGGTAAAGCCTTCCTCTTCCGCAACTTTCGCAAACCCGGCGTACATATCCGTCCATTCCTCGTGTTCGCCCGCGGCGGCGGCTTTAAGGTTTTCAAGGGTGGAATTTATCCCGCCCAATTCCTTAAACCACATTTTTGCGTGTTCCTTTTCGTTGTCCGCCGTTTCGGTGAACAGCGCGGCGATCTGCTCGTATCCTTCCTTTTTGGCTTTGGAAGCAAAGTAGGTGTACTTGTTGCGCGCCTGGCTTTCCCCGGCAAACGCATAAAGCAGGTTGGCTTCCGTTCTGCT
The DNA here is from genome assembly GCA_947627575.1 of uncultured Clostridia bacterium. Classification (GTDB taxonomy): domain Bacteria; phylum Bacillota; class Clostridia; order Christensenellales; family Borkfalkiaceae; genus Coproplasma. The sequence continues at coordinate 12,508 of CANQWN010000006.1, forward strand.
GCCTTTAAGTTCTGGCAGTTTTACGGCTTTTTCCGCGGGCGCGCCGCAGACGGGGCATTTGTCGCCGTCGAAAACGGCGTTGCATACTTTACATTTGTACATAAAATCATCCTCCTGATTTGTAATGTCATTATATCATACGCCGATAGCCGTGTCAATTAAAAGGATTAAATCTATTTAAGCGTTTTAAGATTGGTCTGCACGTACTCTCCCTCTGCGCGCGCCGCCTCCAAAACTTCCTCTGTTACGTGCGTGCCCTTGCGGAAGATAACCTTTCCGTCTTTTTCCACGTCGCTTTTAAGGGTGGGGGTATAGCGGCGCACTATCATAACGTCCCCGTTCGCCACGTCTGCGGCGGGGTATTTCTTTCTGCCCACGCAGGCAAAGCCTTCCTTCTGCGGCTGAAAAGTGTAGTCCGTAAGCGTGCCCAAAAATTTGCCCTCTGTATCGTACACGGGCTTGCCCAGCCTTATGGGCACGCTGTGCTTTGCAAGATAGGCGCGGTCGGCGTAAATCATTTCGCCGCGTTCCATGCTTACGTCCTTTATATCCACAGTAAATTCCCTCTCGTTTTCGTCCGCGCATACAAGGCAACACGGCTTACCCGCAAATTCGTTTACCGAAATCACATATCCCGTCTTTCCGCTTGCGCTTTTAATTATCCTGCCGCATATTTCCGAAACTTTCATAAAAATCACCTCTACGTTTTATAGTATGGCGGGCGCGGGCGCATCTTGCCCCGTTATTTTATAACTTTTTGTCGAAACGTCCCGCCCGCAATACGCGCCGCGGCTTTTGCGCGTTTTTATTTGCCCCGTTTGCAAAAAATGTTTACATATGACTTGACAGGTGTAAAGTTTTAGTGTAAACTTTTGCTATAAAGTTTTAAGGCGGCTTAAATTGAAAAACTTTTACGACGTAATCATAGTCGGTTCCGGCGTGGCGGGGCTTAACTGCGCGCTTAACCTTCCGCAGGATAAGCGAGCGCTTATCATCTGCAAGGGCTTGCCGGACGAAAGCGACAGCTATCTCGCGCAGGGCGGGATATGCTGCCTGATGGACGAAAGCGATTACAACAGTTATTTTAACGACACCATGGCGGCGGGTCACGGCGAAAACGACCCCGCCGCGGTGGAATGTATGATACGCTCGTCAAAGCGCACCATAGAAAAACTTATAGGGTTGGGCGTGCAGTTCAACCGCGACGCAAACGGCAACCTCGCCGTCACGCGGGAGGGCGGACATTCCGCCAACAGGATCTGCTATCACGAGGACACCACGGGCAAGGAAATAACCACCCGCCTTATGGAAAGGGTGACGGCGCTTCCCAACGTGGAAATCTGCCCCGACGTGTGTATGCTTGACATAATAAGCAGGGGCAATTGCTGTTACGGCATAGTGGCGCGCGCGGCGGGCAAAACTTCCCTAATATTTGCGGATTATACCGTGTTTGCGTGCGGCGGCATAGGCGGGGTGTTCAAGCGTTCCACAAATTTCCGCCTGCTTACGGGCGACGGCGTGGCGATAGCGCTTAAAAGGGGCGTTAAGGTTAAAAACGTAAACTATGTTCAGGTTCACCCCACAACGCTGTACACGTCCGCGACGGAGGGCAGGTGTTTTCTCATTTCCGAATCTGTTCGGGGCGAAGGCGCCGTTCTCCGCGATAAAAATTTTTGCAGGTTCACCGACGAATTGCAGCCGCGCGACGTGGTAACCGCCGCCATCTACCGCAAGATGGAAGAGGACGGAACGGATTTCGTATGGCTGGATATGCGCGGGATAGGCAGGGAAGAAATACTTGCCCACTTCCCGCAGATAGTTGCAAAGTGCGGGGAGGAGGGCTACGACGTGTTTACCGAATGTATCCCCGTAGTGCCCGCGCAACATTACTTTATGGGCGGCGTTCAAAGCGACCTTAACGGCAGAACCACAATGTCCCGACTGTACGCCGTGGGCGAAACGGCTTGCAACGGCGTGCACGGCAAAAACCGCCTTGCTTCCAACTCGCTGTTGGAAAGCATAATTTTCGCGGGCAGGGCGGCGGAGGATATAGCCGCAAATTACGTCCCCGCGGACAGGGCGGAATCCAAAACAGCCGCGGATATGCTGGATTTAACGCCCTATGAACAGCCCGAAAAACTTATGGAAGAATACAAACGTACTATATTGAAAGCTATAGAGGAGGCAAACCGTGAATAATCCCGTAACAAACAAAATAAACGCCGACGAACTTATAAAGATGGCGCTTATGGAAGATATTCCCAACGAGGACGTAAGCACAAACGCGGTAATGTCCCGCGAAATGCAGGGCAGCGTACAACTTATCTGCAAGCAGGACGGCGTGATTTGCGGGCTTTACGTTTTCGAGCGCACTTTCAAAATTCTCGATCCGCGCACGATAGTAAATCTGCACTGCACCGACGGCGACAGGGTGAAAAAGGGCGAATTGCTTGCCGAAGTTTCGGGCGATATACGCGTATTGCTTTCGGGCGAGCGCACCGCGCTTAATTTTTTACAGCGCATGAGCGGCATAGCCACATATACAGCGGAAGTGGTGAAATTGCTTGAAGGCAGTAAAACAAAACTGCTGGATACCCGCAAAACCACGCCCAATATGCGCATCTTCGAAAAGTACGCCGTAAAAGTGGGCGGGGGCGGCAACCACCGCCACAACCTTTCGGACGGCATACTTTTAAAGGACAATCACATAGGCGCGGCGGGCGGCGTAAAGCAGGCGGTGGAAATGGCGAGAAGTTACGCCTCGTTCGTCAGGAAGATAGAGGTGGAGGTGGAAAACCTCGATATGTGCCGCGAAGCGGTGGAAGCGGGCGCGGACGTTATTATGCTTGACAATATGAGCGTTGAGGACATGAAAAAAGCCGTTCAGCTTATAGACGGCAGGGCTTTGACGGAATGTAGCGGCAACATAACGAAGGAAAATATCAAAAACATCCTCGAAACGGGCGTGGATTACGTTTCCAGCGGCGCGCTTACGCACAGCGCGCCCATACTCGATCTCTCGCTTAAAAATCTCAATCCCACGGTGAAGAAATGAAATCCGACAAAAGGCGCGCGGAAATATTAAGTTTTATAGGCAACACCGATAATCCCGTACCGGCAAGCGTGTTAAAGGATAAATTCGGCGTGTCGCGGCAGGTTATCGTGCAGGACGTCGCTATCCTGCGCGCAAACGGCTATGCGATAACTTCCACCAACCGCGGCTATCTTCTTAACACAAAGCCGCAGGCGGCGCGCGTTTTCAAGTGCCGCCACTCGTTTGAGGAGATTGTGGACGAAGGGTTGCTTATAATAGGCGCGGGCGGAAAAGTGGAAGATATATTCGTAAATCACAGGGTTTACGGCAGAATCACCGCCCGCCTCGATTTGCACAACAAAACGCACGTGGAAGAACTTTACCGCTCGCTTGTTTCGGGCGCGTCCAAACCGCTTATGAGCGTTACGGACGGCTATCATTATCACACCGTTTCGGCGGACAGCGAAAGCGTTTTGGACGAGATAGAAAATCTTCTGCGTGAGAGGGGATTTTTGATAGAGATATGATTTTGCGCGCGGCGGACTATTTAATCTGAAAAAAGCCCCCGTTCCCTGAAAAGGAACGGGGGCGTATTTTTTTAATTTGCGCAAAACACCCGCATATATGCGGTAAATAACGGGCTATGCGCTTTCTTCCGATTCTTGCGGCGGTTCGGCTTTTTCGCTTTCGGGGAATTTAAGTTTTCTGAAAAGCACGAAGAAGCAGACGGCGTGCACCGCGCAGGTAAGCGCCCACGAAATGGGATAGGATATTGCCAGCCATTTGAGGTTGTGGAAGTAATCTATGGGGAACAGCGCGAATATCCAGATAAGCCTGAACCCGCACGCGCCGCAGGTGGAAATCACCGTCGGCAGGACGGAATATCCTATCGAACGCAAAGCAAAGGCGAAAGTATCCATAAACCCGCACATAAAGTAGGTGCAAAGTATTATCCAAAGCCGTTGCCTGCCCCATTTCACCGCGTCGGAATCCTTCACGTACAGCCCCAACAGCCGCCTATCCAGCAAAAGTATTACGCCGCTTAACACAAACCATACGGCAAGCACAAGTATAAGCGCGTAAAGTATGCTCCGCAGTATGTTTTTCTTGTTTTTCGCGCCGTAATTTGCCGAAGCGAAGGTAACCGCGCCCTGCGCGCAGGAATTCATAGCCGTATATACAAAGCCTTCCAGCGACGAGGACGCTCCGTTGCCGTCGCCCAAAGCGGGGCCGTATATGCGGCAGAGGTCGTTTATGCTCTTCTGTATCATCACGTTGGAAACGGAAAACAGCACGCTTTGCAGTCCTGCGGGCAGTCCTATGCGCACTATTTCCAGCGCTTCCTTGCCGTATATGCGTATTTCTTTTACTTTGAAACGGAAAAAGCCCGTCTTTTTAAGCAGTAAATCAGCCACAACCAGCGCCGCCGCGACAAATTGCGAAACGGAGGTGGCGATGGCAACGCCGGGCACGTCTAACCTGAACACCACCACGAACAGCAGGTTCAACAGCACGTTCACCACGCCGGAAGCAGTCAAAAAATAAAAGGGTTTGCGCGTATCGCCTACGGCGCGCAACAGCGCGGAACCGAAGTTGTAGATTATGGTAAACGGCACGCCGATAAAGTATATCGTCAGATATTTTATGGAAAGCCCTATATATTCCTGCGGGGTGTTCAGCCATTGCAGGAAGTATTTTGCGCACACGCTGCCCACCACGCCCACGGCAACGCCGAGAATGGCGGAAAGCGCCATAGCCGTATAAACTACCCGCTGTCCCTTTTCGGCGTCCTTCGCGCCGTAACAGCGCGCCATAAGTACGTTTGCGCCTATGGAAAGCCCGATGAACAGATTTACTATCAGGTTTATCAGCGAGTTGGTGGAGGATATCGCGCCCGAAGAGTGTTCCGAGCCGAAAAGCCCGCAAACAATAAGGTCGCTTGCGGTGTATAAAAGTTGTAAAATTCCCGTCAGCATAAGCGGAAGTATGAAAAGACACATGTTTTTCATAAGTCCGCGCGTCAGGGTCATATCCATGCTTTTTGTTTTCATCTTAAAGTATACGTCCGGTCACTTTGATTATTATATCACCGCCGCCGAAAATAGCAAGCAAAAACGCCCGCTGTTTGCGGGTTGAAAAAAAGACTGTAAATTTCTTTCGCTATATATTTTATACCCGCGCGCCGAAACGGGTTACTTTTTCCCGCATAAAACAAAAAAACTCCGCCGCGGCGCGGCGGAGTTTGCGTTACGGGTTCAAAGCCCGCCGCGCCTCGTCCAAAAGTTTTGCCTTTTCATAGGAATAGTTTTTTATCCACGCTTCGGGGAAGACGCGGTAAATTTTCCAGAAATACTTATTTTCCAGCAGTTGTTCTGTAAGGCGGGTGTATTCCCGCACGCTGTCCAGATCGGGGCGGGAGGGGTTGTCTATTATTATCCCCAGCGCAAAATTTTCGGGGTTGTCTTTCGCGCATACGCCTATGTTTATTTTACATTCCGATCTGCCTATTTCCGTCCTGTAATCTATCCCCGCCTCGTCCAGCGCGGCGCATACCGAAGCCGCTACGGGCGTTGCGGGCGCGCGGGAACCGTATACGCCTACGCGCTTTATCGTTTCGGCATAATCCAAAAATTCGCACAGCGCAACCGCGCCTTCCTTGTTTTCCGCGGGCGCGCTACTAGCCTCTATCGCGGATTTCAGGGAATACACGTCAAGCGTGGAAATAACTATCATTCTGCGGCGGGCGCGCGTAACCGCAACGTTAAGCCGCTTTTTGCCTGCGCGCAGGCGCAATCTGCCCAAATACGGCAGGGTGAATCTGCCGTTCGCGTCTTTGGAATAGCACACGCTTAAAAGCATTGTGTCGCGTTCGTCGCCCTGCATTGTGTCAAGGTTGCAAAAAATCAGCGGCTCGTCCTTATGGCTGTTTTCCCACGCCTCAATCACAGGCTTACGCGCGGGATCTTCGCGGAATTTCAGCCAGCGGGACTCTATTTCCATCGCCTGCGCGTTTGAAAACGCCACCACGCCCAATGAATAGTTTTTCCTTTCCGCGTGGTTCATTTCCCGCCAAAGCAGGTTCACCGCGGCTTCCGCCTCGCCCGGGTTCGCGTGCGAACCCTTTGAACCGGAATCGTACGCCCTGTCGGGGCTGTACGGCACGCGGCGGTATTCTATGCCGTAATTTTCGTTTTTAAAGGCGGAGGGGAAGGTTATCAGGTTGTAATCGAAATGCTCGTTGGAAAAGGCTATAAGCGTCTCGTCACAGCTTCTGTAATGCCATTTCAGGGAAATGGAAACGTCCCCCAGCGCCGCGTTGGCGACGTTCAGTACCGAATATTCCGATTCGGACTCTTCGTCGAACAGCCTGTCGTCCCCGTCCACGGTTATGTCGTCTGCGCGGAAAAAGTCGCAGGGGGGAAGCTGGTTTCTGTCGCCCGCAATTATTATCTGTTTGCCACGCACAATGCTTGCAAGGGCGTCCTCGATAAATATCTGCGAAGACTCGTCGAATATCACCATATCGAATTTAATAGACGGGTCTATATATTGGCTTACGTTCAGCGGCGACATCATAAAGCAGGGCTTTATCCTGCGTATATATTCCCAATTTTCAAGTATGGTTTCCTTTATGGAATGTTTGGCAAGGGAGCGCAGTTTGGGATATTCGCCCGTTGCTCCGCCCGCCCGCGCAAAAGCCGCGGCGCGCTTCAACTCGTCCAGCCGCAGATATAACTGCAAAGCCCCCGATTTCAGCGCGCGTTCGTCAAGGCGCGCATAGTTTTCCATAAGACGGCTGTGTTCGTCGCGTTCAAAGGACAGCACGCAATCCAAACTGTTTTTAAGCGCGTATTCGTGGGCGGCAAGTTTATAATATGTGCCGTAAATCATTCCCACCGCGGTTTCGTACTCGCTTACGCCGTTTTCAGTAAGCTCGTCCAAAATCCCCCGCGCGCCGCTTTCGTCCGCCCATTTCAGGTCCGCGCGGAAGTTGTACCAATCGGCAAGTCTGTCCTTTTCGGCGGCAACCGTTTCGGCTTCGCTTATGCAAAACCGCCCGTCGGACGCGCCGTCGAAAAATGCCGTTATCTCCCTGTTTAAAATCGCCTCGCCGTCCAGCGCTTCCGCAAGCGCTTCCGCCAATTTGCGCGCCGCGTTGCGCGTGGCGTCAGCCGCCTGCGGGGTGAATCTCAAAAGCGCGCCCCTATGCGTATCGAGGTCGTATCCCGCCGCGTCGTTGCGGAAGTAAAAGTTCTTTATGCCGTCCGCAACGCGCAATATTTCGTCCCATTCTTCCGCGGTCTGCGGCGACGAGCCGAAGTTTTTGTAATCATCCTCGCTTTTGCCGTCGTATTCGGCTTTCATAAGGGTATATTCGCGGTATTTTATCAATTTATCCGCGTAAACCGCAAGTTCGGAATATTTTATTTTGCGCGGCTTGTCTTTAAAGCAACCGATAACTTTCGCGGCGTAAATTTTGTATTTTTTGCCCAATCTCGAAAAAATCGGGCGGAATAAAGGCAATTGCGCCGCAAGCTCTTCCGCGTCAACGGCGGCATAGGCGGCGGGGTCTATTTCGCGACGGTAGTTCCCGCCCGCGCAGGCGCACAATTTTTCCGCCTGCCCGCGCCGCAATGCGGCTTCAACCGTAAGCGCGTGCAAAACATCCCTGTCTTGTATTTGCGCCATCTGCACGGGCAGCGCGGGGGCTTCAGCCCAATCCTCCGCAAGCGTAAGCGCCCTTGTAAGGCTTTCCCTTTCAAACGCAAGTTCGCAGCCGAAAAATTTCTTCGCCGCTTCCGCACATTCCTTCAATTTTTTTATTGTGACGGAGTATCTTTCGCACAGCCTTTCAAGTTTGCCGCTGCCGTCGCCCTTGCAGTTTATAAGCGGGTCGTCGCGGTAGTTGAAGTATACCTTTCCCCTGCCGCAAAGCGAATAGAATCTTGAAATGCGCGCGATAAGTTCGTCTATGCCGCGGTTGTCGCAATCGTAGTCCGTAAAGCTGTTAAGTTTGCGGTATTTCGCGTAGGGCGCCGCCCTCTGCAATATCTTCTCGTATGATTCGCCGTCGGCGTCCACGGCGGAAATCTGGTTCATATATCTCTGTATTTTCCGCCTCCCTTCCGCCAATTCTTCGGGGGAGGGGGAATTGTATCTGTCGGCGGGTCTGCCGCAGGCAAGCGCCTTGTTTATTTCCGCTACAAAGGGGTCCCTGCAAACCGCGCCGCCGCGCTTGTTCAGGTGTTCGAAGTCGAGGACGAAATCGTTCAGCGAATGTGCGCCGTCCACTTCAAGCCTGCCGAGGTTATCCGTTATCACCGCGCGCGCAGTGGCTTTTTCCGTTACGAACAGCACGGATTTTCCGCTTCCCGCCGCCGTGGCTATCATATTAGTAATCGTTTGGCTTTTGCCCGAACCGGGCGGACCCTGTAATATGAAGGACTTGCCTTCCGCCGCCGCCCGTATAACATTTTCCTGGCTGGAATCGGCGTCAAGCACCATATATTTAGCGCCTTCTTTTGCGGGTTCCGCGTCGGGCAGGGGACATTCGTCGCCGCATATCCTGCGTATAACGGGATTTTCAAGGTACAGCGCGCGGTTGGTTTCAATGTCGTGTTCAAGTTGCAGTTTCTGATAGTGGAAAAGCCCCAGCCCCAAGCCTTCCGTCACCGTCCAATCTTTGGTAATCTGCGCCGCCGCGGAGGACGAATTTTTCCAGACGTTGGTCAGCATACGGAAGTATGTCTTTGCGCCGAAAGATTTGTCGTATTCGGGCATAGTAAGCGAACACATTGCGGAATATCCTTCCAGCATATGCGTAAGCGTACGGTTAAGCACAAATTCGGGCTTCGCTTCGGAAGCCTCGAAGTAACATTCCGCGCTTGTCCTGTCGTAGGTAAGCGTGATGGGAAGGAGAAGTATGGGCGAGCGGTAGGCAGTTCCCGACGAATCTTTCCAATTGAGGAAGCCGCAGGCGAGGTAAAGCACGTGCAAGCCGAAGTTCCGCTCCATATTTTTCGCCTTGCCCGTCATTCTTTTCACCGTTTCCTGCGCCTCGTCGTCGGGCAACGCGCAGAGTACGGCGGTTGACGGCAGAGAGGTAAGCAGGGAACGCTCTATCAGGGGATAGGAAGTAAGTTTTGCGGGCTTTCCGCAAACGGGGCAGGTTGCGTTTGCTTTGCGCACTTCGTCCAAAGCTATCTTTCCGCCGCACTCGCACGCGACGTAGCCGTCGTGCAGTACAAGGTCTTCCTTCAAAGTTACCATGCTTTTCCTGCCCGAAGTGTTGCCGCTGTCGCAGTCGGGGCAGGCTTCGGCGTATCTCGTCTTTTTATCGAAAGGGATAAAGGGGCGGAAGAGGTATTTGCCGCACAGTTTGCACTGCAAAACGGTTTGCGGTTTAAATAATTTCCATTCGGCAAATCTCACCCGCTTGCCGGAAATAAGCGCCTTCATCGTCCCGTCTATGTTTCCGGAATGAAGCGTAAGCATACTTGTACGGCTGTTTTTAAAGTTCACCAAAGGGTTATTGCGGGAAACGTCAAGCAGCCTTATGCGGTAAAATTCCAGCTTCTTTTCTTGCGGCGTGGCTTGCTTTTCAATCGAAACGGAGGGGTCGAAGCTCAAAAGCTCGTTCTCGTCCAAATCGTCCGTCGCCACTTCGTTTTCGTCGGCAAGCCCCAAACACACGGCAAAAAGCCGCGTTACAAACACGTACGCCTGCACGCGGTAAATATCGGGGCGGCAGTCGCGCTTCATATTTCTCTGCGCGGCGAAAGCTATTTCAAGCGGATCGACTTCACGGTTGCCGCTTTCGGCTATTTCAAAAAGAATGGCGCACACGTAGTCCGCAAGGTCGTAAACGGCTTTCGCATATCCGTAGTTTACGTTTTCCCGCAGGTAGTCCGATATATAGAGCGAGGGCTTGTCTTTCCAAGCCGGTTCGCGTGCTGCCATTTCCCTCATTCCCTCGCAGTAGCGGTGAAATCTCTCTTTAAGCATCGTATCCTCGTCAAACGTGTATTTTCAAAGTTTTCCCGTTTTTATAAACAATTTTATATCCGTCGCAAAGTTTTGCGCCGTCGCCGTCTTTAAGTTCGGCTATGCGACTGTCGTTGCGGTCGCGTATTTCCGCTTCGCCCGCGCAGGTAAAGTAAACCGCGCCGTTGTCGCATTCGAATTCTCCCGCTTCGGGCGCGTCAAGCGCCAACGTTGCGCCGCTTATTTTCTTTTTGCCGCCGTTCAGCTTGTAATAGCGTACGTTTCCCTCTGCGGAAAGGTATTCGATATAGGTTCCCGAAGGCACTCCGCCGTAAAAGCTGGCGTACTTCACCGCGTGGCTTTCGGGCGCGCGGAAGGCGTTGTAATTTTGTTTGCCGTCGGGCGCCCTGCCGCCGTAAAAAGAGGGGTAAGGTTGGTTTTCCGCAGGGGCGCGGGGCGCTTCGGCGGGTATCGCCGCGCTCATAATATATGACGGCGACGGCGCGTCGGGCTTTGCCCCGTGCTTTTTTGCGGCTTCCGCGCCGTCCGCGGGCTTTCCCGCAAGAATTTCGCCTATAATTTTCGCCCAGCTGTGCGCGGTGGGGCGGGATTCGCGGTCGAAAGGTTTAACAAACGCCTTTTCAAAAAGTTGTTTCAGCCTCAAATCAAGCGAATCCCATATCTTCAATTTTTCGTCCAGATTTTTTCTGAACGCGATGTTGGCGGGGTTTTTGCTGTTGCGCATAAGGTTGTCCACGCAATTGCATCTGTCTTTGGGGTCGAAGATGTAGGTGAGGCACCTTATGTCCAGATCGCCGTCGTCCACGGCTTCCTTAACGCCTTCCATATCCAGACAGGCGGGCAAAACGGAATACATTATCTCGCCGTGATAAGCCGATTGCAGGCAGTTATCCAACAGCATGCGGAAGATGAATGTGGCAAGCGCATATCTGTCGCTGTATATCGAAACTTTTTCCTTTCCGAACGCCACTTCGGGCGCAAGGAAAAATCCCGTGCCCTTCAAAAAGTTCAATTTCCCGCTTTCTATATCGGCGGAGTTTGCGGCGTTTTCGCAGTCGATAACGTATATAAAACCGCTGTCCGCATTGTACATAAAGTTGCCCCAATTTATGTCCGTATAGCAGTGCCCCACGTTGTGCAAAAGCGTCAAAGCCGTGGCTATTTTCTTTATGATGCGCAGTTTTTGGGTTACGCTCATCTTCTGTATTTCGCCGTCGATAAGCATATCGTTAAGCGTTTTGCCGGGCACGCAGTCCATAAGATAGGCAACTTCGCCGTTCGCTTCGCACATGCTTTTGGGGAAAACAAAGTCAACCTGTTCCCTTGCGGCTATTTCGTCTATGCGCTTTTCTATCCCGGAATTTATAAGTTGTCGCACGTTTTCTATCTTATTGCAACGCTTCTGATAATCCTGTTCGTTTAGTATCTTAACGCAAAAAAACTTGCCCTGCCTGTCCTTTACGCGCCATATCGAGCCTTGTCCGCCCTGCCCCAATTTGCGGTCCACGGTATAGGGTTCGCCCTTGAAAGCTACGATATCTCCCGTATTAATCATCTTTCACCTCGTCAGTATTCTCTCTTTCGCCGTGCGTCATAAGCGCGAACACGATAGAGCAGTCGTCGCCCTTTCCGCACTGCGTCTCGTTGTAATCCGCGCAGCGCATCGCGGCGGCGTCCGCCTTGTCCGCCCTTTCGGAGGGGTCCGCCGTTTCGTACAGCTCGTAGCAGAAATCCAGCTTGTTTTTCATATTTCCGAACAGGGAATCCGCCCCGTCGGAAGCTATAAGTATGCAGTCCACTTCGTCCGCGTCGAAAAATCTCATTTGCAACGCGTGCGGATTTGTTTTAAGGTGCGCCAGCGTAAGAACTTCGGTCTGCGTTACGCCGGAAACGCCGTCGTTCACGTCAAATCCGCCCACCGCGATTCTGTCTGTTATCCGTTCGGATTTTTTCACGAAGAATACGCCGTCGCCCACCGCGCCGCACAGCACGTAATCGGGGCAACCGAACGCAAACTGCATTGTGGTGGCGAAAGCCTCCGTTCCCGCGCCGCCGTAATTTGCGTATTCACCGGAAGCGCGGATAAGTTTTTCCCATTCGGCGTACAGATCCCCGGCAAGCGAATTGCGCATATATATCGCAAATTCCACCCAATTTATCGCGGGCGTTTGGCTTTTGTACCGCCTGCGGAAGCGTTTGCTTTTTCTTGCGGCTTCGGTCAGTTGCTCTATTTTCGCGGAAATGACGTTTTTAAGCGCCTCCGCGGCTTTTTGCGAGCCGAGCGCGGAATCGATACAGCTTCCCACGCCGTCGTTGCAAACGGCAAGCCACGCGCCGTCCCGCCCGTCGAATGTGCAGCAAGAGGAGTAGTCCTCGCAGGATATATGCCCGGGTTTTTGCAGCATACCCTCGTGCGAGACGGAGTAAATTTCCACGCCGTCGCCCGCGGCGCTTGTCTTTACGCGCGCCCTGTGGCTTTTGCCGAGGTATTCTTCAAGGCAGGATATCCATATTTTGGGTCGGTAGTTGGGGTATTTGAACGCCAGCGCGTCCCAAAGCATCTCGTAAATTTTAACTTCGCCCGCATTTTCTCCGCCGCCGGCAAGTTTTTCCACGTCTCGTTTTTTAAGCGAAAATTTTATTTCCTCGCCCATACGTCTTATGTTTTCGGCGGCGGGGCGGGGCAGATCCCCGTCGGACTGCAAGGCGTTCAGCGCGGCGTTCATACGCGCATATGCGCCGTCCGCGCGCGGCTTTGCCGCGTCCGTCCACACTTCGTCGGGATATTTCCCGCCCGTCATTATAAAAAATATCGCGCCTGCAAGGCAGATGTTTGCGCGCCCTTTAGCAGGAAGCTCCTTTTCGCAGTCGCAGGGCAAAAGCAGGCGTTTATTGTCCAATTTAGTTTGTAAAGCGTCCGCGGCGGCGCACAAAGTTTCTTCCGCGCCGTCGTTTTCGTTTGCGGCAAAAATTTCGGCAACCTTTATGCACAGCCGCAGTTTTCCGCCGTAATCCGCGGGCGGGAAAATGGCGCTTTGCGCGCCGCCGTCCGTTTCAGCCGCGGCGGAAGCGTGCGTCGGCAGACGTTTTGTGCCGTCCGTGCCGAAAAATTCGTATAAAAAATTATTTTCGTCGGGCATTTCGTTCCCTCCATTTTAAAAGGGGGGAGAGGTGTTTCACTCTCCCCGCGGTCTTTTAAACTGCTATCGAGGCGTTTAACGTCACCGATTCCAGAATTTCCACAAGGTTGTCGGTGTATTCTTCGGAACAGTCGTAGTAGGGCTTTATGCCCGCCTTTTCCATTTTGTCGCTTACCTTCGCAAAGCGTTTAAGACTGTCCTTGCCCTGTTCGTTTACGTTAATGCCTATCGCCACGCGCAGGGACTTTCTGAACTGCCTTATGTGGTTGGGGCTGTTCTTGTCCGCGTATTCCAGCACCTCGTCGTAGGAAGGGGTGCTGTCGGTCGGCTCGCCGTCGGAAATAAGCACTATCGCGGGCGCAACGGCGTTTTTGTCCTCTTCGCCGTAATTGCCGCCCTGCAAGTCCTTGATAACCTCGTAGATAGCCGCGCCCGTGGGCGTGCCGCCGTAGAAGGTTTCCTGTTTGATGGGGTCCCAATGATCGAAGTCGTCAAGCGTCCTTTCGGCTATAAGCACAACGTTGTTGGTGAAATTGCTTGAAAAGCCCAGCACCTTGAAGTTGATATTCAAATCGGGCGTTTTAAGGCGTTTTATTTCGGGTATTGCGTCCGCCACAACGTTTTCCATCGCCGTGTTAACGGCGTCTGCGCGCTGTCCGTGCATCGAGCCGGAGCAGTCGATCAAAAAGTAAACTGTTTTGTTCATTTTATTCCTCCGTAAAGTTTATTTACAATAGTGATTATAGCATGTCACCTTTTAAAAATCAATGCCGCGGGGGCTTAATTTGTAAAACCCGCATAAATGTGGGGAAAGCCGCAATAAGTACGGAAAACCCCTTTATTTTTACGGATATATTGCGGATAATTTGCCCGCTTCGCTTTCAAATTATTGACATTTTTTCCGTCGCAGAGTATATTTTAGGCATGCTTGAACAATTTTCCAGAACACAATTGCTTTTGGGCGAAGAAGCAATGCAAAAACTTGCCTCCTCGCGTGTGGCGGTATTCGGCATAGGCGGCGTGGGCGGATACGCGGTGGAAGCCCTCGCCCGTTCGGGTATAGGCGCGTTGGACCTCGTCGATAACGACAAAGTGTGCGTTTCAAACGTCAACCGGCAGATACACGCAACATTGTCCTCCGTGGGCAGGTATAAGACGGAAGTTGCGGCGGAAAGGATAGCCGATATAAATCCGTCCTGCAAGGTGCATACGCACAACATGTTTTTCCTGCCTGAAAGTCAAAGCGGGTTAAATTTCGCCCTATACGATTACGTTATAGACGCGATAGATACCGTGTCCGGCAAACTCGCCATAATAAAAAGCGCAAAGGCGGCAAACGTCCCCGTAATAAGTTCTATGGGGGCGGGCAACAAACTCAACCCCGCCGCGTTCGAGGTTTCCGATATATATAAAACTTCCGTATGCCCGCTTGCAAAGACGATGCGGAGGGAGTTAAGGAAGATGGGGATAGACAATCTGAAGGTTGTATATTCCCGCGAAGAACCCAAAGCGAACGGCGGAGGGGAAGAAATAAAAAACGGCGCGCGCCGCGCGTGCGGCAGCGTAGCTTTCGTCCCCTCGGTTGCGGGGCTGATAATGGCGGGCGAAGTTATAAAAGACTTGATTACCGCAAAAAAATAATTACATTCGGGGTAAAAATATATGCGATTTGAAACGCTTTGTCTGCATGCGGACGGCAACAAAAAGGACGAATGGGGAACGCTTACGCAAGCCGTATGCCAGACCTCTACTTTTGTGCATAAAGGGGTGGGCGACCCCTCGGAATACAGTTATTCCCGTCTGTCCAACCCCACGCGCGCACATCTTGAAAACACCGTTGCGGCTTTGGAAGGCGGCGTGGCGGCGTACGCCTTTACTTCCGGTATGGCGGCGGTAACAACCGTGATGAAGTTGTTTGGGGCGGGCGCGCACATAATAGCTTCCGAAGATTTATACGGCGGAAGTTTAAGGCTGTTCAGAAACGTGAACTCCCGCGAGGGAATGACGTTCGATTTCATCGATACGGGTGATTTGAAGAGGGTGGAATCGCTTATAAAGCCGCAGACAAAGGCGCTTTACATAGAGACGCCCGGCAACCCGCTTATGTCTGTTTCCGATATAGCTGCCCTTTCCGCCGTTGCAAAGCGCAACAATCTTTTGCTGATAGTGGACAACACTTTCCTCACGCCCTATTTTCAACGCCCGATAAGTTTGGGGGCGGATATAGTTATACACAGCGGCACAAAGTATTTGGGCGGGCACAACGACGCGCTTGCGGGTTTCGCCGTGGTAAATTCAAAGGAACTTGCCGAACGGCTGGGGTATTACTATAAGACGGTAGGCGCGTGTCTCGCCCCGTGGGAGTGCTTTTTGATAGAGCGCGGCATAAAAACTTTGCCGTTGAGAATGGACAGAATAAATTACAACGCCAAAGAAATAGCCGCGTGGCTCCGCGGGAAAAAGCAAGTAAAAAAGGTATACTACGTGGGCTTTGAAGACCACGCGGGCTATTCCGTTTCCAAAAAGCAGTCTACGGGCTTCGGCGGAATGATTTCCTTTGAAGTGGAAAGCAAGCAACTTGCCGAACACATATTAAAGAACGTAAAAGTTTTTCAATATGCCGAAAGTCTCGGCGGCGTGGAAAGCCTTATAACCTACCCCATGTTGCAGACCCACGCCGACGTCCCCAAAGAGGAACGGGAAAGGCGGGGCATCAACGACGGATTTTTGAGAATTTCCGTAGGCATCGAAAACGTGAAGGATTTGATTGAAGATTTGGAACGGGTATTTGAAGAATGAAGTATGATTTCGATAAAATTATCGACAGAAGAAACACATATTGCCTGAAATACGACCACGCCGCCGAACGCGGCAAGCCGCAGGGCGTATTGCCCCTATGGGTGGCGGATATGGATATAAGCGCGCCGCCGCAGGTAATAGCCGCGCTTAAAAACAGGGCAAAACACGGCGTTTTCGGCTACACTATGCCCAAAAGGGAATATTTCGAGGCGGTTTCCGCGTGGTTTTCAAAGCGCCACGGCTGGCAGACCGACCCCGACAAATTTATCTGCACGCCCGGCGTGGTTTTCGCGCTGTGCACGCTTATCCGCGCCGTCACGCGGGAGGGGGACGGGGTTATCTGTTGCCAGCCCGTGTATTACCCGTTTATGGACGCGGTTATTAACAACAACCGCAAATTGGTGGTAAGCGAACTTAAAAACGACGGCGGGAAGTACCGCGTGGATTTCGACGACTTTGAAAGCAAGATAGAGGAAGGGGGCGTAAAGGCGTTTATACTGTGCAACCCCCACAACCCCGTAGGAAGGGTATGGACGCGGGAGGAGCTGAAAAAACTCGGCGATATATGCGCCGCGCACGGCGTTTTCGTCATTTCGGACGAAATACACGCGGACTTCGTGTTCGGGGCGAACAAACACCTGCCGTTTCCCTCGGCAAATCCCGGTTACGAGGAAAATTGCGCGGTTTGCACCTCGCCTTCAAAAACTTTCAATCTCGCGGGATTGCAGATTTCGGATATATACATACCGTCGTCCGCGGTGCGTAAAAAATTTGAAGCGGAACTTGACAAAACGGGGTATTGGGAACCCAACGTAATGGGGCTTACCGCCTGCGAAGCCGCATATCGCCGTTGCGGCGGCTGGCTGGACGGGTTGCTTGAATATCTTAAAGGCAACATAGATTACGCCTTTGAATATGTATCCCGCAATCTCGCCCCCGTAACGTTGCGCAAGCCGGAAGGCACCTATCTTTTATGGCTGGATTTCCGCGGGCTGTCCCTTTCGGACGATGGGTTGAACAGCCTGATGGTAAACAAGGCGGGGCTTTGGCTGGACGACGGAAATATTTTCGGCGCGGGCGGAAGCGGGTTTCAGCGCATGAATATAGCCTGTCCGCGCGCAACCGTAACAAAAGCGCTTGAAAATATCCGCAAAGCGCTTGACCGTTGAACGCGGCGGTGATATTATAAATATACAAAAAAAACATATCCGGCGCGATCCGCCCTTGGGGCGGGATGCAGGGAAAGCGCGGTGAAATTCCGTCGCAACACCCATTGCGGTTATAGTCCGAACGCCTGCCCGCCGGAAAAAACGTTACTCGTTTTCGGGCAGTGGATTGCGGTAACGCTTTTTTAAGCGCGCCCGAAAAGGGAGCGCGTTTTTTTATGAGCGGATTATGAAAAAATTTTTGATATGTATTTTTGCTTTGATAGCCGCGCTGTGCGTTTCGGCGTGCGCGGAAAGGACGGCGGATGCCGAAGTGCTGGAAAGCGGGGAAAGATTTCTGGTGTTGCGCGCCCGCGACACGGATACTTCCGCAAGCCTCGGCGATGCAATGACGTCGCTTAAAAACAGCGGCGAAATTTCATTTGAGGCAAGCGAGGGTGTTTACGGGCTGTACGTGCTGTCTGTAAACGGCGTAACCGCCGCCGGAGACGAATATTGGGCGGTGTACACGTCGTTGGGCGAATACGGCGGGGTGGAATATTCCTACGAAAGTTCCGCCGCCTATGAATACGGCGGCACGGTCTGCCGTCAGGCAAATTACGGCGTGGACGGTTTGCCGCTTGTGCGCGGCGCGCTGTACATATTGTCGCTTGAAAGTTATTGAGATGGGTATGAACGCAAAAAAGACGGCTGTGTGCGCCGTATTCGTCGCACTGCTTATAGCCGCGCAATTCTGTTTCGGTATGTTGCCCGGGGTGGAACTCGTCACCGTGTTTCTGCTGTGCTTTTGCTATGCGTTCGGCATATGTATGGGGATGATTGCCGCAACGGCGTTTTCGCTTTTAAGGTGTATAATCTTCGGTTTCAGCCCCAACGTTCTGGCGCTTTATCTGATATATTACAACCTTTTCGCGGCGCTGTTCGGCGCGGTGGGCAAAAAAAGCGTTCCTCCGTGGGCGTGCATACCTCCCGCCGCGGCTATCGCGGCGGTAAGCGCGTATTTCGCCGCCGCGGGGTTGCCCGTAAGCGCCGTATATGCCGCGCGCATTTCGGCTATGCTGTGGGTGATTTTCGCGCTGTGCGCGCTTATTTGCGTCGCGTCGGCGGCGATTTCTTTCAAGCGCAAAGGCGGGTGGGCGGCGGAAACCGTTTCCGTAACGGTGCTTGCGGTGGTTTGCACGGTTGTTTTCACCCTGCTTGACGACGTGATAAGCCCGCTTTTTTACGGCTACACGTTGCGGGCGGCGCAGGTGTATTTTCTGGCTTCTCTGTACGTAATGACGGCGCAATCGCTTTGCGTGCTTATAAGCGTGCTTTTTCTGTTCCGCCCTCTGGTTACGATATTCAGGATGGTAAAATTACAATAATTTTCAAAGAGGTGTAAAATGAAAAAATTTTTTTGCGCGGTTATCGCCGCCCTCGTCGGGGTATGCGTTTTCTCCGCCGCCTGCGCGGATAAAAATTCCGCCGCGGCAGAACACAGCATACAGGTGGTCTGGTCGGACGGCGTAAACGGCGTATATTTTGAACAGGACGGCGGCAGGCTGTTTCCCGTAAACGGCAAACTTTCCACGGGTTCGGACGGGGATATATCCGTTTCGGTGGACGTAAAGGAAGGCTACAGGCAGAATAAGCCCGTGTTGAAAGCCGACGGCGAAGAGGTTGAAGGATTTACCGTCCCCGCAACCGTGTCACGGCTGGAAATATCCGTGCTTCCCAACGCCCTGATAACCCTGTCCCTCGGCGAGGGCGTGGGTTACAGGCTGGACGAGCTGAAAAGGATTGAAGAAGAGGTGGGTTATACTTCGTTGATAGGTATATATCTCGAAGAGGGCTACCGCAAAATTTCCCCGCCGCGGGTGAACATAATCGTTTCAGGCGCGGAATACAATGCAGTTTCTTCCCTGTCGCCTTACGGGCTTGACGAAGTAAAACTCAAAAGCGACGGCTATCATTCCTTCTACGTATTGCGCGTGCTGGAAAATACTTCGGTAGGCGTTACGGGCGTTACAGAGGACAGTTCTTCGCCCGAAGAGTACGCCACGGTAAAGCATATCGCGGGCGAGGGCTACACCCTCCGCGCGCTTGAAGATACCAACAACGACGGTATAAGCGACGTACAGCGGGTTATTTCGGGCGAAACGCGCGTTTTAAAGGGCACGCGGCTTAACCTGATTATCTGCCGCGACGGATTATACACCGCAAAGGACGCCGCGCTATTTGTAAACGGCATAAAAGCCGCAGGCACGCAGGGCGAGGGCGCGGATTATTCCGACCCCTTTTCAAACGAGCTTATATACTGCCTGACCGTGACGGAGGACATCGAGATAACGGTTACGGGCGTAAGGCTGTTGGGGCAGTTTACCCTGCATATAATGAACGCGGACGGCACGCAGCGTTACCGCACTTTCTGCCGCGCGGACAGCGTAACGGAGGCGCTTTCGCAGATACCCGGCAACGACGACCGCGGCAACGAGGCTTATTCGCGCTGGTGGGAAGCGAACCCCGGCGCGGACTATACTTTCCGCTATTGGCGCTTTGAGGACGGCGTTTACGCCGAAATTTCGGAGGACTATGTCCCCGAAGCGTATGCGGATATATACTGCGGCTTTGTAAAGGACGGTGAAACGCCCACCGACCCGGGCGACCGTCCCACCGTTCCCGTCCAACCCCCAAAGCCTCAAATTCCCGGGGACGCGGCTTTGCCGCAGTCCTTAAAGGACGCGTTGGGCAGGGTTGCCGCGCTTTCCGAAGGCGAGCTTACAAATAAGCGTTGGGTTTTGGCGTGGGCGGCTTATAAGCTATATCAGGCGGGAGTGGACATAGGCAGACAGACCGTGTTCCCCAACGCCGACATTTACGACGATTATATGGACGATATATTAAGCGACTATAAGTTCCCCGCGGCGAACAACCTCTATGTGTACGCATACGATATGCTTTCGGCGGGCGTTTCGCAGGTTTCCGTGGAAGAACAGCTGTTGTCGTCGTTTATAAATCCCAAAACGGGCGCAAAGCGCAGTTGGGCGAATAACGAGGCGATAATCTACGAAGTAAGTTCTTATATCCCCGGCTTTGAACCCAAAACTTCTTTTACGATAAACGATATTGACGATTTGAATATGACTATTATGCTTATACTCGACGCGATAGACTCGGGGTTATGGACGATAGGCTACGGCAATGCGGTTAAAAATTATACCGTGGAAACGTACAGGCAATATGTTGAAGGACACGCGTGCGAAGGGGTAACGGCAAATGTTGTCAAGGAAGTTTACGCTTTTATTGGCGGTATCGGCGGTTAGCGTTGCGTTTGCCTGCGCGTGCGGCGGCAGGGCGGAAAAGTTGCCGTATCTCGCCGCGCAGGGAGAGGGCGGAAACGAAAATACCGTAACCGTATACGTGCTTACGCGGTACGAGCTTACAGAGGTGGTTGCGGACTATTCCTCGTACGGCGGATGGGTTGAACTTATAGAGGAAAAGTTCGACGATAGCCTGCCGCGCTTCGCGCGGGCGGAATGGCGCGGCGAATACGTTACGGCGATAGGCAATCTCCGCACGGGCGACCCCGCGGATATATGCGTGTATCTCAACGGGGAATATTCATCGCGCTTCGTTTCGGGATGCGAATACGCCGCGGGATATACCCTCTCTTTCGTCGAAAGTTCCGTCGCAAAACGGCAATAGCGGGGGTTGCTTTTTCCGCGCTTACGTGATATAATGTCCGAAAACTTACCGAGGTGGCATATGGACGTAAACCCTTCGGCGTTTGCCGACAAATCTCCCCGCTTTGAAAAACTTACCGAATACGGCTTTGAAAGGCGCGCAAATTGCTACTTTTATTGCCGCAAAATTTGCGGCGGGCAGTTCGATTTGCACATAACCGTGGAAGAGGACGGGCGAATTACCGCCGCGCTTTTCGATTGCGATTTGAACGAGGAATACACTTTGCACCTCGTAAAGCAATCCGCGGGCGAGTTTGTGGGCAGGGTGCGCGCCGAATACGAAAGCGCGCTTGAGGATATTGCGGAAAAGTGCTTTTACGGCGACGTGTTCCGCAGCGCGCAGTCCAAAGCGGTTATGCGATACGTGCTCGATAAATACGGCGACGCCCCCGAATTTTTGTGGGAAAAGCTGCCGGACGCGGCTGTGTTGCGCCGCAAGGACAAGGGCAAGTGGTACGCGGTGTTTATGAAGGTCCCGCTTGACAAATTTATCCCGTCCGCCGAGGGGGTTGCGGAAATTGCGGATTTACGGGTAAACCCGGACGATATGCAAACGCTTACAAAAAGCGCAGGGATATTCGTCGGCTATCATATGAACAAAAAGCATTGGATATCCGTCGTGCTTGACGGCTCCGTCCCCATCGAAAAAATTTACGCGCTTATTGATTACAGCTATTCCAAAGCGCTGTAAGCGATATATGTCATAAAAAACGCGGCTCCGCACAATGCGGAGCCGCGTTTTACAAACCGTTGCGGAAGTTGTATTTTTCAAGCACCTTTATCTTTCTTCCGGGCGTAACTTCGGTATATCTTTCAGTAACGGAAATGCAGGAATGTCCCAAAATTTCCTGCACGGCGCGCAGGTCGGCGCCGTTTGCCAAAAGGTTGGTGGCAAAGGTATGCCGCAGATAGTGCGGCGTAGCCTGCGGGTTTATGCCCGCCGCATTTCTGTATTTGCCGAAGATATCTTCTATCCCGTGGATGGACAGCGGCATATTTCCGCGGTTTACAAACAGGTATCCGTGTTGGGTGCAAAAGGTTTTGCGCATCGCTATCCAATCCTTAAGGTTATCCACCGTCTGTTTGCAGGAAAGGTAGATAAGCCGTTCCTTTTTTCCCTTGCCGTGTATAAGTATCAGGCGGGAGCGCAAATCTATGTCATCAAAGGTTATAGCGGCGGCTTCGCCTATCCTTATGCCCGTGGCGCAAAGCAAATCTATAAGCGCCATATCCCGCGTCGTCTGAAAAGTTTCAAAGCTCGTCCGCGCGCAGTCTTTGGCTTTCGCCGCCGTTTCAAGCAGTTTTTTAACGTCGCGCACGGTTATGGTGCGCGGCAAAAGTTTTTCGGATTTTATTTTGAATTCCAAAGCGAGCATCGGATTCGCCGTTTTGCCCGCCTTGCAGATATACTTGTAATACTGTTTAAGCGTGGCTATGTGCCGCTTTACGGTGGCGGGTTTTCGCCCCGACTTCAAAAGATGCGAAACGTAGTCCTCAACGTCGCTTTCGGGGTGACTCTGCATATACGCGGCGTACGTTTTAAGGTCCTGCGCATACGCCGTAATGGTTTTTCCGCTTAAATTTTTACGGTACGCGCAGTAATCTATAAACTTTTCCGCCCCGCGGCTGTCATATTCCATAGCCGTTTCCTCCGTGCTTTTGCAAAATTATATCCCAATCCCTCCGCGTTTTGTGGTTTTATGCGGGTATTTAATTTCGGCGAGTAGTACAAAAAAACGTTTTTTGCGTAATAAATTTGCGGATAACGCTTTTTTCGCGGCGCACTTCCGCCGCAACGCGCTTTACTATTTCGGCGGGCTATGTTATAATATATATGATAATTTTTCGGCTGTATTTTCCCCCGTAAGGCGGGAAGCGGCGCAATATACGGTGCATACTGTGATTACCGAAGAGGATTTTAATTTTAACGGCGCAAAAGAAAATTGCACGGCGGAACTCGACGCCGCGCTTTTGGATATTCTTCTCAAAGACGGAACTACGGGGAAGAATATCCTTTGGGCTACCGATAATTACGAGGCTTTCGGCGCGCGGTATTCGGCGGGAAGGCAAATTCTTCCCGCTTTGATAACGGGTTCAAACGGCGAGGTGGTAAAGCGGCGCATAAATAAATCCAAAGAGGAACAGCAGGCGCGCATACGCGGCAAAGCCGAAGTGGTAACCCCGTCGTGGATATGCAACTGCCAGAATAACCTTGTGGACGGCGCGTGGTTCGGCTATGACGGCGCGTTCAATACGGAGGGCGAAAAATGCTGGCAAGCTACGTCTGCCCCCGTAAAATTTCCCGAAGGCAAGGATTGGCGGGATTACGTGCGCGAAAACCGCCTTGAAATCACCTGCGGGGAAGCGCCCTATCTTGCCAGCCGCTACGATACCGTTACGGGCAAGCCGATTCCCGTAAAACAGCGTATAGGTTTACTTGACAGGAAGTTGCGCGTCGTAGGCGAAAATACCCAAAATAAAGCCGATTGGGCGGAGTGGGCAAAGGAAGCCTATAAAAGCGTTTACGGTTACGAGTGGCAGGGCGACAATCTCTTGTTCGCCCGCGAAAATCTGCTGTATACATGCATAGATTTTTACGCGGAAAAATTCAAAGAACAGCCCGACAGAGAACTGCTTTTGGAAATTGCCGAAATAATATCGTGGAATATCTGGCAGATGGACGGACTTAAATTCATCGTGCCGGAAAGTTTCGCGGCTCCGCGTTCGGGGCGGAATACGGAATTTTGCAAGGGCTACGTCAGGGAAGAAATATACTGTAAGATAAAAAATTGGCAAACGGGCAAAGCCGTCAGGTTTTCGTCGCTTATGGGCGCAAAAGCCGTTTTTGCGGCGATTGTGGGCAATCCGCCTTATCAGGTTCCGGACGGGGGCGCGCAGGCAAGCGCAAAGCCCGTGTATAACCTGTTTGTGGATATATGCAAAAAGGCGAGCCGAAGATATCTTTCCGTCATAATGCCCGCGCGCTGGTATGCGGGCGGCAAGGGGCTTGAAGAGTTCCGCAATTGTATGCTTGCGGACAGAAATATAGTAACTTTGGTGGATTATCCCAACTCCGCCGATTGTTTCCCCGCCCTCGGCGACAGAAACATCAAGGGCGGGATATGCTATTTTTTGAGGGACGCCGCCCACTGCGGTAAATGCACCGTAAAAAGCATGCGCGGCGGGATATGCGCGGGCGTATCCCAAAGGTATCTCGAAGGGGGGTGCGGCATATTCATAAGGGACGCGGCGGGCGCGTCCGTGCTTGAAAAGGTAAAAGCGCGGGGCGAAAATTGCTTTGCGGATATAGTAAGCCCGCGTAAACCGTTCGGGCTTGCAACTGATTTCAGGGAATTTTCAAAGGAAAAGACCTCGGACGGGCAGATAGTAATATACGCCTTCAAAAGCAAGGGATATGTGGACGTAAAAAAGATAAAGCGCAACGCCGATTGGGCGGATAAATACAAACTTTTCGTGCCGGAAGCCATAGGCGAGGGGGACGTGTCTACCGACGTGGTAAAGCCCGTTTTCGGCGGCAGGGGCACCTGCTGTACCGAAACCTATCTTGTGGTGGGACCTTTTCCGGACGAAGCAGAGGCGAAAAATTGCCTTTCGTATATAAACACAAAGTTTTTCCACTTTTTACTTTCGCTTAAAAAAATCACGCAGCACACAACTAAAAAATGTTACGGGTTTATCCCTCTGAAAGATTTTACGGAGGAATGGAACGACGAAAAACTTTTTGCGGAATACGGCTTTACGGAAGAAGAAAAAAATTATATTTTAAATACCGTTTGGGCGGGAAAAGGAGAGTGAAAATGGCTACAAATTATGACTATGACAGGGGCTTTACGGATTACGTACATAACAACCTCGCTTTGAAGATTATCTATGAAAGGTTGGGCTGGAAAGAGCAGAAACCCCACAGCCACCTGCGGGAAAACGCGGATCAGAACGACGCGGTAGACTATTTCTTTGTGGATAAAAATACTTTAAGTCTGGTAACCGTGCAGGAAAGGTTCAGGGAAAGCAAATTCGCAAGCTATAACGACATAACCATCAGATATAAGCGCGAATTCAATGTGCACGAGGAAAGAAAGGATTCCGAATTTTTCAAACTCAACGCCGACTATATGGTATACGGCATAATAAATTCTTCCAAATATCAATATAATCAGGCGGACAACTTTTTAAAATACGTTATAGTAGACGCAAAGATATTGAACGAGCTTATAAGAGATGGCAAAATAATAGTGGAAGAAAATTCAAATTCGCGGTATTGCAAGTGGGAGAACGGCGTTATACATTGCCCCGTAAACAATAATCCGGACCGTTCGTCCTCGTTTATCCCCATAGACGTGGGCATGCTTTACCGGCTGAACGATAAAGCGATAAAATTAAACAACGGTTACAATATCTGAAAATAAAAACAGGGACGCGCTGCAAGCCGTCCCTGTTTTATCGCCGCGTGATTGTCAAACGTGTTTTTTCAGGTAAATTTCATTGCCTTTGCCCTATTGCAGCCCCCAAAGGAATTTAAGCGTTGCGGGAGGGCAATTGGGGTGTAAAGCAGTGTATGCACGCTTTTGGCGGAAAAATTTTTTGGATTAAATAATTTCTTTAAGCGGCATCCGCCGCTTTCTTTGTGTGCGCGTTTTTGGCGAAAATTGTCGCAATTAAGTTATTTTTAACCAAAAAATCAACAAATACTTGCAGGACAAACTATTATATTATCTTTAATATAAAAATTTGACAATTGCCCTGGCATATGTTAAAATTACAACGCTGTGAAACATAAATAATTTTCGTCTGCCGCTATGATAATGGCGTGCGGCAAGGTGGGTTAAAAGGGGCGTTATGGATCTTTCTTCTGATAATTTATTTGATTTTGCGCATACTTTAGCCGGAGATTATATCCGTTCGTTCCCGTATCCCTGGCAGGCGATTACGGGCATAAAGGATTTTATAATACAGCTTGCAAAAACTCTGCCCGAAGAATACCGCGAAATAAAAGACGGAATATGGGTCCATAGGGAAGCGCAAGTTTCCCCCGCCGCATATATCGCCGCTCCGACGATAATAGGTAGGGGTACGGAAGTGCGATTCGGCGCTTTTATCAGGGGCTCTGCGCTAATCGGCGAATATTGCGTGATAGGTAACTCTACCGAACTTAAAAACGTCATTTTGATGGACGGCGTGCAGGCGCCGCACTATAATTATGTAGGTGACAGCATTTTGGGATATAAAAGCCATCTCGGCGCCGGTGCAATAACCTCCAACGTAAAGGCGGATAAAAAGCCCGTCGAAATTAAGTGCGGCGATGTTGTCATAACAACCGGAATGAAAAAATTGGGCGCGGTTTTGGGCGACTTTGTCGAAATAGGTTGCAACAGCGTGCTTAATCCCGGCACGGTTATAGGCAGAAGAACTTCGGTTTATCCGTTGACTTCCGCACGCGGCGTTTATCCGCCTGACAGCATAGTTAAAAACACCGAAACGGTAATTAGAAGGAAATACTGATGGGTAAATATTTCGGCACAGACGGCTTCCGCGGCGAAGCCAATATAGGATTAACGGCTGAAAACGCTTTTAAAGTGGGAAAGTTTCTCGGCTGGTATTTGGGAGAAAAGAGACGCCGCGAGGGACTGAACGATCCTCCGAGAGTGGTTATCGGTAAAGATACGCGCCGTTCAAGTTATATGTTTGAATTTTCTCTCATTGCGGGCCTTACCGCTTCGGGCGCCGATGCATATATGCTGCACGTAACCACTACACCGTCTGTATCCTATATCACCAGGGTGGACGATTTCGATTGCGGCATAATGATTTCCGCAAGCCACAACCCGTATTTTTATAATGGAATAAAACTTCTGAACGGGCGCGGTGAAAAGATGGACGACGATACGCTTGACTTGATAGAGGATTTCCTCGACGGCGAAGTTAAGGTATTCGGGCAAACTTTAAAAGAAGTGCCTTACGCTTTTAAAAGCGATATCGGAAAAACCGTGGACTATGCTTCCGGACGCAACAGATATATCGCATACCTCATTTCTTTGGGTATTTATTCTTTCCGCGGGATGCGCGTTGGGTTGGATTGCGCCAACGGTTCTGCGTGGAATATAGCAAAGTGCGTGTTTGAAGCGTTGGGCGCAAAAGTGTATGTAATAAACGCCTCGCCGGACGGACTGAATATAAACGATAACGCGGGGTCCACCCATATAGAAGGGCTTCAAAAACTTGTGCTTGATGAAAAACTCGACGTGGGGTTTGCTTACGACGGCGACGCCGACAGGTGCCTTGCCGTAGACGATAAAGGGCAGGTTGTCGACGGCGATAAAATTCTATATATCTATGCCCGCTATATGAAAGCCCGCGGCAAGTTGGTTACAAACAAAATAGTAACTACCGTTATGTCAAACATCGGGCTTTATAAAGCCTTGGACGAGTTGGGTATAGAATATGCCCGCACAGACGTGGGCGACAGATTTGTCTATGAGTATATGGCGAAAAACGGAAACCGCCTCGGAGGCGAACAATCCGGACACATAATATTCTCAAAATATTCCAGTACAGGCGACGGGATACTGACAAGTTTAAAAATTATGGAGGTTATACTTGCCGCCAAACAGAAACTTTCCGAACTTTGCGCTCCCGTTAAAATTTATCCGCAGTTGCTTTTGAATATCAAGGTTGGGGATAAGGACGCTGCGCTGAACGACGCCGAAGTTGTGAAAGCGGTTAAAGAGGTTGAAAACAAGTTGGGCGATTGCGGCAGAATACTTGTGCGGGGATCCGGTACAGAACCTTTGGTAAGGATAATGGTAGAGGCGGAAAGCGACGATTTATGCGCAGCTTGTGTGGAAAAAGTTGCAAACGCTATAAGAAGCAGAGGATATGAGGAAAGATAACCGGGCTTTTAAAACGGAGGCTTAAAATGTGTGGAATAGTAGGTTACATAGGTAATAAACAGGCAGCCCCGATAATTTTGGACAGTCTTTCTAAACTTGAATACAGAGGATATGATTCCGCCGGTATTGCAATATATGACGGGAAAGAGATAAATATCGTCAAATCGGCAGGAAAACTTTCCTGCCTTGCGGAAAAAACAAACGGCGGGAAAAATATGCCGGGCATATGCGGAATAGGGCATACGCGTTGGGCAACCCACGGCGAACCTAACGAAAACAATGCGCATCCGCATTGCAACGACGATAAAACGATCGTCGCCGTGCATAACGGAATTATAGAAAATTATATAGAACAAAAAGAGAAATTGACGAGGCACGGTTATAAGTTCTACTCCGATACCGACACGGAAGTAGCGACAAAACTTGTGGATTATTACTATAAAAAATACGGCGATCCACTAAAAGCCCTCGCTAATTTCGTATTGAAAGCGCGCGGCTCGTATGCGCTTGCGGTTATATTCGCCGACCGTTTGGACGAAATATACGCCGTCAGGAAAGATAACCCTATGATTATAGGCGTTACCGAAAACGAGAGTATGCTTGCGTCCGATGTGCCGGCTATTTTGAAATATACAAGGGACGTATACTATATAGATAATGCCGAAATAGCTTGCCTTAAAAAGGGCGAGGTGAAGTTTTTCAACATCGACGGCGATGAAATATCGAAGAATATTTCAAAAATAACATGGGATGCAGAGACGGCTGAAAAAGGCGGTTACAGGCATTTTATGCTTAAAGAGATACACGAGCAGCCCAAAGTTATAACCGATACGTTGAACAGTTTTGTAAATAACGGCAAGATCGATCTGTCCCAAGTGGGATTTTCCGACAGGGAAATAAAAAAATATACCGGTATAGTGATAGCGGCATGCGGCTCCGCATACCATGCGGCTGTGGTAATGCAGTATGTATTCGAACAGCTTGCGGAAATACCGGTTCGCGTAGAACTCGCTTCGGAATTCAGATATCGTAATCCTGTTTTAAGCTGTAGCGAGCTGTTTATTGTAATCAGCCAATCCGGCGAAACCGCAGATAGTCTCGCTGCGTTGCGGCTTGCAAAAAATATGAAACTTCCTACTCTCGCCATAGTTAATGTCGTAGGCTCTACCATAGCGCGGGAGGCGGATAAAGTATTATATACAAAAGCCGGACCGGAAATTTCAGTTGCCACCACTAAAGCGTACACGGCACAATTGATAGCCGGCTATTTGATTGCCTTGCACTTCGCCGCGGTGAGGAAGAAGGTGTCGGACGAAAGATATTCTTCACTGGTTGCCGATTTGTACGGTATTCCCGATAAAGTGCAGGAAGTTCTTGCCAAAAAGAAGAGCATTCAGCGCTTTGCCGCATCCGTTTCAAATAAAAACGATGTTTTTTTCATTGGCCGCGGCATAGATTATGCTGTAAGTTTGGAAGGCAGTTTGAAGTTAAAGGAAGTAAGTTATATTCATTCCGAGGCGTACGCCGCCGGGGAATTGAAACACGGAACAATCAGCCTTGTGGAAAACGGAACGCTTGTTATTGCCGTAGTTTCCCAACCGGGAACTGCCGCAAAGACGATAAGCAATCTCGAAGAGACAAAAACCAGAGGCGCAAATACGGTTGTGGTAACTTGCGATCCGAAGTTATCCGTGGAAGGTTACAAATATTTAATTCCCGCTTGCGAACCTTATTTTGCGGCAAGTGTTGCCGTAATTCCTTTACAGCTTCTTGCCTATTATATGAGTGTGCTGCGCGGTAACGATGTGGATAAGCCCAGAAACCTTGCAAAAAGCGTCACCGTAGAATAATAATCATAAATAATGCAGTTAAACGGAGAAATATGGCTAAACAACTTACCAAAGTAAAAAGTATATTGATATTATTGGGGTGTGATTTTGCAAACATCACCCTCGCTATCGTATTTTCTCTGCTCATCGTAAACGGCGGCATAAGCGCAAGTTGGGAATTGTTATGGTGGTATCTTGCGGAACTTGCCACGGTTTTTTTGTTTTACTTTGCTTTCAGGGTATATTTCATAATATTTGCGTCTGCGGGAATAGTAGATACGTTAAAAGTTATTTTAGCAGTCGTACTAATCCTGATAGTTAATGTCGGCTATATTTTTGCGTTCGAGATAGTAAATTTTCAGGTTATGATAACCTTTGTATTACTGCTCGCCGTAATGTCTCTGATCCCGAGATTTTCAAAGAGATTTTTGATTAGCATAAAATATGCTTTAACCAAAGGCAAGAAGGAACGCGTAAAAACGATGATAGTGGGCGGCGGCAGCGCCGGTACTATGCTTATACGCGAAATGCAGACCACAGATAAAATCGATTATCTGCCCATATGTGTTGTGGACGACGACGAATCGAAGATCGGGTTGGAAATCAATAATGTAAAGATAGTTGGAAGTACAAAAGATATTCCTAAATTTGCCGAAAAATATTATATCGACGAAATTATAATCGCTGTTCCTTCTGCGCCAAAATCGGAAGTAAAGCGGATATATGAAATATGTAAAGAAACGCACTGCAAAGTAAAAACTTTGCCGGGGATATATCAGTTGGTTTCCGGCGAGGCAAGCGTATCGGCTCTGCGCGACGTAAGCATATTGGATTTGCTGGGACGCGATCAAGTAAGCGTAAACCTTGACGAGATAATGGGTTATATCGAGGGGCAGACAGTACTTGTTACGGGCGGAGGCGGTTCTATAGGTAGCGAGCTTTGCAGGCAAATTGCCACACATAAACCCAAACAGCTGATAATTTTGGATATTTATGAAAACAATGCCTATGATATAGAGCAGGAATTAAAGCGGAAATATCCGGAATTAAATTTGTTGGCGCTTATTGCCAGCGTGCGCGACAAAGGCAAAATGGACGACGTGTTTAAAAAGTACAGACCGGACATTGTATTCAATGCGGCGGCGCATAAGCATGTTCCGCTGATGGAAACAAGCCCCAACGAAGCTGTAAAGAATAACGTATTCGGCACGCTTAACGTCGCCCGTTGCGCCGACAAGTACGAAGCTAAAACTTTTGTACAGATATCTACCGACAAAGCAGTTAATCCCACAAATGTAATGGGCGCCACAAAACGCATTTGCGAGATGATTATTCAAACGATAGGTCGGCATAGCAAAAACACCAATTTTGTGGCTGTGCGTTTCGGTAACGTACTCGGTTCAAACGGCTCTGTAATACCGCTGTTTGAAAAACAAATAGCGGAGGGCGGTCCGGTAACCGTTACGCATAAAGATATTATAAGATATTTTATGACTATCCCGGAGGCGGTTGCGCTTGTGCTTCAGGCAGGCGCATATGCGAAGGGCGGACAGATTTTTGTGTTGGATATGGGCGAACCCGTCAAGATATACGATCTTGCGGAAAACCTCATCAGGCTTTCCGGGCTTGAACCGGGGGTGGATATAGAAATAAAGTGTACCGGGTTGCGTCCCGGCGAAAAACTTTATGAAGAAAGGTTGATGGACGAAGAAGGGATGCAAAAGACGCCAAACGGTCTTATAAACATCGCAAATCCTATCAAACTTGACGAGGATAATCTTTGGAATTATCTCGACGAATTGTTTAAAGCGGCGTATGAAGAGACGCCTAAAATGAAAGAGCTTATCTGTAAACTTGTTCCAACTTATAAAATTACCGAAAATAAATAAAATGTGCACCCGGGAATTATGTCGTTTCCCGGGTGTGTTTTTATAATCTTACAGTTGAGATGTAAATTACAAATAATGTGCAAAATATAATAGCTAATGATGTGTTGTATAAAAACAGGGACGCGCCGCAAGCCGTCCCTGTTTTATCGCCGTATGATTGTCAAACGTGTTTTTTCAGGTAAATTTCGTTGCCTGCGCAAAGCAAAGCGGCGGCTTTTTCCTTGTCCGCCAGCAACTGCGGGTCTATCCCCTCCTCGCCGCAAAGCCAGCCGTCGCAGTTTTCAAATTCCGCTTCGGCAAGCCCGCAATTGCAAAACGCGCCTTCGCCTATACGGCTTACGCTTTGGGGTATAATAATCTTTTTCAGCGCAAGGCAATCGCTAAAGGCATAGTTTGGGATAAATTCAACGCTGCCCAGATCGACGTATTCAAGGTTTTCGCAACCGTAAAACAGCAATTCGCCCATATTCTGCACGCTTCCGAGGAAGTTGACGCGTTCAAGCGACGCGCACTTTGCAAACGCGCTTTCCGCAATATTTGTATAGCCGTCCGGTATGACGGCGGAAGTTATTTGCGCGCCCGAAAAGGCTTTAAAGTATATGCCCGTAACTTTTTGCAGGTTATGCACAACGGGCAATACGATATTTTCTTCCGTCCCGATATATCCCGTAACGCACAGCCCGCCGTCTGCGGGCGAGTACTCGAAGTCGTTGTTGTATATAACCTCATAAACGGCGTCTATCCTGATATCTCCGCCGCGCAATTCGTAATCTTGCCAGCGGCTGCTGTAACCGAACTTTTCGGGTATGGGCGGTTCGTCCGCAAAGCCGTTTTCAACGGTAAAGTTTCGGCTGTCCACAAATTTTCCGTCCGCATAAAATTCCGCGATGTAGGTTATGGGCGTATGCGTCGCGTAAATCGTTAAGTTGCGCGGCGCCTTTTCGTAACTTTCCCAACGCGAAATATATCCGTCTCTCTGCGGAACGGGCGGTTCGGATATTTCGGTTAATTTATCGAAAAAGGTTGCGCCTATCTCGTCCGTTCCGTCCATAAACGTCGCAGTATAAGTTTCAAGCGAGTACACGGCGTAAATATCTATATCGGCGTATGTAAGCGTATAATCCTGCCAAGCGGCGTAATACCATTCGCGTTTCGGCAGCGGAGGCGGGGTTACATTCATATTTTCCGCGTTGAACGTCTGCACGGACAGCGTTTCACCGTCAACTATAAATCTCGCGGTATAGTTCACAACGCGGTAGTTACCGTAAACTTCCGTAACGCCGTTCTGTGTCTGCGGCAAATCCCAACAGAATGTATAGCCGGGTTTTTCGGGAACATCGGGATAGACCAAACCCGTCTGCACATTGTAAGTTCTTTCGTCAAGCAACCTGCCGCCGGAATAAAACCTCGCGGCGTATTCTATCAGCATATATTCCCCGTTCACTGTTATATCTCCGCCGCATAAATCAAACTTATCCCATACAAAAAAATATCCCGTCCGGGCAGGCGCTTCGGGCGGGACTACGCTATCTTCTACGGTGTAAGCTACCGTTTTGAAAGGGGTGCCTTCTATTGTAAAGTAAATATTGTACGATACAGGCGTGTATACGGCGTAAACCGTCATATCGCCGGGGCAGGAAAAGTCATACTTCTGCCATTCGCCGCGGTAGTGCGGCTTTTCGGGTACGGGCGGCGGGGTAACGTCCGTGTCCTCAACCGTGTATTCGCGCGTGCCGACTGTAACCCCGTCAGCCACAAATGTCAGCGTATATGTCACGGGTTCCCAATAAGCGTAAAGCTGTTTGTCCGTCGTAACGGGTTCAAGCGGGTCGTAAAAAGCGCTGCCGCATTTCCAGCCTTTAAGCGCGTAACCCGCCCGTTCAGGGTTCGGCGGCGTAATGCGCCCGCCTTCGGCTACAAGCTCGTACGAAAGATAGTTCTCGCCGTCGTAATAGGCGACGGTGTGCTTAACTTGCCCGGACTTGTCAAAGTAACCGTAAAGTTCGGTATCCTCGTAAAAAGGTTCGCCGTTCCACGGCTCCGCGCGGTTGCTGTCCATATACCAGCCTTTGAATATATATCCATCTTTTTTGCATAAAGGCAGGTCGTCCGGAATGTCGCCGCACTGCACGGTTTCGGCTTCGTAAAATTGGTCGTCGATATAAAAAATCACCGAGCAGTATTCAGCCTGCGCGGTGACTTCATCGGACATATTTTTACAGGAACACATTACCGCCGCTGCGCCTATACAGTACAAAAACGGCATAAAAACAAGCAATAATTTCTTCATAAGTATACCTCAAAGAAAATATTTTTGTTACATAAAATTATATATTCTATATTCGGCAATAACCCAAAAATTTCAAAAAATTACCTCGCCCGATAAAATTTTAAAAAGAATATACAATAAAAAATTTTAAGTGCATAAATTATGCCAAATTTTTGCATAATTATGCGTGAAAGATAAAAATTTTGTATCATTATTTTGTTCATTTGCAAAATCGTCGTATTGAAACAATAAATTTATAAAATAAGAAAAGTTCAAAAGTATTTGCAAATGCGATAAGCCGTAAAAGCCACGCCTTATAAAGCACCTGAAATGAAGTAGTTTATCTGTAAAATAAAATTTGCTTTAAAAATTTGATTTAATATTGCGTTGGTGCTATAATGTATTTAAAGTAGCATATCTTCTACGGTAAATGCGCTTTTTTTATTGCAAGCAGAATTTCAATCTCAAACGTCGCGGACTTTTTGTTACCGATACCGCCTATTGTCGAAAGCTATTGATTTTCTGATAAGCGCAATAGGATATACAAAAAATCAATTGCAAGGGGTAGGGAGACATGGATGCACATAAATTATGGCTGTTGAGGGATTTTATCGGAGCAAATAAGGTATTGTTCAGGATACCCGTTTATCAGCGCAATTATGATTGGTCCGAATCCAACTGCAACAGGCTTTTGGACGATGTTCATAACATAATCAAAACATCCGAAAAGCATTTTTTGGGTACTATAGTGTTTATGGCTGCCGGAAGCGGCGGCTTCGCCCTGCAGGAATATATAATAATAGACGGGCAGCAGCGGCTTACAACCCTCATGATAATGCTTAAAGCGTTGGCGGAGCTTGCAAAGCAAGAGGGCGACAATTGCTATGAAGAAATAAACGATACATATTTGCATAACAAGTTTTGCGCCGAGGAATTTAAAGTTAAATTAAAGCCCATAAAAAGCGATAACGAGCAATTTTTGCTTCTTTTAAACGGAAGAATCAAGGAGATGGACGAGGATAGTCATATCTTCGTAAATTACGATATTTGCAAGCGGAGATTTGAAAAATGGATTGATAGCGGCGTAACGCCCTCCGGCATTTTAGAGGCGCTTACGAAGTTGGAGTTGGTTGAAATAGTACTTACCAAAGGCGAGGACGATCCGCAAATAATCTTTGAAAGCATAAATTCCACAGGGCTGGAACTTTCAAATTCCGATCTTATAAGAAACTTTCTTTTGATGAACGCCGACAATCAGGAAAAGCTGTACGAAGATTATTGGCTTAAAATAGAAAATGCTTTAAAGAAAAAGTCCGATTATACATTTTTGGATATGTTTTTCACGCAATATATCCTGTATAAAACAAGTAAGCCCGTAAATAATAAAAGACTTTACGAACTGTTCGTAAAGTTGTTCAGAGATGGCGGATATTCACAGGAAGGTATATTGCAGGAGCTTTTATATTACGCGGAAATTTTCAAGGCCTTCGCATTCGGAAGCGGAGATTATTCGGACGAAATCAACCGTACTCTTAAAAAGATAAGGGTGCTGAATCAGTCAACATGCTATCCGTTCCTTTTCCATGTGTTTGACGATTTCCACAAACACGTAATATCGGAATCGCAACTTAAACAAGTTGTAGATTTAATTTTATCCTACCTTTTAAGACGTCTTGTCTGCGGCGTGCCGTCAAACTCGTTGCGCGGGTTGTTTATTTATTTGTATAACCGTGTGTTCAAAGTGGAAAGCAACAAACAAAAATATTATGAAGCTATAAATAAATTTCTGTTCACGGTTACATCAAAAGACGTTGTGCCTTCCGCCGCGGAATTTAACCGCTGTCTTACTACGGCAAATATCTACGGAAACCCCGCACTTTGTAAATTTTTGCTGTCTGATATTGAGAACGGGGATAGCAAAGAGACATTGCATACTGAAAATCTTACGATAGAGCATATTATGCCGCAGACATTAAGCGCCGATTGGAACTATATATCGGAAGGCGAACACGAACAATATCTTCACACTTTGGGCAACTTGTCCGTTACCGGATACAATTCCGAGCTATCCAATAAAAGTTTTGCGGATAAAAAAGCAATAATCAAGGAACATTCCAAAGCCGTGGTACTGAATTCTGACGTCATTGATAAGGAAGTGTGGGATATTGCTTGTATAACAGCCCGCGCCCAAAGACTTGCCAAAATTGTTGTCGATAGATACCGGATCAATATGGTAGTCGACGATACGATAGAATTTGAATATATTCAGACGGTTACTCTCTCAAATTACGGCGATATAACCGGCAAAAGGCTTGTAACGTTTAAATTTTTCAATAATGTCTATCGCCAGAATTATTACGCATTGATGCTTTTGGATATCATAAAATTGCTTGATAAATCCAAACCGGGTAAACTTGAAGAATTGGCGAAAAGCGGTTTCTCGTTTTCCGCTTATAGAAGACATATTCATATAAACACCGACGGATCGAATATGCGTTTGCCGCAAAAAGTTAAGGATGACGTGTTTGTCGAAATTAATTTATCGGCGGTTTCCTGCGTAAAATTTATCGAATACCTGTTAAAGGAATTCGATATACCTTCAACCGAATTTTCCTTTAACATAGTAGCCGAAGAATCGGAAGAATACGATGACGAAAACAACTGAAAATAAAGTTTTAACGGCGCCGAAAAATTTCGGCGCCGTTATTTGCATAAAGAAAAGAAACAATAATAAAGTTATTATAAAAAGTATTCCGATAAGCATAATCTTAAAGTTTATCTTTATTTAAAATATTGCATTTATGTAATTATTTGTTATAATATATGTAAAGTATGGTTTTATATGACACGAATCAAGTGGTAAATTTGCGTTGTTTGCATAAGCGTAATGTAATCGACGAAGACAAGAAATTTTCAAAAACGGGACAAGCCGTATATTTTGCCTGTAAATTTATGATGATTGAACCATAATGGGGTTTTCTAATACCTATTTAACATAGTACAAGTAAGTAAGACAAAATGATAGCTGATAAAATAATAAAATGTTTTTCCTTTGTATTTAATACATATTATTGTTAATAATTGGGATTTTTACTAAATTTTGAGGTTTAATTATGGGTATTACAAAAGATGAATTTTTTAAATATATAGGAGAGGGGAATAGCTTGAACGGATACAGCCGTTCATACATACTTGTATTATATAAGATTCTTTTTGAGGATGTTATATATAAAAGGCGGTCATATATATCTAAAGTCGCTGAAAAGTTTAAGCAGTTCTATGTCAACAGAAAAGAGTCGGGGAAAATTGCCGATAAAGATGTAGATATAAAGATAGCTAATATAGAGACCAGTTCTATTGAACAAATAATAAGTGTTATCATTATTAATCCTTATAAGCATATACACGAGAACGGATATTTAAATATTTGGCAAGACAAAGATCAAAACAGATATTTTGTATTTGATGATGTTTTAATGAAAACTGTTTCAATGGGAGAATGGTTATATCTCCTAGTAAATATACGAAAAAAAATCGACTTGTATTTTTCACGTATTGATGAATCGTCAACAAATGAAGATCTTAAAGCCCCTAAGCAAATTGATAATACGAATGAAAAGATAATAAAAGTAGATTTTGCCTTCCCCGATAATTATTATGCAAAAGATTATTTGCCTGTAATTTTTATTTATGACAAATGTATATACAGTTTAAGTGGTTGGGAAGAATTTTTAAAAATCAGTTTTTATTTGTTTGCAAAAACGCAAGCAGGCAATGAATTTTTTAACTCCACCTGCGGCGAAATTTTAAAAGGTATAGGAAGGCGTATTTCAAAAAACGATACGATTTTAAACAATCCATGCAAATTTTCTAAAGATATGTATGTGGAATGTTTAAAAACAAAGCCGTTTACTTATATACATGATTCATATAAATTTGCAAGTTTGAATTTGAGTTATATAAAATATGTCAAAGATGTTCTTGCAATCAACTTTGATTTATGGCTATGCGAAGCCGAATATATAGGCGCAATTAGTACAGAGAGAGACATTTTAATTTCAAAATTATCGTCCAAAGACAAACGCAATAAGATGAAGATTATCCGCGCTAAAAATTTTATAGCGCGGATAAATGAAGAAATTTTATCCGACGCGGAAAAATTCTATTTGAGGATAGAAAAAGAATACGACAAAAAAATTCTTCTCGGCGATATTGTTATCAATGAGGATGAAGAAAATATCTTAAAACAACATATGATAAACGAGCTGAAGCGTTTAAATTGCAGCAGTATATCATTTCATCCCGCCCGCCCGAAAATTTTTGCCTTTGGGCTGGTTCGTTTTGCAATGAAATTTTATAGCGAGGGAAAATTTTGGCCGTATTTCAAAGATGAGTATGGTATTGCCGTTAACGGCAATATCCAACACGAAATTCATTATTGGTTTAAATCAATAATGGGCGACACGGGCAAAACATATGATGATTCTTTGCCGCAAAAGATAGACAATATAAGTTTGCATAGTTTTGTTACCGATAAATGTTCTAGACAGTTTTTTAATTATTTGTTTGATTTTTGGCGCAAAGAATTAAACCGTAATATCGATAATATGTACGGTGAAGGCAATGAGTTGTTTAAAGAACTTATAAAGGAAATAAAGCGAAATAACAGCGTAGGCATTAATAATGTAATGAAGCATACTTCTATGGCTGTTGAATTGAATGAAAAAAGCTGTACATTACGTATACGAAGATTTCTAAAACTTATAGACGAATGCTTTTGGAATGGGGATGTCATTCCTAAAACGGGGAACAGGTTTAATGAATTATTAAGAAAGTGGATGGATATACCAAATGGAAGGTTCCAATCGGAATATCAAATTAAAACGAGAAGACAGGATAAAAGGGGGCAAAAACTTTTATCTAAACCGCAGTTACAGGTAAAATTTACTAATAGCGTTTTCAGCTTGTGCTTGCCACAGCAGATATTACCGCATTGTACAAGTGTAGAGCATCCAAAATGGGAAATTGAAGCGGACGGCATTGAATCGATACTTATTGAGCCTGATCTTATGCAGGGGTCGGTTTTTCTTTATACGGAAGAAATCGAAACTGCTATACCACCGGAAATGATTTTTAAGCAAATCGTTATCACTTTGCAATCCGAAACACATAAGTTTGCAAGGTTTTCGATTAAGAACAATGAAGTAAGATTTTTTGACGAAAACGGCAAATATTTAGATCATTCTATTTCGTTGCCCGAAGGGAATCTGTTTTGCTATTCCGCAGAGCAAGAAATTCCGCAAATGCTGTACAAAGAAAAGCAGGTAGCACAACCTGTTAATGAAATGTATGTTGGCGTTTATCAAGCCGAAAAAGGTGATATTATGGTTTTTCATAATAATCACGCCGTGCAAGTTGGCGAAAAAATATGTGAAGGTATTAACGATGCATACTTATTAGAAGGTGTAAGGGCAATTAAAGAAGATGCCGAATACCCCGTATATTCTAAATTACCGAGAATATTGTTCAAAGCGCCAAAAGATAGTTTAAGCGGCATAGCCATAATAATTTGGAGGACAAATTCAGAAAAGTCGGTTTACAAATTGACAGATTATCACTATAACGAATTTAAAATAGATAATACCCTTGATGAAACTTATGCGTATATTATTGATTTAAATCACTTTATACCTGACGAAGGGTGTTATCAAGTAAGCATAAATGTGCCGAATAGTCAAAAGCAATATAATTTTAATTTTTGTTATATAAAAGATTTTTCTTTTGAATTTGATGATGCGCCTTATATTTTTAAAGATACGGGAAGCATATGTTTTGATAGAAAGTTGAATGTTGAAGTGAAAGGTGATAAATGGGAACTAACCGAAAATGTAAATCGTTTAAATATAAATTTTAATCCCCAAAGCGCAGAATTCAGTACAGAATACATAGATAATTGGAAATTAAAATTAAATTATAATTTACCTAATGAAACTGTAAATCTAAAAATTGATATACCTATTTTCCTTTGGAAATATCAAAAAACAGATGATTGGTCCATAAGCAAGCCGGCAGATATTTTTTTAAAAAATTTACCTAATAAATTGTATATTGACGGACCGTTTAATTTCAACGATAAAAACAAAAATAAACTGTTTGTAGATTTGAAAAATTCGGATAATGAAGATACAGACATATTTGCTGAAACAGTAAAAGATGAAGATTACTTTATGTTTTCGTTTGGTAACTTTAAATCGTGGCTTAATCAAGATATTGTAAGGCGGCAAATCAAATTAAAATTAAACGGGAATGATTTCTTCTTTGTTGATGTTTATTGCAGAAGCATAGTGCTAAATCACAATCTTGTTGGAGATTTCGAAGCAAAAAAACTATACGGAGCTTTTGATATTTTCGGCGATGGGGAATACACTGTAACCATAAAGAAAGATAATTCCGTAATAGAAGAGAGCATCGAACTTGTTGACGGTAAGTTTGAAATCGAAACAGACGTTAGTTTCGGTTATTACACTATCGTTGTATATGAATTGTTTGAAGAC
This sequence comes from uncultured Clostridia bacterium, assembly GCA_947627575.1. Classification (GTDB taxonomy): domain Bacteria; phylum Bacillota; class Clostridia; order Christensenellales; family Borkfalkiaceae; genus Coproplasma. The sequence goes on from CANQWN010000006.1 coordinate 52,826, forward strand.
GATAGCGGGTTTGAGTCGTTTAACGTTGAAATAGGTTCATACGATTTAAAAATCAAAGATTTAAAAGACCTTAAACAAAGCACGATGCAAATAAAAGAAATCAAGGATATAAATGGGAAGTATGCGCCTATACAGTTGGAATATTTATATCAGTTAGAGGATATCAAAAAAATCAATTATGAAACTTTACAACAAAGAGATATTGAATTACTTGGGCTATGGCGGGAAGATTTAGGTGAAGAGCAACTGTGTGAATTGCCGATTTACGAGTGCTATATATGTAATAATTTTTCGGAGAAGTTTAAAGGATTACTTATTTTTTATAGTCGGGTTGACATAAAAAGTGCGGTTATTTTAGAGTTGACACAGGATAGCGCAGGTTCGTTGTATTACGATTCGTACCGCCATAGATTAATTTCTGAAGCTCAGGCAAATAAATTCAAAAGATATGAAAGATTTAAGCGTACGATAGCCTTGCAGGATGATATGTATACATTTATTATTGACTAAAGGAGATAAAATATGTCGTTTAACGTTATAGAGGCTTCAAAACATATTATTGAAAAATATCAACGCTATTTAAGGACGGTTTTTGATATTAAGGACCCGGATTATAGAACTTTGTTCTTGGAGCAATTAAAAGATAGCGATCCGTTTTCAAAAGGTCCGTATCTCGATGTGGTTGATTCATTTCAAAAGGGACATTCTGTTCCGCAGCTAATTGAAGACGGCTTGCTTCATCGTGATTTTGTCAAAATACAAGATATATATAATAAGACGCTTTACGTTCATCAGGAAGAGGCTGTCCGCAAAGCTGCTGCCGGAAACAATTTGGTTATTTCAACGGGTACCGGCTCGGGTAAGACAGAAGGTTTTTTACTGCCTATACTTAATGCCTTAATGAAGGAGAAGGAAGAAAACGGGGGCATATTGTCTCCGGGGGTAAGGGCGTTGATAATTTATCCTATGAATGCCCTTGCAAACGATCAGGTGGACAGGCTTAGAAGGACGCTTGCCGATTATCCCGATATTACATTCGGCTGTTACACGGGTCAAACAGAACATAACTATTCTAAGGCACTGTTAACTTACCAAAAACTTAACAAGAACGGAGTAACGGGGGAAGAAAAACAACCACTTAAAAACGAGCTTATTTCGCGTGAGCAAATGAAAAGAACACCTCCGCACATTTTGATTACAAACTATGCAATGTTAGAATATCTAATGTTACGCCCCGAAGACAACGTATTTTTTAACGGAGAATTTGCAACTCACTGGAAGTTTATTGTTCTTGATGAAGCCCATACATATACGGGATCTACCGGTATAGAAGTTTCCTTGTTATTAAGAAGAGTAGTGGCACAACTCAATAATCCTCAATTACAATATATCCTTACAAGTGCAACTCTGGGAGATGAGAATTCTAATGAAATGGTGGTGTCATTTGCCGAAAACTTATGTAATGCTCCATTTGATACTTATAATATTATAAGGGCTACGCGAATAAGTTTGCAAGAAGTTGAAAAAAGCGAACAGATTGATTTAGATATTGGTTTCTATACATATATAGCTAAATTACTGGATGCAGGCTATGATGATAAAATAATACTTTCAAAAATTCAAGAAGATTTCGGTTTAACAAGTTTAACTCAATCTTTAAGTGAATTTTTGTTTGACATTTTAATAAAAGACAAAACATATTGGCGGGTAAAAAATCATCTTAGTTCGCCTAAAAGTGTTGCCGATGTTTGCGAATATATGGGGTGGTCTTCCGAGGAACTGTCCGACTTTGTTTCGGTTGCATCATGTGCAAATAAAGATAGGACTAAACTTTTCGATTCTCGCTATCATTTATTTATAAAAGCAACGGAAGGCGTGTATATAACATTAACTCCTCATAAAAACTTATTTTTGAACAGAAAGAATATTGACTATTATGAAGGGAAAGAGTATAAGGTTTTTGAAGTGGTTTCATGCGTTCAATGCCACGCTCTTTATATTCTCGGTAATATTGAAGGAGGCAAACTTGTTCAAAAATCAAGCTCCGGCGATCAAGTAATAAAGGAGGCTTTTTTAATCGGTGATACTGTTCATAATGAAGATGAGGATAATTCGTTAGAAATTGAACATTTGACGACGGAGCAATATGAACTTTGTCCGTATTGTGGGTTTATCCGCAATAAAAACGCAGTTCATAAGGGTAGATGTGAACATAGCGAAGCTGAATATATCCAGTTAACAAAAGTAAAAACAAGTGAAATTACGGGTAGGGTTACAAAATGCCTTTGTTGCGAGGGGGTAAACAGCTTGGGTATTTTGCGCGCATTTTTTACCGGGCAAGAAGCATCGACAAGCGTTATAGGCACTGCATTATTCGAAGAATTACCGGCTTATGAAAAAAATATAGTTTTGCACGAAGATGATTCCGGCTTTGAAGGATTTGAAATAGGTGAAGACGTAGTGGAGACGCCCAGGGCAAAGCAATTTATAGCTTTTTCGGATAGCAGACAGGCTGCGGCTTATTTTTCAACTTATTTTTCCGAAACCTACGATGGAATTTTATACGGCAGACTGATTCGTGAAACGGCTTTAAAAAATGGTGGTGAGGCAAAGGTTATTCCGCAATTTGTGAAAGAACTTTCAGGAATATTCAAGAGAAATAATATTGTGCCTTTCGGTGAAGAAAACCCCGATTACGAACTTGAAGCATGGAAAGCCGTATTAAAGGAGTTGGTTGATAACCGTTCAAGAAATTCATTGATTGGATTGGGGCTTTTGAAAGTTGACATAGACGATAATATAAAATTCGGACAAAATATAAAATATAATTTATCGACAGAAGAAGTAAAAAATCTTTGTCTTGCGTTTATTATGGGCATGTTGTCAGATGTAGCTGTTTACTATGAAAAGGATATGTCGGAAGCGGATAGAGAATTTTTTACTCATAACGGCGTGGAAACTACCTATCTATCTAATGGTGCAAATTCAAAATATATTAAATCGTTTGTGCCTAAAAATGATAACAGAACAAATAAGAGGTTAGATTATCTTTCAAGGATTTTAAAAAAGAAAGGAATTGTTGCCCGCCGTGAGGAAATGATTAAATTATTGGAATCCTTATGGCAAATTTTCTTTGTAAGATCTGAGCTTGTAAAAAATGTTACAACAAAATCAGAAGGAGAGGGTTATCAGGTAAATACAAATAAATTAACGTTGTCCGCTTCAAATAAATGGTATATTTGCAATCATTGTAAAAAATTGACTACAATAAATATCGATAATGTTTGCCCTAATTATCTTTGTGACGGTGCTCTTGAAAATATAGACGTAGATAAAGCCCTTCAAGACAATCATTATTATCGTATGTATAATGATTTACTTGTTCAGCCATTGCGCGTAGTGGAACATACGGCACAACTTGATAGAGAGGAAGCTTATAAATATCAGAATATGTTTAAATCAAAAAAGATAGATGTTTTAAGTTGTTCCACTACGTTTGAAATGGGTGTGGATGTAGGCGAACTGGAAACGGTATTTATGAGGAATATGCCGCCGACACCGGCAAATTATACGCAAAGAGCGGGGCGCGCCGGCAGAAGTACAAATTCTGCGGCGTTTGCACTTACATTCTGCACAAAATCAAACCATGATTTTAATTTTTTCAAAAATCCCATATCAATGATAAAAGGAATAATTACGCCGCCGGCATTTAAGGTTGACAATGAAAAAATAAGCATACGGCACGTATATTCTTCGGCTCTTGCATTCTTCTGGCGCAAATATCCTATGTATTATGGGAGCGTAGAAGATATGTTGGAACCCAAAAAAGAAGGCGATAAGTGTGGCTATGATATGTTTAAAACGTATTTAAAAAGCAAGCCTCAGGATTTGAAAGAGTATCTTTTTAAATGTTTACCGAAAAGATTAATGCAGCAATTTGAAATTAATTCTTTCGGTTGGGTGGATTGGCTTTTTGATAAACCTAAAGACGAATATCCTAATTTTAAAAGGGTCTTTGAATTATATGTGAGAGAAATTAAGGCGCTTGTAGAAGATAAAAACAGAGCGTTTGTAAGCGGGGAAAAAGTAGATTACATTGTTTGGCGGTTGAAAAATTACAGAAGCGAACGTATTATAACGTTTTTATCTAAAAATAGTATTTTACCCAAATACGGTTTCCCCGTTGATACGGTAAGTTTAGCAATACAAACCCAAGGTCCTTCAAGTACTCTTGATTTATCCAGGGATTTATCTATGGCTATTTCAGAGTATGCCCCCGGTTGTCAGATTGTAGCAGACGGTAAACTTATTACTAGCCGCTATATTAAAAAAATGCCTAATGAGCATTGGAAAATGTATGATTATGTAAAATGTCCTAATTGCCAAACTTTAAATTTAGAGATAAATACGGGTTGTAGCAGGGAAAAGTTAAAGCAGTGTAGGCAGTGCCATGCTGTATTAAGAGATAGCGAAATTAAAACATTTTTAATCCCGGATTTTGGTTTTGTTGCGGACAGAAGAATTGAAAAGCCAACTCTTATTAAACCGGAAAGGACATTCAGATCGGAAGCTTCGTTTGTAAGCTATAATAATGAAATACCGGAAATCGAGTATAAAATAGGGAATACAAAGATTAATGTAGCTTCAATAGATAACGGCAGAATGGCAATGCTTGCGACAGATGATTTTTTTGTGTGCCAGGAATGTGGTTATGCAATGGATGGACCTGAAACGGGTAATCCTTTTGTTCGTCATCACACCAAAGAACATTATACTTCATATGGCGCAAAATGTAAGTGCAAAAACTTAGATAGATTTTCGCTTGGGTATACATTTGAAACTGATGTGATAAGATTGCGCATTGATAAGCCTATTACGCGAGTTGAAGAGGCATATTCGGTATTACAAGCGTTTATATTATCGGCTTGCTCAAATCTTAATATAGACAATAATGAGATTTCCGGCTGTTTACAATACTATAAAGACGGTTGCTATAGTTATATTTTGTATGATTCGACGCCTGGTGGTGCAGGACATGTCAGAAGGTTAAACAATGAAACGGCTTTACGCGAAATGTTGAACTCGGCATATTTCAGAGTTGATACTTGTACATGCGGGGATGACAAAGGCGATACATCTTGCTATGGGTGTTTACGCACTTATCAAAACCAAAGGCACCACGATATTATTAAGCGTAGGTACGTAATTGACTATTTAAAGGATATAATTACCGAGAATATAAATGTAAATAGTTAATTGTATGGAAGTTGGTCCATTTTAGCGGACAGCGTTTGACGCTACTACTTTAAATACTCTTTGGGTCGATAAAAACTTGAAAATGCACGGCTTAATTCAAGCATATTCCCGTACAAATCGCATATTGAATACGATTAAAACCTATGGCAATATCGTTTGTTTCCGTAACTTGCAAAAGCGTACAGACGATGCGGTTTCGGTATTCGGAGACAGGGAAGCGGGCGGTATCGTAGTGATGCGCGGATATAAGGACTATTATTATGGTTATACGGATGACAAAGGTAAATATAATAAAGGATATGTTGATTTAATAAATGAACTTACCGAAAATTTTTCGCTTGCCGAAGAGCGTATTATCGGGGAGAAAAATCAGAAAAACTTTATTGTCTTGTTTGGTGCTATTCTCCGTATGCGTAATTTGTTGACATCATTTGATGATTTTGCAGACAATGAAATTCTTTCGGAGCGTGATTTGCAGGATTATCTCGGAAGATATCAGGATTTGCGCGACGAATGGAAGGCGCGTCGTGAAGATGGAGAGAAGGAAGACATAACCGACGATATTGTTTTTGAAATAGAGCTTATCAAACAGATAGAGATAAATATTGATTACATTTTGTTGCTCGTACAAAAATATCATGATACGCATTGTTGCGACAAAGAAGTTTTAATTACAATACAAAAAGCCGTTGATGCAAGTCCGCAGCTTCGTAGTAAAAAATTATTGATTGAGAATTTCATTGCGGGAGTAAACGACATTTCCGATGTGATGATTGAATGGCGTGAATATGTAGCGGCGCAAAAGGAGAAACAACTTGACGACATTATAAAAGAGGAAAATCTAAAACCTGACGAAACGAGGAAGTTTATAGATAATTCTTTCCGTGATGGACAATTAAAGACGAACGGAACGGATATAGATAAAATAATGCCTCCGATTTCAAGATTTGGCGGCGGCAGAGCAGAAAAGAAAGCGCAGGTTATAGAAAAACTTTTGATATTCTTTGAAAGTTTTTATGGGATAGGATAAACATCGGACAAAAACAAGAGTGCGGTTGACGGTGTAGCAATTTGCTTGAAAAAGTGACTTTTGAAGAGGGGCACAAAATTCCCAACATAATGTTCGCTTATTGCACTTCGATAAATGAAGTGATTTTGCCTTCAAAATTGTTTTCGTTGTTCGTAAGGGCAACGGACAACTCGGTAAGGCTTCGCCTTCGGCGCGACACCGTTTGCGCGATTATTTGATTAGCGAAGAAGTCAATCAAGCGATAACGCAATTAAGATACATGGATGCAACGTCACGTTGCCGCCTCGTTCCACTTTTTTCCACTATTTACCCCACTATTGTGGAAAAAAAGAAAAAAGCCGAATAAAAAATGGGCGGTTTTTAGCTAAAAATCGCTAAAAACCGCCCGAAATTGGCTGAGCAGATATAACGTAATCCGAACTGAATTCGGGTTACGTTTTTTGCATTATAAAAGGCAAGTAGCATTGAGCTTGCCTTATAAAATTTGTTCCATTTTCGGCGGGGTATTTTCCATTTCAAATGGGGAGTGGCGATGGCGCGTGTGCTTGTATATATACAAGTTGAGAATATTACCGACAATTGCGTTGATAAACTTGATTTACTGCTTCCACATACACGATGAATGACGGATGGTTCGTATCATTATTCTGCAAATAATTATTTTTCAAATTAAGATAACACTCTCTCACTTCATTCCATAAGCGATTTGCTTTAAGTATTTGTACCTTATCTTTAACGTTATGTGAGGTTGGAACTTCGTTCCAAGTAAATTGAGATTGAGACGATTTATTGTGAATAAGTCTACACCAATTTCCATTTTTATTTTTTGCCAATATGGCAATGTCGAAGCTAAACTCAACGCGGGGTGTTTCTTGAAAATGCAATAATGACGTGATTACAGATTTAGAATCTTTTCCATCAGAGAAGAAAGTATCGTGGACTATTTTATTTAGTTCGTTACGGACAGTATCTTTTAAGCTTTTAAGATCATCCCAATTTTTATTCGGCATACGGATTATCTGTAAATTATAGTCCAAATCAAAAGGACCGTTGCCATTGGCGGTAACCATGTTTCTTGAATCGCTACCGCTTCCGACCAATGAAAATTGAGTAATTATATCATAATGTTTATTTAAATTATCCCTAAGTTCTCTCAATACATTTGAACAATATCCGCGATAAGGCTTAATTACACTTTCTTCTATATACTTGTACATATTATTTCTCCTTTCGTCCCAAGCCTACCATTTGATTTTATTACCAAATCGTTACAGTATAACATAATATTTCTATTTGTCAATACTTGCTGAATCTATTTTTAAAATTTTTAACAATTTTGTAAATAGAAAATTCTTATTATTACGCAAAAATTCTCAACGGACAATTGACAACATGAGCACGCTTTGCTATAATAAATACAAATATGAGGGCGTGTATGGAGATTGCAAGAGATTTTTATTTACAAAAGCTCATTGACCATAAACAAAACGGGTTGGTAAAGATTATTACAGGTGTACGCAGGTGCGGCAAATCGTATCTGCTTTTTACACTGTTTTACAAGCATCTTTTGAGTGAAGGCGTACCTGAAAATCATATTATACGCGTTTCACTCGAAGATTATGGCAACAAGCAGTTCCTGAACCCTGATGAACTCTACTCCTTTGTCAAGACTCAAATAAGGGACAACGCGCCCTATTATATCCTTTTGGACGAGATTCAACTTGTAACCGACTTTGAGAGCGTTGTCAACGGATTTTTGCACGTTTCAAACGTTGACGTTTACGTGACGGGGAGCAACTCAAAATTTTTATCGAGCGATATAATCACTGAATTCCGCGGGCGCGGCGACGAAATCCGCGTATATCCTCTTAACTTTGCGGAGTATTATTCCGCCCTCAATCCGAATACGCCGTTTAATAAGGCGTGGCTCCAATATGCAACCTATGGCGGAATGCCGCTGTGCTTTACTATGAAATCCGAAGCGGACAAGACGAAATATTTGCGCGACTTGTTTGCAACGACCTATCTTGCGGATATTATAAATCGCAACAACTTGCGAGGAAACGCCGAAATCAATGAGCTGACCGATATTCTCGCCTCGTCGATCGGCTCGCTCACCAATCCTTTGAAGCTGTCGAATACCTTCAATTCGCAAAAAAACTTAAAACTCTCCGCAAATACGATTTCAGCGTATCTTGATTATCTGCAAGACGCATTCCTAATTGAAAGAGCTGTCCGTTACGATATCAAAGGTAAGAAATATATCAACACGCCGTCCAAATACTATTTTGTCGATATGGGGTTACGAAACGCCCGACTTTCCTTCCGTCAACAGGAATATAACCACATCATGGAGAATGTTGTCTATAACGAGTTGACGTTGCGCGGCTATTCCGTTGATGTGGGAGTTGTGGAGACCAATCTGAAAGTAAACGGCGCATCACAGAGGAAGCAACTCGAAGTGGATTTCGTCGCCAATATAGGTAGCCGCAGATATTATATTCAATGCGCCTATCGGATGCCCGGTGAGGAGAAAAGCAGGCAGGAACAGGCTTCCCTTCTCGGCATAAACGACGCGTTCAAAAAAGTTATAATAGTCGGCGACGAGGTGCTGACGAGCTATAACGAGCAGGGGATTTTAATCGCCTCGCTGTCCGATTTTTTACTTGACCCCGAAAAAACATTGAATTGGTAGTGTACTGTCGCAAAGGAGTTACTTATGACAAGAGGAATCAATATCAAAAAACTTGAAGCCGATCTGTGGGAATCGGCGGACTTGCTTCGCGCCGGGTCAAAACTGACAAGCAATCAATACTGTATGCCCGTGCTCGGTCTGATTTTCTTGCGCTATGCTTATAGCCGCTTCAAATTGGTTGAAGCGGAAATTCTCAAAAACAGACCCATGCGCAACGGCAAGCCTCTACCTGTAGAGGCGAGCGATTTCGCGGAAAAGAGCGCACTGTTCCTTCCGCGCGAGGCACAGTATGCTTACCTTGTCAACCTTCCCGCGAATATTTCGTCGCAGAATTTGAAAAGTATAGACGGAAACGTGATGAACAGCCTCGGCGAAGTCGTCAACAACGCCATGCGCCTCGTGGAAATGCAGAGTGAACAACTCAAAGGCGTTCTGCCGAAAGATTACACAATATTTTCGGACGAGCTTCTCGCCGAACTTCTCCGCATTTTCAACAACAATGCGCTCGATGATATCGGCGGCGATGTTATCGGGCGCATCTACGAATATTTCCTCAATAAATTTGCGAAAAACATCGCTTCCGACGATGGCGTATTCTTTACGCCCAAGCCGCTCGTCAAAATGATCGTCAACATCTTGGAGCCGAAGTTGGGCATACTCCTCGATCCCGCGTGCGGGAGCGGCGGTATGTTCGTGCAGACGGGTGACTTCGTCAATGCGGCGGGCATGGTCGCCAACAACACGATGACCTTCTACGGACAGGAAAAAGTGGAATACAACGCCCAACTTTGCCTGATGAATATGGCGGTGCATGGGCTTACCGGCGTAATTAAGTCGGGAGATGAAGCAAACACGTTCTATCACGACGCGCACAATTTGAACGGCTGTTGCGATTATGTGATGGCAAATCCACCCTTCAACGTGGATAAAGTAAAATCAGAATCGACTTCCGCTGCGGGGCGCCTGCCGTTCGGGCTTCCGAGCGTGAATAAGGCAAAGGAAGTTGGCAACGCAAACTACCTTTGGATCTCCTATTTCTACTCCTACCTCAACGAAAAGGGCCGCGCGGGCTTTGTGATGGCGTCCTCTGCGACGGATAGTCAGGGGAAAGACAAGGATATTCGGGAACAGCTCATCAAAACGGGTCACGTTGACGTCATAATCAGCGTGGCGAATAACTTTTTCTATACCAAGAGTTTGCCCTGCTCGCTGTGGTTTTTCGATAAAGGGAAATCCGACGCGCTCAAAGAGAAGGTGCTGTTTATCGACTCCCGCAATTACTATACGCAAGTGGATAGAACGCTCAACGAGTGGAGCGATTGGCAGCTCAAAAATCTTAATGCCATCGTTTGGCTCTACCGCGGCGAAACGGAAAAATATCAAAATTTGCTCAAAGAATATCACGAAGCGTTGTCCGACGACCGTCCATTTGCCGAGATTGTGGCGGAACTTTCCAAAACCGTGCAGGAGAAGCGCACGGAAGCGAAAGATGCCGTTGAGGCGGCGGGAAAGCGCGAGAAGAAGGGTATCCAAGCAAAGTACGACGAGGAGAGCGCTGCGCTCAATGAACGCCTTACGATTGCAAAAGAGGCGGATTGGCTGTATGAAAAATTCGGCGAGGGTGAGTATCGGGATATTCTCGGACTTTGCAAAATCGAGGAGCGGTCTGCGATCCTTGAAAGGGGTTGCTCATTGACGCCAGGTGCTTACGTCGGCGTTGCGCCCACGGCAGATGACGGCGTAAATTTTGCGGAGCGCATGGCGGAGATCCATCAAGAACTCTTGCGTCTGCAAGCCGAATCCAACGACCTCATGGATACTATCTCCAAAAACATGAAGGAGATGGGGTTATGAGGCAACAAACCATTACTAAAATTGGTAACCTTGGAAGAATTATTACAGGTAAAACGCCGTCCACACTCAATCCAGATTTTTACGGAGGAACGATTCCTTTTATAACGCCCACAGACATGGTGGGAACTAAAACCATCGTTACAACCCAAAGATATTTATCAACGCAAGGAAGAAACAGCGTCAATAGCAGTTATATTCCACCTCACAGTATCTGCGTATCATGCATTGGCTCCGATATGGGGAAAGTGGTTATGACGCATGAATGGGCTGTAACCAATCAGCAGATAAATTCGATAATTGTCAATGAAAGTTTTGATTATAGATACATTTACTATCTAATGCGGACATTAGAAAATAGGATAAGAAATCTCGGTAAAAACTCCACGGCAGTTCCCATATTGAACAAAACAAAATTTTCTAATATTGAAATAAAAGTATTTTGCGATTTAGAATACCAAACTCAAATTGCCGATATTCTTTCTGCGTATGATAATTTGATTGAAAACAATCAAAAGCAAATAAGACTCTTAGAAGAAGCGGCGCAGCGGTTATATAAAGAGTGGTTTATCGACCTTCATTTTCCCGGGTATGAAACTACCTCCATCGTCAACGGCAACCCCGAAGGGTGGGAGCGGGGAAGTCTATCTGTAATTGGGAAATTTGTGCGTGGCACAACAATTACAAAAACTCAAGCGAAAGAAAACGGGGTCGTACCTGTTGTTGCAGGCGGTTTGGAGCCTGCATATTTCCATGACGTTGCCAATACAGTTGCGCCTGTTATAACCGTTAGTGGTTCAGGGGCCAATGCAGGATATGTAAAAATATATTTTGAGAATATCTTTGCTTCAGACTGTTCGTTTCTTGATAGTCGTGCAAAATATTTATTTTTTTGCTACTGCACATTAAAGAATATGACGCAACAATTGGATTCGCTACAAAAGGGGGCGGCTCAGCCGCATGTATATGCAAAAGACATAAATCAACTTCAAATCCTATTGCCGTCCAACAAATATTTATCCGATTTTTGCTCTACCGTAAAACCTTTTTTTGACAGGATTGGCAGATTGGAGCAAGAGAAAAAATTATTAACGGAAGCGCGCGACCGTTTACTTCCGAAACTCATGAGCGGCGAAATTTTGGTGTAATAAATGTTTTTCGAACGATAAGATTAATAAAACAAAAACTAAAGAGGAGGTCAACAATGGAAAATCCACCCACAGTGTTTATTTCCTATTCGCATGACAGTGAAGAACATAAGAATTGGGTTCTTAAATTAGCCACCGATTTAAGAAAACATGGAGTTGAAGTTAAATTCGACCAGTGGGATTTGCGATTGGGACAAGACCTGCGATTTTTTATGGAAAGTGGATTATCGCGATCAAAGTTGGTTCTTTGCGTTTGTTCTCAAAAATATGTTGAAAAAGTGGATGGCGGGGTTGGCGGTTCCGGATACGAAGGATCTATCATCAGTAACGCATTGTTGCAAAATCAAAATCTCGACTACATAATTCCCGTAGTTGTACATAATGAAAGCGAACAAAAAGTCCCAACATTTCTTTTAAATAAATTATATGTGGATTTTTCCGATTCGACGAAATACTTAGCGAGATATACAGAGCTCCTCGAAAGGATCTATGGGGAAGATGAAAAGAAAAGACCGCAGAAAGGCGCAAATCCTTTTTCCGGTGATTTGGCTAAACGTATAGAAATAAAAACAAAATTGGAGTCGGTTTTATATCATACTCCGACTTTGGACGGTGAAGTTTCTTTTTGTTACGATAATAATGACGGCGTTTATAAAATTGGGAACGGCGAATACGAATTTGATACGCGTTGGAGCAGAGCCGGGAGCGGATCAATCCATGTATATGGGCTTATTGGATATAAAAAGGGAATATGCGATTTCCCCGCATTAGACAACATTTATGAATACGATTATTCTAGTCGAGCAAGGACAATAAACGCGGGGGAAGTGTTTATTCTGGAAAATCTGAGTCATCACTTTGCCGCCATTAAAGTTGAACAAGTTCTCAGTTCATATCACGGTGATGAAATAGATAATATAAAGTTTTCTTATCATATTTATGAATTAAATTCATAGGAGCAACTATGTCATACGAATACTCCGAAAACATATTGGTACAGGAGAGCGCGGGAAATCTCTTACATAACGAGCTCGGCTGGCGCGTCGTGTTTGCCTATAACAGTGAAAAGCTCGGTATAGACGGCACGCTCGGACGCACAAGTTACCGCGAGGTGCTTCTCACGCGGTATTTTCGAGCCGCTCTAAAAAAGTTGAACCCGTGGATCACCGACGTGCAGATCGACGAGGCGCAGGAGAAATTCCTGAGCCATCTTTCCACGTCCTCTCTTCTTCAAATCAACGAGGAAAAGTATTCGTATATCCGCGATGGTATCCCCGTCACTTGTAAAACCGACGACGGGAAGCAAAGCACGCGCAGGGCGATCGTTATTGATTTTGTCCACCCCGAAGAAAACGACTTCCTCGCCGTCAAGGAAATGAAGATTCACGGCGAATTGTATCGCCGCCGCACGGATATCGTTGGGTTTGTCAATGGAATTCCGCTACTTTTCATCGAGTTAAAACGGACCGATGTAGACGTTGAAAATGCCTATGTCGATAACTACCGCGACTATCAAGATACCATTCCGCACCTCTTTTATTACAATGCCTTTGTAATGTTGAGCAACGGCATCGAGGCCAAAGTCGGAACTCTTGGGAGCAAGTATGAATTTTTCCACGAGTGGAAGCGGCTTAAAGAAAGCGACGAAGGGAATGTCGCTTTGGAAACCATGCTGCGCGGCATTTGCAAAAAGGAAAACTTTTTGGACCTTTTGGAAAATTTTATCGTATTCGACCACTCGGACGGCGGAATCAAGAAAATCCTTGCGCAAAACCATCAATATTTGGGCGTCAACGAGGCAGTCAAAGCGTACGAAGCGCGCAAATTGAAGAACGGAAAACTCGGCGTGTTCTGGCATACGCAGGGCTCGGGCAAGAGTTATTCCATGGTTTTTTTCGCGCAGAAGATTCGCCGAAAATTTGCGGGATCGCCCACGATCGTTGTCCTCACTGACCGCGATGAATTAAACGACCAGATCAGCGGAACTTTCTTAAACTGCGGACTTCTTGAGGGGACAAAGGCATCCGAATACATCGCGTCGAGCGGGGGAAATCTTATTAGAAGATTGCGGGGCAATCCGAGTTTTATCTTCACGCTCATTCAAAAATTCAATCAGCCGAACGCTGAGCCGATCTATCCCGACCATGACATCATTATCCTTTCGGATGAAGCACACCGCACGCAATACGGTATTTTTGCCGAAAATATGATGCGGTTGCTCCCGGCGGCATCCCGCCTTGGCTTTACAGGGACGCCACTGCTTTCGAGCGATAACATCACCGAACGAACATTCGGCGGGTATATCTCCATTTATGACTTCAAACGCGCCGTAGAGGATGGCGCGACCGTTCCGCTCTACTATGAAAACCGTGCAGACAAGATTGCACAACTCGAAAATCCCGAAATTACAGACGACATCCTATCGGCAATCGAAGATGCCGATCTCGACCCTTCGCAACAGGACAAGTTGGAACGTGAGTTTGCAAAGGAAATTCATATTCTCACCGCCGAACCGCGCCTTCGGTCGATTGCCAAAGACTTTGTGGCACATTATTCTGATTTGTGGACGAGCGGAAAGGCGATGTTTGTCTGCCTCAACAAAGTGACCTGCGTGAGAATGTATAACTTTGTGCAGGAGTATTGGCAGGAGGAAATCAAAAGGCTTGAATCGTTGCTGAAATCGGCATCTTTGCAGGAAGCGCAGGAACTCGAAAGAAAGATCGCATGGATGCGGGAAACGGAAATGGCGGTCGTCATCAGCCAGGAGCAGAACGAAATTCAAACCTTTAAGAAGTGGGGCTTGGATATTCTTCCGCACCGAACAAAGATGGAGAAGCTGGAACTCGATAAAGAATATAAGGACGATAAGAGCAAGTTCCGCGTCGTATTTGTCTGTGCCATGTGGCTCACGGGATTTGATGTCAAGAGCCTTTCTTGTTTGTATTTGGACAAGCCCTTAAAGGCGCACACGCTGATGCAGACGATCGCTCGCGCAAACCGCGTTGCCGAAGGAAAAAGCAACGGGTTGATCGTGGATTATATAGGCATTGTCAAGGCACTCAGAAAGGCTTTGGCGGATTACACGGTCAATCGGAGCGGCGTAAGCGTCGACCCCACGCTGGATAAGGAAGTTTTAATTAAACGGATTCATGAAGTAATTGAAAATGCAAAAACATTTCTTGCCCAACACGGGTTTGAATTACAGAATTTAATCGCGTCATCGGATTTTACTAAGATGGCACTGTTGCGGGACGCCGCGAATTTCATGTGTGAATTGCTTGAAGTCAAGAAAACGTTTCAGACGTATGCGTCCGAACTCGCCCGCCTTGTGAAATATACCGATAGAAACGATCTTGACGGTCAGACGATTGCAGAGAAAAACGCTATCCTTGCGATTTACAGCGAACTCCTCAAAAAGCGCAGGCACGCCGATAATACAGATTTAATGGTTGAAATCAATCATATTATCAACGACTATATCTTTGTTGAGAAGCAGAACGACCGAGAATCCAAACAATTTGACATCAGCAAAATTGATTTTGATTTGTTAGCGCGGGAATTTTCTCGCACGAAGAGAAAAAATCTTGCGATGCGCGATTTGCAAGAGTTGGTCGAGCAGAGGCTGAATGAGATGCTTTTTGCCAATCCGACGAGAATGGATTATTATGATCGGTATCGTCGGATCATTGACGACTATAATTCCGAGCAAAACCGTGCCACGATTGAAAAGACATTCATGGATTTGATGGATCTCGCAAATTCCATGGATGAAGAGCAACAACGCTTCGTCCGCGAAGGTTTTTCAAGCGATGAAGAGTTGTCGATGTATGATTTACTGTTCCAAGAAGATTTGTCAAAACAGGATATCAAAAAGATAAAGACCGTTGCTGTGGAGCTGCTTACTAAAATAAAAGCGAAAATCGCCGAATTAGATCATTGGACGGATAAGCAAGAGACCAAAGCGGCAATAGAGAATCTTATTCGCGATACTCTGTGGGAAGGTCTACCGGAAAGTTATGACGAGAGTAAAGTTGCAGAATATCGCAGAAAAATTTATGAATACATTTATACGCGATATAAGGACGTAGCTTAACGGAAAAAACAAATAACTATATGTTTACAAAATAAAAGCCGGTGATTTAAGAGTAGAAGTCATCGGCTTTTTTATTTTTTTAAAGAATTACTGTAAAATATGTATCATTATGTATTGACTATAGTTCGAAAGCAAAACGTGACATATCACCTGTGGCGGGGGAAATACCGGTTGAGGCGGGGAATGACGACAGCGCGTGTGCTTGTCTTGATACAAGTCGGCGGCTGACGCCGCCGAAGACAAGCACACGCGCCCAACTGAAAAGGGGTAAAAAGCGCAATCGGACGGAGGCGGCCGTTCGCCGCTAATCCGCTTGCGAATCGCCCGCCAATCCCGTTCCGATACACAGCCTTTTTCCCGCCTTAATTCAGTTGTTTTCACGCATTTGCGCTATTGTCATTGCCGCCCGCTACCAATACTTTTAAATCAAATATCAGTTAATAAAGACGTGAAGAATTTTCGGATTCCTCGCGTCTTTTTTGTACTCAAAAACACATTTCTTCTTTCGGCGTTTGAGGGTAAACGAAAAGCCACCCGCCGTCAAGGGTAAATGCACTCTCTCCGTTCGCCCTTGACGGCGGGCAAGCCTTACGCTGGGCGATATATCTTAATTGAAAAATCGTAAGACAGATATATCGCAAATCAAACTTAAAATTGTCTTTCCGTTTTTGTTCGGTTGCGCCGAAAGGCGAGAAAACAACCCGGAGGAAAAGACACAATGAGCAAAGTATTGGATTTCAACGTTCTGAACGAAGAAATTACAAGGGAAAACGTACTTACTATGGCAGAGGCAATAGCTTTCTCTGAAACGCAATATCTAATAGGCTATGCGGGAACTAAAATGCAGAAACTACACAACAACGTTTATTGGGATATTGCTTATAAGAACGACGTAAACCATACATTCAGCGACGGCTATGATTTGGTACAGGAAGGAGCTTTATTCCTATGCGAGCATTACGGCAAACACTTAAACGATATTATCGGCTACTCAAAGAAAGGTAAAAAGATAACCGTCAAAATAGCTTGCATAAGAAAGATGGCAAAACTTATCAACCTGCGGTCAAGAGATTACTACCGTAATATCAACCTTGAAGCGTTGACATCAAAAAGCGAGCCGGCTATCGAGATACAGGAAGATTTTGAACAGGACTATACCGTCGCAGATAGTATCATAGAGAGCTTGAACTTAACAGACAACATGAAAACAGCTTTACAATGCCGTATGGCGGGATTGAGCTATCCCGAAATAGGTAAGATATTAGAGCGAGCGCAAGCTACCGTATTTGAATACTTCGTTAAAATGCGCCGGAGATATAATGCAATCTATGCAAAAATATGAATGGCACTATTCCACCGTTTATCCATACAAGCGGGGATATTGCCATTGAAAGCGACCGTGCGGCGGTTGTAGTTCCACCGAACGCCTGTTTATAATCTAACTGAAAAATTCGGGGAGAAAAGCGATGCGGGTTAAAATTCACGGACAACCGTCAATAGACGAGCTTTATGATAGCGAAAGAAAGATATTCTATCAAACAATCTATTCGCGGCTGAAAGAGTTAGCCGAAAAATAAAAAACAAGGAGTAAAAAATGAAAACAGCAGTTATATATGCAAGATATAGTTCGGATAATCAAACGGAGCAAAGTATTGAGGGGCAGTTAAGGGTATGCCAAGACTATGCCAAAAATCACGATATTCTTATACTTGACACCTATATAGATAGAGCTATGACAGGGACGAACGACAATCGCCCCGATTTCCAGCGTATGATTAAGGATAGCTACCGCAAAGAGTGGGATTATATTCTCGTGTATAAGTTAGACCGTTTTTCAAGGGATAAATACGCAACGGCAATTCATAAGCGTACATTGAAGAACAATGGAGTAAAACTTATATCGGCAATGGAGAATATCCCGGATACGCCCGAAGGAATTATCCTCGAAAGTTTGCTTGAAGGTATGAATCAATACTATTCGGCAGAGCTTTCCCAAAAAGTAAAGCGCGGTATGAAAGAAACCCGCTTAAAGGGTAACTATCAAGGAGGAGCGATATTATACGGCTATAAACTTGACGGCAGAAAAATAGTTATAGACGATTATCGCGCGCAAGCCGTCGTCTTTATGTACGAACAGTATTCAAAAGGCGTGTATGTCAAGGATATAATCAAAGCGTTGACTGCAAAAGGCTACTTATATAAAGGCAAACCGTTCAAGTCCAATATAATTTACAACATACTTAAAAACGAGAAATATTCGGGCATATACAGACACGGCAATGAAGTGGTTGACAATATGTATCCGCAGATAATATCAAGAGAGCTTATGGATGACGTGCGGAAAATAGCAAAAGCCAACAGCCACGGCAAGCGTAGCGTTGAGGTTGTATATCTCCTGCGGCATAAAATGAAGTGCGGGCTGTGCGGAAGCTCAATAACGGCAGAAACGGGAACTTCCAAAAGTGGGAAAGTGAAACGTTATTATAAGTGTTTGGGACGAAAACGGCACAGCGGTTGCAAAAAAGCCATGGTGCGCAAAGACGAACTTGAAAAGCTGATTTTAGACGTAACCGTTAAACAGTTGAGCAGCCCGAAAGTAATCGATAAAGTAGTAGACGGTTTAATTGAAATGCAGGAGCGGCAGCTGCAAGCCAATTCGGTTATAGCCGCTATGGAAAAGGAAATAAGGCAAACCGAAACGGCAATTTCCAACATAATGGCGGCGATAGAGAGCGGAGTGTTTACGGGTAGCACCGCAAGGCGTTTAAAAGAGCTTGAAAGCCGCCAAGAGGAATTGGAAAGGCAAATACTCATAGAGCGGAGCAAACAAGCCGTAAAGCTGAAAGAAAGCGATATACGGAAGTATTACGAGCAGGCTTTGAGGTCCGAACCGCAGATGCTCATAAACTTTCTGATAAAAGAGATTATCTTATACGACGACAAGATAGAAATATATTTAAACAGCCCGATAAGAACAAATCCCGACGGGGGAACGTCAGATGACGACACCCCGTCGGGGCTTTTATTTTATAGCGAAATTATCGAAACCGGTTTAATTCAAATGCAAATCGAAATGTATGTGTAAGGCGACGCGATAAAACCGTAACAAAACATAAAAAAAGAGCCTAAATCAAGCACAATTATGTGTTCAATTTAGGTTCCGTTTGGCTGGGGCGAAGTGATTCGAACACCCGAATGACGGAGTCAGAGGAAATTCGATGAGTAAAAATATCCTCAAAATGAGCCGTTTTTGAGCAAAAATCGGCTAAAAATCGCAGTTTTTTATATTTTGTCTTTCCCCAATCCCCCAATTATCCCCCAAACAATAAGTCGTCTGTTTTAAAGCAAAACGGGGTACTTTTAACCTTCAATATTTCATTGCAGTTGACAATATCGGGAATTTGATATAAACTATGTGTATTAAAATATTCCTAATATTTTCAGGTAAGTTATATGTTGCCGGACAACAGTTATTCCGAAATCGTAAAAATCATTCAGTCGGCGCGTGAGCGTGCTTACTATAAGGTAAACGAGGAACTCATCAACATGTATTTGCAAATCGGCAATTATGTGTCCGAAAATTCCCGCAATGCAGCCTATGGCGATGCTTATGTTGACGGCCTTGCCGACTTTTTTGCTCAAAACTACCCCGAACTCAAAGGATTTACCCGTCGGGGACTTTACCGTATGCGGTAATTCTACGAACTTTATGGCAAAGATGAAAAAGTGTCACCAGTGGTGACACAATTTTTCGGCATTTCCGATGAAAAAGTGTCAACGCTGTTGACACAATTGAGTTGGACTAATCATTTGCAAATAATGTCGTCTTGCAAGTCTGCCGAAGAACGTTATTTTTATATGGCGTTGTGCGTAAAGGAAAGATAATCAAAACGCGAGCTTGCCCGTCAGATAGACAGTGCTTATTATGAGCGGTTTATGCTTTCTCAAAAGCCGACGACGCCTGCAATAACCGAAGCAAGGAAAAGTACGTCGAACACTTTTCTCGACACCTACACTTTGGAATTTCTCGACGTCCCCGAAGTCGTCAGCGAAAAAGATTTGCAAAAGTCAATCGTGCGGAACTTGAAGAATTTTATTTTGGAAATAGGCAAGGACTTTTCGTTTATCGGTGAGGAATACCGCTTGCAGGTGGGCGGGCACGACTATTATATTGACCTACTGTTCTATCATCGTGGGCTGTCCTGCCTTGTGGCGTTTGAACTAAAAATAGACGAGTTTAAGCCTGAGTATGTCGGCAAGATGAACCTGTATCTCGAAGCTCTTGACCGCGACGTGAAAAAACCTAACGAAAATCCGAGCGTCGGCGTAATACTCTGCGCCAAGAAGGACGACGAAGTTGTTGAATACGCTTTGAGCCGCTCGCTTTCGCCGACAATGGTTTCGGAGTACAAGCTCAAACTCATTGATAAAAAGCTATTACAAAAGAAATTAAAAGAGTATATAGAGCTTGCCGAGGGTGTGGAATAATAAAAATTAAAAACGTAAACAAATAAAGTATAAAATAGGGCAGAGAGCTTTTCTCTGCCTGTTTTTATGGACTAAATTAAATTACGCCGCTTCATAAAGCGGCGTATAATTTTTGCACAAAATAAATTTAATGGAGAAGATATGCAATACAAACAATGGATTGAGGAGTGGCTTGCGACAACAGTCAAGCCGCTCAAAAAATTACGGACATACCAAAGATACAGCGATATAGCAACGCGGCTGATAATACCCGACTTGGGTGAATATGAAATGGACCTTTTGACTTCCTCGGTGCTTCAAAATTTCACGGCAAAAATAACCGAAAGATATGCAGCAAACACGGTCAACGGAGTAATCACCGTACTCAAAAATTCCCTGCAACGCGCCGAAATTACAGGCGTAATCGAAAAACAATATTCGGGCAGTATCCAGTACCCAAAGCACGAAGAAAAGCAAGTCGAGTGTTTATCATCAGCCGAGCAACGGCAAATAGAGCAATTCATAATCGGCAAGAAAAAGGCCAAACTGTACGGCATTTTATTGTGTCTGTACACAGGATTGAGAATAGGCGAGCTTATTGCCCTTGAATGGGACGATATAGATTTGTCGAAATGGCTTATCAGCGTATCAAAGACTTGTCACGACAGTTGGAAAGATGGGAAATATATAAAAATAAAGGACACGCCCAAAACGAGGAGTTCATACAGGGTAATTCCTATTCCCAAGGCGGTAATTCCGTATTTAAGAGAGATGAAAAAACAAAGTCAAAGCATCTATGTAATAAGTGGAAATGACGGGAAAGAGATATCAATAAGATCCTACCAAAGAACTTTTGAGTTGTTACTGAACCATCTAAAAATTCCACACAAAGGATTCCATAGCTTACGGCACACATTTGCGACAAGAGCAATAGAGTGCGGAATGGACGTCAAGACATTGTCGGAAATTTTGGGGCATAACAATCCAGCGATAACGCTTAAAAGATATGTTCACAGCCTTATGGAACACAAGTGCGCGATGATGAACAAACTTGGCAAAAACTTACAGCAAAAACAATAAAAAACCGCAAGCTGAAGTTCACGATTTTTTTGTTCATACATTAAATCAATAGATGTATCTATACATAAAAAATTTTATCACGAATATTGCAAATAGTCAAGAAATTCGTAGAAATATGCGGAATTGTCAAAATGAATTTACACAATCTACTTTATAGGCGAACAGAACGTGACGTTTTGTTCGTCTATTGATTTAATAGATGAACAAAAATGTAAATTTTATTCGCGTTGGAGGAGTGCAGTTGAGAAAGAGGAAATGTTCCCCGATAATTTTATTTGTAATTCTTGTATTGGCAATTTTAACTATTTGTGCTTGTTCAAATAAAAAATCAGTTAGAGTGTCTTTATTCGACGGGGATAAATTTTTAAGTGCAGAAACAGTAACTTTAGGAAACGAATATGCCTTTGGTGCGCTTGAAAAAGATGGATATACGTTTTTGGGGTGGTATAGCGAAGTTGAAGGCGGTTCCGCATATACCGATGCCTCTGGAAGTAGTGTAGGAATAACGTGGAAAGAAAATAATTCAACAAGCGTTTTTGCCCATTGGAGTGCCAATTCTTATAAAATAAAATTTGAATATTGCGGTGCAACATCTCAAAACAAAGTTGATGAAATTTCGGTTGTTTATGACGAAGAGATAACAGATCGTTTCCCTATTCCTTTGAGGACGGGATATTCATTTCAAGGATGGTACACAGCCGAAACAGACGGTAATCAAATAGTAGATTCAACAGGTAATTTTTCCGAATCGGCGTCGGTATATAATTTTTCCGTTTATCCGAAATACGAAAACGGTTCAATGCTGTACGCACATTGGGGAATAAAAACAGTAATGTTTAATTTTGTTACGGATGGGAGTGAAGTTGAAAGTGTTTCGTATCCTATCGGAACGGTGTTAAACAGCTTACCTGTTTCCACAAAAGATAACTTCTGTTTCGAGGCTTGGTGCCTTGACCAAACGCATTTGTCACCGATTAGTTTTCCTTTTACAATTCCCGAACATTTTGATAGTTCGGTAGCGTTATACGCAAAGTTTACAGAGGGAACAAATAATATTTTACAGTTTGAAACGATTTCATCCACAAGCGATAGAGAATACGAAGTGTCTTACAGCGGCAATGACGAAAAGATAGTTATACCCGATTCATATTACGGAAGACCGGTTACGCGGTTGAAAAGCGTACAGTCGTCGACATTAAAAACAGTACTTTTGCCTCAAAGTATAAAACAAATATCTTCCGGTGCTTTTCAAAACTGTAATGTTTTGGAAAAAGTAAATATTCCGCTATCCGTTCAAAACCTTCCCGAAAGGATTTTCAGCGGATGCGAAAAATTGTCTTCAATTATAATACCTAACGCCGTAACAACCATAGGCAAGGAGGCTTTTTCCGGGTGTCCGTTGATAGAGAAAATTGAAATTCCCGATAATGTCAATTCGATAGGCGACGGTGCTTTCAGAAACATGTCAATGCTAAAAGAATTTACCGTTGGGGCAGGAAACGAAAGATATTCAGCTTTGAACGGGGTGCTTTATTACAAGGTTGGCAACTCCTCATACATAATTCAGTATCCTGCCAATAAAGATGGAAAAACATATGAAATAGATTCTTCAACGACAAGAATTTCGGAATATGCATTCAGCAGTTCTAAATTACAGAGCATAACTCTCGGCGGAAAAATTTCTTCTATTGAAAACGGAGCATTTGAAAATTGCAGAAATCTTGTAAGCGTTAAATTAAATTCAAATTCGACGAGCATATCGTTTGAAGACAGCGTTTTTGCAAATTGCTTGAACCTGAAAGCAATGATAATCGAAATAAGTAAAGTGCCGACGTTAGGGGATAATGTATTTGACGGAGTTGCGCAAACCTTTTCAATATATGTTCCGAGCGGAGTTATCAGAAATTTTCAAATAGCAAACAAGTGGAAAGATTTCAGTCAATCAATCTACTCTTTGGGCAATATTTTCGGCGACTACGCCGTTGAGGAGGTTGAAGGCGGTTATGCTATAAGGCAGTATTTCGGAACGGATGCGGAAGTGGTTGTGCCGGAAATATTGAATGCGCATAAAATTGTTAAGATTTCCGCAAATGCCTTTTCGTTTTCACCCATAGAGAAGATAACCCTCACACAATACATTGAGGAAATAGGCGATAGGGCATTTTATAACTGTTCGTCACTTTCTTCGATTATTTTAGAGGGATTGCCGCCTATTCTCGGAGATAATGTTTTTGAAGGAATAAACGCCGATTACGGTATATATATCAAGAACACGCCCGATGTTCTCGAACAATATCGTTTGGCGGACAAATGGAAAGAAATTTCTGACCATATATGGACTGCTGATAAGTTTTAACTTTTAGGAGGATAAAAATGAAGAAAAAATTAGTGGTTTTAATTGTCAGTTTATTGATGATTATGGGTGTTGCGGTTATATTTGCGGCTTGTTCAAACGATAAGGGTGCGAAAAGTATAACCAATCTAACCTATAACGGCGAAACAATAACATGGGACAGCGTGCAAAACGCCAAAAACTATAAAATTAAAATCGATAACGGCGATGAGGCAATAGTCAGCCAAGCTACCGATAAAGTCTCTTATCGCTATGATTCAAAAGGCGAGGATTTTGATTTTTATATAGAAGCCGTAATAAAAGAGGGCGACGATAAAAATCCTACATATACAATCCGGTTTGAAAATATAGGGCAAGTAACCGAAGTAAAAGTAGAGCGGGGTAATTTTGTTTGGGCGGCTTTGGATACGGCTGAAAGTTACGAGGTTATGTATAACGGAAAGATATCTTCTGCCAAAACAACCAGCTACCCTTCCGAAAGCGGTTCTTTCACTTTTAAGGTCAGGGCAATAAAGGGACAAGCCGAAAGTGTAGACGGAAATATACCTTACTTTTCGGTTTGGAGCGACACTATAACAGGCTCTGTTCTCTCTACGCCTCAAAACATTACATATGACAGCGAAACTTTCAGATGGGATAAAGTCGATTCCGCAACGGGTTACGTCATTAAAATAGGCAACGAGGAATTTGAAACTTCAACAAACAGCTATGACTATATAGCCGGTAATCAGGATTTTCAGATTTCCGTGTACGCGGTAGGTAACGCTACGTCAAAAGTATATGATTCGGTTTACAGCGAGGCTTTATCCTACACCTATATTGCACCCGTTGAAGGTTTGAATGTTGTTGACGGTGTGCTTAAATGGTCGGCGTCGCAAAACGCAGTCAGATACAGAATCAAGATTAACGGCATTGTCCGCAACGAGGATTTGACTACAAATGAGTTCATTGAAATTTACAGCGGGTCGAGTTACAGAATTCAGATATTGCCTCTCGGTTCAAGTGATTTTTATTTCTCGCATTGGTCGGAAGAAATAACATTATCTATACTGCGTAGCCCCGTAGTAACTTATGGCGACGGAGTGATACGTTGGAATCAAGTTGCAGGCAGTGCGGGATATACTTTAAGAATTAAAAAAGGAACGGAAGTAGTGCATACGGTTTCCGTCGGTGAGGATACGTTTGTATATTCCTATCCCTTCACGGATGCAGGCGACTATCTTGTGGAGGTCAAGGCGACAACTCTCGGAACGGGAGGCGTTTATGAATCCAAATACAGTACGGCTTATTCCGTCAAGAGATTGGCAACGCCTACAAATCATAATATTGTAAACAGACCTTTGGAACAAAATCAGGTTTCCGTGACCTTTAATGCCGTTGTAGGTGCGGAAAGTTATGCGTTGCTTGCCGACGACGTGGAAATTGCTACTGTTACAAGCGGCACTACGTTCTCCGTTGACCTTTCAAAAATGACAAACAAAACGGAAGAATCGGTCGTAAACTTTAAAATAGTTGCGCGCGGCAAGGTAACTTCAAACGGTGCAGTTCTTGACAGTAACGTTCCTCTTGAATTTAATGTTACAAAACTTGCTACGCCTCAAAATCTTGCAATCAGCGGCAGACAGTTATCGTGGGATAGCGTAAATCATACAAGCAAATACGTTCTCACAATAGACGGAAACAGAACAGAAATAACTACAACGTCCTATACGATAACCGACCTTGCGGCAGGTGAGCATACTATATACGTTCAGGCTATGGGCAACAGTGAAGAAGTAATTACGGGAGGATTTTCAAATGCGCTTTCCGTTACCAAATTAGCTACGCCCACAAGCCTCAATATAGTAGGCGGCAATTTAACTTGGGCGCAAGTTCCTTATGCAACCGCATATAGGGTTACTCTCGGAACTCGAGACTACAACGCCGATACAACTTCGTTTGCTTTACTTGAATATTTAAGCAGTATAAATGAA
Source organism: uncultured Clostridia bacterium (assembly GCA_947627575.1). Classification (GTDB taxonomy): domain Bacteria; phylum Bacillota; class Clostridia; order Christensenellales; family Borkfalkiaceae; genus Coproplasma. Next base: position 78,772 of record CANQWN010000006.1, read on the forward strand.
GGAATGGGTACGCAGATTAGCGTGTTTGCCGTCGGCAACGGTTCGGATATTATTGATTCGGACGTGTCCGCAACGCGCACGATAAGCAAGTATAACAGACCTAATAATGTAAAAGTTAACGGCGATAATCTTGTATGGAATCCCTCGTCGGTTGACAGCATAAATGCAAATGACTACACGTTATATTTCAGAAAAGACAGTGGCGATGAAAAAAGCGTAAGGGTTACGGGTACTTCATATTCTATGAGCAATTTTGAAGCTGGAAATTACGTTGTTTCGGTTGTTGCAAACGGTGATAATGTTCAGACCGTGGATTCGCCTCGCTCAAATGAGTTTAATTTTACAAAGTTAGCTGCAATAACTTCTGTAACTAAATCAGGCGCAAATTATACTTGGGATATAGTGCCGCAAGCAGTCGGGTATGAAATCAAGTTGAGCAGAGACGCAACTTGGACTTCAATAGATACGAATTCATACACTCCCAAATTTACTACCGAGGGGGAGCATGAGGTAAGCATAAGAGCAATCGGTAACAATGCCGACATTGTAAATTCCGAAGTTTATTCGTTTACTCAAAGGGTCAACCGCCTCACGCAGCCCGTACAGCAACAGGAATGGACTAATGCCAATGCCTTTAAAGTAGAGCCAACGGGTAATAAATTAAAAATTACCATAAAGAAGTATGAATCCGCAACGGGCTATAAATTCTTTATAGGAGGATTGGAAAGGACGGATAATTATTCAGATAACGGTAATGAGGTTTCAATTACGTTCACCATGACAACTCAAAATGCGGAGTATAAAGTTCAGGTACAGGTTTTGGGCGGTGTGTTTGACGAAAGCGGAAATTATCTTCTCGATTCCAATTTATCGACTGAAGTAACTGTTAAATATCAAGCGTAAGCGAAAATGGAAATACTGTATAACTTTTTATATCAGCTTATTTTTACGGTAGGGGTAATCGTAGTTTTCGGACTATTGATTACCCTCTGCCGAAAGGCATTTTATATAATAGTCGGCGAAAATGCTTCAAAAATAATTATTGCCACGGGAATAATAGGTACGCCCGTACACGAATTAAGCCACGCTCTTATGTGCGTGGTTTTTGGGCATAAAATTACGGAAATAAAGCTGTATCAGCCCGATTCGGACGGTACGCTCGGTTATGTCAATCATTCGTATAATCCGAGAAATTTATACCATCAAATCGGCAACTTCTTTATAGGGATTGCACCTATTTTGGGCGGAAGTGGAGTAATATTCCTCTTAATGTATTTGCTTGTGCCGGGTATTTTTTCGGAAGTGGTGGACGAGCTTAAATTTATCCCGCTTATATCGTTTAACCTGTTTGAGGCGTCAACTTACTCTGCAAGTTTGCAAATATTTTGGGATATAGTCGAAGATATTTTCGGCTTTACAAACACGGGAAGTATTCTGTGGTGGGTATTTATTGTGCTTTCTTTTATGATTGCAAGTCATATGGAGTTAAGCACGTCGGATATTAAAGGCGGATTCAAAGGTTTTTTATTTATAGCAGCTTTACTTCTTATTGCCGACATAATCATGTATTTCGTGTCTATGCCTGCGTTGGAAGCAACTACGAGCGCTATGACGTCTTTTTCGTTCATAATAATAGGCTTTCTTGCAATAGCGGGAATTTTTGCCGGTATAACCGTATTGTTGGCTTTTGTAATAAAGGCGGTCATTGCCGGTATTGAAAAGATAAAAAATAAGGGATAAATTATGAAAAGGAACTTAATTATTTTTCTGTTGACAATAATTTCTGCATTTTGCATTTCGTTTGGATTGATTGCTTGCAGTAGCAAAAGCGATAATTCCGATTCTGATGACAATGAAAATGGTAATAACATATCCTATTCAACGGAGTATTTTGCTAATTTGAATTTAGCCCTGTATTCTTTTGACGGACATTATTATTATGTATATAAACAACATAGGGATTGGCAAAGTGCCGAGAATCATTGTGAAAGTTTGGGCGGACATTTGGCGACAGTGTCTAATCAGGAAGAACAAACTTTTATTGAAAACATTGTTAAAAAGGCTAATGTGCCTTGTTGGTTGGGCGGATATAAAAGCGGGCAAAATTATGTATGGGTGATTGGTGAAGAATTCAGTTATACAAATTGGAATTCCGGCGAACCAAGCGGAGGCGATGAATACTATTTGGGTATTTACGCTAATAATTCCGACACGAGATATTCTCACACAGGCAAATGGAATGATTTTACTTCAAATTCTTCGACCCTTCAAGGCTTTGTTTGTGAGTGGGAAGATAAGTCTTCTGTTGGCGACGAATTCAAATATTATAATAAAATAACAACAATAGACGAGCTAAAAGCTTTAAATAATTCATCGAAAAAATATGAATTAAATGCGGATATAGACCTTGCCGGTGAAAATTGGACGCCGATAAATGGGTTTACCGGCACATTGATTGGCGGTGATTATAAGATTAAAAATTTAACCATAAACTCGGTCAATGATTCCAATTTGGGGCTATTCGGCACATTGCAAGGCACAGTAAAAAATTTGGCAATTGAGAACGCTCAAATAACTTCGCGTGGCGATGCCGGCACGGCAGGCATACTGTGCGGCACGAATCAAGGGACGATAGACGGAGTTACTGTTTCCGGCACGATTAATCCGTTGTACTACGACAATGTCGGCGGAGTTGTAGGTTATAACAATAATTCTGTTGTATCAAACTGCACTAATGATGCAACTGTTTTAGGCAAAAATAACGTTGGTGGTATAGCGGGGAAGTTTATTATAAATGGTAATAATTTTGGATTTGGGAATCTGAATAACGGAGGAATAATAGGGCAAGTCAATGTCGGTGGGGTATTTGGTTATTTAAGTGAAGCAACCAAAAAAACCGATAGCGACTTTTCATACTCGTTAAGCGACAATAGGAATATCGGCATCATTAATGGAAAAGAAAATATTGGCGGCGTAATCGGACAAGTTGAAGGAGCAGGTAAATACTCATCAAGTTGGTATGGGTATGGATACTTTAACTTATCACAATTGACAAACGAGGGTGAAGTTAATTCCACGGGTGATAAGGCTGGCGGGATTATAGGATATGGAGTAAGATTGTCTGAATTGACGACAAGCGATAATACGGCAGATGTTTCGGGAGGAAATTATGTTGGTGGGTACATAGGTTTATCTTCCGGAACGAATATTAAAATTGCAAATAATTCAAATTCAATAACCGGCAATGGATATGTAGGAGGAATCGCCGGATATGCAGGAATAATAGAAAATGCGACTAATGACGGGCAAGTTCTATCAACGGCAATAATTGTTGAAGATAGTGCAAGTAGAACATATTTAGGGGGAATTGCCGGATTTTGTACAGGTCTGATAAATTGTAAAAATAATTCTGATATTACTATAAATGAATTTGGAGCCTCATACATAGGTGGATGTGCAGGTCGTGTTTCTATTGCTTCAAATGAACAATTCAATGGTAATGAAAATTACGGCAAAATAACAGGGAAAGATTATGTTGGCGGTATTGCGGGTTATCTCGGTATGGCTACAAAAAAGACAGATAGTAATTTCGCTTATCAATTTAACGATAACACAAATGATGGCGAGGTGTCTGGAACCTCTCAAGTTGGTGGGATAGCAGGAGCAATTGTCGGTGCAGGTAAATATTCATCGAGTTGGTATGGATACGGGTATTTTAATGTTACCGAATGTTACAATAATAACTTAATTTATGGAACGGGGGATTTCATTGGCGGTATTTTTGGTTATGCGGAAAGATTGACAAGTTTGACTGTAAGCGATAACAAAGCAGATGTCACGGGTAATAATTATGTTGGTGGATACATTGGTCGCGGAAGCGGCACAACAATAAGGCTGGCTGTCAATAATAATACAATTACGGGCAAAGCATATGTGGGTGGAATAGCTGGCGAAGCAGGCATAATGGAGAATTGTACAAATAATGGAGATATAAATTCAAATGGAATTATTGTTTCTGACAACTCCAATAAAATGTCTTATGTCGGAGGTGTCGCCGGTTACTGCGTAGGGGCTAAAATGTGTACCAATAATGCAGATATTACTGTACGAACAGAGGGAGGAAATGTAGGAGGAATTGCAGGTTTTATTGTTTTTAATAGCGATGACGACGTAAATGATAATAAAAACTATGGAAAAATCGAAGGTGCATGGCAAGTTGGAGGAATATCCGGACGATTGGAATGCGCAACGGTAAAAACTGACAGCAATTTTACGAGATCATTAAAAAATAATATTAATTATGGCTCAGTAAAGGGTACAGAATATGTTGGCGGTATTTTTGGATATGTGTGGGGAGCAGGAAAGTACTCATCAAGCTGGTATGGCTACGGATACATACAGGTAACTAATTGTACTAATGAAGGAGAGATTTCGGGTACAGCTTATTGCGGAGGAATAATAGGGGGTTATACTCGTCTTAAAACCGATGCTAATTTGATGGATACCAATACTACTCTTTACGGTAATAAATTGGGGATGTAATTTTAATTTGAATTTTCTCGATTTTGATATGCTACTTGCTAATACATTTAAATTAAATACTTTAAAAGGAAATGCTTATGAAAAAATTAATTTTAATTTTAATTATGGTGATGTTGACTATTTTCTCTTTTACATTTGTAGCCTGTGGAAGCGATAATAAAGAAATAGACTATTTTGATAAGGAAACCACTGTCAAAACAATTTCACAAGTTCCTAATCCTATTGCTGAAAAGCAAATTGGAGATATATATTATAGGCAATATAACATAGGAAGCATAAAAAATTTTCATGTAGAAAATGTAACTGTGCCTTTTGTGTACTCAAGCGGAATGAAAGAATACACTTTTAAAAAGAGTATTACAAATAGCACATCTATTAGTAAAGGCTTGGAGCGGTCAATTTCTACGGCAGAAAGTGTTACTGTAAGTTCTTCTACATCTGAAACCATTGGGTGGAGTTTTGATACAAGCATAAGTGCAACAGCGTCTGCAAAAGTAGGAGTAGACTTAGGTTTTGTCTCCGACGAAGCGAAACTGTCAGAAACGTTTGAGGTAGCCGCAGGCGAGTACGGTAGCACTACCACTACTACGAGTTCGGAAATTTCCAAACAAGTAGTTGAGGCAGTAAATGAAAGTTCATCTACAACGTTTATTACTGAAGAAATTGATACTTATGAAATGACAATAGATACAACCGGTTTTGAAGAAGACAAGCATTATGCACTTGCGCTTATTGCCAATATTGAAGTATATCAAATTATTGCGCAAAACTTAAAAACCGGAGAGTTTTCGTTTACTTATTTTGTGAGCAGCCTAAACAATAGTAATTCTTGGATTAAATTGGTTAAATCCGATACAAACGATTTTGATATTGAAGCGGACAAGCAACTTCATCCGATAACCGAAGTTCCCAAAATCAGTAAGGATATTACGCCTCCTGCTGAAGATGGATCAACTGAAAATCCTTATACAATAAGTTGTGCTGAAGATTTGTCAAAGTTGCGTGCTAATGCAAACAAAAATTTTATTTTAACTTTGGATATTGACCTGTTGTTGCAGACTTGGACTCCAATCCCCGAATTTAGTGGTACTTTAAACGGAGACGGGCATAAAATAAGTAATTTTAAAATTGAATCAAGTGAAAGCAATGTAGGATTTATTAATAATAACAGTGGCAAAATTTTTGACTTGAAGTTTTCAAATGTGACAGTCAATTCCTCTAATACTACAGGTGTGGTCGTGGGAGCTCTTGTGGGTACCAATAAAGCAAGTGGCATATTACAAAATTGTTCCGTAGAGGATAGTGAGATATGTGGATATGCAAAAGAAACTACCAATCATAATTCGGATCATTCAATAGCGGCAATTGTTGGTGGAGTAGCAGGCAAAAATTCGGGGACTTTAATCGGCTGTAAAGTTGTAGGATCCACCGTTAAAGGTGAAAGTCAAAGATGGGACGGAAATGATTGCGGCGGAAGTGGTGATATTGCTATTGCTTATGTGGGCGGTATAGTCGGAGAAATTACTAGCGGTGGAAAAATAAAAGATTGCAATGCAAATGAAATGACATTAATTAAAGGGTATGGATATTTTAGATTTTGGTTTATGAACAACTCAAAACCTCATATAACTGTGTATGCTGGCGGGGTTGTTGGCTGCTTGGATGAGGGAGCAAATATAGAAACTTGCGCTAGTGATTTGACAAATGATTCTTTTGAACTTCAAGCATCTTATGGTAAGAAAAATGATGGATGGGGATCAGAAGATACATACTGTACTGCAATGAAAGGTAGTGTAATCGGTAATAATAAGTGATTATAGGAAACATTGATATTAAATTCAAAAGGACTAATTGCGCAATTTAAACTTTGGCAAAAGAGCAGATATAAAAAATGTGACTAAATTGTTTGAACTACATAAATAAAGTGTTATAATAAAATTGCAGATGGGCGGAGTATGCCCATGCCGTGCTGGAGTGGCGATAAGATGAGAAACATGCCTGTTTCTTACTTGGCAAAATGTTCGACGAGATACCTCACACTTTTTTATAAGAGCAAGGATATTAATGGGAGGATTGGCTTTTCAGTAGAAACGATAACGAAATATTTCATATATGCTAAAAGTTGTTAAATAAAAGTTTGGGCACGGTTAAAAGTTTATAATATACCGAGGGCAATTCAAACACATGAGAGAAATATGATTTACGTTGTTTCAGATATTCACGCCCGTTATGATTTATTCAGGCGGCTGCTTGACGCAATTAAATTTTCGGACGGCGACACGCTGATATCTTGCGGGGATATAGTCGATAAGGGGAATGACTCTATCCGGCTTTTGAAGTTTATAAAAAATATGCCCAACGCCCGTTGCATAAACGGCAACCACGAGTATGCCTTTTTAAAGTACTATTGGGGCCTTATGCGCGAGTCTCCCGACAATTTCGACTGCGTCTTAAAAAAATTGCAAGAGTATTTCCCCGACGATGGTAAATTGCTCGATTGGGATACGGTCGATTGGGTTGAAAATCTGCCCTACTACATAGAGGAAAAGGATTTTTTGTGCGTTCACGCGGGCATACCTCTCGATGAAAACAAGCGCACGATTCCTCCCGAAAAAGCCACGCGCGAACAGCTTGTTTACGACAGGAATTTCAAAAGCCCGAAGGTCGAGGTTTTAAACAGCAAGTGCGTCTTGTTCGGTCACACGCCCACAAGCTATATCCTGCCCGACGGGTCGAGCAAAATAATCGCCTACCGCAGAAGAGAAGCGCCGAGGGATAGCTATAAAATAACCGATTTTTACAAAATTCACCTCGACACCGGCACATGGTTAGACGGCGTTTTGGGTTGTATTTGCATAGAAAATTGCAATACGTATTACGTTAAAGGTTGAAAACACATTAAAATCGTAGAATACCAAGCGCATATGAAGAGCAGGTAAAGGATATGCTTGTCGAACTTCAAACGTATCTTTCTTCCCTAGATAAGCGCGGCGTGCTTGTTTTGAAAGATTGCTACCGCAGCGACTATTTTCAATACGTTATGCGCGAGGTCGAAAATCACAGCGGCAAAATTTTTATTGCCGTAAGCGGCGATAAAGCCGTGGGATTGGTCGTTTGCAAAATTTTTCAGGGCGGAGGGGAAGCGGAAATAACTACCTGTTGTCAGAAAATAGGTTTTATAATTGATGTGGTTGAAACCGAAGACCAATGGGATACGGCATTTGCACAAATTTGCTTTCCGTTGCGGAAACATATTTTAAAGAAAATGATTGCCGATACATTCAATCAGAGACCTTTGCGCCGAACAAACAGGCAAGGCGTTTATATGAAAAGTTCGGCTTCGGCGTCAACTGCTACTATGTGTCAAAAGAGATAAAATGATTTACGTAACGGCGATATACCTTTGCGGTGAAAATATATAAAAACTTTACGACTTTTTGATAAAAGAGATTAATTTATTTGACAACAAAATAGAATATACTTCAACAGTTCGATAAGAACAAATCCCGACGGGGAACGTCAGACGATGACAAGCCCGTCGGGATTTTTATTTACAATGAAATTATCAAAACCGTTTAATGCAGATTGAAATGTATGCGTAAGGCGCAGCTGCGCATTAATTTTAAATTTAAAAAAACCAAATGTAAATCATTGTTAATCAATGTTATGGTAATTTAAATACCAAATTCGGTTAAAGCCGGTGATTTGCGAGAAGCAGTCAGCGGCTTTTATTAATACAGGGCTGAATTATAGTTGGGATTTGAAAGCCTTTGTGATAGAATATAGAAAACCTAATATGGGGGGCATATGAAACTTTCAAAAAGCAAATACACGAGGTTTTGTCAGTGCCCGAAAATGCTTTGGCTGGACAAAAACAAACCCGAGTCGGCGGTTGTTGACGAGGGCGTACAGCAAAGATTTGAAGTGGGCAACGAGGTGGGCGATCTCGCCATGGGGGTTTTGGGCGATTACGTCGAAGTCACCGTTTTGCAGAGCGACGGAACGCTTAATATACCCGCAATGCTTGCAAAGACGAAAGACCTTATCGCCTCGGGCGTGCAAAATATTTGCGAAGCCTCGTTTCAGGCAAAAAACTGCTTTTGCGCCGTGGATATTCTGCACGCGGAAAACGGCGGCTACGCCATTTATGAGGTAAAGTCAAGCACTAAAGTAAGCGAAGTATATCTTTGGGACGTCGCGTTTCAAAAGTGGGTGTTGGAGCAAGCGGGCGTTTCGGTTACGGGCGCGTATATAGTGCATATTAATAACGAGTACGTGAGAGACGGCGATATAGATATTCACAAGCTCTTTAAAGTTGAAAACGTCTGGGAATATATTGCGCCTTACTGCGGTTTGGTAGAGGGCAACGTAGCCCGCGCTCGGCAATACCTGAAGCAGATCGAAGAACCCGAAATGCCGCCGGGCTTGCAGTGCAAAAAACCCTACGACTGCGCCTATTGGCAATACTGCTTAAGGAATTTGCCCGCCCCTTCGGTCTTTGATTTATATAACATGCATTTTGCGAAGGCGTGCGAGTACTATAACGGCGGCATAATAACCTTTGACGACTGCATAAGCAGCGGGATAAATCTTTCCGAAAAGCAATTGACCCAAATTAAGCACGCCTTACTAGACTTGCCGACCTATGTCGATAAAGACGGCGTGCTGGAATTTTTAAATTGCCTTTGGTATCCTTTGTATTTTCTGGATTTTGAAACGTACCAGTCCTGCGTGCCGCTATACGACGGAACGCGACCCTATCAGCAAGTGCCCTTTCAATATTCGTTGCACTATATTGCCGAGCCAAACGGCGAGCTGAAGCATAAAGAATTCCTCGCGGACGAGAAGCGCGACCCCCGCCGCGAGCTTGCCGAAAGGCTGTGCGAAGATATTCCTTTTGGGGCTTGCGTGCTTGCCTATAACAAGGCGTTCGAGTGTACAAGAATAATGGAACTCGCCCAAACCTATCCCGATTTAGTCGATAAACTTATGCACATAAGAGGCAATATACGCGATTTGCTGGACATATTTCAGGGCGGATACGTATATAACAGGGCTATGGGCGGTAGTTTTTCGATAAAGAGCGTTTTACCTGCGATATTCCCAGGTAATCCAAATTTGAATTATCACAATTTAGAGGACGTGCATAACGGTTCCGAGGCAATGGGCGCATATTTCGAACTTCGGAAACTAAAAGGCGAAGCGCGAGAACGCCTGCGCAAGAGCTTGCTTGCCTATTGCAAGCTCGACACAATGGCAATGGTAATGCTTTGGCAAAGATTGAAGGAGTTGGCTATTTGAAACTTATGCAAAAGCAGTTAAAAGAATTATGGCAACGGGCGGTGGGAAAACGGGCAAAAAATATAATGTTGCCGTACTTTACAAAGGATGAAAAAATAAGGTTTAAGCGGGAAGCGGCTATAATAGAGCAGACAGGCACAACCGAGCAGATTTTATCTTTTGTAAATCAAGCCGACGAGGCACGTAAAAAGGGGAGTTTTTACGTCGAGGGCGAAGCGAATTGCAGTTTTATATTGTATGCCGTCGGCGCGACGACGGTAAGTCCGCTTTGGATACGGTCGCCGTTCGAACTTTTCATAAATCCCCTAATCGAAAATAAGCCCGAGTATAAAATAGTTTTTGCCGACGAGCCAGAGTTTCCTTCCGGGGACGAGGGAATGGATTATGACAAATTTATAATAAAGTGGGCGGTAAAACACGGCATTATAAAAAAGAGCAGTTAAAGACAAACGACTTTTATCTGCCCGCGCGAAATTATCAGTTTGTTTACGAGGTGCTTTCAGAATCCAACGGAAATATAATCTGGTACGAGCAAGCGATAGAGCTATTATCCCGCATAGGCGGATTTACCTATGCCGAAGCCGACCTTTTGCGGCGGGAAATAAAAGAGGGCAAAACTCGCTTTGCGCAACAGCGGAAGAGGTTTATAAATCACGCGGTACAGACGGGATACAGATGGGAAGACGCAGGCAAATACTTTTATTATATCTTTAACTCATTATTAAATGGCGATTTAAGGCTGAAAGCCCACGCCACTGCCACCGTGTTTGGGAGAAGAGTTTAATTGGATATTATGACGGGCAAATTTCTTGCATATATTTTGCGGCACAATCCCGCGGCTTGCGGCATTGAATTAGATAAAAACGGCTGGGCAAGCGTTGAAGGGCTTTTGGCGGGCGCGCAGAAATCGGGCAGAAATATAAATTTTACTATGCTCGAAAAAATCGTAGAAAACGACGATAAGGGGCGATATGAGTTTAACGCCGATAAGAGCAAAATACGCGCGACTTATGGACACTCGCTGCCCGTCGATTTAAACTTGCAGATAAAGATTCCGTCCGATATTTTATATCACGGCACAGCCGAAAAGTTTTAGGATGGGATAAAGCAATTCGGATTGACAAAAGAGCCGCAATTTCGTCCATTTATCGTCCGAAAAAAGCACGGCGGAAAAGGTTGGCACAAGGCACGGTAAGCCCGTTATTTTAATGATATATGCGGGGCAAATGGCAAAAGACGGATATGAATTTTATCAATCCGCAAGCGGGATTTGGCTTACCGAAAAAGTCCCTGTAGATTATATTGTTTATGACTGAAAAATTTGAAACAAAGCGGACGATGAATCTGCTTGTTATATTTTTACACGGTGGGAGAGACCGCAAAGGAGAAAAAATTATGGATAAAAAAACTATGGATGAAAACGTATTTAATTTTATTTACGTTGCCGCTATGAGAGACGCCGTCTTGCAGAAAGCATTTAAAGGCAAAAAGAAATGGCTTTACGAGCCTAATGATTTAAAAAAATGGAGCGATTATATCCGAGAGTTTACGGACAAGGTACTTACGGGAAAATTTAAAAAACAAAACGATTACAATGACGCATTTCTTAAAACCGCAAAACAGGTTTGCGATATTATTAACCTTAAAATCAAGGAAAGGAATGAAAGCGGTTCGTTTACTTTCGGGAATGCGCAAAAGCTGCTGAATATTATGTTAAAATATTTTTACATAACCTGCTACGGTGATAATAATAAGAAGAGAGACAACTTCCGCTTTTGTCATTGCCCGATGGACCAGATAATGCTTGAAAAAGTATGGGAAGCATGTAAGTGTGAAACGAAAAAGCGGTGTAGTAGACAGTGCCGTGATACATGTCAATACGGACTGCGCACTATATCGGAAATGCAATGTTACGAAGCAAAGGGTATCTTTACAGATAGTTGGGGCAATGAAGATTTTAAAAATGGCGGTTACCCCGATAGGTATTTGGCGTTCCAGGCTGCGGTAAAGGCGTTGGCGGACAAAGAAAATTGCTATCCCATAGAATACGATTACAGCGTATGGGGGAATCAAGCCGACGGGGAATGAAGATAATTTTTTTGGATATCGACGGCGTTTTAAATTGCAAAACTTCCCGCTCGCGGTGTGGAAAATACGTCGGAATTGATGACGGCAAACTATCGACAATCAAACGGGTTGCCGATGCGACGGGCGGGAAGATTGTGCTCGTCTCCACGTGGAAGCAAAGCTGGCAAAAGCTCGAAAAGGATAAATTTAAGCAAGACGACCTCGCTGACTATCTCGATAAAAAATTCAAAAGGCACGGATTGGAAGTTTACGATAAAACTTCGGACAGCCTTAACGGTATGTATTTCAGCCGCGGCGAAAGCATTTTGGACTTTATATATCGCAATAAAGTTACGGGCTATGTTATTTTGGACGATTTTCAATACGATTACGACGGATGCGGTCTTACAGACAACCTTGTAAAAACCAACAACGCTACGGGGCTGACGCCCGAAAACGCCGCCCGCGCCATAAAAATTTTAAACGGAGTTTAAGTTAAAGAAAAGCACACGCACCTAATCGAAGAGGGGGTAAAAGGCTCAATGAAACGGAGGCGGCCGTTTGCCGCAACCTCGCTTGTAAATCGCCCGAACCTGCTGCGGCGCAATTTTTAACCCTATGCTTTTTGCATAGGGTTGTTTTTACAATGAAATTATCAAAACCGTTTAATGCAGATTGAAATGTATGCTTAAAGTGACGATGCGCATCAATTTGAAGTTTAAATAAATCCCAAATGTAAGTCATTGTAAATCAATGTATAAGTTAATTAAAATTTACTTGACATTACATTATGAATATGTTATTGATAGACAAAATATCCCGTTTTTGGCTGTTGCGGAACAGGCGGGTTATCAAATCAAAGCAATTTTAAGGGAGGATATATCATGACTAATGCGCAAACCGAAATAAAATATTTTTGGAATATATATCGAGAAATCTTGACGGAAAACGGTTAGCTGATCGCTATTTTTTTTGATGAAGGCGGTAAACTTGTCAATGAAGCTAACGCGGCGCCGTTTACCGCACAAATTTTATTTCAACGACAAAAATTAAGTTTTAAGGAGAAGGAATTATGCTGGGTGCAATTATCGGCGATATTGTAGGGAGCCGGTTTGAATTTCACAATACAAAAAATAAACACTTTAATTTCTTTGACGAAAGGTGCTGTTTCACCGATGACACTGTTATGACGGTTGCCGTTGCCAAGGCGCTTTTGTCAAGTAAAAGCCTGTCAGAACTTAAGCGGAATACGGTCGTCTGTATGCGCAGATTCGGACAAGCCTATCCGCACAGCGGTTACGGAGGGATGTTCAGCCGGTGGCTTGTTACCGCAAACCCACAGCCCTATAATAGTTACGGCAACGGCGCGGCAATGCGCATAAGTCCCGTCGGCTTTTTGGCGCGGGATGCCGGGGATGTGAAAAAACTTTCCGAAGCGGTGACTTCGGTAACTCACAACCACCCCGAGGGGCTAAAAGGGGCGGAGGCCATTGCAATGGCAATATATTGGGCACGCCAAAATGAGGATAAGGAAGATATTTTTCAATTCATTGCAAGGTACTACTATCCCGTGCTAAAAACAGAGGAGCTGACATATGAATCTTTGCACAAAAATTACAGTTGGGAATATGGACTCGGTTCGGTAACTTGTCAAGACAGCGTGCCGCAGGCAATAGCGTGCTTTAAAAAATCGGAGAGTTTTGAAGACGCTATTCGCTTGGCGGTTTCGATAGGCGGCGACAGCGACACAATTGCCGCGATGGTCGGCGGCATAGCCGAGGCGTATTACGGTATTCCCGAAGAAATTGAAAAACAGGCGTATGAATTTTTGCCCGAAGATTTTATAACGGTGATTGAAAAGTTTCGCAAATTTGCTAACCTACAATAAACAAGTTGGCGCATAGTATTTAAAAAGAGGCGATACAAAAGCAAATTATGATAATATCCGGGGTGTTTTCAGGGTTGGTTTTTGAAAATAAAATAATATAGGAGAATTTTTAAAAATGAATATCGCGGAAATTAATTTGGAAGAGGGTATGCCCACTTGCGTTGAGGCAATGGACAGATTAAAAAGTGAACTTAAACGTGCCAAACAGGGCGGATGTAAGTGCGCTATTGTCATTCATGGCTATGGCAGTTCCGGCAAAGGCGGCGTAATACGTTTAAAAGCCAGACAGTGGCTTAACGCGCAGGTTCGTAACGGAAAGTTAAAATCAGTTGTCAATGGCGAAGATTTCAATATATTGAATAATAAAGCGCGCGAATTGAGAGCGAAATTTCCCGAATTCGAACCTCTGTTGCGCGTCTCAAACCACGGTGTAACCGTAGTGGAATTGTAAGTTACATAATAAAAGAGCCTGAATCAAGCGCAATTAAGCGCTAAATTCAGGCTCTTTTTGGCTGGGGTAGCTGGATTTGAACCAACGAATGACGGAGTCAGAGTCCGTTGCCTTACCGCTTGGCGACACCCCAACGGATTACTCAACTATTATATATGTATTCCGCCAAAATTACAAGCGATTTTAAGCGGTTTTTCAATTTTTTAGGATAAGCAAAATTTTGTGCACCGTAATTTTGACTATGGTGAAGTTGCAGGCGCGCCGACGGCATATTCAGCCGCGGCGCGCCGTTTTTACTGTATTTTGGAAAATTTTTCCGAAATATTGATAAAACGTTTGACTTTTTCATTCTGCGCGAATATAATTACAAATGTAAAGCCACAGTAAAAAAGTAAGTAATGAAAAAGGCGGACGGATTTTTGAAAAAGAAGTTTCGTACAACGGGTGAAGCGGATATAATTGCGTTAACCAAATTAGCGGCGACATTGCAACAGAAAAAGATGGTTAAGCCCGAAAATATCGAAAATGACGGCGACATTTGGCTTGCGAGGGCGTTGGATCTTTTCGGCAACAGGTGGAAATTGAGGATAATCAATGGGCTTATGAAGGGACCCAAAAGATTTACGGCACTTCGTAAGCAGATAACGGGAATAAATGAAAAGGTATTGACGGAAAATCTTCGTTCGCTTGAATGCGACGGTTTTATAAACAGGGAATATTACGCGGAAATTCCGCCGCGTGTAGAGTATTCTCTCAACGGCTTGGGCGCGTCCTTGCGGGGCGTTATAGGCGAAATGGAAAAATGGAGCGTAACATATTTGCGCCCCGTTTGCGAGGTGGAAAAATAGCGACGACCTTGCCCCTGCCGTAAATCTAACGGAAAACTTTCGGTTTTGCGCTTAATGCGCGTGGGGGTGTGGTATGAAATATGATTTAAAGATTTATACGGAAAACATCGAACCGGAGGCGATAAATCAGATTTACAACCTGATTTTACAGCCTCCCTTTCTCGGTTGTAAAGTAAGGATAATGCCGGACGTGCATTACGGCACGGGGTGCGTGGTGGGGTTTACATCCACTTTCGGGGACAAGATAATTCCCGATGTTTTGGGCGTGGATCTCGGCTGTGGGATGCTTACGGCGGAATTGGGCAAAGCGGAAGTGGACTTCACCGCGCTGGACGATTTTATCAAGAGCAAAATACCTTACGGAAGCGCGGTGCGCAAAGAGAGCAACGGCGAACAGCTTATCAAAAGTTTGAGATGCTACGGGCAGCTGCGCGATAAGGACAGACTTTTCGGCTCGATAGGTTCGCTGGGCGGCGGCAATCACTTTATTGAAATAGACGCCGACGTGGACGGCAACAAGTATCTTGTAATTCACAGCGGCTCGCGCAATGTGGGTTTGCAGGTGGCGAAGATATATCAAGCCGCCGCGGTGTACGCGTGTAAAAACTGCGCGGAAGAGGAACGCAGAAAGGCGATAGCCGCGCTGAAAGGCACGCCGGAAAAAATCCCCGCGGCAATAGAAGAGGTGAACCGCAAATACGCCGCAAGGACAAAAATCCCCGCGGGATTTTGCTACCTCGACGGGGCGGAAATGCAAGATTATATGCACGATTTGGCTGTTTGCCAAAGGATCGCTTCCGAAAACAGGAAAAAGATTTGCGCGGATATATTGCGCTTTTTGAAAATATATAAATACACGGCGTTTGAAACGGTGCATAACTTTATCGACGCCGACGGAATAATCAGGAAGGGCGCGATTCCCGCCCGCGAAGGGCAAAAACTTATCATCCCCATGAATATGCGCGACGGGTGCATACTCGGCGTGGGGAAAGGCAATGCGGATTGGAACAATTCGGCGCCGCACGGCGCGGGCAGACTGCTTAAAAGAAGCGTTGCGAAGGATATGTTCAGCGTAAAGGATTTCGAGGAGACAATGAAGGGCGTTTATACCACCACCGCCACCGCCGCGACGATAGACGAAGCGCCTTTTGCATACAAACCTATGGAAGAGATAGTGGGGCTGATAGGTCCCACGGTGGAAATACAAAAGATAATACGCCCCGTATATAACTTTAAAGCGGGGAATGCGGAATGAGGAGAAATATTTTATGAACGAGGGGAATATGGAAATTTTTGACCGTAAATTAATCGATTGGGTTGCAACGGGGAACAGATTGAGGCAGTTGCGCAGGGATAACATCTATTTGCGCCGCTATATATGCTGTTGCAACGGTTGCCGCGATTGCGGCGGGAATTGCGAAACGTGCCGCAACCCGAAAAAAGCGAAAATAAGTCAGATGAACATGGCTAACGTGTTTCACGTTTCGGAAAGCTCGATAGTAAATTGGGAACTTGCCAGAAGCATTCCCCCTTTGGAAGAGCTTATGTTTTACGCGCAAATATGCCGCATGGATCTGACGGAACTTATCGTATTTAAAATGGACGGATATCCCATTGCCGTATAATGCGTGATAAAACCGTAAATTTTAAAGCAATGCGCGCTTGCACGGCGTGTGAAAGGGGATTATAATATAATTGTAAAGGATATCCGCTTTCGGCGCCGCGCGGCGGCGGGCGCGTATTTGCGGTAAGCAACGTAATAAGCGCATAGCGCGTAACACAGGATGAAAATTTTCGGCAGTAAAAAAAACGGCAGGCTGGGCGCCAAAGGCGAAAACCTTGCCGTGAAATATCTTAAAAGACGCGGGTATAAAATTTTGACCCGCAATTACGTAACCCCTTTCGGAGAAGTGGACGTGATAGCCGAAAAAGGCGATTGCGTTGTTTTTGCGGAAGTGAAAACGCGTACGGAAGCGGACGACATAATGCCTTCGCAATCGGTAGGCGCGGAAAAGCGCAGGAAGTATATATTGTGCGCAAAATATTGGCTTGCACATGCCGGCAGGGAGTGCATTGTGCGTTTCGACGTAATCGAAGTGGTGAATAAGAATATAAACCATATAGAAAACGCTTTTACGGCGTGACATAAGCCCGTATATGCGGGATGGGAGGAAATTATGAAAAAATTTGCGGCGCTTTTGATGGGCGCGTTGTTGGCGTTTGCCTGCGCGGCTTTCGCCGCCTGCGGGTACGACGACGGTGAAGAAAAAGATGCAAGCGTGGGCGCGCTTGAGGGCAACTTTAAAAAAGAAGCTACAAAGGACGAGATAGCAGAGCTGGAAAATTTGCAATTTGAGGTTTCCGCCGAAGATCAAACCCCTTCGGAAGAGGAAAATCCTCCGAAGGAGGCGGAGCCGGAGACGCCGAAGGAGCCGGAACAGGTTCAGACGGAAAAGTTGGCTTATACGTCGGAGAAGATAAAGCTGGGGTTGCAGCTGCTTGCCGACTTTACGGCGGGATACGCCTATGAAGAGGCGGATAAATCGGTTGATTTCGATACGGACTATATGCTTGCGCTTGTGAAGAGGGATTCGGGAAAATACGCTTTGCGCGGCGCGGGCGAAGTTTCTCTGGGGCTGAACAACGACCCCGAAATGACGATAACAAAGCGCACGTACAACGTTTATAACGACAGCAAGAACGTATATCTGGAAGACCTTGACAGCGGCGCGAAAGTGCGGGGGGATATCTCGCAAGCGCTGAAATACGCCGGCGAAAAGACCTCGGCATACGGCGTGAAAATTCCCACCGAAATACCCGAAACTTTTGAAAGCCCCAACGTGCCGTCCATGCCATCAAGCAGCAGGGAAGTGATAGCCGCGTTAGGCGATCTGATTGAAAGCGGCGTAAAAGTTTATCTCGATCTCAGCGACGGGCTTAAAATAAAAATTTCGTTTACGCCCGCGGCGTTTATCGATTACGTTGCGGCGCTGGCTTCCGTATTGCCGGGCGTGGGCGCGCTGGTGGAAAACGTGCGCAAAGCCATAGACTTCGAGGAATGGAAGTTCGACGGATACATAGGCATAGGCGGCGACGGACTGTTTTCGCACATAGGCGCGGATTTCGATTTCCGCCTCAAACTTAACCCCGCGGCGATAGCGGGCGCGGACGAAAGTTCCGCCGTCCGCTTCAAGGCAAAGGGCGGTTGCGCCGCAAAACTTGTGGCGAAGGGAACCATCTTGCATCCCGCCGACCCCGAAAGTTACAGCTTAATAAATTTCGGCTGATAAAAGCAGAAAAGGCGGGGCGCTTTTGCGCCCCGCCTTTGACGTGCGATTTTTTGGATTACTGCAACAAATCAGCAAGAGTTTTTGAATTTAAAAAGTTCATAATAACTTCGTCAAGTTCCTTAAACAGAGGCAAAGTCATACACGTCTGCGCGTTTTCGCAGGGGGCGGAACTTTTTTCAAGACAGGAAACGGGCGCAAGAGAACCCTCGCCCGAAAGCAAAATTTCCGCAACGGTGTAATCCTTTGCGGGCTTTGAAAGTTTATACCCGCCGCTTTTGCCGCGCGCGGAAACCACAAGCCCCGCCGCGGAAAGTTGCGCGGCGGAGGATTCAAGATATTTCAAACTTTCTTTCTGGCGTTCCGCAATGTCGTTCAGCGAAACGTATCCGTCGCCCTCGTGCGCGGCGAGATCCACCATAATTTTCAGGGCGTTTCTGCCCTTTGTCGTAATCATCATAACGTCAGCCGCCTAATTCTATCATTTTTTCTATGCATTTTACCGCCTGGGCTATAAGTTCGGGCGGCATAATTATTTCTTCGCCGCCTTTGCCCTCTATGCAGTTCAGTACGTCGCACAGCGTGGTGAGGCGCATATTGTGGCAAACCATATCTTTGGAAAGGGGATAAAACTTTTTATCCGGGCACTTGAATTGCAGGTGTTGCACGATGGAATTTTCCGTGCCTATGATAAATTCTTCCGCTTCGGACTTAACTGCAAAATCCATTATCCCCGTTGTAGAGCCTACGTAATCAGCCAATTGCGTAACTTCGGGGCGACATTCGGGGTGGACGAGTAACAGCGCGCCCGGGTGCGCCGCCTTTGCGGCAAGCGCGTCGCGCTTTTCCATTCTCGCGTGGGTGGGACAGCCCCCCGAAACAAGCGCAATATTCTTTTCGGGAACCATCTTCTTTATGTAACTGCCCAAATTTATATCGGGTATGAACAAAATATCTTTTTGCGGCAGGGCGCGGCAGATTTTAACCGCGCTGGAAGAGGTTACGCATACGTCGGCAATTGTTTTAAGTTGCGCCGTAGTGTTTATATACGCCACCACCGCATATCCCGGATAACTTTTTTTCAGTTCGGAAATAAGTTCTTTGTCCATCTGCTCCGCCATGGGGCAAGCCGCCTGCGGGTTGGCGAGTATAACTTTTTTGTCGGGCGAAAGCATCTTTACGGTTTCCGCCATAAACCTTACGCCGCACATAACTACGGTCTTTTGCCGCGCGCTTGCGGCTTTTACGGAAAGCGCGTAACTGTCGCCGGTAAAATCCGCAACTTCGCAGATTTCTTCCGACATATAGCTGTGCGCCAGAACGCATACGTCGCGTTCCTTTTTAAGTTTTAAAATACGTTCCTGTACGTTGGATATCATATGCTTACCTTTGTTTTAATGAATTATACTATAAATTGCAACACGGGTCAATAATTTCACGCAAATAATTTGCAATATGCGTAAATTCCTATTGACAAAATAGGAATTAAAAATTATAATGATACCATACTAAACGAATAGGAATTACCGTATGGATAAAATGATATATGCGGACAATGCGGCTACCACCGCAATGAGCGAGAGGGCGGCAAAGGCGATGTTGCCCTATCTTACGCAAATCTTCGGCAATCCGTCGTCCCTGCACACAGTGGGGCAGATAGCCAAGGAAGAGCTGGAAAAGGCGCGCGCAAGCGTTGCGCGCAGTCTCGGTTGCGAACCGCGGGAGATATACTTCACTTCCGGCGGAAGCGAGGCGGATAACCAGGCGATACGCTCTGCGGCGGAAACGGGCGCGGGCAAGGGTAAAAAGCACATCATAACCACCGCTTTTGAACATCACGCCGTGCTTCACACTTTGAAAAAGCTGGAAAAAGAGGGGTTTGAAGTGACATATCTGCCCGTCGGAAGTTACGGCTATGTCACGGCGGAACAGGTTAAACAAGCCATACGCCCCTCAACCGCGCTTGTTACGGTTATGTACGCCAATAACGAGGTGGGCACAATTCAGCCCATTGCGGAAATAGCCGAAGTTTGCAGGGCGGCGGGCGTGACATTCCACACCGACGCGGTGCAGGCTGTGGGGCATATCCCCGTGGACGTAAAGGCGGCGGGCGTGGACATGCTTTCGCTTTCCGCGCATAAATTTCACGGGCCGAAGGGCATAGGCGCGCTGTATTGCAGAAGGGGCGTGCCCCTGCGCACCTTTATAGAGGGCGGCGCGCAGGAGAGAGGCAAGCGCGCCGGTACCGAAAACGTCGGCGCGGCGGTCGCCATGGCGGTGGCTTTGGAGGACGCTGTAAGCGGCTTAACCGAAAACGCCGCAAAACTTGTAAAAATGCGCGACAGAATAATTGACGGGTTGCTTAAAATCCCGCACAGCCGCCTGAACGGCGGCAGGGAAAACCGCCTGCCCGGCAACGTGAATATGTGTTTCGAGGGCATTGAGGGCGAAAGCCTGCTGCTTCTTCTCAACGAAAAGGGAATATGCGCTTCTTCCGGTTCGGCTTGCACGTCGGGTTCGCTGGATCCCTCCCACGTGCTTCTGGCGCTGGGGCTTCCGCACGAAGTGGCGCACGGCTCGTTGAGGTTAAGTTTTTCCGAAAGCAACACCGAAGAGGACGCGGACGCGATACTTAAAGCCGTGCCCGAAGTTGTGGAATATTTGCGTTCCATCTCGCCCGTATGGGACGATCTGGTGAAGGGCAGAAGAAAACATCTGATATAAAATCACAGAGGTAAAATTATGGCTTTATATTCCGAAAAAGTAATGGATCATTTCAGAAATCCCCGTAACGTCGGCGTCATAGAGGACGCGGACGGCGTAGGCGAAGTAGGCAACGCCAAATGCGGGGATATAATGAAAATTTATCTTAAAATAGAAAACGACGTTATAACCGACGTGAAGTTCAGCACGTTCGGTTGCGGCAGTGCGATAGCGTCCTCCTCTATGGCAACCGAACTTATCAAGGGCAAGCCCCTTTCGCAGGCGCTTGAACTTACCAACAAGGCGGTTGCGGAAGCGCTGGACGGACTGCCCGCGCACAAAATGCACTGCTCCGTCCTTGCGGAGGAGGCGATACGCGCGGCGATAAAAAATTATTACGATACGCACGGGATACCCTACGACAAAAGCGAGTTTCCCGATCCTTCCGACGCCGACGAACACCCCGCCGACGAAGATTGAACGCATAATATGCCGCGCCCGCTTGAAAAATATCAGCTTGCGGAACGTTCGATAATCACCGAATTCCGTAAAAAAATATATTCCCGTTTTGCGGAAGCCGTAAAGCGTTACGCGCTTATAGAGGACGGGGACAGGATAGCCGTGTGCGTTTCCGGCGGCAAGGATAGCTTTTTGCTTGCAAAACTTGTGCAGGAATACGCCCGCCACGGCGATATCCGCTTTTCGGCGGAATATATCTGTATGGACCCGGGATATTCCGAAGAAGTTTTAAGCAAGGTTACCCAAACGGCGGAAACGCTTAACGTGCCTTTGAAGATATTCCCTTCCGACGTGTTTGCGGTTGCGGATGAAATCGCGGGCGAAAGCCCGTGCTATATGTGCGCGCGTATGCGCAGAGGCTTTCTTTACGGGCGCGCGAAAGAGTTGGGTTGCAACAAGATAGCTTTGGGGCACCACAAGACGGACGTGGTTGTAACTTCGCTTATGTCTATGCTTTACGGCGGGCAGTTGCAGGGTATGCTGCCCAAACTGCGCAGCAACAATTTTGAGGGTATGCAGCTTATCCGCCCCCTGTATTGCGTTTCCGAGGACGATATAGCCGAATGGGCGTGCGTGAACGGGCTGTCGTTTATAAACTGCGCGTGCAAAAAAACGGAAAACAGGGCGGAAAATTATTCCGCGCGGGAAGAGGTTAAAAATATCCTCGCCCGCGTAAAATCCCGCAATCCCGACGCGGAGGACAGCGTGTTCGCGGCGTTGCACAACGTAAAGCTGGATACGCTTGTCGGCTTTGAATACGACGGGAAACAATATTTTATGCAAAAGTTCAGGGACGGCAGATAAAGCCGCCCTTAAAAGATTAATTATGAAGATTACCGAAATTTTAAACGGCAAACGCGCCGCGCTTTCATTTGAAGTATTTCCCCCCAAAACGTTGACCGCGGCGGACGGCGTGCGCGCGGCGGTGGACGGGATAATGGCTGTCCGCCCCGATTTTATAAGCGTTACATACGGCGCGGGCGGGACCACCGACGATTACACCGTGGAAATAGCCAAAAGGATAAAAAAAGGCGGAGTTACGCCGCTGGCGCACCTCTCGTGCATTACTTCGGACAGGGCGGGCGTAAAGCGCAAGCTGGCGCAGTTGAAGGACGAGGGCATAGAAAACATACTTGCCCTCCGCGGCGACCTGCCGCAGGATTTTAAGGGCGCGCTGGATTACAAATACGCCTATCAGCTTGTGGAAGAGATAAAAAAGACGGGCGGATTTTGCGTGGGCGGCGCGTGCTATCCCGAAGGGCACCCCGAAAGTTCAACCCTCTTCGCCGATATCGAAGCGCTTAAAATAAAGGTGGACGCGGGCTGTGATTTTTTGACGACGCAGATGTTTTTCGATAACGACGTGTTCTACAGTTTTCTCTCCAAAATTCAGTCTGTGGGGATAAACATACCCGTAATAGCGGGCGTTATGCCCGTAACAAACGCGGCTTCCATAATGCGCATAACAAAACTTTCCGGCACATATCTGCCCGTGCGCTTCCGCAGGATAGTGGACAGGTACGGCGACAATCCGCTTGCAATGAAGCAGGCGGGCATAGCCTACGCAACGCAACAGATAATAGATCTGTACGCCAACGGGATACGCGCCGTACACGTATATTCGATGAACAAGCCGGAAGTGGCTTCCCAAATAAAGAACAACCTTTCAG
Source organism: uncultured Clostridia bacterium (assembly GCA_947627575.1). Classification (GTDB taxonomy): domain Bacteria; phylum Bacillota; class Clostridia; order Christensenellales; family Borkfalkiaceae; genus Coproplasma. The sequence goes on from CANQWN010000006.1 coordinate 102,048, forward strand.
AGATAATATGAATATTCTTACGGGCAACCCCGCCAAAATCGACCGCGCCGAGGCGGCGCGCTATGCCGGTTACCGCGGGGACGGATACGACGTAAAACTTTTTGACGAGTGCGAGAAAATTATTCTTCCCGCGCTTTCTTTAAAGGCGTGCTATGCCGTGTTCCCCGTCGCCCGCGGCGACGGGTTGGATTTGGGCTTCACCCGCACGCACAGCCGCGACCTTGAAAAAAATCTTTCGGGTTGCAGCCGCGTTGCGCTGTTTGTGGCTACCGCAGGCGCGGGCGTGGACAGGCTTATTGCGGGATATTCCGCCGTTTCGCCCGTCCGCGCGCTTATCATAGGCGCAATGGGCAGCGCCGCGATTGAAAGCTGGTGCGACGAGGTGAACGCGGTTATAACGCGCACGTACGGCGCAACAAAACCCCGCTTTTCCTGCGGGTACGGCGATTTCCCTCTGGAAACGCAGAGGGATATATTCCGCGCCATGCTGCCGGAAAAAACTTTGGGCGTAACCCTTTCGGAAGGGCTTGTGATGTCGCCCGTAAAATCAGTCACAGCCATTGTGGGGATAAAAGATGAACCTGATTGAAAAACTTAAAGCGGGAGCGGTATTGCTTGACGGCGCGATGGGCACTTGCCTCGAAGGCGGGGGCTTGCCTGCAGGCTCTCCGCCGGAACTTTACAATTCGCTTAAACCCGAAGAAGTGGAAAAAATCCACCGCGGCTATGTGGACGCGGGGTGCGACGTTGTGTGCGCAAATACCTTCGGTATAAACCCTTTCAGATATGCCGACTGCGAACAGATGATTGCAAAAGCCGTGGGCATAGCCCTGCGTGCGGCGGACGGCAAGGCGGCGGTTGCGTTGGACGTGGGACCTACGGGCAAACTTCTGCGCCCAATCGGCGATTTGCCCTTCGAGGACGCTGTAAACTGCTTTAAACGCGTGATATCCGCGGGCGTATCTGCCGGCGCGGAACTAATTTTTATTGAAACAATAAACGACTTGTACGAGCTTAAAGCCGCCCTCCTTGCGGCAAAGGAAAGCTGTAACCTGCCCGTATTTGCAAGTTGCGCTTTCGGCGCGGACGGAAAACTTACCACGGGCGCCTCGCCCGAGGCGGTTGTCGCGCTTGCCGAGGGGTTGGGCGCGGACGCAGTGGGGCTTAACTGCTCGCTTGCGCCGTCGCAGATGACGGAAACCGTAAAAAAATTATATGCGTGCGCTTCTGTGCCCGTCATAGCCAAACCCAACGCGGGGTTGCCGCAGATAGCGGACGGAAAGACTGTCTATGACGTGGATTCGCAAACGTTTTGCAAAGATATGTTGCAACTTTTAAAGGCGGGCGCGCGCTGTGTGGGCGGCTGTTGCGGCACGGACGCAAGTTTTATTTCGGGGCTTAAAAAACTTTTAAAGGGGTTTACGCCCCTGCCCGTAGCGCAGAGGGATAAGACCACGGTTTGTTCCTATACGCACGCGCTTGAAATAGGCGATTATCCCGTGCTGATAGGCGAAAGGATAAATCCCACGGGTAAAAAACGCCTTAAACAAGCCATACAAGAAGGCGACTTCGCGTATATTTTGGGCGAGGCGGCAGAGCAAGCCGAAAAGGGCGTGCACGCGCTGGACGTAAACGTGGGCGTCGCCGGCGTGGACGAAAAGAAGATTTTGACGGAGGTTGTGGCGGCTGTTCAGGCGGTTACCGATTTGCCTTTACAGATAGATACGTCCGACCCCGCCGCGATGGACGCGGCTATGCGCATATACAACGGCAAGCCGCTCGTCAATTCGGTAAACGGCAAAAAAAGCAGTATGCGGGCGGTGTTTCCCCTCGTAAAAAAATACGGCGGCGCGGCGATAGCGCTTACGCTGGATGAAAACGGTGTTCCGCCCACCGCAGAGGGCAGGATAAAGATAGCCAAACGTATTCTCCGCGAAGCGAAAAAATACGGACTTAAAAAAAGCGATATAGTGTTCGATACGCTTGCTACGGCGGTTGCCGCAGAGGGCGGTTCCGCTACGGCGGCTTTGGATTCGTTGCGGTATATCCGCGGACGAATGGGCGCAAACGTCTCTTTGGGCGTTTCAAATATCTCGTTCGGCTTGCCTGACAGAGACGCCGTTACGGCGGCTTTCCTTACCATGGCGCTTTCGCACGGGCTTTCCGCGGCGATTGTAAACCCGTATTCCGATAGGGTTATGGGTGCATACAAAAGTTTTATGGCGCTTTCCGGCAAGGATAAAAATTGCATGGAATATATCGATTTCGCTTCGCGCGACGCGCAACCGCGCGAGGCGCCCCCCGCGGCGCATACGGGCGCGGAAGGGCTTAAACGCAGTATAACGCGCGGGTTGAAGGAGGACGCGGCGCGCCTTTCTGCGGAACTATGTTCCACGCTGTCCGCGCAGGAAGTTATCGAAGCCCACATCGTCCCCGCATTGGACGAGGTAGGCGCGGCTTTTGAAAGCAAAAAAATTTTTCTGCCCCAACTTCTGATAAGCGCGGAGGCGGCAAGCGCGGCGTTCGACGCGGTAAAGCCATACATAAAGCGCGTGGGGACGGGCAAAAAACTTAAAATAGTGCTTGCCACCGTCAGGGGCGACGTGCACGATATAGGCAAAAACATTGTAAAAACCATGCTGGCAAATTACGGCTTTGCGGTTATAGATCTGGGCAAGGACGTCCCGCCGGAAAAGATAGTGCGCGCGGCGGCGGAAACGGGCGCGGGGCTTGTGGGTTTAAGCGCGCTGATGACCACCACCGTCGGGGCGATGGAAAGCACGGTTAAGTTGATAAAAAAGCAACTTCCGCACTGCAAATGCATAGTGGGCGGGGCGGTTATAACGGCGGAATACGCCGCGGAAATAGGCGCGGACGCCTACGGCAAAGACGCAATGCAGACGGTGCGCTACGCCGAAAGCATAGAAAAACTTTTATAACATTATCATAGCGCATATGCGCCCGCCGTACGGCGGGCGCTTTTATTGCTTTCATATTCGGACAAGCGCGGGAATACTCTATAAAGAGGTATAAAATGCAAAATTTCCCCTTTATGGAAGCGCGGCAGGCGCTTGTAACCCTTAAATCGTCCGAAAGCGGACTTGCCGAAAGCGAGGCGCAGTTGCGCCTCGGGCAGTACGGTAAAAACAGCGTGGAAGAAAAAAAGCGCGGCGGGCTGGCGCTGTTGTTTATATCGCAGTTCGGGGATTTTATGACGCTGTTGCTTATCGCCGCCGCCGTTGTTTCGGGGATAGTGGCGTTCGTTTCGCGCGACAGGGGAGACCTCACCGATACGCTTATAATACTTGCCATAATCTTTTTAAACGCGGTTGTGGGCACCGTGCAACAATTCCGCGCGGACAAGGCGATAGCCAACCTAAAAAAACTTTCCATGGGCGCGGTGAAAGTAAGGCGGGGCGGCAAGGAGAGGGAAATACCAACCGAAAATCTTACCGTGGGCGACGTGATTATAATAGGCGAGGGGGACGTTATCCCCGCGGATTGCCGCATACTGTCCTGCAACGGGCTTAAATGCGACGAATCTGCGCTTACGGGCGAAAGTTTGCCCGTCTATAAGTCCGCCGCCGCAATAAATAAGGACAGGGTGGAACTTTCCGAAGCGGCTAATCTGCTGTTCTGTTCCACCTACGCCGTGGGCGGGAATGCGGAGGCGGTTGTCTACGCCGTAGGCAAAAATACCGAAACGGGGAAAATTGCGGGTATGTTGCAGGGCGATAAGCCCTCCGCCACCCCGCTTGAAAAAACGCTTAACAAGCTGGGCAAAATAATTTCGGCGATAGTGCTTGCCATAACGGCGGCTATATTTATCTTCGGCGCGGTTTTCGGCACGGGCGGCGTGCTTAAAAATTTTATGACGGCGGTCGCGATAGCCGTCGCCGCCATTCCGGAGGGACTGCCCGCCGTAGTAACGATAATTATGGCTATGGGCGTTTCGCGGATGAGCGCCAAAAACGTCGTCATACGCAAACTTAAATCGGTGGAAACTTTGGGCGGCTGTACCGTAATCTGCACCGACAAGACGGGCACTTTGACGGAAAATAAGATGCGCGTTCTGCGCGTTTGGGGCGGCTTTTCGGCGGTGGAACGCGGCGCGGAAGGGGAAGTTTACCGCAAAATTTTGCAATGTATGACGGCGTGTACGGACGTGCGCGGCGAAAAGGGCGCGTACATAGGCGATCCCACCGAAATCGCGCTTAAAGCGTACGCGGACGAATGCGGCTTTTTACAGCCCTTTTCAAAGATAGACGAAATACCCTTTACGTCCGAAAGAAAACTGATGAGCGTAAGCGCGGATTTTGCGGGCGAAAAACTCAACCTCGTAAAGGGCGCGCCGGATATCCTTTCGGACAGGTGCGCTTATGTGCTTGCCGCAGACGGCGTTCGCCCGCTTACCCCGCGGGACAGGGAAGAAATTTCCCGCGAAAATACCCAAATGTCGCGCTCGGCATTGCGCGTGCTGGGTTTTGCCTACTGCCCGTACGACGGTGAGATGCGTGAAGAAAAGCTGATTTTCGCAGGGCTTTGCGGGATGAAGGACGGGCTTAAAAAAGGGGTGAAACAGGCGGTGGAACAGTGCCGTACGGCGGGGATAAAGACGGTTATGATTACGGGCGATTCGCCGCAGACGGCGCTTGCCATTGCCCAAAGTTTGCATATAGCCGAAGATATGGGCGAAGTTGTGACGGGGGCGGAGCTTGACGCAATGCCGAAGGCGGAAAGGGATAAAGCCATCCGCAAAAGCCGCGTGTTCGCCCGCGTTTCGCCTAAACATAAAAATATGATAGTAAAATGCCTTAAAGCCCGCGGCGAAGTTGTGGCAATGACGGGCGACGGCATAAACGACGCCCCCGCCATAAAGGCAGCCGATATAGGCGTTGCAATGGGCATATCCGGCACCGACGTTACAAAAAGCGCGTCCGATATGGTAATTGCCGACGATAATTTCGCAACTATCGTCGCCGCCGTGCGCGAGGGCAGACGCATTTCAGCAAATATAGGAAAAACCATCGAATTTTTCCTGTCAACCAACCTCGCCGAAGTGCTTGCCATTCTCATTGCCGTGTTCGCATTCTTCGGTAAAAGTTTTTTGCTTTCCACGCAATTGCTTTGGCTTAACCTGATAACCGATAGCTTCCCCGTGCTTGCTTTGGGAATGGAAAGGGAGGAAAAGGACATAATGTCCCGCCCGCCCGTCCGCGCGCAAAAGGCGCTGTTTTCAAAGCGTTCGGTGGCGTCGATAGCCTTTTTCGGGGCGTATATAACCGCGGTAACGATAGCCGTATTTTCAATTTGCCTGCATATATGGGGCAACCAAACGGCAACGTGCGTAACTTTTCTCACAATCTCGTTTTTCGAGCTGTTCCACGCGTTCAACGTGCGTTCGGCGCGTAATTCGGCGTTTTCGGATTTTTTCGGGAACAAGGTATTGCTTTTAACCGTCGCCGCCGGGATTGCAATCAACGTGGCTTTGGCGTTTTGTCCGTTTGCTTCGGCGTTCGGACTTGTCAAACTTAACGCCGCGCAGTGGTGCATAGCGCTGTTTGCGCCGCTTTCCATCCTGCCCGTGGGCGAGCTGTTCAAACTGTGCCTGCGCCTTGCGGAAAAGCGTAAAAAACGGCTTTAACGCCGATATATATGCCGTTTTTTCTTAAATCCAAGGAGGGAATGGCATTATACTTATAAATCGATAAAGGGGTGCGGCAAAATGCCTGCCAATAAAAAATTACCGCCTATGCGGTAATTTTTTTAATTATCTGATTTTCTTCTGTTGTGTTCCTTGCATAGCATTTGGCAGTTGTCTATGTTAGTTTTGCCGCCTTCGCGCCACGGCGTTATGTGGTCGGCTTCCATTTCGTCAATTTCGTAATGGGTTTTTTCTCTGTGCTCCGCCGCGCAAATAGGGCATATCCCGCCTTGCCGTTCGTAAACTTTGCGTTTTTCGTTATCGGTAAAGGCGCGTATATTTAAATACTTTTCATTGCCGCTCAATAAATATTCGTATATGCCCGAACGCTTTGTTATATCGTCGTCCTGCATAAAAGTTGATATTTTTTGCTCCAATTCCTGCGGGTCGTAAGTTTTGCCACCGTACTTGTTGTACATCAGACCCCATTCAAGCCCTTTCATTTCCTTGCGGTATTTTGGGAAAATATTTGTTACCCAATTTATAACCTGTTGGAAATACTGCCATAAAGGCGTGGCGTGCGTATCGTGTTGATGTTCGCCCATATAGTCGCGGATAGACTTATTTTCTTTTGCGCAAATCCACTTTAAAGCCGTTTCCAAATAATCCTGCCGGTTGACTTCGCCCGTAATGTACTTGTTTGCCAGATGATAGGCGACGCACCCGTTTTTACTGAAGTATTTCTTCGCGCTCGTCAGCCATTCGCCCGTATAAAAGGCGTTTTTCAATTCCTGCGGTTTTAGTTCCACGCCCGCAATATTTATAATTTCAAACCAGTCAAGTTTTTCCCTAATCGAGCCTTTACATATATAGATCATTAATTTATAATCAAGTATTTTATCTTGTTCGTCCTTCGTCAGGTTATGAAAATATCTGCTGTCTACCGAAAAATCGCCGTTTACGTATTGACAAATACTCAACGTGCGTTGCTGACCGTCCAAAAGTTCGTAATCGCCGTTTTCGGCTTCAGACCAATACATAACGTTGAGAGGGAACCCCTTTGTAACGGTTTCTATTACTGCGTTGCGCTGTTTTTCTTTATATACAAATTCCCGTTGGAACGCGGGGCGGATATTCAACTTGCCGCCAAAGCCCACAACGCCCTCTTCGGCGCTGTCCTTATATCCGTCTACGACTTCGCGTATCTTAATTTCTTTCAATTCAATCTGCATTTGTTTTTCTCCTTATGATTATTCGCGCATACCTCGGTTTGCCGTTTATCGCAACTCTGCCGCCTACCAAAAATTCTTTTGGCACTGTATATCTGTCTAACCCCAAAATTTCAAACTGTTCGGGATTATATTTATCCAAAAAAGTGATAGGTACACCCATTAACCCGTCGTAATCGCACGGTATATCCGTTACCCTTGAAACTTCGATAGCCTCGTAATTATCGTATTTGGGATATTCTTCGGGCGTGTATTTTTTGTAAAATTGCATTTCTTCGTGCCGTTTATCCGTATCGAGATTGGTAAACCAACATATATTACCGAATTTTGCGTATTTTACGCCGTTGTAAATGTAAGTATTGTTCTGTTCAAAGTCGAACGGCACTTGAAAGGTCTGCCCGCCCGAATGATGCCCCAACCACATTACGTTATTTTTAAGTAAAGGGAAAATTTCTTTGTATGTAATCGCGTTTTGATTGCCTATAATCAAAAACTTTTTGCCATACTCTACAAGTTGCGCAACGTACTCGCGGAAGAGTGAAAACGGCGGGTTGGTAACCACAACATCCGCTTGCTTCAACAGTTCAACACACTCTACAGAACGAAAATCGCCGTCGCCTTTTAATAGTGAAAGCGTGTTTTTATTATTTTGTAACAATAACCTTACGTCGGTTAAATCAAACGAGCCGTCGTTGTTGTAGTCCTGTACGCTTGAAATTTCTATTTTGTAGGCGCGGCGGAAATTATTCGTATAAGTCTTTTCGCGCTCTTCCCCGAATATCGAAAGTTGCGTATACGCCACGGGAGAGCTGTCGTAGCAGGTGGCAATCAGCTTTTTTAAACCGAGGTAATTGAAATTCATTGCAAAGTATTTAAAAAAGTTGCTCTCGTATGGGTCGTCGCAATTACAAAAAACAACTTTGCCATTAAAATGCTGTTTATAGTGCTTTAATTCATTTTCAATGTCCGCAAGCTGCGTATAAAACTCGTCTTGCTTTGCCTTGTTGGCTTTTCTCAAACTTGAATTACCCGCCATCGTTTTAACCTTGTGTTATGAATTATAGTGATACAATAATAACACAATAGTTTAAAATAGTCAACACGATAGTTTACATATTAAAACGAATAAACGCCTAAACTATAACTATAGTTTTAGTTTGGGGGCTGTAATGGATAAAACAGAAGTTGCAAACAGAATAAAAACTTTGCGGGAAGCGCGTAAACTCACACAAAACGCTTTGGCATATCAGGCAGGCGTTTCTCCAACATATATCTATCAGCTTGAACGGGGCGAAAAAAGTCCCACAATTGAATATCTCGACCATATATGTTGGGGGTTGGGTATAACGATTGAAGAATTTTTTTGTGCAAAAGATAAATCGGGAGACAATGCAAGAGATAAACTTTCAAATCTGACGGCAGAGCAGAAAAAACTTTTAAACGATTTTTTGAACAGTTTATAATATATCTGCCTGTATCGATATAAGCGAGTTGCCGCCCGATTGTCGTTTATCCCCGCGCGAAAACAAATACAACCCAAAATAAGGATTATATGCGCAGGATATATTTTAAAAATTTCGCGCATAACATTTGTCACGTTGCACAAAATAGCGGTATGGGGGTAAACAATATGGAAAAATTCAGATCCGGCGAAACCGTTCCCATGACTTGTTTTTACAAGGCTTACGATAAGAACGGAAACAGCCACGACGACGAAAAAACTTATCTTGAAAAGGGCAATACGTTCCCTCCTCTGCAGCATGAGGGCGGCTATTGGGTAATGGACCACAATTAAGCCTTCGATAAGCGTAATTCCATAAATACCCCCGCATATGCGGGGGTATATTTACGTCCGTCGTAAAAAAGCAAGACGGGGCGCATTTGCGCCCCGCCCTTTTAAGTGCGGCTACTTTATTTATCCTCTGCTTCAAGCAGAAAGCTGACGGGGCGGAACCCGTCGTTGCAGGATATCATCGCGGATTTTTCGTTTTTCATCCATCCGTCGTAAAAATTTCCTCCGCCTTGTGAAAGCGTTTCCACGAACGGCAAAATGCTTTCCCACGCGCTGTCGCAAAAGCCGTCCGGCTTCACGCCCCCATATGCCGTAAACGTTTGCCCTTCGCGCATATCGCACGGATGCGGCAGGGGATTTTCATATTTTTCCATAAGATCTTTATAGCAGGCGGTTTTCATAACCGTTATTTTAACATTCTTCATAGCCCGTAACAGATTAATATTTTTATAATGTATCGTAATAGGCGCGCTTTCCCGTTACGCGCGTTTTGCAAAATCGGTAATTTTAAAGGATACTTATATTATATCACAACGTTGAGCCTCGTCAACACATTTTCGCTTCCGCCCGCCGTCCCGCGTGGGACGTAAAGGCAAAATTATGTATTTCGTAGGCATGCAATGCAATTTTCGGCCTGCGTGTTGACAGAAAATTTCCGCGCGCTTATAATAAAACAAAAACCGTTTGCAAAAAGTGCGGCGGAAGCGGGGCAGGAATGGAAAAATTTAAAACAGAGGACAATGTTTTGGTTTGGTACGAGGGTGAGGACGAAACAGTGCGCGTGCCCGAGGGCGTTGAATATATCAGCACAACAGCGTTTTGGATAAACAACGGCTTTAAAAAGCTGGTGTTACCGGCAAGCCTTTCGCGCTTCAACGCCGCGGCGTTCGATTTTTGCAAAAATATCGATGAAATCGAAATTTCGGCGGACAACCCGATATATTACGCGAAGCAAAATTGTCTTATCGAAAGGGATTCGGCAACGCTTATTTTGGGCGCGTGCAAAAGCAAAATACCCGCCGACGGTAGCGTCAAAACAATAGGTTCACATGCATTTGGCGGGACAAGCCATTGCTGCGTCTTTATTCCCGCCTGTATAGAGCGGGTGGAAGAGGAAGCCTTTTTAATGAACTATCAATTATATATCAACGTTGAGGCGGAAGAGGAGCCGGATAGTTGGAGTGAAGATTGGTGCCCGACGGGCGTCACTCCGGAAAATATCTGTTGGGAAGAAGGCGACCCCGACATTTTGATTTTATTTGGTTGTAAACCCGATGAAGACTGACTCCGCTTTTAAATTTCAATTACATTTTTACCGATATATGATATAAACGGTGCGGGAGGCAAACAGCCTCCGCACCGCTTCTCGGACGGCTATTCACCACGAAAGGGGGCTGTATAGCAGATAGTCTGCCGTTTCCCATAAATGGGAATCCTCGGCAGAGCTTCGCTGCGCTCGCGCGGGG
>CANQWN010000007.1 GCA_947627575.1 uncultured Clostridia bacterium
TAATCTGATTGCCTTTTCTGTACTTTCTTTTCTTTTCTATGCAGTTGTCAATCTTCTTCCACCCGGCGAAAGTCGGGGCGTTTTTCATAAGAAAAACATCGCTGCCTCAATTGACAGCTTATATATATTAGCAAACTAAAAATAAATAGTCAACTTATTTTTGCGTTTTTTTGGGAAAATTTTATTAAATTTACCTCAACGCAACTCCCTTTGTTACAAACCACAATATATAGATATATATGCACACAACGTATTGTGTAAAACAAAAGGGGCGGCAAAAATTCACCGCCCCGCCTTTGCCGTTTTATGCCGCGTCAAAATATTTTTGCCGCGGTTTCGTTTATAAATTCAAGGCTGTGCGCCAGCTCGCCCTCATCGCCGTAATTTCCGCCGTAAACCTCTATAAGCGCGGTTCCGTCAAAGCCCGCGTCTTTCAGGCGGGAGAACACTTCGCCGAAATCGGTTATGCCCTTACCCGGGAGGCATATTTTGCCGTCCTCGTCGATATCCGAAAGATGCGCAATGCAAATTGCCCCACGCATATCCGCCAAATAAGCCTGCCAAGGATAGCCCGAACGCCTTGCCTGCTTTATATCGAACACACCCGAAAGGGAGGGCAGGCGGGCTTTTAGTCTGCCGAAAACGCCGGGCTTACAGCAGGTGGACCAGCTTACGTTTTCAAGGCACAAATTCACGCCGTAACGGTTGCAGAATTCGCATACGCTTTGCAGGCAGTCGGCAACGGCGTCCTCGTTTTCGCCCTGAACGGCGGCGCGCACAAAGCCGTGCATTACGTAATTTTTGCAACCTAAAAGCTGTGCCGAACGCAAAACCTGATCCAGCCAATAAAATCCGTCGCCCCTGACGCGCGCGGACGGGTTGAAAAGATGAGGTTCAAAATCGGTGGGCAGGCTGTGCAGGGAAGAAATTTGCAACCCCTGCGCCAAAGGCGCGATTTTTTTTGAAAACTCCGGGCGGTATTCGTAGAATGTGCTTAAAAACACTTCCGCGCAAGCCGCGCCGCTATCCTTTATGTACTTCAATGCGTCTTCCGTCTGTCTGCGCCCGAACAGCGACGCCGTAGATATTCCCGTTTGCATATTTTTATTGTATCATATTCCGCGTAAAAAATCAACAGTCAATTTTTAAGATATGCGGAGAGGGAATAGGCGATATCCCTATCCGCGATTTTGTTTATCGGGTCGAGGGGAAAACAGGTTTCTGCCCCGCTTTCCGCCTGCGGCGCGGGTTCCGCGCGTTCCCCGCCCGCGGAAGCAGCCGAACGCACCGCCGTAAGCACTTCGGATATCTCTTCCGCGCTTTTAAGCGCCGCGCGCATATCCTCGTCGCCCAAACTTTCTATCACGGGCTTAACTTCCGAAATAAGTTTTTGCGCGCCGCCCGCCTTGCCGCCATACAGAAGCAGGGCGAGTATTATCAAAAGTTGCATAAAATCACCTCTCCGCATACATTGATAGTAATATTATATGCCGAGGGAACAATGAAAGATTTTAAAAATTACACGCCCGACGAAAAGCCGGACGGAGATCCGCGCGTAAACAACGCGGTAGAGCTTGCCAAAAATATTTCCCGCGCGATGAACGGCAAAAGCACGGGACAGCTTTTAAATACGATAGTTGCGGAAGCCGAGCGCGGAAAGCGGGAAGGAACGCTTACCAACGCGGATTTGGATAACTTTTACAACGCGCTTTCACCTATGCTTGACGGGTTTAAAAGGAAAAAGTTGAAAGATATAATAGCAAAACTGAAAGCAATTTAACGCGGGCGGACTGTAAAGTCCGCCCGCAATTCAGATTACGGAAAGATATTTTTCAACCCCGTCGGGGAATATGGTAACTATGTTTTTTCCGTTGTTTTCACGCAAAGCGGCGAGGCGCGCGGCGGCGCACAGCGCCGCGCCTGAAGATATGCCCGCGGATATACCGTCCGTCCTCATAACCTCTGCGGCGACCGATTTAGCCTCTTCGTCGGAAACGCAAATTATCCCGTTGCACGGGGCTTTGGCAAAAAACGGCGGAACAAACCCCGCGCCTATGCCCTGAATACAATGCCGCCCCGCCTTGCCGCCCGAAAGCACGGGCGAAAGCGACGGTTCCACGGCGTAAATTTTAACTTTACCGTTGCGGGATTTGAGATACCGCCCGACGCCCGCCAACGTTCCTCCCGTGCCCACTCCCGCTACCAGAATGTCCGCTTGCCCGCTCAAAGCGCGGTAAATTTCGGGACCTGTGGAGACAAAATGCACGGCGGGGTTGGCGGGGTTTTCAAACTGCCCCGCTATGAACGCCCCCGAAGTTGCCGAAACAAATTCCTTTGCCGCGGCTATTGCTCCGCCCATACCGTATTCGGCGGGCGTAAGTATTATTTCGCCGCCGTACGCGCGGATAAGTTTTTGCCTTTCCACGCTCATATTTTCGGGCATTACCAGAACGGCGCGCACTCCCGCCGCCGCGCAAAAAGCCGAAAGCGCAACTCCCGTGTTGCCGGAAGTAGGCTCTACCACAACCGCGCCCGCGCGCAACCGTCCGCGCCTTTCCGCCTGCCTTAAAATCGCCGCCGCAACCCTGTCCTTTACAGAACCGGACGGGTTGAACCCTTCCGCCTTTGCAAATATTTTGGCTTTCAGATTGCGGAACCGCGCGTAACCTTCAAGCGCGATAAGCGGAGTGTTACCCGCCGCGCCCGCTATACCCAACGTATTCATATCTATCCGCGCGCGAGGGCGCGGACTGCCAAAAGCAGTTTTTCACATTCCTCGCGGGTGTTTTTTGCGCACAGGGAAGCGCGGATAAGCCCATCGCTTGAAAGGCTTTCGTGCATCATAGGCGCGCAGTGCAATCCGCCGCGGACGCAGATAGAATATTCCTCCGAAAGTCTGTACGCCGCTATTTCGGACTGCATATTTTCAAGCGAAAACGCCACTATGCCGTAGGGATTGGGGCGGGAATATACCTTAACCCCCGCGCACGAGGCAAGCGAGGTTACAAGGCAGTTGGTAAGCGACATAAGCGCTTCGCCGTCCCTTTGCATATTCTCGTTGAGGTACAGCACACCCTCGCCGAGGGAGATGATCGCCGGATAGGAAAGCGTTCCGCTTTCCAGCTTGTCGGGGTAAAATTCGGGCATATCTGCGCTGAAACTTTCACTGCCCGTGCCGCCGTATGCAATCGGTTCGGGGTTTACGCGCGATGAAAAAAGCAACGCGCCGCTGCCCTGTATGCCCAGCATACCCTTGTGCCCCGCCACGGCAAGCGCGTCTATACCGTATTCCGTCATATTGACGGGGACGTGCCCACACGCCTGCGCGCCGTCGCAGATAAGCAAAGTATCCTTCGGCAAGCCGTCTTTTACGGCGCGTATATCGGGCGCCGCGCCCGTGACGTTGGAAGCAAGCGTAACTATTACCGCGCGGGTGGACGGCGTGACAAGCGAAAGTATGTTGCGCGTTGAAATTTCGCCCTCTTCCAGCGGGGCGTATTTAACCTTTACCCCGCGCTTTTCCAGCGCGCGCAAAGGGCGGAGTACGGAGTTGTGTTCGGCAACGGTGGTAACCGCTTCGTCCCCGCTTTTAAGCACGCCCAAAAGGGCGATATTCAACGCTTCCGTACAGTTTTTGGTAAAAATAACCCTGTCGTAACTGTCGCCGCCGAAAAAATCGGAAAGCAGACGGCGCACGGCGTATACCCTTTCCAGACAGGATATGGAAAGGCTGTGCCCGCTTCTGCCGGGATTGGCGGGCGACTGCAACGCCGCGCAGACGGCGGAAATAACCGAATCGGGTTTGAAACCGCCCGTGGCGGCGTTATCGAAATATATCATATTTTTTCCTGCAAACATATATTGATAATATATTTTACTATGGCAGGAAAATTTTATGACAGAAGTATTGGCGGTTTTCCGCTCGCGCGCGCAGGCGGCGGACTGCAACGCAAAGTTGCGCGGAATGGGCATACCGTGCAGTCTTATAAACACCCCGAAAGAGGCTAAAATAGGCTGCGGGCTTTCGGTTAAACTTTCTTCGGCGGCGTTCCAAAGGGCGGGAAGAATTATCTCGCGGGCGGGCTATTCCGCATTTTACGGCTTTTATTCTTTGAGAACGTCCTGCGGAAGAACGCTTATAACCCGCCTTTAATAACTTGATTTGGGGCGCGGAATGTGTTAAAATCGGGGTATGGAAGAAAAATGCGGAAAAATTTTGGACGAGCTTGCGCGGCTTTATCCCGACGCCGCGCCCGCGTTGCGCTTTGCAAGCCCCTACCAACTGCTTGTGGCGGTTATACTTTCGGCGCAATGCACCGACGAGAGGGTGAACAAAGTGACGGCGGAACTTTTTAAACAGCACGGCACGCCGCAAACTATGCTTGCCCTCACGCAGGAACAGTTGGAAAAATACATATATTCCTGCGGGTTTTACCATAGCAAGGCGAAACACATACTTTCGGCTACGCGGGACATAGAGGAAAAGTTCGGCGGGGAAGTGCCCTGCCGACACGAACTGCTTAAAACGCTTGCGGGCGTGGGGCAGAAAACGGCGAACGTGGTTTACGCCGTAGCCTTCGGCGGAGACGCCATAGCGGTGGATACGCACGTATTCCGCGTTTCCAACAGGTTGGGAATAGCCGCGGGAAACACCCCCGACAAAGTTGAAAAGGGGCTTAACGCCGCCATTCCAAAGCAATTATGGTCTAAAGCCCACCACTATCTTATTTATCACGGCAGGCGGGTTTGCCATTCGCAAAAGCCCGACTGCGAAAACTGTACCCTTAATAAATGGTGCGATTATTACGCCTCCGTAAAATAAAAAATCCCGTCCGCAAATGCGGACGGGATTTTTTCGGCTGTAGCCGAAATTATTTACTGTTAAAGAACCTTTACGATCGTGCCGGAACCTACCGTTCTGCCGCCTTCACGGATAGCGAAGCGCAGCTTTTCTTCAACCGCAACGGGTTTGATGAGTTCTACGGTGATTTCAACGTTATCGCCGGGCATAACCATTTCAACGCCTGCGGGCAGATCGATGGAACCCGTTACGTCGGTAGTTCTGATGAAGAACTGGGGACGATAGTGATTGAAGAACGGGGTATGACGGCCGCCTTCTTCCGCTTTAAGGACGTAAACCTGCGCGGTGAACTTGGTTGCGGTTTTAACCGAACCGGGCTTTGCCAAAACCTGACCTTTTTCGATGCCCTTTCTGTCGATGCCGCGGAGCAATGCGCCGATGTTGAAGCCGGCGATCGCTTCGTCAACGCTCTTGTGGAACATTTCCAAACCGGTTATAACGGTGGAAACGGGCTTTTCGATAAGACCTACTATTTCGGCGGGATCGCCTACGTGCGCCTTGCCGCGCTCTACTCTGCCGGTGGCAACGGTGCCGCGGCCGGAAATGGTGAATACGTCTTCAACGGGAAGCAGGAAGGGCTTATCCGTATCGCGCTGGGGCGTGGGGATGTAAGTGTCGATGGTATCCATAAGATCGATGATGCACTTGCATTCGGGGGAAGCGAGAACTTCCGCGTCGCTTGCGGACGAAGAAGCAACTTCCAAAGCCTTCAAAGCCGAACCCTTGATGATGGGAATATCGTCGCCGGGGAAGTCGTAGCTGGAAAGGGTGTCCCTGATTTCCATTTCAACGAGTTCCAGAAGTTCGGGGTCGTCCATCTGATCGCATTTGTTGAGGAATACGACGATGTAAGGAACGCCTACCTGACGGGCGAGCAGGATGTGCTCTTTCGTCTGGGGCATGGGACCGTCGGTCGCCGCAACTACGAGGATTGCGCCGTCCATCTGCGCGGCGCCCGTAATCATGTTCTTTACGTAGTCTGCGTGACCCGGGCAGTCAACGTGCGCATAGTGACGCTTGTCCGTCTGATATTCGACGTGCGCGGTATTTATCGTTATGCCGCGCGCCTTTTCTTCGGGCGCTTTGTCGATTTCGTCGTATCTCATCTTCTCTGCCTGACCCTTGCGAGCCATAACCATGGTGATAGCTGCGGTCAGAGTTGTCTTGCCGTGGTCAACATGTCCGATTGTACCGATGTTGACATGGGGCTTGCTGTTGTCATACTTTGCCTTTGCCATTTTTTTACCTCTTTTTATTTTTTTTATTTTAATGATAACTTCCGTCCTTGCGGACGTCGCAGCTATCTATCATTACCGCTGCAAATAATTTTCCGCCTTTAAAGGCTTTTAGATATTATATATTAAATTTCGGAAAAACACAATCAAATTTACGTATAAATAATAAATTTGTGTTAAACGGGCTTTTTGGCGCGTTCGCCTATAACCTTTTCCGCTATGGACTTGGGAACTTCGGCATAATGGTCGAACTGCATAGTGAACTGTCCGCGCCCCTGCGTCCTCGAACGCAGATCGGTTGCGTAACCGAACATTTCGGAAAGGGGTACTTCGCAATCCACAACTTTCGCGCCCGCCCTGTCGTCCGTAGAGACGATGGTGCCGCGGCGGGAAGTTACGTTGCCCATTATATCGCCGAAATAATCGTCGGGGGTGATTATCTCAACCTTCATTATGGGTTCCAAAAGCACGGGGTTGGCTTTTGCCATACCGTCCTTAAAGCCCATCGAGCCCGCTATCTGGAACGCCATTTCGGAAGAGTCTACCTCGTGGTAGCTGCCGTCGTAAACCTGAACTTTGAAATCCACCACTTCGTATCCCGCGAGGAAGCCGTTTTTGGCTGCGCCGCGTATACCTTTATCTATAGCGGGGATATATTCCTTGGGAATGGAACCGCCCACGGTGAGATCTTCAAACGAATAGCCTTCGCCGGGGTTTGCGGGGATGAGGTGAAGTTTGCAGTGTCCGTACTGACCTTTACCGCCGGACTGACGCTTGTACATACCCTCGCAGTCGACAGCCTTCCTGATGGTTTCGCGGTAGGCAACCTGGGGCTTGCCCACGTTGGCTTCTACTTTGAATTCCCTCAAAAGTCTGTCTACGATAATGTCGAGGTGAAGTTCGCCCATGCCGGCGATTATCGTCTGCCCCGTTTCCTGATCGGTGTAGGTTTTGAAGGTGGGGTCCTCTTCGGCGAGCTTTACAAGCGCCATAGTCATCTTTTCCTGCCCCGCCTTTGTTTTCGGCTCGATTGAAAGCTGGATAACGGGATCGGAGAAAGTCATCTGTTCGAGGACGATGGGATGCTCTTCGTCGCAGAGGGTATCGCCCGTAGTGGTATCTTTAAGCCCCACTATCGCGCAGATATCGCCGGAATAAACCTTGGGGATTTCGGTACGGGTGTTGGCGTGCATCTGTACGAGGCGCCCAACCCTTTCCTTTTTGCCCTTGGTGGAATTGTAGCAGTAAGAGCCCGATTCCAACACGCCGGAATACGCTCTGAAATAAGCCAACCTGCCCACGAACGGGTCTGTGGCGATTTTGAAAGCCAAACCGGCAAAGGGTTCGTCGTCGGAAGTTTTTCTCTCTTCCTTTTCGCCCGTTTCGGGATTTACGCCGCTTACGTGCGCAACGTCCACGGGGGAAGGGAGATAATCGATAACGGCGTCGAGAAGCATCTGAACGCCCTTGTTCCTGTAAGACGAGCCGCAAAGTACGGGCGTGCACTTCATAGCTATCGTAGCTTCGCGCAAGCCTTTCCTTATTTCGTCGGGGGTGAGTTCCATTGTTTCGAGGTACTTTTCCATTATCTCGTCATCGCCTTCGGCGGCGGCTTCCATAACGGCTATATGCGCCTCTTCCGCGGCGGCGCGCATATCTTCGGGTATTTCCGCCTTATGATACTGCTTGCCGTCCTCGGAATCGTAAATTTCCGCGTTCATTTCCACGAGATCCACTATACCCTTAAAGGTATCTTCCTTGCCTATGGGAAGTTCCACGGGGACGGGATTTGCGGAAAGACGTTCCTTCATCATCTTTACGGCGCGTTCGAAGTTTGCGCCGTTGATGTCCATTTTGTTTACATATGCGATACGGGGAACGTTGTACTTATCTGCCTGACGCCATACGGTTTCGGACTGGGGTTCAACGCCGCCCTTTGCGCAGAAAGTGGCGATTGCGCCGTCGAGTACGCGGAGGGAACGTTCAACTTCTACGGTGAAGTCCACGTGTCCCGGCGTATCGATGATGTTTATCCTGCATTCGTCCGCCTTCGTCTTGCCCGACCTTATCCAATGGCAGGTGGTTGCGGCGGAAGTTATGGTTATACCTCTTTCCTGTTCCTGCACCATCCAGTCCATCGTCGCCGCGCCGTCGTGCACTTCGCCTATCTTGTGCGTTCTGCCGGTGTAATAAAGTATACGTTCGGTAGTAGTGGTTTTACCTGCGTCAATATGCGCCATTATACCGATATTTCTGGTATGCGCCAAATCGTATTCTCTTGCCATAAAACCCCTCTATCAGAATCTGAAGTGGGCAAACGCCTTGTTTGCTTCCGCCATTCTGTGCGTATCTTCCTTCTTCTTTACGGCGCCGCCCGCATTGTTGTAGGCGTCCATAAGTTCCGCGGCGAGTTTGCCCGCCATATCGCGCTCGTTGCGCTTTCTGGTGCTTATTACAAGCCAGCGGATAGCCAACGTCTGGCGGCGTTCGGGCCTTATTTCGATGGGAACCTGATAGTTTGCGCCGCCGACGCGCCTTGCCTTAACTTCCAGCACGGGCATAATGTTGTTCATTGCCTGCGTGAAAATTTCCATCGCGTCTTTGCCGAGTTTTTCGCTGATTATATTGAATGCGTCGTAGACTATAGTCTGCGCCGTACCGCGCTTGCCGTCGTACATTATCTGGTTGATAAGTTTGGTAACAACCTTTGAATGGTACACGGGATCGGGTAATACGTCCCTCTTGGGGACAGAGCCTCTTCTGGGCATATTTTTTACCTCCGTTGATTTTTGTGGGATAAATAAGCTATTGCTTGCCCTTACGGGTAGCAAACCTTCTCCTTCTTGCGAAGAATACTGCCTACTTTTATCGGTTAAAGGGTGGATATATTCCGAAAACAAGTAGGAAATGTCATGCGGCGTTACGCCGCGGATTTTTTAAGCCTTGGGTTTTTTTGCGCCGTAGCGGGAACGCGCCTGCTTCCTTTTGGAAACGCCTGCGGTATCCAACGCGCCGCGGATGATATGATAACGGACGCCGGGTAAATCCTTTACACGTCCGCCGCGGATGAGTACGGAAGAGTGTTCCTGCAAGTTATGACCTTCACCGGGAATGTAAACGGTACCTTCCTGCTTGTTGGTGAGTCTTACCCTTGCAATCTTTCTGATAGCCGAATTGGGTTTTTTGGGCGTGGTGGTTGTCACCGAAAGGCAAACGCCGCGCTTTTGGGGGCAGTTGTCCAGAATGGGCGACTTGCTTTTGTAAACCTGCTTCTCTCTGCCGTTTCTTATAAGCTGGTTGATTGTGGGCATATTGTTCCTCCTTGTTTTACTCGGTTTTATAAACCTGTGGAATATATCACCTACCGCATACCCTTTAAATGCAATAGAAGTGAAAGCGTTTTGATATCGCGCCGGAAATACTTTTCCTTATATTATAATATAAAAAAAGCCGACGCCGTCCGCATAGTACGCCATACTAACGATAACGACAAAGGCTATTTTAACAAAGTGAAAAATGTTTGTCAATCAAATTTATGCGATTTAATGAAAAAAAGCGCCCGCTTACAGCCGTTTTGCCGCCATATTAAGGCGTTTTACGTCGAAAACGCCCTTCACGCATGGGCGGGGCGGCATTTGTCAGTTAAGCACCACGTCTTTCAAACTTTCGTACTTTTCCGCGGCAAGCCGTGCAAGCAAGCGCGTATCGAACGCCCCCGAAAACGCCTCGTCCGAAAGCGCCTTTGCGGTGAAAACAGCCCCGACGGGGAATTTTAAGTTTTTTATCTCGCTTAAAATCCTGCCGCTTTGGCGGGTGCCCATAAAATCGCCGCCGCCGCGCATTTTAAGATCTTCCTCCGCAATGGCAAAGCCGTCCGTATTGTTCTTTATAACGGCGAGGCGTTGCCTCGCTTCCTCTCCGTCCGTGCCGGGAAGCAAAAAGCAATAGCTCTGCTTTTCGCCCCTGCCAACCCTGCCGCGCAGTTGGTGCAGCTGCGAAAGCCCGAACCTTTCGGCGTTGTAAATTATCATAGTGGTGGCGTCCGGCACGTCCACGCCCACCTCTATCACGGTGGTGGAAACGAGGCAATCGTACTTCTTCTGCTTGAAATCGTTCATTACCTCGTTCTTTTCGGCGTCCTTCATCTTGCCGTGAAGCAGGGCGATTTTAAGTCCGCGGAGTTTGCCGCACAGTTCCTCGTACAATTCGGTAACCGACATTGCGGTGCCCTCCTCGTCGCCCTCTATCCTCGGGCAGACGAAGTAGGTCTGTTCCCCCTCGCGGGCGCGGCGCACGACGTACGCGTACATATCCTCTATCTTGCGTTCGGGTATAACGGACGTTATCACGGGCTTGCGCGAAGCGGGCTTATCCTTTATCGTGGTGACGTCCAGATCGCCGTAGAATATCAGCGAAAGGGTGCGGGGTATGGGCGTTGCGGACATTATAAGCACGTCGCACCCCTCCCCCTTTTCTGCAAGGGAGGAACGTTGCGCCACGCCGAAGCGGTGCTGTTCGTCGCAGACGGCAAGCGCCAAATTTTTAAACGTCACGTCGGGTTGCAATACGGCGTGCGTGCCGCACACTATCTTCACGCTTCCGTCCGCAAGCCCGCGCTTTACCGCGCGCTTTTCCGCCGCGGGCGTACTGCCCGTAAGCGAAGCCGAAGCATAATCGGGAAAATACTTTTTTATAAGCGCCGCGTTCTGTTCCGCAAGCACTTCGGTGGGCGCGGTCATCGCCGCCTGATAGCCCGATTCCACCGCCATATATATCGCCGCCAGCGCAACCGCCGTTTTGCCGCTGCCCACGTCGCCCTGCAAAAGTCTGTTCATCTTGTGCGGGGAACGGAGGTTGGAATATATCTCGTCCACGGCGGCTTTCTGCCCCGCCGTAAACGTAAAGGGGAAACGGCTTAAAAACCCGTTCAATCGGGCATATGTCACGTCGTATTTGTTCAAACGCGCGTCGTCCCTGCCACCCTTTATAACTTTGAACGCGGAGATAAGCATAAAATATTCTTCCACCGCGATGCGGAAGGAACCCTCCTCCACGTCCTTTGCGGTATCGGGCTGATGCACCATTGCGTACGCCCGCGCAAGCGGGATAAGCGAATACTTTTTGCACAGGGGCAAGGGGATTGCGCTATGCGGGGGAACCGCCGCAACCGCCTGCCTTACAGCCGCGCGCACCACGCCCTGCGTAAGCTCGCCCGAAAGGGGATAGACGGGTATAAGCCCCTGCAAATTGCGTACCTTGTCCGCCGGTTCAAACGTGGGGTTTACCATACTGCACCCCAACCCGTACTTGTTTTGCACCCTGCCGTAAAACAGATATTCGCCCGCGCCCAACTTTTGCGCGACGTACGGCTGATTGAACCAGATCGCCGTAAAAAGACAGCCGTTCTGACTGCACAGCGCCTTGACGAAGGGGCGGCGCGCATAGCGGTTTACTTCCACGTTAAGCACTTCGCACAACGTAAGTATCACGTCGTTGTGGTACGCCGCGGTGACGGGCGTTACGTGCGTTACGTCGAGATAGTCGCGCGGAAAATGGCGGCATAGCTGTTCCGCCGTAAATATATTCAGCTTATTAAACTGTTTCTCTCTCTTTTCGGATATATATTTAAGGGAAGAAAGTTTCATAAATTTCACGAAAAAGGGGAAGACAGAAGTCTTCCCCGCAGATTATTCAAGACTTACCATATAGTAGTAGACGGGCTGCCCGCCGTAGTGGCAATCCACGTCGCAACCGGGGAACGTCTCGGCAACCTTTCCCGCAAGGGCGTTGGCGTCGTCCTCGCTTACCCCCTCGCCGTAATACAGCGTTATCATCTCGTGGTCGTCGTTTTTAAGCGCCTTGATGAGGTGAATGGTAGTGTCGTCAATGTTGTTGCCCTTTGCGAGAATACGCTTGTTGTCCAGCCCTATTATATCGCCCTCTTTAAGTTTAAACCCGTTCATAGTGGTGTTGCGCACCGCGTAGGTGACAAGTCCGCTTGCCACGTTGTCTATGGCGTGGGTCATATTGGTCTTGTTTTCGGGCACGCTCGCCTCCGGGTTGAACGCAAGCGCCGCCGAAAAGCCCTGCGGCACGTTTTTTGTGGGAATGACGTGTATCGTGCGGTTGTGCACAAGCGCCTTCGCCTGTTCCGCCGCAAGTATTACGTTGGAATTGTTGGGGAACACAAAGACGTTTGAAGCGTTTATCTTCTGCACCGCGTCCGCAATGTCCTGCGCGGAGGGGTTCATCGTCTGTCCGCCCTCTATCACTCTGTCGCACATCAGGTCTTTGAAAATTTCTTCCAGCCCGCTGCCCGCGCAGATGGCAAGCATACCCATTTCCTTCTTTTCGGCTTCCAGCTTTGCTTTAAGGGCGCGGTTTTCTTCCAGCATGTTCTCTATTTTAAGCCTGTCAAGCTCGCCCAATTCCAGCGCGTAAGTAAGCGCGATGCCCGGGCTGTTGGTATGCACGTGTACTTTTACAAGTTCGAGGTCGCCTATGCAGATTACGGAATCGCCTATGCTCATCAACTTTTCTTTCAGCTTGTCGATATCCGCAAGGGTTATCATCTGCTTTAAATTAATTATGAAAAATTCCGTGCAGTAGGCAAATTCGATATCGCCGAGGTCGAGATTGATTATATCGGAATTGTCGCCGAACACGTCCTCGTCGGATTTTTTGGTTTCCGCGGCTTCGGTAGGCACGCTGTCCGCGCCCAAATCTTCGCCCGTTACGGCAGCCCTGAACCCGCGCATTATCGTCATCAGCCCCACGCCGCCGCTATCCACAACGCCGGCTTTTTTAAGCACGGGCAAAAGTTCGGGCGTTTGGGCAAGCGCCTCGTCGCCGACGGCTATAAGCGCGTCGAAAAATTCCACAAAGTCCTTGTTTTTGCCGGCAAGTTTGGCGGCGGATTCGCTCATCATCCTTACAACCGTCAAAATGGTGCCTTCCTTGGGTATGGAAACGGCGGAATACGCCACCTTCGTGCCCGCTTCAAGCGCCTTTGCGAAAGTTTTTGTATCGAACGAATCCTTCGATTCCTTGATTACCGAACACATGCCGCGCAGAATCTGGGAAGAAATTACGCCCGAATTGCCGCGCGCGCCCTTCAAAGCGCCCTTGGAAACGGCGTCGCATATTTCCTGAAAGCGGTTGGACATGCAGGCGTTCATTTCCTTTACGGCGGACTGCAAAGTAAGCGACATATTCGTGCCCGTATCCCCGTCGGGAACGGGGAACACGTTAAGCGCGTCCACCTTTGTTCTGTTTATTTCAAGCATCCTTGCACCCGTCGCAATCATCTTGCGAAATTCGGTGCCCGTGATTGTTTTTTGCATAACTCTCCTAAAACGAAAGGGTTTACAGTGCCTTTTGCACTAAAAATAGGCGCGCAACCGTAAAAAATTACAGCTTTACGCCTATGATATTTACGTTTACGGTATCCACAATCATACCCGTAAACTTTTCAAGTTTGTATTTGATAACTTCTTTAAGCGATTCGGCAACGGCATTTATCGAAACGCCGTACTTTATAATTACGTAAACGTCTATAAAGATACGGTCGCCCGAAGTTACCACCTTAATCCCTTTGCCGCCGGGCTGTTTTTTAAGCAGTTCTGACAGCGAATCGGAAAAGCGGCGGGAAACCGTGCTTACTATGCCGTAACATTCCAAAGCGGCGTTTTTTGCAACTTTGGCGATTGCGGCGTCGGATATAGAAATTTTACCGTACACATTGCTGGTATTTACTGACATAAAAATTACCTGTCCGTGTAACATTTTATAACATTCGCCCGAAATTAGCAACAATTTTACGGCGATAATTGGATTTTGAGGATTTTTTTATATAATTTATTTTGCAAATATCCGAAAAAATTAATTACTTGCCGTCGTTTTTGATTGATTTTTTTTATCCGCCGTGTTATATTAATTTAGGTCGTCGATGTTTACGGCTTTATTTTTAACTTTTGAAATAACCCACGGAGGTGTAAATATTATGTCGAGAGTATGCAGCGTATGCGGCAAGGGGCAGGCTTCTGGCAACAACGTAAGCCATTCCAAAAGGCGCACGAGAAGGACCTTTAAGGTAAACGTACAAAAAGTTTCCTACATTAACGCGCAGGGCAAGGCGGTAAGCGGTTACGTTTGCGCAAGGTGCCTTAAAAGCGTAGAGAGGGCATAAAAAATACCGTTCAGGTACGGGCGCGGTAAGTTTTGCCGCGCCTTGAATTTTACATAAAAAAACGCGCCGATATATCCGTGGCGCGCTTTTTTATGTCCGTCATTACGGTTTGTATCCGTATTACGGGTTGTATCCGTAAACTTTTTTTGCGTTTTTAAGCGCGTCGTTGCCGTTGCCGTCGCCCCCGCTGCGTATAACAAGGTCGTGCTGCCAATATTCCTGCGAGCCGCGGAAGTTCACCGTTTTAAGCGTATCCTTATCGTAACTGAACGCGGCGGAATAGGTTTTGTAGCCCGTATTCACTTCCGCCTCCACCTCTTTAAGCGTGGAAGGCAAGGTAACCGTTTCCAGCGAGAAGCAATAGCCGAAAGCCCCTGCGTGAAGCACCGTAAGCCCCTCGCCCACTTCGGCATATTTCAACGCGGGACAGTTGTAAAACGCGCCGTAACCTATATCCGTTATCCCGTCCGGCAGGCGCGCCTCTTCCAGCCCGCTTAAATAGAACGCCTCGTCCCCGATGGTTTTCAACCCCGCGGGGAAAGCGAGGACGGTAAGGTTTTCACAGCCCGTAAACGCGCCGTAGCCTATATCCGTTATCCCGTCCGGCAGGGTTATATCCGTAAGTTTTGCGCAGTTGGCAAACGCACCGCGGGGGATTTGCGTAAGCACGCTTCCTTCCTCGAAAACCACCTCTTTCAAACTGCCGCAATGCAGAAAAGCGGCGTTGCCCAACGTATCCACCGTGGCGGGTATGGTAACTTTTTCAATGCGCGAACCGGCGAAGCCCTCCTGCGCGATTGCGCGCACGGGCTTGCCGTTATATTCCGCGGGAATAACTATTTCGCCGTCGAGATTGGAAATATATCCCGTATAACCTATGGTATAATACTCTTCGCCGTTTTCATCCACGCCGAGGGTAAAATCGCGGCTTACCGAACAGCCGGAAAGCAACGGGGCGGCGCATACGGCGGTTACCACCGCGGCGCACAATGCAACGAGAACAAACTTTTTCATTTTTTGAAAAACCTATTGACAAATTGTATTATATTGAATATACTATAAGAAAGAGAGGAAAGCGCGCAAGCGTGGAGGCTATCCCGTTTTCGGGAAGGGCTGTGGGCGAAGGACGAAGGAGATTTTATCTTACCATCGGGCAGCCCCTCTCTTATTTTTTTGTCTTTCGTAGTTTTCAATCTATGTATAGTATAACACGTATCGGGGCGGGATTGCAAGTAAATTGGCAATCCCGCCCCGATAACGTTAAAAAGCCGAAAAAAAAGACCGATATGCTATTTACGGCATATCAGCCTTAAAAAAAACCTTACCGCTTTGGGCGGTTTTATGCAGATAATCATACTTTGCCCCCGTTCACTATTATCAGAGCCGTGCCGCCGAACGTTATGTAAGCCGATTTGCCGGACACTATGTTTGAAAGTCCGCGGCAAGAACCGTATACCAGCTTATGCGGATAGGCGTATTTGAACCCTGCACTATCAATTATATGCAGTTCCCCGCCGAAAGGTAACACCGAAACGGTTTTTCCTGCGTACATTCCCATTTCCGTCCTGCCCGTCGCGGCGAAAATATCGGAGGAATTGTCGTGCATAACGCACTTTACATTGCGCGAGCAGGCGAGATACAATAAGTGCAGGTTGCCCAAAAAATGATCTTCCCTGCCGCCCCCGCCGCCGTAAATTTCTATCTCGTCCGCGCCCGCTTCCAGCATTTTAAGCATAGCTATCTCGCCGTCGGTAAAATCCTTTTCGGCGGGATAAACTTCTTCGGGCGGGGGATAAGGCGCATACCGCGCCGAATCGAAATCGCCGATGTTTTTATCGATGCGCACCTTGCCGCGCGCCCAATTATACGCCCCGTCGCAACAATATACGAGGGCGTTGACGCAGTTTATGGGCGCAATGTGCGCTTCGCCGTTTAAAAGTATTATCCCTTTCATCTCTTCAACGCCGCTATGGTAGCCGCCATATCCGCGGAGCGGAACACCGTGGAACCCGCCACAATCACGTTTGCGCCCGCCGCCTTTATGCGCGCGCAGTTTTCCTCGGTAACGCCGCCGTCCACCTCTATATCCATATCGCCCTTGCCTATCGCGGCGGCATATTCCCTCGCCGCGGTTATTTTGGAAAGAGTTTCGGGTATGAACTTCTGCCCGCCGTAGCCGGGATATACCGACATAAGCAACACCATATCGCACAGCGGAAACACGGGGAAAATATTTTCCACGGGCA
The DNA here is from genome assembly GCA_947627575.1 of uncultured Clostridia bacterium. GTDB lineage: Bacteria > Bacillota > Clostridia > Christensenellales > Borkfalkiaceae > Coproplasma. The sequence continues at coordinate 16,531 of CANQWN010000007.1, forward strand.
CGTCGGGATTTACCACCGCGCCGCACTTTACGCCGTAGCTTTTAATCATACGCAAAGTTTCTTCGAGATAGTTGGGCGAAATTTCGGCGCACGCCTTGTAATGCACCGTTATAATGTCTGCGCCCGCTTCCGCAAAAAACTTTATCTGTGTTTTGGGGTGCTTTATCATCAGATGCGCGTCCAGGGGCAACTTTGTAAGCGGACGGATATTTTTTACCATCTGCCCGCCGAAAGTTATCGGTTCCACAAAACTGCCGTCCATAACGTCGCAGTGGATGATATCCGCCCCGCACGCTTCCAGCTTTTTCACCGCTTCGCCCATTGCCGAAAAGTCCGCCGAAAGTATGCTCGGCGCAATTTTTATTTGCATAGCCACCTCTCAATTCCCGTCTGTATTTTTAAGATGCGAAGCGCGCAACTGCCCGCACGCCCCGCCTATATCTTCGCCCATGCGCCGCCGCAAGGTTGCGGAAAGCCCACCCGCCTGCAGCGCAGAAAGAAATTCCGCCGCAGTCCGCTCGTCCGCGCCCGAAAGGGCGCGTTCTTCCACCCTGTTCAGCCTTATAAGGTTTACGTGGCACGGTCTGCCTTTAAGCAACTTTATAAGCCCGCGCGCGTGCGCCGCGTCGCAGTTTTCGCCCGCGATAAGCGCGTATTCGAATATATACCGCCTGCCCGTGCGCGAAAAATAATAATCGCACCCCGCAAGCACTTCCGCTATCGTATATTTATTTGCCACGGGCATCGTGCGCCGCCTGCCCTCGTCCGTAACTTCGTGCAGGGATATCGTCAAAGTAACGGGCAATCCCTCGTCCGCAAGCCTGTATATGGCGGGCGCAATTCCGCAGGTTGAAAGGGATATGTTGCGCAGGGAAATATTTATCCCCGAAGGACAGCTTATGTTCCTTAAAAACGCCGTCACGTTATCGTAATTATCCAACGGCTCGCCGCTGCCCATAAGCACCACGTTGGTTACGCCCCGCTTTTTATCCTGCGCATACAGCGCGTTCACAAGCTGAACCTGCGCCGAAATTTCGCCCGAAGTGAGGTCGCGTATCTTCCCGCCGAGGGTGCTGGCGCAGAACTTACAACCCATTCTGCAACCCACCTGCGTGGAAACGCACTGCGTGTTGCCGTATTTATAGCTCATCAGCACGCCCTCTATCAGATTTCCGTCGGCAAGCGAAAACAGAAATTTCCGCGTCCCGTCGGAGGAAACAAGCGTCTTTATTATCCTGACGGGCTCGTCCTCGAACCTTTCCGTAAGCGCGGCTTTAAGCGAGGCGGGCACGGCGGGCAATTGCGATATGCGCTTGCCGGCGTTCAATCCCGAATATATCTGGCGGGCGCGGTAGGGCTTTTCGCCCATTTCCGCCATAAGTTTTTCAAGTTGCGCCAAACTTAAATCCTGCAATATATCTTTCATTTTTAAACCGACGCTTTTTCCGCCGCGCCTGCGGGCGGGGGAGGATTTTTGCAAAAACAAGCCAAATAAAACCCCGCGCCCAACGAAATGTGCGGCAAAAACTGCAAGCCGCACTCCGTCTTTACGTGCGCCAGCGGGGAATTTATTTCAACTTTGGAAAACATAGGGTTTGCGGCGAGAAATTTTTGCGCCACGCCGTCGTTTTCCTCTTTCAGGCAGGAACACGTGGAATAGTACAGCTTTCCGCCGTCCTTTACGTAGTGCGAACAATTTTGCAGAATTTTAAGCTGTTCTTTGCACAGCGAATCCACGTCCGCCGCCTTTCTGAAAAGTTTTATATCGGGATTTTCGTTTATCACGCCCGTTCCCGAACAGGGGCAATCGCACAGCACGCCGCCGAAAGCGCCGCCGAACTGCGGCAGGAAAATTGATGAATCGCACGTAAGCGCCGTAACGTTTTCCGCGCCCATACGCTTTACGTAGCTTTCGATAAGCTGTACCCTGTGCGGATGCACGTCGCACGCGGTCACCCGCCCGCACTTTGCGGAAAGCAACACGCTTTTGCCGCCCGGGGCGGCGCAGGCGTCCAGAAAGTTTTCGCAGGGTTCAATAGCTTCGCATATAGCAACGGAACCCACCGACTGAAAGGTATATTCCCCGCGCGCAAACCCCTCGTCCCGCGTGAAATTGGTATAGATATATACCCCATTGAACGGGGTTTTTATCCGCCCTTCGGCATATTTTTCGCCGTCCTTTACAAACCTTACGCATATGCCGTGCGACGGCGCGCCGAGTATTTGCGCGGCGGCTTTTTCACCGTATTCTTCGATATACTTTTCCGCAAGCCACTGCGGCGCGGAATGTGCGAGGGCAAAGCCCCGAACGCCCTGCGGGAGGGCGGGTATTTTATAACTGCGCAAAAACGCGTTTACAAAGCCGGAAGCGCCCTGTTTGCCCAACTTTTTGGTAAGCCGCACGGCGTAATCCACCACCATATAATCGTGTTTGCCCATAAATTCAAGCATATACAGCGCAATTTTAAGCACCAGCTTTACCGCGGCTTTGGGCTGTTTGCCGACGTTGGACGAGATTACGTACGTAAGATATTCGTCCTTTTCAAGCACGCCGTAACATATCCGCACCGTGCGCGCCTTATTCAAAGGCTCGACGGGGGTTTCGCTTATCGACTGTTTTAAAAATTTTCCGTCCCTGTACACTTTTATCAGCACGAGGTACGGATCGGCAAGCGGATTAGTCAAGCACAACCCCCAAACAAATTTTTCTGCCGTTTATCAGGTCGCGCGCGGGCTGTCTCTTTCCGCCCGCCGCCTGTCCTTCGGATATTTTCACGGCGCCGCCGCCGCATTTTACTGTGAAACTGCTTTTATCCGCAGATATGCCAACCACTTCGCCGCATTTTCCGTCCCCCGAAAAATCGCAGGGCTGTGCGGAAAATATGTTGAAAATTTCGCCGCCGAGCATACAATACGCCGCGGGTTGCGGGTCGGAAGCGCGCACAAGGCGGCATATATCCCCCGACGGGCGCGAAAAATCTATGCGCGCGTCCGCCTTGTTTATCTTTTTGCAATAGGTGGCTTTCGCCTCGTCCTGAATAAGCAACTGCACGTTGCCGTTGCGGATATGTTCCACCGCTTCCACCGCGGCTTCCGCCGCCAAAGCGGACAACCTTTCCTGCAATTCCCCGTAGGAACTTTCGCCCGTTTTACAGCGTTTTACAAGCAATATACCGCCCGCGTCGAGGGCAAGTTCGGTTTTCATAACGGTAACGCCCGTATATTCTTCGCCCGCATATATCGCCGCCTGAATGGGCGAAGCGCCGCGGAATTGCGGCAAAAGCGAGGCGTGCAGATTCCACACCCCGCCGTTAAAACAATTTAAAATTTCCTGCGAGAGCAACTGCCCGTAGGCGCAGGTAATCATTATATCCCCGCCCAGCGCGCGCACTTCCGCCGCGCAATCGCGGATTTTGGGAAAAGCGAAAACGGGCAACCCCGCCGCCTCCGCATACGCCTTTACGGGGGTGGGGGTAAGAATCTTCTTTCTGCCGACGGGTCTGTCCGGTTGCGTTATTACGGCGCAAACCTCCGCGCCCGCTTCAAGCAACGCCGCAAGGGGCTTAACCGCAAACTGCGGCGAACCGGCGTAAACTATCCTCATATCATTCCTCCGGGGGAAGGTCGTGCACTTCCTGCGCCTTGTCGGTATACAGCACGCCGTCGAGATGGTCCAGCTCGTGGCAGACGGCGCGCGCAAAAAACCCGTCGCAGGTGAGTTTATGTTTTTTGCCGTTTCTGTCGAAATATGTCGCTTTTACGCGATTGGGGCGCACCACGGTGCCCTGCTTACCCTTTACGGAAAGGCACCCCTCCGCGCCGCACTGTTCGCCCGAGGCGGAAACTATGACGGGATTTATCATCTCGTAATACCCTTCGCCCGCGTCTATAACCACCACGCGGATGGGCACGCCTATCTGCGGGGCAGCCAGCCCCGCGCCGTTTTCCGCGTATAAAGTCTGCTTCATATCGCCCAGCAGGGCGTTAAGTTCGCCGCCGAAATTTTTTACCGGGGCGCACTTTTCGCGCAAGACGGGGTCGCCCGTCTGAACCACGTATCTCAATGCCATATTTCCCTCTCACGACAGGTTGACGGGATTTTCCTCGACGTAGCAAAACGCCGAAGAAGTTGTGTTTTCAACCGCAATATCGTATATATTTTTAAGCAACGCGTCGCTTTTCAGCCGCATAAGCACCTGATAGCGCAACTTGCCCTGTATCTTTTTTATGGGCGAGTGCATCTTGTTCAAAAATAAAAACTCGTCCGGGGTTTTCCGCCTTAAATTTTCGGTTGCGAGGTACGCGCCCTTCAAACTTTCAAGCGCGGCTTCCGCGCTTCCGGAAACGACCATTATCCTGACGATAAGCGCGAAGGGCGGAAACAGCGTGGCTTTGCGCAAAGCTATCTCGTTTTTGAAAAAGCCCTCGTAATCGTAATGCGTGGCGTAGCGCAGAATATAATTTTCGGGCGAGTAAGTTTGCAACACCACTTTGCCCTTTTCGTCCGCCCTGCCGCTTCTGCCCGAAACCTGCGTTATAAGCTGAAAAGTGCGTTCGCCGCTGCGGTAGTCGGAAAAATGCAGGCTCATATCCGCGTCCAGAATCCCCACGAGGGTAACCGACGGGAAATCGTGCCCCTTTGCAATCATCTGCGTCCCAACAAGGATATCCGCCTTTTTTTCGCCGAAACTTTTAAGTATTTTATAGTGCCCGTCCTTGCCGGAAACGGTGTCGTTATCCATTCTCAAAAGCGTGGCTTGCGGAAACAGCTTTTTAAGGTCCGCAACTACGCGCTGGGTGCCCGTGCCGTTATAAAGCAAGTGCCTGCCGCCGCATTCGGGACATTGGGAAGGCATACGGTACTTCGCCCCGCAATAATGGCATTTAAGGCAATCTTCCTCGCTGTGGTATGTAAGCGTTACGTCGCAATTTTCGCACTTCGCCACATAGCCGCAGTCACGGCAGACAACCGTCTGCGAATATCCCCTGCGGTTTAAAAATATTATCGCCTGGTTCCCCGCTTTCAGCGTGCCGTCCAGCTCTTCCCTCAACGCCTGCGAAAAACAGGTGTTGTTGCCCCTCTTCACTTCGCGGCGCATATCGGCGATTATTATCTCCGGCAAGGGCTTGCTGTTTATCCTGTCCGGCAAAGTTATCAGATTATATTCCCCGTCGCACGCCTTCATATAGCTTTCCACCGACGGCGTTGCGCTGCCCAAAACAAGTTTACAGCCGTTATATTCCGCGCGCATCGCGGCAATATCCACCGTGGAATAGCGCGGCGCGGTTTCACTGCAATAGGACGAATCGTGTTCTTCGTCCACAATTATTATGCCTACGTCCGTGAGGGGGGCGAACACCGCGCTTCTTGCGCCTATGGCTATTTTCGCCTCGCCGGAACGCAACCTCCACCACTCGTCAAACCTTTCGCCCGCGGAAAGTCCGCTGTGCAAAATAGCCGCTTCGCCCTTGAAGCGGGCGCGCAGCTGCGCAAGCATCTGCGGGGTGAGGGAAATTTCGGGGACGAGGAAAATTGCGGTTTTGCCGCGGGATATGGCGTCGGCAATAAGCGTGAGATATATTTCAGTCTTTCCGCTGCCCGTAACGCCGTGAATCAGGTTCACCATCTTCCCGCCGTTTTTTACGCTTTCCACCGCCGCGCGTTGCGCTGTTGTAAGCACGTGCGCGGGCGCGCCGCTTTCCTCTCCCGCGGGCAGGCGGTTCACTTTGCGCTCCTCTGCAATCGCCGCGCCCCTCCTTTCAAGCCCGGCAACCGCGCTTCTGCCGAACATACGGCAAAGCTGTACAAATTCCGTTTCGCCGTTTTCGGTAAGATACGCGTATGCCTGCGCCTGTTTTTTAGCCGCCGCGGGCAAGCAAACGCCTTCCGCCGCGCGGACAAACTTCCTCACCGAGGCGCGCACCGTGCCCAAACGCATTTCGGAGGGCAGAAAAAGACGCAACGCCACCGCTTTCGGAACGCGGTAGCGCGCTGAAATTTTTTGCATAAGCGCAAAACACTCTTCCACCAGCGCGGGAGGCTCGTCAAAAACCTCTTGCACGGGCTTTATCTTTTCCTCTGGGTAGGAAGTTTTTTCCGATACGGCTATTACAAAGCCGTCTATCACCCTGCCGCCGAAGGGCACCTTTACCCTGCTGCCTACCTTTAAGGACGGCGGACAGGAATATTCAAACACCTTGTCCACCTGGCTGTGGGCAACGTCAACGATAATCTGTGCGTACATTTCAGTAAATCACGCGCCCGCGTTTTGCGGGCGTTTGAACGCGCGCCACGGAAATCAATCCTTGGCGCACTTGATTTTGCCTTCCGCTATTTCCCTGCATGCATAGGAAATTTCCTTGAAATAATCGTCCGCCGCCCCGGCGTTGGGGGAAGCGGCGTGCATTTCAAGCGCCTGACGCGCGCGTTTTGCCGCCACTATGCAGAGGCAATAGCGGGATACGGGTTGTCCGTCCATACTCAATTTTTCCAAAAGTAAATCTACGGGGGGTTCGTTTATCATATCTTCTCTCCTTTCTCTTTAAGGATTATATTTTCAACTTCGTTTACGGCTTTTTCAAGGTCGTCGTTTACGACGGTATAGTCGTAATCCGCCGCTCTCGACAGCTCGTAATCCAGCCGCGACAGGCGTTCGGCTATCTTTTCGTGGTCTTCCGCGCCGCGCTTTAAAAGCCTGTCTATAAGCGACTGCTCGTCCGGAGGGGCGATAAATATAAGCAGAGCCGCGGGGCGGGCATTTTTTAAATTCAGCGCGCCGTTCACGTCTATTTCCAGAAGCACGTCGCTTTTTTCAAGTTTATCTTCCACAAACTTCCGCGGCGTGCCGTAATAGTACCCGAAATGGTTGTCGTATTCCAAAAAACCGCCGTTTTCTATCTCTTGTTCAAAATTCTTTTTGTCGGTGAAAAAATAATCTTTGCCGTCGGTTTCGCCGTCGCGGGGAGGACGGGTTGTGCAGGATACGCTTAACGCGTAATTGCCGCGGGCAAGCAGTTTTTTAACTATCGTGCCCTTGCCTACGCCGGAAGGTCCGGAGATAACTATCAATAAATTTTTCATATTATTCTATGTTTTGAACCTGTTCGCGCACTTTTTCTATTTCGTTTTTAAGCGCAAGCGCGTTTTTTGTAACTTCCAGATCGTTGGATTTGGAACAGATCGTGTTTGCCTCGCGGTTGAATTCCTGCACGAGGAAATCCAGCTTTCTGCCCACCAGCCGTTCGGCGCAGATACTTTCAAACTGCCTTATATGCGAACGCAGGCGGGTTATTTCCTCGTCTATGTTGCACTTGTCGGCGAACAGCGCCGCTTCGGTAAGCAGTCTGCCCTCGTCGGGTTCCGTCCCTTCGAGTATCTTTTTTATCTTCGCCGTCAGTTTTTCGCGGTAATTTTCCGCGACGGCGGGCGCGCGTACGGCTATCGCGTTTACAAGTTTTTCTATTTCGGACATCCGCCCCAACATATCTTCGCGCAATTTGGCGCCTTCGGTTTCGCGCATTACGTTCAGGTTATCCAAAGCCAGCGCCAACGCTTCGAAAAGCGCGGAAGAAAGCTGTTCGTCCGCGGAGGACTGCTCCTCGCATAACAGCACTTCGGGGTAGCGCAGAACGTTGGTTACGGTAAGGTCGTCGGGGATATCGGGGAACAGCGCGCCCACGCGCTTTGCGGCGGCGACGTACGCCGCGGCGAGATTTTCGTCCACGTAAAGCGTCTTTGTCTTTTCACGCTTGTCCGAAAGGGAAACGTACACGTCGGCGTGCCCGCGGGAAAGTTTTTCGCGCACGGCGTTCCTTATGCCGTCCTCGCAGGCGGAAAACACGCGCGGACATTTTACCGAAACATCGAGATAGCGGTTGTTCACCGTCTTTATCTCGGCGCATATCTCTATTCCGCCGCGCTTACATTCCCCCCTGCCGTAGCCCGTCATACTCAACATAATAGCCGCACCTCCCGCGCCTTTGCGCCGTTTACACTATTATTATAGCAACCCGCCTTAAAAATTTCAAGCCTTTACGGGGGAGAAAGTAAAATATATTGCCGTCTTTCAATAGTCCGCGCGCGGTTCCGAAAACAGCCCCCTCTGGCGGGTGGTCACCACGTGATAACGGTTTTGCGGATTTACTTCAAACATACTTATCCCGCGGGTGCTGCCCGCTATCGCGCCGTTCACTTCCGAAAAATACGCGGCGTTGCCCGCGCACAGCACTATCGGCACGCCGAAGAGATAGGAATAGGCGCGGATTATAAGCGGCGGAATTACGTCGCGCACCTGTTCGGCGATGGCTATAATCACGTTACAGCCGCAACTTGCAAGCGATTTTGCGGCGTCGGGGAAAAGCAAATCGTTTTCGATACACACGCCCACTTTACAGCCCTGCAAGGTGTAAAGCCCGAGGGACGCGCCGCTTTTGAACTGCTCGCCGTCCAGCACGTAAGTCATATCGGATATCCCCAAAAGCCTGCCCTTTTCCGCCACGGCGGCGGACTTGCGCAACATCCCGCGGCTGCGGGTTTTACAGCCGCAGATAACCGCGCACCCGCGCGACTTTGAAAGTTTTGCCGCCGCCTCGAATTTATCGGTTACGCCCTTAAGCTCGCTTTCGTAATCCACTTCGCCCAGACCCGAAAAGCCGAACACGGCGAGATCGCAATCCGGCAGGGCGGCGGTTATATCCGCCTTTTTACCCGTCGCCACGCAAATTATCATACCATATATTGTATTTTGCGGACTAAAAATGTGTTAAAGGTTTTATCTTCGCGGCGGGCGGCATAGAATATTTTATCGCAAGCGAGGTGTTATTTTGAAAAGATTTTTGTCTCTGGCGCTTACCATATGCGCGCTGTGCGCCGCTACCGCGGTTGCAGGCTGTAAAAAGAAAGAAGTTTCCACGGCGGACGAATACGAAATTTTCGCCATTTACGACGGCGAGGAGGGAAAACTTACCGCAACCGTTGATTTTACCTACCGCAACGACACGGGCAATGAAATTTCGGATTTGAAATTCAACCTTTACGGCAACGCCTACCGCGAGGACGCCGCGTTGCAACCCGTTTCGGCAAGCTATACGCAGAGGGCGTACTATGCGGGGAAAGATTACGGCGGAATGAAGATTACCGAAGTTGAAAACTGCGCCGGGTGGGAAGTTGCGGGCGAAGATATGAACCTGCTTACGGTAAACCTGCCTTCCGCGCTTTACCCCGACCAAAAAATTACCGTGAAGATCGATTACGAGCTGGAACTTGCCAAAGTAAACCACCGCACGGGCATAACGCCCGACACCGTAAACCTCGGCAACTTCTACCCCATACTATGCGCCTACGACCAATCGGGATTTGTGGAATGTCCCTATTATTCCTGCGGGGACCCCTTCCTTTCGGAATGTGCCGATTACACCGTAACTTTTGATTTGCCCCCCGAATATACCGCGGCGACAAGCGGAAAGATAGTTGAAGAAAGTATGCAGGGCGACAGAAAACGGGTGTGTTGCCGTCTGGAAAACGCGCGCGATTTCGCCGCCGTGCTTTCCGACAAATTCCACGTAGCCACAGCCCAAACGCACGGCGTGGAAGTAAGCTATTACTATGTATCGGACAACAGCCCGGAAGCCTCGCTTAAAGCCGCGACGGAAAGTTTGGAATACTTTTGCGGAACTTTCGGCGATTACATATACCCCACTCTTTCTGTTGTGCAGACGGGCTTTTGCTACGGCGGAATGGAATACCCCGCGCTTACGATGATAAGCGACGCGCTGGATTCCGACGACAAAATTTATACGATAGTACACGAAAACGCCCACCAATGGTGGTACGCTATGGTGGGAAGCGACCAGCTTAACTGCGCGTGGCAGGACGAGGGGCTTGCGGAATACAGCGCGCTGATGTTCTTTGAAAACAACCCCTCCTATTCCTTCACCCGCGTGGGGCTTGTGGGCAACGCCACAAAGGCGTACAGGGCGTACTTTACGGTGTACAGCCAGATTTTCGACGGAACGGATACTTCCATGAACAGAAATCTTTCGCAGTACAAAAGCGAGTACGAATACACCAACATATCCTACGGGAAAGGGCTGATAATGTTTGAAACCTTGCGCAATTCCATAGGCGACGAAAAGTTTTTGGGCGCGCTTAAAAAATATTTTGCCGAAAACAAGTGCAAAATAGCGGGCTACGAACAGCTTTACAGCAGCTTTATAGCTTGCGGCACGGACCTTGAAGGATTTTTCGACAGCTTTATAAAAGGCAAAATAGTAATTTAAAAAAATGCTTGCATTTGCGCCCCTTATGGGTTATAATGGCGTAGATGATACAGTTTTTTATTACCGACAACGAAGGGAAGCTGGAAAAGCGCGATACTTTTACGCCCAAATGCTGGGTTGATATGATAAACCCCAGCGACGACGAGTGCGAAAAGGCGGCTGAATTTTGCGGCGTTCCCGAAGATATGATTAAGGCGGCGTTGGACGAGGAAGAACGCGCCCGTACGGAATTTGACGACGGGTGCAGTCTGTTCCTCGTAGACTGCCCCATAATCAACGAAGAGGACGGGGTGGACGTTTACGACACCCTGCCCCTTGCCGTTATTTACAACAACAACTGCGTCATCACCGTCTGCCTGAAAGGCAATACCGTGCTTAAAGAATTTATTGTCGGCAGGACGAAAGTATATACCCAAAAGCCCGTGCATTTTATGCTTACCTTCCTTTTGGGCAACGCAAAGCGTTACCTCTACTGCCTGAAACAGATCGACCGCAAAAATCACCGCATACAAAGCGAAATGGGCAGGACGATGAGAAACAGCGAGATAGTTCAGCTGTTGGACCTGCAAAATTCGCTTGTGTACTTTTCCACCTCCCTCGGCTCGAACACGAGGGTGTACGAAAAACTTTCCAAAGTGGAAGGCGTTGCCACCAGCGAGGAATATCAGGACCTGTATGACGACGTGCTTATCGAAAGCCGTCAGGCGCTGGAAACCTGCAATATATATAAGAATATTTTAAGCGTGACGATGGACGCGTACGGTTCGGTTATTTCCAACAACGCCAACGGCACTATGCGCAAACTTACCATAATCACCATTCTGCTTGCAATCCCCACAATGATTGCGGGGTTCTGGGGAATGAATATGCCCGTCCCGGGCGAAGGTTCGGGGAACACGCTGTGGTTCTGGCTTGTGATTGCGGGCACGTTTTTGCTTACCCTTGCCGTAGCCTTTATAGTGACGCAGATGGGAATGTATTCCCCCCGCAGACAGAGAAAGAGACGTAGGCGGAAGAAGCGCGACGGGGAGATGTGAAATGCCGCTTTTGCAATACCGTTGCCCCGCGTGCGGCAAAACCTTTGAAGAGCTTGTAAAAAAATTTACCGACGAGATACATTGCCCCGCGTGCGGCAAAACCGCCGAAAGATGTTACTGCGGCGCAATGTTCACCGCCACGGGCAAGAAAACGCAAAAATGCAGCGGCAATTGCAGTACCTGCGGCGGCTGTAAATAATTAAGACGGACGGAATTTATTCCGTCCTTTTTTTATGCGCGCGGAATTTTTGCCGCGCGTTTTTATTTATTATGTCGCGCGCGTGCGTTTGTCGCCCCGAAAAAATATCGCAACCGCCGTATAAAACGCGCGGCAAAAGGCTATAACCCGTATGAAACTTTAAGGGGGGCGAAGATGCGGGCGGTAAAACACATTATTTTGGCGGCGTTTGCGGTTGCGCTTTGCGCGTTGCCGGGTTTGCTTAAAACGCGGCTGTGCTTTGCCGGCGGAACCGACCGGGCGTTCTTTTGCGGGCACACTTCGGCGGACTGCCGCGAGGTGGAATGCGGAAAATTTCCTGCGCTGGAAAGGCTTGCGCTTAAAGACGTATGCGGCGAAAAAGCCTACTACCCCTCCTTCGACCTCGAAAGTTTTTTAAACGGCGTAAACGGCAAAATTCTGTTTACCGAAGAGTGCGGCGACGGCGTGAATTACTACTGTTCCGCAAACCTGCCGTACAGCATAACGCTTTACGGCGAAGAGGTGAACCTGCACGTCTTTATGCGCGGCGACGGCGCAACGGTGGGTTCGCCGATAATTTTCGGCGGATACTGAATAAAACGCTTTTTACCCGTCAATATCTTTTGTGAAGGAGTTTTAAATATATGAAAGAAGAAAAAAAGAAAAGCAAAAAGAAAATCTTACTCTACTATTTAATTCTCGGGATCTGCCTGCTTGTCATAGCGGCGGTTACGGTAACCGTTATCTTTGCGGTAAACCGCTCGGGAAAGAATAAGTTGACCGCGGACGGCGGCACGCAACAGCAGCCCTCCGAACAGAACCCCGGCAATTCCGGCGGCAGCACAGTAAATCCCCCCGACGACGAAGAGCCGCAAGACACTTCCTCGGCATACGAATTTTGCCTGCCCGTAGACAACGCGGAAGTTACCACCAAATACGAATTTTACGCCAACGAGACCATACACCAATACCGCGACCATATGGGTATGGACTTTAAGGGCAACGCGGGCGACAACGTTATGGCGGCGATAGACGGCACCGTTGTGGAAGTAGGAAGGGACAACGTGTATTACGGCGGTTACGTAATTATTTCCCACGCGAATAACATACAGACCGTATATAAATTCATCGACCCCGCCGCAGAACTTAAAGTAGGCGACAAGGTGAACCGCGGCGATGTTATAGGCTGTATAGCCGAAGCCTGCGGGATAGAAAAATATCAGGGCGCGCATTTGCATTTCGAAGTTAAAGAAAACGATAAAAATACCGACCCCGCAAATCATCTGAACGGCATTGAAAAATAATATACCCATCCCCCCGAAGCCCCGAGCGCGGTTTTCCGTGCGCGGGGCTTTTTTTACGCTTTTTTGCGCCGCTTATTTTAATCCCGGGCGGCATATGTAAAATAGTCTATAAAAATGTTATTTTCATTCAAATGTGAAAATTAATTGCAATTTTAAAATATTAAAAATGAAAATTAACATATTTTATACTTACAAACATAAAATAATGATAGAAAATAACATATATAAAATTTTTAAAATTTTTTCAACTGTTATTGACTAACATTTTTTTTAGTGCTAAACTATGGGCAAATCGAGGGAGGAAATACCCTTGATGCACAAATTAAATCTTTCAGGAGGTTTAAAACAATGACTACGATTTACGATATGTTGAACGAGCTGGACGACTGCGCGAAAGGGGTTTCCCCTCTTTCGTACGTAGCTTTGAACTGCGCAAGATAATTATAAATATAATTTTGTAACCCCTGTTCCGCGCAAGGCTCGGTAAAAAGCCGCGGCGGACATACCCGATCATGAAAATAAGTTTAAAGGAGGTGCCTTTAATATGTTTATCTACGATATGTTAAACGAAATGGACGACGTCAACGGCAGAGAATATATCTCACCTCTGTGCTACGTTGCTCTCAATTGCGCAAGATAATTTTCATTGAATAAAAAGATAGGTCGGCGTGTAAACATTTTTACGCGCCGACTTATATTTTGCAAAAAATAATTTTCAGATGCGGTTTATCTGTTCCGCGGTTACGCCCGAATAGTTTAAAACGGCTTTGCCCCCCGCCCCTTCCACGGGGGCGAACAGGTAATCGGAAACGCACTTCACGTTTATGCCGCGCGCGGCGGCAAGCCTCTTTATCTCCCCGTCCGTAAGCGAGGGGATATTTGCTATCATATGCAGTCCGCTTCCGCTGTCCTCAAGCGTCACGCCCTTAAACTTCCCCGCGCGTTCGCACAGGGTCTGCCGCACGCCGCGGTAATAGTTTTTAAGGCGGTTTAGGTGCCTTTCAAAGTAGCCGCCGTCGATAAGTTTCGCCAAAGTTTTCTGCTCGAACAGCGGCACAACGCAAGCCGAACTGCCGAACAGGGACAGATATTTTTCGTACAGCGCGGCGGGCAGAACCATATACCCCAACCGCATTGAAGGGGCAAGGCTTTTGGAAAAGGTGTTCATATATATCACCCTGTCCGCGCCCAACCCGAAAGCGCATTGCAGGGGCTTGCCCGAAAGCCTGAATTCGCTGTCGTAATCGTCCTCTATAACGTACGCGCCGCGCGAGCGCGCCCAATTGATTATCTTTGCCCTGCTGCCCATAGGCGTAACCGCGCCCGTGGGGAACTGGTGGGAGGGCGAAAAGTGCAACACGTCCGCCCCCGTTTTTTCAAGTTCTTCCGGGTCAACGCCGTTCGCGCCCACGTTTACGAAGCGGCACTCCGCCCCGTTCAGCTTATATGTGTTGTAAATTTTATTGTACCCGGGGTTTTCCAGCGCGAAAATTTTATCCCTGCCGAGAAGCTGAACTATTACCCCGTACAGGTATTCCGCCCCCGCGCCTATCACCACAAGGCGCGGGTCCACGTCTATGCCGCGCGCACGGTAAAGATAGCCCGCCACCGCGCTTTTAAGTTCGGGGTCGCCGTCGCAGGGCACACGTTCAAGCAGATGCGCGCCGCAGTCCGAAAGCACGCCGCGCATAAGCCGCGCCCATACCGAAAACGGAAACAGTTCTGCGGGGGGTGCGCCGTGAACGAAGTCCGCGGTAAATTTTTTCTGTTCGGCGCGTTCGGGCAAAGCCGCGGTTTTTTCGCCGTAAAATTGCACGTTCACGTCCTCTACAAAGTATCCGCTTCTCGGTTCCGAACGGATATATCCCTCGGCAAGCAACTGCTCGTATGCGGTCTGCACGGTTATTACGCTTACGGAAAGATTTTCGGCGAGGGTGCGTTTGGAGGGCAACTTTTCGCCCGCTTTCAGCTTACCGGAAAGTATATCGTTGCGGATATGGCGGTAAAGCGAAAGATATTTGCAACATTGTAACTCGTAAGTAAGCATGGCGCACCTTTGGTATTAAAAATTTACGTAATTGCTACGTATCTATAATATCACAACCTTTGAACGCCGTCAACGTAAAACGCGCGGCGGGAAACATTTCCCGCCGCGCGCATATGTTACAGCTTTTCGGCTATCTTATTTAAAAATTCGCGCGTGGTAAGCGTTACGGGTTGCACCCCGCGCCGTTTGAACATAGGTATCAGATCCCCCGTCATATATCCCGACGAAATAAGTTGCAAAGTACTTTTTTCAAGTTTGCGGCAAAATTGCGGCAGTTTTTCGTCGCCGTCCAGCTCGCCGCGTTTTTTCAGCGCGCCCGTCCACGCCCAAATGGTAGCCACGGGGTTGGTTGACGTGCTTTCGCCTTTTAAATGCCTGTAATAGTGCCGCGTAACCGTGCCGTGCGCCGCCTCGTATTCGTACTTTCCGTCCGGAGAAACAAGCACGGAACTCATCATCCCCAGCGAGCCGTACGCCGTTGCCACCATATCGCTCATAACGTCGCCGTCGTAATTTTTGCATACCCAAAGCATCCCGCCGTCGCTGCGTATAACGCGCGCCACAACGTCGTCTATAAGGGTATACATAAAGTACAGCCCGCGCTTTTCGTATTCCGCCCTGTACTTTTCGTATATCTCGTTGAATATATCCTTAAAACGGTGGTCGTACGTCTTTGAAATGGTATCCTTTGCGCCCATCCAGACGGGCAGATTGTTTTCCAGCCCGTAATTGAAACAGCTTTCCGCAAACGCCGCAATGGATTTATCCAGATTGTGCACGCCCTGAATAATCCCCTCTCCGTCGGCAAAATCGTGTATAAGCGAGCTTTTTATCTGCCTGCCCTCGCTGTCGCACACCACAAGATACGCCTTGCCGCCCTTTTCCACCCTGTCCTCCACGGCGTTGTAAATGTCGCCGTAGGCGTGGCGGGCTATCGCTATGGGTTTTTTCCAGCCCGGTATGTAGGGGCGTATCCCCTTTACCGTTATGGGCGAGCGGAAAACGGTTCCGTCCATAATCCGCCTTATCGTGCCGTTGGGACTTGCCCACGCCTTTTTAAGTTTATATTCTTCCACTCTCTGCGCGTTGGGCGTTATCGTGGCGCACTTAACCGCCACGCCCAAACGCTTTGCGGCAAGCGCGGCTTGTTCGGTAACCCCGTCGCAGGTGGCGTCGCGGTTCACAAGCCCCAAATCGTAATATTCCGTTTTCAGGTCGATAAACGGCTTTAAAAGTATATCCTTTATCCAGCCCCACATTACGCGGGTCATCTCGTCCCCGTCCATTTCCACGACGGGCGTGCGCATAGAAATTTTAGCCATAGCGTATCCTCTTTCAATGATTATACACTATTTTCCGCGCGTCTTACAAGCGTTTAAGGGCACATTATCGAGTATACCCGTGCGTACGAGGCGTTTTTTGCGCGCCGCCTCCGCGTCCAGCACAGCCCTGCCTATAACCGCGGACAGCACCTGACGGAATTTGGCAAACCCTTCCGAAAGCAGATAATACGAAAGCGAGCCGGGCACCGTGTTTACTTCGGATAGGTATACTTCCCCGTCCGAAAGGATGAAGTCGAAGCGCACTATCCCGCGCATATTCAGCCGCATATATACCTCTTTCACCGTGTTTTTTACGCCTTGCGAAACTTCCGCGGGAATGTCCGCGGGCAACTTGCCCGATGCCCCGCCGCAGTACTTATCTTCAAACGAAAACACCCCGCCGCCGCACATTGCTTCCTCACATTCGGAAACTATCAGCCCGCCGTCCGTAAGGCAGGCGGCGCAGTTTATTTCGCGCTTGTGCGAAAAATATTTTTCCACTATTGCCCCGTCGTCGTATTCAAACGCGGCGGCAAGCCCTTCGGTAAGCGCCTGCCTGTCGTCGGCGCGGACTACGCCTATGCTTGAACCCAGCTTTGCGGGCTTTATTATCAGCGGATAGCCCAACTTTTCGGCTTCCTCCGTTTGGGAAAGCGAGCGCACGTACGCGTATTCCGCCGTCTTTATGCCCAAAGCCGAAAGCACCAGCTTTGTGTAGTACTTATCCATAAACGCCGCCGATTCGAAAATCCCCGCGGAGGCGAAAGGTATCCCGCACAGCGCAAACGCGCCCGAAACCCCGCCGCCTTCGCCCAAGCCGCCGTGACAGCAATTCACCGCCGCATACAGCGGCAGAAATTTTTTGGGCTTGCCCCGCCCGAAGACGTACACCCCGCCCTTTACCAGCGCGGCGCGGGGCAGGCGAGACATATCCCTTGAAAATGCGCGTATATCGCACAGTTTTTTATCGCACAGCATCTCGCCGCCGCGGGTTATGAAGAGGGGCACGGGATTATCCCCGCCGCTCTTCAATACGTTTGCCGCCATAGTGCCCGTTATAACCGAAATTTCGCTTTCGTTGGATATCCCGCCGAATACCACGGCAATATTTCTCATAATAAAAAAATCACCTCCACCCCGAAAATTTTTAGGCTTTGGTGATTTTGAATTTTATTCCTGCGCAAAAATCAATATATATCGGGCAAATCATTTAAAAACAGCACGGCGTCCCCTTCGGAAAGCACTTCGCCCAGCTTTGATTTTGCGGCTTGCATATCCTTTACCACGCAGATATTTTCCTGCAAGCCGCCCGCCTTTAAAAAGCCCTGCTTTATGGGCAAAACAAGTACGTCGCCCACCAGAATGACGTAATCCAACCCGGCAAGACAGCCGCCCAAGGCGTAATTTTCCTCTTTTTCAAGCACGCCCAATTCCACCAGCCCGGGGGTAACGCAAACCCTCTTCCCGCCGAATGTTTTAAGCGTTTCCACCGCGGCGCGCGCACCCCTGATATTGCCGTTGTAACCGTCGTCTATTATGTTTATCCCGCCCGACTTTATAAGTTGCAGGCGGTGTTCCACGGGACGGATATGCGGCACCGCTTCCGCTATTTCAGAGGGCGTCATGCCGCAGAGATACGCCGCGGAAGCCGCCACGGCGATATTTTCCGCCGAATGTGCGCCCAACAGGCAGGTTTGCACCGCGTAAGTTTCCCCGCCGACGGTGAGATTGAATTTAACACCGTCGGGCGAAGCGCACACTTCCGAAACCTGCGCCGCGCGGCGCTTTTTTACGGGATACGCCCCGAAAAGTTCGTAACAATTATCGGCTATAACCGCCTCCTCCCGCGTGGCGGCAAGTATTTCGCCCTTTGCCTTTACCACGTTGCGGAAATTGCCGAACGTCAATATATGTTGCGGGCAGACGCCCGTTATCACCGAATAATACGGCGGGCAGACGTCGCACAGCTTTTCAATATCCCCGACGTGGCGCGCGCCCATTTCCGCAATGAAATATTCGCAGCCCTGCAAATCGGAATTGTTTACGGTAAGCGCTATCCCCAGCGGAGTATTGTGCGAGCGCGGCGTGGCTATCGTAGCGTACTTGCGGGAAAGCATTGTGTAAAGTATGTTCTTCACGGTAGTCTTGCCGTAACTGCCCGTTATAGCCACCGTCTTTACCCCGCTTGCCGCAAGTTTTGCCTTCGCCTTTTTTACGAACCCGCGGTTGTGCGGAACTTCGTAAATCCGCGCAATCAGCCCGGAAAGCGCCAGAACGGGAATTATGAGGAGGGGCGCCAGCCCCAGCGGCGCGTACCTGACGAGGCAGAAAATTTTGTTGCCCCACGCCGCGTCCGCGAAATTAAGCAGAGTGACGAAGATGTAAAGGCATATCGCGCTTACGGTGAAATGCACGGCGATAAGCCTTTTTATCCTCGGCGTAAAGTTAAGCGGCACGCGCAGGGGCGTTTTGAAGTCCACCGCTATATACACGCCGAAAAACAGCGCGGACGGGACGAGGGAAATAACCGCCGCCCACCCGCCTGCAAAGGCGAAGCACAGCCCGACGACCGCAGACGAAAGCACGCACAGCATCGTGAGGAGAACCATGCGCGTAAACTGCATATTGTTGGGCTTTTTAAGCCAGCCGAAAAGTTTTTTGCCGGAATAGCCCGCGGATTGAAGTATGCCCATCGGGCGCAACGAGGCAAGCGAAAACGCCGCCGCGTAGACCAGCGAAATAAGCACACATTCCACGGTTTTGGACACAGATATGAAAATTCCCATATATATCCCGTAAATTATAATAAGAAAGCGGCGGCAAGCGAATTGAATTTTTCCGCCTGACTGCAAAAGCAAAAATGCCCGCCTTCCATAAGCGTAAGTTTTCCGCCGGTAAGCATTGCAAACGCGGCGCCCTCTTCGTCGGGGGGAGTTACGTCGTCCTGCGCGCCGTAGATAAGCAACGTAGGGCAGGTTATCCCCCTTGCGCAATCCGAAAGATCTTCGTTTACTATAAGTTTATAGCTTTCGCGCATGACGGGCGGAAGCGAACGGTATTCCTCGCTGCCGAAATGCTTTTCCGCAAACGCGGGGAAAAACTTTTTCACCCGCCTGTAAGCGTTTACCCGCCTGATATATTGCGGCGAACGCTTTTTTACAAGCCCCGCGCCGCCCGTTACAAGCAGTTTGCCGCACAGATTTTTACGCGCGGAAAACAGCTTGAAAGCAACCCGCGCCCCGAATGAATGGGCGACGACGTACACCTCGCCGTAGCCCGCCGCCCTTATATACCTTTCCAGCCAAAGCGCATAGTCGCCCACAGACCACGGTTGGGTTATGGGCGCGCTGTTGCCGAAGCCGGGCATATCGGGCGCGTCGCAGAGAAAATACTTTGAAAAATAATTTATCTGATAGTAAAAACTTTCCTTTTTGGAGAGATAACCGTGCAGGAACAGCAACGGCTTGCCGCCGCCCTTCACCGTACGCGAAACCCAATTTCCGTCAAGTAAAATTTTACATCTCCTTTTTCATTACAAGGCAGTCTTCGCCGTCCGAATAGTAGCGCGTGCGCGCGTATGCGCCGCAAAACCCGTGCTTTAAATACAGTTCCATAGCCGCGGAGTTGGAAACGCGCACTTCCAGAAACACCGTTTTTACGCCGTTGTTGCGGGCGTAATCCAACAGCCCTTCCAAAATTGCAGTGGCAACGCCGCTGTGGCGATAGGGTTCCGACGTGGCGATATTATCTATGTCCGCGCTGTCATACGCCAGCGTAATGCCGCCGTAGCCCGCTATTTCCCCGTCGTCGTCCGCCACCAGCCCGTAAAAATTTTCCGTTTCATAGCCGGAAGCAAGCATTTTGTACGACCACGGCTCTTGGGGGAAACATTCCTTTTCCAACTCGGAAATCCGCAATATATCTTCGTATTTCCACTTTCTTATCGTCATTTTCTTCCCTCTTCCGCCTGCGATTTGCGCACGTACAGCGCAACGGGCGCGCCGTTTGCCGCCCCGCCGCATACCGCGTTTTTAAGGCAGCCGCGTATATCTGTTTTTACGTAATTTGCGAGGGGGAGATCCTCAAAGCCGTACAGTACAGCGCCCTTTGAAAGTACCGCCGCCCCGTCCAGATAGGCGGGTTCGCACGCAAATTTGCCGTAACCCTTGTAATAGTAAAAGCCGTGCGCGGCGTCCACCGCTACGCCGAAATCAATATCCTTGACATTATATGCAATCATATCGAAAACGGTTAATCCGCAGGCGGGTTTACCCGTTGCAACCGCAAAGCCCTTCGCCGCGGAAAGCCCAATCCTTATGCCCGTAAACGAGCCGGGACCGGTTACCGCCGCAAAAAAATCACATTCTTCGGGGGAAAGCGAAATTTTATCCATCGCCTCTTCCACCGCCTGCATAAGCCGCACGGAATGGCGCAAAGCGCAATCTTCCTCGAAAACTTCCGCAAAAGCCCCGTTCTTCGCCGCCGTTACGCACAGATAGCGCGAGGACGTGTCTATCGCAAGAAAATTACTCATACTCTATCTCCCTCGTATTTTCGCCCGTCTTTTTTATGCGCACCGTCCTACAGTTTGCGGGCAATACGGAAAGGCAGTTTTCGTACCATTCCACAACGCAAATCCCGCCGGCGTAGAAATAATCGGTAAGCCCCAACGCCTCCGCCTGCGCGCCGTCGGAAAGACGGTAGAAATCAAAATGATAAAGTTTGCCCGAATAATCGTTCATATAGGCATAGGTGGGGCTTAAAATTTCGTCCTCTATGCCCAACCCCTTTGCAAGCCCCTTGCAAAACTGCGTTTTACCCGCGCCCAGCCCGCCGTGAAGAAGCACCGTGTCCCCCGCTTTAAGGCTTTGGGCGTATTTTTCGGCAAACCGCGCCGTACTTTCGGGACTGTCCGAATAAAATACCGCCATACGCGTATATTATACCCCGCCGCCGCTTAATTTGCAACTATTATTGCCCGCCAAACCGCCGCGAGGGGCTATTTTAAAATGCCTCTTGTATTTATAGCCGCGTTATGCTATAATAATAATGACCACTTGTTTTCTACCCGTTTTAAAATACGATTTAAGGTAAGATTATGAGAAAAATTTTTTTACTGCTGTCAATCGCAACGCTTGCGTTCTGCGGGATAATATTTTCAAGCTGTTGGCTTAACGCGTTAAACTGCAACGGCGCCGATTCCGCCGACGTCGCTTCCGGCTGTGTTTCGGGCTGCGTGAAGTGCAACACGGCTTGCAACGCCTTAAATTCCCCTTCCTCCCGCGAATACACCGTCATTTTCGACGCCAACGGAGGATATATGTCGGACGCGTACGGGCAACCCGTTACCACCATAACGAAGTACGTAAAAACACTTAACGATTACGACGTGGGCTATCTGCCCGAACCCAAAAAATCTTCCGACGAGCAGTATGTTTACACTTTCAGCGGCTGGTTCCGCGACGCAGAGCTTACTACGCCCGTGGAGGGCAACGCCAAACTTACGGGGGATTGCACCGTATACGCGGGCTATACCGCGTCGCCCACTTATACGTATAATTACTACGAAAAAGACGGCGGATATTATGTAAAATGCAACGCAAAAGATTTAACCGAAGTTGTGATTCCCGCCTACTACGAAGGCTTGCCCGTAGTGGGGCTTCCGCCCAACGCGTTCCCTTCCGGCAACAGCATTAAAAGCATAACTTTGCCTTCCACCCTGAATTATATAAACGACCATGCTTTGGAAGGTTGCGCGCTTGAAACGCTGTATATAGGCGGCAACGTGCAGATTATAGGCAGATACTCCGCCGCCTGCTCGCCCAAAAATCTGTACTTCGGCGGCACTGCCGCGGATTGGTGCAACATAAAAAATCCCGCCGATTGCCGCATCCTTTACAATGTGGAAAACTTTTATATAGATAACGCGCGGGTAAGCGACTTCGTCGTGCCCGAGGGCGTGACGGAGTTGCAACTTCAAACTTTCAGTTACGCCTCCTGCTTCGATAGGATAATCATGGCAAGCACGGTGGAAAAAATAGGGTACGTCGCGATAGACCAAATAAGATATTCGCCATTTGAATACTGCACCGCGGATATATTTTGGACAAACGATAATTCCCGTATGACGGCTTTGCCAAAATGTTCTTTCAGGCTTTGGATGGGCAAAACCATATATTTGCCGTATACCATAACGTCCGTAGGCGAACGGTGCTTTGAATATTGCGAAGAACTTACCGATGTTTACGGCGGCAACATACAGACCGTGGAAGATTTTGCTTTTTCCGACTGCAAAAACCTGCTTAACGCGGGCGTGTGGGATAACCTTACGGAAGTCGGCGCTTCCGCCTTTGAGGATTGCAAAGCGCTTGCCGCGCCGCCCTTCGGCAAAAACATAGTTTACGTACACGAAAACGCCTTTAAAAACTGCGCCGCAATGGCGGGCGAAATAGACTGCGCAAACCTTACGCTGATTGATAACGGCGCGTTTGAAAATTGCGCCGCAATAACCGCCGTAGATATCCCCGGCGGCGTAACGCAGGTGGGCGACGGCGCGTTCAGGGGTTGCGCGGGCGTGCTTACGCTTACCTTTACGGGCGGCGGCGAGTTGGGCGAGGAAGCCTTTAAGGGGCTTACTTCGCTTACCTCCCTCGATATCGGAAACGCGACATATGCGGGTAAAAACTGCTTTGCGGACTGCACCGCGTTGAAAGAAGTAACCGCCGTAAACCCCGCGTTTACCGCAGAATACACCGCGTTTACGGGCGAGGCGCAGTTAAACAGCGTGCAGGCGTGCGGCGGCGCGCTTACCGCACTTGGCGCAATACCCATAGAAACGCTTTACGTTACAAGCGGCGAAATACCCGCCGACGCATTGAGGGAAAACCGCCCCGTAGCCAAAGACGGCGACGGCAACGAGACCCCCTATCCGCAGACGGTGCGGCTGGGCGAACAGGTTACCGCTGTGGGCGACAGGGCTTTTTACGAAAGCAACGTAAGCTCGGTTACGGTGGACGGGGAAAATATAACTTTGGGCAAAAGTTGTTTTTACAAATGCGACAAACTTAAAAGTTTCCCCTTTGGCAAGCTATCCAAAATCCCCGAATATTGCTTTTCGTTAAGCGCGATAGAGGGCAACCTCGATTTGGGCGCGTTGCCCGTGGGCGCGGGCGCGTTTGAGGGTTGCAAGTTAAGCGCAGTAAAACTAAACTGCCAAAACGTCGGCAGGGAAGCGTTTAAAAACTGCGATAAGATTTACGAAATTATTGTGGGGGATTCCGTTACGTCGATAGGCATAAGGGCGTTTGAGGGTTGCAATAATGTATCCGACATATATATCGGCTCTTCGGTGAAAACAATCAATTCGGGCGCGTTCAGCCTGAAAAAATCTTCAACGCAATCGGGCGCATACCTGTACTTCAACGCGGCAAACTGCACCAAAATAGCCGCCGACGGCACGGGTGAAACAAGCGCGTGGGGCGAAAATTTAAGCGATAAAAATAAATACAAAATAAATATCGGCGAGGTGTATTTCGGCGAAAACGTAACCTCCTTACCCTCCAACGCATTTGCCGATTGCCGTATAGAAACTATACAGATAAACATCGGCTTGACAAAATTCGGCAAAAACGCTTTCAGACCTCTTTCGGTTGTCACTGCGTGGCTGACATACGAGGGAACGGAAACGGAGTGGAAGAATATGAATTCCGACAAAGCGCTGGTAGACGCGGGCTTTAACGACGCAACTATTTTTAAAAAGCTTGTCTGTCCCAAGCAAGAGGACTACAATAAAAAGCCCGTTCAATTCAGTTCCCGCATAAACTATACAACCTTTTGAAAACGCGCCCCGCGGATTATCCGCGGGGCGCAAATTTTTTGTTATATTTGATTTTCTCCGCCGTCCGTCTGTTCTGCGGGGACTTTTTTCGCCTTTTTGCGGCGGGCGAATTTATCGTTGGTAAGTTTTATAAGGCGGGATATCGACTTGTACAAAAGCATAACCGCGGCGGTTATAAGCGCGCTTTTTATAAAGTTGAACAGCACCGCCCAATACCATACCGTAAGATAGAAATTCATACCCGAAGCCCACGAAGAATGGGTGTACAGGTTGAGATAGAACGGGAAAGTAAGCGTATAATTTACGGGCACGGACCACGCCACCTGCGCCAGACAGCCCATAAGCAAAGCCAAAATAACCCACTTTATGCCCTTGCGGTACTTATAGATAATGGACGGGATAAGCACATAGGGCAACATAATAAGTATGTTTGCAAGTTCGCCCACGCCCACCGTCTGCGAAAAGGTAAGCGCGTGCAAAATTTCTTTAAGCACCCCCACTATCACGCCCGCTACGGGCCCCAAAGCAAAGCCCGTAATCATTACGAAGGTATTTGAAAAATCCACCTTCATAAAGGGCACTGCGGGGAAAAGCGAAAATTCCAGCCACGGCATATACAGCACGTAGGCGAAAGCCGTAAACAAAGCCATATAAGCCAACCGGGTTGCGGTGAAGTAGGAAGCAAACGCTTCCTTCACGTTTTTGCGTTGCATAAAAAACACCTCTTTGAAAAATATTTTTCAAGCTGTTCTTTGCACAAAAAATCCGCCCCGAAAAGGGGCGGACGCAAAATCAAACGGAAAAAACCGCACGTTCTTTTACCATCCGGACTATACCGTCGGTACGGGAATTGCACCCGTTCGGGAGACTTACGCCTCTTCGCAGACTATACTGCCGGTGGGGAATTGCACCCCGCCCCAAAGAACAACCTAAATTAACTGTATTATAATACGCTTTACGGCGCGTGTCAAGCGTTTGAAGGGCATATCCGCCGCATAGGCGGCGCGCCCAGCCTTATCAGCCCGAAATGAACAGCACGCCTATCGTATTTCTGCCGCAGTGCCCCGTAACCACGCAACCCGCGGTTGTTTCCAACACTTCCTTAAAGCAGAAGTTGCGGGCGACAAGTTGCTTAACCTCTTCCACCAATTCCGCAGGGCACAGCGAATGGGTTATAAAACAACGGGTATCGTCGTACACGGGGTATTGTTTTGCGAGGTCCGCCACGTAATTTTTAACGCACCTTTGCATATTGCCCATATACTTTTTTACGGCGGAAAGACTGCCCTCCCTCATTGCGATAAGCGGGTGCAGTTTAAGCACTTTTGCGCCCATAAGCGCCGCAAGCGAGCATCTTCCGCCCTTGTGCAGGTAATCTAACGCGTCCGGCACGAACGAGGTGTTCACCTTGCCGCGCAACGCGTTTACCTTTTCAACTATTTCCGCGGGCTTTGCGCCGCTTTCCGCCAGATCGCACGCCTTTAAGGCAAGCAACGCCTGCCCCGTGGAAAGCGCCAAAGTATCCACCACGTACACGTTTTTAAAACTTTGCGCCGCTATTTTTGCGTTGGAATACGACGACGAGGCTTTAGAGGAAATATCGAAGTGTATCAAACTTCCGCACGATTGAAGTTTTTCCTCAAAAAACCGCTTGTATTCCTCTATGGTAGGCGCGGCGGTTTTGGGCAGTTCGCCCGTTTTGTCAACGTAATCGAAGATATCCTGCGGGACGATATCCACCCCGTCGCAAAACGTCTGCGCGCCCAAAATAACTTTAAGCGGCATAATGCCTATGCCGTAACGGTTTATAAGCTGTTCGCTTAAATCACAGGTTGAATCGGCGGTTATCGCCGTCTTTTTTTTGTTATCCATACCCGCATTATATCACTTGCATAACCGTTTGCAATACCTATCTTCAAAATTTTACAAAATTTTCAAAAAAATAGGGCGCGGACAACGTCCGCGCCGCGTTTTTATCTTACGCAATCGGCATAAAGGGGAAATTTGTTGCACAAATTTTTCACTTCCGCGCTGACCTTTTGGTATGCGGCTTGCTTTTCCCTGATAATTTGCACTATAAGCCGCGCTATCGTTTTGGCTTCTTCTTCCTTCATACCCCTGCTTGTTATGGCGGGCGTGCCTATCCTTATGCCGGAAGTTACAAAGGGCTTTTGCGTATCGAAGGGCACCGCGTTTTTGTTTACGGTGATATTAACTTCGTCCAACATAGCCTCCAACTCCTTGCCGGTTATCCCCTCCTGCATAAGATTTAACAGTATGAGGTGATTATCCGTTCCGCCCGAAACCATCTTCACGCCGCAAGCGGAAAATTCCTCCGCCATTGCCGCGGCGTTTTTAACTATCTGCGCCTGATACTGCTTGAATTCGGGCGAAAGCGCCTCCTTAAAAGCCACCGCCTTTGCCGCTATTATGTGCATAAGCGGTCCGCCCTGCACGCCGGGGAAAATGGCTTTATCTATGGCTTTGCCCCACTGTTCCTTGCACATTATCACGCCGCCGCGCGGTCCGCGCAGGGTTTTGTGCGTTGTGGAAGTTACAAAGTCCGCATAGGGCACGGGCGAGGGGTGCAAGCCCGCGGCAACCAGCCCCGCGATGTGCGCAATATCCACCATCATAAGCGCGCCGCACTTATCGCAAATTTCGCGTATGCGCGCAAAATCTATCTTGCGCGGGTATGCGCTTGCGCCCGAAATTATAAGTTTGGGCTTACATTCCAGCGCGATTTTTTCCATTTCGTCGTAATCGATAACCTCTTCGCCCTCTTTTACGCCGTAGGGCACGATATGGAAGTACTTGCCCGAAATATTTACGGGCGAGCCGTGCGAAAGGTGCCCGCCGTGGGCAAGGTTCATACCCATTACGGTATCGCCCGGGTTGCAGGTTGCAAACAGCACGGCAAGGTTTGCGCTTGCGCCCGAATGGGGCTGTACGTTGCAATACTCGCAACCGAAAAGCTGTTTAAGCCTTTCCCTTGCAAGATTTTCCGCAATATCCACGCATTGGCAACCGCCGTAGTAGCGGTGCGCGGGATAACCTTCCGCATATTTGTTTGTAAGGTGACTGCCCGCCGCCGCCATAACCGCAGGCGAAACAAAATTTTCGCTTGCAATCAGCTCGATATTGTTCTGCTGGCGCATAAGCTCCGCTTTAAGCGCTTCCGCAATTTCGGGGTCGGTTTGTGCAATAAGTGAAATATCTATCATTTTTAAAACCTCGCTTTTTTAAATTATACCATAGCGGGGCGGAAGTTTCAAGCGTTTGCCGCAAATATTGCCCGTCCGTAAAAAAACAACCGCCTGCGTTGCAGGCGGTTGTAAAAAAACCTTTTTTTATTTTATTTAAGCCGCTACGCGCGTAAGGAAGAATCTGGTTCCCTCTACATCAATGCAAACCTCGCCGTAACCTTTTTCCGTTTCGTCGAAGGTACCGTAAGGATCCAAATCCGTCAGATAAATAATGTAGCCATAGCTGCCCTGACCGCCTTCAAAATTTATGCCGGAATAGCTTACACTCCAATCGCCGCTGAACGGACCTCCCTCAACGCTCAATTTGTCTGAAAGGGTAAGGGTATAAGTGCCGTCCGCTTTGAATTCAAAATTTACGGTATCGGCAGTCAAATTAAAATCAGGAGCCAATTCGTCGCCTAAATTGTAGATAACGTCTTCCAAAACGGCTTTGTTCACCTTATATTCGCCTACATAGTCGGACGTTATAATGGGGCTTTCGAACGTCAGTCCGCTGGTAACATGCATACTGCCACCGCCATTTTTGTAATAGAACCAGAGATTTAAACTGTTGTATTTATCCTCATAAGAGTTGTAGGAATACCATACTTCTACTCTGTTGAAAAGGTCGTCGTCGAGATCTACGCTATATTCTTTATAGTCGCTGAAATACTTTTTATCGAACATATCCTTTACGGACGAGGCTGCCGTTGCGCCCGCCGCCTTAAAGCCGTTGTAATACTTTTGCACAGCCTTGGGCAGTTGGGCAAGCACGTCGCCGGTAAGCGCTTCGGAAGATTTTGTCCATAAGTCTTCGGGGCTATTTCCCTCACGGGTAAACTTTTCGGCATTGCTTCCGTTCATACGGTAGTATTCGTAAGTATATTCGTAAGTAGGATCGCTGGCGTAATTATGAGTAGTTTTATCACGGACTTCGATACGAGTGCTAACATTAACCATCGCTTCCTTTTTATCCGCGGATACTTCGTAAGAATAGGATATGGACTTACTGGTGTATGTTCCGTCGTTGTTATCTACGGGATCGGGATTTACCGAATAACTGAACTGAATGGAATTGGAATTCAAATCGTCGAAAAGCGCGTCCCAATCGGTCTTTGCCGACATTACTTTATTGGTGTCTTCAGCTTTAACCTTTGCGTCGATATCGGAGGGAAGGGAAACCGAGGTGGAACCTACCGCGCTTACTTCATAGGAATAACCCTGCGTGATTTCCATCTTCAAGCCGGAAAACATTTCCACTACTTCCGCCTTTGTTTTTGTAGAGCCATCGGGCATGGGAACCGATTCCGGAATATATTGCAAATTTGAAGGATCCACTAAATCCTGGGACATCGTATTGGAAATTTCCGCATATTTTACATGCCCGTTATCCGAAGTGATTATAAGATTTACGGGTTCTTCATCGTCGAAATCTTCGTAAATTATTTCCGCTTTGTAGGTGGAAGTTGAAGAATCGTACGTGAACAGCTGGGAAATTTCGGGCAGAGTGCCTGCTACGGAAGCGTTTGTACCCGTTCCCTTGTATATCTCGCTTGTGAGATAATCCATAAATACTGAAGTTTCCACAGCGCCCAAAGCCTGTTTGGCGTCGTCCGCGGAAGCGTAGCCTTCATAGGTATAGGTATGGTATCCTTCCACGTCTTCAAAGGTTTCCGGATCTTGCATATATTTATTGTAATCGTATACGGTGACGGATTTATCCTTCGCAACGCTGTATTCCTCTATCACCTTGTCGTCCGCAGGAGAGGCTGTTTCGCCCTCGTCTGTCTCGAATTTACCTACAACGCCGTTATTCAGGTCGAATTTGTAAGTGTGCGCTTCAGACGAGACAGTGGGGTTTTCGCTGAATTCGTCGGCATCATCTCCCGTCATAACGAGGTACATCTCGTAAGCGGGATCGGTTACGGGCAAAAGTTCGCCGTTTTTTGTAACCGCATAGGAATAAAATTGCTTTTCGGTTACGGTAAAGTTCTTCAAAGCCGCCGTATCCGAAATCATCTTTTTCCAAGCGGTTTCGTCTACGGAGCTTCCGCCGGGCGTGTTGGTGTTGTTGTTTGTGTTGTTGTTCGTGGTGTTGTTCGTGTCGTCGTCCTTGCCGCAGGCGGTTAAAGCCATAAGCGAACCCGCCATAACCGCCGCTGCCAACAGCGCGGCAAGCCTTTTCAGTTTTTTCATTCTTACCTCCGTTTGCACTTTTATTTTGTGCAATTAATGATTTTTATGGGGCAGGGATTTATCCCTGCCCCGTGGGGCATGAAGAAATGCCCCACGAAACCGCAAAAAATTTTTATTGCGGAATCGGGCAAAGTTTATTATTTTTGTTTGCGCTTTTTACGGGCGCGAACGCAAATGTTTTTGTACGTAACAGGTTGCGGCAACACCCGCCGCACCTTATTCCGTAGTTATAATATACTTCTTTTTAATAATTTTGTCAACTTTATAAACATTATTGTTTAATTATTGTTTCATTGTTTCAATTTAACAAAACGCCGCGGCGGGCAAATAAAATCCCCCGCCCAAAGCGCGGCGGGGGAAATTTTTCAGCCTAAATTTTTAAGCAAAAATTCTTCGGCTTCCTCGTAGGGCATATAGCCCAATGATTTATCCGCAAGTTCGCCGCCGCGGAATACGCATACGAGGGGTATGCTCATAACCGAATATTCTGCGGCAAGTTCAAAATTTTCGTCAATGTCTATTTTTACAAACTCCGCCTTGTTCGCATAGTTTTCCGAAAGGCGTTGCATTACGGGCGCAAGCATTTTGCAGGGTCCGCACCAATTTGCAAAAAAATCGCATACGACGGGTTTTTCGCCCTTTATAAGCTGCCTGAACTGTTGTGCGTCTATCTGTTCCATAATTATAACCTCGTCGATAAGTATTTGTATATTTCGCCGAATTTAACCGCGGAGGAAGTTCCGTCCGCCATATTTTTGATATTTGTTTCGCCCTTTGCAAGCTCGTCCCCGCCGATTACGGCAACAAACTTCGCGCCCGTCTTGTCGGCGTATTTCATTTGGGATTTAAGCGAACGTTCCATAAGGTCGCATTCCGCACGTATGCCGTGTTTGCGCAAGCCGCACGCCAGCGAAAACGCCTTTTTGCGGCTTTCCGCGTCCATACCCGCAAAGTATATCTGCGTAACGCCGCGGGGAGGAATTTCCACGCCCGTAGCTTCCATAAGCAACAACAGCCTGTCCAGCCCTGCGGCAAAGCCTATCGCGGGGGTGGGCGCGCCGCCTATCTCGCTTACAAGCCCGTCGTACCTGCCTCCGCCGCACACCGCGCCCTGCGCGCCTATCGCGGAAGACACAAATTCAAAAACGGTTTTGGTGTAATAGTCCAGCCCGCGCACTATGCGGGGGTTTACAACGTAGTTTATCCCCTCTTCGTCCAGAAGTTGCTTTACGGCGGCAAAGTGGGTTTTGCAGTCGTCGCAGAGGTAATCCAAAATGGAGGGCGCTTCCGCCGCTATGCGCTTGCAGTCCTCTTCCTTGCAGTCAAGCAGGCGCAGGGGGTTGGTTTCGTAGCGGGTGCGGCAGTTGGCGCACAGCTTATCGAGGTGCGGGCGGAAATAGCGTTTAAGCGCGGCGTTGTATTCCGCGCGGCAGGTTTTACAGCCTATCGAATTTATTTCCAGCCGCACGTCCTTTATTTTAAGCCTTTCGATAAAAGCGGAAGCGGCGGAAATTGCCTCGGCGTCCGTTTCGGGCGATTGCGCGCCGAAAATTTCCACGCCGAATTGGTGCAGTTCGCGCAGTCTGCCCGCCTGCGGGCGTTCATAGCGGAAAGCGGAAGTTATATAATATGTTTTTACGGGCATCGGGCAGGATTCAAGCCCGTTTTCCACAAACAGCCTTACGGCGCCCGCCGTGCCCTCCGGCTTTAACGTTATCGATCTGCCGCCCTTATCCTCAAAGGTGTACATTTCCTTGTTTACAACGTCCGTGGTTTCGCCCACGCCGCGGCGGAAAAGTTCGGTATATTCAAATGTGGGCGTGCGTATCTCGCTTATGCCGTAAAGCGCGGCAACTTCCCGCGCAACGCACTCTATATACTGCCACTTATAACTTTGGTCGGGCAACACGTCGCGCGTGCCCTTGGGTTTATTGTACATTTTATTACCTGCCGATTACAGAACGTATTTTTTAAGGTCGCGGTTTTTAACTATGGTGGCAAGGTGGTCGTCCACGTACTTTGCGTTTATTTCCACGTGCACAATGGGGTAATCGTTGCCGCCCGCGTCGTAAGAAATATCTTCAAGCAGATATTCCATAACGGTGTGCAGTCTGCGCGCGCCTATATCCTCGCTTGTGGCGTTTATATCCTCCGAAATTTCCGCAATGCGCTCTATCGCGTCCTGCGTGAATTGCAAATCTATGTTGTCCACCGCAAGCATTGCGGAATACTGCGTGGTAAGCGCGTTTTGGGGCTGGGTTAAAATTTCGGTGAAATCCTGTTTGGTAAGGCTGTTCAAAGTTACCTGTATGGGGAACCTGCCCTGCAATTCGGGGATTAAATCTTCCACCTTGGAAACGTGGAACGCGCCCGCCGCAATGAACAGGATATAATCCGTCTTTACGGGTCCGTACTTCGTCATAACCGTACAGCCCTCCACTATGGGCAAAATGTCGCGCTGAACGCCCTCGCGGGAAACGTCGGGGCCGTGGCTGTCCTTGCCCGCGATTTTATCTATTTCGTCTATAAATATTATCCCGTCGTTTTCGGCGCGGCGGATGGCTTCGGAATTAAGCGCGTCCTGGTCGATAAGTTTATCCGCTTCCTCCGCGATAAAAAGATTGCGCGCCTCCGCAACGGTAACTTTGCGCGTCTTCTTTTTGGAAATGCCCATTCCGTTGAAGATAGAGCCGAGGTCGATAGCCGCCCCGCTGCCCGGGGAAAGTTCAAGCGGTTTGGGGATATCCATAACCGAAACTTCTATAACGGCGTTGTCGTGCTTGCCCGCGTGTATTTCGGTTACAAGCCTTTCCTCGAACACGTCCTGCGGGGTTTCGCCGCGCTCGCCTTTTTTGGCTTCCGCAAGCGCCTTTGCTATCTTGCGTTCCGCAACGGCGGTGGCTTTATAGCTTACTTCCGCCGTCTTTTCTTCCTTTACAAGGCGTATGGCGCATTCGGCAAGGTCGCGCACCATAGATTCCACGTCCCTGCCCACATAGCCCACTTCCGTGTACTTTGTGGCTTCAACCTTCAAAAAAGGCGCCTTTACCAACTTTGCAAGTCTGCGGGCGATTTCCGTTTTGCCCACGCCCGTAGGTCCCTTCATAATTATGTTTTTGGGCGTTATTTCATCCTGCAATTCGGGCGAAAGCATACTTCTTCTGTAACGGTTGCGAAGCGCAATGGCAACCGCCTTTTTGGCTTCGCTTTGCCCTACTATATATTTATTAAGCTCGTGTACAATCTGTTTGGGGGTAAGATCCATTTTTTAAACCTCTCATTTTCAAATGGTTTCGCATTTAATGTTGTCGTTTGTGAACACGCATATTTCGCTGGCGATTTTAAGCGCCTTTTTGGCTATTTCCTCCGCGGTGAATTGCGTATTCTGGTACAAAGCGCGCGCCGCGGCAAGCGCGTAATTGCCGCCGCTGCCTATCGCCGCTATGCCGTCGTCCGGTTCGATAACTTCGCCCGTGCCCGAAACGATAAGCAGGGTGTTACGGTCGGCTACTATCATAAGCGCTTCCAACTTCCTTACAGCCTTGTCGGAACGCCATAATTCGGCAAGTTCCACAGCCGAACGCATCAGGTTGCCGCTGAATTTGTTAAGCATACCCTCGAATTTTTCGCTTAATGAAAATGCGTCCGAAACCGAACCGGCAAAACCGAGAATAACTTTGCCGCCGTATATCCTCCTCACTTTCTGGGCGCCGTTTTTAAAAATTACGCTTTCGCCCATGGTAACCTGTCCGTCGCCCGCTATGGCGGTGGAGCCGTCGCGCTTTACCGCGCATATGGTTGTAGCGTGAAATTGTGTTTCCATATTTTACTTCCTTATATTTTCTTTATAAATTTCGATAGCTTCAAGCGCGCGTTGCGCAAGATACGCGTATCGCAGTTTTTTATTGGTTATTTTAACTTCCGACGGCGCAAGTATGCCGAAATTTGCGTTCATCGGCTGGTAATCGCCCTCGCACGCGGATATATGCGCGGATAAACCGCCGCACACCGTAACGTCGGGCGGAATTATCGTCGGCTTGCCCGATAATTTGCGCAAAGCGTGTATGCCGCAAAGTATGCCGCTTGCCGCGCTTTCCACATAGCCCTCCACGCCCGTTATCTGCCCCGCCAAAAACACGGTGGGGCGGGATTTAAGCGAAAAATCCGCGTTTAAACACTGCGGCGCGTTTACGTACGTATTGCGGTGCATTACGCCGTAACGCAAAAATTCGGCGTTTTTCAAGGCGGGTATCATACCGAAAACTCTCTTCTGTTCGCCGTACTTCAAATTTGTTTGAAAGCCCACAAGGTTATACGCCGTGCCCGCCGCGTTTTCCTTTCTCAACTGCACAACGGCGTAATACGCCCTGCCTTCCGCGTCCTTCAGCCCGACGGGCTTCATCATAGCAAAGCGCAGGGTATCTTTCCCGCGCGCCGCCATTATCTCCACGGGCATACAGCCCTCGAAAATTTCGCGCTTTTCAAACTCGCGCAGGCGCACCCTTTCGGCGCGGACAAGCTCTTCCGTAAAGCGCAGGTATTCCTCTTCGGTAAGCGGGCAGTTTATATAGTCGTCCCCGCCCTTGCCGTACCTGTCGCCGTAAAAGCATTTTGAAAAATCTATCCCGTCCCGCGCGATAATCGGCGCGGAGGCGTCGTAGAAGAACAGATTTCCGCCGCACACGCGGGCAATATCTTCCGCAAGCGGTTCGCAAGTTAAAGGTCCGGTAGCCACAACGGCGCGTTCCTTCGGCGTTTGTTCAACTTCGCCGCATACAAAGGTTATGTTGGGGTGTGAAAGTATTTTTTCCGTTATATATTGCGAAAACAGCCCCCTGTCCACGGCAAGCGCGCCGCCCGCGGGCACTTTGCATTGTTCCGCCGCCTGCATTGTAAGCGAGGAAAGCGCGCGCATTTCCTGTTTTAAAAGTCCGCAGGCGTTGCCGAAAACGTCGTTGCTTTTAAGCGAATTGGAACACACCAGCTCGCCGAAATTTTTATCGCTGTGCGCCGGCGTGAAGCGTTGCGGCTTTATGTCGCGCAAGGTAACTTTTACGCCGTTTTCCGCAAGGTAATACGCCGCTTCGCACCCGGCAAGCCCCGCGCCTATAACTTCCGCGTCATTCATTGTCAGGCAGATCTTCGGAATAATCGCATTCCTTTGAAGAACATCTTATCTTGTCGCCCTTCTTTATAAGATAGGCGTTGCATTTGGGGCATTTTTTGCCCGTGGGTACGTCCCAGCTTAAAAATTTGCACTGCGGGTAGCCCGTGCAACCGTAATAAATTTTGCCCGTTTTGGAGCGCATCCTGCGCATCGGCTTGCCGCATTCGGGGCAGACGCCGTCCGTCTTTTCGCCCTCGCGCGCCTTGCCGTCCGGCGGGGTTTGCGGGCGTTTTGCGCCGCATTTGGGACATTCGAGATACGCCCCGTACTTGCCGCGTTTAAGCAGCATCATTCCGCCGCATTCGTGGCATATATCGCCCGTTACCTTCGCGTCTATGGGCAATATGGAAGAACATTCCGGATAGTTGGGGCAGGCGAGGAATTTGCCGAATTTGCCGCTTTTTACAACCATATTAGCGCCGCATTTGGGGCAACGCATTTCCGAAATTTCGGTTTGCGTTTCGCTTATTATGTTGGAACAGGCGGGATAGTTGGAGCAGGCGAGATATTTGCCGTACTTGCCTATGCGGCGGATCATATTGCTGCCGCACTTGCCGCACTTTATATCCGTCATCTCGTCGCCGTCGGTGGAGGCGATGCGCAATTTTTCGGAAAACGAGGGGTAAAAATCGGCTATTATCTTGTGCCAATCGCACCCGCCGTCCTCTATCCTGTCCAAACTGTCCTCCATCTTTGCCGTAAAGCCCACGTCCATAACGTCGGTGAAGTAATGCACAAGCATATCGGTTATCTGGTAAGCCACCTCGGTGGGAGCCATATACTTGCCGTCCTTCTGCACGTAAAGCCTCTTCGTCAGCACCGATATTATGGAAGCGTAGGTGGAAGGTCTGCCTATGCCCTTTTCTTCCATCGCTTTTACAAGCGAAGCGTCCGTATATCTCTGCGGGGGACGGGTAAACTTCTGTTCCTTTTCCAGCGAGCAGAGTTTAAGCGGGTCGCCCTCGTGCAGGGGCGGCAAAAGTTTTGAACTTTCCTCTTCGTCGCCGTCTGTTTTGGAAGTTTCCTGATATGCGGCGGTATACCCCGCGAAAAGCATCGATTTGCCGCTTGCCTTAAACGTATAGCCCGCGCTTTCCGCCTCTATCTGCATGGAATTGTACTGCGCTTCGGTCATCTGCGAGGCTATAAAGCGGTCGTATACAAGTTTATATACGTTATAGTGTTTTTTATCCAAACTGCCCTTTACGCTGGCAGGGGTAATTTCAAGATTGATGGGGCGGATTGCCTCGTGCGCGTCCTGCGCGCCCTTTTTGGTGGCGTAATAGTTGGGCTTTTCGGGCGCGTACTCTTCGCCGTAGTTCCGCTTTATGAAGTCTATCGCGGAAAGCTGCGCCTCATGCGATACCCGCACGGAGTCGGTACGGATATAGGTTATAAGCGCGATATGGTCGCCGCCGACGTCCATACCTTCGTACAAATGCTGCGCCACAAGCATTGTTTCGGGGGAGGACATTCCGTATTTGTTGGAAGCGTCCTGTTGCAAAGAGGAAGTTGTGAAAGGCGCGGGGGCGTGCTGTTTTACAACCCCTTTTTTCACCTTTGTAACTTTAAATTCGTTTTCCTTTACCTTGCTTTCAAGCTGTAAAGCAAGTTCCTTGCCTATGCTTTTGCCGCTCTTTTTAAGCTGATATACCGCTTTGAAGGGCGAATATTTAGCCGGCGTATCCTGCAAATATGCGTTGAACTGCCAATACTCTTCGGGCACAAACGCCTGTATTTCGCGTTCCCTGTCCACAATAAGCCTCAACGCGACGGACTGCACCCTGCCCGCCGAAAGCCCCGTGCGTATGCGGTTGTTTAAAAGGGGTGAAAGTTTATAGCCCACCAGCCTATCCAGAACCCTGCGCGCCTGTTGCGCGTCCACAAGGTTATAATTTATCGTGCGGGGATGTTTAAGCGCATTCTGCACGGCGGCGGGAGAAATTTCGTTGAATTCGATTCTGTTGGGGCTTTTCGCGTCCAACCCCAACACCGTCTGCAAATGCCAGCTTATAGCCTCGCCCTCGCGGTCGGGGTCGGTTGCGAGATACACTCTTTCCGCCCTCTTCGCTTCAGCCGAAAGCCGCTTTATAACCTCCTTTTTGTTGGGGGTTATTTCATACCTCGGCTCGAAATTCTGCGTCACCTTAACGCCCAGCGTCCTTTCGGGCAAATCCCTTACGTGCCCGCCGGAAGCGTCCACCTTGTACTTGCCTTTAAGGTATTTGGAGATTGTCTTTGCCTTTGAAGGCGATTCCACTATTATCAGGTCCATAATATATCCTCACATATTGCGTCAGACTGCGGAAAATCTGTTTCCGCCCAGCCGCGCCACAAATCCTTTTATTTCCAGAGAAGAAAGCAACGGAAGCAACATATATACGGGCGTGCCCGTCTTATCGGCAAGGGTCGGCACAAACACTTCGCCCATAGCGCGTATAGTTTTAAGCAGCTTTGCCTCTTCTTCGCTTAAATCGCTTTTTCTGCCGCCGAAACTCAATCCGAATTCGCCGAATATATCCTTTTCCGAATCGCACAGTTTCGCGCCGCGTTTTATAAGCGCGTTACAGCCCGCGCCCGTCTGTATGCCCGGAGTATACGGAAAGGCGAACACCTTTTTGCCGTATTCCGCAAGTTTTTCCGCCGTAATAAGCGCGCCGCTTTTTTCTCCGGCGGAAACTATCAGTCCGCCCTCGCACAGCCCCGCTATTATCCTGTTCCTCTCGGGGAAGCGGTAGGCGCGCACGTCGGTCTGCGGCGGGTATTCCGAAACCGCAAGTCCTTTACCCGCAATTTCGTCTATCAGTCGCTTGTTCATTGCGGGATAGGCGTAATCGCAACCGTACGGCAGAACGCACACGGCGCCCCCGCCTTTAAGCGCGCCCTCCGCGGCGGCTGTATCCGCGCCGTCCGCAATGCCCGTAACCACGGCAAATTGCGAACACAGGCTTTCGCTTATCCTGCGGCACAGCGCAATCGCCTGCGGAGACGTCCTGCGGGAACCCACCACGGCGAAAAGCCTGCGGGAAAGCAACGACGTATCGCCTTTGACGTAAAGCGCCGCGGGCGGATCGGGTATACGTTTCAGAGAGGGCGGGTATTGCTTTGAAAAATACGTAACGCATTTTACGCCTCTCTTATCCAGCCCGCCCAAAACTTCGCGGCGGTAATCCCCGTCGTAAAACAGGGCTTTCACTTTATTATATACGCCGCCGCCGTGAGTTTTAATCAGTTCAAACGATTGTTTTACAAAATCTTCGGGGTTTGCGCGCAAAGCCCGCCTGAACGCCGCGGATATATCCCGCATGCTATCGAACAGTATTACGGCAAGTTCCGCGGGGGAATATTCCGTCATAACTGCGCTTCCCAACTGCGGTAGCCTGCGGCTTCCAACACGTGTTCGGGCAAAATTTCCGCCGAAAGCTGTAAATCGGCTATCGTGCGCGCAACTTTTATTATACGCGAGCGGGCGCGCGCCGAAAGGTGCAAAGTTTCAAAAGCCTGCCTTAAAATATCTTCGCATTCCTTTGAAAGTTTGCAGTATTTTTTAATCTGCCTTTCGCCCATATTCGCGTTTACGGAAATGCCCTCGCCGCGGAACCTTTCGCGCTGTATGGCGCGGGCGCGTTCAACCCTCTGTTTTACGGCGGCGGAACTTTCCTCTTTGGTATCGGAAGCGAGGTCGTCGTATTCCACGCCGTCCACTTCCACCTGCAAATCTATCCTGTCAAGCAGAGGTCCCGAAATTTTGCTTCTGTACCTCTGTATCTGCGAGGGGGTGCAGGTGCAGGTTTTATATGCCGAACCCAGATTGCCGCACGGGCAGGGATTCATGCTTGCGCACAGTATAAAGTCCGCGGGATATGTAACCGCGCCGCCCGCGCGGGTTATCGTTATAACCCTGTCCTCAAGGGGTTGACGCAAAGATTCCAACGCCTGACGGGAATATTCCGGCAACTCGTCGAGGAACAGCACGCCCTTGTGCGCCTTGGAAATTTCGCCCGCGCGCAATTTGGAATTGCCCCCGCCGCACAGCGAAACGGTGGTGGCGGTATGGTGGGGCGAACGGAAAGGCCGCAGGGCAACTATCCCCTCTTCGGAAAGTTCGCCCGAAACGGAATGTATCTTCGTAACTTCCAGCGCCTCTTCAAACGTCATATCCGGCATAATGGTGGGTATGCACCTTGCAAGCAGGGTCTTGCCCGTGCCGGGAGGACCCGAAAGCAGTATGTTGTGCCCGCCCGCAACGGCAATTTCCAAAGCGCGCTTGGCAACTTTTTGCCCCTTTACCAAACTGAGGTCGTAGTTGTACGTGCGCGAACTTTGCGCCGCCGCAAAACTGCGGTGCGGCACGGGATTGAACGTCTTTTCGCCCTTTAAAAATTCAACCGTCTCTTTCAAAGAGCAAAGCGCATAAACTTCGGTATCCTCTATATAGCTTGCCTCGTTGGCGTTTTTGGAAGGTATTACAAACCTTTTAAACCCTTCCGCCTTTGCGGCTATAAGCATTGGCAATATGCCCGTAACGGGTCGCAATTCCCCGTCCAAAGCAAGCTCGCCCAAAAATATCACGCCGTCGGTGGGGGCGGAAATTTCGTCCGCCGCTTTAAGTATGCTTATCGCGATAGGCAAATCGTAATGCGAGCCTTCCTTTTTTATGTCCGCCGGGGCGAGGTTTACCGTTATCTTGCCCATCGGGAAAAACATTCCGCTGTGCTTCACCGCGGAACGCACCCTTTCCTTGCTTTCCTTTACGGCGGCGTCCGGCAATCCCACCATATCGAACGCCACAAGCCCCTTGGCTACGTCGGATTCGATTTCCACGGCAACGCCTTCCAACCCCTGCAAGGCATAGCTCATTATCTTTGAAAACATTTTTTATTCCCCTTAACCTTCCGCGGCGAAATCCTCCGCGGGGCTATCAAAAAAGCTCCCGCGCAAAGCGAGAGCTTTTTTCTTTTATTTACTTTCGGTAATTTTTGCGGCTTTGCCCGTAAGTCCGCGCAGATAATAAAGTTTAGCCCTTCTTACCTTGCCCTTTCTCACTACCGTAATATAGGCTATTTTAGGCGAATGTATGGGGAACGTTCTTTCCACGCCCACGCCGAACGAAAGCCTGCGCACCGTGAAACTTTCCCTTATGCCGCCGTGCTTTTTGGCGATTACAACGCCCTCGAAGTTCTGTATTCTTTCCTTTGTTCCTTCGATAACTTTAAAGCCCACCTTTACGGTGTCGCCTACGTTGAACGAGGGCAAATCCTTCTTCATTCCCTCTTGCTCGATGGCTTCAACCAAACCTTTCATCTTCCTATACCTCCCTGAAAGCGTGCGTGAATTTTCAGAGGCGCGCCCGAAGTCGAAATAAATATTACCAAATCCCAACCTAAAATGCAACTGTTTTTAAGCGAGTTTTGTGAAAATTGTGTGAAAATTGCGACACACCCTTTTGCAGACGGAACGCACGTTTTACGGCGGCAAACGGGTTATATATTATGGTAAGCCGCCGCCCGCGCCGCGGTTTAAACAAATTTACCCGTAAAAGATTTACGGTGAATGGGGCATATCCCCGCGCGTTTTATCGCGGCGATATGTTCCGCCGTGCCGTAGCCCATATTTTTGCCGAACATATATTCAGGGTACTGTTCGGCGTATTCGCACATAAGCGCGTCCCTGTAAACTTTGGCTATTATGGACGCCGCGCCTATCGAAAGGCTTGCCGCGTCGCCCTTTATTATGCTTTTTTGGGGAATAGCTATATCCAACGTCATATTGCCGTCCACCAAAGCGAAATCGGCGGGTACGGCAAGCCCCTCTATGGCGTTTTTCATACAAAGCCGCGTTGCCTGCAATATGTTTACGCTGTCGATAATTTGCGGTTCAACGCGGCATATGTTGTAGGCAATTGCTTTTTCACGGATAATTGCGGAAAGTTTTTCCCGCTTTTTGGGGGAAAGTTTTTTGCTGTCGTCAACCCCCTCGATAATTTCAAGCGGAAGTATCACGGCGGCGCACACTACGGGTCCCGCAAGCGGTCCTCTGCCCACTTCGTCCACGCCGCACACGGCGGAAAAGCCCTTTGCGGCAAGTTCTCTTTCGTAAAAAAGTTTGTCCATCAGAAAACCTCTTCCGCGTCCTTCAAAGCGTCAAGCGTTATTCTGCCCAACCTGCCTTTTCTGAAATCGTCGATGACGGCGCGTATCCCGCGTTCGTAATCGTATTCCCCGCCGCGGAGCAGGAACGAGCGCTTTTCGCACACCCTGTCAAGCATTTCCGCGGGAGTGCCGCCCGTAACCGAATATCTCTCTTCCAGACGGCGCGGATATGATTTCCAAAGCTCTTCGAGGAGGGAAAGCGCCACTTCGTCGAGGGCGAGGATATCGTCGTTTATGCTGCCCACGTACGCAAGCCGCATCGCCGCGCGCTGATTGCCGAACGCGGGCGGCATCGTGCCGGGGGTATCGAGAAGTTCGCACCCGCCCAAACGTATCCATTGCTTTCCGCGCGTAACCCCGGCTTTATCGCCCGTGGCGGC
Source organism: uncultured Clostridia bacterium (assembly GCA_947627575.1). Classification (GTDB taxonomy): domain Bacteria; phylum Bacillota; class Clostridia; order Christensenellales; family Borkfalkiaceae; genus Coproplasma. The sequence goes on from CANQWN010000007.1 coordinate 57,695, forward strand.
GCGTTTGCCGCCGGCAAGCAGGTTTATAAGCGTGCTTTTGCCCGTATTGGGCACGCCCGCCACCATATATCTGAATGTGCGCGTTACGCCCTTTTCCAACGCCCTGCCGCGCTTTTCCGCGACGAGAGCGTCCATTGCGGACGTAAGCGCCCTGTTTTGCGAACTGTCCGCAGAGTTCAATTTGACGGCTTTGTAACCTTTGCTTTTAACGTACGAAAGGATTGCGTCCGCCCGCTCGTCGGCGAGGTCGCACTTGTTGAACACAAGCAAAACGGGCTTTGCGCCCGCCATACGCATAAGCTCGGGATTGAAGGAAGCCGCGGGACAGCGCGCGTCCAGCACGAATATCACCCCGTCCGCAAGGGGGAGATTTTCGCGCATCATACGCATCGCCGCCGCCATATGCCCGGGGAACCACTGTATATTCATATCATTCCCCCTTCAAAAGGTCGGGGCGGCGGGCGCGGGTAAGTTTTTCGCTCTGCTCCCTCCGCCACTTTTCTATTTCCGCATGATTGCCCGAAAGCAACACCTCGGGCACGGACTCGCCTTCAAATACGGCGGGGCGGGTATACTGCGGGTATTCAAGTCCGCTTTCGCCGAAGGTTTCGTCCACAAGCGAACGGTCGGCAATTACCCCGTCCACATAGCGCGCTATGCAATCGCAAAGCACCATTGCGGGCAACTCGCCGCCGGTAAGCACATAATCGCCTATCGAAATTTCTTCGTCGGTGAACATATCGATGGCGCGCTGGTCCACGCCCTCGTAATGTCCGCATAGCAAAACAAGATGTTCGTAACCCAACAGTTCGAACACCTTATCCTGCCTGAACGTTTCGCCTTTCGGCGAAAGGTAAATTCTGCGCGCCTTTCTTTCGGGGTCTACGGCGCGGAAAGCCGCGCCTATGGGTTGGGGCATCATCACCATGCCCGCGCCGCCCCCGAAGGGATAATCGTCGCACTTTGCGTGCTTGTTATCGGCATAATCGCGGATATTTACCACTTCTATTTTAAGTTTTTCGCCGCTTTGCGCCCTGCCGAGTATGCTTTGATACAGCGGCGCGAACATTTCGGGGAAAAGCGTTAAAATCGTGATTTTCAAACGGAAACTTCCTTGAAACGCTTGTTGTTGACGATAATTTTTCCGCCCTCCAAATCCACTTCCGCAATCACGCCGTCCGCCGCCGCGAAGCTGACTTCGCCTTTGGGCGTTTCCAGCGTGTACACGTCTGTCTTTGCGGGCGTGACGGAAACAACTTTGCCTATATATGTTCCCTTTTCGTTGTAAACTTCCAGCCCCTCGAGGTCCACTATATAATATCTGCCCTCGGGCAGGGGCGGCGCGTCCGAACGGCGGGCAAGCACGTCCTGCCCGCGCAACAGCTCGGCGGCGTTTCTGTCCGCAAGCCCGCGCAATGCAAGATAGCCGAATTCCCCCTGCGTGCGGCAGGAAAGCACGGCATATTCCGTGCCCGCTATGATAACTTTTGCGAACGCCTTTAAATCTTCCGCAGAATCGGTAAGCGCTTTAACTTTTATCTCGCCGCGGATACCCTGCGGTTTGAGTACGGAAGCTATCGTCAACAATCCGTCCATTTCAGTTTTTTTCTTTTATTTCCACAACGTATTTTTTGCTGTCGCGAGGGGTGAAAGCCTTTACCAGCGTACGAAGCGCCTTGGCTATCTTACCCTGTTTGCCTATAACTTTGCCCATATCCGATTCCGCAAGCAAAACGGTAACTACTATCGAGTTATCCTTTTCTTCCACAAGATATTCGGCTTCGTCCTTCTTTTCGGCAAACTGTTCAACGATATACTTTATCAAATCCAACATAATTAAACCTCTGTCCTCCGCAACGCGGTTGCGTAAAGATTATCAGTCCTTCTTCTTTTTCTTGTCGTTGGTTTTGGGCGCGGACAATTTTTTGCTTGCTTCCAGCGCGCCGGCTTTAACGAGGTAGTTTTTAACCGTTTCGGTAGGCTGAACGCCCTTTGCAAGCCACTGCTTTGCCTTTTCCACGTCGATGTTGATTTCAGCGGGGTCTTTGAGGGGGTCTACGTAACCGATTTTGTCGATATACTCGCCCGACTGCGCCTTGCGCGAATCAACTACCACGATGCGATAGAAAGGGGACTTTTTGTCGCCCATTCTCGTCAATCTCATTTTTACTGCCATATCCGTTCTCCTGTTAATTTTATATTACCCTTAAAAGGGCAGGCGGCGTTTGCCGCTTTTAAACTGCTTCATAAGCTGCTTTGTCTGTTCAAACTGTTTAAGCAGCTGATTTATTTCCTGCACGCTTGTGCCCGAACCCGCGGCTATCCGCTTTTTGCGCGAAGAATTTATTATCGCCGGTTCATGCCTCTCTTTGGGCGTCATTGAAAGTATTATGGCTTTGGTGCGCTCTATCTTGCTTTCGTCCACGTCGCCCGCGTTTATCTTGTTCCCGCCGGGCATCATCGCAAGCAACGCCTGCGCGCCGCCCATCTTTTTCATACTTTCAAACTGTACGAGGAAATCTTCGAGGGTGAAGGTGTTTTCAAGCATCTTCTTCTGCATTTCCCGCGCCTGCTGTTCCGTAACCGCTTCCTGCGCCTTTTCTATAAGCGACAGCACGTCGCCCATTCCCAAAATGCGGGAAGCCATTCTGTCCGGATAGAAAGGTTCCAGATCGGTAAGTTTTTCGCCCACGCCTATAAATTTTACGGGCTTGCCCGTAACCGCTTTTATGGAAAGGCACGCGCCCCCGCGGGTGTCGCCGTCCAGCTTCGTCAAGATTATGCCCGTAATTTCCAACCTTTCGTTGAAGGTTTTGGCAACGTTTACAGCCACCTGACCCATCATAGAATCGACGGTAAGCAACGTTTCGGTAACTTCCACCGCCTTTTTGATGTTTTCCAGCTCCCGCATCAGGTTTTCGTCTATTTCCAACCTGCCCGCGGTATCTATTATCACGGTGTCGAAGCCCATCGATTTGGCGTATTCAACCGCCTGTACCGCCGTTTTTACGGGGTCCTGCGCTCCCTTTTCAAACACTTCCGCGCCGGCGTTTTTGCCCACCACTTTAAGCTGGTTCACCGCCGCGGGGCGATATATGTCGCCCGCTACAAGCAGGGGCTTTTTGCCGCTTTTTTTAAGGTTGACGGCAAGTTTGCCGCAAAGCGTGGTTTTGCCCGCGCCCTGCAACCCGCACATCATTATAACCGTGGGCGGCTTGGAAGCAACCGCAAGTTTTTGGTTTGCCGAACCCATCAAAGCGATAAGTTCTTCGTTTACTATCTTTATAACCTGTTGCGCGGGGTTAAGGCTTTTTAAAATTTCCTGCCCGACCGCCTTTTCGGAAACGTCGGCGCAAAACTTTTTTGCAACCTGTATGTTTACGTCGGCTTCCAAAAGCGCCACGCGCACCTCGCGCATGGCTGTTTTTATTTCAAGCTCGGTAAGTCTGCCGCGCTTTGTAAGTTTGGAAAATATATGATTTAACCTTTCGGAAAGTGAGGCAAATAACGCCATACGGCACCCCCTTTTTTATTTAACCGCCCTGCGCAAGTTTAAGCGCTTCTTCCATTCCGCCGCCGTCGCCCCCCGCGGCTTTTTCAATCGCCGCGGATATGCGCGCAAGCCTGTCCGCTATCCCCAACGCCTTTTCGTATTCCTCAAGCTGTTTTTTGCACACTTTGATACATTCCGATACGCCCTGCCGCGAAATGCCTTTTTCCGCCGCTATCTCCGACAAGGTGAGATCGAGATTGAAATACATATCCGCAATTTCGCGCTGGGTGCGGGTGAAAAGCCCGCCGTACAAATCCCACAGCCGCATAAGTTCCAGCTTGCTCATATCCAACACGGTAAAGTTAATTTACTTGACAGTATTATAAACGTTTTTTTTAAAGCTGTCAAGCGGTTTTACTTGTCGTGCGCGTTAATTTTTTGTTAATTTGTGCTAAATATATTTATAAATTCACAAACGGCGGGCAGTTGGTATTAAAAATTTTCATTAAATTGACACGGCGGTTGGTATGTGCTAAAATTTTTCGGGAATTGAGGTTGGATTATGTGCAAAGAAATTGACGGGGTTGTTTACGACACCTTGACGTCTACTGTTGACAAAAAATTCACCTACGGCGCGCCCGGCGACCCCTATGGCTATGAAGAAACTTTGTATATAACGGGCGAAGGAAGATATTTTGTTTACACCTTCGGCGGCGAAAAATCAAAATATCCCGTAGAAAATATTTTACCTATAGCGCGGGAAGACGTGAAAGCGTGGATGCTTTCGCACTGAAATTTAAATAATAAATTTGCGAGGTAAATGAAATGGACGAAGAAAAGAAAGAAAACGAACAGCCCGTACAGGAAGGCGGACAGGAAGGCGAACAGCCCAAAAAAGAGGGGAAAATTTCCGGCTTTTTCAAAAAATTGGGCAAGAAGATAGAAGATTCCACCTACGATATGCGCGCGGAAAACGATTTTAAATCCAAACACGCGAAATATTGCGTATATTACGGCGCTTCCGCATTCTCCCCCAGCTCCGAAATCTACGGCGACGAGACGGACGGAACGGTGCTCGGTTTGGGCGAGGACGAGGATATCAAAGCGGGTTGCGTGATAGTGCGCGACGGCAGCGACGACGCATATTATATCGACAGCGTGGAAAAAGCGGAAATAACTTACGTATTCGAGGACAAGGAAAACGTTAAGCCCGCAACAAAAATAAAGATAGGCGCCCCCGCCGAAAAGGTGGAAGTAATTAAAGTGGGCGATAACTATTATATCAAAAAGTAAGCGCAAACAAAACAAAGCCGCGGCGACAGCCGCGGCTTTTTTAATGCCTTAAAGCAATGTTATTCAGCTTTCGGTATTTGCGCCCTGCCCCTCTTCACCGCCTTCCGTCTGCGGGGCAACGCCATTATCCTCCGGTTGCGCCGTACTTTCGGCAAGCGGCTGCGCAGGCGGCTTTTTGCCGTACAGCACCTTTAAAAGTATGGGCGTAAGTATAGACGATACGAGGATAAGCAGCACCGTCATTATCATAAACGTGGACGGCAGGGCGTATTGCCCCAACGCCTCGGAAGTGACGGTGGAAGTTACGATAAGCGCAACTTCGCCGCGCGCCATCATTCCCACGCCGCCTATCGCGCTTTCGCGCCAGCTGTATTTAAAGGCTTTTGCAACCGCGCCGCAACCTATGATTTTGCCTATCAGCCCCATCAGCACGGCGGCGAAAGCAAACAGTATCATCAGCCCGTTGAAGCCCGTAAAGTTTATATTTGAAATGCCTATGTTTGCGAAGAACACGGGCGCAAACATAGTGTATGTGCTTACTTCCACCTTTTGGTCCGCATATCTGCTGGCGCGGACGTCGGTTGAAAGCACCACCCCGGCGAGGAACGCGCCCGTTATGTCCGCCACGCCGAAAATTTCCTCCGCTATCCAGCTGTAACCGAAGCAGACGGCTATCGAAAATATCGAAATACGGTGTGTGGTGGGCCAACGCTTATCCAGCCATTTAAACGCTTTGGAAACTACAAATCCCATCGCTATGGCAAAGATGAAAAAGCATATTATCATAATTATTGTGCCGTATATCGTGCTTTTGAAGGCTTCAAACGCGTTTGCGGCTTGAACGCCCGCGTTAGCCCTGCCTTTGGCAACGCCCGTGATGACGGAAAGCAACACTATGCCTATCACGTCGTCTATTATCGCCGCGGAAACTATCGTCGTGCCCAACTTTGTGTTTATCTTACCCAGCTCTTTAAGCACCGAAACGGTTATAGCCACGCTTGTAGCCGTAAGGATAGCGCCTATGAACACCCCGCGGAAGATTGCCGTTTCGTCCGCCATTCCCAAACCTATCTTACCGAACGGCAGGGAAATGAGGAAGCCCAAAATCATGGGCACCACAACGCCCGCGCTTGCCATAAGCACGGCGGCAAGCCCCGTGCTTTTAAGTTCCTTAAGGTTTGTTTCCAGCCCGGTGGAAAACATAAGGAACAGCACGCCTATCTTTGCGAAAATGCCCAACACCGTGCTGTCCTTCGGCAGATACAGGAAACTTTTATAGGTTATGCCCTCGCCGGTGAAGCCTATAAGCGAAACGCCTAAATTGCCGAAGATGGCGGGACCTATCAAAATACCCGCTATTATATAGCCGAGAACCTGCGGCAAGCCCAGCTTGCGGAATATCAGCCCGAGTGATTTTGTGGAAAACAATATTATCGCCAGCACCATGCAGAAGCCGATTGCCGAATTACCCGAAAACATACTTCATCCCTCCGTTTTTTTCCAACGTATTATGGCACTTAAAAACTTAAAAGGCAAGCAAAAACGCGCCCATATCATAATAATGCCGATAACTGTTTATAGTTTTCAAAATAATTTTATGTTTTTTTAAAAATATTTTTGCAAATGGGGTTGACAAACAAAAATTATATGCTATAATAAAGGTACAAAAAGATAATAACTTACACAAAATGTTAGGTACCAACATTAATATACGGAGTAAGCTATGACATATACGTAGCCGCGAAAGCGGGAAGTACTTTTTGTAACCCCGGTAATCGGGAATATTTGTTCCGAGCGTGGTTCAGCTTAAGCAACCGCCTCTATATGATAAGGGAAAAACAAATTTATCGGAGGTGAAGTATGAAACTTTACTTTGCCAGGACGGTAAAACAATAAGGAAGGTGCAGACCGATGTACAATTCTACGTCGGAGGTCTGATCCCATAGACGGTATTTGATGGGCGCGTCCGTAAGGGGGACGCAGGGTTCGTAAAACCAACAGCCGTAAGGCGCCGTAAAGGGAGAAGAACCTCGAAATCAAAACTTAATAAAAAATTTTACGGCGGGCGCGAAATGCGTCCGCCGATGTTTTATTTTTTCAGCTCTCCCCTTCCCTTCGCCGCTTCCGCGGGGAAGGTTTTTTATTGCGCAAAGAAAAAATCAAAGCCCCTCCAGCTCGTCAAGGGTAAGCATAAACGCGGGGATGAATTTTTCAAAGAAGTATTCCACTTCGGGGATATTCCTCGAATGTAAATCGTCCTCTATGCTCTTTTTCGCCTTTTCAAATTCCGTGTTGCCGCAACGGAACTCTTCAAGGCACTTTACGTAGGCGGAAAGCCTGTCCGCCGCCTTCATAAATTTGTACTCTTCGCTGTCCTTATCGGGCAGGAGGCAGGCGGCGTATTCATCGCGCAGCTCTTCGGGCAAATTGTCTGCAAGTTTGCGGCAGGCGTGCGTTTCCAGATCCTTATACGCGCCGTTTATCGAGGCGTTGTAATACTTTATGGGCGTGGGCATATCGCCCGTCATAACCTCGCTGCATTCGTGATACATCGCGTAAAAAACAGTTTTGGCGGGGTCGGCGGAACCGCCGAACACCTTATTGTTTATCACGGCAAGCGCGTGCGCGAACATGGCAACCTGTTGCGAATGTTCCATTATGTTCTCTTCCCTGACGGAACGCATAAGCTGCCATCTCTTTATGTATTTCATTCTGTCCATATAGGCAAAAAAATTACAGGGCATAACCTTTTCCTCTCAAAGCGTTTGCAAACATTATAAACCATTTATTTAAAAAGACAAAACGCTTTTGGGGCGTTTTGAAAAATTAAGCGCAAAAGGGCTTCATACGAATTGCAGAATATCTATAAGCACGGCAAAGACGAGTATGGCCACAAACCCCGCCGCGTGTATAACCGCCTCCACTTTGCGCGGCACGGGCTTGCGGAATATCCACTCTATCAGGCAGAAAATAACTTTGCTTCCGTCCAGCGAAGGTATTGGCAACAGGTTGAACACGGCAAGATTTACGCCTATATACGCCGCTATTTCCAAAAAGCTCTGCGCCCCCTGCGAAGCTATGCGCGAAGTAAGTTTTATCGTGGTGACGGGTCCGCCGACGGCGGAAAGCCCCAGATGCCCCGTCAAAAGTTCGCCCAACACTTTGAATATGGTACCCGCTATGCGGAACGAGTACATAAACGCGCGCCCGATCGTTTCAAAGAACCCGAAGCGGAAATTTTGCGTGCCTATATCGTAATAGTACACCGTCTCTCCGTTGGTCTCTTCGCCGTAAGTGCCTATGCCCAAGGCGTTCCACAGCTTATATACCTGCGAAGAATTTTCAAAATCGCAGTCGGCGCGCAAAATTATGTCCACGGTGCGCGTTTCGCCCCCGCGGTAAACTTTTACGGGGACGGAATCGCCCGCGTGTTTGCCGTCTAACGCCGTCATCGCGTCGGTGGTGAGATATATCCCCCTGCCGCCTATTTCGAGGATTAAATCCCCTTCCGCAAGGCAGTATTCGGCGGAAATTTCCTCCGGCGGGGGAGTTACCGAACCCACCTTAAACGTCAACTGCCCGAATGCGAACATTGAAATGATAATAATAAAAAGCGCCGTCAGATAATTCATAAGCGGACCGCACACAAGCACTATTATCCGCTTCCAGGGCGCTTTATTATTGAAGTCGTTCTCGCTTTTGCCTTCCGCGTCCTCGCCTTCGAAGGCGCAAAAACCGCCCAAAGGCAACAGGCGCACGCTGAAAAGCTGTCCGCTTTTTTTAAATCTGTGTTTGAAAATTTTGGGACCGAACCCTATTGCAAATTCGCTGATTCCGAATTTAAGCGCTTTCCCCGCAAGGTAATGCCCGAATTCGTGTACGGTTATCATAACAAGCAATATAAGTATTGCCAGCAGTACCGACAACACGGTATTCATTACCGAAGAAAAAGAAAGCAAATTCATCGTCACCCGTCCATATATTCTGCCGCAATCCTCCTCGCGGCGGCGTCTGCCCTTACAAGCGAAGCCATATCGGCAAGCTTTTCCCGCGGGGTTTTGCGCAGAGTATATTCCACAACCCCGCAAATGCGCGTAAAAGGTATCCTGCCGCCTAAAAACGCGCTTACCGCCGTCTCGTCCGCCGCGTTAAGCACGCAGGGCGCAATCCCGCCCTCGTACGCGGCTTGCATACCCAGCGCAAAGCAGGGATATCTGCGCACGTCAAGCGGCAAAAATTCAAGCGTAAACGCCTTGCCGAAATCCAGATTTTCCAGCCCGCAATCCAGCCGTTCGGGATAGGACAGCGCAAGCTGTATGGGCAATTTCATATCCGGCTTGTTCATCTGCGCCAGAATGGCGCCGTCCGCAAACTGCACCATGGAATGTACTATGCTTTGCGGGTGTATCACGGCGGTTATATCCCCGTACGGCGTGCCGTACAAAAAGTGCGCCTCCATCACCTCGTAAGCCTTGTTCATGAGCGTGGCGCTGTCCACGGTAACCTTTTTGCCCATATTCCACGTGGGATGTTTAAGCGCAAGTTCGGGCGTGACGCGTTCAAGCTCGCTTTCGTCCGCGTCCCTGAAAGGTCCGCCGCTTGCCGTAATTATAAGTTTTTCGGCTTTTCTTTCCCCGAAGCCGAGGCATTGCCAGATGGCGGAATGTTCGCTGTCCACGGGGATTATGCGCGCGCCCGTCTTTTTTGCAAGCGCGATGATAATTTCGCCGCCGCACACAAGCGTTTCCTTATTTGCAAGGGCAAGCGTTTTGCCCGCCGCAACGGCGGCAAAGCTGTAAGCCAGCCCCGCGAAACCGGAGGCGGCGTTGAAGATTATATCCGCCTCTTCCAAAGCGGCGAGGGGCGTGCAGTCGCCGCTGTCCGCCGTGCCGTAAAATTTGGGCGAAAGCGCCTTAACCTGCCGTTCGAAAAGCCCGCCGCGCCTGCCCGCGCACAGCGCGATTATGCGGAATTTATCGGGGTGGCGCAGGCACACTTCTATCGCCTGCGTGCCTATCGAACCCGTACTTCCTATAAGGGAAACTTTTTTCATTTTATATTATACCCGTTTTTTTTCAAATAATGACAAAAGCCCCGAAACGGGGCTTTTAAATGCGTGTTTTAAAGCGAAGATATAAGGAAAAGCGCAAAAACAGCAACGCCGCAGAACAGAATACTGTCAAATCTGTCCAGAACTCCGCCGTGCCCCGGCATTATGTTCCCCATATCCTTTACGCCGAACCTGCGCTTTATCGCGCTTTCCGTCAGGTCCCCCGCCTGCCCTATCACGGCAAGCGCAAGCCCGAACAGAAGGAACAGCACTGCGGGGTGCATATTCACCGAAAACGCCAACGTAAGCCCTGCCGCCTTGCACAGTCCCAAACTTACGTAATAGGCGATAACGCCGCCCGCCATACCGCCTATAAGCCCGCCGGCGGCGCCTATTACCGTCTTGTTGGGGCTTGTGCGGGGCGCAAGTTTATACGGCACGTATTTGCCCAAAAATTTGCCCGTAAAGTACGCGCAGGTATCCGTAAGCGAAACAGCCGCAAATATAAGTATAAGCGCGGACAGCGAATTGGAAGAAAGGTGATTAACCGCCGAAAGCATGCAGAACAGCAAGCCGCAGTACGCCGCGCCTCCGGCAGCCAGACCGAAGTTTTTAAAGCCGCATTTGCATACGCAGGTTATTATAAGCGAAGCCGCAAGAAATACCCCGAACAGCAACGCCGCGCCCGCAAAGCCGGGCCACAGCGCGACGGGGGTTCCGCCGGATATGCCGTCCGCTATTATTATCGCGACAAAGACGGCGCAAACCGCCGCGCAAAAAGCCGCAACCGTTATGCGGAGCTGTTCCGGCAGACGGGCGGCGCGGGTAAATTCAAGGGCGGCTATAACCGAAGCCGCGCAGAAAAACGCGTCGAAGCCCAAAGCTCCCCAGCCCGACGGAACAAAACATTTGATTACGAACAGCGCAAGCCATATCGCAAAATATACCGCGCCGGAAATTATCCTTATCCGCATATTATTCATTTATCATCCTCTATTTTGCCGAAACGGCGGTTTCTGTGCGAGTATTCTTCAAGCGCGGAAGAAAACAATTCATCCGTGAAATCGGGGAAAAGCACGTCGGTAAAATACAACTCGGCATACGCCGCCTGCCAAATAAGAAAATTGGAAAGGCGCAACTCTCCCCCCGTCCTGATTATAAAGTCGGGGTCGGGTATGCCGCCGGTATATAATAACGAAGAAAATTTTTCTTCCGAAATATCTTCGCCCGCTTCGGCGGCGCGCTTCGCCGCGTTTAAAATTTCGGCGCGCCCGCCGTAATTTATAGCGAATATAACGCAAAAATCCGCGTTTTCGGGCGAGTTTTCCTCACCCTCGATAAGTTTAAGGCGCACGTCCGGCGGTAAAACGGACAGGTCGCCTATCACCCGCACCTCCGAATTCTGCGCGTAAAGTTTTTTTACGTTATCGTCGAAATATTTCCTCAACAGATTGAACAGTCCGTCAAGTTCCTTGCGCGGTCTTGCCAGATTTTCGGTGGACAGCACATAGAGGGTGAGATATTTCACCCCCGATTGTTTGGCGCGGGATATAAGCCCTATCATTCTGTTCATTCCCGCACGGTGCCCCAAACTGCGCGGCAACCTGCGTTTACGCGCCCATCTGCCGTTGCCGTCCATAATTATGCCTACGTGACGGGGTATGTTGCCGACGGTCATATCAAACGGTCATTATTTCCTTTTCTTTGGCGCTTACAAGCGCGTCTATTTCCGCTATGGAATCCGATACGGTCTTTTCTATTTCCTTTTCGCACAGGGCGCATTCGTCCTCGGAAAGGGTTTTGTCGTTCTTCAATTTTTTAACGCCGTCCATCGCGTCGCGGCGGGTGTTGCGCACCGCCACCTTGCAATCTTCGCCCATCTTCCTCACCTGTTTTGTGAGGTCGCGGCGGCGTTCTTCGGTAAGTTCGGGGAAAACGAGGCGTATAACTTTGCCGTCGTTGGTGGGATTTATGCCTATGCTTGAAACCTGCAAAGCCTTTTCGATGGATTTAAGCAGGGATATGTCCCACGGGGCGATTACAAGGCATCTGCCTTCCTGTACGGAAACGCTTGCCGTCTGCGCAATGGGCGTGGCGACGCCGTAATAATCCACCGTTATCTTGTCTATTACATGGGGATTTGCCCTGCCCGCGCGCACGGACGCGTAATCTTCTTTAAGTATGCTTTTGGATTTTTCCAATTTGTCCTCAAGGATAAGCAAAATTTCCTGTGCTTTTTCGTTCTCTATCATATTTCACCTCTTATTTATTGTCTATCAAAGTTCCTATCTTCTCACCGCATACGGCTTTCTTTATCGAATCCTCTTCGTCCAGCCCGAAAGCAAGCACGGGGATATCGTTTTCCATACACATCGTAGCGGCGGTTGCGTCCATAGCCTTTATACCGTTTTTAATCACGTCGATATAATTGATATGTTCGTACTTTTTCGCATCGGGGTTAAGTTTGGGGTCGCTGTCGTAAATGCCGTCTATGTTCTTCGCCATCATCAGCACTTCCGCCTGAATTTCGCAGGCGCGTTGCGCCGCCGCGGTGTCGGTAGAACAATACGGGTTGCCCGTGCCGCACGCCATAATAACTATCCTGCCCTTTTCAAAGTGGTGCAAAGCCTTGCGCAGAATGTACGGTTCCGCAACGGAAGTCATAATAAGCGCGGTCTGCACGCGGGTGGGTATACCGCGCTGTTCCAAAGCGTCCATCATGGCAAGCGAGTTCATAACCGTGGCAAGCATACCCATATGGTCCGCGGTGGTGCGTTCCATCTTTTTGCCCTGCCTGCCGCGCCAGAAATTTCCGCCGCCTATTACCAAAGCTATTTCAACGCCCATATTGTGGACTTCCGCAATCTGGTTTACAACTTTGGAAATTACGTTTTCGTCGATTCCGTGCCCCAACTTGCCGGCAAGCGCTTCGCCGGAAAGCTTTATAAGCACTCTTTTATATTTAGGTGTCATAATTTCCCCTCTCGGATTGTTGTCAGTATTATAACATACCCAGCGATAAATTTCAATAATTTTACGCGTTTTGGGCGGAATAAAGTTTTGGCGCGAAAAAAGCCCGCGGAATATCCCCGCGGGCTTTAAAAACCTGTGCTTTCAATATTGCGTCATTGGTCTATTTTGCGCTTCAAATCCCGCACTTCGCGCGTGTTTTCTTCCACGGCGCGGGTATGCGATCTTATGGCGTCGTTGTAGCGCTTCTGCTCTTCCACGGCGCAACGCATTGCTTCCGCCCTCTGCTTTTCCGCGTCGGCGCGGCGCCTTGCCTGCGATTCCATTTCCGCGTTGTGGCGGATGGCTTCCTTTTCCAGCCTTGCCGCGCGCTCTTCTTCCTTTTTAAGCGCTATCTTTCTGTCTATCGTAGCTTCCGTTTTGAACAGCGCGTCGTTGAAAGCCGCGCCTATCGACATCTGCTCTATAATCATAGGCAAAAGCCCGGAATATACCCTTTCGGGCAGGAACGAGGCGGCGTAGCGCGTAACCGTTTGATTGTTTGCGTTATATGCGTTCAAACAGTCTATCAGCCCCGTATAAAGTACGTCCAGCCCCTTTTCGTATTCTTCCGAAAGCACTATGCCGCGCAAATAGCCCGTCCTCTCTATAAGCCTTTCGGCGTTTTTGGCAAACGACTTGTTGGCAACGCGGTATGCAACCGCCAGAATAGGTTTCATCAACAGCCACAGCAACAGGAACAGCAACGCCGCGCCCACCGCGCCTACTATCGAAAATATCAGCACCAGATCGTTGTTGTGGAATACTGCCTGAAATATCACCACTATGGCGAAAAACAGCAGAAAAAGCGCGGATAAAAATATCCTTTGGTTCCTTGCTACGCGGCGCAGATCTTTTTCCGAATCCCTGCCCTTGGACATAGCGTTTACGTTTTGTTCGGCGTTCAGTTCCACCGCCTTCGCTTCTATCTTATGCGCTTTAAGGCAGTTTACAACTATCGCCGCCTCGTTAAAGGTGAACACTTTGTTTATCGCGCCGCCGTCCTTCAACGCCTTTTGCAAATCCGCGGACGATACGTCGTAAAGTTCCCTCGCTATGGCGTCCGCCGAAGCGGGCGTTATTTTTGCGCGCTTTACCACAACTTTGGTGGCAAGGCGGGCTTCCCAACTGTTTTTCAAGCCGTCCAACTGCCCTATTTTGTCCGCTTCGCGGTCGATAAGCCCGTTATAATGGTTTACCTTCCTTAAAACGTCAAGCTGTTTAGCCCTGTGTTGCGCGGGCGTAAGCCCCGTTTCGTCAAAGAAACTTTCCCTGCCCGCAACGACAGGTCTGTTGCTTATTTCGTTTTTGTCCGCCGCAATTACGTCCTTTACTTCCTGCACAGCCAACGGCAGTTTTGCGCCTATATCAACTAACTTCTGTTGCTCTTCGGCGACGGTGGCGTATGCGGTGTTTTCAATGTTCTTCGTGATTTTATGTTCCCGCAGGATATACCCCGAAAAGGTAATCTTCGCGAAAAAATCCATAAGTTTTCCCATCGAATGTTTTTGCCTCCGAATATTTTATCTTTTTATTATTTTACATCACTTTATGATGTATGTCAAGCATTAAAATGATGTAAAAATTATAAAATTAAAGTATGGATATCAAAAAAGACGTTGGTGAGAGGTTAAAGGAGGGCAGAAAGGCGGCGGGGTATACTCAGGCGCAGGCGGCGAAGATACTGCATATGACGCAACAGCAGTACAGCCGCTTTGAAAACGGAGTTTTCGAGCTGAACTATTCGCAGATAATAACCCTGTGCCGCCTTTACGATATTTCCGCGGACTATCTGTTCGCGCTTACCCTGTTCTGAAAAAATATTGCGGGGCGCGTAAATACGCGCCCCGTTTTCAAGCCGATAAAAAAAGCAAGCCCCGCAAAGGGGCTTGTTTTTATTTTTTCATTGCGTCGATCTGTTTGGCTACTTCGTCCTGAAGATTTTCGTTTTTCTTTTCAAGACCTTCGCCCATTTCAAAGCGTACGAAACGCGCAACTTTGAACTTATTGCCTATAACTTCGGAAACCTTGCGGCTGTCGTCCTTTACGAAGGGCTGTTCCATAAGGCAATTATCCTGATAGTATTTGCCCATCTTGCCGGCAACAATCTTTTCGAGTATTTCCTTGGGCTTGCTTGCGTTTTTGGGATCGTTCTGCATCTGCACAAGCATAATTTCCTTTTCTTTTGCAAGCACGTCTGCGGGAACGTCTGCGGGAACGAGATATGCGGGGTTAGCCGCCGCAATCTGCAAAGCCACGTCGTGAAGGGTTTCTTCCGCGCCGGCGGCAAAATCGACAGCGTCCACCATAACGCCCACTTTGCCGCCCATATGGATATACGTCTCTATCTTGCCGTCCGTGGTATAAACTTCAAACCTGCGGATGGAAATTTTTTCGCCTATTACAGCCGTCTGCGCCGTTATGTAATCCTTTACGGTGCCGTCGCCCATTGCGCAGGCGTTGAGTGCTTCCACGTCGGCGGGCTTGTTCTGCGCAATCACCTTGGCAACTTCGTCCACGATAGCGTGGAATTTTTCCCCGCGGGAAACGAAATCGCTTTCGCAGTTGATTTCAACCAGCACGCCCGTGCCGCATTTTTCGCAAACGAACGCGCCCACAGCGCCCTCGGCGGCTATCCTGCCTTCCTTTTTTACGGCTTTGGCAATTCCGCGCTCGCGCAGAAGTTCCGCCGCCTTTTCCATATCGCCGTCGGCGTCCGTCAACGCTTTTTTACATTCAAGCATTCCCGCGCCGCTTTTTTCGCGAAGCAATTTAACGTCGTTAGCAGTTATTACAGCCATATTATCCTCCTATTCGTCCTTGTCTTCGGTTTTTTCTTCGGGTACGTCTTCCGTATGTTCTTCTTCGGAAGCCACCGCTTCTTCAATGGAAACTTCCCCGCCTTCGTCTTCGGAAGTTTCTATAACGGGCGTTACGCCCTGATTTGCTTCGATAACGGCGTTTGCTATTACCGAAGATATAAGTTTAACCGCCCTTATGGCGTCGTCGTTGCCGGGTATTACGCAATCGATGAGATCGGGATCGCAGTTGGTATCCGTGATGGCAACGATGGGGATATTCAGTTTGCGCGCTTCCTTAACCGCTATTTCCTCGTTATGGGGATCCACAACGAACATTACGCCGGGCAGGCGCGTCATATCCCTTATGCCGTTAAGGTTAAGCTGCAACTTGCCCATTTCCTCTTTCAGCTTGGCAACTTCCTTTTTGGGCAGAAGGTCGAATTCCCCGTTCTGCTCCATTTTTTCCAGCTTTACCATCCTGTCTATACGCGAACGGATAGTTTTGAAGTTGGTAAGCGTGCCGCCCAACCAGCGCGAATTTACATAGTACATTCCGCAGCGTTCCGCCTCTTCCTTTACGGCGTCCTGCGCCTGCTTTTTGGTCCCTACGAAAAGCACGGTTTTGCCGTCCTTAACCGCGTCCACAACGTACTTGTACGCTTCTTCCACAAGCCCTACGGTAATCTGCAAATCGATGATGTGTATATCGTTTCTTTCGGCGTAGATATACTTGCTCATCTTGGGATTCCATTTCCTTGTCTGGTGCCCGAAGTGTACGCCCGCTTCAAGCAGTTGTTTCATTGTTATAACCGCCATATATATTCCTCCGTTTTACCTCCCCGAAAAGACCTCATCATAAGGGTTTCTGTCAGCGGCATTAAAAAGATTTACCGCCACGGCTGCCCGTCCTTCGGGTGTGAATTTTATAGCTAAATTATTTTAGCAGAAATTAATCGTTCTGTAAAGCGTTTTTTAAGCCGAAAAACGTTCAAAAACAGTCGTTTTTTGCGTTTTTTACGTTTTATTTATGAATTTGCGCGCCGCGGCGTAAAAAAATTGCCGTGATTTTCCGCATATACGGAAAATCACGGCAGGCGCAAAGCGGGAAAAATGCAATCGTCAATTTTCCTCTCCGCCGTCCTCTTCGTCCTCTTCGTTGCAAAAGAAATCGAAAACTTCCTGCAAAAGCTGTTCGTCCTCCACCGTTTCAAGCCTCTCTTCCTCTTCGTTAAGCCTGAAAATCATAACTTCGCCTTCGGCTACCTGTTCGTTGGGTTCGGCGGGCATAAGCACGGTGTATTTTTCGCCCTTGTATTCGGTTACGCCCACAAGTTTGAAATATACCGTCTTGCCGAAGTCGTCCACCAGCTCGATAACGCCGTCCTGCAACTCTTCGTCTTTTTCTTCCATATTCAACCTCGCTTGTTTATTTTTGAAAGATATCCGTCCAAAATATTTGCGGCGGCAAGCGCGTCCACGTAATTTTTGCGCTTTTCGCGCCGCATCCCCTCCGAAATAAGCGTATCGTGCGCCATACGCGTTGTAAACCGTTCGTCCTCGCATACCACGGGTATTTCGCACGCGGCTTTAAGCCCTCCGATAAATTTTAACGTCTTTTCCGTCTGGACGGACGGAGTGCCGTCGAAATTAACGGGCAGACCGCATACTATAACGGTTGCTCCCTTATCCCGCGCGGTGCGCACAAGCGCGGCTATGTCCTCGCGGTAGCCCCTGCGCACGTACGTTTCGCTGGGCAACGCGTAGGTGTTGAACGGATCGGAAACCGCAACGCCTATGCGTTTGTCGCCTATATCGAAAGCAATATATCTGTCCATAAATAAAGTATAACATTGCGGGAAAGATTTTTCAAGCGTTTATAAAATATTGCCGCGGAAATTCCGCGGCAATACGTGGGTCAGTCGGACTGTTGGCGGGCGGTTTTTTCGCCCTTATCGCCTTTTTTGTCCTTCTTTTCCAACTCTTCCAGCTTATTGTCGATATACTGTTCTGCTTTTTCCATCAGATCTTCCTGATTTTTTTTGATGAGATTGCGCAGTTTACAGTTGTTTGCGACTATAAGCGCGCCGCCTGCCATACCCAAAGCGACGCCCAACATAAATTTTTCCACTTTTCTCTCCTTGAGGGATTTAACCCTTTTACAGTATGCCGCTTATGAAAAAATATATAAGTGGAAAGAATTAGTATGCCCCCCAAACCCCGAAAGCGTGTTGACATAAAGCGGATTATGGGGTATAATTCGGGTATGGAAAGGAGCAAATCTATAAAAAAATTTCTCTTTAAATATGCCGTTATAACGCTTGGCTGTATAATCTATTCCGTGGGCGTGGCTATGTTTTTGGACGTAGCCGACCTTGCCGCGGGCGGCGTTACGGGCATAGCGATATTTTTAAACTACCTGATACCCAAATTGGATACGGGCATACTTATAATAATCATCAATGTCCCGCTGTTTATCCTCGGCGCGATATTCTTCGGCAGAAATTTTGCGCTGTCCACAATGTTTTCCACACTGCTTTCCTCGGGACTGATAGAGCTGTGGCATTACGTGCTTAAAGATTTTTTGCCGTTTACCGACGAATTGCTTATTTCCGCCGTGATAGGCGGCGGCGCGTTCGGCATGGGGCTGGGCATAATTTTCCGTATGGGCAGTTCCACCGGCGGCACGGACGTGATTGTAAAAATACTGCACAAAAAGTTCCGCTTTATAAAGACGGGCGTAATTTCAATGATTATCGATATTACGATAGTTTGCATTTCCGCCATAATTTACAGGAACTTCGAGCGGACTTTTTACACCGTCGTTTCGATTATTATCTTCACCCTGATGTTCGACTTTATGCTTTACGGCGGAAACACCGCGAAGTTCACCTATATAATTACCGACGAGCAAAAATCGGAAGAGATAATAAAGAAGATTTTAGAGGACCTGAACGTGGGCGCGACGTATGTGGACGGCAAGGGCGGCTACACCAAAAACGGCAGAAGAATAATTATGTGCGCCATCAAAAATATGCTTTACCCCCGCCTGCGGGACGCGGTTTACGAGATCGACCCGGACGCGTTTATGATAGTAACTTCCGCAAAGGAAATTTACGGCGAGGGCTACAAAACCCACAGCGACGGCGATTTATAACATATATCCATAATATGACGGGCGTCCGCGCGGTAACCGCGCGGACGCCCCTATTTTTTCAGCTTAAATTTCTCAATTGAAGGCGCAGAAGATTGTTCTCGTCCGTAAGTTTTTTCACCACCGCCAAAAGGCGCTTGTTTTCGTCTTTAAGCGATTTTGCAAGCCTGTCGTAAAGCCCGTTTATTTCCTCTTCCAGCTTCTTTCTCATTCCGTCCGCGCCGTCTATCCCGCACTCGCGCATAAGCCGCTCTATACGCTCGGGCTGTTTTGTAAGCACGTTGCGGTATTTGTTCTGATAGCGCAACATAAGTTTATCGTCCCCCTCCGAAAGGTTAAGCACGGCTTTGCGCACGGATACGCCCTTGCTTTTTTGTTCGAGTACGGCTTTAAGCATTTCGTCCGTCTCGCTTTCGGAAAAGGGCACTATTTTGCCCGCCTGCAAGCCCGTGCCCTGCAAAATTTTTTTCACCCTGTCGTCGTCGCGGCTTTTAAGCAGGGCGTAATAGTAATTGCGCACGCTGCCCTTCGCCCTGCCCGTCTTTTCGGCGTAGCTTGCAAACAAGCCGGAAAGGGTTTTGCCCGCGTTCCTGCCCGTGCATATATATCTTACAAGGCTTTTTGCCTCTTCCTCGGTGTAACCGTTTATTTTGTTCATATTGTTTCCTCCACACCGAATATTGACATAATTTTTTGAGTTTATACATTTAATGTAACCTCTTTTTGCGGGCGCGCAAAAAAAATGCGGCGGAAGCGTTTGCGCTTCCGCCGCACATAGACAATCATCCTGCGGCTGTTTTGCGGGCGTAAGCTACGCCGTAATCGCTTTCCAACACGGATTTTGCATACTTCCCGTATTTTTTGCGATAGGTTTTGCACGCCCACAAATACTTCCGATATTCTGTGCTTTCCCTGAAATATTGCTCTTCCTCGGCAATAAAGTTTTCGCCGTACGAGGACAGCTTCCCGCCTCTATAATCCGCGTAAAGATATTCCTTCATCCCGTTTGTCTTTATCAGCCCGGCTATAAACAGGGGCAAAAATACGGGCATAGACGCGGAAAATATTATCCCGATTACAGCCGCCGCGGTGCAACCCGCAAGGTTTATCTCTTCCGCGCGTTTATGGCGTTCTTCCGCCAGAAATATCACGGGCAAGGACAGCAAAATTATCGCAAACGCCGCCAACGGATAAAACGCCGCGTATATCGGCTTTATCAGATATAAAAGCGCGGGCAAAGCGGAAAGCAAAGGTATTTCGCATACAAAGCACATCATAGCCCGCTTCAATTTGAGAAACGCGCTTACTTTTGCATAGGTTTCGCCCATTTCGGGCGCAAGAACAACGGCGGGTTCGTCGGGCTTGCCTGCAGGCAGGGACGGTTTGAGATAAATAGTTCTTTCGGTAACATATCTGCCGTCCGAAAAAGATATGTACGAAACCGTCAGCCTGAAAACTTTTACGGCAGCCCACATTCCGAATATGCCCAACGTAACGTTTGTAAGAAAACTCCACAGCAAACATTTGAGGAAGAACCTGTTTTCATCCCCGTCAAGCCGAAGCGCAACGCCGTTTATATAGGTATGTTTGCAAAACCACATCGTGCGCTCGTACCGTATCAGCGGGGAAGCTATGCCCAGCGTAATCAGATAAACGAGGTTGCACAGGCAATTTACGCCTATAAGTTTATACCACTTTATATCCGCGCCGGAAACGAAATCCATCCTGTCCTCCGCGTGGACGCCCGCCGCTTCCCACCTGATAAGCTCTACCTGCATCTTTACGACGTAATATATCCCCAAAGTAAGCAGGGAAAGCGCGTACATTACAAGGAAACGCCCGTAAAATTCCTCTGCGCTGCCCGTAAATTTAAGTTGTTGCCCGTTGACGACGGTATGCTTGGTCTGCCAGCGCAGATATACGGCTTGCATCGCCGGATAGGCAAAGCCCAACGACAATATTATTACTATATCTTTAAGCAAATTAAAGAAATAATAGGCGAAAACTCCTCCGTTAAATTCAGACTTCAAAATATTTTCCTCCTTATGTGCTAACTATATTATATTTAGGCAATGCCTAAATGTCAAGTATTTTTTAGGCAATGCTTAATAAAATATAGTTATGGCAGACTTACTATCCTATAAAATAAGTGAAAACATAAGGCGGGAGATAGAGTCCTCGGGGAAAAGCAAATCCGAAATAGCGAAGGCGCTGGGAATTTCCAACCCCACCGTATCGCAATACTGTTCGGGGCGGGCGCAACCTACGCTTGCCACTTTGTCGAAGCTGTGCAACTTTCTCGATTGCTCTGCGGACGACATATTGGAAGTTAATCCCAACAAATACGGCGGCGAATAGCGGTTGCGCGCCGCAAGGTTTATCCGCGGCGGGATAATTTAACTATAATCTTCCCTGCACACCTTAATCAGACATAATTTTTTAAAACTTCTCATAAATAATTAAAAAGGTGTGTAATGAGAGTTTATTTTTTATCCTGCAAGCCCGCCGCGCTGAAACTGAACGGGCTTTACGTGGGCACGATAGACGGCTTTGAGAGAAGTTTGGAACTTGACCCCGCCGACAGGGTGCTGGCGGAAGTTGTTCCCGGGGAAAATTTACAGCCGGTAAATTTTTTTATAGACGAAAAATTTTTTGCCGCCCCGCCGGACTTTGCCGACGTATATCTTATGGAGGGCGACGCGCTTATCTACCTGCGGGTTTACGGCAACAAAGAACCGGACATAAAGGTGATAATGCAGACGAGGTTTTGCGGAAACCTTGTTACGGTATTTTCGCAGGGGAGCGTATATCTTTCGGTGGAAGGGGCGCAATATACCCTTACGCCCATATACCGCGGGTTTGCGGATTGCCGCGCGGAACAGGTTGAAATAGGCGGCTTGCCCGCGCTTATCCTACGCGGCGACGGGTGCGCGATTATACTTTCCGAAAGCGGGAAAATAATCTTTTCCAACCGCGCGGAAAGCGTTTCGGCGGGGGAAAAGCTGAAAGTGCGCGTCGCATTTGAAACCTGCACCGCCGCCTACGCCGAATGTGAATACGCCTACGACGGGGAAAAGCTGACGCTTGTTTGCGGGCGCACGGAGGAAACCCGCCCGCCCGAAAAAAGCATAATGCATTTCGCGTTTTTTGAATCGGTGCTATGCCGCGGAGACTGCCGCAAATATCTGCACGCGGACATAGCGGGCAGGGCGAAAGAAATTTCCGGCTATCTCGGCAATTTTGTGGGCGTTACCGTCCCCACGGAAAAATTTTATCTTAAACACGGGGATATACCCGCCGCGGGGTTGGTTTATCCCAAATCCGCAAATCTGTATGAAGTGAAATATTTCGGCGTAACTTACAAAGAGGATAAAATAGACAATATATATCCCGTAATTTAGACCAACGTAAAAAAAACCGCCCATACGGGCGGTTTTTTATCTGTAAACGCCGTTGCGGCGGCGACATTCGGCAAGCTGTAATTCGGCAAGCTCCCTTTCGGTGGGCGGCAAAGTTATCTCTCCGCGCTCGTATTGGCGCTGTTTATATGCAAACTGCTTTTTATAGCTGTATACGGTGACGGGCAAAAATATCAAAGCCGCGCCTATTTCCGCTATCGGATAGGCGAACCATACCCCTTTAAGCCCGTAAAGGTTATTCAGAAGTATGGCAAACGGTATGAGGAACAGCAACTGCCTGCACAGAGAGAACAGCAACGACGAGACGGGGCGGTTTACCGCTTGCAGGGCGTTGATTGCCGTAACCGAAAACGCCGCGGGCATAAAGGCTATGCATATGACCCTGAACGCGTATGCCCCGTCGGAGATGACGGAGGGGTTGGACGTCATTATCCTCATAATGTATTCCGGCACGGTGAGGAAAAGTATCATACCCAAAGTTAATATCGCAAGCGATATCGTAAACGCCCATTTGAAAGTGGAATTAAAGCGTTTTTTAAGGTTTGCGCCGTAGTTATAGCTCATTATGGGCATCGCGCCCTGCATAAGCCCGAAAGTGGGCATAAACACGAAAGACTGTATTTTGAAATATGCGGAAAGCACGAATATGCCGTTGCCTTTAAGTATTTTGTTAAGCATTATTGTTATGCACGCGCCTATGGCGTTCATTATAAACGCGGGCGCGCCCACTTTTATTATGCTTAAAAAATAATCGGCGCGCGGGCGATAGCCCTTCAAGGACAAACTTACGTCCTGTTTTTTGACGAAGAACATACTTATAGTGAATATCGCGGCGAACCACTGCCCCACTATCGTGGCAATTATCGCGCCCAGCACGCCCATCTTAAAGCCGAGGATAAGCGTTGCGTCGAGGACGATATTGGTGCATGCGCCGATAAGCTGGCTTATCATCGGCACGCGCATATTGCCCGTAGCCTGCAAAATGCGGTTGCAGGTTATTTCAAGCAAACTGCCCAAACTGCACGACATATATATCGCAAGATATATCGTGCCCTGCGTGTTTACGTATTTTACGTCGGATATGTTGTTCTCTTCCTTGGCGAACGCGGCGATAAAGGGCTTTGATACGGTAAAAGCAAGCACAAGCATCACAAGCCACGCGATAACCGCCATAATTACGGCTGTTTTTGCCGCCTGATTGGCTTTTGCGCGGTTGCCCTCGCCCAACTTGCGCGAAACGTACGCGTTTGCGCCCACGCCTATGCCTATCGCCACCGCCACCACTATCAGCGTCATAGGATAGGCTATCGAAACGGCGGTAAAGCTGTCGTCGCCGAGGTTCAAACCCGTATAACTTACGTTTGTTTGCCTTATGTTGGATACGAAAACGGAATCCACCACGTTGTACAGCGACTGCACAAGCATCGAAATTATCGCCGGCAGAGACATCGAAATAAGCAAACGGCTTATCTTTTCGTTGCGCATTTTATCCGAGCGCATCTTTCCGCCCGAAACTTTTGTGTTTGGCATAAATTTCCCTTTCAATCAAAATGCGCACCCTTGCCGGGTGCGCACGCTTTTAACTTTGTCAATCAGTATTTATTTATCTTTACCGAACGGATTATTATGGGCGAAGCGGTAAGCGTGAAGTCCGCCTCTAAACCGCGTCCGTCCTCTTCGGCAAAGTTATCCAGATTGTCAACCTGAAAATCCGAAACAGTTGTGGTAAACGACGTGGAAGAGGAATAATTATTCTCGATATAATCGTCTATGGCGTCAAGCAATTGCTCTAATTTGCCGCGGGCTTCCCCGTTTCTCAACTGTCCGAATACGCAGTATCTGCTTTCGCCGAGATTGCCGGACGAGGAACACTGTATGCTGAATACGCTTGTGGCGCAATTGAAACGGTAGTCGTGTTCCATAATTTCGCCGTTCCAATTTTTGATGGCTACCTTTTTATAATCGGTGTCGGTGCCCTTGTCGTAATAATACATTTTAAGCACGCCGAATTTAGAGGTAAGCGCGCCCTTTTCGATATTGTGGTCGTTATCGCGGAATTCGCCTATAAGCGTGGGCAAAGCGTCCTCTGCGGAAACGGTTGCATTGCCGTCTTTATCATACACGAGCCGCGAATATACCGAAGGGGTAAGCGCGCCGCTGTTGAACAAATTGTAATACTCTCTTTCCTTGTCGTTTTCCGTGAGGTATTCTCTCAACGCCGCCGTGGTATACGCGCTTGCGTAATTTTCCGTGGGGGAGCCGCCCTCCTCCGCGGCATAGTTTATGCCGCCGGTGTACCATTCGTTAGTTTCGTAATCGTGCACTATCATTCCGTCATAGAAGCCGGAATCGGCAAGCTCGATAAAGTGTTGCACCGTCTGGGGATACATATTTCTGTAAAGGGTGTACTGGATATCGTAAGTTACTCCCTCGAATTCCACCGAAATGGTGGCGCGGGGATGTTTTGTTGTTATCGTGCAAGCGGAAAGCGCGGCGGTAACCGCGAATATCGCCGCAAGCGCTAACGTTATGGATATGCGTTTAAGGAATTTAAACATACAACTTCCTGCCGTATTATAGCTATACCATTATATTTTACTTTTAAATGTCGAAGTAGTCAAGCGATTTTATAACAAAATCGGCGAAATTGCCCCCGCATTGCAATCTGCGGGGGCATATATGCCCTTTGCTCGCCTTTTACGCAATTTGAAAAGGCGAGCAAAAGGCGGGCGCAATACAATTGCCCCCGCCGTCTTTCACAGTTTTGTAAATTATTCGAGAACTGCGTTTGCGCCTGCCGCCTTAAGGTCGGCAAGTATCTTTTCTGCGTCTTCCTTGGGAACGTTTTCTTTAAGCACGCCGCCCTTTTCAACGGCGGTTTTCGCTTCAACAAGTCCCAACCCGGTGAATGCGCGTACAACTTTGATAACGTCGATCTTCTTCGCGCCGGCGTCCTTGAGAACTACGTTGAATTCGGTCTTTTCTTCTGCGGCGGGAGCAGCCTGCGTTGCGCCTGCTACGGGAGCCGCGGCTACCGCTACGGGAGCGGCTGCGCTTACGCCGAATTCTTCTTCAAGAGCCTTTACAAGTTCGTTCAGTTCAAGAACGGTTAAACCTTTGATTTCTTCGATAAATTTCTTTACGTCTGCCATTTTTATACCTCGTTTATTTTTATGATTTTATTTTTCAGCGCAGTTGGGGACGCGCTTCTCCCGTTCTCGCCGTAAAGGCGTTTCAGGCTTTGCTTTGCGCAATGCCGTTGAGTACGCGGACGATTCCGCCCAAAAGGTTGGAAAGTACGCCCGCAAAGTTTGCGAGAGGCGCTTGCATGGAACCCAGCATCTTTGCAACCAGCTCTTCTCTCGAAGGCATGGTGGCAAGCTCTTTCACGCCGTTTTTATCCACGTACGCGTTGTCCACCAAAGCGCTTTTAAGGACGATTTTGTCTTCCAGACTTTTCGCCGCTTCCACCATCAGCTTTGCAGCGTTTGTTTCGTCGCTGCCGAAAGTTATGGCGGTGGGACCGTTGAGATCCGCGTCGAAATCCTTGAAGCCCATATCGTTCAGCGCCTTTCTTACAAGGGTGTTTTTGTAGACCTTGTACTCGCAACCGGACTGCCTGCACTTGTTGCGAAGTTCGGAAACTTCCGCCACGGTAAGTTTGTTGTAATCAACCAGAACAACCGACTTTGCGTTTTTAAGTTTTTCCGAAATTTCGGCGACAACTGCTTTTTTAGCTTCGAAATTAGCCGACACGATGTCACTCCTTTTTATAATAATAAATTTCCCTGCGCCGCAGGGCGCAGGGAAATTACGGGCTTTTCCGCCTTAAACTTCTTATTCCTGTCACCTGATCGGGAAATTAAGCCTTGCGGCGCCCGACTTCTGCGGTCACAAATAAAATTCTTTTAAAGTATATCCTGCCGCAACGGTTTTGTCAACCGTTTTTGCGGAAAATATCAGGTTTTGTTGTAGTTTACCTTTACGCCCGGACCCATAGTTGCCGAAAGCGTAACGCTTTTTATATACTGCCCCTTTGACGTTGAGGGTTTGGCTTTGACTATTGCGTCCATAAGCGCGGTGATATTTTCGGTAAGTTTTTCCGCGCCGAAGGATTTTTTGCCTACCGGGCAGTGGATGATAGCCGTCTTGTCCAGACGGTATTCCACTTTACCTGCCTTAACTTCCTGAACGGCTTTTGCCACGTCCATAGTAACGGTGCCGCTTTTGGGGTTGGGCATAAGTCCTTTGGGGCCGAGGATACGGCCTATGCGCCCTACCATACCCATCATATCGGGGGTGGTAATCATTACGTCGAAATCGAACCAGTTGTCCTTCTGTATTCTCTGAATGGTCTCTTCCGCGCCTACGTAATCCGCGCCTGCGGCAGTAGCCGCGTCCGCCCTTTCGCCCTTTGCGATTACAAGCACTTTCTTCGTCTTGCCTGTGCCGTTGGGAAGTACCAGCACGCCGCGCACCTGCTGGTCCGCCTGACGGGGATCCACGCCCAAACGCACGTGTAATTCGATAGTTTCGTCAAAGTTTGCTTTTGCCGTTTCAAGCACTATTTTTGCAGCTTCGGAAAGCTCGTAGGCTTTGGAACGCTCGTACAGTTTAACGCTTTCAGCGTATTTTTTTGCAACTTTCATCTGCGCCCCTCCTTATTCCTCTACCGTAATGCCCATCGAACGGGCAGTGCCCTTTACCATCTTCTTCGCCGCCTCCAGATCGTGGCAGTTGAGATCGGGCATCTTCGTTTTTGCTATATCTTCCACCTGTGCGCGGGTAAGTTTGCCCACCTTGTCCCTGTTGGGACGCGCGCTTGCGGTTTCGATACCCAACGCCTTTTTGATAAGCACGGGCGTAGGGGGAGTTTTGAGGACGAAAGTAAAACTTCTGTCCTGATAGATAGTTACCACGCAGGGGATTATAAGCCCCGCCTGATTTGCGGTTTTAGCGTTGAATTCCTTGGTAAAGCCGGGTATGTTTATACCGTGGGGGCCCAACGTAGAACCTACGGGAGGCGCCGGGGTGGCTTTGCCTGCGGGAAGTTGAAGTTTAACAACCGCGGTTACTTTTTTTGCCATATTTTATACCTCAAAGTGGTGATAGCGGATACGCCATGAAAAGATTTAACGCATCCTCCCACATTAAAACAATGTTTTGTCTGTGCAAAATACACAAACGGGTTTGCAGACGACTAAACTTGCGGGGAAACCCCCGCACGCCGTCTACCTAATTAATTACGCGCACATATACGCGCACGGGCTTATTCTTCCGTGCCGTCCTTTTCCCCGTCGGCAACGGGGGTTGCGGGCGCTTCCTGAACCGCGGGCGAGGTTTTGCGGATTTGTATATATTCCACTTCCACGTCGGTGTTCCTGCCGAACATCTGCACGTTTATCTTCGCCTTTTGCGCGGCGTTGTTCAGCTCGGTAACGGTGCCGGTAAACCCTTCCAGAGGTCCCGATTCCACCAAAACCTCGTCGCCGACGCCGAAATCCGCCTCGTATACGGTTTCTTCAAGCCTCATCTTGCGGATTTCCGCTTCCTTCAAAGGCTTGGGTCTGCCTTGGGGACCCACAAAGCCCGTAACGCCGCGGGTGTTGGTGACAAGATACCAAAGTTGGTTGGAATATATCATCTTTATGAACACATAGCAGGGGAACATCTTGCGCTCTACTATCTTGCGCTTTCCGTTCTTCTCTTCGATATCCTTTTCGGTGGGGATCTTTACGTCGAAGATCATATCCTGTAAGTTGTTGTTTTCTATCAACCTCTGCAGGCTGTCCTTAACCATTATTTCGTAGCCCGAATAGGTGTGAAGGATATACCAGCAAGGCGTTGTAGTTACGTCTACCATTAAACTGCCCCTCGATACCTTATTTGATACCTTCTATTCCCGTAACCAAATCGAGAAGTTCCTTAAATCCCACGTTGATGCAGGTTACCACAACGGTAAAAACAACAACCACGACCAAAACAACGCAGGTTGCCTTTACAACTTTGGGGAAAGTGGGCCACGTAACCCTTTTCAGTTCGGAAAAAGTTTCTTTCAGCCTTCTGCCCATACGGACAAAGATATTGGGCTTTTTTTCCTTGTTTTCGTTTTTAGCTGCTGCCATAATGCGCCTCTTTAAGGTAATTTATTTGGATTCCTTGTGTTCGGTGTGCTTTTTGCAGAAAGGGCAGTACTTTGAAATTACAAGTCTGTCGGGGTCGTTTCTCTTATTCTTATAGCTGTCGTAATTGCGATGTTTGCACTCGGTGCATTCCAATGTTATCTTCGCCCTTGTTGATGCTTTTGCCGCCATTTTTGAAAACTCCGTACAAAAAAATTACACCCCCGTTAGAGTGTACAGAGAGTTTACCACAATAAAACGGGCGTGTCAACTTATTTTTCGGATTTTTTCCGAAATTTTTACTATTAATATATATACGGCGCGCGGCGCGGGCGGCGTTTTGTGCGTGAGGATAAAAAAAGCGCGCCCCAAAGGCGCGCTTTTATAACTTTCAGTTCAGCTTGTTGCCGCCGTCCACCGCGAACGCGTACAATTCCTTGTCCTCGGGGAAAATGGGACCCGAAATGACGGGCAGGTTGAGGGGCGCGATAAACGCCGTAGCCGTAAGGTTTGTAACCGCGGCGCGCAGATAGGGATAAACTATCTTCGTCGCCTCTATGACGAAAGCCCTCTCCTCGGTGGTATCCTTTATGTCCTCCACTTCAAACACGCCCACCAAAGTTGCAAGTATATCGAAAGGTTTAGGTTCTTCCTCGGTGCTTTCCACCTTTACGGAAAGCGCAACGAAGTTAAGTTTATCGTTGCCGTTTACCTTGCGCACCTGACGGGAAAATTGGGGTTTTAGTTCCAGCTTGTCGGTTGCGTTAAGTTTAACGCGGTTGATTTTGAAGTTAAGTTCTTCCGCGGTAATTCCTTTAAAATCAATTTTCATCTTAAAATTCCTCCGCTTTTTATTATAACCGTAATTTACCCGCTTGTCAATAAATGATTCGGGCGGCGTAAAAATTATTGCTTAAATTTTTAAGATGGATTATAATTATCAGCGTAATATGAACGTAGATATCCAAAAACTTAAAAACATTTTGCTTTCCTGCGAAAAGCCCGCGCGTTACGTGGGCGGGGAATACGGCGCGCCCGCGCTTAAAGAAAGCGGGTTCCTCTTCTGCCTGTGCTTCCCCGATTTATACGAAGTGGGCACAAGCAACCTCGGGATAAAGATCGTTGCGGAAAGCGTAAACGCCCGCGGATATACCGCGGATTTTTGCTACGCGCCGTACAGGGACTTCGGCGCCGCGCTGAAAGCCGCGGGGATACCGCTGTATTCGCTGGGGCTGAAAAAGCCGCTTGCGGAATTTGATATGTTAGGCTTTTCGCTGCAATTCGAGCTGTGCTACACAAACGTGCTGTATATGCTTGATCTGGCGGGGATACCCCTTTTGCGCAAGGACAGAGAGGGCGGAAAATATCCGCTGATTGCGCTGGGCGGACCCTGCGCCGTCAACCCCGAACCCCTTGCCGACTTTGCCGACATAGTTTTTGTGGGCGACGGGGAAGAAACCGACGCGCTTGTGGGCGAGGCGTACGTAAGGTGCGGCGGCGCAAACGAAAAGTTTTACGACGAAATATCGCGCATAGACGGGGTATACCTCCCCTCCCGCACCGCCGTGAATTATTCGCCCGACGGGAAGATAACTTCGTTCGGCGGGACGACGCGGGTAAAAAAGGCGATTGTGAAAAATCTCGACGGGGCGGTGTTCCCCGAAAAAATATGCGTGCCCAACTGCGAAAGCGTGCACGACCGCGCCGTGATTGAGGTTATGCGCGGCTGTTACCGCGGGTGCAGGTTCTGTCAGGCGGGCTTTATCTACCGCCCCGTGCGCGCCCGTTCCGTGCAGACGCTTACAAGGCAGGCTTGCGCCCTTATCAAAAACACGGGCTACGGGGAAGTAAGCCTGAATTCCCTTTCCACGGGCGATTATCCGCACCTGAAAGAATTGCTGAAAAGCCTTAAAGCGCAATTGCCGGGCGACGTTACGCTTGCCCTGCCCTCTCTGCGCGCGGACAGCTTCGAGGGGGATTTCACGCAGGACGCAAGGCGTATTTCTCTTACCTTTGCGCCCGAAGCGGGCACGCAACGCCTGCGCGACGCAATAAACAAGGACATCACCGAAGAGGAAATTTTAAAAGCCGCCGAAAGCGCGTTCGACGCGGGATATTCCGCGGTGAAATTGTATTTTATGTTGGGATTGCCAACCGAAACGGACGAGGATATAGCGGGCATAAACGACATATGCGCGAAGATAAAAGGGCTGTATAACAAACAGAAGCGCGCAAAGCCTTTGCGCATTTCGGTATCCTGCGCGACGTTTATCCCAAAGCCGTTTACCCCCTTCCAATGGGAAAAGCAGTGCGGCGAAGAGGAAATTACGCGCAAGCTGGACGTGCTGAAACGCACTTTGAAAGTGAAAGGCGTTACGTTAAGCTGGTCCGATAACTTTGCCGCAAAGCTGGAGGCGGTGTTCGCCCGCGGCGACAGAAAACTATCAAAAGTGCTTTGCCGCGCCTATGAAAACGGTTGCATCTTCGACGGATGGGACAAGGAATTCAACCGCGCGGGCTGGCAAAAGGCGTTTGACGAGACGGGCGTGCGCCCCGACGAATACACCCGCGAATGGGACGAAAACGAAATATTGCCGTGGGACATAATAGACGTGGGCGTGGACAAAAAATTTTTTGCGGAAGAGCGGAAACGCGCCTACGGCGGCAAAGTGACGGGCAGTTGCCTGCAATCCTGCAAAGGGTGCGGGTTACAGAAAGTATGCCCCGCCGCGGGAGGCGAAAAATGATAGCTTTCAGATATTCCAAAACGGATGAAGCGATATACCTTTCCCACCTCGACCTTTTAAGGCACGTGGACAGAACTTTGCGCCGCGCGGGGATAAAGGTTAATTTAAGCGAAGGTTTTCACAGGCACCCCAAAATTTTTTTGAACAATCCCCTGCCCCTCGGCGTGGGGTCTGTCGCCGAATACGGCGCCGCGGACTGCGAATACGGCGGAAACTTTGCCGAAGCGTTTAACGCCGCGTCCCCCGCGGGGATAAAATGTTTAAGCTATGTAAAGACGGACAAAAACCCCAACTTCGCAAACACGATAGAATACTGCGGCTACACCTGCGGGGGGATAACCCCCTTTTGCGTTGAAAAGTTTTTAGGTGAAAAAAGCGTGACGATAACCGATATGCGCGGGCGGGAAACGGATATCATCCCGAAAATAGTTAAGCTGGAATTTACGCAAAGCGGGCTTTATTTCGAGCTTAAATGCGGCACGGAAAATTTGCGTCCGGACCTTTTTTGCCGCTTTCTGGAAGCGCGCTTCGGCGGAAAAGCCGTAAATCTTTTGAAAATACGGGCGTTCGGGCAAAACGTTTTTTAAGCAAAAAAATACCCGCGCCGCAGGGGCCCGGGTATGATAAGTTTGCGGTATGCGTAAAGCGCGCCGCGGCTTAAAGATAAGTTTTCAGTTTTTCTTCAAAACTTTCTTCAAGCGTTATAAGTTCGGTAAGAAGTTTTTTCACTTCGCCGTCCATTGTCTTTTCGCCGTCGGAAAGGGAAGTTTTAAGGCAAGTAAGCCCCGTAACCGTGCCCTTTATCATCATTTCCGCAATATGTTGCGCGGAATTATCCGCAACGGTGTTCATCTTTATCGCCATATTCATCATGGCTTTTTTTACGGCTCCCGGTTCTTTCAGGTCAAGCCCGTATTTTTTTGCAAGTTGCGCCGCTTCGCCGCATATCCGCTCGTATTCCTCGTGTTCGCGCATTATCTCTTCGCGTATCGCGGAATCCTCTATCTGCGGCATTATGTCTGAAATGGACGTAAGGGCAAGCTGTGCGTTGCGGTAAATTTCGGCGAGTATTTCGCTGTCTGATTTAATTTCCATATCATCCCCCTTTTTATAAGTTTGCCGCCGCGCCCGCAAATTATACGAAGTATAAATTATTTAACCCGAAAAACGCTTGACTTATCCTCTTTGTTGTGTTAAATTAAATGTCGAGCCGCTCGGAACGGGCTTTTTAAACGCGCATTGCGCTGCCTATCCCTTTGGGTAATTGTATCCGGCGAGACTGGTTAGAGGAGGTATTTTTATGTACGCTATTTTTGAAAACGGCAGCAAACAGTACAAAGCGGAGATCGGCAACGTGATCAAAGTGGAAAAACTTGACGCCGCCGTAGGCACCACCGTTTCTTTCCCCGTCATCCTTATTGCCGACGAAAAGGGTATAAAGGCAGGCGCGGAAGTTGCAAGCGCGAGGGTTACCGCAGAGGTCGTTTCGCAGGGCAAGGACAAGAAGATAATCGTCTTCAAGTACAAAGCCAAAAAGAACGAACGCAAGAAGCAGGGTCACAGGCAGCCCTACACCCAAATCAAAGTAACTGCAATCGGCGCGCCCGCGGCGAAGAAAGCCGCAACGAAGGCGAAGAAAGCCGAAGCCGAAGATAAAAAGGAGGACTAATATGTTTTTTATAAGTTTATTTGCGCATAAAAAAGGTACCGGTTCCTCGCACAACGGCAGGGACAGCGAAGCCAAAAGATTGGGCGTAAAACGTTCCGACGGGCAGTTCGTGCTTGCCGGAAACATACTTGTAAGACAGCGCGGCAGCAAGTTTAAGGCAGGCAGCGGCGTTGGTATGGGCAAGGACGATACGCTGTTTGCATTGGTAGACGGAACGGTACGTTTTGAAAGAGTAGGCAAAGACGGTAAGCAGGTTTGCGTATATCCCGTCGCGGAATAAAAAAACAAAGGGCTTTTTCAAGCCCTTATTTTTTTGAGGTGAATATATGTTGAAAGTTTCGCCTTTGAAAGACGAAACCCTGCCGCTGTTCACCGCCCTGTTCAAGGCGTATTACGCCGAACTCGGCTGTGAGGACGACGCGGAGACGGTGGTTGAAGATTACGTTGTGCCGGATTTGCTGGCGGGGCTTTTGCGCGTGGACGTTGTAGAGGACGACGGCGCGCCCGCGGGGTTTGTGATTTACCAGCGCGACGAAATAGACAACGATTGGAACTTTAAGGAGGGCTGGGGCGACATACGTGAAATTTACGTACACCCCTCCTTCCGCCGTAAAGGTTTGGGCAGGTTTTTGCTTTACACCGCCGAAATGCGGTTGGACGAAAGCGGAACCGAAAGGGCGTATTGCCTGCCCACCCCCTCCGCCCTGCCCTTTTTTAAGGCGTGCGGATATGCCGACTGCGGCGAATACGACGAAGAGACAGATTGCCCCGTATATATAAAGCCGTCGCTGAAAAACGGCTGTGGGGAACGCAAAGCGCGCAAATAAAAACTTT
The DNA here is from genome assembly GCA_947627575.1 of uncultured Clostridia bacterium. Classification (GTDB taxonomy): domain Bacteria; phylum Bacillota; class Clostridia; order Christensenellales; family Borkfalkiaceae; genus Coproplasma. Next base: position 91,283 of record CANQWN010000007.1, read on the forward strand.
TGAAAAGTTTTTATTTGCGCGCCGTTTTTTATCTAAATTTTTCATACGCTTGATTTTAGTTTACCTTTATTATATAATTAAAGAAAAGAGCGCTGTCTCACGGAAAGATTTATATGAGAAAAATTCTTTTGTTTATTTTTGCCGCCGTGTTTATAACCGCGGCGGGGATATGCCTGTCGGCTTGCTTTTTGGGCTCCTGCTTTGTTTCGGCTTGTTCCGGTTGCGCGGAAGACTGCCGCCACACCATGGGTTGCAAAAGCTGTAAAAGCGGGCACACGCATAACTATGAATACGAATTGGCTATCGAACCCACTTGCACAAGCGGCGGGCAGATAAAAGCTGCCTGCGATTGCGGCAGTACTTATACCGAGGACCTGCCGCCGTTGGGGCACCAACCCGGCAAACTGCTGGATTCCAAACAACCCACCTGCACCGAAGAAGGGTACGAGAAATACACCTGCTCGCGGTGCAACAAACAGTACCGCGTAACATTGCAGAGGCAACACAACATAGTTGAAGACCCCGAAGTGCCCGCCACCTGCGAACACGGGGGTATGTCGGCGGGTTCGCACTGTTCGGAATGCGGGCTTGAAATAGTGCACCGCACAACCTATCCCGCCCTTCCGCACAACACCACTGTTACCGCGCCGGGTAAAGCGGCGGGCTGCCTTGAAGCGGGCTTACAGCCCACGCTGTATTGCAGTTCCTGCCACAAAACTTTCGGCGGCGAAGTTATACCCGCCACGGGACATTCCGACGAAGACAACGACGGCTATTGCGACGCGTGCGGCACGCTTGCAAACGATAACGCCACGCCCATAGACGACATAGCGGGGTTGCTTGCGGTTGCGGACAATCCCGGCGGAACGTACATCCTCGAAGGCGATATTTCAATTGCCGGCAGGGAATGGACGCCCATCGGCGACGAAGAAACGCCGTTTACGGGCAAATTCTTCGGCAACGGGCACACCATAAGCGGACTTACGATGACGGTGAACGGCAATTTGGGCAAAGTAAACTGCGGGCTGTTCGGCAAAAACGACGGCGCGATAGTGGGTTTGAAACTTAAAGACGTGCGGATAATATGCAACACCGCGTCGGGCAGTATCGGCGGCATTGCGGGCATAAACGCGGGCGCCGTTTCCGAATGTACGGTAACCAACTTCCTGATAGATCAAAGCTGGAACGAACACATAGAAGCGGATATAAGAACCAACATAGACGTAAGCAGAAGCCCGGATATGTCCATAGGCGCGATTGCGGGCGTAAATAAAGGCAAGATAAGCGGCTGTATGTCGGATATCTTTTCGATACTGAACAACTATGAACAGATATACAGCATACACGACGCAATGATAATGGACAGCTACAGCTTTATAGTAAACGCCAAAATAAGCGTTGGCTGTATTGCGGGCGCAAACGAGGGCGAAGTTAAAGGTTGCAGTAACACCGGCGGGCGCGAAGCGGTATTCACCGTGGGCGCACAAAAGAACGGCGGCAAATGCGAATCCAACGTAACCGCATATATAGGCGGAATTGTGGGAAGCGGAAACGCGCCCGAGGAATGTAACGATTTGGGGCTTACCGTACAGCAGATAGTAAAATCCGGCGGCAGAATTACGGTAACCGACTATAAAAATTAAGGAGGCGGCGATATGAAAAAATATATTATTGCATTGATAGCTGTTATGTCGGTTGCGTTATGCGTTGCCTTCGGCGTAGGGTGCGGCGGCTGTAAGAATAAAAACAGCCGTTCAAAATGCGACCACAATTGGGTTGTAATCTATTCCGGCGCATCCTGCCACCGTACGGAAACAATGTATTGCACAAAATGCCTTACCGTAAGCACATACGTAGATTATGACGCTTCGTTTGAAGAGCACTACTGCCTGCCCGAGGACGAGAACATAAAATACCTTTACGAATTGCCCGGGCACACGTTGGGGAACAATATCGAAAACGCGGTGTGCTATTACTGCAACCAAAGAATTTCACCCGACGATAAATTGGTGAACCACGATTACAAAAAGGCGGTTATACCCGAAATACCCGCCACCTGCTATTCCGAGGGCAAAACGGCGATAGAATACTGCGAAATTTGCGGCTTTATAAGAAGCGGCGGCGAAGTTATACCCAAAGCGGAACACGATACCGAAATTACAAAGCCGGCTGTTCCGCCCACCTGCACGGAAGAGGGAAAAACCGAGGAGATAGCCTGCAAAACGTGCGGCTATGTGCAAAAATCTCAACAGGCTGTGCCGCCCACGGGGCACAAAGATTTGGATCAGGATCTGAAATGCGACGTATGCGAAGCGGAAATAGAAGTGCAATTTACCGAAATACACAACGCCGCCCAACTGCAAGCCATAAACGATAATTTAAGCGGAAGCTATATAATAGCCGAAAACATTTCGCTTTCCGGCGTAGAGTGGACGCCCATAGGTTTGAACGGCAGATCGTTCTGCGGCAGGCTGTACTCGCGGGAAGGCGTTACGATAAGCGGCTTGAATTATTCCTCAAACGCAGGCTTCGGCAGCGGTTACATAGGCTTGTTTGCGCGAAACTGCGGCGTTATAGACGGCGTTACGCTTACCGATTCCACCCTTACGCTTACCAACGGCGCGGGCGCGGTAGGCGGATTGGTGGGTCTTAACAACGGGGTTATACGCAACTGCAAAGTGGAAAACCTCACCGTATCCCACTCCTATTCGGAATCTCTTACGACAAGCAACGCCTCGGATACTGTCAACCGCAACGTACAAATTTCCATAGGCAGTATAACGGGCGAAAACAACGGCACGGTTTCGGGTTGCGAAAGCGCAAACCTGCAAATAACCGCCGAATATATCACAACCTTTAATTGGACGGGTTTCCTGACGGGATTTGACACGGGGCTTAAAGTTTACGTTTCCCTGAACGCCGGTAGCGACGTGGGGCTTAACAACGGCACGGTTTCGGGTTGCGTTTCAACGGCGGCAGGCACGCTTAACGTGTCGGCAAGAGGAAATGAATCCGGAGGCGTTCAAGACCGTGTCGCTTCAAACGTTTCGGCGCACATAGGCAAAAACGTTGGCGAGGGCAACGCCGCCGTGGACAGCGACGGTCAGCTTTGGAACGCCACGAGGACGGAAGGCAATAACGGGCAGATAGGTTTAAACGGCGATTACGTGAAAAATTGATTTTGCGGCGCATAAAAAAGGCGGCTTTTCAGCCGCCTTTTTGTTTTGCGAATTTTTACGCCGATATGCCGAATATAGCCGCAACCGCGGTTATTACAAGCGGAATGGTAACCAAACTTAAAACCGTGCCCGAAACGAACCCGGAAGCGGCTGTGCGCGTATCCCCGCCGAAACTTTCAGCCATGGCAAGGACGGACGCCGCAGGCGACATAGCCATAGCTATAACGGGCGAAATGTAAACAAATTCCTCAAACCCGCTTGCCGCGCCCGCACCCAAAACGCCGCGGAAGGGCAAAGCCAACGCCAAAGTGAGAAAGGGCGCAACCGCAAGCCGCAAAAAGCCCGCAAAGTATGAACCTTTGTCCCCGAAAATGCTTTTAAAATCCATTTCCGCCACGCGCACGCCCACTATTATCATTGAAAGGGGCGCCGTCATATAGGATAAATACTGCGGCAACATACGCAGCTGTTCTGCGCCGTCAAGCATAAATATATTTATCTGCGGCACGAAGAACAGCGCCAAAGCCACCACGTTTGAAATTACGGTGGGGTTTAACAGCACCTTTTTAAGGCGTATGTTTTTTACGCTTCCCGTAATAAGCGCAACGCCGAACGTCCAGCACATAATGCTGAAAACCACGTTGAACACCATCATATACATAACCGCCACAGGGTTGCCGTCGGTAAAGGCTTCCACAAACGGTATGCCCAAAAATCCGCAATTGGAAAAGACGGCTATGTATGTGTATACGTTTGCCGCGTCCTTCCTCTTATACCGTAAAAAAACAAGTTTGCAAAGCGCAAACATTATCCCCATTGCGGCAAAGGAAATTGCCGCCGTTATAGCAAAATTTTTAAGAAAGACCGTCTTTTTTATCGCCTGAACCACGGCGTAATCCTCTTCCGAAAATACGCAGAAGGAATTTATCGCCAAAGCCGGCTGGCAAACATACAGCAACAGATTGCTTAACGTTACGGTTGCGCCTTCGCCGAAAAGTTTAAGTTTTTTAAGCGCAAACCCCGGCAACATAAACGCAAAAAGCACCGCCATAATAAGCAATACCTTTAAATAAACGTGTACCATAGCGTTAATTATATCACTGCCGAAAAATATTGTAAACAATTTTGTTTTTGACAATATGGACAAAACGGATATTTTGTGATATAATACGGATATGAACAGAATTACTTTTGCGGGAAAAATTCAAAACCGCCGCGAGGCGGGGGATACGCGGGCTTACGAAATAATTGTGCCCGACCAACGCGGAGAACTTATCTGCGGCGGCGGGGAAAAGGCGTTTTGCCGCGGGAACGTGATAGTTATCCCCCCCGCTTGCGCGTGCGAAATACGCGGCTTGCGGGAATATCTGCTTATACGTATCGAACAGGCGCTGTTGCAGTGCGGCAAACCCGCCGTGATAGACGATATGCCGTACGGCGACATAGCGCGCGCGGCTGAACAGGCGGAAAGATATTTTGCGGCGGGCGGGGGCGTGCTGGAGGCTTTGGGCGGACTTATAACGGCATATATCGCCGCGGCGCAGGGCGTTAAACAGCTTTCGCCCGTGGTAGCCACAGTGAAAAACGAGATAGAGCGCAATATAAGTCTTGCCGCGTTTTCGCTTGAAGATTATCTTAAAAGCCTACCGTTGAACTACGACTATCTGCGCAAACTTTTCAGAAAGGAAACGGGCGTAACCCCGCACGAATATATGATTTCGCTGCGGATGCAACTTGCGCGCGGACTGCTTGAGGGGGGAATTTCCAACAGATACAGCAACTATTCGGTTGCGCAGATTGCGGAAGCCTGCGGATTTGCGGAACCGCTGTACTTTTCGCGCGTGTTTAAAAAGCGCTTCGGCGTGTCCCCCTCCTATTACCTTAAAAAGTGAAAAGCGCAACATATAAAGCATTTTGTCGCGCGAAACAAACCGTATCATTTTAAAAGCGGCGCGGAGTTAAACTCCGCGCCGCCCGTATTATACTTAACTTTAAAGCTGTTTTATTTCTGTATAAGCCATAACGAACGGTCCCGTGCCCTTCGCGTCGTTTTCCACAACCGGCTCCGAAATGTAGTATTCAAAAGTGCCGTCGCGCTTGCGGTTGCTTTCGGGTCCCAGCCCCGCCATAAGGCATATCCCGCCGAGGTTCAGCTTGCCGTCCGTTTCGGTGAGGTATTTGTTGCAGATGCCGTTGAACACCTCTTCGCCCACTTTTGCAAAGCGCTTATCCACATAGCCCAACCTTGCGCCCTTCATCATAGCGTAGGCGATCATTGCGGAACCGGAAGTTTCAAGGTAGTTGCCCTCTCTGCCGCCCTGATCCACAACCTGATAGAACATTTTGCCTACGGGGTCGATATATCTTTCCAGCCCCTCTACCGTCTCGCGGAAAATCTTTATAAGCCTGTCTTTAAGTTGCTTTGCGGTATCGGCAAAATAGCTTATCGCGTCCACCAGACCTACGGTGTACCAGCCTACCGAACGCAACCAGAAACTTTTTGAAAGCCCCGTGTTTTTATCGCACCAGAACGCCGTTTTGGAATAATCCCAACCGTGGTAGTACAGCTTCTTATCCTTGTCGTACATATATTTGTACACGTTTTCAAACTGCCCGACAATATCCGCATAGTTTTTGCCGCCCGTAAACTCCGTTTCGTAGCGGGTATAGAACACCTGCGCCATATACAGCCCGTCCAACCACACCTGATTGGGATAAATTTTCTTGTGCCAGAAATTACCCAAACCCGTGCGGGGCTGCCCCAAAAGCTGTTGATATAGCAGGTTTATGGCTTTTTTGTACTTTTCCTTGCCCGTTTCGCGGTATAAATCGAAAAGTATTCTGCCCTCGTTTATGTTGTCTACGTTGTATGTATCCAGCTCGTATCCGCGGATAGAGCCGTCCTCAAACACGTAAAAATCCACAAAATTATCGATAAAATCGAGATATTTTTTGTTCCCCGTCTGTTTGTAGATGGTATAAAGCGAAGTCATCATACACCCGTCTATATAGTTCCAGCCGGGCGCCTTGCCGTGCTTTATGTTCTCTATGTTCCAGATTGGCTTGTCTGGCGTGGTGTCCTCTATAAGCCTGTCTATATATCTGTCTATAACCGAATAATCCATATTTTCCCCCTTATAATCAATTTTCAGTTACTTTTCCGCAATTTTTAAGCAGCAGCGCGTCGCCTACAACCCCGTCGAAAGAGACGTTGTTAAGCACAAGGTGTTCCACGTTGTCCACGTAAAGCCCCGCGCGGCAAAATTCGCTTACGTTTTCAAGCATGGCGGGCTTGAACGGCTTTGCGTCCTGCTTGAACGCAAAACTTACGTTTTCTATGCGCACTTCCTTGATGGGCTGTTCCACAAGCCCGTCGAAGTACCCCGCCATACATTCGCAATCCACGCACTCGATGTCGCGGAAGATAAATTTGCCCAAATAGGGCGTGCCGTCGTCCACGGGTATGGATTTATCGCGCGACCATACGTATTCCGTATGCCCGTCGGGATCGCAGAAATAATACATATTTATAACCAACGGGGTGATTACGTTCACCATTTTGATATTTTCAAATACAACCCCGTCGATTATGGCGTCCTTGCCCCTGCCGCGGCGGGATTTGATGCGCAAACCCCTATCCGTGTGTTTGAACACGCATTGACATACGGTAAGGTTTTTAACGCCGCCGCTCATTTCGCTGCCCAACACTATCGCGCCGTGCCCGTCCTGGAACAGGTTGTTGCGCAAAGTGTGGCGGTTTGCGGGCGTTTTGTAGGTTTTGCCCATATACAGCTTGCCGCTTTTTATCGCACAGCAATCGTCGCCGACGGAAAATACGCAACCCACTATGTCAACCTTGTCGCAACTTTCGGGGTCAAGCCCGTCGGTATTGGGACCCGTATACGGGTTTTGGATACGCAAATCGTAAAACGAGAGGTTTTGCGAAAAGAAGGGATGCAGGTTCCAACTTGCCGAATTGCGGCAGGTTATGCCGTGAAAGACGACGTTTTTGCAGTTGTTGAGAAATACCAGCCTGCCGCGCGCAACTTTTCTGCCCTTGGGCGTTGCCCACCACGTGGATTTATCCGCGTTGCCGTCTATCGCGCCCTCGCCCACTATTTTTATATTTTTCTTCCCGTACGCCGAAACGAAAGATTGGTGGCAATCGAAAGGTTCCCCTTCCCACGTGGCAAGCACGCGTTCCTTGCCGTTTACGTATTCGCGCGCGGGGATATAGGGATAATCTTCCTCTTTGGGGCTGCCCAAAAGCACGGCGCCCTTTTTAAGCTCTATCGTTATGTCGCTTGCAAGCGTTACGGGGCGGACGAGGTACACGCCCTCGTCAAACACCACCCTGCCGCCCTTGGGGCAACTGTCGATAGCCATCTGCACGTAATACGTGTCGTCCGAAACGCCGTCCGCCTTTGCGCCCGTACTGCGTACGTTTACAACCGCCGCGTCCGCAGGCGTTTTGAAGGTAACCGAACCCCCGCAGGAAACTTTTACCTTATACTGCGTGTCCGGCGTAAGATCGAACAGCGAAAACACGTTGGTATCGCGGGTAGTTTGCTGTTTTACGCCGTTTACCGTAACCGTATAGGGCTTGGGGCTGTAATACGGGTTGGTATTAACCAGCTCGAAACAAGCCGAAGTTGAAGAAACGAAAAGTTTTTTAAGCATTGGTCGCTACCTCGCTTTTTTTGTTTTTGCGGCGTTTTACAAGATAAACTATAAGGTCCTTTATGCCGATAAACGCCATATCCGCGATTATCGCAAATATGCCGAACAGTATCGGCTCTACCGGAAGCCCGCCGATAAACATATTTATGAAAGTGTATATATAGTTTACCACTATCACCACGATAAGATAGTAAATTATGTTAAGAAAGAACGTCCAGAACTGTTTGAACGGGAAGGGCAGCATCATAAAGTTGTTGTATTCCCGCTTGTCCGATTCCATATATCTGAAAACGGGGTTGACGAAAACGTCGTTTACGATGCCCATAACAATGCCGACGATAACCAGCATATCCAGATCGTCGTACATAAGGTACACGCCCAAACCCATCATTACAAAATAGCACACCACGCCCGAAAACCAAAACTTTACAAACAGCGCTTTAAGCCAAACGGGCACTTTTGCAAGTTTATCTATCTTGTAAGGATTGAACTTGCGCGCCTTGCCCGTTTTTGTATAGTGCGACGGGTCGTCAAAGCCCATATTGGCGGTCATTTCAAAGTTTACTTCCTCGCCGTCGTATTCGTCGTCTTTAAGCGCGGCAACAAGTTCGTCAACTTTGTCAACTTTAAGATCGTAATAGTTTTCGATCGTCGTTTCCTGTATCTTTTTCTTCTTTTTAGACATAATTTACCTTTTTCCGTGCCGCGGCGGAAAAAATTGCCACGGCGACGGGCTTTGTAAAATAGCCGCCAAAATCAACTTTTGACGGCTATTGAAAGTTATTGCTGATTTTAAAACGCTTTGATTAAACTTCCGCGCTGGTATCGATTTCCTCTTTAAGTTCGGTAGATTCAACTTCCTTTCTGGTGTTGATCTTCATAAGCAACTTCTTGTAGAGAGGCATCGTTGCGATAAGAATTGCGGAAATACCTATAAACACTATCTGCGCGATAATGTAAGGCGCAGCCGCCACGAACAGAGGATCGTCTTTAAGTCCTTCGCCCGTAAAGCGCAGATAATACAAAAGATCCATACCCACAATCGCAGCCATAAACACAAACGTAAGCACAAGCATAACAATGTTCATCTTTTTGCGCTTGGGGAAAGTGTTCATATACAGCACAAGCACGAGGATGGAGAACAGCGTTGCAACAAATTCCGCAATGCCTATCCACTCCGTTTCGTTGTACTTGGCTACAGCCGCCGAAAGTGCGTCAAGCCCCAACAGATTGATTATTGTGGAAACTATCAGGAACAAAAACGCTATTTTGGAAGGTCTGCGTTTTAAGTTTACTATCTGTTTACGGAAAAACTCTTTGATAGCGCCCCAAATTTTTGCGCCTGTGGAAGGCTTTTTCTCTGCGGGTTGTTCGGGTGCAGGTTCCACTACTACGTTTTCATTTTCTGCCATCGTATTTACCCCCTTAAATTATAGCCTTGCCGGGCTGATCGTCAACGGGCTTTTCGAAGAAATGCATAAGTTTTTCGTCGAAGCCTATCTTTATCTCGTCGCCGGGCTTATATGTGCACCACGACGCGAACTTGCAGACAACGTTTTTAACGCCGCCCACTTTGCCGTGTACCAAAGTGTTCATACCCAAATTTTCGTTATTGGTTACGTGAAGCTGTATGTCGCCTTCCAACGTGATGTTTTCGGGACGTACGCCCAAAATCACTTCCTGCCCTTCATAGCCGCTTAAAGCCTTTTTCTGCTCGCCGTTAAGCGCGTACTCAAACAGGTCGCTTACAAATTTTCCGCCGGAAATTTTGCCGTCGAACATATTCATGGGAGGAAGCCCTATGAACGTAGCCACGAAGGTGTTTGCGGGTTTATCGTACAGTTCGATGGGTTTGCCTATCTGCTGTACGTGCCCCATAGACATGCACACAATCCTGTCCGCAAGCGTAAGCGCTTCGGTCTGGTCGTGCGTGACGTACATCATTGTGGCGTTCAGCTTTTTATGAAGCAACAGTATTTCCCTTCTCATCGAGCCGCGCAACTTTGCGTCCAAATTGGAAAGAGGTTCGTCGAAGAGGAACACCTTGGGGTTACGCACTATCGCACGCCCCATCGCAACACGCTGGCGCTGGCCGCCGGAAAGCTGTTTGGGCTTTTTGTTAAGCTGGGTTTTAAGATCGAGTATTTCCGCCGCAGCCATAACCTTTCTGTGAATTATTTCCTTCTTTTCCTTACGCAGGGTAAGAGAGAAAGCCATATTTTCGTAGATGGTCATGTGCCCGTAAAGCGCATAGTTCTGGAAAACCATCGCTATGTCCCTGTCCTTGGGCGGGAGGCGGGTGCAATCTTTGCCGTCAATAATAAGCGTGCCTTTGGTGATATCTTCAAGTCCGGCAACCATACGCAGGGTTGTGGATTTGCCGCAACCGGAAGGACCTACAAGTACTATAAACTCGCCGTCGGCGATATCGAGGTTGAAATCCCAAACCGCCTGAACGCCGCCGTCATATATCTTTTCGATATGCTGCAATTTAACTTCGGGCATTACTGCACCTCCTCATGTTCGGGCTGTGCTTCTGCCTGAACTTTTTCTTTGGCAGCGTCTTCGGCGTCCATCTGTTTTACAACTTCCATGATGTCCACCTCGCCGCTTTCAATCTTCTTCTTTATGCTTTCGAGGCGCATGCAGTTGATATAGCCCAAGACGGCGGAAGCCACGAGGAACGCGGCGGAAGCCACAAGGTATACTACCAGCAAGGTGAATGCAACGCCCTGCGAAAGATCTATGCCGAAGTATCTTATTGCGCTGTTGAACACGTTGGTGTTCCAAAGCGCGTCGTGCCTTAATCCCTGCAGGGGGAAGAAGAATATGCGGATAATTTGTATTGCCGCAAGCACTATAAGAACTATCGAATACTTTTTGTTATAACCCTTTATCCCTTCCGAAGAGAGGAACATCGCAAGCAACGATACAAGGGTGATAAGCACCGACAGACCGATGTCTATTTTATAGAAATAATTGTTGAACACGCCGTACATAAGCATAAAGTACAGGCAGTTGAAAACCAAACCCAAAAGCGCAAAAGTTGCGGGAAGTTTGTTTTTCTTATATCTTAAGATGTCGCTGTGGATAATCTTCTGATTTTCCGTCAAAGGTTGTTTAGCCATTACGCCACCTCCTTATCTGCGGATTGTGCAAGCAACTTCTTTTCACCCTTCATAAGAAGGATTTTCCACACGAGGTTAAGCACGATAAACACGGCGTTTACCAAAACAATGGCGCATACCACAAATCCGAGGATTATGGGTAACGGATTGCTGGAAAACGGTTTAGCCGCGAAAAGACTGGGGTTTTCCGCTACGTATACCCCAAGCGCGTCCCAATCGATTGCAAAGAAGTCGCCGGCGCAGGTGCCCAAAAGTATGAAGCCTATAAGCGCCGTAATAAGCGCCATAAGCGCAACCGCGCCTACCGATATATAATTTGTTATGTAATAATTACGCCTTTTGTTGGAGGCGGTTATAAACAAAGTTACCGTAACAAGCAGGAACACTATCCCCACTATAAATAACGTCTGGCTGACGTCCTGGGCGCTTACGTTGAGATAATATGCCATATCGTCGCCCAAAAATTGATCTATCCTGTTTTCGTAATAGCGCATAAATTCAAGACTGCCGCTGCAAAACGCCAAGCCGAGAACTATTACGAGAGCCGCTACTACAAGCGTCACTATTGACAGGATTTTTTGGAATCTCATCTGAACTTTCATATCAAATTCCCCAAAGTTTCGCCGCGGCGCCCGCCCGGAAGCGGGCGCCGTGCAAACCTAATTTTTTTTATGCCTTACGGCAGTTTGTGTTAGCCTGCTTATCTATTAAAGCCTGCTGATGTACTCGTCATAGTACTTGCTGATATCATCCCAAGCGGACTGCATATAAGCCTGCAACGTGTTGTCGCCCCACTTATTTACTTCTGCAAGAGCCGCGTCTGCGTCAGCGGGAACGACATGCGAAGAACCTATCGAAAGGGTTACGTTCGCGCCGTAGCCGTAGGAAAGCAAACCTATAACATAGTTGGAAGTATCGGAACCGTTACGGAACATGTTGTTCTGCAAGGTAGGGATGTAGTCGCCGTCGGATATATCGTTAGCGTCGGTAGGCGCATAGGGAAGGGTGGAAGGCATAATGGTGTACCAGTACTGGTTGCCCTTATCGCCGTAGCCGCCGTTATCTATGGTTACCCAAACGTGACGGAGAGTGTTGTTGTTAAGCGCTACCGCTACAATGTTCTGACCAACTTTTACGCGGTCGGGAGTGCACTGCGCTTCGAAGCCCTGATCCTTGTTACCGATGGGAAGCGCGCCGCCTACAACGCCACGTGCATAGTCCGTGTAGGAAAGTACGAAGCCGCCGGTGTTGCTGGAGCTCCAGCTGTTGGTGTCCTGCGCTTTGCCAAGGGTGAAGCCGTTAACTTCCTCGCCGAGGAATGCCTTCATGGAATTGGTGGATATGGTAGGAACCTGTCTGCCGTTGTAGAAGGTACCTTCATAAACTTTGTTCTTGTAGATGAAGTAATTACCCTTGTTCGCTTCATTTACGGTGTACTGATCGGAACCCTCTTCCTTATAAGCTACGTTCGCAACATTTACGTCCGTCTTTTCGGTAGCATACCAGAAGCCGTTGGTGCCGGCAGCGTTTTCCGCCATAGGACCGTACGTCATAAGGATCTGACCGTCGTTGGAGAAGAAGTAATCGATAAACGCGAGGATAGCCGCAAGTTTTTCGGGCTGGCCTTCGCATACGTTACGAGGTACGCAGAAGCCGCTATCCTTGGTGGAACGCCAGCTTTCGGTGAATCTCATAATCGTTTCGTGCGAGCCGTTGCCGTCAACGTCCCATACGGAAACGGGGGTTACGATAGGCGCGAAGTTGTAGTTTGAGTTGATAATCTGCGTGGCCGTACTGCTAGCCGGTTTCACGCCGGTGTTGGTGCTATCCACCCAGATATCGGACTTGGTAGCCTTACCTTCGGCGTAGAAGCCCCACTTGGTCTGCGTCTGCGAATAATCGTGCAAGGACCATGCTTCGCAGGTGTTGGTGGTTTTATCGTTGCTGTATATCGAAGTGGAACCGCCGGAAATCTGTTCGGTGTTGTAAAGCCCTTCGGTTACCAGCGCGTTGGCTTTGTTGATGAAGTCGTAAGTTTCCTTATTCTGACGCGCGTCGTGAAGTTTGCCGTCCTTATCGATATAGCCGTACTGCAGGCGGGATTCAAGACCGCGCACGCCGTACAGTTCGCCGACGAAGGAAATTACGTCGTTGGATCTGTCGGAACGCTTATTTTCACGTGCGGACAAGCCGTACAGGAATTTATCGGGGGTCTGGGTGCCCAGAACTTCACCGCCGCTGGCAACTACGCAACGGCAGAACGCTACGTACAAGTCAACGTCCCATGCGGCGTATGCGCTGTTGAATACATCCGAACGGGTGGTATAGAACTTGGTGCCGTCTTCCTTGGTGTAAGCAACGTCGATATAAGCGCGAAGAATTTCGGTAAGCTGTTTGCCGTTAACCGCGCCCTGCTTTGCGTTTATAGCGTAGTTCTGCAAATCAACGATGTTGCCGCTTTCGCCGCTGTAAGTTGCGCCCGCGGCTGCCTTTACGGCTGCGCCCAAAGGAGTGGTATCGTCCTTTGCCGCCGCCAAAGCCTTGTCGTAGTCTATCTTTACATTTACGGTTGCGGGGGTAGAACCAAGATCTTTCTTTACGGCTGCGCCGGTGGAATCAAGCGATTCGGGGTTGGTGGTCTCTATCGTCCAGCTGCCCGTCTTGCCCATGTAGGATTCAACCGAGCTCTTGGTGCCGTCTATTGCGCTACCGTTTACACGGCCCGCGCCCTGCTTTGCGGCTGCCTGTGCGGCGAAGGTTGTACCGTCCTTGGTAAGCGCGTCGTCAAGCAACAGCTTTGTCCATTCCTTCTTGGTAAGAACGTATTTTTCGATATCGTTGTAACCGTCGAAGTAAGGTGCGTAGTACATTGCGCCCGATTCCGTATTGGAAGTAAGGGACATGTAAACGAGGGGGTTGTTCTGAAGGAACGCCTTGTAGTTGGGCATGTAGTCGAGATAAAGGCTGAGGTCAAGCCACAGGTTTTCGTTGCCTTCTGCAAGCCCGGTGGAAACTATGGTGTCCGCGCCGCCCGTGATGATGTCGTAAGCCTTGTTGTCGATTTCGTGGTTTTTGATAGCGTCTTCGATTTGGGGAGCGCCTTTTCTCTTCTGGAACTTATCGGTGAAGTTTACCTTAAGTTCGTCTTCCAAAGCCTGCCATGCGGGCTTAAGGCTGTCGCTGGTGTAATTCTTGCCGTCGGGAAGAGTTACCGAACCGGAAATAAGGTCCGTGGTGAAGGTGATCTGCCTCGTGCTCTTTTCATGGCCAACGTTCATGTTGAGGTTAAGCCCGTCGGCATACTTAAGCTTACCGTTTTCGTCGGTGGATACGGCGAGAACTTCCTGCGAAGCCTTTAACTTCTTGGGCTTTTTCTTGCCGCACGCCGCGAAAGGTATAGCCATCGTGCCTGCCATAACTACCGCAACGGCAGCCATGGCAATTTTCTTGTATTTGTTCATATCTTTCTCCTTTAATTATTTTTTGTTTAAAAGCGGATAACCGCATTAACAACTATTTTTATTATTCCTTTACGCCGCCCATATTTACGCCTTTGGCGAAATACTTTTGTATGAACGGATAAATTACAAGTATGGGGATTATCGCAAGGATAACCATCGAATAAACAACGGATTCGCCGCTGAACGGGTTTCTCCAACCGCTTTCGGAAGTATCCAGCGGGTGGATAAGTCCCGTATTCTTATCTATGAAGTCCCTTATATAAACCTGTACGGGCCACGAATAGTTCCTTTCGGGCATTACGCGCATCGCCCAGAAGTAGCCGTTCCAACGGGAAATCCCGAAGAACAGCGCAACCGTAGCTATCGTCGCTTTGCTCATGGGGATGTACACTTTGGTAAGTATCTGCATTTCGGTTGCGCCGTCTATCCTCGCCGCTTCCTCTATTTCGGAAGGCACGCCCTCGAAAGAGTTACGAAGGAGGATTATGTTGGTGGCGTTCATACCCATTGCAAGCACAACCAACCATTTAAGGTCTATCTGCTGCCAGTTGGATTTGCCCGCGATGCTTGCCATTATGTTACCGGTTGCCTGATAGTTGAGATATTGGGGAACTATACCTGCGGCAAACCACATTGTGAATACAAGGAAGAAGTTGAAGCCGTGGCGGCCCAACAGCCTCTTTTTGGAAAGGGCGTATGCGCCGAGTATGGAATATATCAAACACCAGATGGTGCCCACAAATGCAAGGAAAAGCGTGTTTGCGTAGTTTACCCAGAACATATTTCTGTTGAACGCGTATTTGAACGCCTCGCCCTGCACGCCCATGGGCCACAGGATAACTTTACCTTGTAAAACCGCCTCGTTAGAGCTGAATGCGGAACCTATCGCGTAAAAGAAAGGATATACGCACATAACCGCAAACACAATAAGAAGTACGTAAGCTATGATTTTGAAAATCAGCTCGGAAACTTCCATTTTACGTTTCATACTATTTATATCCTCCTTTTAGTACAGCGATACGTCGCTTGCCTTGCGTGCAACCGCGTTTGCGCCGAGAACGAGAACCATACCCATAAGGTTGTTCATCATTTCCGCCGCCATACCTATTGCGTCGCCCTTTGCGTTTGCGTACGTTGCAACGATATCCGCAACTTCGTAGTTGCTGATGGTGTTGCTTTCATACAACAACAGGTAAACCTTTTCGTAGCCTACGGAAAGCAAGCCGCCTATCTTCATAATAAGCATTATTACGACGGTTGAAAGTATGCCGGGAAGCACAACGTAACGCATCTGCGCCATCTTGCCCGCGCCGTCTATCTGCGCCGCTTCATATGAAGTGGGCGATACGGCGATAACGGCGGCGAAGAATACTATACTGTCGTAACCGGCGTGTTCCCAAAGTTCCGTAACTACGTACAGGGTACGGAAGTACCTCGGCGAGAACAGAAGCCCGTTTGCAATCGCGTCCTTGAATTCGGTATTGTTGCCGGCAAGAAGAAGCAGGAAACGGGATACTATACCGGGGTTACCGCTGCCGATGGGCTGGGCGCGGAACAGCGCCAGCGTAAGGGTAGTGATAACGACGGTGGACATGAATTTGGGAAGGTAAACACAAACCTGCAGTACAGACCTTAAAATGTTGGAACGCACTTCGTTGAAGAACAGGGCGAGTATTATAGGCATCGGGAAGCCGAACAACAGGTTATAGAACGACAATGCGAACGTGTTCCTGAAAGCCTTCCAGAAAGTGGGGGCTTCGGGACCGCTGATTATCGTCCTGAAGTTGGTTAAACCCGTCCATGCCTTATCCAGAACGTCGCCCGTTCCGGACGTATCCTTGAAAACGGCGATAAGCTCGTACATGGGCATGTATTTCCATAACAGATATACAAGCATCATGGGTACGAGCATAAGATACAGACGCCAATCTTTCAGGATTGTCAAACCCGTAGTTTTCCAACGGTTGCGCTCGGTCTGATCCCTTACCTGCTGTTCGGCGGACATTGAATACGTGCCCGTCGCCTCGTCGTAGATAAGGAAGTCGTCGCATTTGAGTTTGAACATCGAAAAAATCCCTCCATATCACTTAATAAGTATAAGTAATTATTTGTAATGCGGAAAACCGCTTATTACCGTCTTTATATAATGCCGCGTTTTGCGCTTTGACGGGGCTTAACCCCGCGCCACGGAAATTATTTATATTCTTCGTCGCCCTTCTTGCGGAGGATGGACATTGTTTCTTCGTCTATTTCCACAGGCTCGTCCCCGAACTCGTCGCGGCGCATCTTTTCGCGCCGTTCCGCGTCAAGCCGCAACAGGTAATGCTTTTGGTCTTCAAGCATACCGTCCAACTTGCGGAACACCAGCAAAAGCACTATAGCCATTGCGAGGGATATAAGCCCGAACATATAATCGAGGACGTTTGATAAAAGCGCTTTGAAGAAACTTGCGCCGTTCACTATCGCGAACATCGCGCTTGTGCCCAACGTGGTAAGCAACCAGCCCAAAAACGCGAAAAGCACGGTGAAATACCATTTGCCCGCTATCTTCTCCTTGCCCATGAACTTAACCATAAGCAACAGAAGCATTATAAACGAAAAACCTACCGAATAGCAAAGGTAACTTTGCCAAACGCGGGTGCTGTTGATAAGGCTTATCAGTATTCCGTCGCCCACGGCGTAGAACACGCTTACCCAGCCCCAGCGCATCATTATCAGCAACGTTATCGGCACCGTCAACGTGAAAGTGTATATGTTGCCCATTACGCCGAACCATTGTATTGCGTAATGCGCAAGTAAATCGAAAACAACAAGTATCGCCGCAAACAAAAACAAATCGGTAAGGCGGTACTGCCGCAAAGAAATTAATCTTGAACCGTTTTTACGCATATATCTAAATTCAGCACACTTTTTCGCGCTGCATAATGTTACATTTTTACATTTAGCTTAATCATTATAACATACGGTTTTTTAAAAATCAATAGTTTTTTAATTGTTTCACAAAAAAATTTATGATATAATTTACGTGTAGGCGAAAAAGGACGAAATATGGATATTATCAATGTAACCCCGCAGGACAACTTGCGGAAGATATTGGGGAGCTTGTCCTCCCCCACCACAATATATCTGGAAGAGGGCGTATACCGCGTGAAGGCGGAAATCGCGCAAAGCGGCGTTACGCTTATTGGCAAAAACCGTGAAACAACCGTTATAGTTTACGACGATTACGCGCGTAAAATGCATACGGACGG
Source organism: uncultured Clostridia bacterium (assembly GCA_947627575.1). Lineage (GTDB taxonomy): Bacteria > Bacillota > Clostridia > Christensenellales > Borkfalkiaceae > Coproplasma. Next base: position 108,982 of record CANQWN010000007.1, read on the forward strand.
GCGGGAATACAATACTTTCCGCACTTACACCCTGTGCGTTTGCGGCGACGACGTAAAACTTAAAAACCTTACGGTGGAAAACAGCAACAAGCGCCCGGAGGAAGTTGGGCAGTGCGTAGCCCTTTCGGTGAACGGCAAAAATTTCAGCGCGGAAAACTGTTGCTTCCGCTCTACGCAGGATACGCTGTTCCTCGCGCCCTTCCCGGACGATCTGGTAACGCGTTACCGCGGGTTTATACCGCGCGGACAGCTGTATATGGAAGGCGGGGCGGTTTCCGCGTTTAAAAATTGCGAAATTTGCGGCTCGGTGGATTTTATTTTCGGCGGCGGGGAAGGGTATTTCCTCAACTGCACGCTTGTTTCCGTTCAGGACGCGCGCGGCAAGGGCTATGTAGCCGCGCCCTGCCACCCGCTTGAATGTGCGCGCGGGTTTGTGTTCTTTAACTGCGAATTTGCCGGCGGCGGCGCGGAAAAGGGCAGCGTTTATCTTGCGCGGCCGTGGCGGGATTACGGCAAGTGCGAATTTTTGAATTGCAGGCTGGGCGGGCATATCGCCCCCGCCCTGTTCGACCCGTGGAACGATACGAGGCGGGACCTTACGGCGAGGTTTTGTTACGCAAATCTTTACGGCTCGGAAATAAAGCCGGCGAGCTGGGGCGTGCAACTTGCCGCGGACGGCGCGGAAAGCCTTGCCGAAAGGTGCGGCGAAATAGAAAAAATCTTCTTCGGATAAAAAAAGCGCGCCCGCGGGTTTTCCGCGGGCGTAATTTTGCCCCGTAAAGGGAAATTTGGCAACAATGCGCAATTTTGCGCGGGTTGCGGCGAAAAATAAAAAAAGCGGGTCGGCGGTAAGTGAAGTGAACCCCAAAGTTTGGACAAAAATTTAATAATCAGATTTGAGAATGAGTTCTGTATTGTACAGGGCTC
>CANQWN010000008.1 GCA_947627575.1 uncultured Clostridia bacterium
ATTTTTTGTTCTTTTTCCTTTTTCTTCCCATAAAAATATGCACCTCCTAAAGTGTCTAACTTTTGGGGTGCATATCAAAGGTGCCCCGTTTTTTTCAGTTGACTGTATTCTGCGGACGCCCCGCAATGAACGCCGCAAGGTTTTCGCAAGCGGTCTTTACGCCGCGCCTGCGCGTTTCAAGCGCAACCCACGCTACGTGCGGGGTTATATAGCAGTTATCAAGGCGGTACAGCGGGTTGTCCGGCGACATAGGCTCCGTTTCCACCACGTCAAGAAGGGCGGCGGAAAGTTTGCCGCTTTTAAGCGCCGAAGCCAACGCGCTTTCGTCCACCAGCCCGCCGCGGGCGGTATTTATAAGAACTGCACCGTTTTTCATCTTTGAAATGCTGTCCGCGTTTATAAGTTTTTGTGTCTGCCCGGTAAGCGGACAATGCAGTGAAAGAACGTCGCTCTCCCTTAAAATTTCATCTTCGGAAACCTGTTCGTACGGGCACTCGCGGGAAAAAGTGCGGGTGCGCACAATAACGCGCATACCCAACGCCGCGGCTATACCGGCAACCTTTTTGCCTATATTGCCGTAGCCGTATACGCCGAATGTTTTGCCCAACAATTCCACAGTAGGCCACGGGAAATAGCAAAACGTGGGGCTTTTTATCCAATCGCCCGCCTTTACGGAATCGATATAATCCTTCGTTTTGCCGCACCAGCTTAAAAGCAGGGCGAACACGTGTTGCGCAACCGCCGCGCCGGAATACCCCGGCACGTTGCACACCGTTATCCCGCGGCGCGTACAGGCGGGCAAGTCCACCAAGTTGTAACCCGTGGCAAACAAGCCCACGTATTTAAGGCGCGGGCAAGCGTTTATAAACTTTTCGTCCACAATCACTTTATTTACCACAACCGCGTCGCAATCCGCGCAGACGCGGAAAATTTCCTCGCGCGGAAGCTCGCCGAAATACTTAACTTCGCCCAATTTTTCAAAATCGGAAAAATCCATATCGCCGTTGATAGTCAACGCGCTTGTGTTTACAGCAATTTTCATCCGTTCACCGCCGATGTTTGTCTGGATATAAGAATAACAGAAATTTGCGGAAATTGCAATTATTTTTTTTGTTTTGCTATGTACAAACCAAAAAAAGGGTGCTATAATGTTATAGGATTAAATTTTCGGGGGAAAATTTTTATGAAAGACGTAAAAAACGTAAAATTTATAACTATGGGCGAACTGCTTTTAAGGCTTTCGCCCCCCAACTATGAGAAGATAAGAACAACCGACGAATTTAAAGTAACTTACGGCGGCGCGGAAGCCAACGTGGCGGCGGCGCTTTCCAACCTCGGCGTGGATTCCTCTTACTTCACCGTCGTGCCCGATTCTTCGATAGGCAAAGCGGCGATAAGATATCTGCGCAGTAACGACGTGCACTGCTCTCCCTGCATCTATTCCGACAAGGGCAGAATGGGCATATACTTCCTCGAAGAGGGGTTCGGCGTGCGTTCTTCCAAAGTTACATACGACAGGAAAGATTCTTCCTTCGCCACATACGATTTCTCTACCGTGGACTTCAAGAAAAAGCTGGAAGGCTTCACCTGGCTGCATCTTTCGGGGATAACCCCCGCGCTTTCCGCCAACTGCCGCGACCTTATAACGTACGCGCTGAAAGCCGCTAAAGAGCTGGGCATAACGGTAAGTTTCGACTGCAATTTCAGAAGCGCGCTGTGGGGCTGGCAGGAAGCGAGAGACTGCATAACCGAATACCTCCCCTACGTGGACGTGCTTTTCGGGATAGAGCCTATCAACCTGCCCGGACCCGACGGAAAGGATTTGAAGGACGGGCTTTCGATGAACCCTTCCTACAAGGAACAGGACAGAATCTTCCGCGAACTGCACAAGAGATATAACTTCAAGGCGATAGGCAGGCACGTGAGATACGTGCACAGCGGCAGCGAAAACAGCCTTAAAGCCTTTATGTGGTTTGACGGCGAAACGTACGAAAGCAAAACTTTCCGCTTTAACATTCTTGACAGGGTCGGCGGCGGAGACGCCTTTGCAAGCGGTATGATTTACGCGCTTATGCGCGAAATGCAGCCCGACGACATAGTGAACTTCGCCGTGGCTTCGTCCGTAATAAAGCATACCATGCACGGTGACTTCAATATTACCGACGACGAAGAATCCATAATGAAACTTATGCGTCAGGAATACGAAATAAGAAGATAAAATTTTAATTTCGGTAACAAATTACGGCTAACGATAGAAACAGCGGGAAAAATTTTCCCGCTGTTTTTGCATACTATATTTTTCATTTCAAAACTCTACCGTGAAGGCGCTACCGACGCCGAGGGCGCTTGTTACGCCTATCTTCCAGCCCGATTTTTGGCAAATCTTTTTTGCGACGGCAAGCCCCAAGCCGAACCCGCCGTTTTTGCCGCCGTGCGACTTATCCACCGTAAAGAAGCGCGAAAACACTTTGCCCATATTTTCTTCGGCAATGCCTATGCCCGTATCTTCCACTTTAAGCCCGCGGAAATTCAGCGTTATCGTAACGCTTCCGCCGTCTTTATTGTACTTTATAGCGTTCCTGACAAGGTTGCCGAAAATTTCGGTAAGCCGTTCGTGTCGGCTCATTATTATCACATTGTCGTCTATATGCTCTATGATTGTGATATTCCGCTTGTCCGCTTCGGGCTTTAAGGCGCAAATCATTTCCCGCGCAAGCGCGGAAAAATCGACTTCGTACGCAGGCAGATCATCGCTGTCGAGCTTGCTGTAATTTATAATACAGGAAATAAGACTTGAAAGCCGCTCGCTTTGCGTTAAAATTGTGGAATATGCAACCGCTTTTTGCCGTTCGGTCATCCCGCCCGCGTCCAGAAGTTCGGCATAGCCCCTGATGGAAGTAAGCGGCGTGTTCATTTCGTGCGTGACGTTGGAAATAAATTCGTCTTTTGAATTCTGCGCGCGTTCAACAAGTTCTTTTTCCGCCTTGATTTCATCCATTTGCCTTGCAATGTTGCGGTTGCGTTCGTTCAGGATATCAGCTATCGGGGCAAGTTCGGTATACTTGCTATTTACCTCGCCCCCTGCCGCCGCCGCTTTTGCTATACCCTTTACGGGCGACAAAATCAAATGCGTGGAGAGAAAGGCAAAGACGATACACAGGATAACCATAATACCGGCAAATTGCAAAAAGCCGGGAAGCGTGGAAACAAAGATAGTCCACGATGAATCGGTGAACACGGCAATACGTACAAGAAAACCATCGAAATTTTTGCAGTAATAGACCATATTTTTGCCGAGGGTGGAACTTGAACGCACGGCAAACCCTTCGCCGTTAAGTATTGCGGCTTTTATTTCTTCCCGCCCGGCGTGATTTTCAAGCCCCGCCGCCTCGCTGTCGCCCAACACATTACCCTGCGCGTCTAAAATTGTTACGCGCGCGCCGTTAAGTTTTTCCGAAAAGGCTTTGGCGCCCTCCTCATCGAGCGAAATATCGTCGTCGAAAGCATTCATATACACGCGTAAAAACTCTTTGCTGTCCGATATGGAAGATTTGTAATATATTTGCGTGGAAACAACGCCGAAAATCAACACGCTTAAAATAGTAATGCCGAAAGATAAAAGCCAGATGCGCCACTTCATAATTTGTACCCCACGCCGAAAACCGTTTCGATAGGCACGCCGTATTTGCGCAGGCGGGCGACGTGATTATCCAGCGTGCGCGTTTCGCCCGCGTCGTAGCCCCATACTTCTGTTAAAAGTTTATCGCGCGACAAAACCTTGCCCTGATTTTCCATAAAACACTTTAAAAGCTCAAATTCCTTGCGGTTTAAAGTTACGGGTTTGCCGCCGATCTCGCAAGCGAAAGTTTCCGTATCAAGCGTTATATTTTGCGCCGTAAGCACGGTGGACCTTTGCTTTCCGCGAAGCCGCGCGTTTACACGTGCGACGAGTTCCAGCACCGAAAAAGGCTTTGCGATATAATCGTCCGCGCCCATATTCAAACCGTTCACTTTATCCTCTTCCTTCGACAGGGCGGAAAGCATAATACAACTTACCCGCGGATATTTTTCTTTCAGAAGGCGTAAGGCGTCCAATCCGCTTCCGTCGGGCAACATAATATCCAAAAGCGCGACGTCGGGCGACTCCTTTTGCAGTGCGGCGGTAAAATCTTTTAGCGTGGAAAAGGACGAAAACTTAAAGTCGTTCATTTCAAGCGCGACCTTTACAAGCCCGCAAATACTTGTATCATCTTCCAACAAAAATACTTTTCCTTTCATAGCTGATTTTATTATAACACCTTAAATAAATTTTGAAAATATTTTATATTCTAAATAATTTATGTTGCAAGCAAAATCACACTTTTGCGCAGCAAGACCCAATTTGCGTATACCTGCGCCTCGGCGGGGTGAATGCCAGCGATTATATTATATGTGCGCCCCTAAAAATCGCGGGCAGAGGGCACGCGCCCTCAAATCACGAAAAAACGCAGTGCGCGCAACCGCACGAGATTTTTGTGAACTTGAATCAGCCGAAGCGACCGTTTATATAATCGTCCGTGCGCTTGTCTTTCGGGTGGGAAAATAATTCCTTCGTTTCGTTCATTTCAATCATCTCGCCGAGGAGAAAATACGCCGTGCGGTCGGCAATGCGGAACGCCTGTTGCATATTGTGCGTTACCATTATCACCGTTATGCGCTTTTTAAGTTCCAGACAGAGTTCCTCTATTTTTCCCGTGGAAATGGGATCGAGCGCGCTTGTCGGCTCGTCCATAAGGATAATCTGCGGCTCTACCGCAAGCGCGCGGGCAATGCACAACCGTTGCTGTTGCCCGCCCGAAAGCCCCAAAGCCGATTTTGAGAGCCTGTCTTTCACTTCGTCCCACATTGCCGCGCCTTTTAAGGAGCTTTCCACAATGCCGTCCAAATCGTCCTTTTTGCGGATGCCGAACGTGCGCGGACCGTAGGCAATGTTGTCGTACACGCTCAACGCAAGCGGGTTGGGACGTTGAAAAACCATTCCGACATTTTTGCGGAGCCGCGATAAATCGCAACGCCTGTCATAGATATTTTCGCCGCCGATTTTTATCTCGCCCGTGATTTTACAGCCCTCCACCAAATCGTTCATACGGTTCAAACTTTTTATAAGCGTGGATTTTCCGCAACCGGACGGACCGATAAGGGCGGTAAGTTTGTTTTTGGGGAATTCCATAAACACGCTTTTGAGGGCGTGAAAACTGCCGTAATACAAATTCATTTCCTTGACGGAAACGGCTGTATCCCCCGCAATTTCAAAGGGCGTTATGCACTTTGTTTTTTGCGGCTTTTGCGCCGAAACATCCTGACATATATTGCGTTTTTTGAGTAAAATCATACTTTATTTCTCCTTTTGAACAGCCACTCGGCAAGCGTTACCAACACGTTTAAAATCACCACGACGAACATTAAAACCGCGGCTGTTCCGTACGCTTCTTCGGTGTGCGTGCCCTCTACCATAAACCTGTATATAAGAACCGCAAAAGTAGAACCCTGACTTGAAAACCCCGTCGGCATATATACCGACGACCCCGCTGTGTAAATGAGAGCCGCGCTTTCGGAAACTATCCTGCCGACAGAGAGAATAATAGCCGTAACTATGCCCGAAAGCGCCTGCGGAAGCACCACTTTAAAAATTGTGCGCAACTTGCCCGCGCCCAAGGCATAGCTTGCCTCGCGCATGCTGTCCGGCACTTCCGAAAGGGCTTGTTCGGTACTTCTTATAACGGTAGGCAAAATCATAAGCGCAAGAGTTATTCCGCCCGCCGTCAACGAATAGTTCAGGCGGAAAGCCGTAACGAAGAACAACATCCCGAACATACCGAAAATTATCGAGGGGATACCTGAAAGAGTATCTATGAAAATGCGTATTATTTTGACAAACCAATTGCCCTTTTTTGCATATTCGTTAAGGTATATAGCCGCCCCAATGCCCAGCGGCAGGGCAATTGCAAGCGACAGCAATATCAAAAGTCCCGTAGAAATAAACGCCGGTTGCAACGTCGTTTGCCTGTTTGAACTTTTACCGAACAGAAAGTTTACCGAAAGGTGCGGCAAGCCCTTGACAAGCACGAAAATGACGATAAAACAAAGTACAAACGCCATAAACACGGAGATTATCCAGCTTAAAATCCACAAAACGTCCTGCACGCTTCCCGTACGCTTATAGGAACGGAGTTGTCCCTCTATTTCGTTGCCCTCGTCGATACGGCGGGTAAAAAAGCGGTTACCGCCCACCGTGTTGCGCCTTGTCAAAAGCAGTAAAAGATTCAGTATAAGGATAAAAACGAGCAATACGAAGCCGGAGCCCATAAGCGCGGATGTCTGTAATTCCCCCGCGTAGCCCATATCCCGAACTATGATAGAGGTAAGCGTGGAAAACGACGTAAAGAACGTAAAAGGATATGCGTTTGCGCCGCCGACAAGCATCTGCACCGCCATAGTTTCGCCTACAGCCCGTCCTATTCCCAAAATAAGCCCCGCCAGAATACCGTTTTTAGCCGCAGGCACAAGCACTTTCCAAACAGTCTGATTTTTGGTGCAACCCAAAGCGAGCGCGCCCTCGTAATAGTTTGACGGTACGTTTTTAAGCGAATTTTTGGCAACCGAAGTAACCGTAGGCAAAATCATTATCGAAAGTATTATACTGCTTGCCATAAGCCCCGTCCCCGAAGTGCCGCTTGCCGCCAAACCAAATGTTTTTGTAAGCGCGGGAACTATAAACGTGTAGCCGAAAAGTCCGTATATTATCGAGGGTATTCCCGCAAGCAAATTTATCAGTTGCTCGTATGCCTTTTTGAGTTTTTTGGGGCAGTAATACACCATCCAAACGGCGGTGACTACCGCAAGCGTTCCGCCGACAAGCACCGAAAGCGAAGTTAAAAATATACTGCCTACCATCATCGGAAGTATGCCGTATTGGTTGGTTTGGGCGTTCCACACGTCCGAAAAGATAAAGCGGAAAAAACCTATCTGACGGAAAGCGGGGATTGCCGCATACAGTATATAAAAAATTATCCCGAATACCGCCACAGTAGAAAAAACCGCAAAGACGGCAAACACCGCCTTTGCAACTTTTTCACCGTTGAAACGTATTGATACGCGCCTGATTTTATCACTTTCCATAGGTGGATACGCATCCTTCGGCGGTTATCACTGCCTGCGCCTCTTCACTCATAATATAGTCGTAAAATCCCTGCGCGGCGGGCGAAAGTTCGCGGGTGGTAGAAAGCACTATCGTAAACGGTCTTTGCAGGGCGTATGTGCCGTTTAACACGTTTTCGGCTGTCGCGGCAACGTATTCGTTCTGCCCGTAGCCCTTGAAAGCAAGGGCTTTTATGTTTGCGCTACTCATAAGCACGGAACCGAGGGAAATATAGCCTATGGATACGTTTGATTTTTCGATAAGCGATATAACGCTGCCCGTCGCCTGCTGTTCGTCCCACGCCGCGTGGGTGTAGCCCGAAAGCTCGTACTTGCCGCCGTATTCGCTTTTAATATCTTTGCCGTTTTCGTCCTTTATTCCCTCGTTGAACGCTTCCCTCGTGCCGCTGGCTTGGTCGCGCGCTATTGCGGTTGTTACGGTGTTTTGGATAGCAACGCCCTTCATGTAGAGGTCGAAAACTTCCTCGTTGGTAACTTGCGTCACTTCGCAGTTTTTGTTGACGGTTAAAGCTATTCCGTCGAGGCAGAGCTGTACGCCCTTTACGCCGTCGCCCTCCTCCACTTTTTTAGAGGCAAGCCCGAAATCGTTTAAGCCCGCTTTGGTATCCGAAATACCCACGGACGAGCCGCCCTGATTTACGATAATGCGTACGTTTGAATGAGTATCTTCGTATTCCGCGGCGAGAGCTTGCATAAGCTCTGTCATAGAAGTAGAGCCGGAAACGGTTACCGTTTCCACATTGTTCGCACAGCCCGTAAACGCAGCCACGCTTCCTGCGCCCATCGCGGCAACGCACGCCGCCGCAAGCATAATCTTTGCAATTCTTTTTCCTTTCATTTTGTTTCTCCTTTTGTTCTGTTTTTGTTTTTCTGCTTTGATTGTACCCAAAAGAAGTAACAAAATCTTACGCATAGTTGTAATAAAAACGTAAAATCACAGAAATTACGTCTGTATTCCCATTTGCTTTTACGGCGGTTTACGCAATTGTTTGCACGAAAAATATGCGGCTTGACTATCGGTCAAGCCGCATATTAAAAATCCCCCGCGCAAGCGCGGGGGTTATTTTTTGCAAAACGCGCGCCGCGGTAAGCGGCGCGCGCCATTTTTATTATGTCAGATTTTGCGGATAAGTTCTATTGCCTGCGCGTGCCCCTGGTCGGCGGCTTTGCCCAGCCACTTCATCGCCTCCGCTTTGTTGCGTTTTACAAGCTCGCCGTAATAATAGCACCTGCCGAGGTTGTACTGCGCCGTGGCGAATCCCTGTTCGGCGGAAAGTTTATAAAGTCTGAACGCCTCTACGGGGTTTTCCTCCACGCCCGCGCCGCTTTCATAGCAGTACGCAAGATTATTCTGCGCTTCGGCAAGCCCCTTTTCGGCGGCTATGGCATAGTACTTTGCCGCTTCCGCGTAATTTTTTTCCGTTCCTTCGCCGTACAGATAGCAATCGCCCAAAGCGTTGGCGGAATAGCCGTTGCCGTTATCGGCGGCTTTTTTAAACCATTTTACGGCAAGGGCGAGGTTGCGGGGAACGCCGTCGCCGAAGTAATACGCGGCGCCCAAAGTGCGTTGCGCGGTGACATATCCGCCTTCCGCCGAACTTTTGAACAGCTGCATTGCGCGCTGTATGCCGGGCGCCACGCCGAAGCCGTACTTATAGCATTTGCCGAGATTGTAAAGCGCCTTCGGATAATTTTGCCGTGCGGACATCTCGAACCAATACACCGCTTTAACGGCGTTTCTGCTTACGCCGTAGCCGCTGCGATAACACCTGCCGAGATAATTTTGGGCGGCTTTATCGCCCTGCATAGCGGCTTTATTAAACCATTTTACCGCTTCGGAATAATTTTTAGCCACGCCGTCGCCGTTGAAATATTTTTCGCCCAAAGCAAGTTGGGCGTCCTTTATTCCCGCTTCGGCGTTGCTTGTCAAAGCCGATATATCATCCATTTTGTATCCCCTCTATCGAAAAGTAATTGTAGCACAATGCGCCCGAAAATGCAACTGTACGACGCAAATTTACAAAAAATTGCGCTTCGCGGCGACGCCGCGAAGCGCGTTTTTTAATTTGTCACGTTTTAACCGCGAAAGATTTACCAGCCGAGAGCCTGGAAGAGATTGAAATCCTTGAATACGACAACCGCGACGAGGGATACGGTGGACATAATTTTGATAAGTATATCAAGCGAAGGTCCTACGGTATCTTTGAGGGGGTCGCCCACGGTGTCGCCTACGACGGACGCGTCGTGCGCGGCTCCGCCCTTGCTTTCGCCTTCCACGCCGCCGGCTTCGATATACTTCTTGGCGTTATCCCACGCGCCGCCCGCGTTGCCGCAGAAGATTGCAAGCATTATAGCGGAAATGGTTGCGCCCATAAGTATGCCCGCGACGAACATCGGGCCGAAGATGAAGCCCGCGACAAGAGGCAACAGTATGCACATTATGCAGGGCACGCGCATTTCTTTAAGCGCCCCGCGGGAAGAAATCTGAATACACGTCTCGTAGTCCGGCAGAGTTTCGCCTTCCATAAGCCCGGGAATTTCGCGGAATTGGCGGCGTACTTCCTCCACCATCTTCCTCGCCGCCTTTGCAACGGCGTTGATAAGCATACCGGAGAAGAGGAAAGGCATAGCCGCGCCGACAAGCGCGCCGCAAAGGGTAAGCGGCTGCATCAGGTCAAGCGAAAGCACAGCCGTTACGTCCTTGCCCGTGCAGGCGTACAGATAGGACGTCATAAGCGACAGCGCCGCAAACGCCGCAGAGCCTATCGCAAAGCCCTTGCCTATGGCGGCGGTTGTGTTGCCTACCGAATCCAGCTTGTCGGTAATTTCGCGCACGCCGGGGTCGAGTTCGCTCATTTCCGCAATGCCGCCCGCGTTATCGGAAATAGGTCCGTACGTATCTACGGAAACGGTAGCCGCGACGAAGGAAAGCATACCGAACGCCGCGCACGAAATGCCGTACATACCCGCTATCTGATAGGAAGCGAATATCGCAACGGCAAGCACTATTACGGGAAGCATACAGGAAATCATTCCGTTTGCAAGCCCCTGCGTTACCGTAAGCGCGGGACCTTCCTTCGAAGCCTCGGAAATGCGCTTTGTGGGTTTATAATCGTAGCTGGTGTAATATTCCGAAATTATACCAATTATTATGCCCGCCGCAATACCGCAAACGGTTGCAAGCCAGGGGCTGAATTCGCCTACCGCAAAGCCCTTTACCCCGCCCGTGAAATTTTTCATTGTTCCGGCGGGAACGTCCCTGAACAGGAAGTAACTTAACAGCACGCCCGCAACTATCGTAACGCCGGCGGATATCCACGTTGCAATGTTAAGTTCCATATGCACGTTTTTGGATAATTTGCGCCGCACCACTATGTAGGATATGCCTATTATGCACGAAAGAAGTCCGCAGCCGGAGAATACCAGCGGGAACAGAAGCATCTTCTGCAACAGCGCGCTGTCGATAAACGCGTTATGTATGAACAATTCGCACGCAAGCATTACGGCGGAAAGAATTGCGCCTACGTAGGATTCCAGCAAGTCGCTGCCCAAACCTGCAACGTCGCCCACGTTGTCGCCTACGTTGTCGGCTATCGTAGCGGGGTTGCGGGGGTCGTCTTCGGGGATGTGCGCTTCGGTTTTGCCCACCAGATCCGCGCCCATATCCGCGGCTTTGGTGTATATGCCGCCGCCTACGCGGTTAAACATAGCTATTATGGAACAGCCCAGCGCATAGCCCGAAAGCGTAAGCGTGAAAGAGGCTTCCTGCTTGGTTATAAAGTTTGTGCCTATGTCGTGATTGACTATTTCGTCAATCTGCCCCGCGCCTATGCCGAATATGGCAAACACGAGGATTGCGCCGAGAAGCGCAAAGCCCGCCACGCACAGCCCCATTACCGAGCCGCCTTTGAAAGCGACTTTAAGCGTTTTGCCGAGGTCGCCCGTCTCACGCGCCTTGTTTGTGACGCGCACGTTGGCGTAAGTTGCGATCTTCATGCCCACCCAACCGGCGGCGGCGCTCATTATCGCGCCGAGTACGAAAGCTATCGCAGCCTGCCAACTGATTACAATGAATACTACCACCGCTATTACCGAACCGATAATGGCTACAACCTTGTATTCGTACTTGATAAACGCGTTGGCGCCTATACGTATCGCGCCGGCAATTTCACCCATGCGTTCGGTGCCTTCTTCCAACTTTTTCACGCAGAAAAAGTTGAACACCGCATAGGAAATTGCAAGCACTACCGCAACGCCCACGATTATCAGAAGCAGTTGTTCCATACAATTTCTCCTTAATTTTTTTTACGTAACAAAATTTTATCACAAGTTTTTCAAAAAATCAATAAGTTATGACAATTTATTCCCTGTTTTTGGGGCGCAAAAGTATTTTACCAAACATTTTTTTAAAATTTTTTTCAATCTTACTATTGAATATTGTAAAAGGCTGTGTTATAATAAATCAGTAAAAAAACACGCAGGGGGATACATTATGAAAGACTGCAACTGCGGCTACTGCATGCGCGGCGAACTGCTGGAAAAATTCGGCATTTACATCTGCGATTTGCAAGTAAGCACGCTTATACTTTTCAAGGAACAGTCCAAACGCGGCAGATGCATTGTAGCTTACAAAGATCACGTAAGCGAAATTGTGGATATTTCCGAAGAGCAAAGAAATCTGTTTATAGCCGACGTAACGCGGGTGGCGAAAGCCATACACAAGGTGTTCAAACCCGACAAACTGAATTACGGCGCATACGGCGACACGGGTTGCCACCTGCACGTGCACCTCTGCCCCAAATACAAGGGCGGCGACGAGTGGGGCGGAACTTTCCAGATGAATCCGCAAAAGGTTTACCTTTCCGACGAAGAATACAAACAGATGATAGAAGATATAAAAAAGGCTTTATAAGGGAGAATATATATGGCGCATAACGTTATTGCCGAGGCAAAGAGATGCCTTAACTGTAAAAAACCGCTTTGCAGGACGGGCTGTCCCATAAACACGCCCATACCCGATATGATTTCCGCTTTTCTTGCGGGCGATATCAAAAAGGCGGGAAAGATGGTGTTTGAAAACAACCCCCTCTCCGTCGTATGTTCCATTGTATGCAACCACGGCAACCAATGCCAGGGGCACTGCGTACGCGGACTGAAAGGCGAACCCGTAGAGATAAGCACGATTGAAAACTTTATCTCCTCCAACTATCTCGACAGTCTCGAACTTGAAAAAGCCGAACCCAACGGCATAAAAGTTGCGGTTGTGGGCGCGGGTCCCGCGGGCATAACCATTTCCATAAAGATGGCGCAGTTGGGGTACGACGTCACCGTATTTGAATCCAAATCGCAGATAGGCGGCGTTTTGAGATACGGTATACCCGAATTCCGCCTGCCCAAAACAATTGTGGACAGGTACGAAACGCTTATGCGCAAGCTGGGCGTGAAGATAAAGTTTAACGTAACCATAGGCAAGGCGTTCGGCGTGGAAGAACTGTTCCGCGACGGATTTAAAGCTATTTCCATAGGCACGGGCGTAACCTGGCCCATCGCGCTTAACATAAAGGGCGAAACTTTGGGGCACGTGCACTACGGCGTGCACTTCCTTGAAAACCCCGACGTTTACAGGTTGGGCACAAGTATGATAATAATCGGCGCGGGGAATGTTGCAATGGACGTTGCGCGCACGGGGTTGCGCCGCGGCGTAAAGGACGTGAAAATAGTTGTGCGCAGCGACAAGTATTCCGCAAGCAAGGAAGAAGCCGAATACGCAGAGATTGAGGGCGCGCAGTTTGTATATAACAAGACGCCCGTGGAAATAACCGACGACGGCGTGCTTTTCGCGGATACCGTATGCGACGAAAACCACAGGGTTATATCCGTTTCGGACAAGCCCGAGCTTATGAAGGCGGACAGCGTTATGATATGCATTTCGCAAAGACCTTCCAAACTTATCCTTTCGGATACCTACGGGCTTGAAGTAAACGAACGCGGACTTGCGAAAATTTCGGAAAACGGCGAAACGAGCCGCCCCGGGCTGTTTGCTTCCGGCGACGTGGTGCGCGGCGCAAAGACCGTTGTGGAAGCGGTTGAAACTTCCAAACGCGTTGCGTACGCAATGGACGCCTACCTTAAATCCCTGCCCAAAGAATGATAAAAACGGCGAAAGCCGAAGAAAGCGCCCGCGCGGAAAACCGCGCGGGCGCTTTTTACGTAAAACAAACTATCTTATCAAATTTATCAGCATCTGTGAACCGGTAAGCGCTATCAGAAACCCGAAGTTGAACGCGGAAAACACGCCCAAATAATATAGCGCCCTGCCCCTGTTGTGAGAGACGTATTCGCGGAATGTTATAAGGCTTGCAAGCGAGGCAATAAGCGTGCCCACGCCGCCTATGTTTACGCCCACAAGCAGTTGGGCGTATTCGGACGTGAACTGCGAAAGCAGTATCGCAGAGGGAACGTTGCTTATTATCTGACAGCACAGCACCGAAACCAAAAGCGGACTTTTGGAAAGCAGGTTGCCGAAAAATTGCTGTACCGCGGGGATGCGCGACATATTTCCCGCAAAGACAAAGAACGCGACGAAAGTTAAAAGCAGCGGGTAATCCACCATAAGCAGGGCTTTTCTGTCGAGAAACAGCAGCGCGACGGGGATTATTATAAGCCCTATCCAAAACGGTATGCCGCGGAAAACTATAACTATCGCAAGGGCGAACAGCAGACTGTACACCACAGTGCGCCACGGGCAAAGCGTAACTTTATCGCCCGCAACTTCCATCTTTTCGGGCTTTAAAAACAGACAGCAGTCCGTTATAAGGGTTACGGATATGAGGAACGGCGGAAACATTATCCCCAAAAATTCGCCCAAAGGTATGGAAAATTTGCCGTACAGATAAAGGTTTTGGGGATTGCCGAAGGGCGTAAGCATACCGCCGAGGTTTGCGGCAATGTTCTGCATTACGAAAGTGAACGCCATATACTTCTTTTTGTCCGTGGCGGTAAGCACGAAATACCCGAGAGGCAAAAAGGTTAAAAGCGCCATATCGTTGGCGATTAGCATAGAGCCTATAAACGTGACGTACACCAGCGCAAGCACGCAACTGCGCACCGTTTTAAAGCGGCGCACTATGCTTTTTGCCAGCACGTAAAAAAAGTTGATATTTTTAAACGCGCACACCACTGCAAGCACGCAAAACAGGCAGGTAAGCGTTTTATAGTCGAAATATCCCAGATATTTTTTATCGGGCGGGACTATTATCATCGTTACCACAGCCGCCGTAAGCGCAACCCAAAGTACGATGTTTTTTGTTATAAAATGCAGAATTTTGTCTTTCACGGCTTTATATTATATCACGGCGGCGGCAAAAATCCACTTTTTTGAATATATATTTCAAAACTGTTTTAAATTTATTCCTCATCCGGTTTGCTTACGTCGTTCCCGCCGCCGCGCCGCAAACCAAACGCGGGGCAAATTTTAATTTGCCCTGCGTTTTACAGCCGTTTGAAATAACCCGCCGAAGGTTTATATTTACTACTTTCTGCCCGCAATTAAATCCACGGGTTTAGCCCTGAAAACCTTTATCAGGGGGAACAGCAACCCCAAGGCGATTGCCGCAAAAAGCACTGCAAAAATAATTGCGAATTGCCTGAACCCGAAAGTCAACACCGCTATTTTAACGCCTATTTCTTTTACAAAATAGTTGTTTATCAAAAGCCCCGCAATGCCGCCGAGCAGACAGGAAAAGGCAAGAACCGATAGCCCCAAAACACTATTTTCTGCGGCAAAAATCTTTATTACGTCGGCTTTTTTTGCGCCCAGTGCCCTGAACACGCCTATCTCGCGCTTTTTATCGGTGACTGTGCCGGACAAAAGATAAAATATGAAAAGCACGGAAAGTACAAACCCGCCTATCGCGGTATACAAAGCCACCTGCCCGTAAAATTCTATTTCCTGACAGGCATTATCGGTAATTTCGCTTGCCTCGTTATAGAAAGTAAGTCCGCCTTTGGTGTTGTCGTCGCCTATGTACCCCCAAAGATTATTAGATACGTGCATTTTTTTTAAAATTTCGCCGTAATTCCCGCTTATCGGAACGCAAACATTTTCCGCTTCCTCTTCTATGGGTAAATCTTTATATACGTACATGCAGTTATGCATATTGAAATCGTGCAGGGATCTGTAAGCAAGCGTTTCGGTTAAATCGTCGTCATTGTACGGGTCCGTATCCAAAAAATGGTTTGAGTACGCAAAGCCCGTATCCAATATCCCCACTATCTTCAAATCATACGAAACGCGCGACATATCTTTTGAGTTAAAAATTGAATGTACCGTAATGCGCGGATTATTCAACCCGTCGTACAGGATATCCCGATAATCGTTCACCGGCAGAACGGCGCCGTTGGCGGAATTTTTATAGCCGCAAAGTTGCAGTCCCCTGAAAGTGACGGCTGTAATAACCGCCTCGTCTTCCGCAACGGGCAACCTACCGCAAAGCAGTTTGAAGTTATAGTCGTTTAAAAGCGAATCGTCTATCTTTAAGCAATGATCGCAGAAAAAATCAGACTTCACGAAGGGGCCGACATTCCAATCCTGATAAATAAACGCTTCCGCCTCATGGGAAAAATCGGTTCTCCCCATCTCTTTCAGCTGTTCTATTTGGTCGTCGCATTTTTCCCCGTCACAATCAAAAGCCAAATATTTTATATCAAGTTTTTGTATAACCGCGGCAATTGTTTTATAGTCGTCGTGAGAAATGAATATATCGGCTATCCCCACTATCGAAAATATTATAAAACAAATCACCAAACATAACGCAAAGCGGAAAGGGCGCGCCACAAGATACGGCATAGCCATTTTATATGCATATTTAAAACTTAATCCGCGCTTAATGCAGGTTTTTTCACGTTCGGCATTTTGTGGTTCTTCAACCGCTTCCGAAATCACTTTGTCGCAACATATTGCGCCGCTTTTAAGTTCTATAACCCTGTCGCCGAATTTGTTTGCGGCGTCCCTGTCGTGGGATACTACAAGCACCAGTCTGTCCTTGCTGAAATTTTTCAAAAGCGCAAAAATATCGTCGCCCGTTTCCTCGTCCAACGAACCCGTAGGCTCGTCGCAGAGTAAGATATCCGGCTCCTTGATTATTGCGCGGGCGATTGCCACCCTCTGCTTTTGTCCGCCCGACAATCTGTTTACTTTAACGCCGCCCAAGCCGCAAAGTTCGGTAGCTTTAAGTATTTCTTCTATTTTACTTTCGTCCTGCTTTTTTTGCAAAGCCAGCGCAAGATCTATATTTTCATTTACCGTAAGATTGTTTATCAAATTGTTTTCCTGAAATATAAATCCAACAGTACTATTACGATATTCGTCCAGCTCTGCCTCGCTGAATCCGCTTAACGGCTTCCCGTTAAAGGCAACTTCACCGCCGTCAAACGAATCCAAACCGCCCAGCACATTTAAAAACGAAGTTTTGCCACAACCCGATTTGCCGAGTATAAATACCATACCTTTGTCGGGTAAAGATAAATTTATGCCCTTTAATGCTTCCACCGTGTGCTGCTTCGTTTTATAAGTTTTTACCAGATCTTTTATCTCAAACATATTTTGCATAGCAGTTTGCGGTTCTGCTGTTCCTTTCTATTTTCACTTCTATCGTCGCGTTTTCATTGAACCATGTATCTTCACCGGTTCCGGTTGCGCCGTATCATACAATCAGCGCAATAGTTTGCGACATTTTTTTATTTGCGATTATATTATCACATTTTAATGATAATGTAAACAAAAAATTAAGTAATAATTTGGTTTTATGGTTATCTTCGGCAAATTTTATCGCATATCGGCGGCTTCGGATTTTCAACTGTGTAAATGCAAAAAGCCTGCGGAAATCCGCAGGCTTTTTGCATTGCCTGTTATGCGGGTAACCTTACGCCGCAATCGTTTCAATACTTTTCTACCTTGCCGTCCTTATAAATTTTTCCGTCGGTGCAGTAAATTACGTAATCGGGAATAAGGTGAGCCCAATCTTCGCTTTTTTCGATAGCTTCCCAGTCGGCGATTGTGCCGCCGTAGTTGATTGCTTTAAGTAAGACGCACCAAGCCAACGCCCCCTCGCAAAAACAAGTTACGCTGCGCGGTATTGTTATGCTTTTAAGCGAAGTGCAACTTTTAAACACTTCCCGTCCCAGCATAGTTACGCTGTCGGGAATTGTTATGCTTTCAAGCGAATCATGTCCCTCAAATGCATTGTCGGCTATGGTCTTTGTTCCCGGCTCTATTTCATATGCGCCGGAGATATCGTCTTTCGCCTCTATAAGGTGATTACCGATATACAGAACCTTGTTCACCCAATTTGTATCGTCATTATAATATGCTGTATTCTCGAACGCCTCTCTGCCGATAGAAGTTACACTGTCGGGTATGGTTATGCTTGCAAGCGAGCGGCAACCCCAGAACGCATCCTCGCCGATAGAAAGAACACTATTCCCTATCGTTACGCGTGTAAGCGATGTGCATACATAGAACGCTTTCCTGTTAATAAAAGTTACACTGTCGGGTATGGTCACCGCACCTTTTATAGCTTCGGGCACGTGTACTATTTGGGTTTTTTCTTTGTTATACAATATATTGTCTTGGCTTGCATATTTTTGATTTTCCACGCCTACCTCTATACTTTCAAGCGAGGTGCAACCCTTGAACGCATACTCGCCGATGGAAGTTACACTGTTGCCTATTGTAATGCCTTTAAGCGCGTGACAAAGATAGAACGCCTTATCGCCGATAAAAGTTACGACGTCGGGTATGGTCACCGCACCTTTTATTGCTTTGGGCACGTGCACTATTTGGGTTTTTTCTTTGTTATACAATATATTGTCTTGGCTTACATATTTTTGATTTTTCGCACTTACCTCTATACTTTCAAGCAAGGTGCAGTTATCGAACGCGTCCTTTCCGATAGAAGTTACGCCGTCAGGTATGGTTATACTTACAAGCGAGGTGCAACCCCTGAATGCAGAATTACCGATTTGGGTTACGCCGTTTGGAATATTCAACACGCCCTTTGCGCCGGTTGGAACCCTTACTAATTTTGTCTTATCTTTACTGTAAAGTATTCCGTTTTGACTTGAATACATTATCCAGGATTCTTCAAGCCGATTATCCGCTTCCATACTTGTAAGCGAATTGCAACCATCAAACGCGTCGGCGGCTATTTGAAATTTACCCCCGTGTAAGGTAATACTTTTTAATGAATTGCACCAAAAAAACGCTTTGTTGCCTATACCTTCCACGCCTTGGGGTATAGTGATACTTTCAAGCGAGGAACACCCTTTGAACGCATTATTCCCTATCAATAATTTGGTGCCCGGATGCTCCGCAACGATTTCATAGTTGTAATCTTTAATAATACTGTCGATTGTTTCTTGTAACTCTCCTTTCATTAACTCCAATAATAAACTTCTCCCTCCGGGCGAAGCGCCGTAATTGGATTTATGCGGCGTATTATTTGCCGCGTTATGTGGAACGGTTACGCGTTTAAGTTTTGTGCAACCGCCGAACGCCCCGTCCCCTATTTTTGTTATACTGTCGGGCAGGGTTATGCTTTCAAGCGCGTCGCAATTATTAAACGCGTTTTCGCCTATTTCTTCTACGCCGTCGGGTATAACTACACTTTTAAGCGAATCGCAATTATAGAACGCGTAACTTCCCAATTCCTTTAACCTTTCCGGCAACTCTATATCTTCAAGAAAGCCGCAATTGGCAAACGCGCTGGCGCCTATCTTTTTAACAGGCACAATCTCACCGATATCGTCCCGGCAGATAAAATCTTCTTCTTTTATAACTGTGGCGTTTATATCGTTTATGCCTATAACAGTTGCTACTCCACGCTCAACTTTAAATTTCAACAACGGCAATGATTCAAGCGAGGTAATGCGTTGGGCGCGGGCGGAAGGTTCTTCGGATAGTTTTAAATAGGTAACCTTGTCGTTGAACGTCCCCTCAAGCGTCCTATATTTTTCGGAATTTTTGCCGAGTTCGGGCTGTACGCGCCTTAAAATTTCCGCCGCGGAGAGGTATTCTCCGTTTACGGGCAGATTTATGGAAAGATAGCTTTTACCGCTCTTCTTTACAAACTCTATTTCCTTGTGTATACTTTCCGACACGACGGAATTTTCGCTTATGTAAAATATCACGCCCTTGCACTTAAAGTCGTAAATATGCGCGCGCGCCTCAATTTCCCAATCTTTGCCGGGGCGGAGTTCCCTGTCGTACCAAACGTGCAGTCCTTGCGCCTGCAACGCATAGATATCGGCGAATACCTCTTTGTAGTCCTTATGAGAATAGCTTACAAAGTAGTACTCGTCTGCGTGTGCGGGCGGAAACCAATCCCACGCCATTTGCTTGTAATCCGTGCAGTTGCGGATATTTGCTATTTTTTGTTCCACTTCTTCGGAAAGTTTGTCGTACATATTTTACCTCGCGTATATCTTTGCCTTTGCGGCGCAATCATTTAATAGTCTTTTGCACCCTGCGCGCCGCCTGCAAGGTTAACTTAAACGAAGTCGCTCATAAGACGGCAAGCGCGCGTGCTCGTCGCAAATGTATTTGCACGCCGAAAGTTTTTTAAGAAACCACTCGTCTATCTGGTAGAAACTGCCATTGTGGGCAACGTCGTTGCGAATATGCCTTACCTTATCCAAAAATTTTGCATAATGCATAAATCGTTCGTCATGATACTGCGCAAGAAAGTAGAAAAATTGCACCGCGCCTTTATAACCTATTCCTTTGGCATACTTGTTTACATAGTCAAAATTTGACAGCAAACTTTGTTGATTTTCAATAGTGAGGACGAGAAAGTTATTTTGCTCTTTCAAATAGCGTATCTCATTATTCTGCGCTTCCAGATAGCGTTTCATCTCATTGTTTTGCGCTTGTAAACGACGTATTTTTTCGTTATTTTGCGCTTCCAAATTACGTATCTCGTCTCTTTTTTCCTGCGTGCTAGAATCCATAGCGCTTGCCACGGCTGTCACGCCTATCGCAGCCAAAATCCAACCTAACATCTTTTGTTTCTCCTTATTTTTGTGCTTTTGCAGATATAAATAATTTGTTCAACCAAAGTCTGCCGCCTTACGCCTCTGTAATCCCAAACGGATGGAAATGGTAATTTTTGTTCCGATATTCCGCTTATCGCATTTAACCTTCCCGCAGTTTGAAGAAAACCGAATCCGCCCTTTCCATACGGAAAGGGCGAAATTGCTTATATATTTGCCTTTTAGGCGAAAAACTTATTTGCCTTCCCCTTCGGGTTTATCTTCCGGCTTATCCGCATGGGGCGACACCGCCTTGGGGAGCTGTAAGCCCGCCATAGAATACAGATCGTCCAGCGGGGGCAATGATTTCAGCAACCCGGACAGGAAGTTTGCGGTTGCGCCCTTGCCGTCCTCCCCTTTGCCGCCGTCCCAAACGGTAACTTTGTCTATCTTGATATTTTTTATGGCTTCCACCTGCGCCGCCACAAGCTGTTCCAGCTTATCGGCTATCATAAGCCTTACCGCCTCGTCCGCGGTGCCTGCGGCTTTTACAAGTTTATCCATACCTTCCGCCTGTTTGGAAAGCGTTTCGTACAAGCCCCTTGCCTCCGCTTCCATCTTTGCGAATATGGCGTCCGCTTCGCCGCGGGCGCGGCGGCGGGAATTTTCCGCTTCGGCGTCGGCGGCTATTTCCACCCTGCGTTTTTCTATTTCGGAAGCGACGATAATATCCGCTTCCTTGGTAGCTTTTTCGCGTGAGGCGCGGGCGAGTTCCGCCTGCTGTTCTGCGGCGTAGCTTTCTTCCTTTGCCTTTGCCGCCTGAACGTTTTCGGAAGTGACGGCAAGTTTCATCGCCTCGGCTTCGCGCTGGCGCAAAACCGCCTTCGACTGCGCTATTTCCGCTTTGGCTTTGTTTTCGCCCTCTATGGCTTTGCTTTCCGCGTCCGCAACGCTTATGCGCTGTTCCATCTGCGCGTTGGCTTCGCCTATGGCGCCCTTTCTGTTTTCTTCCGCGACGGAAATTTTTGCGTCGTTTATGGCTTTTGCCGCCGCCTCTTTACCCAACGCAACGATATAGCCGCTTTCGTCCGAAATGTCGGTTACGTTTACGTTTATAAGTTTAAGCCCTACTTTTTTAAGCTCGCCCTCGACGTTGCGGGAGATGGCTTCAAGAAATTTATCCCTGTCGGTATTGATTTCCTCTATGTCCATTGTGGCGATTACAAGACGCAACTGCCCGAAGATTATGTCCTTCGCCAGCTCGGATACGTCCTTGGGCTGTAAGCCCAAAAGGCGTTCCGCCGCGTTTTGCATTATCGCGGGGTCCGTGGATATGCCCACGGTGAAGATTGAGGGCACGTCTATACGGATATTCTGCTTCGACAGCGCGCTTTTAAGGTCCACGGAAATGGAAAGCGGCGTAAGATCGAGAAAGGAATATGCCTGTATGAAGGGCCATATGAACGCCGCGCCGCCGTGAATACACTTTGCGCTGCGGTAAGTGCCGTCCTTATTGGCGGTGATTTTACCGTATATTACCATAATTTTGTCCGAAGGGCATTTTTTGTACCTGACGAACACTACCAAAAGCAACATTACCAGCACAAGTACCACGACAACCGCAAGTATTATGCCTATCGTGGCGCCCGTGTTTGCCAAAATATTAAACATTTTCTTCCTCCGATAAATTTATTTTTTCCTCGGGCGACGTCCTTTTTACAACCGTGCACCCGTCCTCTACCGCAACTATTTCCACTATCTCGTCCACGGGGATTTTTTCCGTTCCTTCGGTTACGGCGTCCAACTCGGTATATCTTCCCTGCGCGTTAAGCGTAACCTTGCCGCGCCCGCTGCGCGACGGGGGTACGGATACGTATACGGTGGCGTGTTTGCCGACCAACTTTTCCGTCTGCAACGCGCCGTTGCACTGCAATTTGGATATTGCGCGCATTACCACTACGACGAGAAACATTGCCGCCGCGCCCGCCGCAACCGCAACGGGTATGGAAACCCACTGCAATTTTTGCGAAATTACCGAACATACCAAAAGCCCCGCCCACGCGCCTACGGCAAAGAACGCCGTTACGCTTTTAAGCGTGAATATGGATACGCCCGAATCGTTGTCCACGTCGATATCCCCGTCTCCGTCAACGTCGAAGTCGCCCCCGACGGAAGAACACAGCATCAAAATTATCTGCACTATCAGAAACAGAGTGGCAACTACGCCCAACCATAGATAGATGTGTTCCATTACGGATAGATTTTCAAACCATTCTTTCATAAGATGCCTCTTGCGGCGCGTCCCCCGAGGGGATTTGCCTTACGTAATTATTATACTACAAAAAACTTTCCGCGTATATACCGCGGCGCTTTTGATTTTGGGGTTTTATTAAAAAAATTGCGGCTTTACCGTAATTTTTACGGAAAGCCGCATATATATCAATATTTGTCGCGTTGGTGATAGGTTGTATGCAAAAGCGCGTGCGCTTTCTGCCCCAACGGCTTAACCAAAAATTCCTTGTAAAGCACGTTTACGGCGGGCGTTTCGTGCGAGCAGCGGTATTTGCTGTTTTCGTCCTGTTTGTACAGCGCGGAAGCGCGCAACGCTTTAAGATCGACGGAATTGCGCACCTCGTCGCGGACGTAAGGCTGTCCGCCGCCGTTTACGCAACCGCCCGGGCAAGCCATTATTTCCACAAAGGCGTAATTCTTTTCGCCGCTTTTTATCTGTTCGATAACCTTTCTCGCATTGCCCAAACCGTTTGCCACGGCAACGTTTATTTTGCCGCCGCCCACGTTGTATTCCGCCTCTTTTATGCCCTGCGTGCCGCGGATTTCTTTAAATTCGATGGGGTGCCCTTCGCCGCCCAACAGACGGGAAGCCGTCCTTAAAGCCGCTTCCATAACGCCGCCCGTCGCGCCGAAAATAACGCCTGCGCCGCTGGCTTCACCGAAAGGCATATCGTATTCGGCTTCGGGTATGTTGGCAAAATCCACGCCCGCTTCCTTTATCATCCGCGCCAGCTCGCGCGTGGTGATTGCGGCGTCGGTATATCCGCCCAACTCTTCGCGCCTGATTTCGAATTTCTTCGCCGTGCAGGGGATAACCGACACGACGTAAAGATTTTCGGGCGCAATGCCGTTCTTCTGGCAGTAGTAGGTTTTAAGCACCGCGGAAAACATTTCCTGCGGGGATTTGCAGGTGGACAGGTTGGGAAGAAGTTCGGGATAGTAATGTTCCGCAAATTTAACCCAACCGGGGCAGCAACTTGTAAACATGGGTATCGTGCCGCCCGTCATAAGCCTTTGGATAAGCTCGTGCGCTTCTTCCATAATGGTGAGGTCTGCGGTTATATCCATATTGAAACACTTTACGTTGCCCAACTGTTTGATTGCCGCAACCATCTTGCCTTCCACATTGCTTCCCACGGGGAAGCCGAACGCTTCGCCCAAAGTTGCCTTTATAGAGGGAGCGGTGAAGAACACAACCTGTTTGGCAGGGTCTACTATCGCCCCCCAAACGTCCGCAACCGAACTCTTTTCGTAAAGCGCGCCTACGGGGCAGGCTACTATGCACTGCCCGCAGTTTACGCAGGACGTATGCGCCAGAGGCATATCGTACGGCGAGCCTATTTCCTTTGCGTATCCCCTGTTTTTGGGACCTATTACGCCCACCGTCTGATGTTCGCAGGCGGCAACGCAACGCGTGCACATTACGCATTTGGAATTATCCCTTACCACAGATTCGGAAAGGTCGTCTATGGGTTTGGCGGCGTAATCGGTGCCGAACCTGTCCTCGTCCGCGTTGTATTCGAGGGCGAGCTTCTGCAATTCGCAGTTCATCGAACGCACGCAACTTAAACATTTCTTTTTATGCGTGGATAAGATAAGCTCTACCGTGGTTTTGCGGGATTTGCGCACTTTGGGGGTGTTTGTGAACACTTCCATCCCCTCCGAAACGGGATATACGCACGCCGCCACAAGCCCCCTTGCGCCCGTCGCCTCCACGAGGCACATACGGCAGGAGCCTACGCACTGCACGTCCTTTAAGTAGCACAGCGTGGGTATGCGGATATTGGCTTTTTCAGCCGCCTGCAATATAGTTGAACCGGCTTCCGCCTGTACGGGAATACCGTTGATTTTAAGATTTACCATACTCATATCCTCACCTCTTCACGATAGCGCCGAATTTGCAATGCGCCATACACTGCCCGCATTTTATGCACTTTGTAACGTCAATCTCGTGCGGGCTTTTAAGCACCCCGTCTATCGCGCCGGCGGGGCAGTTCCTTGCGCAAAGCGTACAGCCGCGGCATTTGTCGGGTTGGATATAGTAATTCAGCAGTGACTTGCATACGTGCGCGGGGCACTTTTTGTCCCTTATATGCGCAACGTATTCGTCGCCGAAATGTTCCATTGCCGAAAGCACGGGATTGGGCGCGGATTGCCCCAAAGCGCACAGGGAGGAACTTTTCATATGTTGGGCGAGGTCCTTTATCTTCTGCAAATCTTCCTCTTCGCCCTTTCCCTCCGTTATGCGGGTAAGTATTTCAAGCAGGCGCTTTGTGCCCACGCGGCAGGGAACGCACTTGCCGCAACTTTCGTCCGCGGTAAATTCGAGATAGAATTTGGCGATATCCACCATACAGGTGTCCTCGTCCATAACTATAAGCCCGCCGCTTCCCATCATGGAACCTATCGAAACGAGGTTGTCGAAATCCATGGGGATATCTATGTATTCGGACGGTATGCATCCGCCGGAGGGTCCGCCCGTCTGCGCGGCTTTGAATTTTTTGCCGTTGGGTATGCCCCCGCCTATATCGTAAATTATGGTGCCGAGGGTTGTGCCCATGGGAACTTCCACAAGCCCCACGTTGTTTATTTTGCCGCCCAAAGCGAACACTTTGGTGCCCTTGCTCTTTTCCGTGCCTATCGAGGAGAACCACTTGCTCCCCTTTAAGATTATGGGCGACACGGAAGCCCACGTTTCCACATTGTTAAGCACCGTGGGTTTGCCGAACACGCCGCACTGCGCCGAAAACGGCGGGCGGGGACGGGGCTCGCCGCGGTGCCCTTCTATACTTGCCATAAGCGCCGTCTCTTCGCCGCAGACGAACGCGCCCGCGCCCAGACGGACGTGTATATCGAACGAGAAGCCGCTGCCGAGGATATTTTCGCCCAACAGCCCGTATTCGCGCGCCTGATTTATGGCTATATTAAGCCTTTCAACCGCAATGGGATATTCCGCGCGGACGTAAATATAGCCCTCGCACGCGCCTACGGCGTAACCCGCAATGGTCATCGCTTCAAGCACGGTGTGGGGGTCGCCTTCCAGCACGGAACGGTCCATAAACGCGCCGGGGTCGCCCTCGTCCGCGTTACAGCATACGTATTTTTTGTCGCCGACGGCGTCCTTTGTGAACTGCCACTTCAAACCCGTGGGGAAGCCCGCGCCGCCGCGCCCGCGCAAGCCCGCCGCCTTAACTTCCGCTATAACTTCGTCCGGGGTCATCGACGTAAGCGCCTTTTTAAGCGCGAAATAGTCGCCCGCGGCGATAGCTTCGTCTATATTTTCTGCGGCGATAACGCCGCAGTTGCGCAACGCTATGCGCATCTGATGCTTATAAAAGGGAATTTCGGCAAACGGTATAACGCTGCCGTCGCTGTGCAGGGTCTGAGCGTAAAGCAATTCCTTTACAATCGCGCCGCCCTTTACAAGATGTTTTTCCGCTACGGTTTTGGCGTGTTCGGGCGTCATCTGCGAATAGAACGCGCCTTCGGGATAGACTATCATTATAGGTCCGAGGGCGCACAGCCCGAAGCAGCCCGTCTTTACTATCAGCACGTCGTCTATGCCCAGCTCTTTAAGGCTTGTTTCAAGCTGTTCTATAACTTTAAGCGAATGGGAGGAAGTACAGCCCGTACCGCCGCACACAAGCACCTGCTTTCTGTAACCGGTGTTTGCGGCAAGTTTTTCCGCCTGTTCGCGCACTATTCTTCTTACGTTTATAAGGTCGGCTTTTTCAGCCGCGATTTTTTCAAGTTGTTCGCAAGTCATTGGGCACCTCAGTTTTCCGCATACTTGTTAAGTATGGTTTTAACGTCTTTTTCTGTAAGTTTTCCGTACACTTCGCCGTCCACTATCATAACGGGCGCAAGTCCGCACGCGCCCACGCAACGGCAACTGTCTATTGAAAATTCCCTGTCGGAAGTACATTCCCCGCAGGAAATTTTAAGCGTCTTTTCCACCTCTTCGAGGATCTTATCCGATCCCTTCACGTAACAGGCGGTGCCCAGACATACCGAAATTTGGTGTTTGCCTTTGGGCATAAGGGTGAACCGCGAATAGAAAGTTGCCACGCCGTAAACTTCGGCAAGCGGGACGTTAAGCCCTTCGGCTATTACCGTCTGCACTTCGGGGGGCAGATAGCCGTAGATATCCTGCGCTTCGTGCAAAACGGGCATAAGCGCACCCTTTTCGCCGCGGTGCTCGCTTATGCAAGCCGCAAGGCGCGCAGCCTGCTCTTCCGTTCCTTCAAAAGCAATCTGTGACATTTGATAACCTCGTCGAATAGATTTCAGAATAAAAATATTATATCACCTCATCAAGGCGGCGCGCAAATAATTTGACGGCAATTTACAAATTTCGGGCTTGTAAATTAATACAGAAAACGCAACTTTTTCCGCGCGTTGCGGAAAGGTTACATTTTCTGTAAATCGCTAACATACAGATGTTTATAAACCCCGTTTGCCTTTTCTTCGCGGGCGCGCCGCCCCGTTGGATTAAAGAGGACGCCCGATAATTTTATCGCCCGCAATTGTTTTGAAAATCAGTAACTTTCAAATTGCGAATGGTACAGCGAGGCGTAGTAGCCGTTTCCCGCCATAAGCGATTTGTGCGTGCCCTGTTCAACAACGTTCCCGTCCCGCATGACAAGTATCTTGTCGGCGTTTTTTATCGTGGAAAGCCTGTGGGCTATCACAAAGCAGGTTTTGCCGTTCATAAGCCTGCGCATAGCCTGCTGGATAAGTTTTTCCGTACGGGTATCCACGTTGGACGTGGCTTCGTCGAGAATGAGCATAGGCGAATCGTACAGCATTGCGCGGGCGATGGTAAGCAACTGCTTTTGCCCCTTTGAAACGTTCATCGCATTTTCGTTAAGCACGGTATCGTAGCCCTGCGGCAGGCGGGTTATAAAGGAATGTATGCACGCTTCCTTGCATACCCTTTCCACGTCCTCCCTCGTGACGTCGGGGTTGCCGTAGGCTATATTGGCGTACACCGTGCCCGCAAACAGCCACGTATCCTGCAAAACCATTGTAAACGCGCGGCGCAATGAGGAACGGGTGACGGAGGCTATGTCCTTGCCGTCTATCCTTATCGTGCCCGAATCGGCGTCGTAAAAGCGCATAAGCAGGTTTATTACGGTAGTTTTGCCCGCGCCCGTATGCCCAACTATTGCAACCACGTCGCCCGGGGAAGCGTGCAGGGAAAAATTCTTTAAGACGGGTTTGCCCGGAAGATATCCGAAGGTGAGGTCGCTTATATCCACTTCCCCGCGGACGTTGCTTAAAACTTCCGCGTCCGGCGCGTCCTCGGGTTCGGGCTGTTCGTCCAGCACCCTGAATACCCTTTCCGCCGCGGCGAGGGCGGACTGAAATTCGCCCATAATGTTAGCCACTTCGTTGATAGGTCCCGAAAACTTGCGGGAATACAGCACGAAGGAAGAAATTCTGCCCACCGTCATCACGGCGGGGTTGTTCATATACATAAGCGCGCCGAACACGCTTATAAGCGCGAGGGAAATGTTGTTCACCAACCCCACGCAGGGACCCGAAACGGTGCCGTAATATTCCGAACGGGCGTACGCGTCTATGGCTTGCCTGTTCTTTTCCTCGAATTTATCTATGAAAGTGCGCTCGGCACAATATGCCTTTGTAGTCTTTTGCCCCGTTATTATCTCTTCCACAAACCCGTTCAGTTCACCCAATTTCTGCGAACGCTTTCTGAACAGCGGCTGAACGCGCTTTACTATAAACCGCGTCATAATAAGCGAAAGGGGAATGGTAACGGCGAAAACTATCAGAAGGGGCGCGGCAATCGTAAGCATCATCACCAGCGAGCCGATTATAAGCACCACGCTTTTGAGGACGATTATTATATCGTTGGCAAGCGATTCGCCCACGGTATCTATATCGTAACTGAGTACGGAAATCACGTCGCCCGCCTGACGTTTATCGAAATACCCCACGGGCAACCGCGAAAGGCGCGCGAACACGTCGCAACGCATACGCCTTACTATCCCGCGGGAGATATAGCCCATACCTATCGTGGAAAGATACGCCAACAGCGCGGAAGCGGCGTACAGCCCGGCAAGCAAGGCGGAATAATAGCCTATGCCCGCAAAATCGGTGCCGCCGTCCTTGCCTATAAGGTCAATAGCCTTGCCGCACAGATCGGGGCCGAACAGCGTGCAAAGCGTGCTTGCCACGTTTGCGAAAAATATCAGAATTATCAGAAGCGCGTAGGGTTTAAGATAGGAAAGCAGGTGGCGGAACACATACCTTTTATCCACCTTGCGGCGCTGGAAAGTGCGTTTGTCGCTTAAATTTATCTTGCGTTCAGGCATTTTCTTCCCCCATCTGCGCGGAATAAATCTGGCGGTATTCCTCGCATTCTTCAAGCAAAGTTTCGTGTGTGCCCGCGCCGGAAATTTCGCCGTCGCGCATCACTATGATAAGGTCTGCGTGCTTTACGGAGCTTACCCTTTGTGCAACCACAACCTTTGTGGACGAGGGATAGTACCGCGCCAACGCCTTGCGCAGTTCCGCGTCCGTGCGGTAATCCAAAGCCGAACCAACGTCGTCCAGCACGCATATTTCGGGGTTGCCGGCAATGGCGCGGGCAATTATCAGCCTCTGCTTTTGCCCGCCCGAAAGGTTTGCCGCCTTTTGCGAGAGGTCGCAATCCAACCCGCCGTCCAGCCCCGTTACGAATTCTTCCGCCTGCGACGCGGTTATCGCCCTGTCTATATCGGCTTGTTCAAGCCTCCTGCCGTAATCCACGTTTTCGCGCACGGACGAAGCCATAAGAAAATCCGATTGGAACGCCGCGCCGAACTTTTTGCGCAGTTCTTCCGCGAGGTAGTTGCGCACGTCCTTCCCGCACACGTAAATCGCGCCCGAATCCACGTCGTAAAAGCGCATAAGCAAATTTATAAGCGTGGATTTTCCGCTGCCCGTGCCGCCTAATATGCCCAACGTCTGTCCCCTTTTCACCGTAAAGGACACGCCGTTTACGTTTTCCCTTACGCCGTTGTAGGAAAAACTTACATCCCTGAACTCTATCTCGTACGCGGGGTCACCGTCGGGGTAGCCGCCGCAGGTTTCGGCGGGGTCTAATTTAAGCACCTGCTCTATCCTTTGCGCGCTTGCGCTGCCGCGGGATATCACTACGAATATTTTTGTGAACGCTATCATAGCGTTAAGTATTATTACGAAATAGGAAAGCACGGCAAGTATTGTGCCGCCTTCGATATTGCGCACCGCGCCCACTATTATAACCGCCACAAGCCCCATATTCAGTATAAGGGTAGCCAGCGGGTTTGAAAGCGACATAACCTTGTTTGCGCGGTATTCCTCGTCGGCGAGGCGGGTGGCGATGCCGTCGAATTTTTCGCGCTCGTACTGTTCCTTTGAAAGCGCCTTTATCACGCGCACGCCCGTCACGTTTTCCTGCATATCCCGCACGAGGTCGTCGCCGCGGCGCTGAACTTCGGTATATATCTTCATACTTTTGCGGGAAATGAAGTACAGCGTTACCGCCACCACGGGCAGGCACGCCAACAGCACCAGCGCGAGATACACGTCCTCGATAAACGTAATTATAATTCCGCCGACAAGCAAAATGGGCGCGCGCACCCCCAAACGCAGGGTGCGGGCAACCATCTGATTTATGTAATAACTGTCGCTTGTCAGGCGGGAAATAAGCGACGGCACGCCCACGCCGTCCACCTGCCTGCTTTTAAGATAGCTTATCCGTTCAAACAGGTCGTACCTCAAATCGTGGGTCATATTTCCGGAAGATTTTACCGTAAGGCGGTTTGCGTATATGTTGGAAAGCAACGCCGACAGCGAAAACAACAGCATAAGCCCGCCCAACAGAACTATCATTTTTACGTTGCGGCGGGGAACCACTTCGTTTATCACGTATTCGAGAACCATAGGCAACAGCAGTTCCGATACGGCGCCGATAAACTTGAAGATAAGCCCCAGCACAACCGTGCCGGAATACGGCTTTAAATATTTAAGCGTGCCCTTCATCTTCCACCCCACAGATAGTTTTGGGCGTTTTTAACCAGCCTTTCGGTAAGGCGAGATAATGTTTCCACTTCCTCTGCGGTAAAGCCGCAGGTTATATTGTCCCGCCACAGCTTGTTTACGGCGCGTATGCGCGGCAAAAGTTCAAGCGCGGCTTCCGTGGGATATACAAGATACGCGCGGGCGTCCTCCGCGCTTTTTTCACGCCTGACAAGCCCCTCTTCTTCCAGAAAGCCCAACTGCCTTGCCACATTGGATTTATTTACGAACATCGCGCGGGCAAGCCCTTCCTGCGAGACGCCGGCATTGGAACACACCGCCATCACATACCTGAAATGGTGCCCCTTAAGCCTGCCGCCGCCCAGCTTTTCTTCGAGAAACTGCGCGTTTGCGCGGGATATGAGATTTACGTTTTTCATAAACGTAGCCATAACTTTCACCGTCCTGAAATTAGTTGCGTGCGCAACTATTATTATACGCGTTTGCGCGCTGATGTCAAGCGAAAAATCATATTTTTTTCAAACGGCGGGGCGGGGAATTTTTTACGCGGTAAAAGAGGTTGACGAAAAACCCGGCGGAAAAGGTGAAAACGCTTACGGAAAGCCCGAAAACCATCTGCGCCCACAGTGGGTAGCCGCCGTAGAGAAACTTTTCCTTGAAGATATAGGAACAGAACGCGACAATGCACAGCGCGGAAGCCACCGCGGGGCAAAGCGCTTTAAGCGAAATTTTAAGGGCGGAGGGATGAATACGGAAAAAGCCGCAATAACGGTTGATTTCAAAGGCGAGGTTCGCCCTATCCATTCCCGCGGAAAGGACGATACATTCCGCCACGGCAAGTATCAATATATCGAAATAGTTTGCGAAATGATCGGCTATATCCAGCGCGCATTTGCCGTAGCCGCTTGCAAAAACGCAGGTTACGGCGAAGCCGACTATACAGATTTTAAGGGCGGCGCGCTTTCTGTCCGCCGAAAATTTATCAGCTATGGGATTGAGTGCCGCCTCTATCATGGACACGGCGGACTGCACCGCCATAAGCGCGAGGGAGAAATAGAACAGCACGCCGAGAACGGCGTTGGCGGCGGTTGCCCCCTCGCCGAAAGCGCGGCTTATGGCGACGGGATATACCGAAAACGAGGCTATAACCCCGCCCTGTTCCGCCGCGCCCTGCAACCCGCAACCGTAAAGCGTGGTGAACGCAACGACGGAGGACAAAACCGAAACGCCGAGGTCCGCCGCGGCTATAACGGCTCCGTCCCTCGCTACGCGCGCGCCCTTCGGCAGATACGCGCCGTACGCGGGCATTATCCCCGCGAGGACGGACAGCGAAAAAAACACCTGCCCAAGCGCGTTTACCCAAAGTTCCGCCGTGGCGAGGGCGGAAAAATCGGGCACGAACAATGCGCGGAGCGCCGCGCCCGCGCGGGGATAAAACATACCCCTGCACGCCATAAAAACAAGCATTGCGACGGGCAGGGTAACCGTATATTTGGCTGCGCGGGAAAGCGTATCCGCCCCGCCGCGGAGCAAAAAATACACCGCCGCCCATACCGCGGCAAGCGCGGCGGCGACGATTAAAGAAAACTTTCCGCCCAACGCCTCGCCGAAAAACCAGCCCGAAATTTCCGCCTGCGTACGCCGCGGCGCGGAAGCGCACAGCGAGGGCATTTTAACGCCCGCGCAAATCAGCCAGCCGACAAGCCCGACGTAGATTACGGCGACGGCAAGCGAGTTGAAAGAACACGCCCAGCCCACCTTTTCCGCACGGGGAAACAGACTGCCGAAGCATTTGGGCGCGCCCCCGCCGTACTTCCTGCCGAGGGCTATTTCGGAGGTCAGCAGGGGCAAGCCGAGGCAGACGAGGGAAACCGAATACACGAGGAGAAACGCCCCGCCGCCGTACTTTGCGCACAGCCCGGGGAAGCGCAACGCGTTGCCCAGCCCCACTGCCGCGCCTATCGAGGCGAACACGAAATTGACGTGAGATGAAAATTTCTGTGCCATATTTAATATATATTTCGATATATCGGCTTGTAGAACACGCAAAAGGCGGGCGCGCATACCTTATGCGCGCCCGCCTGCAAGCGTATTTTTACATAATTTACGTCCGCCATACCCCCGCGCGGCGGCGGGCTTCCGCCACCGGATCGCAAGCGGCGCACTCCGCTTTTTCAGGCGCGGCGGACTTACCTTCCCCGCCTTTGCCGCCGGGCGAAATGCGGTGCACCGCGCAGTACACTGCGGGAACGAGGGCGAGGGTAACCAGCGTGCCGAGCAGCAAGCCGCCTATCACCACTATCCCCAGCGGCTGCATAAGCTCGCTGCCGGAGCCTATGCCCACCGCAAGCGGTATCAAAGCCAGCACGGTGGTAAGCGTGGTCATCAGTATGGGGCGCAGGCGTTGTTTGCACGCTTCGCACACGGCATTGAAATGCGGCATACCTTCGTCCTTCAACTGTTTTATCTTTTCAAGCATAACTATCGCGTTGTTTACAACTACGCCCATAAGCATTATAAGCCCTATGAACGAAACGACGTTCAGGCTTGTGCCCGTTATCACGAGGGCTATGAACCCGCCCGTGAAGCAGAATGGTATGCTTGCCATAATTACGAGGGGTTTAAGCGCAGAGCCGAACTGTATCGCCATCACCGCGTACAAGAGGAAGAAGGAAATTACAAGCGCGACGGCAAGCCCTTCAAAGGCGTCGTTAAGATAGGCGGATATGCCGCTACTTTCAAAAGAATATCCGTCGTATTCCTTAAGCACTTCTTCCGCCGCCGCGCGCATCTGTTTGCCCGCTTCGCCCGTATCGGTATCTTCGAGAGTGGCGGAAACAGATATCACGCTTTTTCCGTCGGCGCGGCGTATGCAGGTTTTTACGTACTCCTCCTTTATCGCCCCGCCTTTAAGCACGTCTTTCAGCGCGACGGTATTCCCCTCCGCGTCCATACCAATGGTAAAGTTTTCCAAACTCTGCTTGTCGCCTACGGCGTCCTTCGCGAAAGCGACGTTAAGCACATAGCTTTCGCCGCCGATAGTTACGCTGCAAGCCGAATAGGACGCAAGCCCTATGCGTAGGGTGAGAATAAGCGTTTGATATGCGTCCGCGCCCAGCTTTTCCGCCAGCGCGGCACGGTCCACTTCTATCGTGTATTGAAGCGTCTCCTGCGTGGCGGTATCCGAAATTTCGGTGAAACCGCGTTCGCCGAGTTTGCTTTTTATCTTTTCCGAAATTTCGGCAAGGGTATTTTCGTCCTCGCCGACGACGGTAACCGACATATCCGAAGAACCCGAAGTAAGCGACGCCACAACGCCGTCTATCTTGCGGACG
Source organism: uncultured Clostridia bacterium (assembly GCA_947627575.1). Lineage (GTDB taxonomy): Bacteria > Bacillota > Clostridia > Christensenellales > Borkfalkiaceae > Coproplasma. Next base: position 33,882 of record CANQWN010000008.1, read on the forward strand.
GTGACGAAGGCGAGGGGCTTGTTTTGCGGTTCGGAAGCAAGCGCGCGTATTCTTTTTACCGCCTTGTCCGTATCCGCGCCCTTTTTAAGCTGTACGGTGATTACGCCAGTATCCGTAAGGGCGAGCAGTCCGTTTTTGCCTACGCTTACCGAAAGATAGTCCACCTCTTCCACTTCGTCGGCAAGCCGTCCCGAAAATTTAAGCACGTCCTCCTGCACCGTTTCCAGCCGCGCGCCGCCGTAGGACATATTTATCTCTATCTGCCCCTTATCGACGGACGGCAGAAATTCCGTGCCCGTGAGGAACAGCAAACCTATACTTGCGCCGAAAACGGCTATCGCAGTGATTATGGTAACAGCCTTATGCGCCAGCACTTTGGGCAAAATTTTGCCGTAACAAGCCGTAACCCTGTTCATTACGGGCGAACCGCGCCATATTTCCGCCGCGCGCCCAAAACGCTTGCCGCGTGATTGGGCGGTAGCTTCCGCCTCGGCGGGTTGAGGGGGTTGAGGGGAAAGCCCGCTGCCCGTAAGCGGCTTTCTGCCGCCGCACAGCAGTGCGTACAGCGCGGGTATTACGGTAACCGCAACTATCAGCGAAAACGCCAGCGAGAATATAACCGCAAAGGAAAGATCGGTGAATATTTCAGCGGTAAGCCCGCCCGTGAAGATTATGGGCACGAACACGCAAACGGTAGTTAAGGTAGAACCCAACAGCGCGCCGCCCACTTCCACCGTGCCGTCCACAGCCGCGTTGAAAGCGGATTTGCCCTTGTCGCGGTGTTTTGTAATAGATTCTATCACCACTATGCTGTTATCCACAAGCATACCTATGCCCACGGCAAGCCCGCCCAGCGAAACCATATTCAGCGTTATGCCCATAAGGAACAGGCATATAAGCGCGGCAAGCACCGAAAGGGGCATAGTGACGGCTATTATAAGCGACGTGCGCACTTTTTTGAGGAAGAGATAAATTATAATTACGGCAAGCACGCCGCCTATTATCATGCTTATAAGCACGTTGGATATGCTGTCCGAAATAAATTGCGACTGATCGTCCAGCAGGCTTATTTTCGCGCCGAACGATTCGGCAGAAGAAAGTTCCTTGCAGACGGACTTTACTTCGTCCACGACGGCGGAAGAATTTGCGCCGTTGGACTTATACACCTCTACTACCATTCCCTCCGTCAATTTCAGTCCGCCGTCGTAATAGTAGGCATAGCCCGCATACTGCGCCTCTTTGCCGATTGAAGCCACGTCGCCCACCGAAACCAACATCGTTTTGTCCGCTTCAAAAGGCTTCAATACGATAAGTTTTATAACTTCTTCGGAAAGATTTTCGCCCCCGCGGGAATGTATTTGTGAAACTATCTGCGGGAATATAAGGGGGTTATTAACCACGCTTTGCGCCGTCTGCGCGTCGTTTATATCAATATTTAAAAGGCTTTTCAACTGCGCGGCTACCTGCGCGCGTATGCCCGCGAACAGGTTGCAAATCTGCACGGGCAATTGCAACGGCGCGTTGAAGATATCGCTCTCTTCCGAAACGTCGGAATTGTTCCTTATCTGCACGCCGTCGTCGCCTATGTTGCCGAGGGGGAGGTCAAGCGCCCCGTAGGAAAACGCCTCCACCAACAGCGGCACGATAAGTTCCAGCCCGCCGTAGGGGCGGACGTAGTACGAATAGTCCGCGCCGCCCTTTATTTCCACCTTTTCCACGCCGTCTATCGCGGCGAGGCGGGCGGAAAGCGCCTCCGCTTTGGCGTGCGCGTCGTCCGGTCCCGCTTCCGACGTAAGCGATAAGGTTGCCAACGCTTCTGCGTTGAGATCTATGTCGTACACGGTGACGGAAACGCCGTCGGGAAGTTCCAGCCCGCGTATTTTATCCGTCATTTCGCTTTTTTTGCCCGACGTATCCGCGCCGTAATCGAACGAAAGCACTACGGCGGAAACGTTATCGTAGGAATAGCTGTCCACGCCGGTTACGCCCGAAAGCGAGGAAAGCCCCTCTTCGAGTTTTACCGTTACGTCCTTTTCTACCGAAAGCGCGTTTGCGCCCGGATAGATAACTTGCGCGCAGACCATCGGCACGTTTATATCCGGAAGGAGATTTACGCTCATTTTAAGCGTACAGTACACGCCTATGCCCAAAACGAACGCCACCGCAAGCAAAATAGCCACGGACTGCCTTATCAAAAACGAAAAAAACTTTTTCATTTCAAGTCCTTTTCACCCAACTTTTTCAATTTTTTAAGCGATATATACGCATACAGATAGACCGCCGCAAGGGTTATCACAAGCAACGCCGCAACCCCCGCAAAAACTCCGCAGCCTATAAGTAACCCCAATCTGTTGCTTTCGCGCATGCCCGAGGCGAACGCCGCAATGGCGAACACGGCGAAAGCCGCCGCAACCGCCATTATCACGCAGAACAGTATTTTTACGCCCTTTAAACAGCCCTTTACCCTGCCGAGATAAATTTCGGCAAGCCGATTTTTTTCATCGTTCGGGGAAGTTCCCGTATTTTCCGTATTTTCCATATTCACCCGCCTTTCAGCCGTTTGCGAACAGCGCCGCCGCGCCGTACGCCCCCGCCGACGCGCCCAACGACGCGCATACTATCCTGACGGTGGCGCGCGCGTTGCCGCCGAATATTTCGCCGTCAAGCAATTTTTGCAGTGGCTTTATAAGCCTTTCGCCCTGCGCCGCAACCCCGCCGCCGAGTATTATCGCGTTGGGGCGGAAAATATTTGCAAGGTTCACTATCCCGCAACCGAGATATTTTATATACCAATCCACCACCTCGTTGGCGGCGGCGTCCTCCGGGTAATCGAACGCGGTTTTGCCCGTGGCGGTATCGGAAGTGTAATCCCGCCACATAAGCGAACCGGGGTTTTCCTCCATAGCCCATTTGGTGCGGCGTATAAGCGCGGTTGCGGAAGCGTACGCCTCGAAACAGCCCCGCCTGCCGCAGGTGCATCTGTCGCCGCCCCGCTCTATCACCATATGCCCTATTTCCGTTCCCGCGGACATATAGCCTTCAAAAAGTTTTCCGCCTATTATCACTCCGCCGCCTACGCCCGTGCCCAACGTTATGAACACGCTGTCGGCATAATCTTTGCCCGCGCCGTACTTCGCTTCGCCCAACGCCGCCGCGTTGGCGTCGTTCACAGCCCTGACGGGCACGCCCAACTCCGCGTGCAATTTTTCCGCAAGCGGGTAGTTTTTCAGGTTGAGATTACCCGAAAAGACAATCGTCCCCGAAGATGAATCCACCATTCCGGGGCAACCCGCGCCCACGCCTTGCAGGCTTTCCGCGGGAACCCCCGCGCCGTTGCACATCTTTTTTACAAGCGCCGCCGCACATTCGGCAAGTTTTGCGGCGTCCGTGGGTACGCTTTCCGTAAATACGGCTTTGCCGCCCGAAAGAAGCAAACCCTTTACGGAAGTGCCGCCTATATCTATACCCGCTATAACGGACATAATCTTTTCCCCCTGTTTTATTTGCAATATATTATACGCTTTCAAGCGCGCGCTGTCAATACCGAAAAAGCACGGCGTATGCCGTGCTTTTGTTTTACTTTGTGCCCGTGGAACCGAACCCGCCCGCGCCGCGCGCCGTATCGGTAAGCGTTTCGCTTTCCGCAAATTTTGCCGTAAGGTACGGCGCAATAACTATCTGGGCTATCCTTTCGCCCGGGGCAACCGTTTGGGGCTGTTGCGTGTGGTTTAAAAGCGCAACTTTTATCTCGCCGCGGTAATCGCAGTCTATAACCCCAACTTTGTTTGCGGGCGCAAGCCCGCGTTTGGTTGCAAGCCCGCTACGCGCATATATAAGCCCCGCGTAACCTACGGGCAGTTCCATTGCCAGCCCCGTGGGTATAACCGCCGTGCCGTGCGGCGGAACGGTTACCTCTTCGGCTATACAGGCGTACAAATCCGCGCCCGCCGCAAATTCGCTGCCGTATGCGGGCAATTTTGCCGATGGATCAAGTTTTTTAACGTTTATCGTCTGCATATTTCCCTCGCGTATAGTCCGTACGGCGCTATACCACCGTACGTTCGTCCCAAAGCACCACCTCGTCTTGTTCGAGAGAGGGCTTTAAAAGTATTATCCTTTGGTTGGAAGAGCCGCGGAAGAGAAGGTTAAGATCTTTAAGCTCTTCCACAAATCTGCCGTCCACAAGCACGTCGCTCGCCTTTAAAATGCGCATAACCGTGCCTATATCGCCCTTTTTGCCCGTAAGCAACTCCGCCTCGTAATCATATCCCGTGAAGCACCAGATGGATTTTTCGGGATAGGTTTTGCGTATCTTTTCCACAAGATCTGCTACATACGGCTGATTTTCGGGTTCAAAGGGGTCGCCGCCCAAAACGGTGAAGCCCTTGATATATTCGGGGGCAAGCCCCGCTATTATCGATTGCTCCACTTCGGGCGTGTAAGGTTCGCCGTAACAAAAATCCCACGTTTCGGGGTTGAAACAGTTTTTACAATGATTGCGGCAACCGCTGACGTAAAGCGAAACGCGTACGCCGGGGCCGTTGGATATATCGTACCACTTTATTTTTGCGTAATTCATAATTGTTTCCGCCGGAAAATTTTGCCGCTTTACGCCTTGCGCAAAGCGGCAAAAACTGTATATATGTTGCGTTTTTTATCAGAGATGCAATACCCTTGCCTTTATTTCCTTGGTCTTGCCGACGTTCCAGAAATTTTCGCCCAGATAACCGCACGTGCGGCGGGTAACGTTCATCTTGCGCTGGTCTTTGTTGTGGCAGACGGGACATTCCCACTCGTTGTCGTCGTTTATTATTATCTCGCCGTCAAAGCCGCAGACGTGGCAATAATCCGATTTGGTGTTGAATTCGGCGTATTGGATATTATCGTAGATAAACTTTACCACGTCCTCCAAAGCCGTGAGGTTATGGCGCATATTGGGTATTTCGACGTAGGAAATGGCGCCGCCCGAAGAAATTTTCTGGAATTGGCTTTCAAACTTGAATTTGGAGAACGCGTCGATATGTTCGCGCACGTCCACGTGGTAGCTGTTGGTGTAGTAGCCCTTGTCCGTAACGTCCTCTATGGTGCCGAAGCGTTCCTTGTCTATCCTTGCAAAGCGATAGCAAAGCGATTCCGCGGGGGTGCCGTAAAGCCCGAAGCCCAAACCCGTTTCCTTCTTCCACTTTTCGCAGTGGTCGCGCATGGTCTGCATAACTTTAAGCGCAAATTCCTGCCCTTCGGGGGTGGTGTGCGAAACGCCCTTTACAAGTTTTGTAACTTCATAAAGCCCTATATATCCCAAAGATATGGTGGAATACCCGTTCATAAGATATTTATCTATCTTTTCGCCCTTGTCAAGACGGGCTATCGCGCCGTACTGCCAATGCACGGGGGAAACGTCGCTTGTAACGCCCATAAGCGCGTTGTGGCGGCACATAAGCGCCTCGTAGCAAAGTTGCAACCTCTCTTCGAGAATTTCCCAGAACTTATTTTCGTCGCCCTTCGCCAAAATTCCGCATTGGGGAAGGTTTATTGAAACGACGCCCTGGTTGAATCTGCCTTCGAATTTGTAGTTGCCGTTTTCGTCCTTCCACGGCGAGAGGAAGGAACGGCAGCCCATGGGCGAGAATACGTTGCCCTCGTAATTTTCGCGCATCTTCTTTGCGGAAATATAGTCGGGATAGAGACGCTTTGACGAACATTTTACCGCAAGGCGGGTAAGATAATCGTACTTGCCGCCTTTAAGGCAGTTGTTTTCGTCAAGCACGTAGATAAGTTTGGGGAACGCGGGGGTGATGTAAACGCCCTTTTCGTTTTTGATGCCCTGATAGCGCTGTTTGAGGATTTCCTCTATTATCATCGCGTTTTCTTCGATATATTCGTCCTTTTCGTCGAGATAAAGGAACAGCGTTACGAAAGGAGACTGCCCGTTGGTGGTCATCAACGTGTTTATCTGATACTGTATTGTCTGCACGCCGGCTTTAAGCGCTTCGCGCAGGCGCATATCCACAACGCGGGCTTTGGTTGCGGCGTCTACCGAATCGCCGAACTGCTCCTCGCACTGCTGCGCGTACTTTTCGCGGGTGCGGCGGAGATATTTGCCCAAATGCGCCATATTTACCGACTGCCCGCCGTACTGCGAGGAGGCGACGGAAGCTATTATCTGCGTGGTTATGGTGCAAGCCGTCTGGAAAGATTTGGGGCTTTCAATCATCTTGCCGTTCATAACCGTGCCGTTATCAAGCATGTCCTTAATATTTATAAGGCAGCAGTTGAATATGGGTTGCAGGAAGTAGTCGGCGTCGTGGAAGTGAATCGCGCCCTCGTCGTGCGCTTTGGAAATGTGTTTGGGCAACAGAATACGGCGCGTAAGGTCTTTGGAAACTTCGCCCGCTATAAGGTCGCGCTGGGTGGAAGCCGTGCGCGCGTTTTTGTTGGAATTTTCTTCCATTACGTCCTTGTTGGAATTGCGGATAAGCGAAAGTATGCTCTCGTCCGTGGTGTTGGCTTTGCGGACAAGCGCACGCTCGTAACGGTAAAGCATGTAAGCCTTCATAAGCTGATACTTCTGCAATTCCATCAGCTTCTGCTCTACCATATCCTGAATATCTTCTACAAGCAACCTCATTCTGTGGCGCGAAGCTATGTCGTCCACTATGTTTTCAATCTGTTCGTCGGTTACTCTGTCCTCGACGTCCACCGCCACGTTGGCTTTTTTGATTGCCGTAACTATTTTGGACCGGTCGAAATCGGCTGTGGCGCCGTCCCTTTTTATTACTTTCATAATACAACTCCTCTTATCTGACGTAAGAACGATATTCCAACACAGTGTACCACATATTTTGTGGTGTGTCAATACCCCTTACACAATATATTGTAGATTTTAGACATTTTTTGGCGTTTCCGCCCGATGGCGGCAGTAAAAACAAGTATAGTATTAAGTTTTTGCAAAGTCAAGTATTGAAACACAATATCTTGTATGTTATTTTTTAACGAAAATACAACATCTTGTAGCTGATAATTATTAACAAAATAGACAGCCGTGTGTTTTTTGCTGAAAAATTCAATTAGCCGCGGCGGCGGGCGGCGCGGTATGCGCGGGCGCGTCATCTTAATTATAATCCGCAATCACGGCGAAAATAAACGCCGATGGGGGAAAAATATCGGAAAATGGCTTGACGGCGGGCGGCGCGGGCTGTTAAAATATAGGCGAGGTGTAAGGCGATGGCAGAAATAGACGCTGTTAAACTTAAAAAACTTAAACGGGGCGAAGCCGCGGGGAAAGCGGCTACGGTATTCTGCGGCGCGGTTATGGCTTATTTTATAGCTATGCTGATAGCTTCGACAGCCACCGAAAACGATTTTTTGCTTGAAATTGTGCTTATTACCGCCCTGCCCGCGTTGGCGTTAGGTATAGGCGCAAGCATTTTCTGCAACTATAAATACGGCGCGGCGATTGAAAAAATGATAAAAAAGTACGTGGTGGATACATTTTTGGAAAACGCCGCGGACATGCACCCCGAAAGGGACAGCTTGACGTATTTTATAAGTTTTGAAAACAAAAGCGCAGTTGTTAAAGTAAACGGCTACGGCAAAAAGATAATTTTCGATTTTTCGGTTTTCGGCAGGCTTTCCCTGTCGCGCAAAAGCGCAATTTTGAACGCCGTGGAAACGAGGCTTTACGTAACCTTCGGCAGGCTGTACGACGGCGGGGCAAGTTTCCGCAGCGTAGATTTTAAGGAAGTTGAGGGAACGCGCAGAAAAAGCGGCAAATCGATACCCATAATAACCGACGGCGAACCGGACGTAAAGGCATACAAAATTTACCTTAAAAATAAATAAAACGCAACATATATTAAAAAAAAGGCGGGCTTTAAAGTCCGCCTTTCGGTTTATCTTTACGCTTTAAAGCGCGCGGGATACCGCTTTGCGCCAACCCGCTATAAGTTTGCTTCTTTCGCTTTCGTCCGCGGTGGGGGTGAAAACTTTAACTTCCCGCGAGGCGGGTAGCGATGCCTCGTCCTTCCAGAACCCCGTCTGCAACCCGGCGAGATACGCCGCGCCTCGTGCGGTTGCTTCCACGGCGGCGGGGCGCGCCACTTCGCAACCTAAAATATCCGCCTGAAACTTCATAAGAAAATCGTTTGCGCTTGCCCCTCCGTCAACGGCAAGGCGGGTTATCTTCGCCCCGGCGTCCGCCGACATAGCCTGCACGAGGTCGCCCACCTGATAGGCTATGCTTTCAAGCGCGGCGCGGGCGATATGCGCGCGGGTGGTGCCGCGCGTTATCCCGCAGATAAGCCCGCGGGCTTCCCCGTTCCAATAGGGCGCGCCCAAACCCGTAAACGCGGGCACGAGATACACCCCGCCGTTATCCTTTACGGAAGTTGCCAGCTTTTCGCTTTCGGCGGCGTCGCCGAAAAAGCCCAACCCGTCGCGCAGCCACTGCACAGCCGCCCCGCCGATAAATACCGAACCTTCGAGGACGTACGGCGGTCTGCCGCCCGTACACGCGCCCAAAGTCGTTACAAGCCCGTTTTTGCTTTCCACAAATTTATCGCCCGTGTTCATCAGCAGAAAACAGCCCGTGCCGTAGGTGTTTTTAAGGTCGCCCGCCGACAGACACAGATGCCCGAACAGCGCCGACTGCTGGTCCCCCGCAACCGCGGCGAGGGGTATGGGCGCGCCGAATGCTTCCGCAGTTGTATAGCCGAACAGATGCCCGCTGGGATACGCTTCGGGCAACATACACGCGGGTATGCCGAACAGATCCAAAAGCCAATTATCCCACTTTAAATTGCGGATATCGAAAAGCATTGTGCGGGCGGCGTTGGTGTAGTCGGTAGCGAAAATTTTTCCGCCCGAAAGCCGCCACATTATATAAGTATCCACCGTTCCGAAAGCAAGTTCCCCGCGGCGGGCGCGTTCGTACGCGCCGTCCACGTTTTCGAGAATCCATTTCAGTTTGGTCGCGGAAAAGTACGCGTCCGGTATAAGCCCCGTGCGGCGGTAAATTTCCTTTGCCGTGGGGCTGTTTTTAAGTTTTTCGCAGTATTCCGCCGTGCGGCGGCATTGCCATACTATGGCGTTATATACGGGTTTGCCCGTGTTTTTATCCCACACTATCGTGGTTTCGCGCTGGTTGGTTATGCCCACGCCGCGTATATGGGAAGGGCTTGCCCCCGCGCGCACCATCGCTTCCGCCGCAACCGACATAACGCTGCCCATTATATCCTGCGGGTCGTGTTCCACCATTCCGGGCGCGGGATAAATCTGCCTGAACTCGCGCTGGGCGGAGCCCGCCACCCTGCCGTCCGCCGTGAACAGGCAGGCGCGCGTGGAAGTTGTGCCCTGATCTATCGAAAGTATGTATTCCATAGCTATATTATAGCATATCCGCGTCAAATTGCAACAGACAAAGCGCCCGCGGCGGAAATTATCCGCCGCGGGCGCGCCGTCTATTCATCCCCCGTAAATTGTCTGTGAAATTCCGCTATTTCCGCGGGGTCGGCGGAAATTTTCTGTAAAAGTCCCGTACATTCGTTTGCGCTTACGCACTCTTCGAAAAGTTCGGAAATAAGTTTCTTTTTCTTGCGCTTGCCCATACCGCTATTTTGCGCGCGTTTGCGGGAAAATATGCAAATATATCAAAACTTTTTAAGGTTATAATAATCTTTCAGATAATTTTGCGTGGCGTCAGCCATTTCGCGGAACAAACTGCGCGCGCTGTCCGCCGAAAGGCGGCAAAGCAAAGGCTGGTTTAAAAACGAAGAAAAAATTTCCTCCGCGTCCCGCGTTTTTATGCCGTGATACAGCGCCTCGGTATTGGCGGAATTGTACTGCACCAACGCCGCCGCGGCGGGCGGCAGGGGCGAGGACAGGACGGGCTTTACCGAATTGCGGTAAAACACGCAGTTCGTTTCGGTTATCACGCCCGAAGGAAGGTATGGGGTCTGCCCCGCGTTGGGTACGTTTGCGTTGGAAATTATCTTTGTTTCGCCCAAAAGCGCCCTTATAAGGTCCACACATTCCTCGTCGGAACGGACGAGGTCTATCTCCTTTTCCCCCGAAGCAAGCTGTTCCGATTCGGCAACCCTTTCCGCCTGTTGTTTCTTCCTGAAATCCACGCCGGTCAGGTGATATCCCCACTTTTCCGCGGCGGCGGGGTCGCTTAAAAACCATTCGGGCGGCATAAATTCCACGAGGTGCCTGTCTCCCGCCGCGGCAAGCGCGCCGTATCTGAAATACAGTTCCATCTTCACCTTGTTGCCGTACAGGAAGGGGTCCGCGCCGAGATGGTCCAGCCTGCCCCTGCCCTTCTGCTCGCAATAGCCCTCGCGGAAAAACTTTTCCGCAAACGACGGCAGAAGTTTAAGCAAATCCACGTCCTTGTAATACGCTTCGGTTATCCACGTGAAATGATTTATTCCGCTTGCGTCTATATTTATCTCGCGCCTGTCCGGCAGAGGAACGCCCAACTGTTCGTGCGCGACGCAGGCGAGAAATTCCTGCGCGTGAAAAACTTCGTGACAGCATCCGAACGCCTTTATTTGCGGGAAAACGTCGTACAAGGCGCGCGTGCAGACAGTCATCGGGTTGGTGAGGTTTATCACCCACGCTTGGGGGCAGCATTGTTTTATGCTGTGCGCAAAATATTCGTAGATGGGCACGGTGCGCATAGCGCGCATAACGCCGCCCGGACCCACCGTGTCGCCCACGGATTGGTATACGCCGTATTTTTCGGGCAGGTGTACGTCCGCCGCCATTTCGTCCAAAGTTCCCGGCAAAATGGACAAAGCCACGAAATCCGCGCCGTCAAGCGCCTGCTCTATCCTTTCGCAAACGGTATATTTCCAGCGCGAGACAGCCGCGGGATGGGCGTTAAGCCTTTCGCCTATCTTCGCGTTGCGCCGCGCGGCGGGGATATCTATGTCGTACAGCGCAATCTCGCCGCACAGCCCTTCGGTAAGCGCAAGGTCGTACATAAATACCCGCGCCCACATTTTGGAACCGCCGCCTATGTAGGCGATTTTGATATTTTTCATCGTTCTTCCTCCCCGGCGGGTTTGCCGCCGCCCTCCGGCTTGTATTTTTTAAGTATAACGTATTTTACGAACGGATAAGTAAGCGCCAGAACCGAACCTACCCACGCAAGCGGGTCCGCAAAGCACAGCATAACGTACGCCGAAAGCGGCGCGGACGACGTTATGGGCATACCGCCGTTGAAAAGCGGCGGGAAAAATATGCATACTATAAGCCGCGCGGCAAGTTCCGCCGTGCCCGCAAGCAACGTAAAGCCGGATTGCCCTATGCCCTGCGCCGAACACCTGAAAACAAACAGATAGCCTAACATAAAATAGCAGGTAAGCGCGACGTACAGATATGTGTTGCCGTATTTTAAACTTTCCGCGGAAATTTTATCCGCGCTTAAAAACAGCCGCTGATATGCGCCGTTTATCGTAAGCAAAAGCCCCAACCCCGCGAGGACGACGTACATTACGAACATTATAAGCAGGCTTTGAAGCATACCGCGCTTTATCCTGTCGTACAGCTTCGCGCCGGCGTTCTGCGCGTTGAAACTTACTATCGCCGAACCGTAAGCGTTCATCGGCGACATAAGAAGATTGCCCAACTTGCAAGCCGCGCCGTAGCCGTTTTGCGCGGGGTTGCCGGCAACCATTAAGCCCTGCCCGTCGAGGTCGAAACGCACCACGCAGCTTTGCATAACTATTATGCCTATGGCAAGCACGGAAAACTGCAAGCCCAGCGGCACGCCCTGCTTGAGGTGCGGGGCAAATTGCTTTAAACAGCCCTTGAAGTCCGCGCGGGTGAGGCGGAGGTTTTTATATCTTGCAAAGGTATAGATAAAGCACGCCGCCGTGCTTATGCCCTGCGCCGCAACCGTTGCCGCCGCCGCGCCCTCTACGCCCATATCGAAGGTGATTATAAACAGCAAATCCAGCCCCACGTTGAGGGCGGTGGAAAGTATAAGAAAAACGAGAGGCGTAACCGAATCGCCCAAACTGCGCAGGAGGGAACAGATGAAGTTGTAGAACATCTGCGCGAATATGCCGAGAAAAATTATAAACAGATACCTGTAAGCCGCGTCGTATACGCCCGTGTTTTCGGGGCGCACGTTTATCCACAGCAACATAGGTTTAAGCAACGATACCGAAATAACGGTAAGGACGACGGTAACGATTGCCGAAAGCGCTATCTGCGCCGCGAACGAACGCCGCACGCCCGCCATGTCGCCGTCGCCCACGCGGTTGGAAGTTATAACCGAAAACCCCGCCGTACAACCGAAAGCGAATTGCAAAAAGATGAAGATAAGCGGGGATACGTCGTTTACGCCCGCAACCTCGTCCGAGGAAAGGGTCTGCCCGCATATGGCGGCGTCGCTTACGGTGTAAATCTGCTGTAAAAGATACGAAAAAATTATTGGCAGGGAAAACAGAATAAGTTTTTTCCATTCCTTGCCCTGCCTCAAATCAATCGGGCCGAAAAATTTTTTGGGTCTTTGTTCACTTTCCGCCGTCACTTTTCGTCACCGCCTTTAAGGGGGTCTTTCTCTTCCCCGCCGTCGTCGCCGTTATCTTCGGCGTTCAGCAAAGCCAACATATCGGCGATCTTTTCCTCCGAAAGCTCCTCTGCGGAGGGGGATAGTTTACCGTACGCCTTTTTATCGTGATGAATAGCCATAAGATACCTTTATGCCGCCCGCCGCGGGCGGCTTTTGCACAGATTATTTTTTTACAAGCGCCGCCAGCGTTTCGACGTGGCGGGTCTGCGGGAACATATCGAAGGGCGTAACCGATTTGACGGTATACGGGGAATTGCCCGCCCCCGATTTTTTCAAAACCCCGTCCTCCTCTTTAAGCGAGCCGGTAATCAGCCCGAGGTCGCGCGCCAGCGTGGCGGGGTTGCAGGATATAAGCAAAATTTTATCCGCGCCGCTTTCCGCTATGGCGCGAACAACCTGCCTCTGCATCCCCTTGCGGGGCGGGTCGCACACGATAACCCTGCCGTAAGACGACGTTTCTTGCAATATATCTTTCAATTTTTCTTCCACGGCGCCGCAGACGTTGCGCATATTAGTCAACCCGTTGTCCTCTTTCAACCGTTGGGCGCAAGCGGAGGCTTCGGGCACTATTTCCACGCCGTAAGCCGCGCGGCATTTTTTTGCGAGGATGGCGGTAAGCAGTCCGCCGCCGCTGTACAGGTCTATTGCGACGTCGCCGCCGCCCGCTTCCTCCGCCACGCGGGAATACAGCTTACTGCGCACGCCGTCGTTCACCTGCACGAACGTATTTGCGCCCGCGCGGAATTTTATCCCGTCCGAAACCGCGTCGTAAAAGCCTTCGCCGCGGCATATATGCCATTCTTTGCCGAAAATGACGTTTGTATCTTCGGGATTTACGTTGAGGGAAAGGGTGAAATTTTGAAAACTTTTTTCGAGATTGCTTATAAGCGGCGAAAGGTTTACGGCGCGCCTTGCCACAAGCGCCATAATAAACTTCCCGTCCAGCTCGCGCACGGTGATATGACGGAGAAATTCCGCCTCGCGCGGAGAAAAAGAGGCTTTTACCGCCGCTATGACGGCGGAACACCATTCCCGCTGGATAAGGCAATCGGTTATGGGCACTATCCTGTGGCTGTGGGGGGCGTAAAAGCCGACCTCTATCCCGCCCGCGCCGTCCGCGACTATCGGCAGTACAAGTTTGTTCCTGTAACGGTACTGCGCGCCGCACGCAACCGTTTCTTCCACGGGGACGGATATGCCGCCGAGTTTTTCAAGCGAGTTTTTTACGAGATTGCGCTTGAATTCAAGCTGTGCGGCGTAATCGGCGTGCTGTAAATCGCACCCGCCGCACTTGCCGAACACGGGACAGGGGGCGTTTACCCTATGCGCGGAGGGGCAAAGTATTTGCTCTGCCTTTCCGTATGCGACGTTGCCCTTTACTTTAAGGGCTTTGAAGCGCACCTCTTCCCCTTCAAGACAAAAAGGCACAAACGCCGTTGTGCCCTCCGAATATATTATTCCTTCCCCGCCCGTGCCCAAGGCGGTTACTTTGCCGCGGTAAATGCCGTTCTTCTGCATACTACTTCCTTATCCTGAAAACCAATCCGTTTATGAATATCTGGCATTTGAACGCGAGAAAATCGTATAGCCAGAAAACAAGCGTGCCGCCCACGCAAATAATAAGCGGCAGAAATTTATCTATGAACGCGAGAATGTTTTCGTTCCAGGAAGATCCGCCCGAAAGGTTGAAAATCACTATATATCCCACCCAAAGCGTGAGGTCGAACCATACGGCTTTTACAACCAAGGCTATCCACCTGTTTATTTTAAAGCGGATTTGAAGCGCGTTTACGAGGGGATGGAGCCCGAAAAACATAGCAAAGGGCACCAGATTCCAGATTTTTATCGTCGCGCCCAATACCACCGCAAGTATAAGCGTGGCGAGATATGCAAGCGCGTCGTATAAAAAATACTGCTTTGAGAGGGGCACCATAAGGGCGACGACGGCGATAAGATAGCCCGTGGCAAGCATATACGGCACGAAAAAGCCGAAAAGCAACCCGGCAACGGCAACCGCCGCCGATATTGACGAAAGCGCAAGCCCGAAAGCCCCGCCCTTTTTATTGCCGCCCATATATCAGCGCCTCAATAACAACGGCAACACGTGTCGCAAAGGCAGTTTATACACAGATTTATATAACAGCACTGTATACAGTTGGCGCAAAAATTGCCGCCCATCTGCTCGTCCGGCTCTACCGAGTTCACCGTCTGCCCCTGATAGGTGGAATTTTTCGACTGCGCATCGTAATTCAGCTTGTCGTTCAGCTTTTTGTAGGCGTCCTTGTACTTTTCGTTTTCCGGCTCCAACTGGATGGCTATTTCAAGCTGTTTCTTGCTTTCGTTCATCCAATTTTTGCGGTAGAACACCACGCTTTGCATATAGTGCCATTTGCCGTTTCTTTCGTTGAAGCAATCCAGAAGCCTCTGCGCTTCCTGCAAGTTGCCCGCCTGCAACGCTTCCTCTACTTTTACGAAGGCGTCGCCCGTCTGCGTTGCGGTGGACGCCTCGTCGAACTCGTTCATAAGCTCGTTATAAGCTACGTCCAGCTTTGTAAGCATTTTGGCGGCGTTGTTGCCCGCTTCGCCGTCCAAAAACCTCTCCTCGAGATATTTGGCGCGCAAATTATCGTACGCCGCGCGCACCTCTTCCTTTGTGGCTCCCTCTTGAAGCCCAAACAATTGCAAATCGGATTTGTTCATTTTTTACTTTCCTTTTTTTTACGTTTGCCGCACCCGCACGAAAGCAAGCTCCGCGTCTTTAAAGGTATGCCGCGCAAAATTATGTTGTCCGTCAAATCGTGATTGAAATAGAAATGTATATTATCCAAAGCCCTGCGCATATCCGCAAACAGGCTGTCGAAAACAAAGGTAAGTTCTTCCCTGCCCTTTGCAAGCATTTCCGCCTTACAATCGCCGCCTATGGCGTTGTAAAGCACGTTATATCTGCCCTTTTTAACGTCCTTATCGTAATCGTCGAGGGCGTCGGCAAGATATACCCACTTGCCTATCGCATAAAACAGTATGCGCGTAAATTGAGTTGAAAACCCGCCCAAAGCGTAATCTGATACGTCGCGCATCATAAGCGCGGTAGGTTCGCTTGCGGCGTCTATTATCGCGCAACCCGCCCTTTCGGTTTCCGCCTGCATATCGGTGTACTTTTTTATTATTTCCACAACCTGCGGGTGTAGTTTGCGCGCCCGCTTGTATCCGCCGTAAAAGAAGGGCGTAAGCAGATACCGCTTGTCGCCGTCCGCTTTGTCGTCGCGCAGTTTGAAGTACGCCAAAGCGACGTTTACGCAACCGAGGGTGACGGTGAGATTATCCGCTACGGCAATAGGTCTGCGGCGGAACCAATGCAGCATACACCGCCGTTTTTTTATATCTACGTCGAAGTTGCATATATTATGTGCAAAAGCGGAAACAAACGCCATATCGTAGGAAAGCGACGCCCTTGCGCACTGTCCGCAACCCTTGCCCACGCCCTTGCACAGCCCGCAATAAAGGGCTTTGTAAAGCGTTTCGTCCTTTTTGAAAAGGTAGGGTGCGTCCGGACTGATATAACCGAACATATATTACCTTACAGCTGATAAAAGCCTATTTTTTTATATACTTTAGCCAACGTTCTGCCCGCCGTGCGGGAGGCGTATTCGGAATTCTTTTTAAGTATTTCGTTGAGATATTGCTTATCTTCCAGAAGCCGCGCCTGCTCCCTTTGGATGGGGGCGAGCTTTTCCGCCACAGCCTCGCCTACGGCAAGTTTGAATTCGCCGTAGCCCACGCCGCAAAAATCGCGTTCCGCTTCCTGCACGGTTTTATCGGAAAATACCGAATATATGCCCAACAGGTTGCTTATGCCCGCCTTGTTTACGGGGTCGTAATAAATTTCCGAACCGCTGTCCGTTACGGCGCGCTTGAATTTGCGTATTATCGTATCCTTGTCGTCCGACAGAAAAACCGAACCGTTGGGGTTTTCCGCGGATTTGGACATCTTTTTATCGGGCGACTGCAAATCGCCTATCTTTGCGCCCACTTTCATAAATATGCCTTCGGGCACGGTAAACGTGGGCGAATATGCGTTGTTGAAACGTTGGGCTATATCGCGGGTTATTTCAAGATGCTGGCGCTGGTCCTCGCCTACGGGCACGTAATCGGCGCCGTACAGCAGTATATCCGCCGCCATAAGCACGGGATAATCCATAAGCCCCATATTTATATTATCGGCGTGGCGCGCGCTCTTATCCTTGAACTGCGTCATACGCTCCATTTCGCCGACGTAAGTGAAAGTGTTAAGCACCCACGCAAGTTGAGCGTGCGCGGGCACGTGCGATTGTACGTACAGCGTACATTTTTCGGGGTCTATCCCGCAGGCAATGTACAGGGCTATAAGCGACAGGGTTTTTGCGCGCAATTCCGCGGGCTGCTGCCTTACGGTTATGGCGTGCATATCCGCCACGGCGTAAAAACAATTGTAATCGTTTTGCAACGCCGTCATATTTTTTATCGCGCCGAGATAATTGCCTATCGTAAGATTGTTTGTCGGCTGAATTGCCGAATACAGCGTCTTTTTGCCGTCCTGCATAATTTTCTCCGTTTGCGGATATTTTTACGCACTTATCATACCATATAATTTTTTAAAATGCAAAGATTTACGGGCTTCCGCGCCGTAAATCATAAAACTTGACGTTTTTGTACACCGTTTACTCACAAAAGGCAAAAAAAGCGGCGCTTGCGCGCCGCGGAAAATTTATATGGAACTGAACCCTCTGCCCAAAATTTCTTTGGTGTCGGTAATTATTACAAACGCTTCGGGGTCGGCTTCCTTAACTTTGCTTTTCAGCCTCAACGCCTCGCCCTTGCGGCAGACGGTGATAAGCACTTTGCGGGGCGCGCCCGTATAGCCGCCCTGCGCGTCGTACATAGTATAGCCGTGGCGTATAACCTGAAGGATATACTGCGAAATTTTATCGGGGTGTTCGGTTATTATCGTTACGTATCTGTTTTTGCCTATATTTTCTATAATGCCGTCAAGCAGGAAGGATTTTACAAAAAGCCCCAGCGACGAATACAGCACCAGCGTCCAATCCTTGAACACGAAATAGGAAATGCCTATAATCACGTAGTCCACTATCATAAGCGCGACGCCTATGTTTATTTTGGTGTACTTTTTGATTATCAAAGCTATTATATCCGTGCCGCCGGACGACGCGCCCATATTGAAGATTATCGCGCTGCCTATGCCTAAAAGCAATACGGCGTAACACAGTTCGAGGAAGGGGTCGTTGGTTATGGGAGGGCGGTCCTTCGGATAAAAAATTTCAAATACAGCCTGCCCGCCGGAATATACCAAAGTGCAGACGATGGTAAGCACCGTGCAACGTTTGCCGAGGAATATAAGCCCTATAACAAGCAGGAAAACGTTGATTATAATGGAATATTGCCCCTGCGTTAAAGGCAGAACGTTATCCAAACACCTTTCCAGAAGTATAGAAACGCTGGCTATGCCGCCCATAGTAAAACGGTTGGGGCGTTGGAAGAAACTTACGCTGCACGCCATCATTAAGGAGCCGATAAGCATAAGCGCCCATTTTTTTACTATGTCAATGGTGTTTTCCTTGCGGGAGATGGGTCGCCCGTTTACCATCACCATCTGCTCCTTTTTGCCTTCCGCGTTTTCGGTCGCGTGGTGTTCGGTTTTTTTCCTCCCGAACAATCTCTTCTTTTCGCCCATTTCGGTTGCGGGAGCCACGTTTACCCCGTCGTGCACGGGCGCGGCGGAAGATTTTTTAAAGAATCCCTTCTTCTTGTGCGCGCCGTTTTCCGCGCCGTTTTCCGCGCTGCTTTGTTGGGTTTCCGCGGGCTTTTCGTCGGTTTGTCTGTCCATATAATTTTCGGTTATACCCCTCTGTTTTTAAGCTAAATCATTATATAACACCCCCGCGAAGTTGTCAACCTTGCAAGGGGTGCCGTACAGCCGTTATTTTATAAATTCAAGCACTTCCTCAAACAGTGCGTCCGCGTTTGCAACCCGCGTGAAGCGCGGCGTTTTGTCGCGCAAAGCGGAAAGCTGTTTGGGCACCGCCATCGCGGTTGCGGCGTGAAGCCTTTTTATGCCCTTAAAGCTATCCTTTACGTCGTTGCCCGTAACCGCGTACAGCACGTCCTGCGGAAATTTATAGGGATTTGCGGTGGAAACTATAACCATTTTAGTCTCGTCTTTTTTGTTCTTTTCAAACCAATCCACCGCAACTTTCATTGCGCAACCCGTGTGCGTATCCATCGTGTAACCTACGTCCACAAACACGTCGTACATGGCTTCCACACATTCCGCCTCTCCGGCGAACCCTCCGTCGAACGTTTCGCGTATGGCGGCAAGCTCTTCGGGCGTAATTTCGTAATGCCCGTCCTTTTTAAGCGCCGCCATTCGTTTGGCGGTCAGGCGGGTATCCCTGCCCGAAACTTCAAATAAAAGCCTTTCGAGGTTGGAAGAAACAAGTATATCCATGCTGGGCGACGTCGTCTTGTAAAATTCGCGGCGGACGTCGTACACGCCCGTTTGCAGGAAATCGTATATAACTTTATTAAGGTTGGAAGCGCAATGCAACCTGCGTATGGGCAACCCCATTCGCTTTGCGTAATATCCCGCAAGCACGTTGCCGAAATTGCCCGTGGGCACGGTGAAATCTATCTCTTCCCCCAAAGCAATCTGATGGGAAGTTACCAAATCGAGATACGCCGAAAAATAATAGGCGATCTGCGGGGCGAGTCTGCCGAAATTTATGGAATTTGCGCTGGAAAGAAGGTAGCCGCGCTCTTTAAGCAGGGCATTGTACTCTTCGCCCGAAAAGATTTCCTTTACAGCCCTTTGGCAATCGTCGAAATTCCCGCGGACGGCAACTACGTTTACGTTGTCGCCCTCCTGCGTGGACATCTGCATTTTCTGCATTTTGGAAACCCCCTCGTTGGGGTAAAACACCATTATCCTGATGCCTTCGGCGTTTTTAAACCCTTCCAGCGCGGCTTTGCCCGTATCGCCGGAAGTTGCCACCAGCACCAAAATATTTTCGGTGATGCCGCAGATATCGCAACCCTTTCTCAACAGGTAAGGGAGCACGGTAAGCGCCATATCCTTGAAGGCGCACGTGGGACCGTGGAAAAGTTCGAGAATGTACACCCCGTCGTCGAGACGGACGAGGGGGGCGGGGTCCTTGCCTTCGAATTTGCCGTAAGCCGCGCGGCACGCCGAAAGCAACCCCTTGCGGTCGTATTCGTCGAGGTATTTGAGAAGAATTTCGGTTGCGCGTTCGGGATAATCCATAAACATCATGGATTTAAGCTCTTCAAGCGTGATTTGGGGGAATTTTTCGGGTACGAAAAGTCCGCCGTTTGCGGAAAGCCCCTGCACTATGGCGCGCGCGCCCGTAACCTTTTCCCCGCCGCGCGTGGATAAGAATTTCATACTCTGCCTCCTTTTTGTTGCCCTTTGTTGTTTTGCCGCCCCCGCAAAATGGGGAATTTGCGGCGCGCTATGTTTAAAAAAAGCGGCGCAAAAAATTTGCGCCGCCGAATTTACGCTGTGTTATGCGTATTTTTTGACGAAATCCGGAAGTTCCTCTTCCACGCAACTGCAAGTGATTGTTATAGTTATATCGTTTTCGTTGGAAATTTTTTCAAGCATATAGAATATCCCCGCCAGATCTTTAAGTTCTTTACCGGATATTCTCGCAATTCCGTCTATGTAGATGTATTCGTGGTCGGCATTGCACGCCGCAACGCCTTTCACAAATCCGCAAAGCGCATCTTCGCCGGCCACAGCCCAGTCCTTTACGTCGATAAACCGCACGTCGCGCGAGACGTCGTACATATATCTCTTTGTATCCGTAATGAACACGCTTAATCCCTTTGCGCCCTGCGCGTTGGAATTAGCCGCCTGTATAAGTTGTTTGGTTTTGCCGGAGCCCTTGGGGCCGTAAATAAGTTTTATCATGAAAACCTCCTTTTGCTTTATTATATTCTATCAGCAAACGGCGGGAATTTCAAGATTATTTTGTAATTTTTTTAAAAATTTTACAAAAGTATCATTTTAACTGCGCCGCAAAGTCCGCAATCCTTTCAAGCCCCTCTTTCAAGTCGCTTTCGGAAAGGGCGTAGGATATGCGCACGCCGCTGTCGTCGCCGAAGCATATGCCGGGGGTAAGCGCAACTTTCTTTTCGGTAAGCAACAGATCAGCAACCTGCATACTGCCCGTTATCTTTTCGCCCCCGTAGCATTTGCCGTAAAGTTTGCCGAAGCCCAGCATTATGTAAAACGCCCCGTCCGGCATTACGTACGTCAACCCGCTGTCCTTCATTCCGTCGAGGATTTTCGCCGCCGCGTTGCGCCTGTTTTCAAACGCCGCCACCATATTGCGCATGGGCTGTTCGTCGCCTTCCAGCGCCGCCAGAGCGGCGTATTGGGTTATGGTGTTTACGTTGGACGTGGAATGGCTTTGGAAGGAAGCTATAGCCTTTGCTATTTGCGGCGGGCAGGCGAGATAGCCCAACCTCCAGCCCGTCATCGCGTAGGATTTGGACACGCCGTTTATAACTATTGCAAGTTCCTTCATGGCGGGGGAAAGGGAAGCTATCGAATAGTGCTTCAACCCGCCGTAAATCAATTTTTCGTAAATCTCGTCCGAAAGCACGAGGATATTGTGCCTTTCGCAGACGGCGGCAATGGCGGCAAGCTCGTCCCTGCCGTAAACCGCGCCCGTGGGGTTGCAGGGCGTATTCAGGATAAGCATCTTCGTGCGGGGGGTTACCGCCGCCTCTATCTTTTCCGCGGTAACCTTATACCCGTCCTTTGCGTCCGCATATACGTATACGGGCACGCCTCCGCAGCTTTTTACCACTTCGGGATAAGTAAGCCAATAGGGCGCGGGGATTATCACCTCATCCCCGTCGTTTACCGTGGCGAACACGGCGTTGAAAATGGAATGTTTTGCGCCGTTGGAAACAACTATCTGCGAGGGGTCGTAATCCAGCCCGTTGTCCCTTTTCAGCTTTGCCGCAATCGCCTTTTTAAGCGCGGGCAAGCCCGCCGCCGCCACGTATTTTGTGCGACCCTCGTCAATGGCTTTTTTGGCGGCGTTACAGATATGTTCGGGGGTGTTGAAATCGGGTTCGCCCACGCCGAAGTTGATAACGCGCTCTCCCGCGGCTTTCAACTCGTTGGCTTTTGCCGAAATGGCAAGCGTCATCGAAGGCGAAATGGCTGAAACTCTGTCCGATACTTTTATCATACTATCCTCGCGTTTTTTCTTTATTATACAATACCGGGCGGCAATTTGCAATGATTTGGTAAAAATTTAAATTTTGGGGAATTTTTGATAAAATAAGCGTTCAAGCTGTAAAATTTTAACCGCCCTGCGCCGCGGGACGGTTAAAATCAACGTTATTTGAACAGGAGGTTTTAATTTTGCTTTTTATCGCGGCACTTATCGCACGCGGAACAATTGCCGCAATCGCAACAGCCGCCCTTATGTTTTATCTTTCTGTAAATTATCGCGCCGACGGCGGCAAGAAAAGCCACGCCAACGACGGCTATCACTATTATATCCGCAACGCCCATCATTTGCCCTCCTTTTTATGCCTGCCGAACACCGAAAGTATATCGAATTTGCCCGTGTTCCTCAAAACTATCAAAGTTACCGCAACGGCTATCACTGCAAGCCATATGAACAGCGTCCACCACCAACTGCCCACGGTGTATACCATAGAACCCGTGATATAGCTTGCGCATATCCAGAACAGCAACGTCCACCTGAATTTGCCCGCGGGCAATTCCGCCTTTGCCGTGGCGCACGCCGCAAAGCAGGGTATCGTGGTCATATTGAAGATTATAAAGGCGAGTATGGCGGGTACGGTTATCCCCGTTGCGGCAGCCATTGCGTAGGCGTCGCCCGCGCCCTCTATGCCCGAAATCGCGTCCGGCGCTACACCCACGTTTGCGCCCAGCGCCGCTATGCACGCCGCCAAAGTGCCGAACGTGGCTATTACGTTTTCCTTTGCCACAAGCCCCGTTATCGCGGCAACCGCAAACACCCAACCGCAGTCGTTAAGCTGCGAACCGAAGCCCAGCGGGGTGAATATGGGGCTTACGAACATACCGAGGGAAGCGAGAATGGATTGATCCATCGCCTCGTCGCCAACGTACCGCCACATCCAATTGATATGCGAGAACAGCCAGATTATAACCGTGGAGGCGAAGATTATGGTAAACGCCTTTTTTACGAAATGTTTGGTTTTATCCCAAAGGTGTATCATCAGGTTGCCGAAAGTGGGCAGATGATATGCCGGCAATTCCATTATGAACGGCGGCGTTTCGCCCCTCTGCGTGGTGTTGCGCATCAAAAGTACAGCGCATATCGCCGTAACAACGCCGAACGCGTACATGGCGTAAGTGATTATATCCACGTTGGAAAGCCCCACCATACCGCAGATAGCGCCGCCGCATGCGACAAGTATGGGCAACTTCGCCCCGCAGGAAAAGAAAGGTATAACCCTTATCGTGGCCGTCCTCTCCTTTTCGTCGGCAAGCGTCCTCGTGTTGATAACCGCGGGGAGGGAACAGCCGAAGCCCATTATCATAGGCATAAACGCCCTGCCCGAAAGCCCGAAACGGCGGAATATCCTGTCGAGGACGAACGCAATGCGCGCCATATATCCCGTATCTTCGAGAATGGAGAAGAACATAAACAGTATCAATATCTGCGGCAGGAAACCGAGAACGGCGAATATGCCGCCGAGAATACCGTCGCCCACCAGCCCCGTCGCCCACGCGGCGGAACCGCCGTTTTGCATAAGCGTTATTACGCCGTCCGAAATGTGGTCGAGGAAGAGATTTAAAAAGTTAGTAAGCATAACGCCGGGCGAGAACACCGCGCCGTCATAGAAAATCGCCAAAATTTCCACGCCGAAATTATTGTATACTACTTCGCCCTCCGCTTCGGACGCAAGCCCCAAATCCACAAGCGTGGGCAAAGGCGTGCCCGCGAGGTCCGCCCACGCGCCTATGAAGAACAGGTCTTCCGAGAACGTGAGATGGAAAATCAAAAACAGCACCACCGCAAACACGGGGATAGCCCACACCTTGTGGGTGAGAAATTTATCTATCTTATCTGATTTGGTAAGCGCTTCCTTATTGGCTTTAACCTTCGCCGTGGCAAGATTCGCCGATATGTATTTATATCTTTCGTCGGCTACAACCGCTTCGAGGTCCTCTCCGCCGGAAGCCTTTTCCAGCGTTTCCGCCGCGCCCTTGCGCGCCTTTTCCAGCTCGTCGTTTTCCAGCAGTTTAACCGCGTGGAAAAGGGGAGATGTTACGCCCTCCGCCTCGTAATACGCGCACGCCGTTTCCAACTGCTTTGCAAGCGCGCCTTCCAGCACGGTGTAACCCTTTCTTTCGTCGGGCATAGCCGCCGCGCGTTCCATAAGTTTTTTAATCCCGTCCTTTTTAAGCGCGGAAATTGCCACAACGGGCACGCCCAAAGCCTTTTCCAGCGCAGCCGCGTCCACCTTGTCGCCCGATTTTTGCACCTCGTCCATCATATTCAGGGCTATTATCACGGGGACGTCCGTTTCGAGAAGTTGCGTGGTGAGATACAGATTGCGTTCGAGGTTGGTTGCGTCCACTATATTTATTATCCCGTCGGGCTTGCCTTCGAGGATGAAATTGCGGGAAATAACTTCTTCCGGGGTGTACGGCGAAAGGGAATATATGCCGGGTAAATCCACTATATTTACTTCCGTTTCCCCTCCTTTATACGTCCCTTCGCGCTTATCCACCGTAACGCCGGGCCAGTTGCCCACGTGCGCCGTCGCGCCCGTCAAGGCGTTGAAAAGCGTAGTTTTGCCGCAGTTGGGGTTGCCCGCCAAAGCAAAAGTTTTCATTTAAGTTCCACCTCCACGCACGCCGCTTCAGTTTTGCGCAACGTAAGCTCGTACCCGCGCAAAGTAACTTCTATGGGGTCGCCCAAAGGGGCTTTTTTGCGCATCTTAACTTCCGCCCCGGGCGTTACGCCCATATCGAAAAGCCTGCGCCTTATCCGCCCTTCGCCGCCGACGGATTTGATTACGCCACATTCGCCTATGGCAAAATCGTTTAACATCTTGGTCATAAATTACCTCTCATATATTTATACCCGCGGGGCGGCAACCCCGCCGGAAGATTAAATAACTTAACTATGGTTTATTTAATGGGCAAAAAATTAATGGCTTTTTAAGCCACTAATATTTTTCCCGCAAGTTGTCTGTCGAGGCACAGCCTGCCTTCCTTTACGATAACTATCACGTTGCCGCCCGAGGAAGATATCAGCGTTACGCGGCTGCCTTCGGCAATCCCCATTTCCTGCAAATGTTTTTTTGTTTTATCGTCCGCGCCTACTTTTCTTATAAGAAGTTCCTTTCCGGCGGGCGCCATTGCAATAGGCATATACACACCTCTTAAATAAACCTTGATTAATTTTTACGCTTATATTATAGCACGCAGAATACGTTTGTCAACTAAAAAATAACCAAAGTTTATTTTTTTATAAAAAATTTTTTCCGCGGGGTCGCCGCGGAAAACGTTTTTAACGATATATATCAACTTTTGTTGTTTTTTACGTAATGTTTCATCATTTCAAAAGTTTTATCCGAAATGACGTGTTCCATTTCGCAGGCGTCCGCGTCCGCAACGGCGGGTTCTACGCCGTGCATAGCAAGGAAATCGCGCACGGTGCAATGCCTGTCGTAAATTTCCGCGGCGTAACTTTCGCCCTTTGCGGTGAGATAGATATGCATACCGTCGCATTCAACGTAACCGGAAGCGGTAAGTATTTTTATCGCTTTCTGCACGGCGGGCTGTGAAACGCCTATCCTCCGCGCCACGTCCACACGGTGTACGAACTTGCTCTCTTTCGAAAGAAGCAGGATACACTCGAGATAATCTTCCGAAGATTGGTTGTGTTTCATGATAACATAATTATACACCTTGCCGCAAATATTGTCAAGGGGCAACAAAAAAGGGGGCGTACCCCCCTCTTATTCTTCGCCTGCAAGCTGATTTTCGCGTTCGGCTACGGCAAGCGCCTCTATCATTGCGTCTATTTCGCCCAACATAAAAGAATCTATCGAAAACAGCGACAGCCCTATTCTGTGGTCGGTCACCCTGCCCTGCGGGAAGTTGTACGTCCTTATGCGTTCGCTTCTGTCTCCCCTGCCCACAAGGCTTTTGCGCTGTTTGTCGTATTCGCTTTGATTGCGCGAGCTGTAATAATCGTACAGCCGCGAGCGCAGAACCCTGAACGCCTTGTCCTTGTTTTTAAGCTGGCTTCTTTCGTCCTGACAGGTCACCACAATGCCCGTGGGGAAGTGGGTGAGGCGGATAGCCGTTTCCGTTTTGTTCACTTTCTGCCCGCCCGCGCCGGAAGACCTGTAAACGTCCACGCGCACGTCCTCGTCGCGGATTTCCACTTCCACGTCCTCCGCTTCGGGAAGCACCGCCACCGTGGCGGTGGAAGTATGCACCCTGCCCTGCGATTCTGTTTCGGGCACGCGCTGAACGCGGTGCACGCCGCTTTCGAATTTAAGCTGTTTATACGCGCCCTTGCCGCTGACGTTAAGCACTATCTCTTTCAGTCCGCCCAACTCGGTTTCGTTTCTGTCCACCTCTTCCACTTTAAGGCGGTGACGTTCGCAATAGTTGAGATACATTCTGAAAAGTTCGTACGCGAACAGCGCGGCTTCTTCCCCGCCCGCGCCCGCGCGTATTTCCATAATACAGTTTCTGTCGTCGTTTTTGTCCTTGGGCAACAGCGCTATTTTAAGCTGTTCTTCAAGTTGCTGTGCGCTTTCGCGGCAACATTGGATTTCTTCCTGCAACAGGCGGCGCATTTCGCCGTCCGCTTCGGTTTTAAGCGCCTCTTCCGCGTCGGCAAGACGTTTTGCGGAAACAAGATAACTTTCAAAAGTTTGCGCCGTTTCCGCTATTTCCGCCTGCGCCTTCGCCGTTTCGGCGTAGAGGGACGCGTCGGCAATAACCTCCGCCTGCGTCAATTTTTCGGTAAGTTTAAGATATCTTTCGTGAATTTCACGTAGTTTTTTAAGCGTGCCCTCTTTCATATATATCCTTAAAAGGCGATTTTAATAAATCTTTCCACGCCCGCAAAGTCCTTCATAACCATTGCGTATTCGCGTTTGGGGAACATTTTTATAATTTCGTCGGTCTGCCCTTCCCCGCATTCCAAAAGCAGCATACCGCCCTTCGCTATGTAATTTTTTATCTCTTTGGAAAGCTGTCTGTAAAAATCCAGCCCGTCCGCGCCGCCGTCCAAAGCCACGCGGGGCTCGTATTCCAGCACTTCGCGCTGTAAATGCGGAATTTCACCGCTCTTTACGTACGGAGGGTTGCAAACTATCATATTGTATTTGCCGCGCACGGAGGAAAACATATCGCTTTTTACGAAATTTACTTTTACCCCGTTCAATTTGGCGTTTTCTTCCGCAAGCATAATCGAGGCTTCGGAAACGTCCGCGCCCGTTACGGTTACGTTTTTATCGGCGCACGCCTTTGCTATCGCAACCGCTATGCAACCCGAACCCGTGCACATATCAAGTATTTTATCCCCTTCTTCCGCGGTTTTTATAGCCGCGTCCGCCAAAATTTCGGTTTCGGGGCGAGGGATAAGCGCGCGTTCGTCCACCTTGATTTTGCACCCGCAGAAATCGGTGTCGCCTATTATGTACCAAAGCGGTCTGCCTTCCAGCCGCTTTTCAACCGTTGCGGCTATCTTCTTGCTTTCGGAAGGCTTTATCACCCGCTCGTTTTTAAGCATACTGCGCTTTATGCCCAAATTTATGCTGTAAATCCATTCCGCGTCGCTTTCGTCTATGCCCTTTTCCCTGAACGCCGCTTTGGTCTTTTCAAGCATTTTGGAAAGTATCCCGCCCGTAACGAACTCGCTTTCGGGCACGGTTTCGTCTGCGTCCATTTCAAGCGTACGCTTGAAGGCGGCTATCGCCACCTCCACCATTTCCGCGTCCGGTTCCCGCGTGGTAAGCAATTTTTGTATAAGCATCCCGGGCGCCTTGAATATAAGCACGAACTTATTGTCGAACCGCGCAAGGAATTTTAAAATTTCGTAAGATATACCTGCAATTACGGGCAAAAGCGCAATTTCCACGCCCACGCGAGCAAGAAATTCAAGTATGCCGTTTTCTATCTTCGGCACGCCCAAAGCCCACGTTACAAGCGAAAGCACAACTATGTTTATGAAAATAACTATAAACAGAAAGGACGTGCCGCACCTGTCGTGAATACGCGAACACTTCATCACCTCTTCGGGGACGAGGGGCACGCCGTGTTCATAGGCGTTTATCGTCTTATGCTCCGCCCCGTGATAACGGTACAACCTGCGTATATCCTTTAAAAACAGAATAATGGCAAGATATATTATAAAAATGGACAGTTTGAATACGCCCAAAAGCACAAATTGCCAAACGCCGCCCTTTACGGCGGGGAAGGATTTGCATATCAACGAAACGAGGAAGTTGGGCAGCAGCATAAATATCGCCACGGCAAGCACTATGCCCAAAACGGCGGAAATAACCGCCACTACGTCCATTATGTTCAGCTTGAATTTTTCGGCAAGCCACTTTTGCACCCTGCCCGCCTCGCCTTCGTCGTCGCCGTACACCGCGGCGGAACGCATAAGCGTTTTTGTGCCGCGCACAAGCGACGTTACGAGGTTGACTATGCCGCGCAGGAAGGGTATTTTGGATACCACGGTAAGCCCCTTGCTCTTTTTGATGCGCTTGGCTTCCACCTGTATCTCGCCGTCAGGGTCGCGTACGGCGCACGCTTGGCAGGTTTTGCCCGCCATCATCACGCCTTCGAGAACGGCTTGCCCGCCGATATACGTACACTTCTTTTTGTTTTTTATCTTTTTACTTTTTTTATCCGCCATAAGTTACTGCCGCCGTAATTTTAAAAAACGCGCCCCGAACGCAAAATTTTCGGGGCGAAGTTTTAAATACTGTATCTTTTTTTGAACTTGTCTACCCTGCCGCCGGTATCTACAAGTTTCTGCTTGCCTGTGAAGAAAGGATGGCATTTATTGCAGATATCCACCTTGAGGGTATCCACGTTTTTGGTGGTGCCGGTTTTGAAAGTTGCGCCGCAAGCGCACACCACCGTTACTTCATGGTACTGGGGATGTATTTCAGGCTTCATATCTTTCACCTCGCTTAAATTCTGATGCCTATCCATTATATAACTAAAAAGCGTTCAAGTCAATTGATTTCTTTGTTAAATAAGCAAATATTTGACTGCGCGGCGCAAAAAAGTGTTTTATCTTTTTTATTGAATTTAGTTGCCAAATCGCCGTTTATAGCGTATAATGTGTGTAATAATGGAAAAATGGATTTTAAAAGGCGTGCATAACCTTGTGCGCGAAGAAGACGAGGCGCAAACCATATCCCCCACGCAGGTTAAGGTTAAAGTTACGCATCTGCTGCTTTCCAATTTTGACGCGCTTATTTACGACGGGATCATTCCCGTCTCCTATCCGCGTGTTTTAGGCAGGTTTGCCATAGGCATCGTAACCGAATTCGGCGAAAAGTGCTACGGCATAGAAAAGGGCGCAAGGGTTTACCTTGAATCCGCAAGATGCTGCGGGGAATGTATAGAATGTAAAAGCGGGAAAGAGGAAAATTGCACCGATGTGCGCATTGCCGGAAAAGACTTTGACGGCTTTTTGCGCGATTTTGTGGTATGCGAATACAACGAAGTTGCACCCCTGCCCGCCGCGGTGGATAACTTGCAGGCGCTGTGCATAGAAACAGTGGGTATTGCCGAAAATATTTACGATAAACTTAATCTTTCTGCGGGTCAGACGGTCGCGGTTGTGGGAAGCGATTTCACCGGCAATATAATTGCGCAGGTTTTGCAGTACCACAAAGTTATCCCCATCATAATAGACAACACCCCGGGCAACCTTGAAAAAGCCAAAAAGTGCGGTATATATCACGCTTTTGCCGCCGATGACGAGCTGTATAACAACGTTATGGACGTAACCTGCGGCAGACTGTGCGACGCCGCCGTGTATTCCGCAAGCTCGCGCCTGCCGCTTTCGGTTGTAACCAAAATAGTAGGCAAACAGAAAACGATAGTCATTTCGGGATATTCTTCGCTTAATTCCACGCTGGAACTTAAAGATATATTGGTAAAAGACGTTAAAGTTTTCGGCGTGACGCACGCGTACGATTATACCGACGCGGTTATCAATATGCTTCTTCACGGGGCGATAAACCTCGATTACTTCGATAAAGAGATACTTACCGAATACAATCCCCCCGAAATTTTGCAGGAGCGTTGCGACGGGCTTGCCACGGCGAACAGGGGCAAGATGACCGTACTTAAAATGATACTCTGACGCGCAGCGAATTACCGCTATGCGCAAACTGTTTTCACTTGATTTTTTGTATATATTGCTGATTGCGGCGGAAATCGCCGCAATCGTTTTTTTATGCCTGTTTGTGCCGTACTGCCTGCCCGTTGCCGTAGCGTTTGCCGCGGGCTGGGCTTTTACCGCCGTTGTTGCCTGCATTATGCTTGCCCGCGGCGGCGGACCCGAAATGAAACTTGCGCTTGCCGCGCTGATGATACTTTTGCCCGTGGCGGGCGCGGTTATATACGTGATAGCCTGCGCCAAACACCGCCCGGGCGGCGAACTTAAAATACGTTGCGCGCCGCAAACAAGTCTTGCCGCCGCCGCAAACGCGGGTTGCGGAACCTGCCTGTGCGGTTACGACAAGGCGGTGTATCTGGACTGCGGCGAAAAGTTTTTCGAACTGCTTTTCAAAGAGCTTGAAAACGCAAAAGTCAGCATATATCTTGAATATTTTATACTTTCGCGCGGGGAAATTTACGATAGGCTTGTTTCCTGCCTGCGCCGCGCGAAAGGGCGGGGCGCGGAAATAAAAATAATTTTGGACGGCGTGGGGTGCGCCTTTAAAATAGGCAGAAAACAGCTACGTGTACTTAAAGAGTTAGCCGAAATAAAAATTTTCCACAGGCTGTCTCCCCTGCCCCGCTCGCGGCTGAACTTCCGCGATCACCGCAAAATCGCGGTAATCGACGGCAGAGTTGCGTTTACGGGCGGCATAAACCTTGCGGACGAGTACGCCAACCTGACTAAACCCTTCGGTTATTGGAAGGACACCGCCGTGGCGATATACGGGGGCGCGGCGGAAATTTTCGGGGCGATGTTCCTTTCGGTATTCTACGGAAGTTACCAAACGGACGCCCCGCCCGACGCGGGGGATAAAACCTGCCTGCCGTTCTGCGACAATCCGCCCGGGAAATACTTCGGCGAAAACGCTTTGGAATGGCTTATAAACGGCGCAAAGAAGGAAATTTGCGCGTTTACCCCATACTTTTGCGTGGGCGAAAGGATATCCGCCGCGCTGGCATTCGCCGCCGAACGCGGGGTGAAAGTGAAGATAATACTGCCGCACATACCCGACAAAAAATACGCCTACGCGCTTTCAAAGGCGTGCGCCGCCGAACTTGCCTGCTCCGGCGTTGAATTTTACGAGTATCTGCCCGGGTTTATACACGCGAAAGGGCTTGTGTGCGACGGAACGGCGTATATCGGCAGTTACAACCTCGATTTCCGCTCGTTCCGTCTGAATTACGAATGCGGGGTGATTTTCGGCGGGGAAATTGCCGAAGCCATGCGCAGGGATTTTTACGCCACGCTTGCGCTTTCGCGCCCGCTTGAAGAGGCGAAATGCGGCAAAGCGCGCAAAATTTGGCGGCTTATATTGAAAGTTTTCGCTCCGCTTGTGTGACCGCGGCGGCGTTTAACCCGCGAAAGGTTGACAGCCGCGCGAAAGTTTGATAAAATTGAATAAATTTCCGTATTCGGGTGAGTTTATGAAGATTATGTTCGCTTCCGACCTGCACGGTTCGGCAAAATATTGCAGACTGCTTTTACGGGCTTTTGAAAGGGAAAAGGCGGAAAAATTGGCGCTTTTGGGGGATATTTTATATCACGGACCGCGCAACCCGCTTCCGGAAGAATATGCGCCGATGGAAGTTGCAAATCTTTTGGGCGCGGTTAAGGAAAAGATTATTTGCGTGCGCGGCAACTGCGACAGCGAAGTGGACCAGATGGTGCTGCCCTTCCCCATAACCGCCGATTATGCGGCGATATTTGCGGACGGAGTGAACATATACCTTTCGCACGGGCACAGGGACGTGCCGCCCTTGGGCGCGGACGACGTATATGTTACGGGGCATACCCACGTGCCCATGGAAACGCGCGAAGAAGGGTTTTTGCACCTGAACCCCGGTTCGGTTTCCCTGCCGAAGGACGGGGCGCAGACGCGCGGCTATATACTGTTTGAAAACGGCAAATTTACCTTTGCGAAGTTGGACGGTGAGGTTTACAGACCGTAAAATTTTAAGTAACAAAAGACGGAAAATAACGCAAAAGCCCCGGCAAACGCCGGGGCTTTGAGTTTTGTTTTCTCTACGAGTTAGATGGGCAACAATCTTAAAATGTGCTTGCTGACAATCATTAAAATGAGGTCTGCAATCCAGATGATGCCCCAGCCGAGAAGAAGACGAAGTACAAATGCAAGAATCTTGCCTTCCTGAAGCCTGGTGATAGCGCCGCAAATCCAGGAAGTAACGGGGATAATTGCAAGGATAACGCTAACGAGGTAGCTTAATCCAAAGTAATCGCTCTTATTTGCCATTTTCCTAATCTCCTTTAATTTTTTTATAATTATATTATATCACTAAAAAAAAATATGTCAAATAAATGAATATAATTTTCATAAAAAAGAAAAAAGCGGCTAAAATGCCGCTTTTTTTTACGTATGAAATTAAACAAGCTCTATAATAGCCTCTTCGGCGCCGTCGCCGCGACGCGCACCCAACAGATAGATGCGGGTGTAGCCGCCGCCCTGACCCAACTCTTCCGCGCGCTGCGCGTATTTGGGAGCTATCTCGTTGAAAAGTTTTTCCATAAGCGGATGCTGTACGTCCTTTGTGCGGGCGCGGTATTCGGACTTCTTTTCGTTGAAGCCCTTTACTTCCTGCAAATCGCGCAATTTAGCCATCAACGCCCTGCGCGCCGCAAGTTTTTTGGGGCTGTCCTTTACGGATTTTACCTTTACTTCCTTGCCCTTTTTGTCGGTTTTTACAACCTCTGTTTCAACGTTGTCGTCATATACTTTAACGGCTTTGGTTATTATCTTTTCCACATAGGGCTGCAACTGTTTTGCCCTTGCCGCGGTGGTGGTGATTTTGCCGTACCACAGCAATTCGGAAGCCTGATTGCGAAGAATAGCCACGCGTTGTTCCGCCGTTTTACCTAATTTGCCCGGCATTTTTTAATCCTCCTTGTTTGATAATGAAAGTCCGTAGAACGCAAGTTTTGCCATAACTTCTTCCAAAGACTTTCTGCCGAGGTTCCTTACCTTCAACATTTCGTCTTCCGTCTTTTTAGTCAGGTCTTCTACGGTGTGTATGTTGGCGCGTTTGAGACAGTTGTAGGAACGTACCGAAAGATCCATTTCCTCTATCTGCATCGCAAGAATTTTCGCCTGCTTGTCGTCCTCGTTCTTGACGAGGATATCCATTTCCTTTATATTTTCGGAAAGATCTACGAACAGCGAAATGTGATCCTGCATTATCTTTGCGGCGAGAGAAACTATCTCCTTGGCGCTGAACGCGCCGTTCGTCCACACTTCAAGCGTAAGTTTATCATAGTCGGTATTCTGCCCTACGCGGGTGTTTTCTACCGAATAGTTCACCTTTTTGACGGGCGTATATATCGAATCTATGGGGATATAGTCTATAAGCTCGGTTTTGGTATGATCCGCGCCCTTATAGCCGCGTCCGCGCCCTATCGTTATTTCAAGGTCTATCTTGCCGCCGGCGTCTATCGTGCATATGTGCTGGTCTGCGTTGATTATTTCAATCTCGGCGTCCTCGCATATGTCGCTTGCCTTTACTTCGCAGGGACCTTCCTTATAAAGGTGAACTACCTTTACATAATCCTTGTCGGTTACCTTGGTTTTAATGGCAAGCGTTTTGAGGTTGAGGATAATTTCGGTTACGTCTTCCTTTACGCCGGGTATTGCGGAAAATTCGTGTTTTACGCTGCCGTCGAGGAAGCGTATCCCCTGCGCCGCGGCGCCGGGAAGCGCCGAAAGCAATATCCTTCTCAAACAGTTGCCTATCGTAAGCCCGAAACCCTTTTCAAGCGGTTCCACCACTATCTTGCAGTGGGAAGCGTCCTCGCTTTCCTGAACTTCGATTTTGGGCATATCCATTTCGATCATCTTGCTACCTCCTTATATTTTAAATTACTTCGAGTACAATTCGACGATCATATGCTCGGCAATCTGTCCGTCGACGTCCTCTCTCGTGGGAAGCGCTATAATCTTTCCTTCTAATTTTTCGGGATCGAATTCAAGCCATTTGGGCATAGCACCGACCTTCATGGCCTTAATCTGTTCAAAGTATTTATTTGAAGTTTTTGCGGGTTTTACGGTTACCGTATCCCCGGCTTTTACTATATAGGAGGGGATATTTACCTTTTTGCCGTTCACAAGGAAATGCCCGTGATTTACAAGCTGCCTTGCCTGCGCGCGGCTTGCGCCTATACCCATACGGTATATAACGTTGTCCAGCCTGCGTTCAAGCAACGAAAGCATATTTTCACCGGTTATGCCCTTCATCCTGTCCGCTTCTTCAAAGTATGCGCGGAACTGCCCTTCCTGCACGCCGTATATACGCTTTACCTTCTGCTTTTCACGCAGCTGCCTGCCGTATTCGGAAACTTTCCTTCTGCCGTTGCCGTGTTGAGGTCCGGGGGGCGTGGGACGTTTTTCAAAGGGGCATTTGCCCGTGTAGCATTTTTCGCCTTTTAAAAACAGCTTTCCGCCTTCCCTTCTGCAAAGACGGCATTTAGCTTCTCTGTACGTTGCCATATTATTACCTTGCCTCCTTATACTCTACGGCGTTTGGGCGGTCTGCATCCGTTGTGGGGAATGGGCGAAACGTCGGAAATAAGGGTTATTTCCACTTCGCACGCGCCTATCGCCCTGATGGCGGATTCTCTGCCCGCGCCGGGACCTTTTACATATACTTCAACCGAACGCAATCCGTGTTCCTTTGCCGCTTTTACTGCCGTTTCGCAAGCCATCTGCGCCGCAAAGGGAGTGCCTTTACGCGAACCTTTGAAGTTGAGCGAACCTGCGCTGGACCACGAAATTACGTTGCCCTGCATATCGGTTACCGTTACGAGAGTGTTGTTGAAAGTGGATTGGATATGAACCTGTCCCCTGTCTACCTTTTTCAGCTCTCTGCGCTTTCTTACGGTGGTTTGTTTTTTGTTATTGTTTGCTGATGCCATAACTATCCTTTACCCCCTTACTTTGCGCCCTTCTTCTTCGCAACCGTGCGGCGGGGACCTTTTCTCGTCCTCGCGTTGGTTTTGGTGGATTGGCCGCGTACGGGAAGATTTTTTCTGTGCCTGATCCCGCGATAGCAGCCTATTTCCATAAGCCTTTTGATATTAAGCGAAACTTCGCTGCGAAGTTCGCCCTCGACCCTTAAATTGTGATCGATGTATTCTCTCAATTTGGATACGGTATTTTCGTCCAGATCCTTCACGCGGGTATCGGGATCCACACCCGTTGCGGCGAGAATTTTCTGCGACGTTTTTAAACCGATACCGTAGATATAAGTGAGCCCTATTTCAACCCGCTTTTCTCTGGGTAAGTCTACACCGGCAATACGTGCCATAGTAAAAAATTTCTCCTTGATATTTTTTGTTTTATGTGAACCGCAAAGCGCCGCAACCTTTAAAATTCGGAATGTGAAGGCGAGGCGTTTGCGAAATTGTTTTCAAACTGCGGCAAATACCGCACGGATTTTTCAGCCCTGACGCTGCTTATGGCTTTTGTTCTTGGAACATATAACCATTACTTTGCCGTTTCTTTTTATTACTTTGCATTTATCGCACATCGGCTTTACGGAAGGTCTTACTTTCATTTTGGTTTCTCCTTGAATTTAGTTTTTACTGCGCCAGATTATTCTGCCCTTTGTAAGGTCGTACGGACTCATTTCCAGCTTAACGCTGTCGCCCTCGATTATCCTGATATAATTCATGCGAAGTTTACCGGAAATGTACGCCGTTATCACGTAACCGTTGGACAGTTTAACTTTGAAATTTGCGTTGGGCAGACATTCTATAACCCTGCCCTCCGCTTCAATTACGTCGCTTTTAGACATTTATACCTCTTATTCCGCGTCGGGCGGATTATTTTCTGAATCCTTTGCGGGGGTGTTATAGCTTTTCAACGCCGAATATACCTCTGTGTCGAATACCATAAGTCCTTCCGCAAACTTTACCGCTATCCCCTCCGCCTTTTCGGGTAAGAGGTATAAGTGCCGCAAGTTCTTTTTCTTGGGCGCGGCAAGTTTTTTGAAGTTGCCGTCTACCACCATCACCGTGCCGTCCGCATTGACGCACTTGATGAGGTAATATCTGTCTTTATCTCTGCCCTGCGTGCTTTTGCATATTCCGCCGGGCACGGGAATTTTTACTTTCATAATTTACAAGGTCAATATTTCCACGCCGTCCTCGGTTATGAGTACGGTATTTTCATAATGCGCGGAAGGTTTTTTATCCGCGGTGGTTACCGTCCACCCGTCCTCGCGGCTGAAATCCACTTTGTAAGTTCCCATATTTATCATAGGCTCTATACAGATGGTCATGCCCGCTTTCAGGCGTATGCCCGTGCCCTTCCTGCCGTAATTGGGGACGGAAGGGTCCTCGTGCATTTCCCTGCCTATGCCGTGCCCCGTAAGCGCCCTTACCACGCCGTAGCCGTAGCTTTCCGCATACGTCTGCACTGCGTAGCCTATGTCGTACAGGGGCGTGCCCGCGCGAAGATTTTCCACAGCCTTGAAAAAGCACTCTTCGGTAACTTTTACCAACCTGCGTTTTTCCTCGCCCACGTCGCCTATCATAAAGGTGCGCGCCGCGTCGCCGTTGTAGCCGTTCTTTTCGGCGGTGATGTCCACGCTTACTATGTCGCCTTCCTTTATCACTCTGTCGGAAGGTATGCCGTGCACCACTGTTTCGTTTACCGAAACGCAACTGCTGGCGGGGTATCCCTCGTAGCCGAGGCTGGAAGGAACGGCGCCGCTGCCTACTATGTACTTATATACAAGCTCGTCTACCTGCTTCGTAGTCATTCCGGCGCGGATATTCCTGCCGACGTATTCCAACGTTTCTTTGACTATTCTGCAACTTTCGCGCATATATTCGATTTCGCGCGCGCTTTTAACCGTTATCATAAACTGTCAAGAACTTCACACACCGCCGCGAAAACTTCTTCGGGGGATTTGTCGCCGCAAATTATCGTTTTCAGCTTTCCCTGCGCGCCGTAGTAATCAATCAGCGGCGCAGTTTGGCTTTCGTAAGTTTCAAGCCGCTTTTCAACCGTTTCGGGATTGTCGTCCTCGCGCCTGTAAAGGGGTTTGCCGCACTTTGCGCATACCTCGCTTCCGTTCAGACGGGAAACGTGATAGCTTGCGCCGCATACGCACATGCGCCTGCCGCATATCCTGTCCATAAGAAGCGCTTTATCCACTTCGAGGTTGAGGCAGATATCTACCTGCGCAAATCCGTCCAGCTTTTCCGCCTGATATACGTTGCGCGGAAAGCCGTCCAGCATATAATCGTCCGCGCCCTGCACTGCGGATTTTACTATCTCGCACGTGACGTCGTCGGGGACGAGTTTGCCCGCGTCTATA
The DNA here is from genome assembly GCA_947627575.1 of uncultured Clostridia bacterium. Classification (GTDB taxonomy): domain Bacteria; phylum Bacillota; class Clostridia; order Christensenellales; family Borkfalkiaceae; genus Coproplasma. The sequence goes on from CANQWN010000008.1 coordinate 71,327, forward strand.
TAGCTTTTGGCAAGTTTGCCTATCGGCGTGCCGCCCTTTATGTTTGCGCGGAAAATGTCGCCCGTGGATATATGTTTAAGCGAATATTTTGCGGAAATTTTTTCCGCCTGCGTCCCTTTGCCGGCGCCCGGCGCCCCTAATAAAACGAGTTTCATCTTTATTTGAGGAACCCTTTGTAATTTTTCATCATCAACTGCGACTGCAACTGTTTATCCAATTCCAGCGCGACGGATACAACGATAAGTATACCCGTTGTGGAGAATACCGACAACAGCGCGGTATCAGCGGCAAGGTTAAGCCCCGTAACTACCATACTCAAAACGGAAGGCACAAACGCGACTATCGAAAGATATATGGCGCCGAAAAGCGTTATCCTGCGGGAAATCTTTTTAAGATAATCTGCGGTGGGCTTGCCGGGACGTATACCCTGTATAAAGCCGCCGTTTTGCTGAATCGTTTTGGAAACGTCCTCGGGATTGAACTGCATTGAAGCATAGAAGAACGAGAACGCGAAGATAAGTACGCAAAGCACTATCATATAGATCAGCTGCCCATACCACGCGCCGCTGCCGGAGAACCATTCGGTTATGTTGGCGTTGGCTTTGCTGTCCGGCATGAACAGACCTATTATCATTTGCGGGAAAGAAATAAGCGCGAACGCGAAGATGAGGGGCATAACGCCGGAACCCGATATCTTTATGGGGATATTGGAGGACTGCCCGCCGTACATCTTCCTGCCCTTTACCTGTTTTGCGTATTGGACGGGGATTCTGCGTTCGGACAAGTCGATTGCGACAATTGCCGTAAATTCCAGCACGGTGAGAATGACGAAGCCCAAAAGCTCCCACAATGCGCCGAGATTGCCGCCGAACAGATCGCCGAATTTATCGACGATAGTTATGCCGGCGGTGGAAAGTATGCCGACGAAGATTATAAGCGATATGCCGTTGCCTATGCCGTATTCGGTTATTCTTTCGCCTATCCACATAACAAGCATTGCGCCCGCCGTATATACCACGGTGAGGAATATGCCCGCCATCCACTTTGCGCCCGTATCCGACACGGCGCCGATGGCGCCGCCGCCGAAGCGCGCAAGATCTATCGAATCGCTTTGTATGCCGAAGTTTACAATTATGCCTATCGCCTGTGCTATGGCAAGCAGTATCGTTACGTAACGGGTTATCTGGGCAATCTTTTTCCTGCCCTCTTCGCCCTCTTTGGATAAACGTTCAAGCGCGGGTATACCGACGGTAAGCAATTGAATTATAATCGACGCGTTGATGTACGGGCTTATGCCCAAAGCAAACAACGTGGCGCTTTCAAGCGAACCGCCCGTAATATCCGAAAGCAACTGCAAAAACGAATAGCTGTCGCTTGTGATGGTATCGCGGAAGGTATCGATATGAATGCCCGGTACGGGAATATAACTGCCTACCCTGAAAACGAGAAGAAGAAGTAAAGTTATAAATATCTTCTTCCTTATTTCCTTTACCTTAAAACAATTTTTTATTGTTTCGAACATCTTTTAAACCTCGCGGGTTTTATTCTACGATTTCTGCCTTTCCGCCCGCGGCTTCTATGGCCGATTTGGCGGTTTCGGAAAATTTTGCGGCTTTTACGGTAAGCGCGGCCTTCAATTCGCCGTTGCCCAAAACTTTAAGCCCTACCGAATTCTTTACCGATTTGGTAAGAGAATTTTCGGTTACGTATTCCCAATCGACTACGGTGCCGGCGGGAACATCGGCAAGCTGGCTGATATTGATTATTGTATAGTGCGTAGCCCACTTGTTGTGGAAGCCGCGCTTGGGTATGCGCCTTGCATAGGGCATCTGTCCGCCTTCAAACCCGGGACGTACGCCGCCGCCCGAACGCGCCCACTGACCTTTGTGACCCTTGCAGGAGGTTTTGCCGTGACCGGAACCTATTCCCCTGCCCAGCCTTTTGGTGCGCTTTGTTGCGCCCTCTGCGGGCGATAATGTATCTATACGCATATTTTTACTCCTTTTCGACTTTAAGAAGGTATCCTACCTTTTTGATCTGCCCGATATTTGCGGGCGTTTCCTCAAAGGTTTTGCTTTGTCCTATCTTACGAAGCCCCAAAGCCGCTACGGTATCCTTTACCGACTTTACTTCGTTGGACGCGCTTTTTATCAAAGTTACTTTCAACATTGCTTTCCCTCCTTAAGAGATATCCGCGGCGTCCTTGCCGCGTGCGGCAGCCACTTCTTCGGGGGACATAAGCTGATACAAGCCGCATATTGCAGCCTTTACGCAGTTTATGGGGTTGGAAGTGCCGTGAGACTTCGTTCTTACGTCCTTCACGCCTGCCGCTTCCATTACGGCGCGCACGGGGCCGCCGGCTATAACGCCGGTACCTTCCGCAGCGGGCATCATAAGTACGTGCCCTCTGCCGAACACGCCCGTTACGGTGTGAGGTATGGAAGTGCCTTTAAGCGCTACGTGCTTCATGGCTTTCTTTGCCTGTGCCGTAGCCTTATCGATAGCTTCGGGAACTTCTTTGCTTTTGCCCATACCGTATCCTACCGAGCCGTTGCCGTCGCCGACTACCACCAAAGCCGCAAAACGCATATTTCTGCCGCCCTTTACGGTTTTGGTTACTCTGTTCACCTGTATAAGTTTTTTTACCAAGCCATCGTCTTCCTGCTGCCTTCTTCTGTTATCCCTTTTTGCAGGTCTTTCTTTCTTTTCTTCCATGTCCTACTCCTAAAATATAAGTCCGCCTTCTCTTGCGCCGTCGGCAACCGCCTTAACGCGCCCGGTGTAGAGGTAACCGCCTCTGTCGAAAACTACCGCCTTTAAACCTTTTTCAAGCGCTTTTTCGGCTACGCGTTTGCCTACCGCTTTCGCCGCGTCGGTCTTTGTCATATCCTTTATCGCGGCTTTCACGTCCTTTTCCATTGTGGAAGCCGAACAAACGGTTACGCCTTTTACGTCGTCGATAAGCTGAACATATATGTGGTTTAAACTTCTGTAAACGCAAAGTCTGGGCATTTCGGCAGTGCCGCTTACCTTTTTGCGGACGCGGATGTGCCTGCGCTGTCTTTCCTTGTTTTTATCAATTTTCTTAATCATATAGCACCTTCTTCGGGCAACCGGGGCTTACGCCTTATTTCTTGCCCTTGCCTCCCGTCTTGCCTTCCTTGCGTTCGATTACCTCGTCCTTATAAGCTATGCCGTAGCCGTGATAAGGTTCGGGTTCGCGCAGTTTGCGGATATTTGCCGCGGTCTGTCCGACAAGCGTTTTATCTATGCCCGAAACAACTATTTCGTTGGGGGTGGGACATTCGAGTTTTACGCCCGCGGGTTCGGGGAAGTCCACATTGTGCGAATAGCCTATGCTGAGCACCACTTTGTTGCCCTGTTTTGCAACCTTCCAACCTACGCCGTTTACGGTGAGGCTTTTGGAATAGCCTTCCGAAACGCCCACAACCATATTGTGAAGCAATGCGCGGTACAGTCCGTGCTTCGCGTCGGTACCTTCCTTTTCGGAAGTTTTTATGACGTGCGCGGCTCCGCCTTCTACTTTTATGTCTATATCGCCTACAACCTTTTGGGTAAGCGTTCCCTTTGCGCCCTTTACCGTAATAACGCCGTCGGCAAACGTAACCGTTACGCCTGCGGGAAGGGTTACGGGCAATTTACCTATTCTTGACATACCTTTACCCCCTTACCAGACGTAGCAAAGCACTTCGCCGCCAACGTTTGCGGCTTTTGCCTGCCTGTCCGTCATTATTCCTTTGTTGGTGGAAAGAATAGCTATGCCCAATCCGTCCATTACGCGGGGCATATCCTCTACGCCCGCATACGTCCTTAAACCGGGTTTGGAAATTCTTTTCAGCCCGTTGATTACCGAACGGCGCTTGCCGACGTATTTAAGCGTGATGTTGAGTTTGCCGGTGTAGCCGTCCTCAACAACCTTGACGTCGGAAACATAACCTTCGGAAAGAAGTATATCGGCTATGGCTTTCTTCATATTGGAAGAAGGCACCTCAACCGTTTCCTTTTTTACCATTATCGCGTTTCTTATACGCGTAAGCATATCTGCTATGGGATCCGTCATTTCTTATGCCTCCTTACCAACTTGACTTCTTTACGCCGGGAATCTGTCCCTTGTAAGCAAGGTTTCTGAAACAGATGCGGCATACGCCGTATTTACGAAGCACCGCGTGGGGTCTGCCGCAGATAGAACATCTGGTGTACGCCCTCGTGGAATACTTGGCGGGTTTCTGCTGTTTGTTTATCATTGATTTTTTTGCCATATCTTTACCTCTCACTTCTTGAAGGGCATACCCATCGCCCTTAAAAGCTCTCTCGCTTCTTCGTCGGTTTTAGCCGTCGTTACGAAGCATATATCCATACCTCTGATTTTTTCAACCTGATCGTATTGGATTTCGGGGAATATCAGCTGTTCCTTGACGCCCATACAGTAGTTGCCCTTGCCGTCGAAACTGTCGGTGGGGACGCCCCTGAAGTCGCGCACCCTCGGAAGCGCTATGGATACGAATTTATCGAAAAAGTCGTACATCATCCTGCCGCGCAGGGTAACTTTAAGTCCTACGGACATACCCTCGCGCACTTTGAAGTTCGCAACCGACTTCTTCGCCTTGGTAAGTATAGGCTGCTGTCCGCAGATCTGCTTCATTTCGTTTTGGGCAGTCTGGATGGACTTTGCATTATCCTTTATATCGCCCAAACCGGAGCTGAGAACTATCTTTACCAGCTTGGGTACCTGCATCGGGTTTTTATAACCGAATTGCTTTGTGAGCGCGGGGACTACTTCTTCGGCATACATCGTCGCCATGCGCGGAACGTATTTTTCTGCCGGGGCTTCGGCTTTTGCAGCCGCTTCCGTTTTTACAGTATTTTTAGCCATTCCTCGTTACCCCCTTACTCTTCTGCCTTGTCGCCGGAATCGGGCGCGCCCTCTTCCTTCTTCGCGCGCTTTCTTACGCGCTTTTTGGGTTCTTCCTTCTTTGCCGCCGATTTGGCTTTGCCCGCGTACGCCTTATCCAGCGCCGCGCCGCATTTGGGACAAACCCTGTACTTTTTATCGCCGTTGAAAGCGTACTTCACGCGGACGGGTGCGGAGCAGGCGTCGCACACTACCATTACGTTGGAAACGTCGATAGGTCCTTCCTGTTCCACTATCTTGGAAACGTCGTTGGCTTTTCTCGCTTTCTTGGATTTTTTGTTGATGTTTACGCCTTCCACAAGCACCGTGCCTTTCTTGGGGGAAGTGGCAAGCACTTTGCCCTTTCTGCCGGCATATTTGCCCGTGATTACCAAAACGGTATCGTTTATTTTAACGTTCATACCCTCACCTTCCTTACAATACTTCGGGTGCGAGAGAAATTATCTTCATATAGTTTTTCTCTCTCAACTCTCTCGCAATCGGTCCGAAGATACGGGTGCCGCGAGGTTCCTGGTTGCTGCCTATTATAACTGCCGCATTGTCGTCGAACGTGATATACGTTCCGTCGTTGCGCCTTATTCCTTTGGTGCTGCGCACTATTACCGCTTTTACCACTTCGCCCTTTTTAACCGCGCCGCCGGGGGTTGCGGTTTTGACGGAGCAGACGATAACGTCGCCGATGTTGGCGGTCTTTCTCCACGAACCGCCCATCACCTTGATACACATAAGCTCTTTGGCGCCGCTGTTATCCGCGGCTTTGAGCCTTGTTTGGGGTTGTATCATAAATCTCTCTCCTTATAATGATTTGAACTTACAACTGCAATTGCAGAGGATTGTTTTGCGGGCACATAAGCGGGAAGAGGTTACCCCGCTCTCCATTGTCCGCAAAAAGCAATCTTGCCCCCGCCCGAAAGCGGGTATTCCGGCGTTTCCGCATAAAAAGCGGAAGCGCATTATTTTGCTTTTTCCACGATTTCCGCCACGCGCCAATTTTTATCCTTGGAAAGTTTGCGCGTTTCGGCTATCCTTACGGTGTCGCCCACGCGGCACTCGTTATTTTCGTCGTGCGCCTTGAATCTGGTGGTTTTGGTTATCGTCTTTTTATACAGGGGGTGTTTGCTTTTTTCGGTTACGGCAACAATCACCGTCTTATCCATTTTGTCCGAAACGACAACGCCCACTCTTTCCTTTCTTAAAGTCGTTCTCTTTTCCATAAATTCTCCTTACGCTTTCAACTGCCTTGCGCGCATTACAGTGTATACCCTTGCGATGTCCTTTTTAACGAGGTTTATCGAGAGGGGATTTTCAAGCTGGCCGCTTGCATGGCGGAAACGCAGGTTGAAAAGTTCGGTTTTAAGTTCCTGCAACTTTGCGGTAAGTTCCGCGTCGCTTAAATTTACGATTTCTTTAACCTTCATTGGCTTCACCGCCTCCCGCCGCTTCGGTTGCTTCTTCAACCGCCGCCGCGTCTTCTTTCTTCACAAACTTGCACTTTATGGGCAGTTTATGGCTTGCAAGGCGCATTGCTTCCCTTGCAACTTCTTCGGTTACGCCCGCCATTTCAAAAAGCACTCTGCCGGGTTTTACCACTGCAACCCAATATTCAACCGAGCCTTTGCCGCTGCCCATACGCGTTTCGGCGGGCTTTTTGGTGATGGGTTTGTGGGGGAATATATCTATCCACACGTTGCCGCCGCGCTTGATGAAACGGGTCATCGCTATTCTTGCCGCCTCTATCTGGTTGGAAGATATCCACGCGCACTCTTCAGCAACAAGCCCGTACTCGCCGTACGCTATCTTGTTGCCCTTCTGCGCCGTGCCCTTCATTCTGCCGCGGTGCTGTCTTCTTCTTTTAACTCTTTTGGGGATTAACATATTATTCTTCGCCTCCGTCCGAGATTATCAGCTTTTTGGATTTTTCAAGCACTTCGCCCTTGTATATCCAGCATTTAACGCCCAACACGCCGAAGGTGGTGTGCGCTTCCGCAAAGCCGTAATCTATGTCCGCGCGTATCGTTTGAAGGGGAATAGAGCCTTCGTGATAGCTTTCGCTGCCGGCTATTTCCCTGCCGTCAAGTCTGCCGCCGACGGAAATTTTAACGCCCTTGACGCCCGTCTTGGTAACTTTTGCAAGCTGCTGTTTTACAGCCCTTCTGTAAGATACGCGTTTTTCAAGCTGGGCAGCAACCGATTCCGCGACAAGCTGTGCGTCCTGATCGATTTTGTCCACCTTTCTTACGTTGATTATTATCACTTTGCCGCCCGTAAGTTTGCCCAGCGACTTTTTTATAACTTCTATTTCGGAGCCGGCTTTGCCGATAAGCACGCCGGGGCGCCCCGTATAGATGCAAACTTCTATCTTGTTCGCCGCCCTTACTATGGTTACACGGCTTATAGCCGCGTCGTAATACTTCTTCTTGATGAAGTTACGTATTACGTTGTCTTCCTTAAGTTGCGCGCCGAAGTCCTTTTTGTCGGCATACCACTGGGTATCCCATGCGGAAATGATGCCAACCCTTAAACCGTGAGGATTAACTTTTTGTCCCATATCTATGCCTCCTTATAAACTTTTCGCGTCAAGTATGACGGTTACGTGACTTGTTCTTTTAAGTATTGCGTGTCCCCTGCCCTTGGATACGGGTTGCATCCTTTTGAGATGGGGACCGCCGTCGGCGTACGCTTCGGCTACGTACAGGTCGCCCCTGTCCATGCCGTTGTTGTGTTCGGCGTTAGCCGCCGCCGAAAGCAAAACTTTTTTAACTTCTTCGCTGCCGCCTTTGTTGCAGTAGGTGAGTATGGCTTCCGCTTCGTCCACGCTTTTGCCGCGGATAAGCGCCAGCACCGTTCTTACCTTGTAGGGGGAAAGCCTTAAATACTTTGCCGTGGCATAAGGACGTTTGTCTTTATTGGCGGCAATTCTTTCCTGCTTTTTATTCATATTGCTTGCCATATTCTTTCTACCTCTTACTTCTTGGCGGTTTTTGCCGCGTGTCCTTTAAACGTGCGCGTAGGCGCAAATTCGCCCAACTTGCAACCTACCATATCTTCGGTTACGTATACGGGAACGTGTTTTCTTCCGTCGTAAACGGCAATGGTGTGCCCCACCATCTGGGGGAATATAGTGGTTGCGCGCGACCACGTTTTAACGACTTTCTTTTCGCCGGAGGCGTTCATCGCTTCTATTCTCGATAAAAGCCTCTCTTCGGCGTAAGGTCCCTTTTTAACGCTTCTTGACATACCTTAAATACTCCTCCTTAATTAATCCTCTTTAATATAAATCTGGAAGTGGGGTTCTTCTTCTTTCTTGTCTTATAGCCCAACGCGGGTTTGCCCCAAGGCGTCATAGGGCCGGCATGCCCGACGGGGCTTTTGCCTTCGCCGCCGCCGTGAGGGTGATCGTTGGGGTTCATAACCGAACCGCGGACGGTGGGTCTTATACCCAAATGTCTGGTTTTGCCCGCTTTGCCCAAACTTATAATCTCGTGTTCGAGATTGCCTACCTGCCCGATAGTGGCTTTGCATTTGAGGGGGATAAGCCTCATTTCGCCGGAAGGCATTCTCAACGTTGCGTAAGCGCCCTCCTTCGCCATTATCTGTGCGGATATGCCCGCCGCGCGGGCTATCTGCGCGCCCCTGCCGGGTTGCATTTCAACGGCGTGTACCACCGTACCTACGGGGATATCTGCCAAAGCGAGCGCGTTGCCCACCTTTATGTCCGCCGAAGAACCGGAAACAACCTTATCGCCTACGTTAAGCCCTACGGGTGCGAGAATGTATCTCTTTTCGCCGTCCGCATAGGCAAGCAAAGCGATGTTTGCCGATCTGTTGGGGTCGTACTGTATCGACTTTACCGTAGCGGGTATACCGTCCTTGTTGCGCTTGAAGTCGATCTTTCTGTACTTTATTTTGTTGCCGCCGCCGATATGGCGAACGGTCAGTCTGCCCAAATTGTTTCTTCCGCCCGTCTTGCGCTTGTCGTGCAACAGGCTTCTTTCGGGTTTGTCGCCGGAAAGTTCCGTATATGCGCTTACCGTCATAAAGCGGCGCGCGGAGGAAGTGGGTTTATACCTTTTGATTGCCATATTCCGCCTCCTTACGACAACGAGTTGAAGTATTCGATAGCTTTGGATTCAGCGGTAAGCTGTACTATCGCTTTTTTGTAGTCGGGCGTGTAGCCCTGCGTTCTGCCCATCTTTTTAAGTTTGCCCTTGCAGTTTACGGTGTTTACGCTTTTTACCTTTACGCCGAACAGTTTTTCAACCGCGCGCTTTATCTGGGACTTATCCGCCGACTTTTTTACTATAAACATATATTTTTTGTCGGCAATCCCGTCGTACGCCTTTTCCGTGAGAAGGGGCTTTAAAATAATATCTTCTGCAAACATCAGTTCCCGTAGACCTCCTCTATTTTTTCCACGGCAGCCTTGGTGAGAACTATTTTCTCGTTTACAACTACCTCGTAGGTGGAAATCTGCGCGACGGGCAACGTGGAAAGATTTTCGAGATTGCGCGCCGCATAAATTACTTTTTCGTCGGCGGAATCCATCACCACCAACGCCGTCTTTTCAAGTTTAAGCGCCTTTTTGAAAGCCGCCATTTCGCGGGTTTTGCCCTCGGCTACGGTGAGGTTGTCAACAACTATCAGTTCACCGTCGGCAACTTTTTTGGAAAGCGCGGATACAAGCGCCGCCGCCTTTGCCTTCCTGTTCATATCCTTGGAAAAATCGCGGCTTTTGGGTGCGAACACAACGCCGCCTTTTACCCATTGAGGAGCCCTTATGGAACCCTGCCTTGCGTTGCCGGTACCTTTCTGTCTCCACGGCTTTTTGCCGCCGCCGCGCACTTCCGTGCGGGTGAGGGTGGATTTTGTGCCCTGCCTTTCGTTGGCAAGCCGCGTTACCACCGCCTGATGTATAAGCGCTTCGTTATATTCCGCGCCGAACACCTTTTCGCTTAAATCTATCGTGCCGGCCTCGCTGCCGTCCATTTTATACACTTTGATATTAGGCATATCCTACCTCCTTATTTCACCGTGTCGTTTATGGTAACGACGCTGCCGCAGGGACCGGGAACGGAACCTTTGATAAGCAGGCAGTTTCTTTCTACGTCTACCTTTACCACTTCGAGGTTCTGTACGGTTACGTTATCCACGCCGTAATGACCGGCAAGTTTTTTATTTTTGAACACGCGCGAGGGCGAGCTGTTGGCGCCCATGGAACCCGGCTCTCTGTGAACGGGACCTACGCCGTGCGTTTCCTTCAACCTGTGCTGATTCCATCTTTTGATTACGCCCGAAAAGCCGTGACCTTTGGAAACGCCGTGAACGTCTACTCTGTCTCCGGCGGCAAACGCGTCCGCCTTTACTTCGCCGCCCACCTGATAAGCCGAAAGATCGGCGAGCCTGAATTCGCGCATTACTTTGCAGGGTTTTACGCCCGCCTTTTTGAATTGCCCCAACTCGGGTTTGGTAAGCGATTTTTCCTTTGCCTCGTCAAAACCGAGCTTGACGGCGGCATAGCCGTCCTTTTCCACAGTTTTGATTTGTACCACGGGGCAGGGACCCGCCTCTATGACGGTTACGGGAATTACTTTCCCCTCCGGCGTAAATACCTGCGTCATGCCGGCTTTACGTCCGATGATTGCTTTATTCATTGATAAAGTTCCTCCGTTTTCCTTATTTTATATTTCCGGGATACCTCGCGCGCCGTTGCGCCGCTTGCGCGTCGTCGCCGCCCGTAGAGTATCGCAAAGACTTTTTTATTGCTTCGTCCGCGCGCTTACGGTAAGGGGAAGCCCCATGCCGTTCCCGCCGCGAAAAAAGTTATAACTTGATTTTGATGTCCACGCCCGCGGGCAAATGAACGGTGTCCAGCAATTTTGCGTTGGGGGTGTAGATGTCGATAATTCTTTTATAAGTTCTCTGTTCAAACTGCTCGCGGCTGTCCTTATCCTTGTGAGGGGCGCGGAGAATGGTGATAACTTCACGTTCCGTGGGAAGGGGAATGGGCCCCGAAATTTTTGCGCCGCTCTTCTTCATCGTGTCTACAATGCGCTGTGCCGCAAGATCCACCAATTCGTGGTCGTATGCCGCAAGTTTGATTCTGATTTTCTGTCCTGCCATAATTTCAACTCCTGCTAACAAATTTTTCTATCGCGCCAACTTAACCGTGTGTATCGTGGTTCAAGTCATAAAAAAACACCATTTTAACGGCGTTTTGAATTAAGCCACGGTTAGTCGCCCGGATCCCGTCCGGACAATTGTCAGCGTAAATTATCTGTTCCGTGAGCTTAAAAACGGAATTTTGCAGTAACTTTACGCCTCTTCCCAATACGCACTTTTTTTAACGCGCTTGACTATTATATTAAAATCATTTTCAAAAGTCAACGATTTTTAGGGCGTTGGGGCAACTTTTTATGCATTTTTTGCCCGTTTGGGCGCATTTTGCCGCAATTTGCGGAATCCCGCCCGAACGCCTGAACACCAACCACAAGATATTGACAAAATTTTTCACAAAGCCACAAAATATGGGGCGATGCGCGGGCGTTTCCGGCATATCCGGCTTGTCGAAAATTTTACTATAATATTTTCTTATACCAAAATAAAAATGAAATATAACAGGGTTTTTGAAAATTTTTTACATTTAATTTGGCAAATTTAAGAAAATTTTTAACTTTCCAACAAAATTTCATAAAAATTTTATTTTAATGCGCGCCGCTTTACCGCATATTTTACAGCCTATAAAGCGGCTTGCTTTATCGCCTTTCAACAAATTTCCGCCATTAAAAATGCGGCAAGCGCATACCTTTCGCCTCTGCCGTTTCCCAAAGGGAACCCTCGGCAGAGCGTCGCGGGCAAGCCCGCTCGCACAGCGAGGTGAATGACTGCGATTATATAATATGTGCGCCCTTATTAATCGCAGTCAGAGGACGAGTAGCCCTCGACTCACGAAAAAAGCAGACATCGTCTAACGTCTGCTTTTTTGTGAACATTTTAAATAATTCACGGCGCAAGCAAAATCGCACTTTTGCGCAGCGCAACACAATTTGCGAACCCTTTCGCCTCGGCGGTGGGAATTGCCGCCATTATATATTTGTGCGCTCCCTAAATATGGCGGCAAAGGCGGCAGAGCCGCCAAAACTCACGAAAAAAGCAGACATCGTCTAACGTCTGCTTTTTTGTGAACATTCTAAATAATTCACGGCGCAAGCAAAATCGCACTTTTGCGCAGCGCAACCCAATTTGCGCATACTTGCGCCTGAGCGAGGTGAATGACTGCGATTATATAATATGTGCGCCCTTATTAATCGCAGTCAGAGGACGAGTAGTCCTCAACTCACGAAAAATGTAAACGTCCGAAAAGACGTTTTCATTTTTGTGAACACTCTAAATAATTAACGGCGCAAGCAAAATCGCACTTTTGCGCAGCGCAACACAATTTGCGAACCCTTTCGCCTCCGCGGTGGGAATTGCCGCCATTATATATTTGTGCGCCCCTATAAATGGCGGCAAGGGCGGCAGAGCCGCCAAAACTCACAAAAAAGCAGACATCGTCTAACGTCTGCTTTTTTGTGAACATTTTAATAATACGTCGCCACAACCTGTTCGGGCGGTTCGGCAGGAGCCAACTTTTCGGCGGAAATAACGGGTCCCCTGCTTTGGTAGGCGGGGTTATATTCAAACTGTATTTTGCCCTGCACGGTAAGCCAATCGCGGGTTTTGATATTTTTAAGCAAGCCGTTTGTTTTTACCACAAACCCGTCGTAGGCGATATCCGCCTCGCAACAAGTCATTATATGTCTGCCCAAAATAACGCTGCCCGCGGCAACCTTGCGTGAAACCGCCGCCATCCCCTTGAATTTAACCGTTTTGCCGACGTATTCTTCCGCTTTTTCCGCCATTTCGCGATAGAACCACGCAAAATCCCTGTCCTCTATCTCTATTACGGGCGCCTTTACGTCGAACGGCAACGGATCTTCTATGTCGTCAAGTTCGGCTTTGCCGCCGATATATTCGTAAACAATGTCCGGGCGGCGGGAAATGCCGCGCACGGCTTTATGAAATTCCTGTTTTTGATATTCGCCCTTAAAGCGGTTGAAAACTACCATCTGCGTCATTTGTATCTTATCGAAAACAAGCTGGCGCATATTTTTGTTGTAGTTTAAAAACGTGCCTGCGTCGAAAAACGTCATCATCTGGTTTATTACCCAGCTTTCGGGCATGGCGTCGAAGAAATCCTGCAACGTCCAAGTGCCGTTGAATTCCACCAGCACGCGCTGAATATGGTGCTTTACCGTAAGCGCTTCGAGATTGTCCGTGGTAAGTTCTTCCTTGCCTATGGTTACTTTGACGACGTGCTTTACCTGAAACTTTTCGGGTTGATATTCCTCTTCCCCCTCCTCGCATACAAGCAACAACGTGCGTTCGCCGTTGTCCATACGGGGATCTTCCAACGTTTCCTGTATAAATTTCGTCTTACCCGAATCGAGAAATCCGAGAAATAGATATACGCCTGTCTCTTCCTGCACTTTTCAACCTCTCATACGCCGAACAGTTCGGCAAGTTCTTCGCCGTCGAGGGCGGAGCCTATAACGCACAATCTGCCCGTATACGCGGCGCACCCTTCGCGGACATCGGTTTCGCCCGGAACGTAATCGAAATGCAACCACTTGCCGTCCTCGGAGGGAACTATGCCCTTTGCGCGCAGAACGGTGCCGAAGCGCACCGCGTCTCCCAACTGCGCAAGCGCTTGGGAAAGCTGTTCCTTGCCGAATTTTTTGCCCGTTTCCTTGCCCCAACTTGTGAAAACTTCGTCGGCATGATGGTGGTGGTGATGGTGGCAATGCTCGTGTTCGTCCCCGTCATCGTCGTGATGGTGGCAATGTTCGTGCTCGTCCTCGTCATCGTCGTGGTGGTGGCAATGTTCGTGCTCGTCCCCGTCGTCATCGTCGTGATGGTGGCAATGTTCGTGTTCGTCCTCGTCGTCCTCATCGTGGTGCGCGTCGTGCATAAGTTTTTCAAGCTCGCTTTCCAAAGTTTCGGAATGTTCGATAGCGGCAAGGATATCCTTGCCGGAAAGCTGATTAAGCGGCGTTGTGACAACCGTAGCTTTGGGATTGCGGGCGCGCACGAGGGCTATTGCGTCGGCAAGTTTTTGTTCGCCGGCGACGTCGGCATGGCTGAAAATAACGCACGCCGCGGTATCTACCTGGTCGTTGAAAAATTCGCCGAAGTTCTTCATATAAATTTTACATTTAGCCGCGTCCACCACGGTTGTAAAACTGTTTACGGCGCAATCTTTCAAGCCTGCCCTTTCCACCGCGCGTATTACGTCGGAAAGTTTGCCCACGCCGGAAGGTTCGATAAGTATGCGGTCGGGCTTGTACCTTTCGTATACCTCGTTAAGCGCCTTTGCGAAGTCGCCCACAAGCGAACAGCAGATGCAACCGGAATTAAGTTCGTTTACCGTGATGCCGGCGTCCTGCATAAAACCGCCGTCCACGCCTATCTCGCCGAACTCGTTTTCGATAAGCACCAGCTTTTCGCCGCTATACGCCTCTTTGATAAGTTTTTTTATAAGCGTTGTTTTACCTGCGCCGAGAAACCCGGAAAAAATGTCTATTTTTGTCATTTAATGCCTCCGTCAATGCAATTTTCATTATATTTTATAACCCTTTTGCCGCGCCGTCAAACCGCGGAGGGTGAAAAACGCCCCGTCCGGCGACGGGGCGATGGGTTTTGATTATTTTTTATTGTAAGTGAGTCTTCTGAACGAGCCGTCTTCCTTGTGAATTACGATGCGCGCGTCCTGGTTTTCGGCAAGCACTTTGCAGTAATCTATCGCCTCGTATTGGGTGGCAAACAGCTTTATCGCCTTTGCGCCCTTGGAAGCCTTTATCTGCCATTTGCCGTCTTCCTTGCGCTTGGAAATATGGTAAACTTTATCGCTTGCGGGCTTATCCGCCGCGGGTTTTTCTTCCGCTTTCTTCTCTGCGGGTTTAGCCGTGGGCTTTGCTTCCGTTTTCTTTTCCGCAGGTTTAGCCGCGGGCTTTGTTTCCGTCTTCTTCTCCGCGGGTTTTGCCGCCGCTTTCTTTTCGGCGGGTTTAGCCGCGGGCTTTGCCGCCGCTTTCTCTTCCGCGGGCTTTTCCTCTACGGGTTTTTCTTCCGCTTTTTCCTCCGCGGGCTGTGCTTCCGCGGGTTTTTCTTCCGCCTCTTCCTCTGCGGGCTGCTGTTCTTCAACCGCCGCGGGCTTTTCCTCTTCGGGTTGAGTTTCCGAAGCGGTTACAGGTGCGCTTGCCGAAGATTCTTCGGCTTGCTGCGCCTTCTTTTTGCGCTTTTTGCCGCACACGGCAATTATAATTATCGCAATTATAAGCGCAACTATCACCACGCCGATTGCGATTACCGCCCAGAAGGGCAGACCCAAAAACAATTCATCCGTCAGGGAAGGCATAATTTTTACCTCTGTACTTTTTTACAATTTTATAATAAATTTCAATTAAATGCAAGCAAATCAACGCAAAAATATTAAAATATTATTATATATTTACACATTTTCCGACAAAACACTTAAAATAACCGCAATTTGCCCGCCGTAACGGGGCGCGCGTTCAGCGGCGGGGCAGATTGAAGTCCGAAAGGTATTCCGCGCAGAAAGCCGCCATTTCGCTTGGGCTTTCCTTCATCCCGGAGGACAGCCAGTGAACTATCGCGTTCAACATTCCGCCGCCCCACAGAAGTTTGAGGTAGGTTTCGCGCGGGGACATATTTTTTCTGCTTAAAATTACGCCGTCCACGATTTCGAGATATTTATCCTGTAAGCCCGCGCAAAGAATAAGTTTAAGCGTTTGCGCCTGCTGTTGCACCAGCAAAAACAGCTTTTCGTACCATTCCGCCGTGACGGGCTGATTGAACGGACTGCCTATGCTTGCCACAAGCTGACCCTGCATATAAAGCAATATCCTTTTAAGTATCCCGTCCTTATCGCCGAAATTGCCGTAAAACGCCATGCGCGACACCCCCGCGCGGCGGCAAAGTTCGGTGACGGTTATTTCCGCATACGGTTTTTGGGTTAGCAGTTGCAACAGCGCACCCTGCAAACTTTCCACAACTACCCTGTTCAATTCCTCGCTGTGCTTTTTAAGCCCTATAAGCCTGCCGTCGTCCTTTACGCTTTTACCGTTTTTGTCCGCCACGTTTGCCATTGTTTGATTTCCGCCTCCTCTTCGCCTATAATATCTTCAAAACGTGTATTACAGTTGTCATTTACGATATTCTATACCCGCACGGCGGGGAATGTCAACAAAACGGAGCTGCATATGAAGATAAAAATAATGGTTGATACGGCGGCGGACTGTTCCGAAGCCGAATATGAAAAACTTGACGTGGAAAAGCTGGAATTGCCCGTTACGTTCGACGGGGACGACGAGGCGTGCGGGAACGCGGAGGAATTTTGGCAAAAACTGCTTTCGGGCAGGATGCCGCGCACTTCCCAACCTTCGCCCGAAACGCTGAAAACGAGGTTTTTACAGGCAAAGGAAGAAAATTGCCCGCTTATACTTATCTTGATTTCTTCCGCGCTTTCCGCAACCTACCAAAGCGCGGTAAACATAAAAAACGAAGTGGATTACGACGGGATATACGTAATAGATTCGCAAAACGCCACGGTGGGCGAAAAGATGCTGGTTACGGAGGCTTGCCGCCTGCGCGACGGCGGGGCGGACGCGGAAGAGATAGCGCAAAAGCTGGAAATGCTGAAACCGCGCATACGCGTGTACGCGTGCGTGGACACATTGAAATATCTTGCCGCGGGCGGCAGAATATCCAAAACCGCGGCGGGCATAGGCACGCTTTTGAACGTAAAGCCGCTTATTTGCGTAGAGGACGGGCTTGTGAAAAATTACGGCAAGGCGATAGGCTTTACGCTTGCCGCAAACAATATAGTACAAAAATTTATAAACGACAAAATTTCGCCGGATTTCCCCGTCATACCCATATATTCCCACACGCCCGATAACTGCCAGGCGTTTTTGCTTAAAGCCAAACAAAAGGGCGCGCATACGGAGGGGCTTGTCCCCTTCCCCATTGGCGCAACGATAGCTTCCCACATAGGTCCTTCCGCTTTCGGGATAGCCTACGTTATCGAAGATTAAATATTATTACGCCGTTTTGAGGAATAAAAAATTAAAGAATACGACAGGGTGAGATTGATAAAAGACAGAAGCGATTACGCAAAGGCGGGCGTTAAAGCGGGCGATAGCGGCGGTTAATTCGGTTTTGAAAAGGTCGGGGTAGTCCTTATCTGCAAGATAGGCAGTAAGTTCCGCCAAAGTAGTGAATTTTTCCATAATTGCTCCTTTTTGCATAGTAAAAGGGCTGGCACGAATTATTGTGCCAACCCTTAATCCTATATACGGCTTTTATCATTTTTATAAAATATATTTTTCAAAGGTCATTTCAAAGAAGTGTCTATATAGCAAGAAAGCCCCGTTATGGGGCTTTCTTTTTACGTTAAACTCGCATATATGAGTTGAGGTTGTTGGTTGCCAGCTTTATATGTTTTAGATAGTCAGGGGTGTTTTGGTGTAGCTCGATTCCAAATCTTTTTGCTTGACCTGATGAAATCATAACACCTAAAATCTCACAATAGTCTTGCCTAATCAAAACAGGACAGCCAACGGGCAATGCTTGAATTTTAGCCAAAAGATTATCATATATTGCTTGCTCTTTCGTGCTTAATGCCATATAGATTTACTCCTTATATTATTTACAAACGCTTGCGCGTGTTGCATTGAATTGACTTTTACCTTAAAGTGGGGAAACCGAGGTCGGTGGTAGAGTCGAAGTCCCATATATCTTCGCTGAAAAGCTCACGCATTTTCGATAACAGTTCGTCAAGCGAATTTGCTTTTATGCCCTGCGAACCTTCCGAGAGATGATAGCAATTTGTAAGCGTTGCGTCTTCACCATTGCTTACAAAGTTCAGATTTTCCCCTTCGGCAATATAGAAACAGTTGGTTATGGTTGTAGTTCTATTGTCATTGCTTCCCAAAATACCACCTGCGATGTAAGTACTTGAAATATCGCCCGTATTATAGCAATCGGTTATGATGCCCGAACCTTCTCCCAAAATGCCACCTGCGCGGCTACTTATAACTCCGCCCGGTTTATCACTACTTGAAATATCGCCCGCATTATAGCATTTGGTTATGGTTGTGTTTGTGTTTTTATTTGCGTTGGTTCCCAAAATGCCGCCCGTACAGAAGCCTGAAATACTGCCTGTGTTGTAGCAGTTGGTTATGGCTCCCGACCCACGCCCCATAATACCGCCTGTGTAATAACCTGAAATATTACCCGTGTTATAACAGTCGTTTATGGTTAAGGTTTGATCATTATAACCCACAATTCCGCCCGTATAGGAATCACTTGAAATGTTGCTCGTATTGTAACAGTCAGTTAAGGTTATAGTTCCCCCCGCCGCATCACCCACAATGCCGCCTATATAAGAATCTGCACACGTTATGGAGATTTCACCCGAAGTGTGAACCCCGTCAAGGACAAGCGGATTATATACCTCAGCAACCGCGCCGCCATAATAGCACCTTCCGTTATTTACCGTTGCGATTATAAGCGTATCCTCTATATTGAGGTTTTTGATAAGTCCCGATGCGCTCTTGAAAAGCCCCAAATAGACGTCTCTGTTTTCAAAGGTGGTACCTACCACGCGCATATTCTTTATTGTGCGCCCGTTGCCGTCAAATACACCTCTGAAATCTGCGGGGCTATCCCAAGGAATATCCTTTAAGTCGATATCGTTTACCAGCTTATAATACTTGCCGCCGTTCATTTCCTTTAATTGCTCGGCGGTTTTAATTTCAACGACTTCTTTATCGCCACCCAATAATGTCAATAACGTAAATACATTTCCTACGTCTTTGGTTTTGACGCCTATGCTGTCGTTGGAATAAGTAAAACTGCTTAAAGTGTAATTTGACTTTTGTGAATCAGGGTGAACGCGAACGGTATTTTTGTCCTTAACGGTTATCTGTTCGTTTTCATAAGCTTTGCCGTTTATTGTGATTGAATTTATATTATATCCCGTTGGATTGTCAAAGGTCACTTGAAGATATATATCGTCCGCGTCGTAAGCATATTCCATTTTGTTGCCGCTTTCGTCAACGACCGATATGCCGACGACCTCGATATTGCCGTTTACCACACAGGTTGCGGTGTTGTTTGCAGTAAGCGTGAAAGTGAAGTCATCCCCGCCGAGCGTTGCCTTTACAGCTTCAATGGCGAGCAAGGTTTCGCCGCCCGCAAACTGCCCCTTGCTTTCAATCTGCACGCGGATATTTGTCGCCGTGGTCGTATTGTCTACCGCATACCACAACCCGTTTACTTTTACCTCGTAGGCGGTTGCTTTGTTGGGGTTTGTTACCTTGATATTCAAAACAATATTTTCACCTTCGGAAACGGGGCGGGAATTTATGCACTCCGTGCCGACAGCTTCAAAGTCGGGAAGAGTATAAAGGGCTTTCTCTGCCGTTGTATAGATATCGCCAACGCCGTCGTTCAAATCGTATTTGTACGTAACCTTTATGGTATAAAGCGTATACGGCTGTAAATCGGTGAACGCCCTTTCGGTTGTATCTTCGGTTGAATAGGCAACCGTATCGCCGTTAAAGAGTTCTATTTTTACAACTTCACCAACGCCGTCAATATCATTTTCGGAAATATCAAAAGAAATTTCCGACTGCGTTTTGTCGGCAACGACAATCTCGATATCGGGCGTTGCCTTTGCAAGAGTATGGAAGTCGAGTTTGATTTCCTCTTGCTTGCCGTCGTCTTGGTATCTTGCAACGAGGGTGTAGTCGTTGTTTGAAAGAAGTCCGTTAACCGAAGTCTGGTCTGCCCTTAAAGCCGTTTCCTCGCCGTTTTTCAAGAGCGTGAGCGAGGTCATTTCTTTCACCGTGCTATCCTTGTGCCAAGTATAACCGAATGATATTCCGCCGTTTGTCACCTGTATATTGTTGAAAAGGACAATATTTTCGGTAAAGAACGCATTTTTATGCAATACGTTCATTTTAAAACCGTCAATAAGACTGTCATAATAACCTACGATAGCATACTGATATAAGCCGCCCGTTTTCAGTCCGTCAAATTCTACCGTGTTACTGCCGACATTGAGTTCGGCTTGGTCGATAAGCAATTCACCGTCATACAATACCGCAAGCAACTTTCCCGAACTGTATTCCAAAAGTCCGTCGCGGTCTTGAACGGTTACGCTCAATCCTATTTTGTTGAAGCCTATACTTTCGGTTACGTGCGCCTCCACCTGATTACCGGTACGAATACCCGCCAACACCGTTTGGTCGCCGTCAATCAGTACGTCTTTAATTTCCGTGCCGTCAATATATTTTATTTCGTCGATAGTGTACTCGATTATGCCCGACACGTTGCCTACGTTTTTCTTTAAAATGAGGTTTTCCATATTTGAGCCGTATTCGAACATATAGCTTGAATACTTTTCGCCGTTCAGCGTAAACGACATAATCTCGTAGTTGTCGGGGTTATCTATGTGTATAGTTATGAATATATCTTCGTTTGGCGTAGCATAGTAGATAGGCTCGACGCTGCCCGTTACTTTAAGCGTGCTTTCAATCGCTTCTTCTATGCTTTCGGAGGGAGCGACGCCGCCATCGCCAAAGGGGTTATCCTTGTCAATATCGTCTTCACGCCCGCTGTAATCGCCCGAATAGTTGGGGGCAGAACTGTCTATTTCAGTTGACAATGCGCTTGACATCTTTGTTGCGGTTGCGCTTGTCGCCTCGGATAAAGACATACCTTGATAGACGGGAACTCTGCCTTGCTTGTTGCCGCCCGAACCGTTATTGCAAGCGGTAATAAATACCGCCATAACAGCGCATAGCAATACCGCTATGAGTGTGATTAAAAGTTTACTTTTTACTTTCATTGGGTTTTCCTCCTCGATTGGTTTTCAAAATATAAAAAGATGCCGCCCCAAGCAAGAGACGGCATATAGAATGCACCTCTCGCTTGTTGCGACACAAAACTACAATACTGAATGGTTTTCGATTTTCCAAATTTGTAATTTGAGAAGTTACAATTCTACCAAATTATATTGGAAAATCAAAAATACAAAGGAGTCTCCCAAACTTAATTTGAGAGCTTAAAGTTTGCTATTGAAGTTTTATGTCGCAGTTATATTTTACCACTTATGAATAGAATAGTCAATGTTTCAAACGGATTTTTCTTGTGATTGGATATTTTCGACCAGCGAACAAAGTCGTCTATCCGAGAAACAAGGTAAAACATTGTCGGGTTTATCCGTAAAACTGTTGAACGCTTTTGCCGAGCGATAGTCGGGTTTGCCGAATGTTACCACATACCGAAGCCCCGGCGCAAATTCCTTAATGCGAAACAAGTCGTTGAGCGGCTTCTGCCAACCGAACAACACATTGCCCGAAGTAAGCAATATAAAAACCGATCGACTTTTCTTCCCGTTGTATTTTTGCACATAGCGAATAACGCTTTTCAAAAAGATTAAGCCCTCGCCCAAGTTAGGGTTGCCGTCCACCTGCAAATGCTGATAGGGCGCTATAATGCGTGCTTTATCGTTGAAGCCTATCAAATGCAAGTTGGTTTTTCCTTTGATAAAAGTCAACGACCTTGCCATTTTGCGATTGCGCCTTGTATCTTGTTGGCGCAATGGTTACTGTGGATAGATAAGTCCACAAGAATATAGATATTAGTTGTCATAGTTTGTATTCTCCTGAAAATGAAAAAGCCCCGAATACAACTTGTATTCAAGGCTTTGAATGGTGCGCCCGAATGGATTCGAACCATCGGCACCGAGCGTCGGAGGCTCGTGCTCTATCCAACTGAGCTACGGACGCAATTTATATTTTGCAACCCTTAACTTCAAGGGGCGCATTTTTTATGTTTGCTGAACTTCTTGGGTTTGCCTCATATTTTCGGGCTGTTTCCCGCCATTTGCAAGACAGGAATATTCCGCATTGCTATATGTAATTTATAGGCAGGGTGTGGGTACACTTCGGATTTTGGTCGGGGCTTGAACCCGGACCGAAGGCGTCGGAGGCGCGACAAGATTTCAAAATATCTTGTTTTATACGAAATATCTTACATTTCTTGCATATTTGTCGCAAATATCTTACACGTTTTGCATATTTTACATAGCTTTTGTAGCGTAAAAAATGTATTTGGTGTATAAAAGGAGTAAATTTTTAGGGTGTATAAAACAAAGCCTGTACTCTATCCGGCAGAATATATTTCTTCAATATTTTTCCCTTTCGACATTAAAAAACTTAAAATGCAAAAACATTTGTTTAACAATTCCTTCGGTTGTTTATACTAATTTTGTAAATATATTTGGAGGGGTGAAAATGTCTGAAACTTTACAAGAAGCTAATCAACAAGCAAGACGATATTTAAGTAATAAATGGGTCAAATGGGTACATAACGGTAGCAACCCCGCATACACAAGTGCAGAAAAAATATCAATACAGTTATAGGTAGTTTAGGCAAACATTGCGCAATCTGCTTGAATTTGAATGGTTGTTGTTTTATAATAGATAAAAAGCCTATCTTGCCTGCCCACCCAAATTGTCATTGTGTGTATCAAAATATCTCCGCAATTTCCGCAACAGCCGTGTGTCCTATTGAAAAATTCACAGGATATATTTTTAATGATATTAAAAATAAAGGGAAAAAGCAATTATTTGAAGCATGGGGATATAGCAGAGAAGATTCACAAGAATTAAAAATGCTTTTTGAACAACAAGCTCAAAAACAATATGAATTGGGTGAATATGAATTGGTGATTTTAGACAAATACGGGCAAAGAATAAATATTATTATAACTTTAAAAAATAAAAATACCGGTGAAACAATAAAATTTTATTCCGGTTGGATGGTATATCCCGACGGAAGAATAGATTTGGCAACACCTTATGGGAGAAAATAAAATGAAAGAATACGACAGAGTAAGATTGATAAAAGACAGAAGCGATTATGCTAAGGCAGGCGTTAAAGCGGGCGATACGGGGATAATTTTGGGTCCGAAAAAGTTGGGATATTTTCTTGTTGTGTTCGACGGGGAAATAGGGTTACAAGACGAAAACGGAGTTTATTATACCACCGAAAAGGACGCCGCCGTTTTGGAAGAGGATTTGGAAGTTATTGAAGATTAAAAGCAGAACAGCCCCCGTCTTAACGGGGGTTGTTCTTTGTTGTGAGGCTCTTGGGAATTGCACCCAATACGGAAAATCCATTCACATTTTAGCTGTTTATTCCTGCGCTATTTGTTCTCATTCAGCCGCACAAACCTCATTACTTCCGCAGTAGCCTACCGAATTTTCAAGTATCATACAAATTCCTCCTAAAATAAATTCAATGATTTGTGAAATAGAAATTTCTACCGAAATCTCCGTTTCTTTTTTAGAAAGATTGCACGAAATTGAAAGAGAAATTATTTCACACAGAGCAGCTAAAACAGTTAATAGCAATTTTATTTTTGGCACGGAAAAATCATTTTCCGTGCCAACGCTGGTGCGTCCGGAGAGGCTCTGCCGTTCCCCAAAGGGAACCCTCGGCAGGGCTTCGCTTCGCTCGCGCGAACTGTTCTCGCCTCAAACAAAAGGAACAAGCAAAAAGCTTGTTCCTTTTGCGGCGTACGCTGGTGCGTCCGGAGAGGCTCGAACTCTCAACGGGGGCGTCGGAAGCCCCTGTTTTATCCGGTTAGACTACGGGCGCAAGATATTGAATTTTATGAAAATTATGGCGCATAACACTCAAATTTACCTTCACTCTATCCTTTTTGGGTGTATATTTGGGTGTATGCAAAGGTTAATTTTCAAGATATTGCGGCATTGTTGTGGATAATAACGCAATATATTGTGTTTTTTTGCGGATAACATACAGCCGTCGGAGGCCTTTATGGTATCCAATTCCACCACGGGCACAATTCCCCCGCATATATGCCTTATGCGGGGCGTTTTTTTAATCTCTGCCGTCCTTGATATAGCCGCGTATCTTTTCGGTAAAAACCTTCTTTTTGGCGGCTATTATATCCATCTGGCTGACGTAACGGGACAGCTTGTCGTAATAGCGGTTGCGCTTTTGTTTGTCCTCTTCATACAGGCGGTATTCCGCCATGGCGAGGAAATATTCCATCTCGATATTGCCGAAAAACAGTTCGTTGGGTCTGTTTATGCTGTATTCGTTATACAGCTTTTTGCGTTCCTCGAAAGATTTGTACAAACTTAATTTAACGCTTTCGTTAAGCTGTTCGACGGAGGCTGTGCGGGTAAACCCTTCCTCGTCCGCCGACGCGTTTCCGCCGCTCTGTTCGCGGGCGACGCCCAAACTTTTTTCCAGCTTGAATATGCAATCCAGCGAGCAATAAATGTTGCGGTACATATAACTGCGTATAAGCCAGCTTAACTGCTTGTTCTGGATGGGCGAAAGTTTTTCAAACGTATCGCATTCCTTTACCGCGCGCAGGCATACGTCGTATTCCCTGTGGCAATATTCCAACTTTTTATCTTCGGACAGTTCGTCGCCGTTCATTATAAGAAGATACAGGTAGCCGATATAATCCAGCGCGGAAATTATGATAAGCTGTTTTATCTCGCTTTCGGGGAGGTCGTCCTCCGCCTGTTCCAAAAGCGCCTCGTACTTTTCCCTTATGTCATAAAAATCCGCTTTGGTTATGTACTGCTCGTCGTCCACATATTTAACTTTTTTGAAAAAATCGATGGAAACGAGCGCGCAACGCACCGAAACGGTAAGTTCGGGGGATTCGGAGGCGTTTGTATCCATACATTTGGAAAACGTTTCGATATCTTTAAGCGCCTCTTCGCAGGTGTCGCGGTAAATGTTTGCCGAAAAGATATAGCAAAGGATATATTGCGCTATTTCGTAGCTTGAACAGGCGGGCGTTTCAAAATGCTTTTTTATTATCCCGCGGGTATTTTCTCGGTCGATAATAACCGCCATCTTGTTTGCGCTGAGCGAATTGCGCTGGGAAGAGAAAAACTTTTCGCCCAACTCCCGCACGACGTCGTCCTCCTCCCTGCCCACGGTGTTTACGCTGTACGCCCACACGCCGTGCAAATCGCTGGGCAGCTCGGTGTCGTTTACGGAAAGATTCATAAAATATATGTGGATTTTGTTGGCGTTAAGTTTTGCCAGCATATAACCCCACTCGAACATAAGGTTTGAACTCAATCTGCCCGTGTCCGAATTTTTTTGTATAAGCAAAATCGCCTGATCGCACTTCTTCATTTGCTCTATAATGGTGCCGCCGACGAAAATGCTGCTTAATTCGTGCAGGTTTCCGCCCACGATTGCGTCGTATGCGGGGTGCGAATCGATATAATTTTTAAGTTTTTTGGCAAATTCGAAATTGCCCGACCAGGCTATGAATACTTTACTCATAAATTTTCCCCTTGGTATGCGTATTTATTTAAGTAAGCGTTCGCAGTCGTCGATATTCTGCTGTATATATGCAAACGCGTCGCAAAGCGGTTTTCCGTCCACAAGCGCGTGGCTGACGTTTATATTGAGGTTTAAGGTATACCTGCCGTCCTTTAAAGTGTATTTCCCCCAACATATGCGCGGAATACTTGCGTTTTCCACGTCGTCGGGAATGGGGTCGGACATCCTCTCGTAATCCAGCCACGGCAGGCAGGTGAAGTAGTACACGTTTTTATCCGCGTCGCCGAACGCCTTATCCGCACAGCCGCGCTGTACCGCCCCGATAAGTTCGCGCGTTCTCCGCGAAAAAGACGCAAAATCTTCGTCCCATCCTACGCGGCATACGTCGAAAAGCCCGTCCTCCAACGCCACGGTGACGGAAGGTTCGGGGCAATCGTATTCCACAACTTTGCCCTCCGAAATGCGGCGGCGCAGGTCGGGCACACGGTTAAGCCCCTTTACGGTGAGGTAAAGCATAGTTTCGTAAAAATGCTCCCCCGTGCGTTTTACGTGTTGCACCACGGGCGTAACGTCTATCCTCGCCGAAACGCCGTACGTGGGGTTTGAAAAAGAAGAAAACCAAAGATATGCCTTTTTGCGCTTCCATGTATCGATGTCAATAATTTTCATAACCGCTTCCCTTTAAGATATTATAACATATTTTTTTTTATTTGCAAATTTCTACGGGGTTATGCTATAATTATTTTACAAAAAACGGGGGCGGTAAAATGTCTGCAAAAAAGGTTATTTTAGGCATAAGCGGCGGCGTAGACAGCTCGGTTGCGGCGTTGCTGTTGAAAAACGCCGGCTACGACGTGACGGGGCTGTTTATGCTTAATTGGGAAGAGGAAAACGAACGCGGCGCGTGCAATGCGGAAGGCGACTTTGAGGACGCGGCGCGCGTTTGCGCACAGCTTGATATCCCCTATTACAGCGTAAATTTTGCGGATAAATATTTAAACCGCGTGTTCAAGTACTTCCTTGAAGAATACAAAGCGGGCAGAACGCCCAACCCCGACGTGCTTTGCAACCGCGAAATAAAGTTCGGCCCGTTTGCGGACTACGCTTTCAGCCTCGGCGCGGACTATATCGCCACGGGTCACTATTGCGGCGTTGCGCACGAGGGTGGCAGGCACCTGCTGTTGAAAGCGGCGGACGCGGGCAAAGACCAAACTTATTTTTTAAACCAGGTGCCCGAAAGCCGCTTTGAAAAGACGCTTTTCCCCCTCGCGGGGCTGAAAAAGGAAGAAGTGCGCGAAATAGCCCGCAAAAACGGGCTTGCAACCGCCAAAAAGAAAGATTCAACCGGCATCTGCTTTATAGGCGAGCGCAACTTCCGCAACTTTTTAAAGACCTATCTCCCCGCGCAACCGGGCGAAATTAAAAACCTTGAGGGCGAAACGGTGGGCAGACACGAGGGGCTTATGTACTACACGTTGGGTCAGCGCAAGGGACTTAACCTCGGCGGCAGGCAGGGCGAAGAGGGGCGTTGGTTTGTGGTGAAAAAGGATATCGCAAACAACACGCTGATAGTTTCGCACGGGGACGAAAGCCCGCTGTATTCCCGCGGGTGCCGCGTTACGGGGCTGAACTTTATAGGCTTTAACCCGCCCGAAACTTTTAATTGCTTTGCCAAATTCCGTTATCGCCAAAGCGAGCAAAAAGTTAAAGTTACGCTTACGGACGGCGGGGCGCGCGTGGATTTCGATATAAAACAGCGCGCCGTAACCGAAGGGCAGTACGCCGTGTTTTACGACGGGCGCGCGTGCCTGGGCGGCGGCGTTATAGAACAGGTTTTCTACTGATAGCAAAAGGGTTCCCCAAAGAGGACCCTTTTTTTATAACGAAAATGCGCCGCGGACAAAACGTCCGCGGCGCACTTTAGGTACGAATGAGCGGTTTCCCCTCTCTGCATAAGGAGATAACGCTCTACTATATATACCCCCGAAACCCTTAAAAAGTTTCCTTTTCCTTCAAAAATTTTTCAAAAAATTTTTTCAGCCTTCCCTTCGCCAAGTGTAATTACGATAGGTATCCGTTAAATATCCCGCATTTCTTGCAGTGTTTGTAACGTCTACTGCCCTACCGCCGACTTTCCAACCCGCGGTATTTTTAAAAGTTACGCTTGCAAGCGAGGTGCAACCCGCGAACGCCCTCTCGCCGATAGAAATTACTCCGTCGCCTATCGTTACGCTTTCAAGCGAGGTACAATCCTCAAACGCATAACTGCCGATAGAAGTTACGCTGTCAGGTATGGTTATACTTTTAAGCGAGGTGCAACCATAGAACGCCCTATAGCCGATAGAAGTTACACCGTTGCCTATCGTAACATTTTCAAGCGAGGTGCAACCCCAGAACGCATACTCGCCGATAGAGGTTACGCTGTCGGGTATGGTTATGCTTGTAAGCGAGCGGCAACCATAGAACGCAGAACCGCCAATAGAAGTTACGCTGTCGGGTATGGTTATGCTTGCAAGCGAGGTGCAACCGCCGAACGCCCTATCGCCGATAGAGGTTACGCTATCGGGTATGGTTATGCTTGTAAGCGAGGTGCAACCATAGAACGCACTATTGCCGATAGAAGTTACGCCGTTACCTATCGTAACATTTTCAAGCGCGGTGCAACCCTCAAACGCATAACTGCCGATAGAGGTTACACTGTCGGGTATGGTTATGCTTGTAAGCGAGGTGCAACCCTCAAACGCCCAATCGCCGATAGAAGTTACGCCGTTACCTATCGTAACATTTTCAAGCGCGGTGCAACCCTCAAACGCATAACTGCCGATAG
>CANQWN010000009.1 GCA_947627575.1 uncultured Clostridia bacterium
AATGAGCCCTGTACAATACAGAACTCATTCTCAAATCTGATTATTAAATTTTTGTCCAAACTTTGGGGTTCACTTCATTGCCCGGGAATGTTTTTATGATAAAGCCATTCCCTTCACGCAGGTTGCCAATGTGAACGGCAAACGCGTATTACAGACTGAAATGCTGGAAGTGAAGGATATGGTCTCCATAATTTGCTTTGCCGATTGCACGGTGGGCGTAGCCATCTGCCGCGACGCAATGGATCCATTCGATAAACACAACCCCTTGCACAGATATTGCGGGTTCGTGGACGTGATGCTGGTAATTTCCTATAACGGCGGCGAAAGCAATATGTTTGCGGGCGTGGCGGAATGTCTTGCAAGATGGCACAACTGCGCCACGGTTTATACAAATTCCTGCGGGGCGGTAAAAATGATTACGCCCGATTTGCAGGCGGGCAACCGCTTTCTCGAAGTGTCGTTCGGGCTATATCCGGAAAAAAGCTGTTCAAGCCCCACTTCCGTCAGCGGCGAGCTTACTTACGATAAAAATCCGTTCCCGGAAAACGTCGCGGAGGACGGAAGCGGATTGTTTTCGATACTCAATTCCGCAGGCATAAAGTATACGGGGCTTACCCGCGACGACATTGCAGACTGCTGCAAAGTTTATACGCTTAAAAAACCTGCCGGCAAATAATTTTCAAACGATAGGCGCGGAGGCACAAATTTGTGCCTCCGCGCGCATATAATACAACATATTGTGGTGGCAATTTCCGTACGCTACAAGTCAAGTGAAAATTTTCATAAAAAATAAAATATTCCGAAAAAAACGCTTGATTTTTGCTTTTTAATCTGTTATATTAATTAAGCTATTAAAAAAGCGGGAGCTTAGCTCAGTTGGGAGAGCAACTGCCCTACAAGCAGTGGGTCATAGGTTCGAGCCCTATAGCTCCCACCAAAAAGCAGTGCGGATGAATTGTTATGCGGGAATGGCTCAGTGGTAGAGCGTCACCTTGCCAAGGTGAATGTCGCGGGTTCGAATCTCGTTTCCCGCTCCACGAAATTCACCGCACTGTTTTTCTATATGTAAAACGCGCGCTTCGGTTTTACGGCGCAAAGGACGCGGCGCTATAGCCAAGTGGTAAGGCCAGGGTCTGCAAAACCCTCATGCCCCGGTTCAAATCCGGGTGGCGCCTCCAAAAATGCCTTGGCGAAAGCCAAGGCATTTCCCTTCCCCGGGATAATTGGGAACTTTAATTGCTTGTGTGGCGGAATAGGCAGACGCTCGTCACGGCAAACTTCGCAAAAAGCGGCTTGTGCAAGCACAACCCGCAAAGGCGCTTGTTAGCCGTTCCTCTTCCCAAAAAATCTGTGCAAAGCACATTTTTTTCGGGAGCCCTATGTCCCTTGCGTCTTAAATTTTAAAGACATGTCGGGGTAAAATTACAAAAACTTTATAAATGCTTGTGTGGCGGAATAGGCAGACGCAAGGGACTTAAAAGCATTGACAGAAAGAAATTAACACTTTTTTCACATTTATAAATGAAAACTTCACAAAAATCGTGCCCGAGTGGCGGAACGGCAGACGCACTGGACTTAAAATCCAGAGCTCGCAAGGGCGTATCGGTTCAAATCCGATCTCGGGCACCAGCGAAATGAGAGGAATTTTTCGAGATTTCTCTCATTTTTGTTACTTTTGGGAAATAATTGGGAAACGATTTTCACTCTATTTTTGCCCCAACAGCCCGATTTTGTGAGCAGTTTACAAAATATAGTCGATTTTGTTGATTTCTTTCAAACTGTATTCTTCCGAAAAGGTTGTGTAGCCTCTGTCCACGCGCGAAGTCTTAACGTCTTGGTCAAATTCGTGCCCGACCCATTTCATTATCAGTTCGGGGTCGCAGCCGCACTCTTTCGCCCTTGTAATGAAAGTGTAGCGTAGCTCGTGAATATGTCTGTCGGGGAAAATTCGCTTTACCGCGTCGCGCACCGCATATTTGCTCGCTTCCCGTGCAAGGTCGAAGTCAATCATGTCAAGCACTCTTTTCAGCATCGGCGAAACGGGGATTTTTCTTATCACGGTCGCATAGCCCTTGCGCGTTTTCTCCGATTCGCAGGTAACAAATGTTCCGTCGTACCTCATGCTTTTCAGCTCGCCCACGCGCATGCCTGTGTACATTAACAACAACATTGCCGAATTGCCCTCGTAGTGCGGATTGCGCTTGCAGAAGTCCACAATTTTGCACTCCTCGTCTTTGGTGAACGCCCTGCCCTTTTTTACTTCGTAGTGAGAGAGGGCAATTTTCGTCATCGGGGATTTGAGGTTGTAGTCCTCGCACGCAACGTTGAATATCGCCGAAAGCAGTTGTTTGAGCTTTGCCGCCGTGCGGTTCTTGCCTGCGTCGGTCAGCTCAAACAAAAAATTTTGAATATGACTTCGCGTTATCTCGTTGATGTGCATATCGCCGAAGCGCGGCAACACATGGTAATCTATCAATGTACAGTAGCCTGTGTAAGTGGTTGTTTTCACCGTCTGTTTTTTGACTTGTAGCCATTCGGCTAAAAAGTCTTTGAGCAGAGGATATTGCGCGTTCTTTTTTGCCTTTTCGTCTTTAATCAGCCGCTCCAAAAATTTTTGCTTCATCATATCGAAGTTTTTGGAGGCAACCTCGATATTGTAGCCGTCACTACGGAATCTCGCCTGATACACGCCGTTTATGTAGCGGTAGGTAACAATTTTGTCGTTGACGACAAATAATTTTTTTAAATTATCGGACATGGATTCTATCTCCTTTTTAGTAAATTTGACGAATCCGCTTGTCCCGTGTTCTTTTCCGTTAATTTTTACTTCCCTCGAAGTGAGCGTTTTCAGCCTTTCAAGCGTTATGCTCTCCGACGCCGCTTTCAGTATGATTTGAGTTACTTCGTCGCGCCCATCTTCGGGTATGTACTTTATTGCATTTAAAACTTTTTGTAATTCTCTATCGTTCAATTCTCCTTGTTGTTTTATTTGTGAAGCGGTATGTTCTACCGCTTGAAATACAGTTACTATGTCCTCTCACCATATTCACAAAAGTTCCTCCTTATTTTATTAAAAAGTATTCAGTTGTGATTAAGTTGTTCTTTTAACGCTTGCCAACCTGCGTATATCAGTTGGACTTTGGTTATGCGGTTCTCTTTGAGAAACTTGTTCAGTTCCTCAAAGTCCGCTCTGTTCATGGACGTCCCCCAAACCGCGTGAGCCGCTTTGCGTTCGTCCTTGTGTTTATCTTCATAACGCTTATCTATTATCTTCTTTTCGGTTTTCATTTCTTCACCTCATACATAAACTATCTCATTAAGAATTTCCGTTTCTATGACCTTTTGCATTTCGGTAAGCCTGCGGTAATCTTCCATAAAATTACCTGTGCGTTTGTACCGCTCGCTGTTCGAGAGCTTCGCATACATTGTTTCGTATAGTTCATTCGCTTGCCTGTCCACTCCGTGTAGATAGTCTACAAGCTCGTTGTTAGCTACCATTACCCAATACCTCGCGGTTTGATGTTCCGAAAGATACTGTTTTGCAAGTGTGCCGTACTTGCCGTAAACCTGCTTAACGGGTTTTACAAGCTGTTGATACCTTTTAATTTCGGGTACGGTCAGCCCTTCGCCGTTTTCAACTTTTTGTAATAGTTCTTTATCTGTCATATAAACCTCCTTACTAAATGTTAATACGATTATAGCGAGGTTTTGAAATTTGTCAATAGCTGGCGCGAAAATTTTTGAGTGGGAGGGTCAAAACGGGCTGTCGTCGTAATAAAGTTCGTCGTAGAGGTCGCCCTCAGACCTGCCATAGCGTTCCTGTTGCCGAAGGGTGGTATTCTTGATGAGCGAGAAACTCTCGCCGCGGACTGCACCGTATTTTTTAGATACTTTGATATAGAAATCTTCCTGCAAGTCCGAATAGGAAGTCAACCCACCTCGTGCTTTCCAAAACTCCGAATGTGAAAGTAATGGTTCGTCTATTTCAATGCGTTGCCTATACATAGGCATATCGTACTCGTCACGCAATTGAAGTCTGTTGCCCGCCCTGCTTTTGTCATTGCTTAAAATTTTTCTCTGCCACACTTCTGTAATAGGAAGATAATAGACAAAGAGATTTCGCCTGTTCGGCTCGGTTACTATCACGGCACAAATGATATTCTCATGTGTGTGCAGAAAACCTATCCTGTCTATGGCATAGGCATAACACTTATGAAAGTATGCCTGTATTTCCTCTTCGTCGGGGAAGCCATCCCAAAACTCACGATTACCGCCGAATTGCAGACACTCCAAAACAATGTTCTTGCCTCGGAAGTGGTAGGCGGCGTTCGTAGACTTCATTACTTCGCTCCACGCTTGTTCGGTAGTGGACATTCTCTTGAAGTATTCTACCTTATATCGCTGTTCGCAGTCTTTGAGGTATTCGTCTATATTCGCAAATTCGCTTTTCTTGTGTGCAATAACGGAAATGGTCGCGTGTTTGTCCCGTGGGAACTTCTGTTCGGGCATTCCCATTTTGTTTTCGTAATACTTGTAAATCTCGTTTCACCTCCTTTCGAGGGCAGAAAAAACAGCCCCTTGTTCAAGGACTGTCTTTATGTGTATAGTTTTCCCTCCATATATAAGCCACGGGAACGCCGAAAATATTAGTCTTTACGAAAAATTTTTTTATTTCTTCAAATTTTTACCCGTATAGTATTTATAAAACTGCCTTATGCGCTTGTTTCTCCACTTGACTATGTAAGGATAAAACCTTTGAGTCAAAAATTCTTCCACGCCGATGTTTAACCGCGACGTAATTTTTTCTACTGCCGAAAAGATGCTGGTATAGAGCTTGTAGGATTCCCTTAAACCTATTTCCTTTCTGCGTTCCCTCTCTTTGCATAGACGGATATATACCGCTCCTACAATAGGCGGTTGGTCGCCGTAGTAATCTTCATAATGCTGTCTGGCGTCCTCGCTTGCCGTTTTAAGATATTCGGCAATCTCGTCGTCCATTTTGTCGTTGTCAAAATAGTAGTAGGTGAGTATGTGACGGAACAGCTCGCCCACGCTGTAAAACCAATGAAGGAACGGCATTAAATCGTTAAATAGCGCACGAAGAACAAACTCCAATTCTACGTCGAGGAAGTATGGCATCTCGCCGTCGTTTACAAACCTGTTCCAGCAGTGCCAGACAATTTCCTCCCGCGTTCCCGTATTGAATATATAATCGTCCACCGAACAGTTTGCGTGTTTCAGTTGTGCGGATATATACCCCTGTGTAACGCCAAGCTCCTCGGCGGCTTCTTTCTGCGTTTTGCCGCTTGACATAATCTTTAAAATCTCTCTGTCTTGTTGCGGCAAGTTTGCGAACAGAATTTCTCTGTCGCGCCGCTCGTCTGCAAGTACGTTGAAAGGTATAGTTTTATCTATTCTGCGTTCACGCTGTTTGGGTGTTAGTTCGTCCTCGTTCTTATCTGAAAACCGAACGGTATGGCGTTGGTATTTATGAGTATTGTTATATTCTAACCTGTCCAGCTCAAACAGAGCTTCCCATTCCTGTTCGTTGACTTCAATGACGATATACGGTCTGCCGCTGATATAGGTGTTGGGCGAATCCGCCTCGGCGCAGGGATAGAAATACAGGAATTTGCCTGACGTTTTTGCCGGTTTTTTCTTTTTATTATAATGATATGCCAATTTATCCATAGCACTATTATATCAAATAAACCTGCCAAAACCCGGCATATATTAAAAATTTTTTAGACAAATTTTACACTGAAATTTTTATTTTTCTTATGCAACAAAAGTGGGTATTTTTTTGATGCCTAAGCAGGATAAGGAAGGTGGTACTTTTTCCACCTTCGCACAGTTCGCGCATGCTCACAAAAACAAGTCGGAAACCGACTTTCGTATATATCATTATGATATTGCTTATGTTAAGCATTATCCAAAAACTTTATGTTGCAGCTCATAAATTGTCGATTATTGTATTGCTTTACTTCGATGATTGTAGTATAATTTATTTCGAGTAATTATTATCATTAGATAGCATTTAGGGTTTAACAGTACAGTAATATATTCAGTTCAATCGCTTCTCTATTCGGAAACGAAACAAATTAAAACATTAAATAGATTGCCATTATTTCTAAGGTTATTATGTGGTGTAAAAATTGCAAAAAAATTGTATACAGCAACATATGTGATACTTGCGGTCAGCAAGCTGTTGAAGAGTCCCCTGTTGAATTATTCTGGTGCTCTAATTGTCGTATCCCTATAATTACAAATAGCGACACATTGCTTAGAGAAAACTGTCCTATTTGCAGCGGGAAAATAAAATATCTCGCTAAGGATTTGCGCCCTGTATTTCCAGAAGAAAGACTTCTTTTAGAGGTGTTGGAAAATAAGCCTTTAGGATTTATTGATGAGTCTATTTGGGCAGCAGGGAGCAGGTATTATGTTGATGGTAAGCCTATAAATTTGAGTATTGATAAGATTAAAAAGTTAGATATTGATGATCTTATTGAAACCTTGAACAAATATAAATACAAAAACTCATATGATTTTTTTAATGTTAATATAAAACTCTTTATTGAAGCAAACAAGGAACGTCTTCAATTCATTAAAGACGAAGCTTTTAGCTTTGTAAAAGAGCAAGTACAAAAATTTTTTGACCACGAGATAGTAATTTCGTTTTCGGGAGGGAAAGATTCAACGGTTGTCGCCGATATTGTAACTCGGGCATTATCAAATCCGTCGCTTGTTCATATTTTTGGCGACACTACGTTGGAGTTCCCTACGACATATGAATATATAACGAGATTCCGCCAGAATAATCCTAAAACTATACTTAAAATTGCCAAAAATAGGGAACAGGATTTTTATTCTGTCTGCGAAGAAATTGGACCTCCAGCCAGAATGCTGCGTTGGTGCTGCACTATGTTTAAAACAGGTCCCATAACGCGCATACTAAATTCTCTTTTCCGTGATAAAAAGGTATTGACTTTCTATGGAATAAGGAAAGGAGAATCGGTATCAAGAAGTAAATATGATCGCGTAGCAAATGGTGCTAATGTCAAAATACAGAAACAAACCGTAGCTGCCCCAATATTTAATTGGAGAGATATAGATGTGTGGCTATATCTGCTTGGTGAAGAAGTTGATTTTAACGATGCTTATAGATTAGGTTATGACAGAGTAGGTTGTTGGTGCTGTCCTAACAACACTATTCGCGCGCAACTTTTATCAAAAGTATATATGCCGGAAAAGTCTAAAAAATGGCGCGACTACTTGATTGAGTTTGCAAAATCTATAGGCAAACAAGATGCGGAAGCTTATGTTGACGACGGGAAGTGGAAGGCAAGGCAAGGCGGAAATGGTTTGGCTGCGGCAGAGGACGTAAAGATTAAATTTACTAATTGCACAGCAGAGGAACACGCTAAAATATATAAGATAAATAGGCCACTCTCTGACGAATTCTTGAATTTGTTTATTCCATTTGGTAAAGTTAGCAAAGAATTAGGCAGGAAGCTATTAAACGAAACGCTCATATTAGATTTATCGACTAATGTCCCCATACTTTCTATACAACCCATGAAAAGCGACTCGTATGATTTTGCAGTAAAGATAAAAACGCTCAATGTTGCTGACCATGAAGCGCTACAAAGAATGGCATCTTATCAGGTGCGAAAATTCAATGCTTGTCGCAAGTGTTTGAAATGTGAATCAGTTTGTCCATTCGGTGCGATTAGTGTTACAGCATTAGAATATAAAATTGATCCAAATAAATGCAAACGTTGTAAAAAATGTGTCACTAACAAATATCTTTCAGGTGGATGCCTTATGGACAGATTCTTAAAGTCAAAGGACGGAGGAACATATGAAAATTAGAGCGCATGAAACTTTTAATCTTAGAAAAGGATGGCTTCGCAAAGGCATAAAAAATATATTAAACGACCCTACTCTATTTACAAATAAAAATATTAACCCTTGCAATCAACTCGGAATAGGGACGAATATGGTTAAATCTCTCCGCTATTGGCTGATTGCTACGGGCATAACCGAAGAAACTATCGATAATAACAAGCATATCCAAAAGCTTACAGAATTAGGCATTCTAATAAATAACTACGATAAATATTTTGAGGAAGATGGAACGCAATGGCTAATCCAGTATAAGCTGGCTACTAATAAGGAAAACGCAACTGCGTGGTATTGGTTTTTTAATGAATTTGATGTTCAAGAATTTGATAAAGAATTGTTTGTTAAAGAACTTGAAGAATATCTTGAAACGGAAGGATTTAGTAGCTCCACAAAAATGCTTTCAGATGAGTATGCATGCTTATTAAACACATATTATTCTAAAGAAAAAGAAGAAGATCCGGAAGAAACAAACAGTTGTCCGTTGACTTCATTAAAACTGATAAAGAAATCTGAAGGTGGTGCTTACAGAAAAAATGTCCCCGATAGAGATAGTATCCCTCCGCTTATAGTTTTAGCAATTATTGTTGCTGAAAACAGTGGCAACGAAATAAACATATCGGAGCTGATAGACAAGCCAAATTCTATTACTAAGGTGTTTAATTTGGATAGAAGCACATTATTTTATTTGCTTGAAACTCTTGTCAAGATGGATATGATAACTATGCCTAGAACCGCAGGATTAGATGTAGTAAAATTTAATTGTGACTATACTTTTGATGGATTAGTCGAAAAATATTATGAATCTTTGAATGGTAAATAAAATGGGTACACTTAGTAAAATAGTTCAGCCTGTAGGCGGATTTCAATATTCGGTAAATATCTACTATGATATTAACGATGATAATAAAATCAAAAGCTATGTCCCTTCAAGTAGTTCTCTTCAAATAATTGAAGATGTTTTACTGAGCACTGAAAATAGTTCAGCAGATAGGGCTAGAATACTAACGGGAGCTTATGGTAAAGGCAAATCGCATTTAATTTTGACTATTGCCGCTTTACTTTCGGGAAGAGATAGCACCTTGTTTTCAAATATATTGGACAAGGCTAAACAAACAAATGACGTATTGTATCGAAACCTTTTAAGATATCTTGAAAGCAAAAAAAAGCTACTACCCATTATTATTAATGCGGACAGCTTAGATATAAAAGCTGTTTTATTACATAGTTTAAACGAATCTCTTAGACGTGCCAATCTTGCGAAGTTTATGCCTACCACATTTTTTGATGCCGCTGTTGAGAAAATTCAATCATGGGAACAAGATTTCCCTAATACATACAATCAATTTGAAACAGCTATAGGGCAACCCGTTGAACAATTTATACAGGACTTAAAGGTATTTAATCAAAAGACTTATGATAGGTTTATAAAACTCTATCCCACACTTACCTCCGGAAGTGAATTTAATCCTGTACTTGGTACAAACGTAATTAACATTTTTGAACGTGTTGCTAAAGAATTGCATTCGGTAGGATATAATGGTATTTTTATTGTTTATGACGAGTTTGGCAAATACCTAGAAAGCATATCCGGCAGAGCGGCTGCTCAAGACACTCAATTCCTACAAAATTTAGTTGAAGCATGTGCGCGGAGCAAGGAAAATCAATTACATGTACTGCTGGTTTCACATAAAAACATAGAGAACTATTTAGGAGGAATTTCCAAGAAAAATATAAGTAGTTGGAGAGCAATTTCGGGTAGATTTAAGCCTCTCAGCTTAAATAATAGCGATAAAGAAATTTATGATATGGTCGCTACCATCCTAAATAAAAATCCTTCTGAATATGAAAGGTTTATTGAAAGAAATCAGAGCGAATTTGCAAGATTACGCAAAACAGTTGATAAATATCGTGCATTTGATAAGATAAGAGGCTCAATTGCTGATGATTTGGCGCAGTCTTGCTATCCCCTGCACCCCTACTCTTTGTTGTTATTACCCAAAATTTCAGAACTTATTGCGCAAAATGAGCGTACTATTTTTACTTTTCTTTCTTCAAATGAAAGAAATACCGTTCCTTATTTTTTACGTAAAGACGACAGCAGATTCCCTCTTATTGAGCCCGACTATATTTATGATTATTTTGAAAAATTAATAAAAAGCGAACCTTATGGAAGCAATATTAAAAAGCAATGGCAGATAGCTGACACAGCACTTGCAAAGATAAAAGAATGGGATAATGAACTTGCAGAAAAAATAATAAAAACGATAGCACTTATCTACTGCGTAAACGAGTTTGAGGTGATTCCGCCCAGTTGGGATATAATAGATGATATCTATAGTGTAAATTATAGACCGACAGAAATAAATGCTGCTAAGGAATTATTGAAAACTAATAATATTTTAATAGAACTATTGTATAAACCCCATGTCAGGCTTACTGAAGGCAGTGGGCATAACGTGGTTGACCTTATCAAACAAGAATCATATAAAATCAAAAGCAAAATAGATTGTAAAAATGTACTTGCAGATATTTCGAGTACAAAGTATTTCTATCCCGTTGAATACAATGATGAAAACGAAATTATAAGGTATTTTGAGCTTAAATTTATTACTTATAATGAGTTGTTATCTTTAGATGCCAACATTGCAGACATTGACTCATCTGCCGACGGAATTGTTTTTGCAGTGTACTTGAGGGAATCGGAAGATAAAGATATGGTAGTTGATAAAATAACCCAAATAACAAATCCACGGATTATCTTTATTCTTCCGAATAAAAAGTTAGACCTTGATGAACGTTTAATAGAATATGCGGCAATTCAAGATTTAATTGGTATTTACAGCGGTAAAGAAGTTGCTCTTGTTGACGAATTGGTTTATATCGAAGAAGATAGATATAAACTTCTTGCTAACTTTATTGATTCTTATTATTTGCAACCCGAATGTGGGCTCTCTGAGTATTATAATGAAGGTAAGCCTATTTCAATAAACAGAAAGTCCCAATTTTCCAAATTGCTTTCTAACATAATGGATAGGACATATTATCAAACGCCGATAATCATTAACGATCTAATTAATAAGAATAATATTAGCCCTACTATTAGGAATGCAAGGCAGAAGATAATATCCGGATTGCTACTTGGCAATTATAAAAAAAATTTGGGCATCATCGGATACGGACCTGAAATAAATATTCTTAATGCAGTTCTCGTAGCACCGAAGTTATTTATCAATGAAGATGATGCGAAGTTGTCTATTGTTGGAGTTGATGAAAAGGTAGTAAATGTGCTAATTACAATAAAAGACTTCATTATTAGCACAACTGACAGAAAAAAGTCCCTTGGTATTTTATATAATAAACTCACGAGTGCGGAATATGGTTATGGATTAAAAAAAGGTGTAGTCGCCATCTATTTGGCGGTTGCTATTGTGGTATGGTTTAAGGATCATATCGTTATTACTAAAAAAGATAGAGAGATACCTCTAAATGCAGCTCTTTTCAATGAAATAGACATAGCACCCGATTCCTACTATTTGTTGCTTGAAAGTTGGGATGCAAGTAAAGATGCATATATTTCAAATCTCGAAAGCACTTTCTATCAATACATAAATAATGAAGATAAAATAGGCGGCTCATTTGTGTATGTAGTAAAAGCTATGCGCCGTTGGTATTTGCAACTTTCAAAGTTTGAATGTGTAACAAAATTTGCTTGCGATAATGACGGAAAAATCGAGGAACTTACAAAAACAACACTTAAATTCCGTAGCCTCTTAAATAACCCTGACATTAATGCGCATGAGTTACTCTTTGAAACGCTATTCAAATGTTTCAATACCCAAGACCCCACACAAGTTATTGTTGGAGTCAGACAAGCATATAAAGAGCTTGACGGAAATCTTTTAAATTATAAGCGATATATTTTAAGTATAATAGCAAAACTGTTTAGGGCTACGGACGGGACAAGCATAACTTCATCAATGGCAAATTATTACGATGATTTAAACCAAGCTACAAAAGAGCACTCATTCAGCGGGAAATATAGCGCGTTTTTAAATATTGCAAAGAATCCCAACAACGACGAACTTAAGCTTGTAGAAGATATAGCGCGTGCGATTTGCAATTTGCGTATAGGCGATTTTACCGACGAAATAATGTCGGGATTTATTGAAGATTTAAATTTAATAAAGCAAGAAATTGATGAATATAACGAAAATGCAAAAAATGGTGCTATTTCTTCTGAAGGATATAAAATAAGTTATGTTGATGGCGACGGCAATGAAGTAGTTAAACAATTTGATACCGCAGATGTCACCAAACCCCAGAGCCAATACTTTTATAATGACATATTGAGTATTTTTGAAGAATTTGGCGATTCTCTGACAATAGATGAAAAGAGGCAGGTATTATTTAACCTGCTTAAGGATTTGATATAATGTTACAGCTTGGATATTTTGACAATGCGGCAACCACATTAAAAAAAGTGCCGGGGTTATATGAATATATCGCTCAGTACATGAATGATTATGGACTGAATTCAGGCAGAGGTGAATACGGCGCAGTTCGTTCAACAGGTAAAATGGTTAATGATACTCGCCATTTACTATTAAATCTGGTACATGCCGATACAAAAAAAGAGGTGGTTTTTTGCCCCTCTGCAACGATAGCAATCAATACCATTATTCGTGGTATAGATATTTCGGCAGGTGATAATGTATATATCTCTCACTTTGAACATAATGCGGTTGTCCGTGTATTGCACAATATCCAAAAAGAAGTCAAATTTAATCTCGAATATCTTACTTTAGACTCATCTTCCTTAGAATATAATGAGCGCGCCATAAAAGCACAGTTTGCGGCTAAAAAGCCTAAAGCGATAATCGTCTCTCAAGTGAGCAA
Source organism: uncultured Clostridia bacterium (assembly GCA_947627575.1). Classification (GTDB taxonomy): domain Bacteria; phylum Bacillota; class Clostridia; order Christensenellales; family Borkfalkiaceae; genus Coproplasma. The sequence continues at coordinate 12,802 of CANQWN010000009.1, forward strand.
TGTTTGTGGATTAGTACAGCCCATAGAGATGCTTTTTAAAATAGCTAAAGAGTATAAGGCAATAACTATTGCAGATGCCGCACAAGCTTGTGGCGTTATAAATACTTCTCTTGAGAATATCGATTATTATGTGTTTGCCGGGCATAAAACTCTTTATGCCCCTTTTGGAGCAGCAGGCTTTATTTGTAACAAAACTTCAACTTTAAAGGCTTTTATTTATGGCGGAACGGGCATAGATTCGGCTAATATAGAAATGCCTAATACAATTCCCGAAAGGTTTGAAGCCGGTAGTTTGAATACAATGGCTATTGCCGGACTAAATTATTCTTTAAAATGGATTCTTGAAAAAGGCATTCAATGTATAAGGGGAAAAGAAATTGAAAATTATAATCGGCTTAAAGAAATATTATCAACATATGATTTTATTTCTTTAGTAGGAATATGCGAAAGCACATCCGCCATTATATCTTGTAAGTTTAAAGGATATGCCCCCGACGAAATCGGCGGAGTATTAGACAGGTTGGGCATATCGGTCAGGACAGGTCTACACTGTGCCCCTATTGCCCATAAATTTTTAAATACATTTCCTGAGGGAACGGTAAGATTCAGTATCAGTTATTTTACCGAACTAAATGATTTTGACAGACTAAAAGAAGCATTGGATACTATTGAAGAACAAATGTAGGTGATGAAATGGCATTATCTGAACTTGACATAAAAAAGGAATATCGAAATCTTCAATGTGACGTAATCAAAGATTTTTACATCCCTGTCCTTAAAAAGGCAATCGTATATAAAAGAGCTGTTGGCTTTTTTTGCTCCTCTGCTTTATACGAAATTGCCACAGGACTTGAACAATTAGTTTTTAATAACGGCCATATATCACTAATTGTTTCCCCTAAACTTAACGAGGAAGACATTGCCGCCATTCAACTTGGTTATAAAAGACGAGAAGAAATAGTCTCCGATGCAATCCTTCGTGAATTTGAAGCACCCTATAATAGAAGGCAGATATTAAAATTAAATCTCTTATCTGAACTTATAGCTAAAAATATACTTGATATAAAAGTTGCATTTAAAGCAGATGGGAGCGAAGTCGGCATTTTTCACGAAAAGATAGGTTTGGTTGCTGATACCGATGGCAATAAAGTTGCATTTACCGGATCGATGAATGAAACTTATTCCGGTTTACTTTTAAATTATGAATCCATAGATGTTTATTGTTCCTGGAAAGATGAAGATACTGAAAGGGTTGCAATAAAGGAAGCGGCCTTTGACAACCTTTGGAACAATGCGGATGAGGCATTAACGGTAATAGATTTTCCGGAAGTTGCCGTTGAGAAACTCAATACGTATAGACAATTATCAATTTCTGAGATATATGAAAATGATCATCTGACTGAAATTGAAGACAAAGAAACTCATTTCTTTGCAAAACCCGAAAATATAAATTTCTTTGATTATCAACTTGAAGCTATAGAAAATTGGCAACGACAAAATTTTAGAGGAATTTTTGATATGGCGACAGGTACAGGTAAAACCTATACCGCTCTTGGAGCCTTGTGCCAACTCACAAAAGTATGTAACGGAAAACTAGCTGTTGTAATAATTTGTCCATATCAACACCTTGTTGAGCAATGGGTTGAAGATATCAACTTATTTGGTGTCACTCCTCTTATATGTTATTCTAAATATGATTGGAAGAAAAAGCTTAAAAGACTAGTTGAAGCATACAATCTTGAAGTTGAAGATAATTTTTGCATTATCACAACTAACGCTACTTTTATTTTGAAAGATATGCAAAATGAGCTTTTGAAATTAGAGGGGAATGCATGCTTAGTAGTAGATGAGGCGCACAACTTCGGCTCAAGAAGACAAATTGCTTGCATGAGTGAAGTATTTAATTATCGACTTGCGTTGTCCGCAACTTTAGAGCGGCATCATGATGAGTATGGTACACAGAAACTGTATGAATACTTCGGTGAAAAATGTATTGAATATTCCCTTAAACGCGCCATTGAAGAAGGTAAACTTACACCGTACTACTATTATCCGATTCCCGTGTCGCTTCTGCAAGATGAATTAGACTATTACATAGAATTAACTGATAAAGTTGTTAATATATTACGCAAATCAGGACCGCTTTCAAATATTGATGATATGCCCGAGTCGGCAAAACGCATTTTAATCGAGCGCGCAAGAATTATCGCAGGCGCTCGAAACAAACTCGGAGCCTTACAAGAAGCAATGATGCCATACAAGCAAAGTAAGCATTTATTGGTATATTGCGGTGCGACTCATGTTGACCCTTTGAGTAATGATGATACAGATGAAATCACATCTTCTGAAACAAGGCAAATAGATGAAGTAACAACAATTCTCGGTAAAAAGCTTGGCATGACGGTTACTCAATTTACCTCAAAAGAAGATAGCGAAAAACGTGAAACTATTAAAAAGCGATACATAGAAGAAAAGATACAAGCACTTGTCGCTATAAAATGTTTGGATGAAGGAATGAATATCCCTGGAATTGAAACGGCGTTTATATTGGCAAGTAGCACTAATCCAAAAGAATATATACAACGACGGGGTAGAGTTTTAAGGAAAGCACCCAATAAGCAATTTGCCAGAATTTATGACTTTATAACGCTGCCGCGTTCACTTGATGAAAACTCTCCGCCATATGCAATACAGGCAGAACTTTCATTGATAAATCGTGAGGTTGAGCGCATGAATGATTTTATGTCACTAGCAGAAAATCCCAGTGAAACTACTAAATTAATTAACAAAATAACTGAAAAATACAACTTATACTATTTAGGAGAAGATTATGGACGAATATAATAAGGCACTCGAAACCCTTGACGAAGTAACGCTTCGTAGGATAAGAATGAAAGTATTTACCCTTGAGAAGCATAATCGTGCTACGCAGGAATATTCTGAATCTCAAATGGTTGATAAAATCAGGAAGATTATAGATGAATGCGTTAAGGAGATAAAAAGATGATTTTTAAATCGATTATGTTAAATAATTTTAGACAATATCGCGGCGAAAATATCATAAACTTTTCAACTGACTCCGTGCGCAATGTTACTGTTGTATTAGGCGTAAACACAAGTGGGAAGACCACTCTTGTCCAGTCTTTTTTATGGTGTTTATATGGGGTTTCTTCGTTCAAAACAAAGGAAATCCTTAATTCGGAACTATCGAATTCATTAACGCCAAATACTGAGGTGAAAGCAACTGTTAAAATCGTGCTTGTCCATGACGGGAAGGAATATACAATAGAGCGCAGTCAGACTTTTACAAAAGATTCATATGACTCATTGAGGTCTTCTCAATCGAAGCTTACTATTTGTTATAAAGATGATATTGGCAATACTCAATGGGTTTCAGATTCGGAAAAGGCTAAAACGGAAGTAATAAATAGTATTTTATCAAAAGATTTATCTGACTACTTCTTCTTTGACGGCGAACGCATCGAAGAGATTAGTGATAAGAAAAACGTTGTGGAAGCTGTTCGTGGATTGATGGGCATAGATATTTTAGGGTCTGCAATTGACCATTTGGATCCAAAAACTTCGAGGACTAATTCCGTTGTCGGAAAATTAAGAAGAGAACTTGACATCGGAAGCGATAATCGGGGCACCGAACTTACAAGAAAGCAGGAAGCTTTAACTAATAAATTGCAGGGATATGAGGCAAGGCTAGAAACTGTTAAAAGTGAAATAGAAACGTTCAAGGCTGAACGCGAAAAGTATCAAAAGTTATTATTAGATACTAAAGAGGTCGCCGGCAAGCAAAAAGAAAGATTACGGATAGAAACTAATATAAAAAATTTGGAATCCAACATAAATATTTTCAGGGCGAGATTGTTAGATGACTTTAACCGCGAATATTTTGCATTCCTTGCAGTCCCTTTAATAAAAAGGGCATTTGATTGCTTGACTTCAGCAAAAGAAGATCCTCAGGGAATACCAATGATGCATTCCGAATCGATTGATTACATATTAAACAGAAAAAGATGTATTTGCGGCTGTGATTTATCCAAAAATCAAGGAGCCGTTGATAATATCCTATACGAACGAAAATTATTACCTCCTCATCATATCGGTACAGATATTAATACGCTGAAAACATCAGGATTACAATATTGCAAACAAGCTGAAGGAATGGATGACCGTATTATTCAAGATTATAAAGAAATAGTACGATTGACAAGAAACTTGGATGATGTACGTGAGGATTTAAAACATGTTAGCGAAGAAATAAAAAATCTAGGTGAAGTCAATGTAAGAAAGATAGAGGATGATTATCAGGCTAATGAAAGACTTTTGGATGGTAAAATTAGTCTTCGTGGAAGCATAGAAAGAGATATTTCCGAAACCAAACGGCAAATAGATGATTGCGTTCGTGAATTGAGTGGATTAGCAGTTAAAAATGATAAGAATGATTTGATAAGATTGGAAATCAAATATGCTGAAGCTGTATACTATTGGTTTAAAGATACCTATGACCAACTTGAACATGAAGTGCGCGAACAACTTACTGAAAGCATAAATCGCATCTTTAAACAGATGTATCACGGCTCTAGGAAGGTTGAAGTTGATTCAAATTATCGTATCAGATTAAAAACCGATATTGGAGAAAAAGAAATAACGACCGATGAATCAAAGGGTCTTGAAGCTGTCAAGAACTTCTCGTTTATTAGTGGACTCGTTGATTTAGCTAGAAGGAAAGCGCGGCAGACTGAAAATGATGATGTGTCGATTTCTACTGAACCTTATCCTATAGTAATGGATGCACCGTTTTCAAACGTTGACGAAATTCACATAGGAAATATTTCCACCATACTGCCTGAAACAGCAGAACAAGTAATTTTAATCGTTATGAAAAAAGACTGGGAATATGCAAGAGAAAAAATGATAGACAAGGTTGGCGCAAGCTATATTATTGAAAAAGTAAACAACTCTGAAACGTTCTCAAAAATCAGGAGGAATGAAGATGTTTGATAATGACATTAAAATTACAGGTAAGCATGCTAGTTATTTAAAGTTTCTTGCTAAAAAGAGTACCGAATTAAAAAAAGATGCAAAATCAGCAGAAATATTTAAACGCTATATTGACGTATATATGGCAGGAATAATAGTCGGTGCTGTAAAAAACAGGAAATCCGATATTGATAATTCTATTGACGATTCGGCAAACATATTGGCGTCAGCCGTAATAGGCGAACAGGACAGATTAAAGTTTTTATATCGCTTGGTATTATTAACGGACAACCCTTCCTCTACATCTGTTGAAGATAGAATTGATAATGCCTTTAGATATGACGGAGATGCGGCTAAATTAAAAGAGGGAATGGCTATATTAAATTCCTATGCAAGAGGCGGCATCGAATGGCTATACGAAAAATTTAATGACGGTGTAACTACGCAGGAAGATTACTATAGAATTGTATATGAACTGACGAAGGAATACAGTGAAGATTATTTCAATATGGGCTAACATCCAAAATATATATACCAGAGGTAAGTATTATGAAAAAATCCGATTCTAATTATGGATTATTTGAGGCAAAACCAAGAGTTTTTTTAGGTATTGGAGAAATACTGATTGCTCTTATTTTAATTGGAGCATCAATACTTCTTCAGTATTATCAGGGTGACAATTGGTGGGTTAATCTGGTGACGGCGGTTCTGACAACTATTGCTTCGATAGTAGGCGTTGCTGCCGTCTGGGAATTGCTTTCTAAAATTAAATTTGCACAATTTATCGTTAATTTAGTGGATATCTCTTCAAACATCAAAAAAAGTGGCATTATTGAGTATACGAATAATTTTAAATCACTAAAATGGGAAAATGAACTAAAGTATACTAAAACACTGAAAATAGCCTTTGTTTATGGTAGAACATGGAGAGAGCAAAATAGAGAGGTATTAGAGGAATTTGTTAAAAAAGGAGCGATTGAAATCGCATTACCAGATTATAACAATGAGAATCTCATGCGCGGATATGATGAAAGGTTTAATTTTGAATCTGGAGAAACTCGTAAAAGAGTGATGGAGGCAGAAAAATTTTTTAATGATTTAAAAGCAAAAGTGTGTCTTAATAATAAAACTTTTTTAAGTAGTTACTATCTCATGGAAGATCATGCCATTATGGCTCCGTTTAATCACCTAAAAGAAAAAGGATATGTCCCGGCTATTAAAGCGGAGAAAGGCGGAGCATTATATGATTTTATTGAAAAAGAGATAGAATCAATATTTTCTGAAAATAAATGAGGTGAAATCTAAAATGAAAAATAGAACGGATAATAAGTTTTTATTTATTGATACAGAAACCGGAGGTACGATACCAACAAAACATTCTTTACTGTCTATTGGTTTGATTGTATGGGACACTAACTTTGGCGAAATAGCACGCAAAGAGATATTTATTAAATACCGTCGATATTTTGTAACTAAGGAAGCGCAACGTATTAATAAATTTAACAAGAATAATCAAAACAATATTGGTATAGAACCCGCAAACGCAGTAGAAGAATTGATGAATTTTATTAATGCATATTTCCCAGAAGATTTTTATGTGACGATTATAGGACATAACGTGCATTTTGACATAGATTTTTTAAAGGTATTATTTCGAAAATGTGGCAAGTCTTTTGATAATTACTTTTCTCATAGATATATTGATACTTATTCTGTATTTAAGACTTTAGCTTTGGCGGGAGTCTTAGATAAGGATTTAAATAGTTCTGCTGATGCATTTAAATATTTTAATATAGTAGTTGAAAATAGACATGATGCGTTAGATGATTGCTTAGCTACTGTTAAACTATATGAAAAAATGATAAACTTATTATCTAATAAATGAAAGTAATTTTATAAAAATTTGAGCAGGTTCAAAATAAATAAAGCCATGATAATCTAATATAAAATCTAAATAACTTTAAGAAAAGACATTTAATAGTTATAACCTTCGTTTACTTTTTATTCATTTTAATACCTAAAATCTTTACTTTTTGTGGACAATATGCTATAATAAGTAAAGATTTGAGAGGTGAATTATGTTTTCCTATGCGGGGCTTTTGGAAATTTTAAAGAAAAACGGACTGAAAAAGTCCGATTTGACGGCAAAAGCCGGATTATCTTCGCGCACGATTGCAAAGATTTCAAAGGGCGAAAAGATTGCCGACAATGTCATTAGACGGCTATGTAAATTTTTCGGCTGTAAAAGCGAAAATATTTGCCGCGAGATAAGCGACAACCCCATTTTGCAGGTGTTGCGCGACGAAAAGAGTGCAAAAATAAGCGGCGGACTGTATCATGAAACACAAATCCGCCTAACGTACAACTCCAACCGCATAGAGGGCAGCCGCCTTTCCGAGGACCAAACTCGCCTGATATTCGAGACAAACACGATAGGCGCGGAGGAAGGCGTACCCGTGGACGACGTCATCGAAACCGCCAACCACTTCCGCGCGGTGGACTATGTTATAGACTGCGCCGAACAGCCCCTCACCGAAGACATCATCAAAACTCTGCATAAAATTTTAAAGACGGGCACGAAGGATTCATACCTCGCCTGGTTTAACGTCGGCGAATACAAGAAAAGAGCTAATGTGGTAGGCGGAATTGAAACGGTTGCGCCGTCCAAAGTCGCAGAAAAAATGAAGGAGTTGTTGCAAAACTATAACGGCAAGACGGGAATAAAACTTGAAGACATAGTTGAATTTCACTATAATTTTGAGCGCATCCACCCCTTTCAGGACGGCAACGGCAGGGTTGGCAGACTGATTTGCTTTAAGGAGTGCTTGCGGCATAAAATTATCCCATTCATCATTGAGGACCGCAAGAAAATGTTTTACTACCGCGGCTTGCGTGAATGGGGAAACGAAAGAGTTTATTTGATTGACACCTGCCTCGACGGGCAGGACACCTACAAGGCGTTGCTGAAGTATTTTGGGGTAGTTGAATAATCGGAATTAAAGGCAGAACCGCGGATTTACAAGCGGTTCTGCCTTTGGTAAATGTATAATTTTATGTGAAAATGATTGGGAAATTTTGGGAAGTGCGGAATTTTTGCAGAAAACGGGAACAAGCGGAAACGCCTTGTTTTTGATTGTTTTTAATGATTTTTTGCTTTTAAACGCCTCTTTTTCGATGCTTTTCAAATACTCAAAATTGACCGAAAATAAGGGCGATTTGCCTTAAAATCCCTCGGACGAAAGTCCGTATCGGTTCAAGTCCGATCACAAGCACCAAGTAAAAAGCACTATATTTAGTATTTATTAAGTTATAGATACAAGATATAGTGCCTTTACTTTTTGCAAGAAATTTGGCTTGCACTCAAATTTTGGGTATTGTGAATTTGCAAATATTTAACACTGTTTTTTGTTAATAAAAAAATCAAAACCCGCCTTTTGGGTGCAATTTGTGGTGCAAAATTGTGCCCAAAAGATTTTGGGACGAGCGAGGCATTTCATACACAGCCTAGTAGCGCTGTGCGTTCCGAGCGAGATAAGTGAGAGATACGTCCCGCGCGAACGGCGACCGAGTTGTCCATTGCCCTTACGGACAACGAGAACAATTATGGGTGCAAATCGCCCTGTCCGCTATACGGCGTAGTCAAATTTCTTTATTTCCTGCAACTGAATGTCCTTGTTTCGGTCGAGGTGCGTGTGAACCGTGGTGGTGATACTGTTGTCCGCCGCGTGTCCTGCCTAAAGCGAAACGATTTCGCGTCTTATCCCGACTTCCTGCGCACGGGTGATAAAGGTATGCCTCAAATCGTGCGTGTGGTGATTATCAATATAATCGCTCAAATGCCGTGACGGTTTGCTTGTTCAGTTTTTTGATGGCTTCCACGTCAATTAGCGGCAGATAACGTTTCAAATTCGGCGCAATCGGTATTTTCCGAACTTTCGCTTTTAATCCTTTACGCTCTTTTTCGGTCACCACTTCTATCCAATTGCCGTTGACCTTGACGGTGGATGGTTCGCCAACTCGTAACCCCGTGTAGACAAGGAATACATACGCTTGCGCATATATATTCCCCGTTTCCTTCAACGCGCCGACAAGTTTGCTCTCCTCCTCGTGCGTTATGGGACTGCCTTGTTTGATTTCATACTTCGGGATCACTACCTTTGCCATCGGGTTTCGGTCAATCATTCCGTCGGCAACGGCGTAATCGAAGCAGGGCGAGAGTAGGTTGAAAAGTTTTTTAGCCGTTCTGTACCGCTCGCTTTGAGTGTAAACGTTTATCAGATTCTGCAAAAAGAAGCTGTCGATTTCGGTAAGGGCAAGTTCCTTAAACGCGCTTTGTATATTGGCGTTGAATACCTGCATATAGCCATCGTAAGTGCTTTCCTTGATATAGGGTCTTTTTACCGTCTCCATCCAACGCAGAAAGTAATAGTGAATAGAACCTTTCGTTTCTCTGCCTTAGTCCTGTCGAAACCGTTACGCAGACTTTCGATAAACTTCAATTTTGCTATTTCCAAATCTTTCGACGAGCCGAAATAGCAAGTTCCGTCAATTATACAGCGCACTTCGTAAACGTTCCTCGACGTCAATCTGACATGTGCAATAGCTTTGTTATAAGTAAATAGTTTTTTGAATTTTTTAGGCATTTGAATTAACTCCTTATGGTTAAATTTCAAAGCCTCATTTTTCGATTTTTGCTTGGGCAACGTCTTTATGAGCGTAGCTAAATTTTGCAAATTTATTGTTTGATTCGCAGCCTTTATCACTTCGCACAAATCGGCGTCGCTACAATTTTCGTTAGCTCTTAATGTGTGTACAATTTCAAATAATTCCTGTTCTGTCAATTCTCCTTAAATTTATTTTTGTGTAGTTACAATGTTCTCTCACTAAATGGTGGTTTACCATATTCACAAAAGTTCCTCCTTAATTTATTAAAAAGTATTCAGTTGTGATTAAGTTGTAAGATATACCGTAACAAGTTGTTAATACGATATATCATAGTTCGCTTGATTTGTCAAGGCCCACAAGTTTAAAGTTTTTTACTTGCTCCAACCACCTCGCTTGCCGTGGAAAGGAGTAGACGGATTTTTCTTCTGCCGCGCCTTTTAAAGAAGTGTCTCGAACTCGTCGGGATAGGTTTCTATTATGTCAGTTACCATTCTGTACGCTTTCTCCGAAGTCCGCAATTTCCGCTCCTGTTCCTGCACAAGATTGAATAGGTCTTTTGAATCTCTATTCTTGATTTCAAGCTGTTGTTTATATGCGGCGTTGTCCTTGCGCAGAGAGGTTATTTCTTCGGCAACCTCTTTTTTCTTTTTAGGAACAGGTTGATTTTTAGCGGTTTCAACTTCCTCATGTACTCCGTCCAAAAATTCCTGCGCTTGTTGCTCCGCACCTTCGATTATCTTTTTTGCCTTAAACTCGGCTGTGTTGAGGTGCTTTGCCGTGCTTCCTTCCTTGCCGCGTTGAAGTCCCCATTTCTTACCGACCTTTTCGTAGAACTCCGTTTGAAGCTGTGAGAGCTTCTGTCTGTCGAACAAGTCCTTTGAACACAACTTGCCGTTGACTATCGGCACTATGTTGAGGTGTAGGTGAGGGGTTGTTTCGTCCTTGTGGACTACGGCAGATAAAATGTTTTCATAGCCGTATTTTTCCGAGAAGAAGTCCAAGCAATCCCAAAAAAATTCTTTTTGTTGACCCTCGGTTAAACAGCCGAAAAACTCTCTGTCCGAGCCTAACACAAACGAATCCATATAGACTGCGTCAGACCTCAACTTACGTTTTAAAGTTAGCTTTGAAAGCCTCTCGTTTATCATCTCGATATAACTGCCCAGCGGATTTTTTAAGTGGTAGTTTTGGTTTGTGCGACTACTATCAATTTGAGGATTTGTCGCCTCGTAATTCTCATCTCTTTCGTTTTCTTTTTCGACGGGCGAAACTTTCTGCCGAGTGTACTTTTCCATATGACAAACTAAAAATGAAATAAATTTTACCTCCTTATTAAAATTTACCGTGTAGTGGCTACCTTGCTTCGCAAGTGTAGCTCACTACACATAGTTGCGCTTCGCTCCATAAGTTCCGTTCGCACTTGCAGTGGGCTTTTTTACAATTTAGCATTATCTTCGGCGTGTAACCGGTATTCATTCGGTATGTAGATTTTTACTTGTTATGGCGGTCTGATTGTCATTGTTTTACCTCCTTAAATGATTTTATTTTACCGTTCAAAGTGACGGTAATTGACTTAAAAAAGACAACGAAAAAGCCGCTGACTGCTTCTCGCAAATCACCGACTTTAACCGAATTTAGCAACTTCAAATTGCTCTATGGTGGTCAACCATTCTATTAACTTATTTTCACAAAAATCTCGTGCGGAAGCGCACTGCAATTTTTCGTGATTTTCGCGGCTCTGCCGCTCTGCCTGCGATTTTTTAGTGCCCACAATTATTTAATCGCAGGCATTCCCACCGCTGAGGCGCAGGTATGCGCAAATTGTGTTGCGCTGCGCAAAAGCGTGGTTTTGCTTGCGCTGTAAATAATTTTTATAGCATTAAAAATTTCAAAAAATCAAAAAATTTTTTATAAAAATTTGTACAACAATAAAGCCCAACCTCGCACAACGAAAAAAACAATAAGGTCCGTCTTTGACCTTGTAAAAGTGCGAGGCAGCTCGGCAACATATTTTGCCGAGTGAAAAGTAGGGCATACTTCTCATCATACCGCCGCTAAACCGCGGCATGGGCATACTTCGCCCATCTGTAACTTAATTATAACACGCTAATATGTAAATCAAACAATTCAGTCACGGAATTTTTTGTCGGCTTGTTTCTTCTTTTGCCGAAAAGAGATTATTAAATTAAAATTGCAAGTCATAAATGCCTTATCTTGTTTAATTTATGTAACGTCATATAATTTGCTTTTTCGTCAAATTATGCTATAATAATCTTATTAGGAGGTTATTATGGCGCATAAGACATTCATTTCATACAAATATAGCGAATCTCTAAGTTTACGCGATAAAATAATAAAAAAACTTGGAGAAGATGCTACATATTACAAGGGTGAAACCAGTGATTCCCCTGATTTAACAGATTACACTACGGATACTATTCGCAAAAATCTCGCGGATATGATTTATGATACAACAGTTATGATTGTGATCGTTTCCCCTAATATGAGACAGAGCAAATGGATGGAATGGGAAATTAAATATGCACTTCGCGAACAAACTCGCAATAGCAGAACTTCACATGCCGATGGAGTTATATGCGTTGTGAAAAAGAATGAGTTTTATGAAAAACAGGGACTTGATCCTTATTCTTGGGCGAAATTATATGGGTATAACTGGGATACTTCCAAATTATTTAATATCCTTAGTAGTAACAGAAACAATAAAAAATCTTGGTTGCACAGTGATTTAACAGATAGGACGGCATATGACAAATTATCTATACATTATGTAGATATAGTGACAGAAGATGAATTTTTAAAAAATCCAAATAAATATATAGACGATGCATTTAACAAGAGCCAAAACCTCGGATCATATACTTTGGCAAAACAATGAGGTGAAAAATGAGTATTCCCAAACACAAAGTTTTTATCAGTTATTATCACGCTGACGATCAAGATTACAAGAACGCTCTCTTAAAGGCTAATGAGTGGTATGATTTATTTGACGATTATTCCGTACACGAAAATGAAGTAGATGATACAGGTTTAACGGATGAACAGGTCAGAAGAATAATTCGTGATGACTATATTCAAGATGCGACTGTTTTAGTTTTATTGTGCGGACAAAATACAAAACGGCGTAAATATATTGACTGGGAAATTCATGCCGCTATGTATGATAGTGATGTCAACCCGAAAATGGGCATTTTGGTAATCAATCTGCCAAGCATCTCAGGCAATCAAGGTATGATTGCATGCGGAAACGATGAAGAACAAGTTATGGGAGATAGCTACACAATTTGGACACCCATTCAAAAGGATATTACTTACATAGAAAATTGCTATCCATATCTCCCCCATAGGTTGGTAACAAATGTCGCCCGTACAAATGTCAGCATATCGATTGTCAACTGGACTGTTATAGAAAGTAATTTTGAAAAATTAAAATACTTAATCAATAAAGCGTTCAATAGGCGCAAAACAAATGAATATGATCATTCTGAACCTTTGAGGAGAAAAAATAGCTAAATGATTGAAAAAGCCGATTTGGTTACTCAAATAACAAATTGTTTGGAAGATAAAAGCCTTTCTGTTTTCCTCGGTGCGGGTATGTCATATTCCGCATCGGGCTTAGATTGGAATGCGTTAGTAGCTCCATATATATCTCAATTGAAAGGAAATGATAGCAATCCAATTAAAGGATTACAATATTATGTGACACAAAAAAAGGTAGATGTAATAAGTTTTAAACGCGAGATCGCGCAAAAATTTGTAAACATAAAATATGACAAAAACCACATGGTTTTAGCCAAGCTCCCGATAAGAAATTATTGGACTACTAATTTTGACACATTGATCGAAGACGCGCTTAAAGAGGTTCGTGAGCAACGAGATGTAATGAAGACGAACGATTCTTTTATAACAGCGGAAGAACGCAGAGATAATGTTGTCTACAAATTACATGGAGATATTAATGAGCCTAATGCAATTGTAATTTTACAAGATGATTATAATAATTATCCTAAAACACATTGTAATTTTATAACAGCATTAGAAAATGAACTCGCTACAAATACAATGTTATTTTTGGGATACAGCTTTAACGATCCTGACATAAATAATATTCGTCAAATCGTAAAGTTAAAAACCTCATCATCTCAAACGCACTTTTTTATTCTTAAAAAAGAAACAAAAGAAAATGAACTTTCTCAAAAATATTGGATTGATGAATTGGAAAAAAGTGGTATAACAACTTGCTTAATTGACCAATATACTGAAATAGAAGAAATACTTAAAATGGTATATAAAAAGTATATGGCGAGAAAAGTTTTTATATCGGGCAGCAGTTGCGGGGATTATGGTAAATTTAATGAAACTGAGGCACAGACATTATTATATGAGTTAGGATATACACTAATTGACGATTTTAAAGAGCAAGATGTTAATATCATATCAGGCTATGGTTTAGGTGTAGGTCCAAATTTGATTGAAGGAGCAGCCGAAGCCGTTGCAAATAATGATTTAGATTTCGGTAAAAAAATATTAATCTATCCTTTTCCTAAAAAATACTACGGCATTAATTCAGAAGATCGATCTCCCGAATTAGAAGATCATTTTTTGCACTATCGTGAAAAGATGATTGACAAATGCGGTATAGCATTCTTCTTATTTGGAAACAAAAAAGATAAAAATGGTAATATTATAAATGCTGACGGAGTAATAAAGGAATTTGAAATAGCCCATAAAAATGGTAAATATGTTTTCCCGATAGGTCCTACGGGAGGAGCATCTAAGATTTTAGCAGATAAAGTGCTATCTAATTATTCAAAATACAACAAAACATCTCTTGAAGTTGAAAAACTGTATTTTGAACTGAATTTACCGGATATTACAGGCGATATGATTATTGAAAAAATTTGCAGTATCGTTGAATGGATTGCATATGGAAACAACTAATGGATTTAAATTTTTCGAGCAGGAAGTTAATTAAAAGCTTCCTGCTCGAATTATATGTCGATAAATTATCATCAATTCAATAAAGGAAGAAATCCTTTTTTTGGTCAATTTTAACGTAAACTACAATCTGAATGAATGATGTTTTCGGCTACCCCAATATGGTTGTGCGACCTTAGATAATATGCAAGAATATCTTTGTTCTGCTGTGTGCGAGGTCCGAGGATTACCTCTGAAAATAAATCGTCAACATTGATTTTTAATTTATCAACACACTTTACTACACCATTGATTTCTTGAAAATGTTCAGGTTTTTTATCTATGATATTGAGTTTTGTATGTAATCGCACTTCGCGTTCGCTTTCAAAACCCTTATTTTTATATAATACCGCGTAACGTTGAATATATAAAGGCAAGGTACTTCTAATAGCCGATTCCCATTGCGATTCAGTTAGCTTGTCTATTTCTTTTTTGATATCATCTAAAATCCAATTATAGCGTTCATTTTCCGAATAGCTAATGACCTTAAGCTCATATTTTTTATTAAATTCTTCTCTTTGTATCCATTTATAAAGTTTTTCGGCATCAACTTGGATACACACGCCGTGCGCATTATCCGCATACCTTTCCCACATAGCAGCATCATCTCTAAGTGTAGTAAAACAGGTAGCGAGGTGCACTATGTATGGATAATCTTCTTCGCTGTGAGATATTAGTGCTCGGGTCCTTTTCTCATCGGCATCTGATTTGAGAAGGTCTTCCTCCAACCTGTTTACCATTTCGAGCATTTCAGTTTTATCATTCATCATTGTAATATTTGTAAGCAATAGTGTTTGACTTCTCAAAATACTAAAAAACGCCTTATTGCTTGTATAATGATAAATATATTTTGGTAAATTCATATCTTTCTCCATAGGTTTTATCATATATTCGATGAAAAAATTTCATCGAGGGTTAAGCCATACTTTTTGTAAAGTTGGGCGTTGTTTGCGTATTATCAAAACACTTCTTCTATCGGTTGCCAATGGTCGTCTGCCATATCTATTGCGAAAACCGTATTGTTAATATACAGTCGGTTATCTTTATCACGGACAAATCCCCAATGCAGCCCTTTCTCATGCGCATAGTGTTTGAAAGCATTGAATTTGTTTTCAATCTGAATATCAATATTTTTGTCTTTGCCCTTACTTTCGCCGCCTTTGGTTTCAATTACCCAAACCGTTCCGTCTTTCATTTTTACGATATAGTCCGCATAAAACAACCTTTGCTTTTCAACGCTTTGCCAATAAACTATAGAAAAATACTGCTTCCCCGAATCTCCGTTTTTATAAACCCAATCAATATCGTCCCGTTTTTCGCAATATTCCTCAAATAATATTTCACTTGTACTGTGTACTACGCTTGTCGCAAAACCGGAGGTATAACCCTCATATGCATTTTTAACATATTTTCTTTCGTTTTTAACATTAGGATCATATTTATATAAGTCTTGTTCGGGAATTTTAAATGTTGAAGTGCGTGGCTTATATTTATATGATAACTGCTCGACCATTGCTCCCGTAACATCGTTTAAATCGTTTTTAATTATTTGCTCATTATTAACAATAAAAGCAAGATACTCTTTTGTGCCTAATGCTACAAGTTTATGCATCGATAACACATGTTCCCTGAATAACCGTTCCAAAATAACTTGCAAGCTATCCCGTTGCATTAAAATCACCTTTGAGATATTTTCAAGACTATGCAGTAGATAAATTCTGTGATTTCGCTTATCAACATCTTGATATGCCGTTTTCGTTTGCTTGCTGTTAATCAATGAATTCGTAAGCACATACACGCCATCAACAATTTTATTAATGATTTTATCTGCAAATTCATAGCCACCAAGCTCGTGTAATAATTTTTTATTTTGTTCTTTATCTTTTCCTAAATGATATTTATTGTTATAATAATCATAGATTTTTTGCAAAATATCGCGGTCCCCTAAACCACCGTATTGCTGATTCTCAATTTGTTTCTCCATTATAAAGGCTTTACATTTATCTTTTAAAAACAGCCTGATTGGAACATAAGCACGATCTTCCTCTTGAAATAAGCCAGCTTTAAATTGCTCATCCAGTGTATAAACATAGCAGAAATCAAGCAGATCATCCTCATAATGTTTTGCTTCCGGCATCCTGCGTATTCGTCCAATTGTTTGAATTTGAAAGCTCTCGCTCATCCCCTCGCGAAGCTTTACAAGAATTTTTGCGCGTGGGCAATCCCAGCCCGTACTTATAGCCTGTTTCATTAAGAGAAATACGGGGATTCCGTCGTTCTTGGTCAGATTTTCGGGCAAGTCGCGCTTGTCCTCGCTCATCCATTTAGACACCATGCCGTTGTTGTATGTATAACCCATGGATTCCAATTTCTTCTCCACTGCGGCAATCGTTTCGGGCTGTCCGCTCGGGAATTGAATAAGGACAAGAGGGCGAATAACTTTGTCTTCTACTACTTCCTTATATCTTTCGGCGATTTCTTTGCGCTTTTTATCTGCAAGTTCCAAAAGGCAATCATAATCAGCGGTAATTTTCATTCCATCAGCCACATCTTCATTCACATATATCGCCTTTGTGATTAATCCTTCATTAATAACATCTTCTTCGTTGATTTCAAAATATTCAAAGCGACTATTTTTATTTGCCGTTGCGCTAACTCGAATGATATGTATAGGTGAAAACGCGTTAATTATAGTATTTGCCTTTGCCGTGTTGTTACTATGCTCTTCATCAATAATAACAATAAATGAAATTCCGTTTCTGTGGGCTTCGGCAATTCTCTCAAATAAATTTTTCTTTTCGTGATCACTAATTGCCCTATTCCCTTTTTTCGTAACCAATTCCCAATTTATAAATGTAGTACTTTCTGCAAGAAACCCATTCAATAAAGACTCGGAAAGCTTTTGCGTCTTTCGTTGCGCTCCGTTTGTATCCATTTTCTCTTGGCTTTGTTCCTCTAAATTACCATTGCCGGGACAAAGCCAAATAAATGCTGTCTTATTATTTAACCGCAGATACTCGTCAATAAAGTCTATTAGTATTAACGTCTTCCCCGAACCTGTCGGCGATTTCATGACAATTGTTTGCTTGGTTTGAGTATTCATTGTCATTTGAAGTAATTTAAAAGATGCATCTTGCTGGAACGGGAAAAGCCCGTTAGGTAAATTGATAATCATAAATGTGCTTCCTCTCTTAATTCAAATAGAAAATAATTATCGGGGATAATATGAATTTTCACATTACTTAGTTTTTCTCTTTGTTCAGTAGTGAGTAAAACATTTTTAGCAATATATAATGCTTTAATTGCTTTAAGTTTTTCAGAATTTTGGAAAAGACAATCGGCCTCGTTATCACTCATAATCATTCGGTATCCGCTACCGTCGATTTTAACGCCATGCTCAAGCTGTATCATTTCTGCAATATGTTCTAATAATGCATCAGATAAAAACTCTTCGTCTCGCGAAACAAAATCGGTACGGTAGTATTTGAGATTGGCGGAAAGCCCATCTGAATATTTACTTCCGTCTGCCCGCGTACCTGTAATTACTGTTTTAACACGGGGATAAGTTACCTTGTCGCAGATATCGCTTTCGTTATTTGTGCAAAGAATAACGCGCCGCGAGCCGCCATCCTCTTTATTGAGGTCAAGAACTGCTTGCGCCGTTGTTCCCGAACCGGCAAAAAAGTCTAAAACAATGCTGTTTGACGGGAAATGTGAAAGTAAAGACCTGATCAAGGCGACAGGTTTTACCGTATCGAATCCAACCGCCCGGTTGAGTATATCGTTTAATTCATTTTTGCCTTCCTGCGCCGTTCCGACTTTTTCTGATTCCAAATGCGACCAAAAGGGACTGAATGTGCGCTTTTCATTTTCGTCCTCGGGATAAACAGCTTTTTTTACTATCCCATCTACTATTTCAAGCCTGCCTTGTCGCTCTAATTCGCGCGCTGTTTCCAAGCCGATTTGCCATCTCTTCCCATTGCGTGGCAATTGTCCCAAAATCGTAAACTTCATAGAATCGCGGTTGTATGTCCCCGCATCGCTTTTTTCTATAATCTCAAAGCGACAGGCGCCCAAACGCCCGACATGCGGATATTTTTTGGCGTTTTTAACTTCTTCCAACAAAAAATCATTTTTTTCTGCTTTGTTTTTTGCATAGCAGTAGATTGATTCGACTTTCTTCTGAATGGAGAACTTTGCCCGTCCCGCATTGGTAGGTTGAGTAGTAGATTCCCACGTCAGTTGTGCAAGAAAATTATCCTCGCCGAAAACGGAATCGCAAAGCATTTTAAGCGGAGCGCCCTCATAATCATTGATTGAAATAAAAATAACACCAGTTTTACTTAAAAGACGTTGTGCAATACTAAGTCTTTTATCCATAAAAGATAGCCATTTACTATGTTTAAAACTATCTTCATCTCCCACTATGCAATCGTCGTAAATAAAACTTTTGCCTGTATTGTAGGGCGGATCAATATAGATGACATCGATTTTGCCCTTGTGAGTCTTCTCCAAAAGGTAGAGGCTGTGTAGGTTGTCGCCCTCCAAAAGAAAATTATAACCCTCGTCGGGCGCAGCAGTAATTTCCCGTTCTTTTACTTCAGTAAAAACGGGAATATTTGTCCTCATCTGAACGTCAACGTTTTCCTCGTGTTCTTCCCAAACAAGACCGTACTTCTTTGACACAAGCTCGTTTTCGATTTCCCCAAGTGCGATTAACATTTCGTCGTCGTTCTTGTGTTCTTCCTTGATCTTATTTAAAAATTCAAGCATTCTTTGCCGCTTCTTCTGTGATAAATTAGGCATGATTTCCTCCCAAGTGTGATTTCAAATGCTTGATAAAATCATCATCGAAACCCTTACCCTTTAATGCGTTCATATATGTATTAAAGAAGGTTTCTTTTACTTTGCCAGCCAAAACGTAATGCAGACAAACATATCCAATGACAATGTGCAGTTGCCGTGCAATTTCTTCGCACGTTACATGTTTATAGAATTCCGCATCCACGGAATAAACGTAATAGCCCAAAACGGGGGATAGACCGTTTATGAATGATTTGTATTTTGCATAAAACTTTTGCAAAACGTCCCACATCCGCTTTTTGTCGGTTAAGTGTGCGGCGTCTCTTGCCTTTTTAATCTTTTCCAATGTTATTGGCAATGAACGCATCTTCTCGACTGTTTCTATCGCCGCTTCAACTGCGTCTAACAGACGTTCATCACATTGCCCTTTTTGCCATTGATAATTAAATTCTTCCATAACATGCCCCAAACTTTTTCATTTATATAAAAAATGTTGCTTTTTATAATTCTTTTACTCGTCTTCCTCGTCCATGTCCATAAGTATCATATCTTCAAGTTGACTTTCTTCGGAATCGTCTGTGCCGAAAATCCAATCGAAAATGCCCATTTTAGCCTCCCGCAAACATTATACAATACTAAATATGACAATAAACAGCATAATTAAAAAATTTTTTCAAAAAATCTCCTTTATATAGAATAACATTTTTCAGCGCTAAAATCAATAAAGAATTTGGCAACCAACGGAAACTTTATTCTTCCTCGTAAGTTCTACCTTATAATATCAGCCTTGTCTCTATTCTGTATGCCTTGTGCGCCATAATGCGGCAGGATGGCACGCAATCCGTTGGACGATTTCCCCATCGTCAAAAAGGAGTGAAGGGATGTAGACTTTCTCCTTCATTTTCTGCATAAATTCGGTTTCACTCGCAGTCAAATCAATCAGCTCCTTCAAGTAATCAATCACGATTGGCTTTGCCTTTTCGATGTCGAAAGTATCCGTTTTGGCGATTACGGGCTTTAACTGCGTCTTAAATTTGTAAAAATTCAAACTTTCGATATTGGCGTAGTTCAGCTCTGAAATCGAATAGTCGCCCGCTATGACGCTGTAAAAAATCAAACATCTTTTGAGTAATGTTTTGTCGCTTATGATACCGCGCTCTATCATAGAATGGACATCATACAAGTCCCGTGGCGTCGCCCGTGCAAGCAATGCGTTGATTTTGCTTGCATATAGTTCGGTCGTGTTCAGCGTGAGAACGTCAAAGCCGCCGAGAATCCCCTTGGGCAATAGACTCTTTTTTTCAAGGGGAAGTATATGACACCGGTCAAGATAATTGATTTCCACCTTAATATTGTCCCTATTCCCTGCGCAGTTGATATAACCGAATACGAAGGACGTGAGCGCGAAATACTCCCGTGTGTCAATCAGCGAATACCCCTCCTGTAACATATAATCGGCTATGCGCTTGCCAATCTTTTCTTTTGCCGCAGGCAACTCCTCGCGGGCGGCGTTCTCTGCATAATCGAGGTCGATATCCACGGAGAGCCGCGGAAGTTCAACATCCGTCAAATTGATTGCCGTGCCACCTTTTAAAGCTAACTTTCCACCGATTACAGAGTCGGCGTTCAGGAATCGCAAGACCTCGGCAAGACGCAAGACTTTTTCAAGCGTTTCCTTGATGAACCCCGTCTGCGCCGCCAAACTGCTTAAATATTGCTATGAAAATTCCATTTAATAGCCTCCCTCAAACCGAGAGTCAAGATTTTTCGGCGCCATCAGTCGCCACTCGGAATTGTATTCCACTTCGCCATATTCGTCTTTCAAAAAGTATTTCACTTGTTTCGTCAAATGCCGTTTGCACTCCGCAAAAAATGCATCCGAAAGCCCGAATTTGCTTTGATAGTGTTGCAGAATATATCCCGCTTTTTGATAGAGCAGCACACAATGGTAGGCGTCGAGCGCGCCGAGCAGTTTTTTCTCGTCGAGAATACGAATCTGCCCCAGCGCACCGAGCAGTTCGTCTATCCCGCCGCACGCATCAATGTCGTCAATACAGTCTATCACCGTCCGTTCGAGGGTAGTAACGCGCACACCCGCCTGTTCTATATACTCAATTCCGTAATCATTTTTCGGCAGTTTGCGGATATAATCGATATCGAGAAATGTAAACGGGTTGAACCGCGACTTACTCCCAACTGTCACCGTGTGAAACACTTGATTCGCCACACCGTAAAACTCCAATGCCGAATGATAGCAGAGAAAGGCGTCGTCCGTAATCTTGCTTGCAATCTCGAACTTTGATGCAAGTAGCTCGCCCGTAGCGTCGGAAAGAACATAAAGTCCCTTCCGCACTTTTACAATTTTCTTCGAGCGAAGTTTCCCTGCTATCCAATTCTCATACTGCATGTCGCTTGAAAATTGCGGACGCATATCTTTTTTTGTGATAACAAACGGAATCCATTTTACCATAGCCAAGCCACCTGATTTTTAACTATTATAGCGCAAAACAATTCAAATGTCAACGGTTATGCGTTGATTTAGATAATGATATTAAAAAGCCCGTAAAAGTTGCTTACAAGAATTTCTGCGCCATAAATGCCCGCCTTTTCCTTTCTGCCTTCTCACCATTTTGGGTGCAATTTGGGTGCAAGTAAAAAACAGCCCGATTTTGGGCTGTTTTTATGCAAAAATCGCTTAAAATGAGGCTTTTTGAGTACCTGCAAGGGACTTAAAATCCCTCGGACGAAAGTCCGTATCGGTTCAAGTCCGATCACAAGCACCAAAAAGGCAGGGTTTGCCTGCCTTTTGTGCTTTAATGAGAATTGAATAAGTTCGCGCGAGCCGTAAGGCGACGCTCTCGCCATATGCGAGATCACAAGCACCACTCATAACGTAAGCTGAAGCAAATTCAGCTTGCGTTATTTTTTATTTAAAACATTGCAATTTCAACCGGTTTTTATTATAATTGTATCAGATAAAAAGTGAGGAGCAAAAGTTGAAAATATTACATTGTGCCGATATACACCTTGGTTCTAAGATAGAATCGAAATTTCCGAAAGAAAAATCCGATGAAAGGAAACGCGAATTACGCGCGGCAATGAGTCGTATGGTGGATTATGCAAAAAGTAATGATATAAAGGTAATTATTTTAGCGGGGGATATTTTTGATTCAGATCGCCCTTTGAAGAAGGACAAAGAGTTTTTTTACAGTGTGGTGAGGAATAATCCCGAGATAGATTTCTTGTATCTTCGTGGTAACCACGACACGATGGAATCATATACCGAATACGACTTGGAAAACTTGAAAACTTTCTCTGACGTATGGACTTCTTACGACTACGGCGATGCGGTTATTACGGGTTTGGAAATAACAGACAGTAACGCGCTTTCAATGTATTCATCGCTAAATCTTGAAAAGGGGAGAAATAATATTGTCGTATTACACGGACAGACGGGCAATACGGGTGGCTTATGCAAGATTCAACTATCAAAGCTACGTAATAAAAACATCGATTATCTTGCGTTGGGGCATATACATACATTTTCTTCAGGCAAGATTGACGAACGCGGGCAATATACGTACTCGGGCTGTTTAGAGGGGCGTGGGTTCGACGAGTTCGGGCAGAAAGGCTTTGTGGAAATAATTGTCGATGGAAAAATTACATTTAACTTTGTGCCGAACTGTTCGAGAGTATTTGAAGAAATTACCGTTGATTTAAGCGATACTGAAGATTTATTTACCGCTTGCCAGAAAGTGCAGAGTTTTATAAAGTGCAAGCCCTCCGATATAGTCAGGGTCAATTTGTCGGGTGAGGTTGATTTCGATAACGAAGGATTGGACAAGGAAATAGAAAAGCAACTTGAACATAAGTATTACTTTATCTCAGTAAAGAATTCAACTTGCGTAAAATACGACATCGCTTCCGTTGAAGGCGATGTTTCGTTAAGAGGTGAATTTATCAGGACTGTTCTGCAAAGCGATTATTCCGAAGAGGACAAAAACGCCATTATTTCCTGTGGGCTAAAAGCGTTACGTGGAGGAGAAGTCGAATAATGAAACTTTTAAAATGCCATATTGAAAATTTTGGTAAACTGAGTAATTCAGACTATGACTTTAATGCCGGGTTAAACCTGTTTTGCGAAGATAACGGTTTTGGTAAAACCACGCTCGCCGCGTTTATAAAGGCGATGTTTTTTGGATTGCCTTCGGTGAGGATAAACGCGAAAGAGTTCAACGATCGCAAGCATTTTTATCCGTTCTCGGACGGTAAATTTGGCGGGAATTTAACGTTTGAAATGGGCGGCGACACATATAGGATAGAGCGGTTTTTCGGCAAGAAAAGCGACACTGACGACACGTTGGCAGTCTACCGTAACAACAAAATTTTTCATGGCTTTGGCACTGATATAGGGCAAGCCGTTTTTGAAGTTGACAAAGAGTCTTTTGAGAGAACAGTTTTCATTACTCCCGATGCAATTGATTTTAGCGCCACAAACGGTATGTGCGCCAAAATCAATTGCTTCGTTGAAAATTCGGACGGCGATATGGCGTTTGATAACGTTATCGGCAAACTTGAGAAAGCGAGGAAGAATTTAAAGGCCGGCAAGGGTAACAACGATTTAATCAGCCGTATAAATCAAGCCATATTTGATATAAAAAGTGAAATAGTCAATCTTGAAAGCATTGCTAAAAATCTTGACAGCAGCTATATCCGAAAGAATGGGCTTGAACAGAAAATTTTGCACGATGAAGCTCGACTTGAAGAGATTAAAAGTACCAATCTGTTATTAGAGCGTTGGGAAAAATACGACACTATGTCTGTGCGCGGAACAGAGATTGAAAACAGCTTGAACGAATTGAATACCAAATATCCAATCGGCTTGCCGGACGAAGGCGAAATTTTATCGTTAAAAAATTATGTAAGGCAGATTACCGCGCTGGGCGGCGCGCGAAACTCAACCGTTTTCGACGAAGAAAAACAAGCAAGATTGCAGGAATTGTCTACGGTTTTCAAAGACGGCGTACCGGACGAGCAAGATTTAAAATCGCTTCGTTCCAATATAGACGAAATTAAAAGTATTGTCATTCAGACGAGCAGTTTAACGAAGACGGAAACCGGTCAGAGAATTAGCAATTTACAGCAAAAATTTTCGGGTAAAATTCCGTCTGATAAGCAACTTGACAGCCTTGAAAGCAAAATAGAAAGTTATCGCAATTTGGATAACAGGCGCAAGGCTCAAGCAAATATTACCGTACCGGCAAACGCGTCCAAGAAAAACAACCCGTTATATATCGTGCTTTTGATCCTGTTTGTGATGGTAGCCGCGGCAGGGCTTGCCTTAGTTTTTGTAAACTTGTTAGCCGGCGTCGCGCTTTTGACTGTAGGAGCAATAGCGACAGTTATTGACGCTGTTTTGTGGAAAGTTAAGGGCTCGGCTTCTCCGCAAAGAGCGGTAATTATAGACCGAGCCGCAATAGATTTGCAGGCAGAGTTGCAACAAATCGAAAGTGTAGTGCGGGAAGTATTGGTTGCATACGGCTATTACAGTCCAAACGGCATAGTGTTCGATTACGAAATGCTTAAAAGGGATTTAAATGAATACTTACAGTATGAAGCCGAATTGTCGCAAAATGAAGATAAACTAAAAGAATTAAACGACAGAAAAAACGAACTGACGGTAAATGTATACGGAATATTTGCCGAATACGGAGTAGCTTGCGACGATTTACAGAACGCATACGTTGTTTTGTGCAACCTGATAGCCGAGTACAGAGGATTACAGTCCGACAGTGCAAAGGCAGAGAAAGGCATGGAAGATACGCAGCAACAGATTGATGGACTGAATAATGCAATCAAAGCGATATTTAATAAATATAAAATAAAACCATATGAAAACGTGCTTGGACAAATTGAAGAAATAGAGAAAGTCAGCGCGGAAAAGTTGAGGTCAACAGCCGAGTTGGAAAAGATTAAATCGGAAATGCAGGAATATGCGGCGAAGTATAATCTTACATATAGACCGACAACGGATATAGATGACGGGGCGCAACTGTCGGAACAAATTAATGCAAATCGCAAGTTATTGGCAATTTTGGATGGACAAATTTCTTCCGATGAAGCATTGATAGAAAATCTTGACAGCAGGTACAGCGATCTTGATGTTTTGGAAGAAAAGTTAAAAGATTATAAAAGGCGTCACTACATACTTTCCGAGACAGAAAAAATGATTAAGAAAGCCGACCAGAATTTAAAGGAAAAATACGTTGCGCCTGTTAAAAATATTTTCTTAAAGTACGCGGACGTGATAGAGGAAACAATGGGTGAAAGAATAACTATAGACCAGGATTTCAACGTAATGTTTGAGCATAGTGGGGAAATTCACAGTGAAAAATATTTCAGTTCGGGGTTGAGAAGCATTTGCACCTTATGTATGCGTTTGGCGTTTGTAGATAATATGTACGGCGAAGATAAGCCGTTTATTATTATGGATGATCCGTTCGTGTTTTTGGATGAAAAACACATGCAAAACACTACCAAAGTAATTAAAGAGTTGGCAAAAGATAACCAAATTATTTATTTCTGTTGTCACGGCAGTAGAAAGATAAATGCGTAAACAATATAATCGTAAGCAAGTATCTAATCATTATTCATTGTCAGTAGCTCCCGGTTGCGCAATGGAGAATTATTAGAAAAAATGTTTTCGAATATGGTCACAGAATAGTTATAATTATTGTCCGGATTAATATGGGCAGATAAAATGATTTTATAAAGTTGTTAAAAGTTAGAGGATACACAATATGAGTGATATAGTACTTGAGACCAGACTTGTAGGAAATATAGAAGGACAGTTTTTAGTTCCGTCTTATCAGCGCGGATACCGATGGACGGAGGAAGTAGTAAGGCTTCTTGAAGACATAAAAGAAAACGGGACAAACAATTATTGCTTACAGCCTGTTGTAGTAAAAAAGACCGGGGACCTGTTTACGATTATTGATGGACAACAGCGCCTTACCACCATTTATCTTATCTATAAATACATGAATGTTGCGAGCAAAGGCTTTTTTGATGAACCGAAATTTTCCATCAAATATGAAACTCGTACAAAATCAGAGCAGTTTTTACTGAACCTTGATCCGAATCTCCGTAATGATAATATTGATTTCTGGTTTATTTCACAGGCTTATGAAGCGATAGAGCATTGGTTTAAAGCACAAGACCAAAAATCTGCGTGGACGGATATCAATACATATTTTGACAAAAATGTAAAAATTATCTGGTATGAAGTAGGCGACGAAGAAAACGTCTATAATTTATTTACTCGTCTTAATATAGGAAAAATCCCTTTAACAAATGCCGAACTGGTGAAGGCTATGTTTTTGAGCCGTAGCGCCAATAAGGATATCACTCGTGAACGACAGGAGGAAATTGCCCTTCAATGGGATTCAATCGAATGTAAACTTCACGATGAATCTTTATGGTTTTTTCTTAACAACGTTGCGGGAAGCAATCTGCAGACGAGAATAGATTTGATACTTGATTTAATAGCGGAAACACCATCTGAAAATACCGATAAGTATTATACGTTTTTTAAGTTTTCACAGTTGAAAGAAAAGCATTCTTTAACGGAAATTTGGCGCGAAATCTCACACGTGTTTCTGATATTAAAGGATTGGTATGAGCAAAAAGAACTGTACCATAAAGTTGGATATCTGATAGCATCAGGATACGTTACGTTGCCGGATATTTATAAATGTTCCAAAAATTTGACAAAGAGGGAATTTATTTCGGCGTTGGACGAATTAATTAGAAAAAGTATCAAGTTTACAAAATCTTACGGAGAACTTGAATATGGTAAGGATAACAACGCTTTGCAGCGGTTGTTGCTTCTTTTCAATATCGAAAGCGTAAAAAAACAGCAACGCTTTCCTTTTGATAAATATAAGGATAAGAAAAAGGGAGTATCCTGGAGTTTGGAACACATTCACGCGCGCCATTCGGAGGGACTTAAAACGCAGAAAGAGTGGAGAGAATGGCTTGAATTCCATCTCGAAGCGTTAAAGGCGGTATTGGGCAAAGACGACGAGCTTATACAAAAGACTGTAAGCGTGCTTAACTCGGCTGAAATCAGACGTTTCGATTTCGAAAGTTTACAGTTTACGATAACCGAGAAGCTGTCCTCAGAGGGGAATATGAATCCCGATAAAATCGGTAACCTTGCATTATTATATTCGGATGACAATGCCGCTCTCAGCAATTCTACTTTTGAGGTAAAACGCAATCATATCATCCGGATGGACAAAGAGGGCAAATTTATTCCGCATTGCACTAAAATGGTGTTTCTCAAATATTATACACCGTCCGATGAAAATCAGCTACACTTCTGGGGTAAAGCCGACCGTGACGCTTACGTTGAAGAAATTAACCGCGTCTTAAAGGACTTTATGGGGGGTCAAAGAATTACGGAAACAGAGGAGGACGACTGATATGCAAACGAAATTACATACGCTTCGGGACATTTTCGATGAGGAATTTCCGGTTACGTGCGTTAACGAGGGGAAGGAAAAAGTAAAAAATATAAAAATCAAGAAAATAGTTATTCCCATCATTCAGCGTGACTATGCGCAGGGCAGAAAGTCTACGGAAATCAGCCGCGTCAGGGAAAGATTTCTGGAAGCACTGTACGATGCAGTGACGAAAACTCCCATAACATTGGATTTTATTTATGGAGACATAGATTCGGAAGGAATTTTAACGCCGCTTGACGGACAGCAGCGGCTTACCACGCTTTTTCTGCTTAATTGGTATGCTGCGAAAAGCTGTGGGGTACCGGAAAACGAATATGAGTTTTTAAAAAATTTCAGCTATGAAACACGATTCAGCGCTCGTGAGTTTTGTTCGCGCATAATAAATATTTCGCCGCAATTCGGAAATAAGATTTCGGAAGAAATTGTTAATCTCGACTGGTTCCCATACGACTGGCTAAACGATGCGACGATTAGTTCCATGCTCGTTATGTTGGACGCAATCCAGGAAAAATTCTCGGATGTGGAGAACCTTTGGGAGAAGCTGACAAGCGGCGCCGTTCGCTTTTATTTTCTGCCTATAAAGGATATGGGGCTTACCGATGAACTTTATATCAAAATGAATTCCCGTGGTAAGCCGTTAACTAATTTCGAACATTTCAAAGCCGAATTGGAACAATCGCTCCGCCGCGTTGACGATAATATTGCCGAAAGGATAGCTAACAAAATAGATACGGATTGGACCGATTTGCTGTGGATGTATCGCGATAATAACAATCTCGTTGATGGCGCCTTTTTACGGTATTTCAGGTTTATCTGCGACATAATCTGTTACCGCATGGATGACACTCCTCAGGGTAAAAATTATTCCGACTTCGAACTTATCGAACAATATTTTAGCAAGGATTGTGCGAATGTTTTGGATAATATTAATACACTCGAATGCTTTTTCGAGTGTTGGCTGGTGAATAAAAATGGCTGTACGCCCAAGGAGCTACACAAACGGTTTTTCGACTACAGCCATGCCGAGGGTAAAGTTAAATATAGCGACCACGACCTTTTAAGCAGCTGCTGTATGAATTACGGCAAAGTCGCAGAAAACGGTAACAGATATTTCCCCCTTCACAAAACCGTATTCCTCTAT
Source organism: uncultured Clostridia bacterium (assembly GCA_947627575.1). Lineage (GTDB taxonomy): Bacteria > Bacillota > Clostridia > Christensenellales > Borkfalkiaceae > Coproplasma. The sequence goes on from CANQWN010000009.1 coordinate 41,926, forward strand.
GCGTTCATAATTTATTTACTCAATAGAGATAAGATAACCGAGGAGCAGTTTACAAGAAGAATAAGAATCATAAATAATTTAATAATGAATTCCGCCGATGAAATAAGCGACAGCAAGACGAGGCAGGGCGGCAACCGTATGCCTGCTATCTTAAGACAAGTTGATTCGGTTATTCTCTACGGTAAAATTCTCAACAATTCAGTTATAGGCATAAACTTCAATGTGCATCAGCTTAACGAGGAACAATTGAAAATCGACTGGTTGGAAACGAACCCGGAACTTCGGGAGAGCTTATACGAATTGGAGGATAACGATTATCTCAACGGGCAAATTTCCATCATAGGATTAGATATCATTGATAATTTTAAAAAATTTATCGCGTTAATGAAATGTAATCGCGACCTTGTGGATTGTGCGCTATTGACAATCGGCAACTATTCGCAGATGGAAAAAGGCTGGGGCAGATACATTTTTGGCACCGCTTCCAGACAGGAATCATGGAGAAAGTTATTCCATAGGGGTTCTGCAGACGGTTTCGATAACACGAAGCGTATTCTGCGCGAGCTGCTTTCCAAAACGGCAATGCCCGATAACGATTTTCTGCAGAGTGTCATAGACAGGTATCTTAAAGAATGCGAAATGAATTCTTTATTCGACTGGCGTTATTATTACATAAAGTATGAGGAATCCAGACCTAACCGATATGGTAAATATTATTGGGCGGACTATGCAAGAAAACCTTACGTATTCTCCGCACTTTGGACTGAAGTCAAAGAGTCGGAAAATGCATACCAACCGCTTTTGAAGATTTTGGGCGACGTGTCTCGTCAGGATTTAGGTAAAAAACTTATATTTGGGGACAAATATATTATGTTAACAAATTCATCGTATTTGATATTTGATATGCAGACAGATAAGAATATAGGGGAAATTTCTATTGACCAAAATTCTGACGGAATAGATGTTGAGGACAGAATAATGAAAATGTGTAAGTACTTAGAGACTAATGCATAGAAGAAATATGACAGAAGCGGGTATGCCACTGTTTGTGATTGAATGAACAGGCATAAGGCGGGGAATTAGGGGAAATTTTGCGAGGGTAAAATATTTAGCCATTGTAACCCATTTATACTACATAGAATGGGAATTAAAAAATGCGGCTTGACATTTTGTCAAGCCGCATTTGTATATTATTTCCTGCTCTTAATTTATGGAAAACAAGTTAATATTCGCATCTCCCAAGCAAGTAATCTATCGAAGTATCAAAAATATCTGCAATCGCTATAAGCATATCAAAGGTACATTCACGTTTCCATGTTTCCCAGTATGAAACGGACCTTATTGTAACATGTAGTTTTTCTGCAAGTTCAGCTCTTGACATATTCTTTTCGATACGAAGATCGCGCAATCTTGAATCAAACTTGTTCATATTATTATTTTAGAACAATTCGTTCCAATACACTTGACAAAGAACATTTTGTTCCGATATAATATATAAAAACAAATTTTACCAAAGGAGTAGAAAAATGACGCAAATACTTAAAGATCGATATGGAATCAAAATCGGTGAAATCAGGGATGAGGGTAGCAGACAAGCAATCTACGACAAATACGGTATACGTCTTGGATACTATGATGGGCGCTACACTTATGATAAATACGGCAGAAGAGTAGGCGAGGGGAATTTGCTTGCCACGTTACTAAAATAATGGAGAAATCGCATGCTGTTGAAACTTAACGACTTGCTCCGATTTTCACAGGAACAAATCGACCATGCAAAAATAAGTTTGAATATCTCACACGGTAAAGGCGGGAAGAGATATTTTGAGATGTGGAAAGAAGAAGAGCACGAGCCTATCCAAAAGGATGTTTGGTATGCCTATCCTTCCCACTTCGGCAAGCAACGCTGCTTTCATGAGGGCGATATTTGCGTTGGCTTTTTACAGATGGAACGCAACAACGAGTGGCTGTTGGTTGCTGTAGGAAAAGTTTTGTCTGTTCCGTCTTCCGGCGCTTGCGCCTATGAGCCGATTCACGAGTATGACGCTTTTCTCGGGCGCGTAATCATTCGTCTTGCGAAAGGGAATAAAATGGGGAGATTTGTTTTCAATCTCTCCAAGTTTCTCGATGAGTGTGAGGTAATAAAGGTTTGCGAAAAGGCGTATGAAGAGGATACTGCGTTTAGCATAGACTCTATTTCTCTTTGCTTTGCCGAACTGAAAGCAACGCTTGACGGCTATAAAAATTCTTCGCTTCGGAAGATTCTTGAAAACATCAAGGGCATCTATTGTCTTACGGATACCAAAACGGGGAAGTTATATATCGGCTCTGCAACCGGCGGCAGTAGAGGCGTTGCACAACGTTGGGGGATTATTCCGCTACGCTTACCGGCGGGAATAAGGAGTTCCGTATTCTGTATGAACGGGATGGCGGAGAATATTTCAAGAAGAATTTTACCTTTACCGTGATTGAATACTTCGGAATGCGCTTTGACGATGAAAAAATTTTGCAAAGAGAAACTTATTGGAAAAAGGTATTCGATACAGTTCGTCACGGATATAACGATAATTAGCGGTTGAAATTTCAAAGAGAGGGAAAAAGGATAAACGAAAACTATTGAGATTTATACTACATAAAACAGCAATAAAAAAGGCGGGGGGAAAGCCCTCGCCTTTTTTATTTGACACACCTTATTTGTATTCAGCTTATTGAAATTTACCGCTTTTTAATTTTCGGCATCGGCAGGTCGTCATACATTGCCTCGAATAATCCTGTCAAAAAAGCCTTATCGTCCACATTGTCCACATTCAGCATTTCCTTTGCGCCCTCATACGGCAGGGAATACTCCGCTTGCGGCAAATAGGACAGAGCGGATTTCACGGGTTTTACAAGCAATCTGTCGTCGTAGATACCGCCGACAAGTTTGCCTCGATAGTAAATCAGAAATTCACCCATCATGGGCTTGCAGGTTATGTCCTTTAAGCCCGAAAGTTGCTCTAAAATGAAATTCAAATATTCCTTGCTTGACGGCATAATTCCTCCGCTGAATTGCTGTTTATCATACCATTATTATAGCACGGAATTGAAATAAAGCAAATACAAAAGTTACATTACCCAATTTTCCACGTCGGATTTGGAAGCGGAGGAGGAAAACCGTTTGCCGGAAAGCCAATTTGCGCCGCTTGCAAGGCTGTGCAAATGGGTTGCGCTGTTGCCTATATCGCTTGAACCCGAGGTGCAGAAAGGAACTATGCTTTTGCCTGAAAAATCGTAGCTTTCGAGGAAAGTATATATGATTTTGGGCGCTTCACCCCACCATATGGGATAGCCGAGGTATATCACTTCATATTCCGCCATATTATCCACGCCGCCGCTGATTGCGGGGCGTGCGGCGGGATTGTTTTGTTCTATATTCGCGCGGGAAGAGTTATTGTTATAATTCAAATCCTCTGCTGTATAAGGGGTCTCGGGGATGATTTCGTAAGCGATTCCCCCCGTAATATCCCCGATATAACCCGCAATTTTTCTTGTATTGCCAGTGCAGGAAAAATATGCGACGAGTATTTTTGACGGGTCGGTAGAATCAAGTTTACCCTTGTCGTCGTTTTTGCCGCCGCAAGCCGAAAAGGCGATGCAAAAGCACGCCGAAAGTACAAATATAATAGGTAGAAACTTAAAAAACTTTTTCATTTTATTTCGTTGAATTTTTGCACCCGCATTTTGAGGCGATATTTTTCGCGCAGGGCGGCGATTTCGGACATCATCGGGCTTTTATGGTGTAAGTTCAGGGCTTCCTCGTTTTCCCAAACGTCTATCAGCAGTACCGTTTCGTCGTCGTCCGCGGGCAAAAAATATTCATAGCGCAGGTTGCCTTTTTCGGCGCGTATTCTATCCACAAGCCCGCTCTCTTTCATTTCTTCTGCGAACTTGCGCGCGCCGCCGTTCGTCCCCGTGTAGTAGATATTTATTGTCAACGCCATATCAAGCCCCGCTTACGGCAACTTGTCGTATTCTTCGTCGCTTACGGGTTCAAGCCACTCGTTTGAAGAATTTTCGCCCGGAACCTCTATTGCAAGGTGGGAAAACCAGCTGTTTTTCGCCGCGCCGTGCCAATGCTTGACGCCGGCGGGAATGTTGACGACGTCGCCGGGGTTCATTTCAATCGCCTCTTTGCCCCACTCTTGATACCAGCCGCGCCCCGCAACGCAGATTAAAATCTGTCCGCCGCCCTTTGCGGCGCGGTGAATGTGCCAATTGTTGCGGCAACCCGGTTCAAACGTGACGTTGAAAATGCCCACTTGTTCTTTGGAAACGGGCGCAAGGTAGCTTTTTCCGCTGAAATACTGTTTGAAGCCGTCGTTGGGCGCGCCTATGGGGAACGCCATTTTGTTTGCGTGCTCCGCCATAGCCGTTTCCGCGTTGTCTTCCGCCCATACGTCCTTTGCCATATTGAACACCGCCCACGCTTTGGGCCAGCCCGCGTAAAACGCCACGTGGGTGACGGTTGCCGCTATTTCGCTTTTTGTAACGCCCGCTTTTTTGGCGTTTTCAAGGTGATATTTTAATGAAGAATCGGTAATGCCCGACGACATAAGCGCGACAACCGTTATTATGCACCGCGTTTTATGGTCTATATCGTTGTTGTTCCAATTCTCGCCGAAAAGTATATCGTCGTTGAAGTGCGCAAAGTCGGGGGCAAAAGAGCCCAAAGCCTTTCTTCCCGCGTCCTGTGTAATTTTTTTCATATCAAAACTCCTTTTTTATTGATTTTTCAGGCTTTTGCCCAATTGATAGGCTTCCGCCATGTATCGGGAACGAGCCGTCATATCGGGCGTTCCGCAACCTTTGCCGAGAATCATTCCCGCGTCCTCGAAATTCAGATACCGCACAAGCGTTTTGTAGTGCGCTACAAGCGCTTCAAACGTCCAACTGTCCGCGTTCCACGCGACGGAAATAAGTGCAGACTTCATGCGTTTTCTTTGAATTTCGCCGTTGAACGCGCAGAAGCGGTCGATTACCGTTTTAAGCTGTGCGGACATTCCGTAATAGTATAGCGGCGTGACGAATACCGCCATATCCGCGCCGAGTATTTCCGCTTTGATTCCGCGCGTTGCGCCGCTTTCCGAACCCATATCGTCCTTTTGTGCGCAGGGACCGCCGTATCCGCACCGGACACAGCCTGTGCAGGGGCGGACGTTTACCCGAGCCGCGTCTATGACGGAAACGCTATTGCCCGCCTCTGTTGCGCCTTTTATAAATTGTTCGGCAAGCAGATTTGACGAGCCGCGCTTTTGCGGACTGCCCGTTAAAACTACGATTTTCATAAATTCAAACTTACCACCCAAGATTTAAGCGCGCTTTCGCTTGCGCCGTTCAAAAGTTTTCCGCCTTTAAAGACGGCGTTCGGCGCGCAAGGACGAAGCTCGCTTTCCGTCTTGCCCAGCCCGCTGCCGCCGCTCGTCGCAAAAAGAATTATTTGCTTTCCCGCAAAGTCGTGGGCTTCGAGGAATGTCTTGATAATTGTCGGCGCGGTATACCACCAGACGGGGAAGCCGAGGAAAACGACGTCGTAATTTGAAAGATTTTCAAGACGGCGCTTGATTTTCGGACGGGAAGAGGGGTCGTTCATTTCCAAAGAAGAGCGGCTGTTTTTGTTCGTCCAATCGAGGTCTGCGCTTGTGTAAGGCGTTTCGGGTTGAATTTCAAACAGGTCGGCGTTTGCGGCTTTTGCCAAAAGGCTTGCCGCCTTTTTCGTCACGCCGCTTGCCGAAAAATACGCTACCAAAATTTTTTTGCTCATAATTTTATTCTCCTTTTGCGGCTATTTTCTGCATTTTCGCCGCCAGATTTTGTAACCTTTCAAGCAGTTCTTCCGCGGAGTCTATTTCCGAATAGATAGCTTTTTCCCGCTTATATAAGTCGGATAAAATGCCGTCTGCATACGCCTTTCCGCTTTGGGTGAGGGAAACAAGCAATTCCCGCCGCTCGCCCTTGATTTGCGAAAGCGCAACATAGTTTTTGCTTTCCAAATCTTTTATTATAGTGTTAGCCGTGCTTCGCGGGATGTCCCAATCCTCGCAAATCTGCTTTTGGCTGTGCCGCTCGCCGTCGTTTAAGGCGTAAAGTATCCAAAGCAGATTGGGGGAACCCAGCCTGCAATTTTTCCCGTACGCTTCATACGCGCCGTCAATTTGATACACAAGCCGCCCTAACCTGTAAAAAAAACTGCGTTCATCCATAAAATTACCCTAAAAATTCTATTTCGTATTTTAATTATAATACGATTTCGTATTTCTGTCAAGAATTTTGCGGTAAAATCTTCAATAACTCTTTTTTATTTAATTTTACTGCTTTACCGTTTTGTAAGTAAAATACCTATTTTGCAACGCGCTATAACTTGAACGCATACCGTTGACAAAAAATTTTTACCGTGCTATATTTAGAACACGATTTAACCGGCGTATGCTTGCGTTTAAATTTTTAATAATCCACGGCGCAACCGCCCGGGATTTTCGTGGGAAGGATTATATGGAATTTTATCAGATAGAGCAATTTGTGAAGATAGCCGAATGCGGCACTATTTCGCGGGCGGCGGAAGAGCTGTTTTTATCCCAACCCGCGCTTACCCGCTCGATGCAGAAGCTGGAACAGGAAATGGGCGTAGAGTTGTTTTCGCGCGGCAAAAACAGGGTAGAGTTAAACGAAAACGGCAAGTTTGCCTATATGCTTGCGCAAAACGTAATGCGTGACGTGCATAATCTGAAGGAACAGGTAAGGCAGTTTGACAGAAGCCGCCGCACAATATCCGTCGGTTCGTGCGCGCCCGCGCCGCTGTGGGAGATAATGCCCGCGCTTACTTCGCTGTATCCCGAAAAGCGGCTTGTATCCGAAGTTAAGCCGGAAGCCGAACTTGAAGAGGGGCTTATTTCGGGCGCATATCAAATGATAATCACCACCCAAACGGATGAAAATGACGATATATATTCTGTTTTTGCGGGCGGCGAAGCGCTTCTTGTAAATATCCCCGCGCTTCATCCGCTGGCAAATACGGCGGGCGGAGTGCGTTTTGCCGACATAGAAAAATATTCTATGCTGCTGTACACCAAAACGGGCATTTGGGAGGACATTGTCCGCCGCGAGATGCCGCAAGCGCACATAATTATGCAGGATAACAGGGAAAGTTTCGAGGCGTTGAAGCGTGAAAGCGCGCTTTTGTCCTTTTCTACCGGGCTATCTATAAAACAATTCGGCAACGTGGACGGGGCAAAGGTCGTTCCCGTTTTGGACGATTCGGCGAAGATAAATTTTTACTGCCGCGTTTTGAAGAAAAATAAGCAACTTTTGCGGGAATTTTTGGATAAAGAAAGTTCACAAAAATGAAAACGTCTTTGCGGACGTTTACATTTTTCGTGAGAGGGAGGGCTACTTTCTCACACGGCGTAAGGGCAACGCCGTGTTCGGGCACCGTTCGCGCGGGAATTAGGCGCTCACTCATCTCGCGCGGCAAAACAGCGCACTGTGCTGTTTTGAGAAGTCCGCGCTCGTCCCTCTTTTCGCAATTTTAATGTAGCGACGTATTATATAATTGCGAAAATTCACCCTACTCAGGCGCAGGTGTGCGCAAATTGGGGCTTGCGGCGCAGGGGAACCCTGCTTGCAACGTAAATTATTTTGGAAGTGCGATTTTGCTTGCGCCGTGGAATATTTGGAAAGTTCACAAAAATGAAAACGTCTTTGCGGACGTTTACATTTTTCGTGAGAGGGAGGGCTACTTTCTCACACGGCGTAAGGGCAACGCCGTGTTCGGGCACCGTTCGCGCAGGAATTAGGCACTCACTCATCTCGCGCGGCAAAACAGCGCACTGTGCTGTTTTGAGAAGTCCGCGCTCGTCCCTCTTCGCCATTTATTGGGGCGCAGGGGAACCCTGCTTGCAACGTAAATTATTTTGGAAGTGCGATTTTGCTTGCGCCGTGAAATATTTTAAATGGTTCACAAAAATGAAAACGTCTTTGCGGGCGTTTACATTTTTCGTGAGTTTTGGCGGCTTTGCCGCCGACGCCCTGCCGAGGGCTCTCATTTAAGGGAAACGGCAGAGTACCTGAAAAATATTCAAATATATCTTTATTTGGCTTACCACCCCTGTGGTGACGCTATTGGCTTCGCAACAATAGCTATTCCGTTTACGGATTTACTTTTTACTTCAATGAACATTGAGAAAAACAGGCTGTCAGGGACTTAACCCGAAACAGCCTGTTTTTATTATATTTTTACATCTGTTTTTTCCAAAAGGCGACGGCGCGGGAGAGCCAACCTTCGGCGACGGTGCCTTGCCCCAAACCGAAGCCGTGCGGAAGTCCTTGAAACACTTCGATCTCCGCGTCCGTTCCCGCCGCCTTGATCGCGTTAATTCTATTTTCCATTGTGCGATAACTTGCGATTCCGTCGCTCGTGCCGACGCATGAGTACGTCGGGGGATCGTTTCCCACGTCCGAATACCCCGTGTATTGAATGACGCAGGTCGCGGGCTTCGGGAGATCGTCGCCGCCGTAAGCCGCCGCGCCGCGGGAGCCGAGCCGTGCCGCCATTCTTCCGCCCGCGCTTCCTCCCCAAAGAGAATAGCCGTTTGTATCGACGCCGAGTTCTTCCGCGTGGTCGAAGATGAATGTAAGAGCCCGCGCCAAGTCCTCGCAGGCGGTCTGTTCGCCGGGGCGATAGATGATTGCAAAGGCGTTGTAGCCGAGTTTGGAAAGTTCAAGCGCGTGGGGAAAACTGTCGTGCATGGCGCCGACATACGCCCAGCCTCCGCCCGCGCAGGTCACGGCAAATTTCGCGCCTTCGTTTCCGCGAAAGAAAAAGAGACCCGTGTTGTTTTTCGTGGGATCGGCAGCCTTCTCCGCTTCCGAATAAATATCGTAGAAGATCTGATTGCCCGCGCTTGCCTGCGATTTGAGATAGTTGCAGATTTCCACCGTCTTGTCGGCGTTGATATAGTTATACCAAGTCAGGTGCAGATCGCCGAGCGTATTGCCGCTCATATAGCCGCTGTTTACGGGAAAAATCAGCCGTCCGTACCCATCGAAAACGGGATCGTTTATCACGTCGGAAATGCTTGTGTTTGCCGTGTAGGGGTCTGCCGCTTTGGGAAAGAACAGCGGGAGCGCGTTATATAGGTACTCCTGCACGGCGTTGAAGTCGTGATAGCCGCCGTCCTTTTGGTAGAAAACATAGTGTTGGGATGTAAAAATATCCCTTGTCAGCATTTCTTCCGCCATGTCGATACTTTGGCTTTTTACGGCGTCCTGCGTTCCGACGGCGTGATAGATAAAATAGCCGCGCTCGTCCAAATCGTTGTCTTTCACGAGCTGTTCGATAAAGTCCACGTTGTTTTCGATTTGGAAATCGCCGTAGGTGCCGTAGTACCAGCACGATCCGCTCATCGGGAGAAAGTAGCGGATATAGTCGTAGTCATAGCAAAGTTGCAGCCAAGTGGTCACGGAGCCGAGCGAAAATCCGCCGAAAGCGCGGTGGTCGCGGGAAGCCTTCAAATCTTCCGAGGAAGTGGAAGCCGCAAAGGTGCGGTATTTCCCCTCCACCGCGGGCATGAGGTTTTCCTCGAAGTCGCGGTGAAACTCCCGAAATTCCCGAATGGAACTTGAAAAATCGGTGCTGCTGTTTTCGTTATAGAACGTAGCCGAAACGATTATGATAGGCTCTATGTCGCCGTTTTCAATGAGGTGGTCGAACATATTCTTCGTCGAGGTAAAATCGAAGTATTCGCCCGCACGACCGCCCCAACCGTGCATGAGGTAGAGAATGTTGTAGCGGGTGTCGGTGTCCCCGTCATAGCCGTAAGGCGTGTAGACGTAGGCGGTCTTTGTGATGTTGCCGCCGCCGCGCACATAGTCCTTTGAGGCATAGTCGAGCCGCGCAACCGTTCCTTGCTCGCTTGCCGCGGTTTTATAGTCGTTCGGGACGAGCGTCGTCCAGCCCGTTTGCGGGATATTGGTTTCATGGTCGTTCATAGTTCCGCCCTGTTCGTTTTGGTCGCTCTCCGAACCTCCCGAACCGCCGCCGGCGGTCGTGCCATTTGGAGAACAGCCCGCAAACAGCGCGAGAGAGAGGAGTATCACAAATACCGTAAGTATTATTTTTTTCATAATTTACTCCTTGATTTGCCCGAACAGCCAGCCCATGAGTTCGCCGTCGTAGGCAAAATATCCGCCGCCTCCGTGTTGGTTTGAAATCCCGTGTTCGGAGAAATAGTCCGCTTCCTTGACGTCCAAAACGACGAGCTTTGCGATCTCCTCGTCCCCTAACCCCTGTTCCCTGTAAATGGAAACGAGCCGTTCGTAGGAAGAAATCAGCCCCGCCGAGCCGTAGTATTCGTCATTCCGCCCGATTGCCATATAGACGGGCGTTTTCGCTTGTGCCAAAACATTCAAATCGCCGTCCCACGCGGCGCTGCAATGGAGATACGCCGTAAAAAGTTCGGGAGCTATCCCCATGACCTGCGACATGGTTTCTCCGCCGCCCGAATAGCCGTTTGCATACACTTTCGACGTGTCGATATTGTATGCCGAAAGAAAGTAGCGGACGAGCGCGACTGTCTGCCGTGCGGAAGTTATGCCCCAATCGGAAAGCCGGGGCGCGACGATTATCATTTTGTCGTTGTACTTTTGCGCCTCGAAGCCGTAGCCTTCCGCACGAAGATTGCCGCCGACGCCTTGAAAATACAGACCCTCGTAGCCGGGGAGCGTAAAGTAGAGCGCGTAGGGCTCTATCCCCGTGTAGCTTTCGGGAATGTAGACATTGAAGTGAATTTCGCCGTCCGACGGGGAATGATAGACGTTATCGAGAAGAAATCCGCGATAGGAAGTTGCGCCGAATTCCAAAACTCCGGTTTCCCCCATCGGAGGCTGTGGGGAAACCGGAGCGGGGGAAATGTTCTCTTTAGCACAAGCGGCGAAAAGAGAAAGCATTGCGCAAAGTAATATAATCGGTATATGCCGCAGTTTACGCATTTGAATCGTCCGAACAGGTTATTTCTATATCTGTCTTTCCGTAATCCCAATTGGAAGCCTTTTCCACCTCATCCCACGCGTTTCTCGTTCCCAAAAAGATAATTTCGGTTACACCGCTATCCCGGAGAAGATAGCTTCCAATACTCGTAACGCTTGCGGGGAGAGTGAGAGTTTTTAGAGCGGCAGTGCCGGCAAAGGCGCGCTGACCGATGGATTTGAGTTGACTTCCGGCTTCAAACGTTACCGAAGTGAGCTCCTTACATTCGCTGAACGCATAGTTGCCGAGCGTCGTAACCGAAGCGGGAATCGTCACGGAAGTGAGGTCTGTCCGCGTGAACGCATTCGTGCCGATGGAGACAAGCGAGGCGGGGAGTTGTACGGACGAAATGCGCTTGTTGTAGAACGCTCTGTTGCCGATTCCGACGACGGGGCGGTTTTGATAGGTAGCGGGAATGCGAAGATCGGATTCCTGCCCGACGCCCGTCACGACGTAGCCGCCAAGACTGCTGTCGTACTCAAATTCGAGGCTCGCGGTAGCACCCGTTTCGCCGTCCGCTTCCCAATGCGCGTAAACGGTGATATCCCCCGTTACGGGGTCGTTCCATTTCCACTCTCTGCCGCCCGTCGGAGCGGTGTACCAACCGAGGAAATTGAAGCCCTCTTTGGTGGGAGAATCGGGGTTGCGGGCGGACGTATTCGGAGAAACGTACTGCGCGGGGAGGTCGCTGCCGCCCTGCGTGTCAAAGGTCACGGTGTACGCCGTACCCCAAACGGCATAGAGGGTAATATCCTCTGTTATTTTGCGAGAGGCGAATAAAAAGCGTTCTTCGCTGTCTATTTCTTCCGACCAATACAGGAAGTAGGAACCGGCCTTTTCGGGACGGCTTGGCTGTATTGCATATCCGCCGTCTGCGACCTGCTGTTCTTCGATGTAACTGCCGCCCTGACTATTGAAAGTTACGGTGTGGTAATCGCTCCAAACGGCGTACAGGGTAATATTTTCCGTTATTTTGTGCGCGCTGAAAAGAAAGCGTTCGCCCTCAATCGTATCCGACCAATATAAAAATACTTTACCCTCTTTTTTGGGCTCGTCGGGCTGTATTGCATAGTCGCCGTCGAGAACGCTTTGGCTTTCTACCGCGCTACCGTCTTGGCTATCGAAAGTTACAGTGTGGTATTCGCCCGTACTTTCGTATTCTTCTGTCTGATTGCTGTTTCCGCCGCCGTTATTCGTGTCGGCGTTGTTGTTGATATCGCCGCCATTGTTCGTACCGCCGTTGTCGCCGCCCGCGTTGTTCTCGCCGCAAGCGGCAAAACCGAAGCAAAGGCACAAAGAGAGCAAAACCGTTATAATGGAAGATATAAATTTTTTCGTAAGGGTTATCCTCCTGATTTTTTTATAAAACGTTCTGTGGGGAAGTTATGAGAATCATTCGAGAGCGATCCATTCCTCGACGTCGCTTTTCGACGCGGACGAGGAAAATCTTTTGCCCTCTTTCCAATCGCCCGTTCCCGCCATTTGTGCAAGAAGCTCGCCGCTTTTACCGAGCCCCGAACTTGACGACGTGCAGAACGGGATCACCGTCTTTCCCGTAAAATCATTGTCTTTGACGAAATTATCTACCACCCACGCGGCCTCTTGCCACCAGATGGGATAGCCGATAAATACCGTTTCGTAACTGTCCCAATTTTCCACTTGCGTTGTGGTAAGTTCTACGTTACGGTTGGGATCGTTATGCTCTTGCACGACGCGGCTGTTACTGTCCGTCCACCTCAAATCGGCGGAAGTATAAGGTACAACGGGTTCGATCTCGAATGTCGTTCCGCCTGTAATTTCCGCAATATAGTTTGCGATCTTCTCCGTATTGCCGCTTGCCGAAAAGTAGACGACAAGTACATCGCCCGAGGGAGTGGTCGTACTGCCGCCGCCTTGCTCGTTGTTTCCCGAACCGTTGCCTGAGCCGTTTTCCGTGCCATCTTTATCGGCGCACGCCGCAAACGCAAGGCAAAAACAAAGTGCAAGCGCCATAAGAACGGATAGAATTTTGAACCTTTTTATACGAAGCCTCCTCCGAAAAAAGCATAGTGCCGCCACATGCGGCGAAGCAGGCGGCGGCGCGAAAATCAAAGTTTTTTATTCAAGAAACGCGCCGTGATTACCCTTCACACAGCCTTTTCTCTGTTTTCGCTTCTATTATACAGCATGGGGCATAGTCATGTAAAATACTTATTTTGCAATGCGCTATAACCTCCGCGCATACTGTTGAAATCAGAATGGAACTATATTATAATTCTCATATGGAAATCAGTCAAAGATATTCGTAAGTCGAACGCAGAAAAGTAGCGTTAAGCGGAATGAAAAGCGGAGGTATTTTAAGGTGCCTCCGCTTGTTTCGCCATAATTAAAAATATTTATGCTTTACGGCTGGTTGTCAAAGTCGATATTCCAATTCATAAACGCCTTTTCTTCATCCTCTATCGCCATGTTGTAATAGCGGGCGTTTCTGTCTAAAGCGGCAATCTCTTTAATTTCTTCGTCGGTTAAGGCGAAGTCGAAAATATCCAAATTGCTTTTTATGTGTTCGGGGGTTTTCGAGCCGGGGATAACTATGTTTCCTACCTGCGTGTGCCAGCGCAAAATAATCTGCGCGTTGGTTTTATTGTACTTTTTGGCGAGGCGCGTGAATATTTCCTGCTTTATAAGCGACTTGTCGCCGTGCCCCAACGGGTACCACGCCATAAGCCCCATACCGTATTTTTTAAGCGTTTCTTTAAGCTCGTTTTGGGGGAAGTAGGGGTGCGTTTCCACCTGCACGACCTGCGGCACGATTTCGCAGTTGGCAAGCACGTTGTTAAACCTGTCTTTGGGGAAGTTGGAAAGCCCCAACGCCTTAACTTTACCCGCCTTATATGCCCGTTCCATTGCCTTATAGCCCGCAATATAGTTGCCTACGGGCTGATGCAAAAACAGCAGATCTATATAGTCCGCGTCAAGGCGGGCAAGGGTATCCTCAATCGCCTTGTCGCCGTCCTCATACTCTGTGCACCATATCTTTGTAACGAGAAATATATCCTTGCGGCAGACGCCGCTTTTTTTAATTCCCCTGCCGACGGCGCGCTCGTTCATATAGGCGTTTGCCGTGTCGATAAGCCTGTACCCGCATTTCAACGCCTCATATACGGCGTTTTCCGCGTCGTCGGGAGAAAGCAAGTACGTCCCTATGCCCGCCATAGGCATTTTGATTCCGTTGTTCAAATCAAAGTATTCCATATATATCTCCTTATATTTTTACCAATTCTTTTTTTCGGCAGCCGAATTATGCTTCGTCTTGCGTTCTTCAACCATTTTCACGAACCATTCCACCATGTTGGGGTCTTGGTGGGAGAAGAACGAGCTTTGCTTTTTGTCGAGCGCGGCAATCGCTTTCATATCGCCCTCGGAAAGAGTAAAGTCAAACACGTCGAAGTTTTCCGCCATACGCTCTTTATGGGTTGATTTAGGGATTACTACTATTCCGCGCTGTAAATGCCAGCGGAGCATAACCTGCGCCGTCGTCTTGCCGTATTTTTCGCCGATTTTTTTCAACACGGGGTTGGGAAACAGCCCGCCTCTGCCTTCGCCGAACGGCGCCCACGCCTCGTGAATTGCGCCGTATTTCTTCATCCATTCGTGCGCTTCGGTCTGCTGATTATGGGGGTGCGTTTCCACTTGATTGACCATGGGGCGGATACGCGAAAACGAAGCGATATCCACGAGGCGGTCGGGATAGAAGTTTGAAACGCCGATTGCTTTCAAAACGCCCTCGTCGTACAAATCTTCAAGCGCCCGCCACGCGCCGTAGTAGTCCGAAAACGGTTGGTGAAGAAGCATAAGGTCGATATAGTCCGTTTGCAGTTTTTTTAATGATTCTTCAACAGATTTTCTGCACTCGTCGTAGCCGTAGTGTTCCACCCAAATCTTTGTCGTAAGGAAAATTTCCTCGCGGGGAACGCCCGACTTTTTGATCGCGGAGCCTACCTGTTCCTCGTTAAAGTAGCTCTGCGCCGTGTCGAGGTGGCGATAGCCGACGGAGAGTGCGTCGAGAACGCACCGCTCGCATTCGCCTTGCGTAACCTGATACACTCCGTAGCCGAGCTGCGGCATCTTTACACCGTTTGAAAGGGTTACATATTGCATAGTTTTTTTCTCCTTTATTTGTTCACAAAATTCTCGCGCAACCCGTGCGTTGCGCATAGGGTTCCCGCAAAAGCACAAAGTGGTTTTGCTTGCAACGTTATTTTATATTCGCGCCCATTTTATACGCTTCGCGCATAGCCGATTTATTTTTAATCTCGCCTTTTTGGTAAACGCCTTTCCCGTAGATTACGCCCATTTCACGCGAACCTTCGAGGCAGGCGGCAAGACCGCGGAAACATTCGAGGGTGCAATCCATAACGTCCTTGCTGTCCTCGGCGGACGTCATTATGTAGTAAAATTCTTTGTTCTTGATTTGAAGCCAGCGTGCCACCGTGCGGTCGATAAGCGCTTTCATCTGCGCGTCTATCGAATAGAAGTAGACGGGGCTGGCAAGCACGATGACATCTGCAAGAAGCATTTTTTTCAATATGTCGCCCATATCGTCCTTGGCGGCGCACTCGCCGCCATGATCGCGGCAGTAGTAACAGGCGCGGCAAAAGCCTACCTTTTTCTCCGCAAGGGAAACTTTTTCAACCTCGTTGCCGTTATCCCGCGCCCCGCGGATAAATTCATCACAAAGTAAATCGCTGTTGCCGCCCATTCGGGGACTTCCCGAAATCACCAAAACTTTTTTCATATCGACCTCGCTTGTTTTCCTTGAATATTATACCGCATAAAAGCCTTTAATGTAAAATGCCAAATTTGCAACGCGCTATAATTTAAACGCATAGTGGGACGCACGATAAACCGCGCAACAGGCGTAATGCAAGGGGCTATGCGGGGCGGCGGAAGAAATTTGCCGAAATAAAAGGCGCAACTTTACCCGTTGCGCTTGTTTTTTTCCGAAAAAAATGTTATAGTAATTTTCAGCCGGGCGAAAGCAAGCGCGCGCCGCATTTAAGCCCTTGGGGCGGGCGGGAATATAAGCGCCGCCGTAATTTACGGCAAAGGATAGACAAATGATTAAAAACTCGCTTAAAAATTTCTTTCGCAACTTTGTGTATATGTTTGTTGCGATGGGGATAGTGTACCTCTTTCTGCTTATCGCCGTGTTTGTGTTCGTAGCCGACGTGCTGGACAACGCCGGCGGCACGTTACACAGCCTGTTTGCGCTGATAGACGATTCCGCCCAGCAATCTTCGGCTTCCGTAAACGAGTTTCTTTCCTATGCGTTCGGGCAGATAGATTGGGACAGGAACCTTTGGGACGTAATCAGGGAAATTATCGACGAAAAGTGGTTGCAGAATACGGTTAAGGGCTTTTTCAATACGTTAAGCGTTTCAACCGAGGGGTTTGAGGAAAATTTCAACGCTATAATTGATTCCTTCAAGGGCAAATTGATAGGGGACGTTGCGGTATGCGCCGTACTGTGCGTTACGGGCGTTGTTGCGGCAAACTTCGCAACGAGGTTTGCAATCAGGCGCAGAAGCGCGCGGCGCAATTTGCGCAAAACTTTTATAGCGTACACCATAGTGCCCATAGTTCAGTCTTTGGCGGTAGTAAGTTTTCTGTTGCTTTACGCGTTTATAAAGATGTACAGCTTGCTTATTTCGTTGGCTATCCTGCTGTTTGCGGGCGCGCTGTCCATAATAAGCGCGTGGCTTGTTCACGGCAGCGGCAAAATAAAATTAAAGCAGGTGCTTACTTTCGGCAACCTGATAAAAAATATCGCCGTAACCGCCATTATCCTCTGTATGGTGATAGCCGTGGCGGTGGGGCTGGCGTTTGCGAACAAGATACTTGCCGTGCTTATCACCGTGCCGCTGGTTATATATTCGCTTAATATAATAAGCCTGAACACGGAAAGTTACGTGTGCGCGTTGGCGGAAGAAAGCGGGGGCGCGCAAAAACCTTCCGCAGAGCAAGCGGCGTAATTTGCCCGCGGGCGTAAACAAAATAAAAAGAGCGCGGAAATTCCGCGCTTTTTATTATACAAGTTGCGATTTGTAGTCCGCGCCCCACGCCGCCATAGCGTCGAGGACGGGCCGCAGGGAAAGCCCCAAAGCCGACAGCGAGTATACCACGCGGGGCGGCATTTCGGCAAACGCCTCGCGCAAAATCAAGCCGTCGCTTTCCAGCTCCCGCAGGTTGTCCGTAAGCACCTTTTTGCTTATCCCGGGCACCGTTTCAAGTATTTGCGTAAACCTCTGCGGCGAATCGAGAAGGTTGCGTATTATAAGTATTTTCCATTTATTGCCGATAAGTCTTACCGTCGTGGCTACGGGACATTCGGGCAATTCGTATTTTGTAAGCATATATTCACCTCACACGGATTATATCACATATCCGCGGTTTTTTCAACGGGAGGAAGGGCGTTTTTACAAGGTTACTTTTTTATTACCGGATAATAAATTTAAAACTTTTGCGACAAACCGCCGCGCCTGTGCTATTATAATACAAAAAAACGGAGGTTGTTTTATGAAAAATTACGATAAGACGAAAGTTGAAGAGGGCGCGCGCACGGAACTGCACGATAAATTGCACCTTACGGGCGCGGAAGTAAGCGTAAACTGCTTGCCCGCGGGCGCGTGCGTGCCGTTTGTTCACAGCCACAAGCAGAACGAGGAAATTTATGCCGTCATCGGCGGGGCGGGCAAAGCCGTTATAGACGGGGAAGAGATTGCGCTTGCCGCAGGCGATTGGCTACGCGTTTCGCCCGCCGCAAAAAGGCAGTTTTTTGCCGCCGACAATGCGGAATTGAAGTATATATGTATTCAGGTTAAGGCTGGTTCGCTGGAAGGTTATACCTCTGCCGACGCGGTAATCTGAATGCGTCACGCATAGGATAATTTACAAAGCGGCGGCGCGTTTGCGCCGCCGCTTAATTTTAAATTCCGATATTGACAACGGCGGAAACCGCTGTTATAATAAATAAAAAATACGGTAAAATTTTCAGCCCCATGGGGCTATTTGTCGTGGAACGACAAATAAAAATCATTATTAGTTTACCGTAGAAGGAGAAGATGATGAAGCACAGAAAACTGTGGACAAGGTGCATTGCGGCGCTGTTGAGCATTATATCCGCATTTGCCTGCTTTGCCCTGTCTGCGTGCGGCGACAAGGATAAAAAGCCCGCAGACAACACCCCCGAAGAGTACACGGTAACCTTCGATTTACAGGGTCACGGCGCGGCGATTGGCGCGAAGAAAGTGAACTCCGGCGAAAAAGTTGCCGAACCTACCGAGCCCACCGACAGCGAATACGATTTCGGCGGCTGGTATAAGGAAGCGGGGTGCGAAAACAAGTACGATTTCAACTCCGCCGTTACGGGCAACTTCACCCTCTACGCGAAGTGGACGCCCAAGTCGCCCGCCACGCCTACGCAATACACCGTAACTTTCGATTTGCAGGGTCACGGCGCGGCGATTGACGCTAAAAGCGTAAACGAAGGCGGAAAAGTTGCCGAACCTGCCGAGCCCACCGACAGCGAGTACGATTTCGGCGGCTGGTATAAGGAAGCGGGGTGCGAAAACAAGTACGATTTCAACTCCGCCGTTACGGGCAACTTCACCCTCTACGCGAAGTGGACGCCCAAGCAGACTACCCCTGCCGATACGTCCGTACCGTTTACGGGCAAAGTTTATTTCGTCGGAGATTCCACCGTGTGCGAGTTCGACGATAAATACTATATACCCCGCTACGGATACGGCACACAGCTTTACAACTACCTAAATTGCGACAAAAACAATATTGTGAACATTGCGCTTTCGGGCAGAAGTTCGTGGTCCTACACGTACAATTTATCGCAGGACAGCAGTAACAAATGCAAGCTGGACGCCACCGTTTCCTGCTACGAATATCTGTGCAGTCATTTAAGCGCGGGCGATTATCTTATCATAGGCTTCGGGCACAACGACGAAAAGACCGAGGTTAAGAGGTATACCGACCCCACGCTTGCCGCAAACGACCAGTCTACTATGATAGGCGATTACAACGCCCAACGTCCCGTTTCCTTTAAATATATATTAAAGCACTACTACATAGACGTTGCAAAGGAAAAGGGCGCAACGCCCATACTCTGCACCCCTATAGTAAGATTGCAGACTGACGCCAACAAAGCCAAATACGATACCGACCACACCACTACGACGGGTTCGGCGAAGGCAACCGACGTAGAACCCAACGTAACCACCACATGGAACGGCGGCAATTATCCCTCCGCGATAAAGGCGCTTGCCGAAGAGGAAGATTTGCTTTGCATTGATCTTACGCAGACGACGAGGGAAGAATATAAGGCAATGACTTACGAAGAGGCTTCCTTGTTCCATGCGGCTACGGGCGCGGAATGGGTAGACAAAACCGCAAAGACGGATAAAAAGCCCACCGGCACGGACAATACGCATACCAATTATTACGGCGCAATGAAGAACGCGTACTACATTGCGCAGGCGATAAAAAATTCCGACTTGCCGCTTAAAAACAGCGTAAGAACGGATAAGACAAAGCCCGTATACGAAGATTATGAACAGCTTTGCATAAACGCCGATTACGTTATCCCCGATACCGAACCTTTCAACCCGCAGACGGACGTTTCCACGCACTGGACGGGCATCACGGGCGTAACCGCGGACGCAACCGAACCGCATACCCAATATAAGTGGTATGCCACCGCGTTCGGCAACGGCGTAAAAGTAGCCGATTACACTATTGCGCAAAGCGGCGATGCGGATAATCCTTCCTTCCGGATAAGCGCCGCAGACGGCAAAGGCAAGATTGCAAGCGACAACGATATGTTGGCGGCTGTATTCATTCAGGTGCCTTTCGATACGGCGTTTACCGTCACCGCAAAGGCAAACGTTGAAAAGTACGGGGGCAACCAGGCGGGCTTCGGAATAATGATACGCGACGACATACATATCGACTTTGCCGAAACCGTAAGCTCAAACTACGTAAACGCAGGCTTGCGAGGCGACAGCAAAACCAATTACTACGGATATTGCAGAAATGGCGGTGCTCTTTCAAACTCGCAGCAAAAGGGCGAAGCGCCTGTGGGCGAATACAACCTCACTCTGTCGAGAACGAGCCAAAGCATATCCGTCCAGATAAACAACGCCACGATAGGCAATAAAACTTACGCGGCGGAAAGCGATTTCGATCTTGCGGTTGCGGACAGCAGATACGTATATATCTGCCTTTGGGCAACGCGCGGAACCACCGTTACTTACAGCGACATTACTTTCACATCCGGCGTATGGCAACAGGCATAACGGCATAAACATCGGCGGCGCGTTTGCGCCGCCGCTTTTGCGTTTTGCGCCGCCCGCGCGGGCGGCGCAAAATATAGCGGCGGGAGAATTTTATCGCATTTTGCTATTTACAAGCGCAAAAACAGATGTTATAATATATAAGGACGAATTTATTCGGAAATTGCGGCGCGCCCTGTCAGCCGTAAAATAATGCGGTTCAATCGTTTGACCGCGGCGGTACATCCAATTATAATATCGGCGTCGATAAAAAGACGCGGGTGAGATATGTTGTATTACGAATTGCAGTTCAACGGAGGGCATAGCGTCACCCTTCACCTTGACGCGGCGCAACAGCGCAACCTTTCGTTGCGCAAAGCCCGCCGTTGCGAAATTCCCCACGGCGGCGGAAAAGTTCTTAAAGCCGTAACCGAAGCGGCTTCTTCGGCGCGGCTGGACGGCATTGCCGTGGAATACGGGCTGTGCGACGTAAGCCGTCTTGAAAAAATCAGCGTCCACGGCGCAAAGCGCATTTTAAAGTGCCTGATAGACGTCTACGGCGAATTTCCGCGGTTGCGCGCCTACGTAACCTATTTGGGCGGCGTGCGGGAATACCGCGACATAATTGCGCGCGCGGCGATGGGCGACGGGGAAGTGAAAAGCAAATTCGGGCTGGACGGGATATTGAACCGCGCCGAATATATGCAACTTGCCGCGTACTGCCTTGAAGAGGTGAACGCCCTCGTAAAACGGCGGGAAGAATATTTCGCCGCCGCGTTAAGTTCGGGCGGTTTTTTCGGGGGGATAGTTTTCGACGCGGAAAAGTATAACCCGGATAATTATTTCAAGTCCTGCGAGGCGCATATGATAGAGGAATCGCAGGGCTTCAACCCGCAGGGGTGCCGCAATCTCAACTCGGTTTTTTATCACGAGGCGGGGCATTTGTTGGACTATATGTGCGGGGTAACCGAAAGCGAAGGGTTTAAAAGGTTAATTTCGGGATATTCCGCGGAAAGCATAGGCAGGTTGCTTTCCTCATATGCGGCAAGCTGCCCGGAGGAAACGGTTGCGGAAGCGGTTTCGGAATATTTCTGCAACCCGAAGCCGCGGGCTTTTTGCCTTTCTGTGATGGAAGAAGTAAAGCGCGCCTACAACTCTTTTGTAAGGTAGGCTTCAAACAATCTGAAATTTTTTTGGGGATAGCTTTATGTATAGAAAAATTTTAATGGAATTCGACAGGGGCTGGGCGCTTGAAAAGGGCAGGACGAACCATTATTTACCCGTAAAATATTTCTGCGAAAGACTTAATATGAATAACCCCGATGTAAAGGTGATTTCGCAGGGCGTAGATTCGCTTACCCTCGTTTTCCCGTCCGAAACGGGCAAATTCGATATGCTGGTAAAATTTTTGCGCGTCCGCGCCGACTTGTGGTTCAACGAAAATACCAATCTGGTGATAGTTTTCACCGACCTCGGCATAGTTGACTGCAACGGGAACCCCATACTCCACGGCGACGGTTCCGCGGACGGCGGCGATACGGACGTAGATGACGACGACGATTTAGACGAAGAAGAGGAAGAAGAGGAAGAACTTGCCGAAGAGAGGGCGGTGAAACGCCCCCGCACGGGCAATACAAAGACGGAATTGAACGAGCTTTTAAAAGAGACGGAGACGTTGCGCAAAAAGCTGAAAGAACGGGTAAAGGGGCAGGACCACGCCATAGACGCGTTTGTAACCGCGCTTTTCGGTATGTGGGTGCGCGAGACGGACGACAGCGAAGAAAAAAATCCGCGGGCTTTGTTTCTGTTTGCGGGACCCGCCGGCGTGGGCAAGACTTTCCTTGCCGAAACCGCGGCGGAAATTTTGGATTTGCCCTTCCTGCGGCTGGATATGAGCAGTTTTTCCGACGGGCAGGAAGGACCCATAAGTTTCAGGGGCATAAACGCTTCATACAAGGCGGCGGCGCCCGGGCGGGTAACCTCGTTCGTAAAGGAAAACCCGTATTGTATTCTGCTTTTCGACGAAATTGAAAAGGCGCATATCGCGGTAATACATTTGTTTTTGCAGATTCTCGAAGGGGGCGTCCTCGAGGACGAGTATATGGCGGAAAACGTTTCCTTCCGCGACGCGATAATAATAATGACCACAAACGCAGGCAAAAGCGTATATGAAGGCGACGATAAAATCAACTTTTCCGACATTTCGGAAAAGAAGATAATAAGCGCGCTTAAAAACGACGTAAACCCCGCCAACCAACAGCCGTTTTTCCCCGCGCCCATACTTTCGCGCATTTCTTCGGGCGTGGCAGTTATGTTCAACCGTCTGGAACCTCACTCTCTGTGCGGGATAGTAAAGACGGAGCTGGATAAACAGCTTAATTTCTTCCGTAACAAATACGGGTTGGACATAAGCTACGATAAAAAGCTGTGCGAGGCGATGCTGTACGCCGGCGGAGGAAGCGCGGACGCGCGCAATCTGAAGGGCGTGGCGAAAAAATTTGTAGTGGACGAAATGCTTTCGCTGTTTTTGCATATGAAAGCCAAATTCGGCGAAAACTGTTTCGGGAAACTTAAACGGATAAAGTTCGACCTCGATTTCGAGGACGCAATGAAGGAAGCGGAAAACCTGTTTGTGGATAAGGATAAGCCGCGCGTGCTGTTCTTCGTTTCCCATACGGCGGAAAAGTTGTTGCCCGAAGGGTTGAAGGATAAGTGCAGGGCGGTTGTGTGCAGTAACCCCGAAAAAGCGCGCGAGCTGTTGCGCGGCAACATAATGTGGGTTATAATAGACCCCCTCTGCGGTTTGCGCAAGAGGAAGTATTCCCCCGCGGACCTTGAGGACGCGGATTCGGACGGAACCAAATTCTTCCGCTACATCAGCGAATATTATCCCGAAATACCCGTATATATGTTGGAAACCGCCTCAACGGGCGGCGAAAGCAACCTCCGCACCTTCCTGTCTTTGGGCGCGCGGGGCGTTATTGAACTTAACGACGACGGAGATAAATTCCTTAAAAACATAGCGGAAATATGCGACAACGCGCGTATGCTTAATTCCGCGCACAGCCTTTCCCACGGGAGCAAGGCGTTGTTTTACAACTGCGCGCAGGTATTTTCGGACGACGGCGCAAAGGCGGAAATAAAGGCGGCGGCGTTGACGGTAAAGCACAGCGTGGACGCGGAGGACGAGGGCGATTTGTTAAGCGTTACAAGCAAGCCCGACGTTACGTTTAAGGACGTTATAGGCGCAACCGACGCGAAAAACACGCTGAAAGAATTTATAGATTACCTGAAAAACCCGCGCGAATATATAAACAAGGGCGTGCGTATACCGCGGGGCGTGTTGCTTTACGGCGAACCCGGTACGGGCAAAACTTTACTTGCAAGGGCTATGGCGGGCGAAAGCGACGTGGCGTTCATACAGAAAAACGGCACCGAATTTTTAAAAAGCCACGTGGGCGAGGGACCGGCGGAAATACGCAAGACGTTCCGTCTTGCTCGCAAATACGCGCCCTGCATATTGTTTATAGACGAAATAGATACTTTCGCCAAACAGCGCACGGGCAGCGAAATGACCCAATTTTCCGAGGAATTGCAAAACGCCTTCCTCTCCGAAATGGACGGGTTCATACACGACGAAAAGAGACCCGTGCTGGTGCTTGCCGCAACCAATTTCGGCATAGACAGCACGGGCAGAAGGTTAAACGTGCTTGACCCCGCGTTTGTAAGAAGGTTCGACAGGAAGATAAAGATAGAACTACCGAACACCGAGGAAAGGGAACAGTTTATAAATTACTATCTTGCAAAGCACGGCATAAAGCATATCCGCGCCGATACGATAAAGAACCTTGCCGTGCGCTCGATAGGGCGAAGCGCCGCCGATCTGGAAATGGCGGTGGAATACGCTTTGCGCATGGCGAAGGGGGATAAACTTACCGACGAAATTCTTTCCGCCGCGCTTGACGCGGACCGTTTGGGCGCGGAAAAGAAGTGGAGCGAAGAAACGGTGAAAAAAGTTTCCTTCCACGAATGCGGGCACGCGCTTGTAAGCTGGCTTACGGGCAACAATCCCTCGTATATCACCAATATTTCGCGCGGGGATTTCGGCGGATATATGCTTCCCGAAGTGGACGACCTTAAATTTGAATACACGCGGGAAGAATTGTTGGATAAGATATGTTGCTATTTGGGCGGAAGAGCGGCGGAAATCGTATATTACGGCGATAGCGAGGGCGTTACCACGGGCGCTTCAAGCGACCTTGAAGCCGCCACGGGTACGGCGTGGGCGCTTATATCCCGCTACGGTATGGAAGGTTCGCTTGCGACGCTTGACGACAGGCGTATGTATGACGAAAACGGCAAATATATCGCTAAAATAAACGAAATTTTGGACGGGCAACTTAAAAGGGCGATAGCGCTTATAAGCGAAAACAAGCCCGCGGAGGAAGCGCTTGCGGAAAGGCTTATCGAAAAAAACAGCCTAACCGCAAAGGAAATAGACGAAGTTCTTTCGCAATATGTGCGGCGGAACTGAAAACGGGAGGTAATTATGATAAACGATTACGACGGTGAAACAAAAAAGCTGTTTTACGAGCTGTGCGAAATTCTCGACGAGAAAAAGTGGAAGTACAGGAAAGACGAGCGGGAACTTTCGATTTTGATAAACGTGATAGGCGATGATTTGCCCATGCCCTTCAAAATCGTGTTCTACGACGAGGGCAAACTTTTCGCGCTGGTGTCGCCCGTGGCGGCTTTGCCGCAGGATAAGATAGCCCTCGGCGCGGTTATAGTTTCGGCTATAAACTACAAGTTGGCGGAGGGCTGTTTCGACCTGAATACGGAAAACGGACAGATTAATTTCAGAAATACCACGTGCTACGCAGGGTGCCTTATAGACGCGCAGATGTTTTTCGGAATGGTGAATTTTTCCTGCGTGGTGGTGGATAAATATAACGATATTCTTGCAAATTACGCAAGCGGGAAAAAAGGTTTAGACGAAACGCTGGCGTTGATAGCGAAGGAGTGAAATTATGTGTGATACCGAAAGGGAAGGGCGCGCCGTTTACGCGCAGTTTAAAAGAGTTATGGATATGATGGAGCTGGAATACGGCGAAGACAAGGATGAATATACGCTGTTTCTGGAAATAGCCACAAATGATTTCCCCGTAAGGCTTTTCATCAGGATAGAGTGGGAATGCGGAAGGGTAAGCATATATTCGCATTTGCCCTTTGAAGTGGGGGAAAGCACGAGGGAAGTAACAAATATGGCGGTTGCCGTCTGCAACATAAAC
The DNA here is from genome assembly GCA_947627575.1 of uncultured Clostridia bacterium. Classification (GTDB taxonomy): domain Bacteria; phylum Bacillota; class Clostridia; order Christensenellales; family Borkfalkiaceae; genus Coproplasma. Next base: position 67,599 of record CANQWN010000009.1, read on the forward strand.
CAAAAGCTGTGGATGGGCAATTTCGATTATATGTATTCCGTAAAAAGCGTGCTTTACCGCCTGAATATAAACTACCGTTCAAGCATATTAAGCGACGACGTAATAAAAACCGCGCTGTTTTTGTCGCACGCGGCAATAGACAAATACGACGATAAACTTTATCTGTTGAGTAAGGGCAAGATAAAAGTAGAGGACGTAACAAAGTAAAGTAATTTACGGGGGGATATACGTATGAACGCCGCAGAAGTTTTAAGCTGTATATTCATTATAGCCGCGTGGTTGGTATGCGTAGGCTGTTTCGTCCGCGCGGTTTTCGTGCGCAGGGGGATGAAGCTGGTATTCGTCATAGTGGGCGTGGCGGTTTCGGTGCTGTTCCTTTTAACTGCGGCGCTGTGCGCTTCGTTCGCGCAACAGACGCTTTCGGGCGAAAAGGGATTTTGGGACGTATTTTTATCCCTGCCCGAAAAGATAGTCGCAACCCTGCAATTTTTCAGTATGGACGCGGATTACGGCGAATTGCTGCAAAGCGGCGCGCTGTTTGAATTCAGCGTGCATTGGCGCAGGCTTTTCAACCTGTCGGCGTTTTTGCTTACCCTTTTCGCGCCTCTTTTGGGCGGAGCGGTATTGATTTCGGTGGTGGGCAAATTCTTCCCCGAAATGCGCCTTTATCTTAACATATCGCGCGAAAAGTACATATTTTCGGAACTGAACGAGCGTTCCATATGGCTGGCGGAAAGTTTATATGACGAAAAGGTTAAGGGCAAATACAAATTTGCGCCCGGCAACGTTTCGCGCTTTGCCGCAATCGTGTTTGCGGACTCCGACAGGGACAACCCGCAAAAGGGCGAACTTTTGCAACGCGCAAAGGATATAGGCGCAATCTGCGTGAACGACAGCATAGACAGCCTTTCCTACAACAGGCTTAAATTAAGCCATAAAAAGCGCAAGCTGACGTACTTTTTCATTTCCGACAAGGAATCGGAAAATCTTACCGCTTCGGTTATGGCTACCGAAAGCCCCGCCGTTTTAAAGCGGTGGAACAACGCCGAAACGCAGGTGTTTGTGTTCTCCCATAATCCCGACACGGAAAAGATAGTGGAAGGCGCGTACAAGAAGTACATAAACGGCGCAAACGACGGGCGTAAAAATTACGACATAAAGGTTATCAAAACCGTGCGGGAATTCGAAAATCTCGTATACGACCTGATAGACGGCAAATATCCTTTGGTTAAGCCGTGGTTCCGCACGGAAAAAGAGGGCGACGCGGCTTGCGGAAAGGACTTGCCCGATATAGAAAAGATAAGGGTGCTGGTGGTAGGCGGCGGGCGCATCGCGCGGCACTTCCTCAAATCCGTGCCGTGGTGCGCGCAGATCTTTTCGCCCCGCTCCGTCGTAACGGCAGAGGGCGGCAAGCAATTCAAACGCGCGGAAGTGGAAATCAGGGTTATCGCAGACAACGCGAAGGAAAATATCGAACCCAGACTTAAATTCGAGATGCCGGGCGTTTTCGGCAAGACGGGGCGGCAGTACTGCAAGTTTCAATTTTTCAACGCCGTATTCGGGCGGGAAGGTTTTGCCGAAAAATTTTGCGAGGACGGCTGTTACAACGCCGACTATGTGCTTGTGGCTATGGGCGACGACGTGCTTAACGCGCGGTGCGCAATGTGGATAAACGAGCACATACAATGCGGAAACGGCGGCAGGCGCCCCGTTATAAACGTGGTGATAGAGGACAGCGGGCTTTGCGCTTCGCTTAATGCGATAAACGATAAATCCGATTCCTGTTGCGAACTGCATCCCTTCGGTTCGCTTAAAGAAAGGTACAGCTACGAAAACGTGTTTTTGAACGACATCTCCGAAAAGGCGTATTATCAGAATTGGGCATACGCAAAAACTTCCCGACGGGTGTTCGAGCTGGACAATTATTCCTCGCAGTCCTCCGCGGTTTCCGCAATACATTACCGCTATAAGCTGTTTTCTTTGGGGCTTATACAAACTTCAAAGGAGTGGGAAAACGTTTACGGCGACAACGACGGTAAGCTGTCCGAAAAGATAATAAAACTTTCCGGCGATAAAAAGACTGTGAACGAATTGGTGTGGCTGGAACACGTGCGCTGGATGATGTACCTGTTTTCGGCGGGATATGTCTGCCCCACCGTCGGACAGTTCAAGGAAGAGATTTCAAAGCAAGACGGAACGAACAAATCGCACATGCGCAAATGGCATTCTTGCCTTGTGGACAGCGAAAAAAGCTATAACTTAACCGACGTTATCCTGAAAGAAGTTAAAGATAAGGCGCTTGAATATTTCAAAAAAGCGTTAAATTCTTCGGAAAACGATAATAAATTGCTTGACGACTGGATAGTTTTCGACGGCGCCGCCGCGGAAAAATACAACCTCGACAAGCTGGATATGCTTTCGTTGCTGATTTCCGCCGTAAAGAACAAAACGGAAGTGTACGATTATAAGGACAACGATGTGCGTATGGTTTACGGTATGGCTATAAACGAAAAGCGCATATTGATACTTAAAAAGATAGACGGGCTGTCCCGCCGCGAAAAGAAAAATTTGCGGGAAAAACTTTTAAATCTTATCGAAGAGATAGTAAGTTTGATTAAAAACAGCAACGAATGGGTGAAAAAGATGTGGCTTAAAGATGAAAAAGGCTATCGTATTTTCACGTTGGGCGACGCGCGGGACGGCAAAAATTACTGCATAAAAATTTCGGAAGATTGGACAAATTACGAGATATATGGGGAAAACGGCTATGAAAAATAATTATGTTCCCCATCCCGCGGAGCTTGACGGGGTGGAAGTTGACGAAAGAATTATGCGGCTTGCGGAAAAGATTGCAGAAAATACCCACGAGGTGTGGGCGGCCGGCAGGATAAGCGAGGGGTGGAAGTACGGCGAAAAGTTGGACGCGGAAAAAAAGACCCATCCCATGCTTGTGCCCTATTCCGAATTGCCCGAAAGCGAAAAGGATTACGACAGGCGCACATCCTTGCAGACGATAAAACTTATATTAAAACTCGGCTTTAAAATAATATGACGGGCGCGGCGCTTTACCAAAAGCGCCGCGTTTTGCACCGTTGACAAAAGTTTGCGGGCAAGTTATAATAGATTACGGTTAAAGGAGGAATTATGAACGGATTTGTATACGACGTGCCCACGAAAGTTTATTTCGGCAAGGGCGTAGTGGAACAGTTGGGCGAAGAGCTTAAAAAGTACGGCAAAAAAGTGCTTTTAACGTACGGCGGCGGCTCTGTAAAAAACAGCGGGCTTTACGATAAGGTAATCGGGCAGATAAAAGCCGCGGGTTTGCATTGTTACGAACTTTCGGGCATAGCCCCCAACCCGCGCGTGGAAAGCGTGCGCGAGGGCGCGGAAATGTGCAAAAAATACGGCATAGACGTCATTCTCGCCGTGGGCGGCGGTTCCACTTTGGACGCTTCCAAATATATGGCGGCTGGCGCGAAGGTTGATTTCGACCCGTGGAAGTTTTTATCCGAACGCGCGCCCATAGCGGAGGCTTTGCCGGTAGTTACCGTGCTTACCCTCTCCGCAACGGGTTCCGAAATGGACGGCGGCGGGGTTATCACCAACCTTGCCACGCACGAAAAGTTGGGACGTATGGAAGATATCCTGCGCCCCAAGGCTTCCTTCCTCGATCCAACGCTGACATACAGCGTAAGCCCCTATCAGACGGCTTGCGGCGCGGCGGACATAATGTCGCACATTATGGAAACGTATTTCGCGCCCGAAAAGGATTTGTATATGCTGGACGCAACTATGGAAGGGCTTATGCGCACGGTAGTCAAATACGCCCCCGCGGCGCTGAAAGACCCCTGCGATTACGAGGCGCGCGCAAACCTGATGTGGGCTTCAAGCTGGGCGATAAACGGCTTTGTAACCGGCGGGAAGAGGCACGCGTGGTCCGTGCATCCAATGGAACACGAACTTTCTGCTTTCTACGATATAACCCACGGGTTGGGACTTGCAATACTTACGCCGCGCTGGATGCGCTATTGTCTGGACGATAAAAACGTGGGCAAGTATTACGATTTCGGCGTAAACGTGTTCGGGATAGACCCCTCGCTTTCCCCCGCGGAAGCGGCGGAACGCGCCATAAACGCGCTTTCCGATTTCCTGTTCGTTAAGTTGGGCTTGAAGGACAGCCTCTCCGCGATAGGCATAGGCGCGGAACACTTCGACGAAATGGCGGATAAAGCGGTAAGCCATAAGCAGATAAACGGCTTTAAAACGCTGACGGCGCAGGACGTGCGCAAAATATACGAAATGAGCCTTTAAATAACGGTGGGCGGCGCGGTAAAACGCGCCGCCCTGTATTTTGGGTTGTATAAGCGGCAAAATTTAACATAGCGCAGGATAATTTCGGAAAAATTTTCAAAAGTGTTGAAAAATTACGCCGCAAGTGCTAAAATTGACGCAAAGATTGTTTGCAGGTGAAAAGATGAAATATATCAATCCCGTCATTCCGTCGGACTATTCCGATCCCGACGTTATAAGGGTGGGCGAAGATTTTTATATGGTGGCTTCCAGCTTCAACTATGTGCCGGGCGTGCCCGTGTTACATTCCAAAAACCTTGTGGAATGGGAGTTGATAAACTACGTGGTGCGCAAACTGCCGTTTGAAAAATTCGACGGCGTCCGCCACGGCGAGGGGGCGTGGGCGCCTTCCTTACGCTATCACGGCGGAAAATATTATTGCCTTATACCCTTCCCGGACGAGGGGATTTTCGTTTCGGAAGCGGACAGCCCCTACGGCGAGTGGTCGCCCCTCCGCGCGCTTATCACTGGCGAAGGGTTGGAAGACCCCTGCCCGATATGGGCGGACGGCAAATGCTATGTGGCGTTCGCTTTCGTAAAAAGCCGCATAGGTTACAATTCGCGCATAGCGGTATTCGAAGCGGACGAAAAACTTACCCGCGCGGGCAAGACGTATACCGAAGTTTTCGACGGCACGGACGTTGCGCCGTGCGTAGAGGGGCCGAAGCTGTACCGCCGCGGGAAGTATTTTTACATTCTCGCCCCGGCGGGCGGCGTAAAGCACGGCTGGCAGATAGCTTTGCGTTCGGAAAATATCTACGGACCCTATAAGCAGAAGATAATACTTACGCAGGGCGATACCGAAGTGAACGGACCCCATCAGGGCGCGCTTATAGATTTGGACGACGCGGGCGAAAAGTGGGCGTTCATGCATTTCCGCGATATGGGCGCGTACGGGCGTACGGTGTATCTGCAACCCGCGCGGTGGATAAACGGCTGGCCCGTGCCCGGCGAAATAAAGGACGAAAATCTTGCCGGCAGCCCCGTATACGGCGGGGATTATCCCGTGGACGCGGCTACAGATTATTCCCTCGACCCCACCGACGAATTCGACGGCGAAAGGCTTGCGCTTAAATGGCAAACGCCCGCCAATCCCGCGGAGGGTTGGTACGAAATGAAGCGCGGACTTAAACTCAATTGCGTATATTACGGGGGCAATTCGCTTTCGCAGCTTCCGCAGCTGTTCACGCAAAAGACGCCGTATTTCAATTTTTCGGTAAAGACAAAGTGCCGCCTGCACCTTGTAAACGACGGCGACGAAGTGGGTTTCACCGTGTTCGGCGAAGAGTATGCGTATATCTGCGCGGTAAGGCGGGGCGGGCGCAACTATCTTGAAATACGCGGCGGCAAAATAGGCGGCGAAGAGGACGAAACGCTTTGCCAAAGCCAGCCGTACGACGATACTTACGTAACCTTCCAGATGTCGGCGAAGTTTGAAAGACCGGACAGGTTGGCGTACAAATTCACTTTCGGCGGCAGTGCGTTCACGCATAAGTTTTACGCCGCCCCCGGCAAGTGGGTGGGCGCGAAGATAGGAGTTTACGCCCGCGGCGCAACGCCCGGCGGAAAGGGTTGCGGGGTGTTCAGGTTTTTCCGCGTCGTCTGCACCGACAACCGTGTGACAAAACAGTGAAAATATTTATATTGCGCGCGCGTTTTCTTTACAACGCGCGCGCAATGTTATAGAATGTGTGTATCAAAAAATCATAAAGGGCGCCTGTGGTATGCAAAAGGCAAAAAAACAAGTTTATAATCTGTTTACTTCCAAAATGCTTTTTTATCTGATTGCGCCGATAGTTATCGAAAGCGCGCTGTCCATGTCCCTCGGAATGGTGGACGGGCTGATGGCTTCCTACGCAAAACAGGGGATGAACAGCACCGAAACGGGACAGAACATACTGTCCGCAATAACTTCGGTAGACCAGGTTTCGAATCTGCTTATACAGCTTTTCGCCGCGTTCGGCGCGGGCGGCGCTATTCTCACGTCGCAGTATCTCGGGGCAAAAAACGTTTCCGAAGCGAATAAAACGGGTAAACAGCTGGTGGTTATAATGCTGCTTATCTCGCTTGCGGTTATGGCGTTTTGTATGGCGCTGAACAGGCAGATAATAAACCTGCTTTTCGGCGGCGCGACGGCGGACACAAAGACGTACGCCTGCCAATACTTCCTGATTATGGCGGCTTCATATCCTTTTCTTGCGATATTCAACGCCTGCGCCGCGCTTTTGAGGGCGCAGAGAAAGAGTATGAACACCATGCTTTCGGGCGTGATAAGTTTCTTCCTAAACATAGGCTTCAACGCGCTGTTTATCTACGGGCTTAAACTTGAAGTTATAGGCGTTGCGTTGGGAACTTTGCTTGCGCGCATATTCCCCGCCGGGTTTACGCTGTACCTTATGTCGCGCAAAACAAACCTCGTCAGACTGAAAGTTTTTGAAAAATTCCGCTTCAACGGCGGGCAGATAAAAAAGATACTCACTTTGGGTATTCCCAGCGGCGTGGAAAGCAGTTTATTCCAGTTGGGCAAGATACTTGTAATAGCGTTTATAATGATTTCAAGTTACAACGTCGTGCTTGAAAGCGGCGTTTCCACCAACCTCGAATCCGCGGCGAATTCCGTTGCGTATAACATAAATACAATGTCCTCTATAGTGGGCAACGGGATAAACACTTCCATACTTACGGTAATAGGTCAGGCAGTGGGCACGGGCGATATCGGGCAGGTGAAATACTATATCCGCAAAATGCTTTTGATAAGCTACGTGGGCAACGCGCTGTGCGTGGCGGTGGTATTTGCGCTTTCCAACCCGCTGTTAAGTTTTTACAATATTTCCGGGGAAGCGCGCGACATTGCTTGGAATTGCCTTATCCTCTGCCTGTCCATACAGTTTGTAACCTATCCGCTTTCGTTCGGCTTGCCCGCCGTGCTTAAAGCCACTTCCGACGTAAAGTACGTAATGGTTGCGGCGGTGCTGTCGATGGCGATTTTCCGCGTGGGGCTTTGCTATATCCTTACCTGCGATTGGGCGGGCGCGCATCTCGGCGCGATGGGGCTTTGGATAGGAATGGTTACCGACTGGGTTTCCCGCAGTTTGCTGTTCGGCGGCAGGGTGCTTTCCGGTAGGTGGAAAAAGGCTTCCGGCTTTTTGGACGGAAAGAGGAACGCGTACGACGCGGAAAAGCAGTTGAAAGAAGCGCGCCGCAGAATGGGCGCGCCCGAATACGGCAGGCATTGACGGGGACATATACGGGGGTTAATCAATGTTTCATCAGATGTATGAAGAAAAATATATGCGCTTTTACGGCGGTAAATGCAAGGCGGTTACGTTCAGCTACGACGACGGCGTAAAAGCCGACAAACGCCTTGTGGAAATTTTCGATAGGCACGGGCTTAAAGCCACGTTCAACTTAAACAGCAAATTGTTCGATTGCGAACGCTGGCACGGCAGAATGGACGAACAGCAGACGTATATCACTTTCTACAACCGCCCGCACGAAATAGCGATGCACGGCGCGCGCCACGTTTCGCTTGACAAGGTTCCGCTTGCCGAGGGGATAAACGAATTGGTTTCCAACAAAACCTATCTCGAAAACAGGTTCGGCAGGATAGTGGAAGGTTTGGCTTACGCTTACGGCGCATATACGGAAGATATATTGCGTGTTTTGCCGTCTTTGGGCGTAAAATACGCCCGCACCGCAAAATCCGCTTACGGGTTTTCCCTGCCGGATAATTTTCTGCTGTGGGACCCCACTTGCCACCACACGGACGAAAGGCTTTTCGCTTGCGCCGAAAAGTTTATTGCGGCGGACCCCGCAGGCGAATTAAAACACAGGGAACCTTTGCTGTTTTTCGTGTGGGGGCACGCGTACGAATTTGACGACAACGGCGATTGGGACAGAATGGAAACGCTTGCCGCACAGTTGGGCGGAAGGCAGGACGTGTGGTACGCAACCTGCGGCGAAATCTGCGCCTACAAAACCGCCTACGATAATCTTCGGTTTTCTTCCGACGGGGAACGCGTTTACAACCCGTCGTGTCTGTCCGTATGGATAGAGTTGCGGGGCAGAACGTATGAGATAAAACCCGGCAACACAGTGCAATTCGACAAAGAAATTTAAAAGGGGCTTGATTTTGCCGCGCGTTTATGGTAAAATATTCCCGTTAAAAAAATAAGAGGTGGAAATTATGATTTTAGACAAATTCAGCCTTAAAGGCAAAGTTGCGATAGTTACCGGCAGTAACACCGGCTTGGGACAGGGCATATGCAAAGCGTTTGTGGAAGCGGGCGCAAAAGTTGCGGGCGTTTCCCGCAGACCCAGCACCGAAACGGAACAGATGCTCGGCGAAGATTTTTATAACATAATCGCCGATTTAAGCACTTGCGACGTCATCCCCGAAATTATCGAAAAGACGGTTGCAAAGTTCGGCAGGGTGGATATCCTCGTAAACAACGCCGGCATAATCAAAAGACAGGATTCTATCGAATTTTCCGAAGAGAATTGGGACAGCGTTATAAACGTAAACTTAAAAACGGTGTTCTTCCTCACGCAGGCTGTGGGCAAACAGTTCATAAAACAACATTCGGGCGGCAAAATCATAAATATCGCGTCTATGCTTTCCTATCAGGGCGGCATACGCGTGCCTTCATACACCGCTTCCAAATCCGCAATAAGGGGCGTTACTATGACGTTGGCAAACGAGTGGGCTAAATACGGCGTAAACGTAAACGGCATAGCCCCCGGATATATGGCAACCAATAATACCGAAGCGTTGCGCCAGGACGGCGAGCGCAGTGCGGATATACTTGCGCGTATCCCCGCCGGCAGGTGGGGCACCCCCGAAGATATCGAGGGCGCGGCTGTGTTCCTCGCCTCCGAAGCAAGCGATTACGTAAACGGCTTCACAATCGCCGTAGACGGCGGATGGTTGGCAAGGTAAAAGGGTTCACAAAAATCTCGGGCGGTTGCGCGCCCTGCGATTTTTCGTGATTTTGAGGACTACTCGTCCTCTGACTGCGATTAATAAGGGCGCACATATTATATAATCGCAGTCATTCACCTCGCTCAGGCGCAAGTATGCGCAAATTGGGTTGCGCTACGCAAAAGTGCGATTTTGCTTGCGCCGTAAAATATTTGGGAAGTTCACAAAAAAGCAGACGTTAGACGATGTCTGCTTTTTTCGTGAGTTTTGGCGGCTCTGCCGCCCTTGCCGCCATTTATAGGGGCGCACATATTATATAATCGCAGTCATTCACCTCGCTGTGCGAGCGGGCTTGCCCGCGACGCTCTGCCGAGGGTTCCCTTTGGGAAACGGCAGAGGCGAAAGGGTTCGCAAATTGAGACGAGCAAGGCATTTCATAGGACAGCACAGTGCGCTGTCCGTGCCGAAGCGAGATGAGCGAGCGCAAAGTGAAAAGCGCGAGCGGTGACCGAGGCGGCTGTTGTTCCTTACAGCCGCCGAGAGGGCGGCGCATAGGGTTCCCGCAAAAGCACAAAGTGGTTTTGTGGGATAAGAAAAGTGCGATTTTGCTTGCGCCGTGAAATATTTTAAAGGGTTCACGAAAATCTCGGCAAGCCGTGCCTGCGATTTTTCGTGAGTTTTGGCGGCTCTGTCTCACACGGCGTAAGGGCAACGCCGTGTTCGGGCACCGTTCGCGCGGGAATTATGCGCTCACTCATCTCGCGCGGCAAAACAGCGCACTGTGCTGTTTTGAGAAGTCCGCGCTCGTCCCTCTTCGCCATTTTTAAGGGCGCACATAAATATATTGCGGTAATTTAAATGGTGATGCAGGGGGAACCCTGCTTGCGCCGTAAATTATTTGGGAAGTTCACAAAAAGGGCGGGCGGGAAGCCTGCCCTTTTTTTTCGTAGAATTTTGCGGCGGGGCGTTTTTTGCAATGGCGTTGCACCCATACGCTTGACAAATTTTATATTCGGTGATATATTTTGGATACCACGTTATAAAACTTAAAATATCCGTACGGTATTTTTATGCCCTTTTAACTTTAATGTTCAAAAGGTTATCTTAATACCTGTTTTTTGGTATAGTTTTACCGGCAAAAGTCAATAAAAGCCGATGGGAATAGGCATTGCGTATCTCTGGCTTTTATTGACGAGTAATCGTGCGGAAAGTTTTTATGGCGTGGTAACCGAGAGAGATACCGTGCGGTGTGCTCTTTCGGGGGCACACCTTATTTTTTACGCCGCACAGAGGAGAAAAATGAAAAAGAAATTTTTGCTTGTTTTGCTTACGTTTGTTGTTGCGTTTGCTTGCGCCACGGCGGTAGCTTTTACGGGCTGTTCGCGGGAAAGACCGGAAAGAAAGCATACTGCCGATTCGGAAAATAATATGCCGCACGTCCATAATTACAGCTATAGAATTGAAAAGAAGCAAGCAACCTGTACCGAGGACGGATATAGGCGGGCATACTGCCAATGCGGAGAATATCAGGAAGAAGAAATTTATCCCGCAACCGGACATATGTATTCGGGAACGGGAGTAATATTAAAAGCCGCAACCTGTACGGAAGAGGGTATCGAAGAATTTGCGTGCCAAAATCACGACTGCACTTCGACTTTACAAAAAATTATACCCCCTACGGGGCATGATTTTAACGAATGGACTATAAAAACGCCTGCAAACTGTCTTTCTTCCGGAACGGTTGACGTTAAATGCAAAAACTGCGGAAAAACAGAGGAACAGGTTTTGCCTGCCGGGCACAATTTGAACGAGGGTGAAAGCGAGTGTTCCTTCTGCCATCAGCCGCTTACGGCGGGGCTTGAATTTAAACCCATTATGGTGAATGGCGAAATAAATTCTTATTCCGTAGCCAAAGGCACAGCGACGGACGCCGAAATTGTGATACCTACCTATTACAATTCTAAACCCGTGACTGAAATAGCGGATAATGGCTTCGGAACGATGTATTTCGAATGGACGTTTACTAATATCCCCGGGCTTGCAGGCAAACAACTTGCAGGCACGACGGATACGACTATAAAAAAGATAGTTATCCCTGAAAACGTAACAAAAATAGGCGATTTTGCTTTCAGCGGGTTAAATGCTTTGACGTCTATAAACATACCGTCACACCTTTCACACGTGGGTATGTACTCGTTGTTGATGGCAAACAATATAAAGCGCATAGATATTTCCGATCTTTCGGCATATTGTAAAATCAATTTCGATACGCCTTTTAGTAATAGCAAGGATTGTATGCTTTATTTAAACGGGGAACCGATTAAAAATATAGTAATTCCGGAAGATATTACCACCGTAAAAAAGTATACATTTTCATATCTTTCCGGATTGGAAGAAATAACTATACCGGATCATGTAATTTCTTTGCAAGATGGCGCATTTTTCATTTGCGATTATAAAAAGTTAAATATAGGCAAGAACGTGATTGACATCGGGCAGTCAGTAGAAATGGATACATACAGCGATTTGATCGAAATGGATACGTCGGCTTTGGCTTTCTGCGGTAGTTCTTCTTTGGAAGAAATAACAGTAAGTTCTTTAAATAAAAAATATCGCAGTGAAGGCAATTGTCTTATCGAAAGCGATAAAAATTTGCTTATTTTCGGTTGTAAAAACAGCGTTATTCCCACAGATGGCGTCAATAAAATAGGCGATTTTGCGTTTATGAGCAATAACGGCTTAACCGAAATATCCGTGCCGCCTAATATAAAGGAAATAGGCTTGGGCGCGTTTTACCAATGTGAAAATCTTTCCACAGTTACTTTTGCGGAAAATTTAAAAAATATAGGCGCATATGCCTTTGCGGGTTGCGCGATAGAGGAAATAGATTTACCGGAATCCATACGCGTAATACAGGATAACGCTTTTGAGTTATGCGATATCAGTGAATTGACTTTACCGGAAGGACTTACCGAATTAGGCGTGAATACGTTTTCGTCATATTCTTTGAAAACGGTAAATTGGAATTGCGTAGATTGTCAGGTGACTTCATCGATAATTATGCCGGCGTTTATAAAGGCTTATAGTACAGCTACTACAGTGCCGGAAGTCGCAAAGGAACTTGCGGCGCTATACAGATATTTCAAAGTGGATAACTTGCCCGACTTATTCGAGGCAATGCTTGATTGTTACAATATTTTTAAAGAAAATATCGTATCCCTTAACGTGGGCGAAGAAGTTAAAAACTTACCCTACAAAGTGTTTAACCGATTCGAAGGTATAGAAAATTTGTTATGGGGCACGTCGCTTTCGGTGGAGTCTTATATAAATAACAATTGTAAAATAAAAAACCTTACATTTGAAAATTATAAAACAAATATATCCCTTAAAGATTTCACTGCGGTTGAAAGCGTAACGATAGGTGACGGCGTAACTGAAATCAATGATTATGCGTTCAGGTATTGCACCTCGCTTAAAAGCGTAACGATAGGCAATAATGTAACTTCTATCGGCGATTATGCGTTCTATGAATGCACCTCGCTTGAAAGCGTAATCATACCGGATAGTGTAACTTCTATCGACAGTTATGCGTTCTATGGTTGCGCCTCGCTTGAAAGTGTATATATAACAAGCATAAAAAATTGGTGCAATATCGATTTTTTTGATGGTGAATACAGTAATCCCTTGTATTATGCACATAATCTATATCTTAACGGTGAACTTGTAAAAAATCTTGAAATTCCGGAAGATGTAACCTCTATCGGCGCGTGGGCGTTCAGCGGTTGCACCGCGCTTGAAAGTATAACCATACCGGACAGCGTAACTTCTATCGGCAATAGTGCGTTCTATAAATGCACCTCGCTTGAAAGTGTAACAATAGGCAACAGCGTAACTTCTATCGGCGATGCGGCGTTTGAGGATTGCACCTCGCTTACAAGTATAACTATACCCGACAGTGTAACTTCTATCGACGCGTGGGCGTTCCATTATTGCACTTCGCTTGAAAGTGTAACGATAGGTAACGGCGTAACTGAAATCGGCAATTATGCGTTCTATAATTGCACCTCGCTTGAAAGCATAACCATACCCGACAGCGTAACTACTATCGGCTATAGTGCGTTCTATAATTGCACCGCACTTAATAGTGTAACTTTTAAAAATACCGCGGGCTGGAAAGCCGGCAATACGGCGGTAGACGTTACCAGCCCTACAAGTAATGCGGAAAATTTAAAGTATACTTATGCGGGTTACACTTACACTTGGCGAAGGGAAGGTTGAAATTTTTTGCGGGAAACGCTATGAAGTGCGATTGAAAAGCGACATACAGTACAAAAAACCGCCCTGCGGCAGATTGCCGCAGGGCGGTTTATATTCGGGGTGTAATTATTTATTTTTCTTTTTTACGGCAAGGCGGCAGATAAGTTTTTGAAATTCCACCGCGGGGACGACGGCTGCCGCAACGCCCACGGATATAAGCCATTCAACGGCGTTCAAAGGCGCGGTGCCGAAAATTTTGTGGCAGAACGGCACAAGCGCGACAAACAGCGTAAGCGCAACGCCCAACAGCGCGGAAAGATCGAGATATTTGTTGCAAAACAGTTTTCTCGTAAAAATCGTGTTGCGTTGCGAGCGGAGGTTGAAAGAGTGGAAAAGCTGTATAAAGCAGAGGCTTACAAACGCCATCGTCATAGGCACGGCGGGGTGGCTTACGCCGTCCGCAAGCACGTATTTGCCTATGCAGAACGACGTCATTACAAGCGCCGTCTGTATCAGACCCTGCAAAATTATGTCCCTGCCCATTGCGCCCGCAAACAAACTTTTGTTGCTTTTCCGCGGCGGCAAACTCATTACGTCGCGTTCGGCGGTTTCCGCGCCCAAGGAGAGGGCGGGGAAGCTATCCGTTATCAGGTTTATCCAAAGTATCATAACGGGCGTAAGAAATTCTTCCGTCTGCAATATCACCGTGGCGATAAACAGGCAAAGCACTTCCGCTATGTTGGCGGAAAGCAAAAACTGTATCGCCTTCGTCACGTTGGAAAAGATTTTTCTGCCCTCTTCCACGGCGTCCACTATGGTGGCGAAATTGTCGTCCGTAAGTACCATATCCGCCGCCTCTTTTGAAACTTGCGTGCCCGTAATGCCCATACCTATGCCGATATCGGCTTCCTTTATACTCGGCGCGTCGTTTACGCCGTCGCCCGTCATTGCCGTTATCTTCCCCCTGTTCCTGAAAGCCTTAACTATCCTTATCTTGTTTTCGGGGCTTACGCGCGCGAATACGGAATATCTGTCTATATTTTCGTAAAGCTGTTCGTCGCTCATCGCGTCGAGGTCCGCGCCGGTTGCGGTCAAATCGCCCTCGCGCAAAATACCCAACTCTTCGGCTATGGCGCAGGCGGTTACAAGGTGGTCGCCCGTTATCATAAGCGGCTTCATACCCGCGCCGCGGCACTTTTCCACCGCGGCTTTAACTTCGGGGCGAGGGGGGTCTATCATCCCCGCAAGCCCGACGTATATCAGGTTTTTCTCTTCAAGCGTTTCGCCCTCCGCGTAGGCGGCGGCAAGCACGCGCAGGGCGCGCTTCGCCATATCCGCGTTTTGCTTTTCCGCCAGCTTTATATCCCCGTCCGTAATCGGACGCACGCCCTCTGCGGTAAGTATCCTGTCGCACCGCGCCATAAGCATATCGGGCGCGCCCTTTGTGTAGGAAAACACTCCGTTTTCGCGCCTGTGCACCGTGGTCATAAGTTTGCGCACGCTGTCGAAAGGCAGTTCGTCTATTCGCGGATTTGCGTGAATGAACGCGGCATATTCCGCGGGGTTTTCAAAAGCGTAAGCGGCAAGCGCGGTTTCCGTGGGGTCGCCCGCATAGCCTGCGTCCGTCACCACGGTGTCGTTGCAAAGGCACAAAATGTCCTTAAGCAGTTGCCCGCACCCCTCGCCGCACGCCGCGTCCTTTACGGTCATTTTATTTAAAGTAAGCGTGCCCGTTTTGTCGGAGCATATAACCTCACAACAGCCCAACGTTTCCACGGACGGCAGGTTTTTAACTATCGCGCCGCGCCCGCTCATCTTCTGCACGCCCATGGCAAGCACAATCGTCACCACGGCGGGCAGTCCTTCGGGTATAGCCGCAACGGCTATCGCAACGGCGGTCATAAACGCGTTAGTAAAGTGTTGCGGGTTGCGTATCATTGTCACGGCGAAGATTATCAGCGCGACGGCTATCACGCCCAACGAAAGTATTTTAGCCGTTTTGGAAAGCTGTTTGTTGAGAGGAGATGGGTCCTCCGAGGCGGAGGAAAGCATATCGGCTATCTTGCCCATTTCCGTGGACATACCCGTAGCCGTCACAACGCCGCGCCCCCTGCCGTAAGCCACCGTGCCGCCGAGGTACGCCATATTCAGCCTGTCGCCCAACGGCGCGTCGCACTTAACAATCGCCTCCGCGTGCTTTTCCACGGGCACCGATTCGCCCGTAAGCGCCGCTTCCTCTATTTTAAGCGAGGCGGAAGATATAAGCCGCATATCGGCGGGCACCACGTCGCCCGCTTCCAGCGAAACTACGTCCCCCACGGTAAGTTCTTCCGCGGGGATGGTTCTCTGCGCGCCGTCACGTATAACTTTCACGTTGGGTTTGTTCTTCTGCCTCAACGCTTCAAGCGCGTTTTCGGCTTTGTTTTCCTGTACGAAGCCTATGCACGCGTTTACGATAACTATCGCAAGTATTATGCCCGCGTCCACCAGCTCGCCGTAGTCCTTGCGGATGACGGAAAAGGTTGCCGAAACAGCCGCCGCCACAAGCAAAACGATAATCATTGCGTCGCAGAATTGCGCCAAAAACCGCACTATCGCGGGCTTTCGCTTTTTGCCCTTCAGCTCGTTTTTGCCCGTCTTTGCAAGCCTTTCGGCGGCTTCCGTCTCCGAAAGTCCGCTTTCCGAAACGTTTAAACTTTCAAGCGTTTCTTCCTTCGTGCCGTCGTAAAAATTCAAAATATCACCTCTTTTCCCCGCCGTCGGTTTCACCGCGCGGCGAAATTAAACCGGGGTCGTTTCGGGCAAACAAAAAAGACTTATAGCTTTTGTAAGCTAAAAGTCTTGTTACCTTGAAGGTGCGGAACCGGGGTTGCCCCGTGATGACGGCGCCGCGTTTGCAACTACTCCCTTTTATGCGCCTATAATACCACGGTGCGGGCGATATGTCAACGCATAGGGCACATCTTTCGGCAACAATTTTGCAATATCTGTCGACGCAAGTCGAAATACCCGAAAAATATATAAATCAGTCCGTTTTGTGCATTGCAACGCATACGGTATAATATTATAATGTTTGTTGTGAAAATATTTTGTTAATATCTATAATATTTGCACGCAACAAAAATACCCGTAAAGGAGAGTTTTCATATGACGGTTAAAGAGAAAATCGACGCTTTGGTGGACGAGCTTGAAAACGTAGGCATAGTGCCCGTTATAAAGCTGGACAAAGTGGAAAACGCCGAAAAACTTGCCAAAGCCCTGCGCGACGGCGGCATAAACTGCGCCGAAGTTACTTTCCGCGCAAAGGGCGCGGACGAAGTTATTTCGCGCATGACGAAGGCGTATCCCGATATGCTTGTCGGCGCCGGCACCGTGCTCACCTGCGAGCAGGCGGACGCCGCGGTGAAGGCGGGGGCAAAGTTCTGCGTTGCGCCGGGGTTGAACCCCAAAGTGGTAAAGCACTGCCTGGATAACGGCGTGCCTTTCGCACCCGGGCTTTCTTCCGCAAGCGAGATAGAGCAGGCGCTGGAACTCGGTTTGGATTTCGCAAAGTTTTTCCCCGCGGAACAGGCGGGCGGGCTTCCCTACATAAAGTCTGTTTGCGGACCCTACACCACGATGCGCTTTATGCCCACGGGCGGCGTTACGGCGGATAATCTCAACAATTATCTCTCGTATAAAAAGATCGTCTGCTGCGGCGGAAGCTGGATAGTTCCCGCAAATCTGCTGGAAGCGGAGGATTGGGCAGGCATAACAAAGCTCTGCCGCGAAGCAATAGACAAGATGCTGGGCTTCACTATGGTGCACGTCGGGCTGAACTGCGCAAATCCCGAAGAGGCGGAAAAGGTTGCGGACGAATTCGACAGCGCTTTCGGCTTCACAAAGAAGGTGGGCAACAGCTCGGTATTCGCTTCCACGTATATGGAAATGATGAAGCAACCGTTCCGCGGCACGCACGGACATATCGCGGTTGCGACAAATTCGGTAAAGCGCGCGGCATATCAGCTTAAACTGCGCGGCTACGAAATTGACGAATCTTCCGTAAAGTACAACAAGGAAGGCGTTATGAACGTGGCGTATCTCAAACATGAATTCGGCGGGTTTGCCGTACATCTCGTGCTTAAAAAGTAAAATGGCGCGCCCCGTATGCGCCTGACGTTTTGCGGGGCGGGCATTTGATAAAAACAAAAAAAATTTTTTAAAGAGGATATCTGAAATGAAAAAAATCGTAACCATGGGCGAAATTATGCTTCGCCTTTCCACCCCCAACAACGAAAAGTTTATCCAAGCCGACGAATTTGACGTCAATTACGGCGGCGGCGAGGCAAACGTTGCCGTTTCCTGCGCAAATTACGGGCACAAAGCGGAATTTGTTACCGCCGTTCCCGATAACGAGCTGGGCGAATGTGCAATCGCCGCTTTGAGAAAGTACGGCGTAGAAACCTGCCATATCGCAAAGTGCGGCGAAAGATTGGGCATTTACTATCTGGAAACGGGCTCTTCGATGCGCCCTTCCAAAGTCGTTTACGACAGGGCTCATTCTTCCATAACTACGGCTACCGCCAAAGATTTCGATTTCGACGAAATTTTCAAGGACGCGGATTGGTTCCACTTTACGGGCATCACCCCCGCCGTATCCGACAGCGCCGCCGTTCTTACGGAAGAAGCGCTTAAAGCGGCGAAGAAGCACGGCGTAACCGTTTCCGTAGACCTCAACTTCCGCAAAAAGCTGTGGTCCAGCGAAAAGGCGCAGAAGGTTATGACGGGGCTTATGAAATACGTAGACGTATGCATAGGCAACGAAGAGGACGCGGAACTTGTTCTCGGTTTCAAGCCCGGCAAGACGGACGTTACAAGCGGCGAGCTTGAACTTGCCGGATACAAGTCGATATTCGAACAGATGGTTGCGAAGTTCGGCTTCAAGTACGCCATTTCTTCCCTGCGCGTTTCCCATTCGGCTTCCGATAACGGCTGGTCCGCCTGCATCTACAACGGTTCCACCGGCGAGTTCTATCATTCAAAGGCTTACAAGATTCACCCCATCGTCGATCGCGTAGGCGGCGGCGACAGCTTTGCGGGCGGCGTTATCTGCGGCTTCCTCGACGGAAAGGACTTCAAGTCCGCGCTGGAATTCGGCGTTGCGGCTTCCGCGCTTAAACACACCATCCCCGGCGACTTCAACCTTGTTTCTCGCAAGGAAGTTGAAGCTCTCGCGGGCGGCGACGGCAGCGGACGCGTACAGAGATAATACAAAAAATGAAGATAGCATTCCGCACGCACGACCTCGGCGTAAAAGGGCTTGAGGGGGCGATAGAAAAACTGCATAGTTGCGATATATCCGCGGTGCAACTCGTCGCGTACAAGTTTATGGACGAGATAAAATACGTCCCCGGCGGCATAGACGCCGTAAGCGCCGCGCGCATAGGCGAAGCCTTAAAAGAGGCGGGCGTGGCAGTACCCCTTATAGGCGCGTATTTCAACCCCGTACATTCGGATAAAAACAAGGTTGCCGCCTGTAAGGAAGTGTTCAAGGATTATCTTAAATATTCGGGATTGTTGGGTTGTCCCATTGTGGGAAGCGAAACGGGAAGTTTCAACGACGACAAGTGGACGTACAATCCCAAAAACCGCACGGAAGAGGCGTTGCGGACGGTTATATCCGTATTTTCGGAGCTTGCCGCATACGCCCGCACCGTGGGCGCGCTTGTCGGAATGGAGGGCGCGGCGGGGCACGTGTGTTACGACGTTAAAACCTTAAAACGCGCGTACGACGCAATCGCTTCCGACAACGTGAGGATAATCTTCGATATTTACAACTACCTCGACGCGTCGAATTATAAAAACTATCTCGATATTCTCGACGAGGGGCTTGAAACTTTCGCGGGGAAGATAGTTGTGTTCCATATAAAGGACTGCGTGTTCGAGGACGGCAAATTAAAACAGGTGGCTCCCGGCAAGGGTATGTTCGATTTCGATAAAATACTCGGCAAGATAAAGGCGTACGACAAGGACGCGGTACTTGTGCTGGAAGGCACTACGGGCGAGGATATAGTTCCTTGCAAACAATTTATAATAAATAAATGGAAGGTAGTTTAAAATGAAATTCGACGTTAGGTATTCAAACCATCCGGACGATTCAAAATTTTACGATACGCGTACTCTGCGCGAAAAATACCTTATCGAACAGCTTTTTGCTGCCGACGACATCCTTCTCACCTATTCCCATCAGGACAGGATAATAGCGGGCGGCGTAATGCCCGTCAAAAAGGCTTTGTCCTTGGGCACTTTCAAGGAACTTGCAACCGCATACTTCCTCGAAAGGCGCGAGCTGGGGCTTATCAATATCGGCGGCGACGGCGTGGTAACGCTGGACGGCAAGCCCTATGAAATAGGCTTTAAGGAAGGGCTGTACGTAGGTATGGGCACCAAACAGGTGGAATTTTCTTCAAAGGATCCCAAACATCCCGCAAAGTTTTACGTAAATTCCTGCCCCGCGCACAAAAGCTATCCCACGGTGAAGATAGTAAAGCCCGTAGAGGGGCAACAGCCGCCCGAAGGGGTTAAGTACTGCGTACAGAGGCACCTCGGCGACAGCGCTTCCATAAACAAGCGTACGATAAACCAATTTATAATAGGCGACGTATGCGAAAGCTGTCAGCTTGCAATGGGAATGACGGAAATAGCCGAAGGCAGCGCGTGGAATACGCTTCCCAGCCACACGCACGAACGCAGAATGGAAGTGTATATGTATTTTGAATTGCCCGAAACCGAAGCGGTTATCCACCTTATGGGCACCCCGCAGGAGACGAGGCATATCATTATGCATAACGAGCAGGCGGTTATTTCGCCCAGCTGGTCCATTCACAGCGGCGTGGGCACGCACAACTACACGTTTATATGGGGCATGTGCGGCGAAAACCAGACTTACGACGATATGGACAACATTGCCACCGAAGATCTTAAATAAAATATCGCCCGACGGGAAATTTTTCCGCCGTGCGGCATAAAAAATAAAAAAATCAGGGGAAAATATAAAAAATGTCACATCTCATCTTTAAAAACATCAACAAAGTGTATCCCAACGGTTTCCACGCGGTACACGACTTCAACCTCGAAATTCAGGACGGCGAATTCATCTGTCTCGTAGGTTCGTCCGGTTGCGGAAAGTCCACCACTCTGCGTATGGTGGCGGGACTCGAAGATATAACTTCCGGCGAATTTATAATCGACGGCAAGGTAGCCAACCAGATGTCCGCAAGGGACAGGGGAATAGCGATGGTATTCCAATCCTACGCGCTGTATCCTCACCTCACCGTCTATGAAAACCTCGCTTTCGGGCTTACCCTCGAAGGCATCGACGCGGATATAATCGAAGAAAAAGTTACCGCAACGGCAAAAATTCTCGGGCTTACCGATTATCTTGAAAGATTCCCGAGGAACCTTTCCGGCGGTCAGTGCCAGCGTGTTGCCGTAGGCCGTGCGCTTATAAGAAAGGTTAATATCTTCCTTATGGACGAACCTTTGTCCAACCTCGACGCAAAACAGCGCGTTACGATGCGTTCCGAAATCAAGCAGATTCACCGCTCTGTCGGCGCAACTACCATATACGTAACCCACGACCAGACCGAAGCTATGACGATGTCCGACAGGATAGTTGTTATGAAGGACGGCAGAATACAGCAGGTAGGCACCCCTTACGACCTGTATTTCCATCCCCGCAATCTGTTTGTGGCGGGCTTCATAGGCGAACCTCCCATGAACT
This sequence comes from uncultured Clostridia bacterium, assembly GCA_947627575.1. Lineage (GTDB taxonomy): Bacteria > Bacillota > Clostridia > Christensenellales > Borkfalkiaceae > Coproplasma. The sequence goes on from CANQWN010000009.1 coordinate 88,889, forward strand.
TCATAAACGGTAAAGTGGAAGGCGGCAAACTTGTTGCGGAAGGCATTTCCCTCGACCTCGCGCCCATAGTTGACGACGTAAAGGCGATCGAAGGCAAGGAAGTTGTGTTCGCATTCCGTCCCGAAGCCATCAGTTTGGATACCTCCGGCAAGGATTGTTACGTGATAGATTCCAGCGTGGACCTTACCGAACTTCTCGGCGACACCACCAACGTTTACGCAAACATCGGCGATGTGAACGTAATACTTAAAGTGAACCCCCACAATACGCCGGAAATGGGCGCGCAATTCAAATTTGCCGTTCCCTATCACGCCGCATACGTGTATGACAAGGAAACCGAACTTGTGGTAGAAAGCAGTCTTGAAAGACACAGCTGATATTCGGGGGTGACTAAATGGAAATTATCAGCAAAAAACTGTTCGGCAAACCCGAAAGAAAAGTAAAAATTCTGCAATTCGGCGAGGGCAACTTTCTGCGCGCTTTCGTAGAGTGGATAATACAGGACCTTAACGACAAGGGCGCGATAGAGGCAAACGTAGCCCTCGTTCAGCCGATGCCTTTCGGCAGAGTGAAGGATATAGCCGCACAGGACGGTTTGTATACTTTGAGGTTAGAGGGCATCGACGGCGGCAAAAAGGTAAAAAACAGTCAGGTAATAAACGTTGTGGGAGACTGCATAAATCCTTTCGAGGAATACGAAAGATTTCTTTCGTACGGCGAAAGCGAAGATTTGCAGATAGTAATCTCCAACACCACGGAAGCGGGCATCGCGGTGGACCCCACCGATACCGATTTTTCGGTATGCCCCAAAAGCTATCCCGGCAAATTGCTTGCGCTGCTTAAAAGGAGATACGATCATTTCCGCGGCGCGCCCGACAAGGGGCTTGCCATAATCCCTTGCGAGCTTATCGATAACAACGGCGACGAGCTGTACAGGTGCCTTACCGAACTTGCCGAAATAAACGGCATGGACAAGAAGTTTATAAAATGGATGCAGACGGCAAACCATTTCACTTCCACGCTTGTGGACAGAATAGTTCCCGGTTATCCCAAAAACGAAATAGAAGCAATTCAAAAAGAGACGGGATATATCGACAACAACGTGGTAAAGGGCGAAATTTTCCACCTTTGGGTGCTTAAAAAGGAACCCCATATACAGAAAGTATTCCCTGCGGACAGCACGGGGCTTAACGTAATTTTCGCGGACGATATAAAGCCGTACAAACAGCGCAAAGTTAAGATACTTAACGGCTCGCATACGGCTATGGTGCCCGTGGCGTACCTGTGCGGCATAGATACCGTCGGCGAGGCGGTAAACGACCCCGTAATAGGCAAATATGTGCGCGATTTCGTGTTCGACGAAGTAAATCCCACTATAAATTTGCCGCAGGACCAGATGGTGGCTTTTGCCAACAGCGTAATAGAAAGATATCAAAACCCGTTCATCCGCCACGAGCTTATGTCCATAGCGCTGAACTCTACCACGAAGTTCAAAACAAGGCTTTTGCCTACGCTTACGGACTACGTAAAGATAAAGGGAACGTTGCCCAAACATCTGCTGTTCTCGTTCGCGGCGCTTGTGGAATTCCACAAGGGCAAGAGGGGAGAAGAGGCGATTGCGCTTAAAGACGACCCCGCATATCTTGCGAAGTGGGCGGAACTGTGGGCGAATTTCGACGGCGACTGCCATAAACTCGCCAAAGCCGCGCTCGGCTGGAAAGAGGCGTGGGATATGGATATGAATACCGTTCATCCCGAAATCTGCAACACGGTTGCGCATTATCTCGAAGAAATTGAAAGCAAAGGCATGAGAAAAGCTGTAGAGGATTTTGTAAATGCTTAAAAAGACGATTATTATCAACTCTCTGGACAACGTCGCCGTCGCGCTGTGCGACCTGAAGGCGGGCGAAACGCACGAGGGCGTTACGTTGTTGCAGGATATAACAAAGGGGCATAAGTTTGCGTTGCGCACTATCGAGGCGGGGGAAAACGTAATAAAATACGGCAACCCCATCGCCTGCGCCACGCAGGATATACCCGCCGGCGCGCACGTGCATACCCACAACGTAAAGACCAACCTTTCCGAAAATCTGGAATACGTATATAACAAAGTGCCCACCGCGCTTAAAAAAGTAAAGGGGCGCAAAGTAAACGTATACGTCCGTAAAAACGGCGACGTGGGGATAAGGAACGAAATTTGGGTCATCCCCACCGTCGGCTGTGTGAACGGGCAGGCGAAACTTATCGTCGAAACTTTCAAACAGCGTTACGGCGAAGAGGGGTTTGACGGCGTGTTTACGTTCACCCATCCGTACGGCTGTTCGCAGTTGGGCGACGACCACGAACGCACAAAGCTGATTTTGCAGAAGATGGTGCGTCATCCCAACGCGGGCGGCGTGCTTGTGTTGGGGCTGGGTTGCGAAAACAACCAGATGTCCGCTTTCCGCGCAGGTTTGGGCAAAGTGGACGAGGAAAGGATAAAATTTTTAGTCTGCCAGGAAGTGGACGACGAAATTGAAAGCGGCGTGGCTCTGCTTAAAGAGATAGCCGACGCGGTAAAGCACGACAAGCGCCACGAAAAGGATATTTCCTGCCTTAAAGTGGGCTTGAAATGCGGCGGTTCGGACGGGCTTTCCGGCATAACCGCCAACCCCCTCGTAGGGCTTTTCAGCGACTATATCGTTGCGGCGGGCGGCACCACCGTGCTTTCCGAAGTTCCCGAAATGTTCGGCGCGGAACAGTTGCTTATGAACCGCGCAAAGGACGAGGAAACTTTCAACAAAGTAGTTAAACTTATCAACGATTTCAAGGATTATTTCAGAAGAAACGGGCAAACCGTGTACGAAAATCCCTCTCCCGGCAACAAGGCGGGCGGCATAACCACGCTTGAGGACAAGTCGTTGGGCTGCACGCAGAAATCCGGTTCCGGACCCGTGGAGGACGTGGTGTTCGACGACGGATTTGTCACTTCAAAGGGGCTTAACCTGCTCAACGGTCCCGGCAACGATATGTGCGCCGTAACGAACATAGCGGCGGCGGGCTGTCATCTGGTGCTGTTCACCACGGGCAGGGGCACGCCTTTCGGCGGCTTTGTTCCCACAATCAAAATCGCAACAAATTCCGATCTTGCCGCCAAAAAGAGCAATTGGATAGATTTCAACGCGGGCGCCGTGCTTGAAAGCGATTTTGCCACGCAGCTTGAAAAACTGATCGATCTGGTAGTGGAAACGGCTGACGGAAAACTTACCAAAAACGAACAAAATCACACCAAAGAAATAGCAATATTCAAAACGGGGGTAACGCTGTAATGAAAGAATTTATGGATGACGATTTTTTGCTTGACACCGAAACGGCGAAAAAACTTTATCACGAGCACGCCGAAAAGATGCCCATTATAGACTATCACTGCCACCTTCAGCCCAAGGAAATATACGAGGATAAGAAGTTCAGAAATCTTACCGAAGTATGGTTGGGCGCGGGCGACAGATACGGCGATCACTACAAGTGGCGCGCCCTTCGCGCAAGGGGCTATGAGGAAGATTCCATTTCGGGTCCCGACGACGACTATAAAAAATATATGCAGTTCGTAGAGTCGATGCCCTACTTTGTGGGCAACCCGCTCTATCACTGGTCCCATCTGGAAATGAGAAGATATTTCGGCATTTACGACGTAATCAAGCCCGAAAATGCCGAAAAAATCTGGAAGCAGGCGAACAAGGTGCTTGAAAAGCTGACTGCGCGCGAAATGATGTATAAGTTCCGCGTAAAGACGGTTTGCACCACGGACGACCCCGTAGACAGCCTCGAATGGCACAAAAAGATGAACGCGGACAAGACGCTTAAAGTTAAAGTACGCCCCGCGTTCAGACCCGACAAGGCGATAAACGTAGAACTTTCGTGGTTTGCAAGCTGGGTAAAACAGCTTTCCGAAGTTGTGGGCAAACCCATAAATTGCTTGCAGGATATGCTTGACGCGCTTGCCGAAAGGATAAAATTCTTCGACGGAATGGGCAGCAAACTTTCCGACCACGCGCTGGACGTCGTTCACTACGCCCCCGCGACGTATGCGGAAGCCGACGCCATTTTCCGCAAGGGTATGGAAGGCAAGCCCGTAACCGACGCCGAACAGGATAAGTACAAGGGCTACGTGCTGTTGTTCCTCGGCAAAGAGTATGCAAAATACGGTTGGGTTCAGCAGTACCATATCGGCGCGTTGCGCAACAATTCAAAGAGTATGTTGGAAAAAATCGGACCCGACACGGGCTTCGACGCGATAGAGGACGCCGTTTATATGGAAAAACTGTCCGCGCTTTTGGGCGAGTTGGACAAGGACGGCAACCTCCCCAAAACTATCCTGTATTGCCTCAACCCGCGCGACAACTATGCGTTGACGGTGCTTGCGGGTTGCTTCCAGAAGGAAGGCGTAAAGGGCAGGGTGCAGGTAGGCACGGCGTGGTGGTTCCTCGATCAGCAGGACGGTATGCGCCAGAACCTCGAAACGCTTATGCAGGTAGGGCTTGTGGCGCAATCCGTCGGAATGCTTACCGACAGCCGCTCTTTCCTCGCATATCCCCGCCACGAGTATTACAGAAGGATACTTTGCCAGATGTTGGGCAGGCTTGTGGAAAGCGGACAATATCCCGCTTCCGAAACCGAAGTTTTGGGCAAGATAGTGGAGGACGTCTGCTATAACAACGCCGCGGAATATTTCGGCTTCGACAAAGACTGATTGTAAATAAAAGCGGATCGGCTTTGATATGCACCCCAAAAGTTAGACACTTTAGGAGGTGCATATTTTTATGGGAAGAAAAAGGAAAAAGAACAAAA
>CANQWN010000010.1 GCA_947627575.1 uncultured Clostridia bacterium
TTTTGAATATTGCAGGCAGACGGGCTTAACTTCTGTGGCAAGCCGCAAAGTGCATTTTGCACGAAGCGGCTTTACACGTTTTTGTTAAGCTCGTTTACGCCGAAAGTACTATACGGGACACTGTATGGGAGGACGAGCGCGGATTTCTCAAAACAGCACAGTGCGCTGTTTTGCCGCGCGAGATGAGTGAGCGCATAAGCAAGGCGCGAACGGTGCCCGAGGCGGTTGTTTACCCTGCAACCGCCGAGAAAGGAATAAGGCGCCCCTCTGCTTGACATACGGAAAAGGAGAAGATATAATCTGAATGAAATGGTTAGATATTCTTTTTCGTGGTTTTAGACCACACAAATCTAAAGATGCACAGTCCCCAAAGCGCAATATCGAGACTGAAAATACAAAACGAGCAAACATTGCATTGAGAAAATGCAAGAAAGAGAAATAACGAAAGGACAGTTACATGTAAATTTACATACGAAGCCATTAGCAGTGGAAAAGCAAATCGATGAAAAAGGCAGACCTGCTAAAATTCGTTATAGCAAGAACAAAACACGTTCGGTAATCAACCCACATAGCAATGTGGTTGCTTCTATACGAAAATATGGAAATAAAGAGTTCAACGATGTGAAACGGAGTAAAAAGAAATGATAGAATTATCAAAACAAGCAGAGAATTTTTTAAGACAATATGTTTATAAGCAAATGGGTATACAAAAAGTGACCGAAGAGAATATTGAAGAAATCGTGGAGTTTATTTCAAAACAATACGAGGATCCGCTTTCATTGGCCGCTTCTCGCGGTGAGCGTTTCGACGAATATTTATTGAAATCGGCAAGTCAAACAATTACCGAGCTTACAAAAAACTGGTAGTCGATTTTTAAAATTTGCCGATTTGACAGCAAAGATATGTGATTGATTTTATCAATCACATATCTTTTGCGTTTCCCTATAAAAATCCACTCAATGCGGGCTGTTTTATTTTTAAGCCCATTTCTTTGCCGCGCCGTTGCCGCCAAAATGCCTGTTGACAAGTGGCGTAAGTGGGGTTAAAATGGTATATATAACTTTAAAAGGGGCAAAAATTGACATATGTGTACGGCATTGAATTTTGTTAAAAACAGGCATTATTTCGGCAGAAACCTCGATGTGGAATTCAGTTACGGCGAAAGCATAGCTCTGTCGCCGAGAAATTTTCCTTTGGCGTTTTCGGACGGCACGCGCGCGGACAGCCATCCGGCAATAATGGGCGTGGCGCACGTAGCCGAAGGTTATCCGCTGTATTTCGACGCAATAAACGAACATGGACTGTGCGTTGCGGCGCTTAATTTTCCGCTGTTCGCCCATTATCACGCGCCGTGCAAATCGGGAGTGAATATCGCCCCTTACGAATTTATCCCCCGTATTCTCTGCACCTGCAAAAGCGTGGAGGAAGCCAAACGCCTGCTTTCTTCCGCGACGGTATGCAACCTAACATTCGGGGAAAACTATCCCAACACAACCCTGCATTGGATAATAGCCGACGAAAGCGGCGCGATAGTTGCGGAAAGCGTGAAAGACGGACTTAAAATTTACGATAACCCCGTGGGCGTGCTTACCAACAGCCCCACCTTCGATATGCAACTGTATGCGCTGAACGATTATATGTCGCTGTCGCCCAATCCGCCCCAAAACAACTTTTCGCCCTCGCTTGCGCTTAAAGCGTACAGCCGCGGAATGGGCGCGCTGGGCTTGCCGGGCGACTTTTCTTCCAAATCCCGCTTCGTGCGCGCCGTATTTACACACGAAAATTCCGTTTGCGACAGCGAAAAGGAAGAACTTGCCCAATTTTTCAGGATTCTGGACGGCGTGGCGCAGCCGAAGGGTTGCGTAAACCTCGGCGGCAAGTACGAATACACCGTCTACACCGACGCGTACGACGTTAAAAACCTTGTGTGCTATTACAAAACCTACTTCGGCACCGCGCTTTCCGCCGTGGATATGAAGGCGGAGGACAGGGACGGCGCAACCCTTGTAAACTATCCCATAAAAGTTACCGATTCGGTTATTTACGATAACCTTAAATAGCTTTTACGTAGCGGCTTTGCGCGGAGAAATACTCCGCGCAAAGCCGCTTTTTCACGCCTGCCGCATTGACCCGAATACATAAAATATTCAAAAATTTAACGCATTTTGCGTATTTTTGCATAATTTCACACAATTGTCATACATAATCATTACAATTTTAAGGTATAGTCCGCTAAATTTGTTGCAATTGCCTTATCATAGTGGTATAATTATAAACAGTTGTTGAAAATATTCATGCTTAAAAGGGGTTATTTATGAAGAAAATTATCAAAGCGCTGTCCGTGCTTGTCGCGCCGCTGATTATGATGTGCGCTTTCTTTGCGGGCTGTAAAAGCTGTAAAGGCAAGCATGTAGACGTAGTTGTTTCGGGAAACGTTGACGGCGGCAGCGAATATCCCACGCAGACTCCTATGTACGAGGCGCAGTCCCGTCAGTTGCTTCAGGAATATATGGACGTCGCAAACAATCATTTGTCGGACGGCGATATCGATATAGAAGATCCGGCGGTGGTGGAAGCCGCCAAAGCGGTTGCGGGCAAGTTGTACGCATATGCCTGCTATAACGAGAGGTATCTCGAACATTACGTATATTTCAGCGACAAGGACGGCTATACCGATCTCGGAAGCAACGGTTCAGGCGAATTGGTTACGCAGGACTTTTACCTCCGTGTGAACGAAAACCTCGAAACGGGCGTAAAGGGCGCGCGCTTCCACAGGACGATAAAAAAAGTAAACCGGGCAAAGGGCGGCATAAAAACTTTTAAAGGCTTCCTTGAAAACGGCAGAATAAGGATAACAAAGGATACAAACCTTTTGTACCGCTTTGAAGTGGACGACAAGGACAGTATACACTACGGCGAAGACGGCACCACGTTAGAGTGCGAATGGAAGACGGGCGAGGATTGGGGCAAACCCGACGCGGAAATGGTGAAGGGCGCATACCTTCCCACCGAAGCGGATATCCTTGCCGATATACAAAACGAGGCGGGCGGCGAAAACCCCACCATTCACGGCAATATAAACACCCTTGCGGAAAATATAGTAAAATACGCGTATATTGTTCCAGACCCCGAGACGAGCAGTTATCTCATCCTAATAAAGATAGACACCGAAGTGGCTAACAACGATTCCGCTTCCCTGAAGATGCTTCGCCATTCCAACGAAAACGACGACTGTAAGTGGGTGGCGGACAATTCCGACGGAGCTACGGGGCTGGAAGAGGATACCGGCTTGCAGATAGTTTTCCAGATTTGGGATAACGGCTTGTTCCGTATGTACAACATAACCGAACGTTGGAAGGGCACCGTTAAAATTTACAAGGGCACCGCCAACGTTACCACAATTACAACGTACAGCTATTCGGACGCAGATTGCGACCCCGCGCAGTACTTCGTGATGCTTGACGAGGCGGAAAAGGTACGTTAAGGTTTAAACAAGTTAAATTTAATACCGCCCCGCGGCTTTTAAAGCCGCGGGGCGGTTGTTTTATGCGTGCTTTTACGGCGCGCCGCCCGCCGTTGAAAATTTATATTGACATTTTCAAAGCCGTTTGGTAAAATTATTGTATATACGGGGGAAATATGGAAGACGATGAAGAATATTCGTATTCTGCTTATTCCGCGCGGACGGGCACGCAGTTAAAGGAACGCGAGCTTGTCACGGGCGACGACGAAGAATATTCCTATTCCGCATACGCGGGCGAAACGGCGGTTACGGAGGCGGAAGAACGGACGCAGAGTTACGGCGATTTTATAATTGAAGAATTTTCGGCGGAAACCAATGTGCCGAGGCTGGCGAAGCTGACGCGCATACCCGCCAACATAGTTACATACATATTTGCGGTGGTATATGCTGTAGTGGGCGCGCTTTGCGTGTGCATGACGGACGAAATCACGCAAGTTCTCCCCTACGTGGTGGGCGGGATGATGGTGCTTATAGGTTCCGTCAGGTTTGTCCGCGCGCTTATCAGCCACGAATACAGGCATCTGCGCACCAACCGTACAGCCACTTCGCTTATCGTCACGGCGTTGGGGATAATGATTTTGGTACAGCACGTCACGCCCGAAAACGATTCCGCAATCACGTTTATTTCCATAGTTTGGGGCATTTTGGGTCTGTTCGAGGGCGCGCACGCATTCAATCACGCGTTCAAACGCATAGCCAATTCCGAACGGTGCGTATATTACCTCATAAAGGGGCTGATAGAATGTATAGTCGCCTTTATGCTTTTGTACGAACCCGATAACCACGATACCCATCATTTCCACATAATAGTATTCGGCGCGCAACTTATTTTCGACGCCATAACGATGATACCGCAGGTTAAATCATTCCTTGCGATGAAGTAGGTTTTATATGTCAAAGTGGGACGTTTTGAAATTATCCCAAACTTTCGACGGGGAATTCGACCCCGCCGATTTCACCCCGGAAGAGCTGTGCGAGCTTTTGGGCAGACTTTCCGACGGCGATTCGCCGGAGGACGTCCGCAGGAAATATTTTGAATTTTACGACGACGTGAAGGACCGCACGCTGGAAAAGCACAAGTGGTCCGATTGAAGCCACGCCTTATTTACGGGCGGGCAAACATAAAAAAAAGCCGCGGCTTTGCGCCGCGGCAAATTTTTTATATTACATAACAACTATGTTCTTGCTTTCAAACAGTTCCTTGTATTCCTTGGGGAAGTGGTCGTCGGTGATAAGCACGTCTATATCTTCGATATGGGCGAAGGTGTAGGGGTTTATCTTGCCTATCTTGCTGCTGTCAAGCATCATAAATACCTGCCTTGCCTTTCTGAACACGTTTTTCAGCAAATCGCTTTCTATCTGGCTGTTGCAGGAAAAGCCCTGTTCGGGCGTGAACGCCGTCGCCGAAACGATGGCTATTTCAAAGTTGGTAAGTTCAAAGTAATCTTTCGAGGCGGGGGAAGCGGTGGAAAGGTTGTCTTTCATAAGCTGTCCGCCTACCACGGTGATGTTTATGTTTTTCTTCTGCGCAAGTTCCATAGCCACGGCTATGCCGTTCGTAAACACGTTGCACTTTGTATCCGCCATTTCCTTTGAAAGGTACATCGCGGTGGTGCCGCCGTCAAGGAATATGCTTACGCCCTCGTCGATAAGCCCCGCAACTTTCTGCGCTATCACAATCTTCGCGTCGGTATTTATCGTCGTCTTTTTGGTGTATTCCTCGCCGGAAACTTTCTGAACTTCCTTTACGGACATAGCCCCGCCGCGTATGCGGATAATACGTCCGTCCTCTTCAAGCTGAAAGAGGTCGCGCCGCAAAGTCATCTGCGATACGTTGGGAAACACTTCTTCAAGCTGTTCCAGCGTCATCCTGCCGCGTTTGTCAAGTATTTCTGCTATTTCTTCAATTCTTTCTCTCTTCATAAAGTAATTCCCGTCGTGTTAAAAAATAACACCTAAATTTTCTCGTAAACACATTGTACGATATTAACAAAAAAAAGTCAAGTAAATTAACATAAATAGTGGAAAATATTTTTAAAAATGTTATTTTTTATCAATTTTTAAATTCCGCGGGGGAGGACGCGGCTGCCCTTCCGCCGTAAATATCGATATATGTTGCGTATTCCGCTTTAAAACGCTTGCATTATTTCCGCGGTTATAATATAATCATTATGCAAAACTTTAAAACCCAAAACGGAAAAACGCCTATAAAACCCGTTTCAGAGAGGGGAGCCACCGGCTGTAAGTTCCCTGCGGGCAGGGCGGTATGCGCCGTCTGAACTTTGTAAGTTCGGGGTCGGGTCAATACCCCGCGCCTGCCTGCGTAACGGGCAAAGATAAGGCTTTTTTAAAAAAAGCGAAGTAAAGTGGAACAGCGCCGCCGCGCCTTTACATAAAAATGTAGGGGCGCGGTTTACGTATAATTACCGCCCGCGCAGGGTGAATATGTTTTTTTCTCGTCTGCGGCAGGATCTTAAAGCGGCAAAAACCAACGATCCCGCCGCGCGGAATTATCTGCAAATTCTGCTTACATATCCGGGCGTGCACGCGTTAAGCTGGCACCGCCTTGCGCACGGGCTGTTCAAACTTCGTTTAAAACTGCTTGCGGAAATCGTCGCAAACACGGCAAGGTTTTTCACGGGGATAGACATACATCCCGCGGCTGAAATTTCCCCCGGGGTGTTCATAGATCACGGCGGCGGAGTGGTTATAGGCGAAACGGCGGAGGTGGGCTTCGGCACGGTGCTGTATCAGGGCTGTACCCTCGGCGGCACGGGCAAGCAAAGCGGCAAGCGCCACCCCACGGTGGGCAGGTTTTGCGTAATTTCCGCGGGCGCAAAAATTTTGGGCAACGTAACCGTGGGCGACTATGCGAAGATAGGCGCGGGCGCGGTTGTTCTGCAATCCGTCCCCCCGTACGCCACGGCGGTGGGCATACCCGCAAAAGTGGTGCGCATACACGGTTTGCCGTGCGGCGAAAATGCGCAAAATACCGATAATGCAGGCGGTGAAAATCAATGAAAATTTATAATACTCTTACGCGCAGCAAACAGGAATTCGTTCCCCTCGAAGAGGGCAAGGTGAAGATGTACGCCTGCGGCATAACCGTTTCGGGCGAGCCGCACATAGGGCACGCTTTTCAGGCGCTTATATACGATATTATAAGGAAATATCTCGAAAAGAAAGGTTATGCCGTAACTTACGCCCGCAACTATACCGACGTGGACGACAAGATAATAGCCAAAAGCAAACAGACGGGCATACCCGCGGACAAGTACGCCGCCGATATGATTGAAAAGACGGACGAAATAATGCGCCGCTTTGCCGTGGACGACCCCACGCTTTGGCTTAAAGCCACCGACAATATCGGTAATATTATAAAGTTTATAACCCAACTTATAAATTCCGGGCACGCCTACGCCGCGGACTGCGGCGACGTGTACTTCGACGTAACGTCCTTTGCAAATTACGGTTGCCTTTCAAACCGTACCGTAGAGGACATGCTTGACGGCGTGCGCATAGAAAACGGCGAAGAAAAGCGCAACCCCGCCGATTTCGCGCTGTGGAAAGCCGCAAAGGAGGGCGAAATTTGCTGGGACAGCCCGTGGGGCAAAGGCAGACCGGGCTGGCATATAGAATGTTCCGCGATGAATATGCGCGCCTTCGGGGAACAGATAGATATCCACGGCGGCGGCAGGGACCTCATTTTCCCCCACCACGAAAACGAGATAGCGCAGACGGAAAGTTTGACGGGCAAACGCTTTGCAACTTTCTGGACGCACAACGGACTTATAAAGGTAAACGGGCAAAAGATGTCCAAAAGCCTCGGCAACAGCCTGCTTCTGGAAGATTTGCTGGATAAATACACCAACGAGGCGATAAAGTTCGCCCTGTTGCAGAACAACTATCACAACGATATAAATATCACGGCGGAGCTGTTCCCCGAAGCCGAAAGCCATCTTTCGTCTTTTTACAGAACAATCAAAGCCGTGGAGGAAAAGTTCGGCGCGGGTTCCGCAGGCAACGCGGAAATAGACAAAATGTTCGATAAGTGTATGGACGACGACTTCAACACGTCGCAGGCGCTTGCCAACCTTTACGGGCTTTTCAAAGGCGTTTCGGCAAAACTTGCCGCGGGGGACAAATCCTGCGCGGACGACGTATTGCAGATAAAGCGCACGTATTCGCTTTTGGGCATATTCAAAATGACGGCGGACGAATATTTATCCTTCGCCGAAAAACTTAAAGGCGAACAGATCCCCGCCGAAGTTGCCGCCCTTGCCGAAAGCCGCTGGCAGGCTAAACTCGCCCGCAATTGGGCGGAAGCCGACGGCTTGCGCGCCCGCATAGAGGCGCTGGGCTATGCCGTAAACGACGGCAAGGACGGATATACCGTACAAAAAAAACATTAAGGTGAGATATGAAAAAATTTACTTCCGAAACGTTAAGGCAAACCTATCTTAAATTCTTCGCGGACAGGGGGCACGCCGTAATCCCTTCGGCTTCGCTTATTCCCGAAAACGACCCCACGGTGCTGTTCACCACGGCGGGTATGCACCCGCTTGTGCCCTATCTGCTCGGCGAAAAACACCCCGCCGGCAAGCGGCTGTGCGACGTGCAGAAGTGCGTGCGCACGGGCGATATAGACGAGGTGGGGGACAGCGCGCACTGCACGTTCTTCGAGATGATGGGCAACTGGTCCCTCGGCGATTATTTCAAGGACGAAATGATACCGTGGTCTTTTGAATTTTTAACTTCCCCCGAATATCTCGGCATACCCGTGGAAGATATCGCAGTCACCTGCTTTGCGGGCGACGGCGATTGCCCGAAGGACGAGGAAAGCGCGAAGAAGTGGATAGAGTGCGGCATACTTCCGCAAAACGTCTTTTTCCTGCCCAAATCCGGCAATTGGTGGGGTCCCGCCGGCACAACCGGTCCCTGCGGCCCCGATACCGAAATGCATATAATCCGCAACAGGCAAGCCGCCGCAAAGTTGGATGCGTATATGTTCGACAAAGCCCCGGAAGGCACGTTCCTCGAAATATGGAACGACGTGTTTATGCAGTACAACAAAACCGCGGACGGCGCGTATGAACCGCTTAAACAGCGCAACGTGGATACGGGGATGGGGCTGGAGCGCACCCTGTGCATACTCAACGGCAAAAACAGCGTGTACGAAACAGATCTCTTCGAGGGCGCGATTGCGGAAATAGAGAGGCTTACGGGGCACAGCTACGGCGAAAGCGGCGAGGTTACCCGCGCTTTCCGCGTAGTGCTTGACCATATCCGCACGGCAACCTTTATGTTGGGCGACGTACACGGCGTGGTGCCGTCCAACACCGATCAGGGCTATATTCTGCGCAGGATAATCCGCCGCGCCGTCAGGTTCGGCAGAAATATCGGTTTGCCCCGCGGCGGGTATACCGCAGTGGCGGCGCAATTCGTCAAAAAATACGGCGATATTTATCCCGAACTTGTGGCAAATTCCGCAAAGATTTACGAGGAGCTGGATAAGGAGGAAACCAAATTTTCCAACACCTTGCAACAGGGCTTGCGCGAATTCCGCAAGATAACCGCTGATATGCCCGCGGGCGGGGTGATTGACGGCGAAACGGCTTTCCACCTCTACGATACCTACGGCTTCCCCGTAGAAATAACGGGCGAAATGGCGCGCGAAAACGGGCTTTCGGTGGATACCGAAGGTTACGCCGCGGCGTTTGCCGCCCATCAGGAAAAATCGAGGCTTGGCTCCGAAGCCAAATTCGCCTGCGGGCTTGCCGACCACAAGGAGGAAACCACAAACCTTCACACCGCAACCCACCTCCTGCACGCCGCGCTTAAAATAGTATGCTCGCCCGAAGTACAGCAAAAGGGCAGCAACATAACGGAAGAAAGGCTGCGCTTCGATTTCAACTTCCCCCGCAAACTCACCCCCGAAGAGGTGGCGGAAGTGGAAAGGCTTGTAAACGAGCAGATTTCAAAGGACGTCCCCGTGGTAATGCGCGAGATGTCGCTTGAACAGGCAAAGGAAGAGGGCTTTACCGGGCTTTTTGAAAACAAATACGGGGAAAGGGTAAAAACCTATACGATAGGCGATTTTTCAAAAGAGATATGCGGCGGGCCCCACGCTTCCAGCACGGGCAAGCTGGGCGTATTTAAAATAGTTAAGCAGGAAAACGTTTCGGCAGGCATAAAGCGCATCAAAGCCGTGCTTGTAAAGTAAAAATTCCCCCGCCGCAAAACAAAGCGGCGGGGCTGTTTTTTGTAAAAATTGCCCCAAAACGGGTAAAAAAAGCCGCTTTTTTGCCCCTAAAAAAAATAATTTTAAAAAATCAAAAAACTTTGAAAAGGCAATATAAAACAGCTTGACAGAAATTTTATAAAATAATAAAATAAGTTTACGTTTAAAAGTTGAACAGGAAATTAAGGAGTCTGCAATGAAAACCTATATGGCAAATGCCGGGACAGTTGAAAGAAAGTGGTACGTTGTCGACGCCGCGGGCGTTCCCCTCGGCAGGCTTGCGTCGAAGGTGGCTGCCATACTTCGCGGCAAAAACAAACCCACGTTTACGCCCAACGTAGACACGGGTGATTTCGTCATTATTCTCAACAGCGACAAAGTAGTACTTACGGGGAAAAAATTAGACGATAAATTTTACAGATATCACACCGGTTATATCGGCGGTCTTAAAGAAATATCCTACAAGAAGATGCTCGCGGAAAAAAGCGATCTCGCCGTGTACGAAGCGGTGAAGGGTATGTTGCCCAAAAATTCGCTTGGCAGGGATATGATTAAGAAGTTGCGCGTCTATAAAGGCGGCGAGCACAATCACGCGGCGCAGAAGCCCGAAGTGCTTAAATTATTTTAAGGGGAAGAGGTAAGATATGGCAAAGGCTAACGTAAAGAAAAAACTTCAATTCTGGGGCACGGGCAGGCGCAAAAAGGCGATCGCCCGCGTAAGACTTATCCCCGGCGGTACGGGCAATATCGTCATCAACGAAAGAGAATTTGAAAATTACTTTCCCCAGTCGGTGTTGCAGTACGTCGTTAAGCAGCCGCTTACCTTACTCGGTGTGGAAGGCAAGTACGACGTTGTTGTAAACGTTTTCGGCGGCGGCTATACCGGTCAGGCAAACGCCATAAGGTTGGGCGTTGCCCGCGCGCTGTTGCAGGCGGAGGAAGGTTCCCGCGCGGCGCTTAAAAAGGAAGGGTTCTTAACCCGCGACCCCCGCGTAAAGGAAAGAAAGAAGTACGGCTTGAAAAAAGCGCGCCGTGCGCCTCAATTCTCCAAGAGATAATTTTTCAAATGTTTTCCGCGTCGTGCCAAACGTTACGGCGCGGATTTTTTATGCCTGCGGCAAAATTATTTGTTAAAATTATTCAACAGGTGTCGTTAATTATCAAATTTCGGGTTTGTCATATTTTGTTATGATAAACTTGCAAGTTGCGCCGCTTTCACGTATAATGTAAATATAGAAAAACGGAGGAAAAAATGAAAAAATATCTCAAACTTATAATTTTGGTATGCGCCGCTGTTTTTGGGCTTGTGGGTATGTTTATGATTTTCGCCCCTGCGCTTACGCAGCATATGGGCAAAATAACCGTAAACATAAACGGTTCCGACGTAGCTTTCGGCGGTTGGAAGCAGCAACTTCCCTTCTCGGCAGAATCGGTTAAAACCCTTCAGGCGTCCGCGTACATATTGGCGTTTATACTTACCCTGATAGGCGTTGTGTTCACAGTACTTGCAATTTTGGGCAAGTTGGGCAAAATAGCCCCTGTTGTTGCGGCTGTTTGCTTTGTTGCAGGCGGAATTTTCTTCTTCCTGCCCGCGCAACTTATCACGCCTTCAAAGGATTATCTGGAAATTCCCGGCGTCGATGCAGGCGTGTTCCGCGATACAATTTCGGAGAATTACAAACTCGGCGCGGGCGCAATAGTAGGCGGTCTGTTCTCGTTGCTTGCGGCAGCGCTTTCCGCCGCGTCGGTATTCGTAAACAAAAAGTAAAAGTAAAAAAACAAAAACAGTCGCCGCACGGCGGCTGTTTTTTTATGCCCGCAAAGCCCGCAAAACGGTAAATACGGTAAAAAATTTTCTTTTTATGAAATTTTTTTTCGCGCTTATATTGATTTTTCCCACAAACTATGTTACAATAATTTGGCAGGTGTAAAAGTACATCAAATAAATTTTGGGGGATTTTCAATGAAAAACGTAATAGTCGGGCAATCCGGCGGACCTACGGCAGTTATCAATTCCAGCCTCCTCGGCGTATTCAAAACGGCAAAAGCGAGGGGTGCGGATACCGTCTACGGTATGGTACACGGTATCAAAGGGCTTTTGGACAGGGATGTGGTGGATCTTTCCACGCGCCTTAAAACAGATCTCGATATGGATCTGTTAAAGCGCACTCCGTCGTCCTTCCTCGGTTCGTGCCGCTATAAGTTGCCCGATATCGAAGGCAACGAAAAAACTTACGAACAGATTTTTGAAATATTGAACGAGCTTGAAATTTACGCTTTCTTCTATATCGGCGGCAACGATTCGATGGATACCATCAAAAAACTTTCCGATTACGGCGTAAAAATCAAAAGCCCCATCCGTTTTATAGGCGTTCCCAAAACGATAGATAACGACCTTGCCATAACCGACCATACTCCCGGCTACGGCAGCGCCGCAAAATACATAGCGGCAACCACAAAGGAAATTATCCGCGACGGGCTTGTATACGATTATCCCGTTGTATCGGTTATAGAAGTTATGGGGCGTAACGCCGGGTGGCTTACCGCCGCAACCGCGCTTGCCAAAGGCGAAGATTGCGAGGGCGTTGACCAGATTTACCTTCCCGAAGTTGTGTTCGACGTGGATAAATTCCTTGCGAACGTAGGCGAAATGTTAAAATCCGGGCGTTCCGTCGTAATAGCCGTATCCGAAGGCGTTAAAGTTGCGGACGGCAGATATGTATGCGAACTTGCGGACCACGTAGATTACGTAGACGCGTTCGGGCACAAACAGCTTGCCGGCACGGCGAGATATCTTGCGGGCAAAGTTGCCGAAAAGTACGGCGTAAAGACAAGGGCGATAGAACTTTCGTCTTTGCAGCGTTGCGCTTCCCACATTCAGGCGCGCGTTGACGTAACCGAAGCGTATAACGCGGGCGGCGCGGCGGTAAAAGCCGCGTTTGAAGGGCTTTCCGGGCAGGTTATAACCCTGAAAAGAATTTCGGACGACCCGTATATGTGCGTAACCGAACCCGCCGACGTTCACTTCATAGCCAACGTCGAAAAGAAGGTTCCTCTCGAATGGATAACGGAGGACGGTGCCAACGTAAAGAAGGAGCTTGTACACTATATCTACCCGCTTATCCAGTCCGAAATCGCACCGCTTTGGGTGGACGGACTTCCCCGCCATATAAGGCTTCACGTGCGTTCCACAATCAAAAAGTAATAAAAAGCAGTATTTCCGCGCCGCGACCTAACGTCGCGGCGCGTTTTTGTTTTTCAGCCTGTTTGAAATTTTTTCGTGCCGTTCCAGCACGTCCGCCATAAAGTTGTGCGCGTATATATCCTTGCCCGCGGCGGGCGCGGGCGAATCTTTGTTTACTTTTGCGGAAGTTCCGCTTTCTTCCGTCTTACCGCCCGGCACGGCGGCAAGCGCTTTCAGAACGTCCAAAAGTGCGAATTTTTCCGTAATAATTACCTGCCTTTATATAAAATTTGGTAAAAACGATAAAAAATTTATTGCTTAAACCTTTATTTTGGTATATAATTATAAAGTGCTTGTAAAGCAACTTGTTTTCGGGAAGAAAAAAATTCCCTCACGGGGTTGAATATGCGTAAATTGTTCACTAAAATTATATGCTTGTTCTCTGCGTTAATTGTCGCGTTGGGCATAACGGTTTTGTCCGCCTGCGCAAAAACGTATAACGCCAAATCGCTCGGCGGCGATTTTTCCGCGGGCGAAGTAGTTTCAAACGGCGGCTTTGCCGTGCAGAAAGGCAACTATATATACTTCATAAACGGTACGGAAACCAACAGCGCCGATAATACTTTCGGCAAAGTTGAAAAGGGCGCCATAATGCGCATTTCCATGGAAAACTATAACGCCCGCAACTATTCTTCCGCGGAAACGGTAGTTCCCCTCATCGCATATTCTTCCAACTCCAACGGCGGCATATTCGTTTACGGCGATTACGTGTATTATTCCACGCCTTCCACCGAAAAGAGCAGCGAAGGCGAAGTGCAGAACAACTATATAGCTTTCAAAAGCACCAAACTCGACGGCACGGGCACAATGAAGGGTTACTATGCGCAGTACAACAACCTTTCCACCGAATACCGCTATGTATTGGGCTCGGACGGGGTTGTATATCTCGTATACGTCGCCGCCAACGAAGATCTTTACGGCACGTCGCACACAAATATCCATTCCGTAAACACGCAGACGGGCGTGGATACCTTGCTTGCCTATAACGTGGGCGCGGTTATGTTCGATAAAAACGACCTTTCCAACCCCCGCATATACTATACCATGTCCGTCACGGATTTTGCCATAGACAAAACCTATTCGGGCTACAACCAGGTTTACACGGTAACGGCGGACGCCACACAGCCCGCCGATTACAGCGAATATTTCGCAACCGTGGACGATTACGACGCAAAAAAGGACCCCCTGTACGTCAACTGCGGCACGCTTGTGCTTGACGGCGTAGGCAGGGCGGGCGACCCCGAAATTACGGTTACCCCGTTCAACGGCGAGGGCGCGGCGGAGGTTTCGCGCAGCGCCATAACCTACACGCTTTCGTCCTATCAGAACCACACCTTGTTCTACACCCGTCCCGTTGGCGGAAGTTCCTTCCTCTATGCGGAAACCGACGAACAGCTTCTTTCCGCAACGAGAAAAGCCGTAGACGTAAAGACCGAAAGCCTCACCAACAAGGGGTCGGACGCGGGCAACTTCAACTATATTTTCGGCAACGGCGGAAATATAGAGTGGGTTGTTATAACTTCTTCCACGGGTATCGAAAAGGCGAAAGTTGCGGACGGCAAGATAACCGCAGACACGGATAACGTAAACAGGTTCTGGATTTCCAAAGATTCTTCCGCAACCGTGCTGTTCACTGCCGAACACGACGGCGCAAATTATCTCTATTATTCGCTTTCGGGCGGCGACGGGTATCAGGTTTACCGCATCTGCACCGACGGCGGCTATAACGATTACAACGACAAACTTCATATGGATTCCGCCTACGAATCCGTGCAGATCCTCGACGTAGACGCCGTTTCAAGCTGGTACAAGCCCGAACTTCTCGGCAATCAACTTATATTCGCGTCCGAAACCGACAATATGACGGCTTACAACTACGTAATGGCGTGCGATTTGCGCGCTTCGGACGGCAAAATGATGACCAACGCGCAGATAGAGGAACTTAACGATAAGTACGAAAAGGTTTCGCAGCTGATAGACGAGGCGGACGAGGAAGTTTATCCAAACGTAAAGGACGCGTACAGATACGTATTCTACTGCCGCGACGCAAGCTATATAAACAGCCTCCGTCAGGCGTATGTGGACGTGCTGGACTATGACATAGATCATTTCTGGTCCGACGACGCAATGGAAGAGATAAGCAAGTTTATAAATTGCGAGGACGAATGGGCGGAATTTGCCGATACCGTAAAAGTAAACGGCAAAGATGTGCACGCCAACGACGTAAATTACTATTATTCCGTTTTGGGCAAAATGACTTCCGCCGATGCGGAGGCATACGCGGACGGGCTTAAAACCGCCTATCTTGAAAGCTGGCCCACTGTGGAAAAGGAAAGCTGGTGGGATAAACTTTCCGGCGGCGAAAAGGCAGGCGTTGTGATAGGCATAATTATGGGTTGCCTGATAGTTATCGCGGCGATAGCTGCGGTTATCGCGGTAATCTACAAAAAGCGCAAAACGCCTTCCGAAGGCAAGATAAGAAGGGTTAGGGTCGATACCACCGACGATAAGGAAATAGACGTATATTCCGAGGAAACAGCGGCGCCCGAAGAAGCGCCCGAGGACGGGGATAACGCGGCGCCCGAAGATGCGCCCGCGGACGCGGATAACGCGCAACCCGCGGACGAAAACGCGAAAAACGCCCAACCGCCCGAAGGCGGCGAAGGCGGCGCGGACGAAGGCGAATAAACCGGCATAAACGCTTTTAAAGGACTTCCGTATTTGCGGAAGTCCTTTTATACATAAAAAATTTTAAAAAATACAAAATAAGCGCGAAATAGTTTATCAAAACAGTTTACAAACGACATAAATATTAATATAATGTTACACGAAAAGTTGAGGAAATTTTTATGGTAAAATACGTAAAATGCCCCCGGTGCGAACTTAATTATATAGATTCCGAAAAGCAGGAATACTGCGACGTATGCATAGCCGAAATGAAGGGCAACAGATTGCAATTTGCCGATCTTGACGAGGACGAATACGAGGAGATAGACGGCGAAATAGTTGAAGGCGAGCTTTGCCCCGTATGCGGCGTAAATATGATGCGCCCGGGCGAAAGCATGTGCGAAGCCTGCAAAAAGGAAAACCGCTTTGAAGAAGAAGAGGAAGAGGTTGATATCGAAAAGGACGAAGAGTGGAAAAATTACCTCGACGAGGAAGAGGACGGGGATTTGACCATCGACGACGAAACCTTGCAGGAAGAACTTGACGCGGAATTGGAAGAAGAGGAAGAAGAAACTTACGACGGCGAGGACGACGAAAACGCCGACGACGAAAATATCGATTCCCTGTCCGATTATGAGGACGACGATTACGACGACGATGACGACGAGGATGACGAGGACGACGATTTTTAAGTTTTTCCCCGCGCAATAAAATAAATAATGTAAAAGACGGACTTTGCTGTCCGTCTTTTTTTGCCGCAAACCGCCCGCGGTATAAAATTACCTGATATTGCCAAAAATAAGTTTATGATTAAGACGGAATTGACCATAAAAGGCATAAAGGATAAGATAAAAAGCTATTACAACTGCCCCGTTACGGTTAAACTTAACCTCGGCAGAAACAAATTTGTAACTTTTCACGGCACGCTGAACGGGATATACCCTTCGCTTTTCACCGTAACGCCTGACGATAAAAACTTCCTCGGCAAAACGGCGTATTCCTATTCCGAAATACTTTGCGGCAGGGTGCGCATAGAGGCGCGCGCCGCCGAATAATTTTTTCCGCAAAGTAATATACCGCGCAAAAGCCGCATATTATACCTTGTAACGGAGGGTAAATATGTCTTTATCAACGCAGTATTCAACAGGCGCGTACGTAAAGCCTGCGGCGCACATCAAGGCTCAATCCATTGTCGAGATACGTTTTTCGGACAATGAAATATCCGAACCCGTAGCGGTATATCCGCAAGTCGGGAAAACGGGTTGCGAGGTTTCCAACGGCAGGGTAAATTACAGCGGCAGGCTTATATGCACGCTGATATATCTCGACGGCGACGGCAAACTTTGCCGCGTGCAAAAGGGCGCCGAATTTTCGCATTACGCCGACGAGGAAAGTCTTGCGCCGGCTATGACGGCGCACTGTGCGCTTTCATGCGAACGCTGGCACGTCAAGCGCGACGGCTCGTCCTTTGTCGTGGGCGCGGTTGTGGGCGCGGAGATAAACGTTTACGCCCCTTCGGGCAGAAGTTGTCTGTCCTCTGCGGAGGGCGCGTCCATACGGCGGGAAAACGTCGCAATGTATTCAACGGCGCCCTTTACGGGCGAAGGCGAGGTGGAGGACAGCTTCGACTGCAACGCGCAGGACGTGCTTGTGCCTGCGGCGGAGGCTTCGGTAACCTCCTGCACTTGCCGCGCGGGCGAAATAGAAATCTGCGGCGAAATTTATCTCACTGTGCTTGCTGTGCGCGAAGGTTCGCCCGTTTGCTTCGACAGGACAATACCTTATAAATGCGAAATCCCCTGCGAGGAAAGCCTCATCGTCCGCCCCGCGCAATGCGCGGCGGAAATAAAGGACCTCGCTTTAAACGCCCGCGTGGACGAGGACGGCGGCAATTGCCGCGTGGAATTCGGCGCAACGCTCTGTTTTTCGGGATATTATTGCGACAGCGAAGAAATTTCTGCCGTAACCGACGCGTTTTCCTGCACAAACGCCGTGGAATGTATCCGCGCGGAGGAGACGGCGCACGTGCCTGTGGGCTATAAAAATTTTACGCAGCGTGTTTCGGGGCTGTGCGCCACCAAGGCAAAGCTGGATTATTCCTGCTCTTTTCTCGCGGTGACGTTGCCGCGATGCGAATATACCCGTACCGAATGCGGTATAGAGGGCAGTGTGACGGCTGTTCTGCTGTACGATAAGGGCGGGGAAATAAAATCCACCGAAGTAAATCTGCCCTTCGTCTGGACGGCGGAGGGCGGCGGAGAAGTTAAGGCTTACGCCTGCGGCGTATCCGTAAAACAGCGCGCCGAGGGCGAATGTGAGGCGGAAGCCACGCTTAAAATTTCGGTAGCCGAATGTGAAACGCACAACTTTTCATATCTTTCCGACTTGAAGGAAGGGGGCGAACTGCCCGCAAACCGCAGCGCGGTATCGGTGTATGTGCCGTCCGCGGGCGACGGGCTTTGGGAAACGGCCAAAAAACTTCGCCGTCCGCCGGAGGATATACAGCTTTCCAACCCCGAACTCGTCTATCCGCTTACGGGCAAGGAAAGGATAGTGGTTTTCCGCGGAAAAACAAATTGAAATCTCTGCGGCGCGCGCGCTTAAAAAGTGCGCGCGCCTTTTTTTTGCCCGCGCCAATTTGTTTTAAAACTGTTGTATATATCAAAAAGTTGTGGTATAATTTGCTTATGGAAAGCGCGCGCGTAAAATGTTACGCCAAAATAAATTTAACGCTTGCCGTAAGCCCGCCCGAAGGCGGATACCACCCCATAGACAGCATAGTTACAAGCGTGGATATGTACGATTGGGTGTGCGCCAAACGCCGCGGCGGCGGGATAACGTTGGAAACTTACGGAATGGGTTCCGAATATATCCCTACGGAAAGCAACAACGCGTACAAAGCCGCGGTTGCCTTTTGCAACAGGTTCGGCGTGGACGGCGCGCATCTCGTCGTGCGCAAAAACATCCCCATAGGCGCGGGGTTGGGCGGTTCTTCCGCGGACGCGGCGGGCGCGCTGAACGCCCTGTGCAAGCTGTACGGCGTAAAGGACAGGGCGGCGGTTAAAATACTTGCGGACGGTTTGGGCAGCGACGTGAAGTATATGCTGGACGGCGGCTTTGCGCATATGCGGGGCAGGGGAGAGATAATATCTCCCTTTGAAAGCGGCTTAAAACTGTATATGCTGTTGCTTGTGCCGCGGGTAAGCGTTTCCACGTCAACCTGCTACCGCACGTTCGACGAAGAGGGCGGCGAAAACTGCCCGCCCGGAGAGGGCGCGCGTATTGCTTTGCAGGGCGGCGACCTTTACGCCCTTGCCGCATTTATGAAAAACGACCTCGCCCCGTCGGCGAAAAAACTTGCCGCCGAAGTGAATGATTGCTATGCGGAACTTGAAAGTTTTTGCCCCGCAGCCGTCAATATGACGGGTTCGGGAAGCGGCGTTTACGCCCTTTTCGATTCGCGGGAAATGTGCGAATACGCGTACAGCCGCTATAAAGGCGGGGCGCGCGCGTACGTAATACAAAGCGTAATACCCCAAAAGAGGTGAAATATGGCTGAAGAGAGACTTATAGACGCGGATAAGGACAAAAAATACCGTATCCGCAAAAATGCCGACGGCGAGGACGAGCTGTACCTCGTCGAAGACGACGGCGGCGAAGAAGAGGTTGCCGAAATCAATCTTTTCGAAGTTGCGGACGCGGCAACCGACGACGGCGACGCGGGTATACTCACGCCCGAACAGCTTGCCGAAAGGAAGAGCCTGCGCGAGCGGGAGGAAAACGCGCGCAAAAGCAAATTGCAGGCGTGCATAGCGCAAGCCGAAAGCAAACTTGCCGAGGGCGACTATGAGGGCGCGCTCTACTGCGTGGGCACGGGCGAGGAGATAGACGAAAAGTGCGGCGAGCTTTACTGCCTTAAACTGCGCGCCGTCTCCCGCGAGCTTACCGATTTCAGCGCGCTTGAAGGCTGTGCGGAAGCGGCGGAAGGGGTGGATTTATACGCCTCTGACCAATTGAAAAGCCAACTTTTCGCAAAGACGTCGGTTTTGAGAAAACTTATCGGCGAGCGCGAAAAGGAAATAAGCGAACTTTCTGCGGAAAACGAAAAGCAAAAGGCGGAACGCAGGGAAGTGTTCAGGGCGGAACGCGACAAACGCGTAAAATTTTTCCTGTTCGCGGCGTTGCCCTTTCTCATTTGCATTGCGTTTACGATAGCTTTTGCAACGCTTATCGCTTCGGAACTTAAAGGGGTATACCTCACGCTTACGATAGTCTTCGCGTGCTGTGCCGCAATCACGTTTTTGCTTACGTTATTTATGTCGCGGCGGCTTTGGGCTTCACAGCGCAACCTGCGTATGAACGAATCCGATTCATCCACGAAAGCCGGGCGCGAATTGATTGAAAAACGTAAACTTGTTCAGCAATTGAACCGCATATATATCGCAACCAACGCAAATTTATGATATATTTGGACAACGCCGCCACAACGCCCGTAGACGGGGCTGTTTTCAAGGCGATGCAACCGTATTTTTGCGAGATTTACGGCAATCCGCAATCTCAACACGCGGCGGGCAGACTCGCCGCCAAAGCGCTTAATTCCGCCCGTGACAAAGTGGCGGAACTTTTCGGTTGCCGCGCGGAGGAAACCTATTTTCTGTCCGGCGGGACGGAGGCGGGCAATTGGGCGCTTAAAGGCGCATGCGCCGCGCAAAGCGGCAAACATATAGTAATTTCCGCAATAGAACACCACGCTCTTTTGGAAAGCGCGGAAGATATGCGCAGGTACGGTTACGAGGTGACGTACGTAAAGCCGGGTGCGGACGGCATAGTAAGTTCGTCCGCCGTGCTTTCGGCGTTGCGCCCGGATACCGCGTTCTGCGCCGTCGCGCTGGCAAATAACGAGCTGGGCACCATACAGCCCGCGGAAGAGATAGGCGAAATTTGCAAAGCCCGCGGCGTGTTCTATTATTGCGACTGCGTGCAGACGGCGGGCGTTTTGCCCTTCCCCGTAAAACACTGCGATATGTTCGCCGTTTCCGCGCATAAATTTTACGGACCGAAGGGCATAGGCGCGGCGTTCGTCAACGAAAAATCGCATATATACAGGCTTATTTCGGGCGGCAGACAGGAAAGGGGTATGCGCGGCGGCACGTCTTACGTGGCGGGCGCGGTGGGGCTGGCTTGCGCCCTTGAAAACGCGGTGAACAACAGCGGCGCGGTAAACGCCTATGTGCGCGGTCTGCGCGATAAATTTTTGTGCGAAGTGGAAAGCTCCGTCAAAAACTGTTATCTTAACGGCGACAGGGCTTTGAGACTGCCTTCCAACGCCAACATCTCGTTTGAGGGTTGCGAGGGCGCCAATATCGTGATAGGGCTGGATATGGAGGGCGTGTGCGCCTCTGCGGGCGCGGCGTGCGCGGCGGGCGCTTCCGCCCCGTCGCACGTGGTAACCGCCGTGGCCGGGCGCGAGAGGGCGGTTTCCGCCGTCCGCTTCACATTCGGCAAGTACAACACAGAAGAAGAGGTAAAACTTGCCGCGGCGGCGGTAAAAAAGGTTGTCGGCAATATCAGGGGAAACAAAGCGTAAAAAATTTACGGCGGCGCAGGTATGCGTTCGCCGCTTTTTAAGTATGTAAGGCGGGCGCGGCGAAGGCCGCGCCCGCTTCCGCGTATTATAGGGGTTAAAAACGCGTAAAAAAACAGAAACGGCACAAACCGAAGTTTGCGCCGCCTCTATATGATAAGGGGGAAAATGATGAGCAAATACTTATGTAAACCTTTCGTTTACGCTTTAATTATAGCAGAAAGGGTTTAAAAGTAAATTGATTTAAAATATTTTTTGCGGCGGCAATTTTTTTAAATTTTTAAAACACATTTTGAGATATATTAACATATATTGGCTTTTTTTAATCTTAAACGGGGTTTTTTACAGCGTTTTGCATATCAGGCAGGCGACGACGGTGGATATAAGCGAGGCGGCGATCGCGCAAAACACGGGGTAGTGCAACCGCTTTACTTTAAGTCCCGCAAAATACACCGCCGAAATATAAAACACCGTTTCGGAAGAGCCGTAGCAAACGCACGCGCATCTCGCTATATAGCTGTCCGCGCCGTAAGTTTCTATAATATCCGTCAGGTACGCCAGCGAGCCGCTGCCGGAAAAGGGCTTGATAAGCACAAGTTTAGTAAGCTCCCGCGGGATACCCAGCGCGCCGAACACGGGCGAAAGAAGTTCCGTCAGCTTGTCCGAAATGTGCGATTGTTCAAACAGCTCGCACATCATAAACACCGCGCACAGGCAGGGCAGAAGGGAAAACACAAATCTTGCGGCTTCCCCTATGCCCTTTGTAAACCCCTCGTACACGTTCACTTTTTTAAAAAGGGCGAACAGTATAACCGAAATAAAGATAAGCGGGATTATTCTCGCCATGGCCGTCCCGCCAAAAACAATAATATCCCCGCCGCGGTGGAAACAGCCGTGCATATAAGCGACGGCAGAAATATATCCGCGGGGTTTGCGCTGTGATAGCCCGCCCTCAAAGCTATCACGGTCGCGGGCAGAATCTGCACCGACGTGGCGTTTATCACAAACAGCAGTTTCTGCGCAAAGCTGTTTTTGTCCCTATCGAAAAGTTTAACCGCCTTCACGGCGTAAGGCGTAGCCGCCCCGCCCAACCCCAACAGGTTGCAGGCAAGGTTCATCGCAACGTACCCGTTGGCTTCCTCGTCGTCGCTTTTAAAGCATTTTTTGGTAAGCGGGGCAAGCAGTTTCGCCGCCCCGCGCGAAAGACCGCTTTTTTCCGCCACGGCGGAAAGCCCCATCCATACGGCGTATACGCCGAAAAGCATAAAGGCTGTTTTTGCGGCGTTTTGGGCGCCGTCGAGGAGGGAAGTAAGAAAGGCGTCCGGCGCGATAAAACACAGAATTGCGGCGGAAAGGAGAAATATGCCCGTAAAAATGGCGTTCATAAAGTATTTTTATGTCGCTTAAAATTGTTATATGCGCGCGCATATAATTTACAACCGCGCTTAAAAGTGTTATAATTCCGCTTGTAAAAACAATTCTGGGAGTGGCAGATGGCGGAAAAGTTTTATATTACAACGGCTATAACTTATACTTCGGGCAAACCTCACATAGGCAACACATACGAAATAGCGCTTGCCGACAGCATTGCGCGCTATAAACGCATGCGCGGCTTCGACGTGTTCTTTATGACGGGCACGGACGAACACGGGCAGAAAGTGGAGGAAAAGGCGGCGCGCGCGGGTTTAAGCCCCAAACAGTTTGTGGACGGCGTGGTAAGCGTGATAAAGCGTCTGTGGGATATGATGGACATAAGCTACGATAAGTTTATCCGCACCACGGACGATTATCACGAACTTTCCGTACGCAAAATTTTCAGAAAACTGTATGAACAGGGCGATATTTACAAGGGCGCGTACAGCGGTATGTATTGCACCCCGTGCGAAAGTTTTTGGGCGGAAAGCCAGCTTGTAAACGGCAGGTGCCCCGATTGCGGCAGGGAAGTTTCCCCCGCCAGCGAGGAAGCGTACTTCTTCAAAATGGGCAAGTACGCCCCGCGGCTTGTAAAGCACCTTATAACCCATCCCGATTTCGTGCGGCCGCAGTCCCGCAAGAACGAGATGATGAACAATTTTCTGCTTGCGGACGAGTTTATAGGCAAATCCGACGCGGAAATTTTGCAGGCGGCGGAGGACGGTTCGCTTAAAACAAAGTTGCAGGATCTGTGCGTTTCCCGCACGTCGTTCAAATGGGGTATACCCGTCGATTTCGACGAAAAGCACGTCGTCTACGTGTGGATGGACGCTTTAAACAACTATATAACGGGCGTGGGTTACAACCCCGATAAGCCCGCGGGAAGTTTTTATAAATTATGGCCCGCCGACGTACACGTGATAGGCAAGGATATAATACGTTTCCACACGGTGTATTGGCCCATATTCCTCATGGCTATGGGGCTTGAACTTCCCAAGTGCGTTTTCGGTCACGGCTGGCTTTTGCAGGGCGGCGATAAGATGTCCAAGTCGAAGGGCAACGTTATGTACGCGGACGATCTCTGCGGCATATTCGGCACGGACGCGGTGCGCTATTTCCTTTTGCACGAGATGCCCTATGCCGACGACGGCGTGATAACGTGGGAACTTGTGCTTGAAAGGTACAATTCCGACCTTGCGAACACTTTGGGCAATCTGGTAAAGCGCACCGTTTCGATGACGGATAAATACCTTTGCGGCAGTGCGGTAAGCACGGGCGCGGCGGAAGCCGTGGACGACGATTTAAAGTCCGTCGTAAACAATTGCCGCGAAAAGATGTTCGGATATATGGACGAATACCGCGTAGCCGACGCGCTTGACGCGCTGTGGGGGATATTCCGCCGCGCTAATAAATATATCGACGAAACCTGCCCGTGGATTTTGGCGCGGGAAGAGAGCAAAAAAGACAGGCTTTCGGAAGCGCTTTATAACCTTCTGTACGCGATAGACGCGGGCGCAAATCTGTTAAAGCCGTTTATGCCCGCCACGGCGGAAAAAATTCTCGCCGAAATAGGTTCAAAGGCGCGCGGTTGGGACGTGCAGCCCGTTCCCGCAGGCGAATACAAAGTTTCCGCCGACCCCGCAACCCTGTTCGCCCGTATGGCGTGGGAGGACATAAAGCCCGCCATAGACAAGATAACGGCGGAACAGCTTGCCTCCGCGCCCGCCGCGGAAGAAAAGTCTTCCGCGCCCATAACCATAGACGACTTTGCCAAAGTGGATATGCGCGTGGGCACCGTCGTCGCGTGCGAAGCCGTAAAAAAGAGCAAACTTCTGCACGAAACGGTAAATATCGGCGGCAAAACAATCTCCGTGCTTTCGGGCATAGCCGCGTATTATACGCCCGAGGAAATGGTGGGCAAGAGGGTAGTTGCGGTTGTAAACCTGCCCCCCCGCGAGATGAAAGGTATAGTTTCGGAGGGGATGCTTGTCTGCGCGGAAGCGCCCGACGGCACGCTTTCCCTCGTTTCCCCCGAAAGA
Organism: uncultured Clostridia bacterium; assembly: GCA_947627575.1. Lineage (GTDB taxonomy): Bacteria > Bacillota > Clostridia > Christensenellales > Borkfalkiaceae > Coproplasma. The sequence goes on from CANQWN010000010.1 coordinate 24,712, forward strand.
GATTTGCCCGACGGAAGTAAACTTTCGTGAATTATATCGACGTCCACTGCCATATTAACCAAACCGACTACGGCGACGTGCCGCTTTTTCTGGAAAAGGTTTTCGCGTGCGGCGTACGCAAACTTATAGCCGTCGGCTTCGACGGACCGTCGTCCGATTATTGCCGCAAAATTGCCGAAAGGTACGATTGGGTTTATTTTGCGGCGGGCGTGCACCCCACCGAGTACGCCGCTTTCAGGCGGGGCGACATAGCCGCGGCGGAAGATCTGGCAACCCATCCGAAGTGCGTAGCCGTAGGCGAGATAGGGCTGGATTACCATTACCCAGATACCGACAAGGGCGCGCAGACGGAATGTTTTCTGCAACAGATAGCTTTGGCGGAAAAATACGGCTTGCCCGTACAGATACATTCCCGCGACGCCGCGGAAGATACGGTTGAAATTTTAAAGCAACAAAAGCCCGCCTTGCGCGGCGGATTTTTGTTGCACTGCTATTCCTATTCCCCCGAAACGGCGCGGATAATTTCGGATTTGGGCGGATACTTTTCGTTCGGCGGCGTTTGCACCTATAAAAATTCAAAGCGCGCCCGCAAAACGATAGCCGCCCTGCCCGCGGACAGGATTCTTTCCGAAACGGACAGCCCTTACCTCCCGCCGGCAAGCAAATACGGCAAGTTCCCCAACACGCCGGAAAGCATACCCGAAATAGTGGGGCATATCGCGGCGCTTAAAGGGCTTGCCGAAGAGGACGCGGCGGATATAATTTGGAAAAACGCCTGCGCGCTTTTTAAAAAACTCAAATAAAAAACCGAAAGTCCGCGATAAGACGCGGACTTTTTTCATCATAGGTAAAAACGGCGTAAAACCGTTTACAAAATCATATTGTGCTGATATAATATTATTATACTGTAATTTACAAGTAATTTTATGGAAAGAGAGATAAGCGCAACCCTTTCGCAGTGCGGCTTTTCATTCAAAAAAAAGTACGGGCAAAATTTCATAACCGATAAAAACCTGCTTTCCGCCATAGTTTCTCTGGCGGGGGTGGAAAAGGGCGACTGCGTGCTGGAAATAGGTTGCGGCGCAGGAACGCTCACGCGCGAGCTGGCGGCGCGCGCGGACAGGGTGCTTGCCTACGAGGTGGATACCCAACTTTCACGCGTGCTGGAAACCACTTTAAGCGGGCTGGACAACGTGCAGGTGGTTTTCGCCGATTTTTTAAAGACGGATATCGGCGAAACCGAAAAAAAACTTCCACCCTACAAGGTGGTGGCAAATCTCCCTTACTATATAACTTCCCCGCTTATTATGAAGTTTGTGGAACAATCCGCAAAGTGCCTGTCCATGTGCGTAATGGTGCAGGAGGAAGTTGCCCTGCGGCTTTGCGCGCAGGCGGGCGAAGCGGAATACGGCGCGATAACCGCCCAGATAGCTTTGCGCGGCGGATGCAGGATACTTAAAAAAGTTCCGCGCACCGTTTTTTATCCCCGTCCCAACGTGGACAGTGCGCTTGTGCAGATAACTTTCGCGGACGGCAGGATAGCCGTGAAGGACGCCGCGATGTATAAAAAAGTTGTCCGCGCCGCCTTTTTGTCCCGCCGCAAAACTTTGGAAAACAACCTTATCGCGGGTTTTTCCCTCCCGCGGGCGGACGTAAAAGCCCTGCTTAAAAGCGCGGGTATTCCCCCCGAAGCCCGCGGGGAAACAATCAGCCCCGAAGTTTTCGCCGTAATTGCGGATAAGCTGACTCAATTAATTTGCACATAATAAACCCTCCTTTGTGTTCGTGCCCGCGCCTTTTCAGGTGCGGGCGCGTTTTTTCGCGTAAATTCGCACGTCCATTATATGCCGCGGGTAAAAAAAACGTTCTATCCCGTTTTCGGGCGACATATATTTAGTGTAGACTTTGAAAGTTGGAGGACGATATGAATCAGGAACTCGATTATGCGGAGATGCTTGAAATACCCGTCAGCACCGTAACCGTAACAAAAAAGAAAAGCATATTCAAGCGCCGCCGCGCCGCCGCGCCCAACGCGGACGACATAAAGGAACGCGTGGTTGAAAGCGTGAACGAGAGGGTGGGCGCTTCCGTGGAAACGGAAGATCTTTCCGATCCCCCCGCGGGAAAGAAGAGCTTTTTAAAAAGCATCAGGGGGGACAGGGCGGGTATGGTCCTGTTCGGCGAAGCGATAGCCATAGGCGTAATCGCCGTGGCGATATTCCTCACCAACGTGTTTATGCCCCACAGCGCAATCAATTCGGTGATAAGTATGTTCGCTTCCCCGTCGGAAGAACAGCACGAGCCGGCGTATTCCGAATTTACCCTCGGCAACGTGGTATCCGTCAATTCGGGTGCGGAAGTTACCGTTTCCCCTTCGGGCGTGCTGTCGTTTACGGCGGAAAGCAGCGTATATCCCATTTGCAGCGGCGAAGTTTCAAAAGTATACGGCGGCGAAGACGAGGGATATATGGTTGAAGTGTCGCACACGTCAACTTTCACAAGTGTGATAACGGGGCTTTCACAGGTATACGCGCAACAGGGAACAAAGGTGTATTATAACCTTCCCGTAGGTTACAGCGACGGCACGCGCGAAGTGCAGGTTTCCATGTACGATAACGGGGAACTTCTTAATTGTTACGACGTTTCCGGCGCGGTTCCCGTCTGGAAAAAGTGAAATTTTCCATCCATCCGCTGTTTTTGGCGGCGGGGTTGCTTACCGTTATATTCGGCGGGTTTCCCGTATTCGTAATATACGCTTTGACCGCGCTCTTGCACGAGTGCGGTCATATTTTTTGCGCGTCTAAATTAGGCTACGATTGCAGCCGTGTAAGCCTTATGCCCTACGGCGCGGCGGCGGTGTGCGACATAGAGGAAATATCACCCGGGGACGAGATAAAACTCGCCCTCGCGGGTCCGGCGGTAAATGCGCTTATCTGCGTGATATGCGCGGGGCTTTGGTGGTTTTTTCCCCTGTCGTATCCCTATACGGAAAGCATTTTTTCCGCCAGCGCGGTGATGCTTGTTATAAACGTTTTTCCCGCATATCCTCTGGACGGGGGCAGGGTGCTTAAATGCGTTCTGTCCCGCTTCGTTAAGGTAAAAACGGCTTTAATTTGTTGCCGCGCGCTTTCGGGCGCGCTGGCGGCGGCGCTTGCCGCGGCTTTCGCGTTTGTGCGCAACCCGTCGTTCATCGTGTTCGCGGCGTTTTTGGCTTGTTCGGCGTTCACGCGCGGCAACGTTGCGCCGCGCATAAAATTTGCCGCGCCCGTAAACAGGCGCGGCAAAGAAATAAAGTACGTTATGCTTACTCCGCAATCCACTTTCAGGGACGCGTTCCGCCATCTCGACGGAAAAAAGTACGTAATTTTTCAGTTTTTTTCGGACGGGGTGCTGGACGAGGTGGACGAAAAGGAACTGTTTGAAAAACTTTCGGATAAATCGGTCTACGACAGGATTATTTGAATTTCTGCAAAAATTCCCTGCCGAATATATCGGGGTCTATCCGCTTTTCAAGCGCGCATTTAACGCAGTCCGTCCCGAAATCCATTCCGTCCTCAACGCATTTGGAAAGTCTGTTAAAGTCGTAATCGCACCTGTAATCCTGCCGCTTTGTGCGGTAGAGGAACTTCGTGTAGGAAAAATGCCTTTTCAGGCACCGTTCCACGCCCGTAACGGTTACAAGCGGCTGAACGCGCTTTATGCTGTCGTATACGCCGAAAGCCGCGGCAAGCACCTTTTCTTTGGGCAAAATCTGCCTACGCAGTCCGTATTTGCGGCTTACGTAAAGCCCCAAATCGCTTTCAAACCTTACGTGGGCGAAGGGCGAACGTTTGCCGCTCTCGTATTCGTAGATGTACGGGTGAAGCGCGCTGTCCAGCGCGTAATGCGTGGCGAACCCCGCCGCATAGGAAGGGTTGCCCCCCGCAAGCGCGTTGAACAGGCTGACGGCGTTTTCGCCGTGCAGGCTTCTGCCCAAATTTGTCTTTGTGGGCTTTATGTTATAGGCAAAAAACACGTCTCCGCCCTGCGCCCCCAACATATACAGGGTTTTGTCGGTTATAAGTTTACGGTAATTGCCTTCAAGTTTTTCGTAAATTATTTCCGCGGCTACGCCGTGGGTAAAATAGTCGGGCATATCATAAGTTTGTGCGTTTACCGTAAAAAAGATACTGCTGAATATATCCCGAATTTTCGCCGAACAGCCCCGAAAGGTAAGCCGAAATTTTGTTTCTGTCTTTCAGCGTTCCTTCCATATCCTCGCGGTAAGCCTTTTCTATCCACGTATCCACGGGGAAGCTGTTCCGCTTTGAAAAGCCGAAAAGCGAAATGCAGTCGGCAACTTTTCCGCCTATGCCCTTGAATGACATAAGTTTTGCGCGCAGTTCTTCCGCGCTTAAATTTTCAAAACTTTCCACGCCGCAAGTTACAAGTTTTTCCGCCGTTCCGGTTAGGTAAACGTCGCGGTAACCCGCGCCCGCGCCCTTCAAAAACCCTGCGGGGGCAGAGGCTATAGCCTGCGCCGTGGGGAAGGCGCGGTAATTTATACCGCCCGCCGTCCTTTCTTCGCCCAGCCCGTCGCATATGCGCGAAATTATGCCCTTTATGCGCGGTATATTGTTGTTTTGCGAGATTATAAACGAAAAAATCATTTCCTCGCGGTTCTGGTTCAAAAGCCGCAGTCCCCTGTATTTTTCCGCACTGCGCGTAAGCAGGGGTATGCCGTAACTTTTCGCGTTTTCCACTATGGCGGAATAGTCCCTGTCAAGGTCGAAAAACCCGTAAAAATAATCGCAGTCGTCGCTTTCCACCACGGTCTTTACGCCGTCGCTTTCCACGCGGCACATCTTGTCCGCGGAAAACACGGTATAGCCGCCGCCGTCGGGGTAAAAGCGGAAAATCTGCCCGCAACCCAACGTGTGCAGGGGATTGAAATAAGTTGCGTCGTAATCGAATTTTTTCATAAGTTCCCGTATATTTTAACAGACGTCCGCGTTTAAGTCAAGTTCGCTATGTCCGTTCACCCGCTTCCGACGGGTATTTTTTTTGCCCTTTGTCGGATAATATTTGTATGACGGAATTGAAAGACAGGATAAAGTCGGTAAAAAAAATACTTACTTCGCCGGATATATTGACGTTTGAATTTTCCGGTGCGGACGGCGGAAAATTCGCCGTAATTTACGCCGACGGGATAGTGGACAAGCAGCTTTTGGGCGAACTTGTGATAAAGCCCCTGCGCGAACGGAAGGGGATTTGCGGCGCGGACGGGATAAAGGCGGCGCTCGCCTCGCCGGAAGTAAAGGACGGAAAAAACATAAAGCAGGCTGTGGAAGAAATTTCCGACGGCAACGTAGCGCTGTTTGCGGACGGCGAAGAAAAGTTTTTTATAATAGGTTTGAAAGCCCCGCCGGGCAGGGCGGTGGCGGAACCGCCCACGCAGATCGCCGTGCACGGTCCGAGGGAAGGCTTTACGGAGGACATAAAGGTGAATTCGGGGCTGGTGCGCAAGCGCATCAAAACCGAAAAATTGCAGATTAAGACGTTAAAGACGGGCGAAAAATCCGATACGGCGGTGGCGATGGTGTATATCGAGGGGGTGTGCCCCAAGGGACTGCCGGAAAAGGTGCAGAGGGAAATAGAGCAGAACAAGATAGACCTCATCCCCGATTCCTCGTATATATCCTCGTTCATATCCAAAAAGCCCCGCTCGCTGTTCAAACGCAACGGCAGGGCGGAAAAGCCCGATATATTCTGCGCGAAGATATGCGAGGGCAGGGTGGGGCTTATTGTGGACGGCTCCCCGATAGCGATAACCGTGCCGTATATGATAGTGGAAGATTTTCAGGCGGGCGAGGACTATTATTCCAATTCCTATCGCGCCACCATCCTCCGCGCCCTGCGCTTTGCGGCGGTGCTTGTGGGGCTGTATCTTCCCGCGCTGTACGTGGCGGCGCAACTTTTCAAAGCCCAGCTTATACCGTTCAGGCTTCTTCTCAAAGTTACCAGCGCGGTGCAGGGCTTGCCCCTTTCGCCCAGCATAGAGATGTTTCTCACGCTGTTCGTTTTGGAAGTGCTTAACGAGGCGTCCATACGTATGCCCAAATACGTCGGTCTTGCGCTTTCGGTGGTGGGCGCGCTCGTTTTGGGCGACACGGCGGTAAAAGCGGGCATAATTTCCACGCCGGCGATAATAATAATCGCGTTTTCGGCGATATGCCTTTACACCGTGCCCGAACTTGTGGAAACAACTACTACGTTGAGGTGGATATTCCTCATCGTAGCGGGCAGCGTAGGTCCCTTTTCGGTGGTGGCGCTTTCGGCTTTTCTGATAAGCTATCTCGTCACAGAACAATCCTACGGCGCGCCGTTGCTTGCGCCCTTCGCGCCGATAGTTAAAAGCGATATGTACGATTCCCTGCTTAAAGCAAATATGTACACGCTGGATAAGCGCCCGCGCTCCCTCAAAAGTAACGATAAAGTGAGGCTTAAAACAAATGTTGAACGTTAGGCAGGTTTCCCTGATAATCTTTATGTACACGGCGGTAAGCAAAACCCTGCTGTATCCCACCCAGCTCAGCGGCATAAGCGGCAGGGATCTGCTGTTTTCCGCGGGCGTGGATTTCCTTATACAGGGCGCGGTGGTGTGGGCTACGGCGTATCTTATAAGCCGTACGGACAAAACTTTTTTCCGTATGCTCGCCGATAGGTTCGGCAAAGTTGCGGCGCGCGTGATATTCGGCTTTTTCGCCGCGTTTTTTCTGTTCGTCACCATATATCCGCTGTTTGAACAAAAATCTTACGTACACACGGTGTTCTACGACAATATGCCGATGTTGCCGCTGTTTCTGCCCGTATTTTTCTTTCTCGTGTACGCCGGGTCCAAAAACTTCAAAAACATAGGCAGGTGCGCCGATATATGCCTGCCGATATTTCTCGTTTCGGCGGCGTTTTTACTTGCCACGGGCGTGGGAGAGGCGGATTTTTCCAACCTGTTGCCCGTGCTTAAAACGCCCGTTTCAAAGGTGTTTTCGGGCGCGCTTGCCACTTCGTACAGGTTCATTGAACCCTGCTGGTTGCTTATGTTTGCCGGCAACGTGCAAAAAAGCCGCCATACCGCCGCAAAAATCACCCTCTCTTACGTCGCCGCGGCGGCAATCGTGCTGTTCTTTCTCGCGGTGTTTTACGGGGTATACGCAAATCTTGCGCCGTCGCGCCATTTCGCGGTTTCCAAAATTTCGCTTTATTTTTCCGCAATAGACGTAATAGGCAGGGTAGACCTTTCCGCGCTTTACGCGCTGGAAATTGTAATGCTGTTCGCGCTTGTCCTCAATATACAGCTGGCGGTGTACTGCCTGTCGCTGTGTACGGGGTTCAAGGACGCCGCCTGCCTGTCGCTTGCCGCAAGCGCGGTTTTGGCGATAATTCTTATAGCTTTAAACAACGGCTTCGGCGCGATAGAAAAATTCTTCTCGTCGTGGGCGTGGATAGCGGTGGTGTTATTCGCCGTTGCCGCGCCGCTTTCGGCGTGGGCGATAAGGGGGAAAAATGATACGTAAATTTTCGGTTTTGCTGTATTGGGCTGTCATTCTCGCCCTCACCGTACTGTTTTTCACGAACGATTTCGGCATTGTGGACGTGCATAAAACAGCCATAATAGTTGCCGTGGGCATCGATTCGGGCGAAGAGGTGCAGGTTACGGCGCAACTCGCCATACCCAAACCCTCGCAAAGCGGCGAAAATATCGAATACACCCAAATTCAGGGTAGCGGCGAAACCGTCGCCGACGCCCTCAACGAGATAAACGTAAAGACGGGCTTTTACCCCAAACTTCAATTCTGCAAGCTGATACTTATCGGCGAAGAATGTAAAAGCGAGGAGCTGTTCCGCCTGTTGGGCTGTTTTTACCGCAAAAACTATTCCGAACTTACCGCCCTCGTCGCAATGTGCAAGGGCACGGCGGCGGATATGCTTTCACAGCCCACTGCCGCAAGCGATATGAACAGTACGGCGATACAGCGCGCCCTCTCGCCCGAGCTTGAAAAATCAGGCAACGTCTCGTCCGTGAATTTAAAGGACATAGCCTTAACCAACTTTTCCGAAAGTTCGGCTTGCTATATGCCGTTTATAGAAGCTACCGTGCAGGGCACGTCGCAGAACGGCGGCGACGGTGAAGCGGTGGGCGGCGAACAGCCTCCCCCCGAAAATACCGAGGGCGGCGGAGGAAGCGGCGGGCAGGGCGGCGGCTCCACCCAATCGTCGGGCGAAGGCGGCGGGGGAGGAAGCGGCGGCGGAAAGCCCGTGGATTTCACCGCAAGCAAAACAGCGGTGTTTTCGGGCGGAAGATTTGCGGGCGTGCTGGACGTAAACCAAGCCTTTGCGCTTAACGTGATAAAAAGCGACGTGCGCCTTGCCTCGCTTTCCTGCGACGCGGCGGGGCGGCACTACACTTTGGGGCTGCGCAAAGCCAAGGGCAAACTTAAACTTAAAGTAAGCGGCGGCGTGCCCGTGCTTAAAATTTCTTTCCGCGCCTACGCGCAGATAGCGGGCATAAAAAAGGTGGTGGACCCCGCCGAAACCGACAACGACGATTTGCTTTCCGCCGAAGTGATAGAGGGCGCGGAAAGGGAAGTGCGCTCCCGCTTCGAGGACCTCGTTGCGGCGTGCGTGCGCGAAGATTGCGACGTGTTGGGCGTTAAACAGCTTATATTCAAGCACGAATATAAGGCTTACGGCGCGCTTAAAGACAGCGCGTTGCAAAAACTTAAAGTGGAATACGACATAAAGATAAAATCCGCAAGCTGAAAAGCAAAAGGCGGCGGGCGTAATGCCCGCCGCCCCTTCGTTTACCTTGTGAACGACTGCGCGAGAGTTTCAATTATCAGGCGTGAAAGCAAAACTATCTGTTTTTCGTCCACGCCCTCCTGCGCGTTCTCGCCCAAAATCTCCGCCGCGCGCTTCGCGCCTTCGCCCGTAACGTCCTTTTCGATGGCTTCCGCAACCTGCTTCGCCACGTTTTCAAGCCGTTCGTCGGGGACGTATCCGTCTATAAGCGTGGCTATCACCCTTTGGGTTGCCGTAAGCCCGTCTTTCACCCTTATAAACTGTTCGTAAAGCACGTACAAAAGCGTGGAAACGCCGCCTACCGAAAGCCCGTGTTCTATAATGCTTACGTATTCGTCAAGCAAAAAGCGCACGTTAAGGTTGGCAATACAGCCGTACGCGGCATAAAATATTATGCCGAACGCAAAGGGCATAAACGTAAAAATCTTTTTGGGCGCCTTTTTTAAAATAAACTTTTTAACTACCTGCGTAAGCGCCGCGCACAGCACGCCGAGAAGTATAACGTCCAGCCCGTAAAAGGTAAACGCGTCGATAATTTCGATAAAACTCAAAAAATCAATCCCCCTTGTAAAATTATTTCACCCGAAAATTATCACCCGCACAACCAATATAAAGCGCGCCGCGGCGTTTCAAACGCCGCGGCGCAAAATAAACCCAAAATAAAAACGTGACCTTTTTAATTGCCTTTTGCGGGGCGGTATGCTACAATTGTTTCGGGGTAACGGATATGCGCATGCACAAAAAAAATCACCTTGAACTCCGTCTCGAACGGTGCAAGGATATACTTACCGTATTCGGCGGGGAAGAAAAGGATATGCGTCTTGCCGCAGAAAGTAAGCAATATCTCGATTTTGCCGTACTTTTCGGCAACGCCCTTCCCGTCTATCTCGAAATAGGTTGCGGCAAGGGCAAATTTATCGTGGAAACGGCAAAAGCCAATCCCGATAAAAATTTCGTCGCGTGCGAAAAAATTTCCAACGTGATAATAGACGCGTGCGAAGGCGCGCTTTCCGCGGGGCTTAAAAACGTGCATTTTCTCAACTGCGCCGCGGAGGTGCTGGAAAAGTATTTCCCCGCAAATTCGGTAAGCGGGATATATCTCAATTTTTCCAATCCCCTCCCCAAGGAAGGCTATAAAAAACAGCGCCTCACGCATCCACGTTTTCTTAATATATATTCCCGCATTTTAAAGGACGGCGGGGAAATTTACCAAAAGACCGACGACGAAAATTTTTTTAAGTTTTCGCTTGAAAGCTACGCCGCGGCGGGATATGAAGTTTCCTGTTGCGACGACCTTGCGGCAAACCCCGTCCCCGGCGACGTCGCCACCGAACACCAGCTTAAATTTATGGCGCAGGGCAAAAAAATTTACAGGATAGTGGCAAGGTGTAAAAAGTGATTGCCCTGTATATATCCCTCGGCGCGGCGGGTTTTATCCTGCTTTTGGCGGGCTTTTGCCTGTATTCCAACCGTGCGCTTAAAATAACGCGTATAAACATAAAGATAGAGGGCGCGCCCCGCATAAAAATTCTTCACCTTTCCGACCTGCACGGCGCGTCCTTCGGCAAGCGCAATTCGCGGCTTGTAAAAGCCGCCGCGGCTTTTTCGCCGGACGTAACGGCGTTTACGGGCGACATAATTCACAAGTACCGCCCGCGGGATATTTCCGTCGCCTGCGACCTCGTTTCCGACCTTTCCGCAATCGCGCCGTTCTTCTATATTTCCGGCAATCACGAGATGCGTTTCAAGCGCTACCGCGAGCTTAAAAAATCGCTTGCGGAAAGCGGAGCTGTAATTCTCGACGATACCTGCAAGCAAGCGTTCGGCTATACCTTTGCGGGGCTTAACGGCGCAAACAACCGCAACGGCACTCTCGAAAAAATCACCCCGCGCACTTCGCCCAAAATTCTTTTGGCGCACCAGCCGCAGTACTTCGGCAAATACGCCGCGGCGGGATATAATCTGATACTCTGCGGGCACGCCCACGGCGGGCAGTGGCGCATACCGTTTACCCGCGTGGGGCTTTACGCCCCCGGGCAGGGGATGTTCCCCAAATACTGTTCGGGCGTGCACGTAAAGGACGGAAGTACGATGATAATATCCCGCGGGTTGGGCAATTCGGAATTTCCTTTAAGGTTGTTCAACCGTCCGCAGGTGATAGAGATAACAATAAACGGATAAAAAAAGCGCGGCGGAAATGATATGCACCCCAAATGTTAAATACTCTTGGGGAATTTGCGGGTAGGTAGGTTTTAACTGCCTACCCGTTTTTTGTTCCCTTTGATTTTTATGACACGTCGTACTGCGGGAGACGGATTGCTCCTATAAACTTGTAGATGATTTTCACTTCTTGCATTTTTCTTTCCGCGTACCATTCCGTTTCGGATATAATGATTTTCTCCACGAAACTGTTGAGAATTTCGGGCGTCAGTTCCCGTATCTCGGAATAGGTCTTTACCATGTTAAGGAACTTGGACAGTTTTTCTTCGTCCTGCTCGGAATCGGTCAGGCTCCGCTTTAAATCCTGCATCTGCCTTTTTAATTCTTGCCCTTCGTCCTCGTAGGATTTCACAAGAAAATCAAACCTCTCATCGGTAATTCTGCCGTTTACGTTGTCTTCGTAAAGTTTGCGGATAATCCTGCCGATTTCGTCTTGTCTGTCGCGTAGCCTTTTCAACTCGGCTTTCGCTCTCGTCTGAAACTTTTCCGTTTCTTTTTTCGATCCCGACAAGTATTCGTCCACAAACTCCTTTTCGTGTAAAATAACGTATTCGCAAACCTTGTGCAAATCGCATTGTACAACTCGTTCGAGGTCTGACACCAAAATCCGATGACTGCTGCACAATCCTTTTTTCTTCTTGCGATAGGTAGCGCATGTGAAATTATCCATATTCCTGTGCTTTGCCACCCGTTGAATGGTAAGTCTGTTTCCGCAGTCGGCACAATAGAGCAATCCCGAAAACATATTCGGCTCGTTGAATTTCGTGTATGCCCGTTTGGTCTTTCGCATTTGTTGTACCGTTTCAAAGGTCTTTCCGTCTATGATCGGTTCTTGGGTATTCTCGCAGATAACCCATTGGTCTTTGGGTAAACGCACCTGTTTTTTATTCTTGAACGACTTTTTAGTCGTCTGAAAGTTTACCGTATGACCTGCATAGGCTATCTGGTCAAGAATACCTTTTACGCTTGCTACGCTCCATATTTCGGGAAATTCGCTTAATCGGTGAATTTTTCTGCCGCGATGAAGATTGTATAACTGCGGCGTTTCAACTTTTTCTTCCGTCAACTTTCTTGCGATTTCCGGCATACGCATTCCGTCCACGAACATCTGAAAAATCCGTTTCACCGTTTCGGCGGCTTCTTCGTCGATGATCCATTTTTCCTTGTCGTTCGGATCTTTGATATACCCGAACGGGGGATTAGTGGAAAGGTGTTTACCCGAATTGCCCTTCGCCTTGAATACGGCGCGGATTTTCTTGCTTGTATCCTTTGCGTACCACTCGTTGAACACGTTCTTAAACGGCGTTAAATCGTTTTCCGTCTGTACGTTGCTGTCAACGCCGTCGTTCACGGCGATAAACCGCACGTTGCAGTTCCCGAAATAAATCTCCGTGTAATAACCGACCATTATGTAATCTCTGCCGAATCGGGACATATCCTTGACGATAACCGTCCTGATTTTTCCTTCTTCCACATCCGACATCATTCTCTGAAAGTCGGGACGGTTGAAATTCGTTCCAGAATAGCCGTCGTCCACATAAAACTCGGTGTTCGTAAAGCCGTGTTCTTTGGCGTATTTTGCAAGCATTTCTTTTTGATGAACGATACTGTTGCTGTCGCCGACGAGTTCATCGTCTTTGGAAAGGCGACAGTAGAGAGCGGTGACATCACCTCCGTAATTGTAATTTCTGTTTTTAATCGCTATTTGTCCTAACATATTATTTACCTCCGTTAAAAGGCAAACAGCGAGTTCGTTCCGTTTGTTCCCTTATCATCCCGTCTCTTCGTCGGGATATAAGTCTTTTCATAATATCCAGCGGCGTATCCGTCGCATTTTTCATTTCTTCGGCTACGACGACGTACGTCTTGTCGCCGATAACGTGGTATTCTACCCGTTCGTATGGCAAGTTGTTGGTTTTCGCTTCGTTTTCCGTAATTATAATCTCCTTATCATTGATTTCAATTACGCAAAACGGCAGGAAGAGTATCGGCTACTGATTTAATGTGCCGTTTTCTTTCTTTTTCTTCAAAGACTCGTATCCCTCTTTGATGAGGCGGACTTTGGTTATATCGTTTTCTTCGAGAAATTCGTTTATTTCATTAAAAAGCGCTCTCGGTATCATCGTGCCGAAGTTTCCGCTTGCTTGTTTTCTCTTTTCCTTATTCTTTTCTTCATACTTCCTGCGCGTCTTGCGTACAGGCGTATCTTCCTTTCTTTCCATTACGCTTAACCTCCGAAATTATATTCTCGTATTGATACATATTTTATCTTGTTTCAGATAAAAAGTCAAGCTCGGATAGGAAGTAAAGGGAAGATAGCCCTTAAATTTTACTTATAATTGCTGTTTTTGTTGTGCTTTTCGTATTCTTTTCGTTCTTCTTCGATTTCGCGCTCAATCTGTTGCAGGCGTGGAATCCGCATCGTTACGTCCGGCGTGAACATAGAGAGAACGGAGTCGAAGAAAGTGCCGATAGTTTTCGGCTTGCCTTGGCTTATGCGCTTGTATTCCGTGGGATTGGTTCTTGCAAGAGTTTTCCCGACGCGAGCATAATGCGAATCGCTGTCTTTTTCCCGTTGCAGAGTTTCCGCTTTCTTTGCATATTCGAGCGTTTCACCCATAGAGCGGTCAAGCCGTTTGGTTAAATCTTTATTCTCCGCCGTTAAAGCAACGACTTGTTCTTGCAGTTTACCACGTTTTCGGGAAATATCTCCGCTTTTCGCCTCGGCAAGAGCGTCCGCATAGACTTGATTCTCCTCCCGTATCGCTTCGGCTTGTTCGATTATCTTTTTCGCCTTGAACTCTGCCGTGGACAGGTGCTTTGCCTGACTGCCTTCCTTGCCACGTTGTAAACCGTACTTCTTTCCGACAGCGTTATAAAAGTCCGTTTGCAACTGTTGTAGCTTTGGTTTGTCGAATAGGTCTTTACTGCACAATCTTCCGTCCGGCGTAATAGGGACAAGATTGAGGTGCATATGCGGTGTGGTTTCGTCCATGTGGATTACCGCCGATATTACGTTTTCCGTTCCGTATCTTTCTTCAAAGAACTTGGTACAGTCCGAAAAGAAGTTGTATTGCGATAATTTCGATAGTTCGTCAAAGAAGGCTTTATCTGCGCCCACAACGAAAGAGTTCATCACGACTGCGTCTTTGCGCGGAGTGAGTTTCAACTCGGTTATTCGCTTATTGATGAATTCGGTGTACGTCCCATCGGGGGTGTGCATATGATAATTGTATTTTGTCTTTGAACTGTCTATCTGCGGATTGTCCGACTTATAATTCTCGTCCCGTTCATTTTCCCGTTCGATAGGGGCAACGTCGTTCTTATGGCATTTTTCCATGTGACATACTAAATATGATATTGTAGTTTCCTCCTTTCATTTTGATTTAGTGGTGTTGGGCAAAGTGTGTAGTAGAGAGTGTCTGCCAATGTGATTTTTTAGTGGACACTCAGCCTCGCAGAGCCCACTCTTTGCAGCGCAAAGTATAGTGGGCTACACTTTGCCCAAACTGTTGCATTTTTGCTTCCTGTTTGCTTCCAAAGTTGCGCCCGTCTATGGCGGACGGTATTGCTCATAGTTTTTCATATAACCTCCTGATTTTTGGCGTGAAAAAGGTCGCTGACATTTCTTCATCACCGACCTGAGAGTGCGCTATGGCATAAGCCGCAACGCAGTATTAAATTGTCTGTTTGTCTTACATAATCTCGCCTCCTTGTTTTTGTCTAAGAATAAAAAAATCCGCACGAATTCTAATCGACCGTTAAACGGTAATCTTCTTCGTGCGGATTAGTTCCGCTTATTAAATTGTAGGTTGTACTTAAAAAATTGTACAACAATAAAACCCACACCTCAAACCTCATTTTTACGGTTGAAATGCCTGTCGCAGAAATTGCTCGTTCACAAACGCAACTCTATGGTAAAGCGACAGTAATTCTCCGCTACGATTCTATGCCGTAGCGATATTCACTTCCACGTCAGGGAAGGAATAATGGGTAAACTCTCTATAATTTATATATACCCACAATAGCAATAATTCAAACATACGTTCGTAATTGTATTCTTATTTTAGCATATCTTTTTCGACTTGTCAAGCCTCAAATGTCCACGATTATGGACATTTGACTGTTTTTTGTCTATAAAACTATATTTATCTCGTCGTACCGGTCGATTTCACTGTGACTGTTTTCAACCGTTTCTTTCAGTTGCCGTTGCTTCTGCTCATATGCCTCGGACATCAAAGCAAACCGTTCTTCCGTTATCATGGCTTTGAATATACAATTTGCAATAGGTAATCAATTAACACTTTTTACATACTTAAAAAGGATTATTCCCTTAATTACCAACAGCAAAAATACCACTGTTGTAGCATACGCTTCTCTTGTTATAGCCAGAAGACATACCGTAAGAATACTTAGTACCATCGATATTACCGTAACAATTTTTTGTCCTTTTTGAATTCTGATTTTTGTTAAAATTATTTTTACGGTTCCAACCAAGATAAGCGCTATATACATAATCCAATATGTCAAGATATTAAACAATGTGGTTTGAGTATATGCAAGCAGATTTACGGCATAAATATATTCGTCGATCGATTTTGGATAAAGAGGCAAAACGACAAGCAAAAATGAAAACAAATCGACAATTCCGAATATCAGGTCGCACGTATTCCGAACGTTTGATTGATTTTCTTTTTCTGCAATGGAAAGTAATTTTTCCCCCGATAACAAATCATCAATAGTAACAGAAAAAAAACTTGCTATTTGTTTTAACGAATCTATACTCGGATACCCCCTTCCCGATTCCCATTTTGAAACAGCAGTTCTTGACACATATAGAGCCTCCGCTAATTCTTCTTGCGTAAGCCCTCTGTTTTTTCTCAATTCTTGAAGTTTTTCATTAAATTCCACAGCAAAACCTCCGGATCAGTTTTCTTTTTTCGCGCATAACAAAACAACAGCTTTATAAATTAAAAATAACCCTGCACTCAAAATGATAGAACCGATAATATCTGTAATCCAATGAACTCCTGACAGCAATCGTCCAATTACCATAAAGGCGGAAAAAATAATGCTAACGATATTTATAACTATTTTTACCCACGCATTTTTGATCCTGCGATTACACTGAAAAATAAGCGTTGGCATAACGCTTAAAACAACAAGCGTCGTTGACGACGGGTAAGAAGCTTCCATATGCCCGTTGATAAATACTGGTCTGTAATTTATCGGAATCATTTCAAAAACAAAATATCCCAACATTACTAAAATGTAATAAATTCCTAAAATAATAATGTCATAATCTACTTGTAATAAGCTTCTTCTCTTAATCAGTTGAATAAGTCCGATTGTTGCGAATATCATGCAGATAACCAACGGTACAATACCCAACCAATCAGTAATGATATAGAGAGGCATATTCGTTCCTGTAAGTTTGTGAAACCAACAGTTAAATGTTGCAAGACCTATATCCGTACCATTCAATCCGACTTGTTGAACGTCCACCATCTGTATTAATATTGTCCAGACAGCAAATGCTATTATTAACATAATTCCTATAACTAATGTTCTTTTTCCACTCTTTTTCATTTTTACTCTCCTTACTTTGTCTGCTTTGCCCTTAGGCTAATTTAATTATAATTGAAAGAATGGAAAATATCAAGAACCGATACTTCACATGCTTGACACGATTCGTATCATTTGTTTAAATTGTTTTCTGAAGCATTTAATCTACCGCCCCAATTTATAAAAGCCTCAAAATATAGTTTATTATACCATATTTGCTAAATAATTTCAATACCTTTTAGCGTTGCAATATTATTAAGAAAAAGAAGAGCCCGATTTCTCGGACTCTAGAAACGAACTCGCTATTTGCATATATTGAATTTAATACTTCTTCTAAATTCCCCACGAATATTTAACTAAAGTTAGACACTTTAGGAGGTGCATATTTTTATGGGAAGAAAAAGGAAAAAGAACAAAAAATACACGCCCGAATTC
>CANQWN010000011.1 GCA_947627575.1 uncultured Clostridia bacterium
TAACATTTTCAAGCGCGGTGCAACCCTCAAACGCATAACTGCCGATAGAGGTTACACTGTCGGGTATGGTTATGCTTTCAAGCGTGGTGCAATTATAGAACGCCCAACCGCCGATAGAAGTTACACCGTTGCCTATCGTCACGCTTTCAAGCGAGGTGTAATACTCGAACGCACAACCGCCGATTGAAGTTACATCTTCCGGAATTTCAAGATTTTTTACAAGTTCACCGTTAAGATATAGATTATTCGCATAATACAAGGGGTTACTGTATCCGCCATCAAAATCTATATTGCACCAACTTTTTATGCTTGTTATATATACACTTTCAAGCGAGGCGCAACCATAGAACGCCCTATAGCCGATAGAAGTTACACTGTCAGGTATGGTTACGCTTGCAAGCGAGGTGCAACCCCGGAACGCACTATTGCCGATAGAGGTTACGCTATCGGGTATGGTCACCGCACCTTTTATAGCTTTGGGTACTTCTACTATTTCAGTTTTTTCTTTGTTATACAGTATACCGCCTTGACTTGAATAATTTTGATTTTCCTCGTCCACTTCTATGCTTTCAAGCGCGGTGCAACCGATGAACGCATAACTGCCGATAGAAGTTACGCCGTTACCTATCGTCACGCTTGTAAGCGCGGTGCAACCCTCAAACGCATAATTGCCGATAGAAGTTACGCTATCAGGTATGATTACGCTTTCAAGCGCGGTGCAACCGCTGAACGCAGAATAGCCGATTGAAGTTAAGCCGTTACCTATCGTCACGCTTGTAAGCGCGGTGCAACCCTCAAACGCATAACTGCCGATAGAAGTTACGCTGTCCGGTATGGTTATACTTTCAAGCGAGGTGCATTCATCGAACGCATAATTGCCGATAGAAGTTACGCCGTTGCCTATCGTCACGCTTGTAAGCGAGGTGCAATCCAGGAACGCACTATTGCCGATAGAAGTTACGCTGTCGGGTATGGTTACGCTTGTAAGCGAGGTGCAATCACGGAACGCTTCATAACGGATAGAAGTTACGGGTATGCCGTGGTACACTGCCGGAACTATTACCGCCGTGCCTTCCGCTTCTTTTAAAATTGCATATTTACCGTTACTTGATATTTCCAGCGCCATAGAAGTTGCCAGCTTTGTGCCGCAGCCCGAACAGACGGTAGTATCCTTGCCCTCGTCTATGTAATGGTTTTCGGGCTTGACCGGTATTTTTTCGTCTATGTTGTTTCCGCACCGACCGCATATTCCCTTTATACTGCCCCTGTTTTGGCAGGTGGCGGGTATGTAAGTTATGCCGTCGCCCGTTATATCGTGCCCCAATGCGGGAACAGGTTGCTTTTCCTTTTCCCCGCAGGAACATACGCGCGTTTTTTCGCCGTCCTGCGTGCAGGTGGGTTCAACGGTAACTTCCCATTCGCCATAGGAATGGACGTGCGAAGAATCTTTCTTTTTGCCGCAGGCGGAAAGCCCCAGTGCAAGGCAGATAGCCGCGGCAACCGCCAAAAACACCAAAAAAAATTTCTTTTTCATTTTTCTCCTCTGTGCGGCGTAAAAAAATAAGGTGTGCCCCCGAAAGAGCACACCGCACGGTATCTCTCACGGTTACCACACCTCACCAATTTTATGCACGAAAGTATCACAAAATACAGATAGAAGAGATACGCAATGCCAAATCGCGTATCCGTATTTTGTGAAATTGAGCATAAAAAAATCGCGCTATTATTAAATTGATGAAATGTGGTAATTAAACTATAACACAGCGGAGATAATTTGTCAACAAAATAACCGCCCGCACGGCGGCGGACGGTTTACATACTTTATGCCGGGGCGGGCGGCAAATTTTTAACTTGCCGCGGCAAGTTTTTTGTTTTGGCGAAGCTCGCGCTCGATTTCGGTGCAGGTTTCCTTAAATTCTTCCTCGGTTTCGGCAACTTCCACCCCGTCGAGTATGCTTTGCAAACGGTATTCGTCGTTGAGGTATTTTATCGTCTGATAGCCTATTACGGCGGTAAGCGTGCCGTTGGTAAGCCCCTGCACGGAAGAATCAACCAACGCCGAAATGGCGGTGCCCAAAATGGGTATGCCCTTTACGGCGTTGCCCATTGTCTGCACCACGCTGTTGCCTATTTTAAGCCCGCCCAAGCCGTAAGCTATAAGCGAATTTTGCAGCACCCTGCCGAAAATTTTTACAAGTTTGGGGTCGGACGGACGGAAGCCGTAGAGGAAAACTATGTCCTTTATAAGCTGCATATTTACGAAAATAACCAAAGCCGCGTCCACCTTTGCCGTCTGCGAAAGTGCGGAATATGTTGCGCTTTTAAGCGAACTTTTTAAAATAAGCTGTTTTGCGGATTTTTTTACGGAGCCGGAATAAAGTTCCGCAAGGCGCTGTTTAAGCCCTTCCTCGTCGCCCGTCTTTACGGCGATGGCAAGTTTGCCCACCACGGCGGAATCGTACCAGCCCACGCCCTCCACCTTGCCGGTGAGGTCGATTATCTTATCCGCCAGCTTATGGCGGAGTTTGCGGTTATGCTTTTGCGCTTTGCGCGCGGTGTTTGCGTTTACGTTGGTGACGAAGTATTCCGTGCGCATTATTTTTATAAGCGGCACGATAAAGCAGAATATGTAAAGCAACAGGCAAACCGCGCCCGCGCCGTAGCCCAAATATTTATTTATATCGTACAGCCGCAGGGACAAAAACAGCAGGCAGGCAAACAAAAATATGCCTATCACCGCCGCTACGAAGCGCAACAAAAACTTTGCGCCGCGCACGTTTTGGCGTTTTACGTACTTCTGCTCGTACTCGTATATGGTCATCTTGCCGCCGTCTTGTTTGTTTTCCTGTTCGGCGGGCTTTTCCTTTTTACTCATTTCAACCTGCCCCCGGGGCTTAAAACCCCTTCAAAATTTTTTCGTTAAGCGCAAGCACCGTCTTTTCGCCGAAGTTGATATTGCTTATAACGTCTTCTTCCGCGGCGATGCCTATGCAAGTGTGGATATATCTTACGGGTATGCCCGAAACGATTACGGGCGTGCCGCCGTTTGACGAAACTATGTATTCGCCGTTGTTCCCCCCGCCCGAACGCACGGCGCGCTGAACTTTTATGCCGTTCTTCGCGGCGGTTCCCAGCGCGAATTTCAGAAAGCGGGGAGAGCATATAACCGACCTGTCCATATGGCGGAGCATCACCCCGCCGCGCAACGCGTCCTGCACCATATATTCGGGCGAGCAGGTGTCGTCCGCGGGGCAACCCTCGAAACAGATTGCCGCCCTTGCCTTTATGCGGTTGCACACCGCCGTTATGCCCCTTTCGCCAACCTCTTCCTGCGAGGAAACCACGCCCACAACGTCCACGTCAAGTTGCATACCGCTTAACCGTTCAAGGCAGACAAGCATTGCGGCTACGCCCAACCTGTCGTCAAACGCCTTGCCGAACATAAGCCCGCGGCGCGCGTCGTAAGAAAAATCGGTGAGGGGGACGACGGGCGCGCCTATTTCCACGCCGAATTCCGCCGCCTCCTTTGCGGAGGTTGCGCCTACGTCTATAGTAAGCGATTCAAAATCGACGGGGCGGTCGCGCTTGTCCGCGGGCAGCAAATGGGGCGGAATTGTGGCGATTACCCCCTGAATATAGCCCGACGGCGTGTATACCTGCACTTTTGACGAGGGCAAACTGTTCAGCGGCCACGTGCCCAAATTTACGAATTTAAGCGTGCCGTCGGGGCGTATCGCCTGAACCATAAACCCCACCTCGTCCGAATGTGCGTCCAGCATAACCAACGGCTTTTTACCCGTGAAGTTGCGCGGGTAAATATACAGGTTGCGCATCGTGTCTTCCTCGAATGTGGCAAAGGGCGCGCAATATTCGCGGCAGACTGCCACCACGTCGTCCTCAAACCCACTTAAACCGCAGGTTAAGGAAAGTTTTTCCGAAAGTTCTATAACGTTCATTTTTCTCCTCGGTATAGATAAATATTGATATAGTTTATTATTTTTACAGATCCAACGTCTGTTTGTATATTTCCGATTTGGCTACGCCCCTGTCGCGCGCGGCAAGTTTTATCGCCTCTTTTTTGTCGTATCCCCTGTCCATATAGCTTTGCACGTGCTGTTGCACCGTCAGATCGCACAGGGGGTTGCGCGCTTCGCCCGCGCCTTCAACCAAAAGCACGTATTCGCCGCGCTTTTCGCCTTCCAACCCCTGCGAAAGGTTGAAAATTACGCTTTCCTCGTGTATCTTCGTTATTTCGCGCACGGCGCACGCGCGCCTTTCGCCCAAAACTTTGTAAAGGCTTTTTACAACCCCATCGATATCCTGCGGGGCGCAGTGCAAAATAAGCGTGGCGTCCAACGCGGAAAAGCCCGAAAACAGCTTTTGCCTTTCGCCCTCCTTTTCGGGCGGAAAGCCCAAAAAACAAAAACGTTCCGCGGGGAACCCGGAAAGCACCAGCGCGGAAAGCGCGGCGTTTGCCCCGGGGATAACCGTATAACGCAACCCCTCTTTTGAAAGTTTGCGGCAGACGAGGTTGCCCGGGTCGGATATGACGGGCATACCCGCGTCCGAAATTACGCACACTTCCTTGCCCTCGCGCGCGGCGGCGGCTATTTTTTCCGCCGCACTGTTTTCATTGAATTTATGGCAGGAAAACACGGGCTTTTTTATATCGTACGCGTTGAGAAGTTTAAGCGAATGTCTTGTATCCTCGCAGAAAATAACGTCCGCGCCGCGCAAAACTTCCAGCGCGCGCAACGTTATGTCCTTTAAATTGCCTATCGGCGTTGCCACGAAATATATCATACGTTCACCGTTTGGGGCAGAACTTCCACGCCGGGTTTGCCGCCCTTTACCGCCTCTATAAGCACAAGATAGGGCTTTGCGCCCGCCGTGCCGCCCACAAATTGTATGCGCTTGGGTTCCAGATTTCGGCTTTTAAGCGAATATATAAGCTCGGCACAGCGGTCTGCGCGGTAACACAGCGCCGCCCTGCCGCCGAATTTAAGTTTATAAAACAGCGCTTCGGTAAGTTCCGCCAGCGTGAGGGAAATTTCCTTGCGGCATACTGCCTTCGCCCCGTCGCGGTTTTCAAAGCCCGAATTTTCGTACGGGGGGTTGCAGAGTATAAGCGAAAACTTATCGTTGTATTCCGCCGGAATATCCTGCACCTTTACGCAATGAATTTCGCACGGGAACCCGTTCAGTTCCGCCGTCCGCCGCGACATATCGGCAAGTTCTTCCTGCATTTCAAACAGGTGCAAAAAGCAAAGGCGGGGATGCAGGCACATAAAATGAAAACCTATCACCCCGCTGCCCGAACAGAAATCGGCAACGCGATCGCCCGCTTTATAGCGCGCAAAACGGGACAGCAATATGCTGTCCGACGTGAAGCGATACAGGTTTACGTTCTGTATAATCTTCTTGTCGCCGTAAAATTGTTCCAATACTTCGCCTTTTTTCAACATAGCGCAATACCAGCAAAAAAGCGGGGCAAAGCCCCGCCTTTCGCTTTAAAATTTACTCTGCGGGATGAATAGCACCCGTAGGGCAACCATCCTCGCAAGCGCCGCAGTCTACGCAAACGTCGGGGTCTACGACGTACTTGTCAGGACCTTCCGAAATAGCTTCAACGGGGCAGGTGCCAGCGCAAGCGCCGCAGCTTACGCACTCGTCGGAAATAACGTGAGCCATACCTCTTCCTCCATTTTAACGTTGATACACGTATTATATCACACAATTTTAAAACTGTAAAGGGGTAAAGCAAAATTTTTGGCGTTTAATCGAGTATTTCTTTCAACTCGTCGCTTACATCCCCGTCGTCGCCGTCGTCGCCGTGCTTCCGCTTGAATTTAAGATCTTTAACGTCGTAATCGTGATAGGTATATATATCCCTTTCCTTATCGTCTATGCGCACGCGCGCCGTCATTTTAAGCATATTTACGTTTATAACCACGCCCTGCCCTTCCGGCGTGCCCACCGTGGAACCTACCTTGGGGGTCTTTTTTACCGCGTCGTCGTAATAATCGCTTTCGTATGCAAGGCAACACATCAGCCTGCCGCACAGCCCGGAAACTTTGCCCGGGTTAAGCGACAGCCCCTGATTTTTTGCCATCCTTATGCCTACTTTGCGGAAATCGCTCATACAGCTGGAACAGCAACATTCCCTGCCGCAGGGCGCAATGCCGCCCATTCTTTTTATCTCGTCGCGTATGCCTATCTGCCGCAACTCTATCCTCATGCGGAACACCGTAGACAAATCCTTTACCAGATCGCGGAAATCCACGCGGGCGGGGGAGGAATAGTAAAACACCACCTTACTGCCGTCGAAAGTAAATTCGCAATCGATAAGTTTCATATTAAGTTTGCGCTCCTCGATTTTGCGTTGGGCGGTTTCCATCGCCTCGCCCTTCTTTTCGCGGTTTTTGCGCACAATTTCCTTATCCCTTTGGGTTGCAATCCTCACCACGGATTTAAGCGGCGTAATTATCTTTTTTTCTTCAACCTCGGCATAGGGGATAACCACGGTGGCGTATTCAAGCCCCCGCGCCGTTTCCACTATTACGCCCATATCCTGCGCGTATCTTTCCTTGCCGGGCGCAAAATAATAAGTTTTTCCGCCCGGTTTAAAAACTACGCCCGTAATTTTAACCATTTTTCGTTTACCTCTATTATCCTCAATGTCAAATCGTACAGCAGCCCCTGAAAATAGGCGTTGAACTTTACGTCCGCCGCCGCTTGGGGCATGCTTTCAAGCGCGTATATCAGCGCGGGAGTTTGCCAAATTTTTGCAACTTTTCCGTATTCCCCCCCGCATATCCTTTGGTCAAGCGCCTGTTTATATAGCCGTTGCATTTCGGTAAGCAACTCGTTTTTATACTTGGTGTCGCCGTATTCCACCGCGGCTTTGCCCGCCTTTTCGCGGGTGTCGGCGCAACACAGTTCCAGCGCGCCCTCGCTTATTTCCTTAAACCATCCGCCCTGCACCATACTTTCCGCCGTGCCCAATATGCCGCCGCAACTTTCGGCGGCGCGGGCGTTGAGGGGGTTATGCCCCTTGCGTTCAAGCGCGGCATATATCTGCCCGGGCGAAAAGGGCGGAAGGGTAAGCGTTTTAACGCGCGATTTTACGGTGTCCAGCAGGGGCGAAAGGGTTGTTGCGCCCAACAGAAAATGCACGCCTGCGGGCGGCTCTTCCAGCGTCTTTAAAAATTTATTTTGTACCTGCGCGGACGCCTGCTCGAAATTTCTTATCAAATACAGCTTTTTATCGCCTTCCACCGGCTTCAACGCGCTGTCCGCTATTATCTGCACCGCCGTATCTACGGTAAGTTTGCCCTCGCCTTCCGGATAAGACGGGCAATCGGTATACGTCCCGTTCAAAAGCCGCCTGCCTTCGGGCGAGTCGGCGGAAAAGCCGAAAAATTTCAACGCAAAAATTTTCAGCGCGGAGGAAAGATTTGCGCCGTCGGGAAAATGCAGAAGATATGCGTGCGACGGTTTCCCCCGTTTGACGTCGTTGCAGAACAACGCATACGCCGCGGAGGATTTTACAAGCTGTTCCAATTTGCTTTATCAGCCCCTTATTATACCCTTTTCCTTCAATACGCGGATAATTATATCCGACGTTTCGAATTTGGTGCCGCAACAATAAATTTCGGTTATGCGCGGGTATTTGCGCAACAAAGTTTTGTAGCCCTGATAAACTCTTTCGTGAAAGGCTATGCCTTCGCTTTCCATTCTGTCGTTCTTGTCCGCGCCGTGCTTTCTTTCAAACGCGAGGCGGGGCGGAATATCGAGAAATATGGTGAGATCGGGCTGATATTTATACAAAGCGGCGTAGTTTATATCCTCTATGAACTTCATCCCCAGCCCGCGGGCGTATCCCTGATAGGCGAGGGAGGAATCCACATATCTGTCGCAAAGCACCAGCTTGCCGCTTTCCAGCGCGGGCGCAACCACCTCGTTAAGGTGCTGTATCCTCGCCGCGGCGTACAACAGCGCCTCGCATTCGGCGCACATTTCGCCGTTTCTGCCGTCGAGAATAATCGAACGTATCTCTTCGGCGATGCGGCTTCCGCCCGGTTCCCTCGTCACCACAAAATCTATGTCCTGCTGTTTGAGGTATTGCCCCAAAAGTTTTATCTGCGTGCTTTTGCCGGAGCCTTCGCACCCTTCGAATGTTACGAATTTGCCCCTCATGATTTTTTTACCACCCTAATAAGCCCGTCGTCCAGCCCGTAGGTGTGTTTGGAAACGCTTAAAGTGTGTATGACGGCGGGGGTGATTATTTCGCCGGCTATCACTACGGGTATGCAGGGCGGGGTAACGCCGGCGTTGCAGGCGCTCATCCTGCCCTCCGCGTCTTTAAGTTCCACCGCTTCCCACGGCCTTTTAAGCGCGTATTGATAGCTGTACGTCCTTTCCCCCTCGGGTATGGGCGCCTTGCCTATATAAGTGCCCTTGTTCTTTTTGTAAGTTATGGCGGCGGGAAGCCTGTCTTTAAGCATATTCAGCTCGCCCCCGTCGGTTACGGCGGAAAGGTAGAAAAGTATATACCTTCCGTCGGAAAGTTCGGCGTATACCCCCTTCTTTTCAAGCCTGTGCAGAACGCGCACGGGCGACACGCCGAGGGGTTTGAAATCTATCGCCAGCTTCGCCCAATCGTCGGAGGGGAAGAACGTAAGCGCTGCCGACGTACTTTCGCGGAATGTCTTTGCCGCGGTTTTGGCCCTTTCGTAAATTTTGGGGTTGTTGGCTATATATTTATAGCCGTATTCCACAGACGCCATGACGGGATACGACGGGGACGTGGTACCGAAAAGCTGTACGCCCGTCTTTACGTCCTCATACAAATCGCTGCTTTTTACGTTGAGAACGGCGCCCTGCGTAAGCGTGGGCAACGTCTTGTGCGCGCCGTCCACCCAAACGTCCGCATAGGTGCCCGCATAGCCCTTTTTATCCTTTTCAAATACGAGGTGCGCGCCGTGCGCGCCGTCCGCCGCAAATATTCTGCCGTGCCTGTGCGCGGCGGCGGCATAGCTTTCAAGCGGGGCTATATTGCCGTAATAATCGGGGGTAACCATCAGTATGCCGGCAATACCCGCGTCGTTTACCATCAAAGTTTCGATAAGTTCGGGGGAAGGCGGCATCATCACGCCCTCTTTTTCCACGCCCTGCACCACCACCGGTTCCAACCCCAGCACGCGGCAACCGTCCCACACGGAAGCGTGGGAATTGCGCGGAACGATAACCTTGTTGCCGCGCTTTGAAAGGGCGTAAAGCATAGCCTTTACCCCGCAGGACGAACCGTCGGTAAGTATCAGGCTTTTGTATGCGCCCGTTATTTCGGCTATATCTTTCTGCGCGGCGGCTATTATCCCGTCAGGCATCATAAGATTGTCGGAATAGGGCAACTCGGTTACGTCGAGGTCGGCGACGGGAAAATATTTTTTAAATTCGCCCTTGGCTTTGTGCCCGGGCATATGAAAACATTTCTTCGCCCCGGAATACTTTTTAAGTTGACTTAAAATATGATATTCGTACATCGTCTCTCCCCTTATTATGCGTTATTTTTTGGGTTTCATCGTGGGAAACAGCAAAACGTCCCTTATTGTGGGGCTGTCGGTAAGCAACATTACCAGCCTGTCCGCGCCGAAGCCCAAACCGCCCGCGGGCGGCAAACCGTATTCAAGCGCGGTGATAAACTCTTCGTCCACCGCGGCGTTGCAACCGGGTTCCTGCGCGCGCTTTTCCTCAACCTGTTTTACAAATCTCTGCTTCTGGTCTATCGGGTCGTTCAATTCGGAAAAGGCGTTGCCGAATTCGTGCCCGCAGATGAAATATTCAAACCTCTGCGTAAACGCGGGGTCGTCCGGCTTGCGCTTTGCAAGCGGGCTGTTTTCGACGGGATAATCGTAAATGAACGTGGGCTGGATAAGTTTGTCCTCCGCAAACGCGTCGAACAGCGCGATAAGCACGTGCCCGCGCGTGGCGTTTTCGCCCTCTTCGGGTTCCACGCCCAACGCCTTTGCACAGTCGCGCGCGGCTTTGTCGTCCGCCCAACTGTCGTAATCCGCCCCGCAGTACTTTTTTACGGCTTGCTTCATCGTAAGCCTTTCCCATTTGCCGCCGAGGTGGATAACTTCGCCCTGATAGGTTATATCGGTGGTTCCGCATACGTTGCGGGCTATCGTGGAATACATATCCTCCACCATCTCCATCACGCTGAAATAATCGCAATACGCCTGATATACTTCAACCGTGGTAAATTCGGGATTGTGGTAGGCGTCCATACCCTCGTTGCGGAAAATTCTGCCCACTTCGTACACCTTTTCCAACCCGCCCACGATAAGCCTTTTCAGGTACAGTTCGGTTTCTATGCGCAGATACATATCGATATCCAGCGCGTTGTGGCGGGTTTTGAAAGGTCTTGCCGCGGCGCCTATTTCAAGCGTTGTAAGGACGGGGGTATCCACTTCGAGGAAGCCCTTGCCGTCGAGATAGGCGCGTATTTCGCGGAATATGCGCGATCTTTTTATAAACGCTTCCTTCACTTCGGGGTTGACGATAAGGTCGAGGTCGCGCTGGCGGTAACGTATGTCGGGGTTGGTCAACCCGTGCTGTTTTTCGGGCAACGGGCGCAGGCATTTTGTAAGCATTTCAAGGCGGCTTACGTGTATGGAAATTTCCCCCGTCTGCGTTTTGAAAACATAGCCCTTTACGCCTATTATGTCGCCTATATCGTAATCCTTTTTGAACGCGGCGTAAGTTTCGTCGCCGACGTCGTCGCGGCGGACGTAAACCTGAATTTGCCCTTCCCTGTCCTGCAAATGCGAAAAGGAAGCCTTGCCCATAATGCGGCGGCTTATCAGCCTGCCCGCAAAGGATACTTCCTTGCCTTCAAGCTGTTCAAAACCTTCCTTTATGTCGGAAGAACCGTGCGTTACGTCGTAGCTTACTTTAACGAAAGGGTCGTTGCCCTCTTCGCGCAATTTGTTAAGTTTTTCGCGGCGAATCCTCGCCTGTTCCGCCAATTCCTCTTCGGTGGGCGGCGCGGTATTTTCAAAATCCATAATGTTCCTTATTCGATAGCGATTATTTTCATTGTGTAGCTGTAACCGTCGGGGCACAAAACGGTAACCGTATCCCCCACGCGCTTTTTCAACAGAGCCGCGCCTACGGGCGATTCCACAGATATCTTGCCGTTCATTACGTCAACGTCTGTTACGCTGGTTATAACATACTGCTGGGTATCCTGCAAATCGTTGTCGTATACGGTCACTTTGGAATTGAGGTGGACGTAGCTGTTATCGGAAACCTCCTCGCGTATGTCCGCGTTCTTTATCTGGTATTCCAGCTCGGCAATTTTGCCCTCGTTGGAACGCTGTTCTTCGCGGGCGGCGTCGTATTCCGCGTTTTCGGAAAGGTCGCCGTGGCTGCGCGCTTCGGCTATCCTTTCGATAATTTCGGGGCGTTTTACCTTTACGAGGTAATCCAGCTCCTTTTTCAAATCATCGTAATTTTTTCTCGTCATTACAAATTGTTCTGCCATTTTACACCTCTTAAAATAATTGTTGCGGGCTTATCGCGCCCGATTGATAAACAAAAGTGATTCCGCTCTGCACGGAATCACGGTTTTACGCAACTATATTATATATATTCCCTTCGGCTTTGTCAACCGTAAGCGGGGGTAAACTCGTTTAAAATTAACCTTTAAGCGAGGATACAAACTGCGAAATGCGGTCGATGGCTTCGGCAAGCTGCCCCATAGACGTGGCGTAGGAACAGCGGACGTGGTTCCTGCCCGCCTGCCCGAAAGCCGAACCGGGCACCACGGCAACTTTGCGGCTTTTTAAAAGCTCTTCCGCAAAAGTTTCGCCGTCCAGCCCCGTGCTTTCCACCGTGGGGAACACGTAAAACGCGCCGCGCGGCTGAAAACAGTTAAGCCCCATGCTGTTGAACGCGTTTACGAGAAAGTTTCCGCGGCGGTTATATTCGAAGCGCATCTGCTCTACCGAAGCGAACCCGTCCGAAAAGCCGTCCTTCAAGGCGCATATCGCGGCGCGCTGGCTCATCTGCGGCGCGCAAAGTATGGTGTATTGATGTATTTTGAACATCGCCTCGTCTATTTCGCGGGGAGCGCAGACGAAACCGACGCGCCAACCCGTCATCGCAAACGCCTTGGAAAAGCCGTTGATAAGCACCGTTCGTTCGGACATATCCTTTAACGAAGCTATGGAACAGTGCTTTGCGCCGTACGTAAGTTCGGCGTAAATTTCATCGGAAATGACAAGCAGGTCGTGTTTTTTTATGACGGGGATTATCGCCTCAAGCTGTTCGCGCGTCATCACCCCGCCCGTCGGGTTGTTGGGATACGCCACTATCACCGCCTTGGTTTTGGGGGTAATCGCCTTTTCCAGCTCCCCGGGAGTGAGTATAAAGCCGTTTTCCGCAACGCAGTTTACGGACACGGGCACGCCGCCGGCAAGCGTTACGGCGGGCGCGTAGGAAACGTAACAGGGTTGGGGCACAAGCACCTCGTCCCCGTCGTCGCAGACGGCGCGAAGGCACAAATCAATAGCCTCGCTTGCGCCGACGGTAACTATCGTCCTGTCGGGCGAATAGCCGTTTATCCCGAAGCGCGCGCCTATGTACGCGCAGATAAGTTCAAGCAGTTCGGGAAGTCCGCGGTTGCCCGTATATTGGGTTTCGCCGCGCTGGACGGAGCGGATAGCCGCGCTGCGCACGTTCCACGGCGTAACGAAATCCGGTTCGCCCACGCCCAAAGATATCGCGCCGTCCATTTTACGCACGATATCGAAAAATTTTCTTATGCCGCTGGGTTGAAGGGAGGCGGCTTTTGAATTTACGAAATTCCTCACGGCTGCACGCTTATCCTGTCGGGCACGGAATCTTTTTGCATTATCGCGCCCTCAACCTTATATTTTTTGAGAATGAAGTGCGTGGCGGTGGAAAGCACCGCGTCGTACCGCGAAATCTTTTCGGAAACGAACCGCGAAACGTCGCGGAGGGAATTTCCCTTCACTATCACGGCAAGGTCGTAAGAACCGCTCATAAGATACAAATTCTGCACCTCTTCCTGCGCGGCAATTTCCACGGCTATCGCGTCGAAGCCGTGCCCGCCCTGCGGGGTAACTTTAACTTCTATCAGCGCTTCCACGCCGTCGTCCTCAACCGCGGCGGTGTTCACTATGGCGGTATATTTAACTATCACGCCCTCTTTTTCAAGTTTTTCAACCGCGGCGGCAACCTCTTCCTCCGCCGCGCCCAACATCTGCGACATACGTTTTACGTTTATCCTTGCGTCCTCGGTGACGAGGGACAGTATGTCCTGTTCCAACTTTTGCATAATTCACCCCTTGCTTGTTTTGTTTAATTGTAACTTTTTTGAAGGACGTTGTCAATTTAATTTTAAAAAGGTTTACTTTTAACAAAGTATTTTATATAATTTAATTATGTTCAGGATATGGGCGAAAGTGATTAAAGACGACAAAATAATAAAACAGGCAACTTACGAAAGCCCCGATAAATTTGTTTACGGCAAATTTTTCGGATACCTTGCGGAACTGTGCGAACAGCTTGATATCGCCACCCCCGTGCTTTTGAAAACGCACATCTTCAATTACGCCAAATTTGCCACCGTGCGTTTTCTGCCGCGCGATTTTGCCGAACCCGTAGATTTCGATAAACTTGTTCTTGACAACATATCTTTATAATTTATAAAAAAAGCCGCATACTTAACGTATGCGGTTTACTTGTATTTTCTGTTTTGCAAATCTTATTTTGCTGGGCGCCGCGGGCGCCGTTTTTGCGTTTACGGGGGTAGACGTGCTTAAATATGTGTTTTTTAATGCGGTTTTACCTTACAGGGTATACCTTGCCATATGCGGCGTATGCGCGATATTTGCGGTGTATGCGCTGATAGTTTTCAAGCCGTTCAAGGGCTTGAAATAGCTTATCTGCGGCATATTACGGGGGGAATTATTCTGTTTCCACCCTTACCGCCGCGCCCGTATCCGCGTCCTGATAGGTCATCCAATACCCGTTTTCGCCCACGGGAATATACGAAACCAGCCCTTTCATTTCGTCGGGGGGCTGCGGGGTGTGCGGCGCGGGCACGCCGTAACAGATATAAAGCGGCTTGCCTTCGCCGTAAATTACGCCGAACACGTAAAATTTGCCGTCGCCGTAATTTATGCGCGCCCACCGCGAATTGTCTATCAGCCCGCACAGATCTTCCGCGGGCGGATAGCCGCCGAAAACTTTTTCTATCTCGTCTTTCATTTTTTCGTAAAATCTTCCCGAGGAGAGAGGTGGCACGCCGACGACAGGGCTTTCAGCCTCTTCATCCGCGCCAGCGTTGCGCCCGCCCGTTTCCGCCTTGATTTCTTCCTCTTTATTTTCGCGTACAGCGCCGCCGTCTTTATCAGCTTCTGCGTATTCATAGTAATTTTCCTCCGCAAGCGCCTCGTCCTCATAGACGGCGGGTTGCGCCGCGGGCGAACTTTTTTCCCGCTTTTCCACTTCGTCTTTCAGGGTAAGCGCGGCGGACTGAAATGGTCCGCACACCGCCGAAGCGACGGGGAATACCCCGCCCTTTATAAAACATATAAGCGCCGCAAACCCGCGGGAAGTATCCACTTCGCTTTCGCCGTCGAAAGCGCCGTCCTCCATTATAAGGCAATTGGCTCCGTCGGATAGGGCGCAAACCAGCCTGCCCTCCGTAAGCGGCGCAAAATTAAGATAGGTTGCTTCCGCTTTAAGGTGCGCGCCGTATTTTTCGCATCTCACCAGCCCCGTAACCTCGCCGCCGTCGGCGGAAAAGCCCTGCTTCAACTGTTTTATAACCGCAACGTTTTTTGTGTAACCGGACATCGTTCCCCCGCAATACTTCCCGCCCCGAAGCCGCGGAAAAATATCTTTTATATTAAAATTATACATTGTTCCGAAGGGTAAAATTACCGATAATATGTAAAAAAATACACTTTTTTGCACTATTTTTACACTATAAAATCACTTGCGCACTTTGTTTTAAACGTTTGCATTTAACGGCGGTTTTTTATATAATTATATATGGAAAAATTGTTTTTAAAAGAGGTATTTTCTATGGCATTTACCAAAAACAAGAAAGTTTTAAACTTTGTTGCCGAAAGCGCCGAACTTACCCAACCCGACAAAATCGTATGGATAACCGGCGACGCGGCGCAGCTTGATCGCCTTAAAGCCGAAGCTGTTGCAAGCGGCGAACTTATCAAACTTAACGAAAATCTTCTGCCGGACTGCTATCTTCACAGAACGAAGGTGAACGACGTTGCCCGCGTAGAGGACAGAACGTTTATCTGCACGCAGAAAAAAGAGGACGCAGGTCCCATCAACTATTGGATGGATCCCCGTCAGGCTTACGAGCTTACCCATGAAATAGCCCGCGGTTCAATGAAGGGCAGGACGATGTACGTAATCCCCTACGCTATGGGCGTGCCCGGCAGCGACTTTGCCAAAATAGGCATCGAACTTACCGATTCCATATACGTCGTTCTGAATATGAACATAATGACGAGAATGGGCAAACAGTGCCTTGACGCTTTGGGCAAGGACGGTGATTTTATAAAAGGTCTGCACGCAAAGTGCGACGTAGACGCGGAAAAGCGATATATTATGCACTTCCCCGAAGACAATACCATAATTTCGGTAAATTCGGCTTACGGCGGAAACGTGCTTCTCGGTAAAAAGTGCTTTGCGTTGAGAATAGCTTCCTACCTCGGCAAAAACGAGGGCTGGATGGCGGAACATATGCTTATTTTGGGCATAACCTATCCCGACGGCGTGAAGAAATACGTTGCGGCGGCGTTCCCCTCCGCATGCGGCAAAACAAACCTTGCAATGCTTATCCCCCCCAAACACTACCTTGACAAGGGTTACAAAGTGGAATGTGTGGGCGACGATATCGCGTGGATACGCGTGGGCGACGACGGCAGGCTTTGGGCGGTAAACCCCGAAAACGGTTTCTTCGGCGTGGCGCCCGGCACCAACGAACATTCCAACTACAACGCCCTGCAATCCACAAAGCGCGGCGCAATATTCACCAACGTTGCGCTTAACACCGACGATATGACGGTATGGTGGGAAGGGCTTACAAAAGAATTACCGCAGAACGTGATAGACTGGACGGGCAAACCGTGGAATCCCGCAAAATTCGACAAAAAGGACAAATCCACCTATGCGGCGCATCCCAACAGCAGGTTCACCGCGCCCGCGGCTAACTGCCCCTGCCTTTCGCCCGAATTCAATTCGCTTACGGGCGTGCCCCTTTCCGCGATAATCTTCGGCGGCAGAAGGGCTTCCACCACTCCCCTCGTATATCAATCGCGGGATTGGAATCACGGCGTGTTCATCGGCTCGATAATGTCGTCCGAAACAACCGCGGCGGCGACGGGCGCAACGGGCGTTCTTCGCCACGACCCCATGGCTATGAAGCCGTTTATCGGCTACCACGTGGGCGATTACTTCAAGCATTGGATAGAGATGGGCAAAAAAGTTAAAAACCCGCCCAAAATATTCAACGTAAACTGGTTCAGGCAGGATGAACACGGCAACTTTATGTGGCCCGGCTTCGGCGACAATATGCGCGTGCTGGAATGGATTTTGAAGCGTTGCGACGACAACCCCGTAGACGCGCAGGAAACAGCCATAGGCTACGTTCCCTATCCCGAAGACATCGATATTTCCGAAATGGATTATGAAATTTCCGAAGGAAAGAAGTTCGGCATAGAAGATTTGAAATCCATCCTTGCCGTAGACAAGGCAAAGTGGGCGAAGGAAGCCGAAGAGATAGAGGCATATTATAAAAACTCTATCGGTTCGCGTATCCCCAAAGAGCTTACCGACAGCCTTGAAACGCTTAAAAACAACTGCGCCGAAAAATAAGAAAAACAAAAGCGCGCCGCCCGAAATTTTCGGGCGGCGCTTTTTTTGTCAAGCGACGGAAAATAAAGTTATTTACATAAATACCCGCACGTTTTTGCTGCGCAGGCGGTATACGGTGAAGTACAGCAAGCCGCCCAAAACGTATACCCACAGCGCCTCGGTTGCGCAAAGCGAGCCGAAGTTTATCCAATACGCCACGCTTGCCGCGCCCTCGTACCCGTTGCAGAGAAATACTATTATAACGGGGATTACGAACGCGTTTACAAGCACGGGGGCAAGCCCGCCCACGGCAACTTTAAGCCAATTGCTACGGATATATCTGCCCGCGAGATATGTAAGCACGGCGGCTATAAGCGTTGCAAGCCCGCCGATGGGCACGTCGTAAATTATGAACGGCGAAGCGAGGTTGGCAAGCATACAGCCCACCCAAAGCGCGGGCACCGCCTCTATGTAGAACAGCGGAAGTATGCAAAGCGCCTCTGCGGGGCGTATCTGAAGTATTCCGTTGTAGGAAATCGCGCCGAAAGCGTATGTAAGCGCAACGTACAGCGCGGCGATTATCCCCGCCCTGCAAAGTCTTTTTGTGGTAAACAGTTCTTTCATTTTCTTTTTCGACTATGCGGCAAAAAAAGCGGGCGGTTTGCAAAAACCGCCCCATAGTCTACTTTCCTCGGTTTTTTTAAAAAGATGTGTTTAGCCGAAAACCATCTTATATATTAAGTTTTTTTACTCTTCGGTGTTGTCCGTCGCTTTCTCTTCGCGGGGCGCTTCCTGCGAGCCGCTGTTGCCTAAAAACGTGCCGAAATGAATTTCGCGCTTGCCCTTGGGCGCCGCCGATTTGGGTTTGAACGGACCCTTGTCCCCGCCGTGGCGCCTGTCGCCGTGATTATCGTTCTTTCCGCCGCGCGCTTTGTCTGCGCCGCGGCGTCCGCCGCGCGCAAATTTATCCCTGTCGTTAAAGCGCACCCCTCTGTCGTAAGGTTTGGCGTTTGAGGGAATTATCGCAACATATCTTACGGGTTCCTTGCCTTCGGACGCCGTTTTTACGTCCTCGCGCCCGGACAGAGCGGAATGTATTATCCTTCTTTCGTAGGGGTTCATGGGTTCGAGAATCATCTTCCTGCCCGTTTGAACAGCCTTTTCGGCAACCTTTGCGGCAAGGGTAGTTAAAGCCTTTTCGCGCTGATCGCGGTAGTTTTGGCAATCCACAACAACTTTTCTGTATTCTTCCCTGCCTATATTGGCAACCGCGCCCGCTATGCACTGTATGGCGTCCAGCACATCTCCGCGCTTGCCTATAACGCGCGCGCCCTCGTCTGTCTTGATGTCGATTTTTATCCTCTCCTCGTCGGAGACAACTTCACATTCCGCGGAAATTTTCAAAATCTGCATAAGCCCGCCGATAAATTCCGCGGCGCGTTCCGCGTCGGAACGGCGCTTTATAACGCGGACCTTTGCTTTTACCGAACCTATAAGTCTCCTTTTGCCCTCTTCGAGTACGGTTACCTCGGCTTCGTCAAGGGTAATTTGCAGGGCTTCCAGCCCCGAAGCGATTGCTTCGTCCACGGTTTTGCCCGTAAACACGCTTTCCTTTTCTTCCATTACTTTAACCTCTTTCTGTTTTTAGGTTCGCGCTTCGAATATTTGTCCAATTCTTCCTTTTCTTCCTTTTTGTCAAAACGCACAACCAAAATTTTATTTATAATCAGCGTGGTGATAAGGCTGTACACCGTGTTCGTTATCATATACAGCGAGAACGCCGCGCTGTAAAAGAACGAGAACACGCCGAAAATTATCGGCATAAGCACCATCATCCACTTGTTTGTCCTTGCGGCAGAGCCGTCTACCGAGCTTAACTCGGCAGATGCCTTTTGGGAACGCATAGTTATAAACTGCTGCAGGAACATAAAGCCTATAGCAAGCACTATAAGTACGAAATATCCGTTATATGTGTGCTTTTCGGGATATAAGTTATAAGTTACTTCGTTGTATGATTCCTCGTACGAGGCTGAAATGGTGGAACCCACCGCGCGGGAAATTGCCGAATTGAAATCTTTGAATTTGGGCAATTCCTTATTAAGCATACTGTCGGGATACCACAGGTTTTTGATATGTAAAAAACTTGTTTTGTTGGAGCGGTAATAACTTGCCGCCTCTTCGCGCGCGTTTTTACGCACATAGTTGCGCACAAACGCTATTTTTTCATTTTCGTTGAATGTATCGAAATCTTCCGGCAAGGCGGGGTTTGCCTCGCTGTCCGCCCTGTCTTCGGCGGTAAGCGTTTCGTTATAGTACTTTTCGTAATGCGTTTTGAATTTATCGAAATCCACTTTATACACTACGGGATACGTGACGGCAGAACCGTTCAAAGAAAGTTGCGTTTCGTCGTCGCACGCGATTAAAAATCCGCCTTCGGAAACTTCGGGTTTATTCAACCGCCCGGAAACGTCCTCGTATACGTACGTCTGCACGCTGGCGTTATAGCTATCCACCATTCCGTTGTAGGTGCCGAGGTTTGCGTATTGCGAATATGTGGAAAACGCCTGGAATACTATGATGAATATTACCAAAGAAACTATCATGGGAATGCACGCGCCGAACATGGAATACCCGTTCTTCTTCTGCAATTCCATAACTTTTTGGTTATACATCTGTTTGTCGTTGGCGTACTGTTTTTGAAGTTTTTCCATTTGGGGGCGCATTTTTTCCATCATAAGCGATTGCTTTTTGGATTTCACCCTCGAATATATGTCCAGCGGCAAAACTATCGTTTTAAGTATAATGGTAAACAGAATAACGCCCAGACCTATTATCCCGACGCTGCCTATTATAGCCTGTACTATTTTACCCAACCAATTGAGGTTGGTCGCCCCTATCTTATCCATCGCAAAATCGATGAAGTTGACGGAAACGCCTAAAAGGTTTGAAGTGTTCATCTTATTCCGTTGGGTTCAGATTACCCATTTTAATTTAAAGCGTTTTTCGGGCACGGGGTCGTACCCGCCTTTGGAAAGCGGATTGCAACGCAGCAACCGCCAACTGCCCATAAGTATACCCACTATCACGCCGTAATTGTTTATGGCGCGCTTTGCGTATTCCGAGCAAGTGGGCGTATAAAGACAGGTGTGACGGGAAAGATGCCTTTGATAAAAAACAATCATCCGCATAAAAAAGCCGCGTATATACGGCTTGAACACCTTCCGCCGCAGATATACAAAGGCTTTTTTCAGTTTTGCGCGCATGCCGCGTTTACCTTTTTAAAGCATGAAAGCATACTTTTTTCAAAATTTTTTTCGCTGTATTCTTCCGCCGTTTTCGGAATTATCACTATGCTGAAATTTTTTTCAAGTATGCCGCAAGTATTGAAAAACGCCGCCCTTACAAGCCGTTTTATCCTGTTCCTCTTCACCGCGCCGCCGTGCTTTTTGGAAACGGCTATACCCATCGTAAGGGTGCGCGCGGGTGAATATATTACGGTAAGACAGGGCGAAAACACCCTCTTTCCGCCGTCGAACAGCTTGCGGAAGTCCGCGTTCTTTTTTAATCTCGCGTATTTCACCGTTTAAGCGGACAGCTTTTTCCTGCCCTTGTTTCTTCTTCTTTTAAGCACTTTCCTGCCGGCGTTGGAAGCCATTCTCTTTCTGAAGCCGTGTACCTTGCTTCTCTGCCTCTTCTTGGGCTGATACGTTCTTTTCATTTTTACCTACCTTAATTTCTCTTATTTTGTTTACTTTATGAATACAACGGATTAATTATACAATCTTCTTTTTCTTAAAGTCAAGCGTTATTTGCCGTTCTTACGGGTAAAATTAAATACAGAGTATCTTTATTTACCGCGTTTTCGCATACGAAAGGCTGTATCTGATTGTTGAACGAAATGGTTATTTCTTCTTCCGTAAGCGCGTTTACGGCGTCTATAATGAACTTTGAATTCATCGCTATGCGCACGTCTTTGCCTTCCACTTCCGCTTTTATGGGTTCCTGCACGTTGCCTATTTCGGAATTGGACGAAATTTCTATCTTGTTTTCCTGCACGTCGAAAATTATCAAACTGTTTTTATCGTTTCTTACGAGGATTGCCGCGCGTTCCACGCTTGCCTTCAACAGCTCTCTGTTCACTTTCGCAACGGTGGTGTATTCGCGGGGAATTATATTTTCCTTCTTTATAAA
The DNA here is from genome assembly GCA_947627575.1 of uncultured Clostridia bacterium. Taxonomy (GTDB): domain Bacteria; phylum Bacillota; class Clostridia; order Christensenellales; family Borkfalkiaceae; genus Coproplasma. Next base: position 21,115 of record CANQWN010000011.1, read on the forward strand.
GTCGCCGGCGTACAGGCGGGAAGTTAAAACGGTGTTGTCCGAAGAAACGAGTATCATTCCCTTCTGCACGAAAATTTCCGTTTCGCCGTCGTCGGAAATCATTTTTTCTATCTCGTTAAGCGTCCTTGCGGGGCAAACTATTTCCATATTGCCCGTGGAAGAGATAACCTTGCCCTTAACCGTGGCGAGGCGGAACCCGTCGAGGGAGGTTACGCTTATGTCGCCGTCCTTTATTACAAATTGGCAACCCTTCAAAATGGGGCGCGAATCGTCCCCCGCGCAGCAGAAAGCGGTGGAATTTATAAATTTTTTAAGATCTTCCGTCTTTAACTTGAAGCTGTATTCGTTTATCTCGGTATCTATTTTGGGAAAATCTTCTGCGGGGAGCACCTGCATATCCGTCTGGCTGTCCGCGTAAATTATGTCCATTTTCCGCGATTGTGCGTTTAAGGTAATCTGAACGTTTTCCAACTTCTTGATAAAATCGCCGAAATACCTGCCCGGAACGCAAACTTCGCCTTCCTCGTAAACTTCCGCCTTTATTTTTTTCTGTATGGAAATTTCGTTATCGGTGGCGGAAAGGGTAAGTCCGTCGTTCTTGGCGGATAATTTGACGGTTTCTAGAATGGGCAACGTGGTTTTTGTGGCGCATGCTTTTACAACTTTAAGCACCGCGTCGGACAAATCGATACCTTCGCAAACAACTTTCATAACAGCCTCTCTTTGTGTTTTTTTATATTTATTATTTAAAAAATAAAACAGTAGTAATTATTAATAGGTACGGTTGAAATGTGGATAAAAATAATTTAAGCCGTAAAACAATACTATATTACCAAATATATATAAAAAAAGCAACAAAATAGGGTGCAAAGTAAGGTGAAAAAGTTAAAAATTTAAGTTGAAAGAAGTGTGGAAAGAATGTTCGATTGGGGACAAAAACGGGAAATTTTAAGTTAAAAAAAGGGGACGCAAAGAAAATAGTAATTAAAAATCAAAAAAATTCGGCGTTATCAACAGAAAAGTGTTGAAAAGTTTATAACTTGCCGTGTGGATAAAATTTATATTGAAATTTACGCTTATAAGTGATATAATTTATTTATGGACATAGACGGATATCTTGAACTTATAACGGGCAAATACGGTGAAAAATTTTATAAGTTCGGAAAAATGCTTGAAGAATGTAACAAAAAATTCAATCTAACCGCCGTTACGGACGAAAAAGGCGTGCTTTATAAGCATTTTTTGGACAGCGTTTGCGGGGAGAAATATTTTCCGCGCGGATGCAAAGCCGTGGAAATAGGTTCGGGCGGAGGATTCCCTTCGGTTCCGCTGAAAATAATAAGGGACGACGTTGATTTTACCCTTATAGAGAGCACCGGCAAAAAATGCGCTTTTTTGAATGAGGTTGTGGATAAAATGCCTTTGCACGGTGTAAAAGTGCTTAATATCCGCGCCGAGGACGGGGCGAAAGATAAAAATTTGAGGGAAAAATTCGACGCGGCGTGCGCCAGGGCGGTTGCCGCGCTGAACACCTTATGCGAATACTGCCTGCCGTATGTAAAACCGGGCGGGGTATTTATAGCTTATAAGGGGGATTGCGCCGAAGAGCTTGAGGCTGCGGCTTCCGCCGTTAAAATTTTGGGGGGAGAAGTTGAAAAGACAGAAAGCTACGCCCTGCCCGACGGAACGGGCAACCGCACCCTGATAGTTATAAGAAAGGTAAAAAACACCCCCGCGGCATACCCGAGGGGATTGGGAAAAGAGAGAAAAAATCCGTTGTGAGGTTATATGGGCAAAGTATGCGCCCTTACGGGGCATAGGAAACTTACGGGAGAATTAGACGAAGCGCTGTTGCAGAACGTCCTCGAAGATCTTATCAAGGGAGGATGCGATTGCTTTTTATGCGGTATGGCTGTCGGCTTCGATATGGTTGCCGCCGAAAAGATAATCGCCCTAAAAAGCAAATATCCCGTAAAACTTACAGCTTGCCTGCCGTACAGGGATCAAAGCGAAATTTTCAGGCGGGACAGCAAAGACCGTTACGATAAAATTTTGCAAAACTGCGACGAAGTTGAGGTGCTTTCCGAAATATATACCGCCGGTTGCATGCACTACCGCGACAGGTATATGGTTGAAAACAGCGACGTTGTGCTGTGCTTTTTAAGGCAGAAAAAAGGCGGCACTTATTATACCGTAAACTATGCCCGCAAAATAGGAAAAAAAGTTATCGAATTGTAAAAAATCGCAACATATATCGATATTTTGATAAAAATAAGGCGCGGGAGGCGGCATAAAAATTGCCGCCTCCCGCATTTTGCGCCGTAAGATTTTTTGAAATGAGATTGATTATGCCGTAAGATTTTTTTGAACGGCGGCGACGGGGTTTTTAAGCCCTTCAAGTATAAAATCCGCCACGCCTTCCGAAATTATTTCCGCCATTTTATATACCACGTTAAGCCTCGTCGCGGCAAACAGCGAGTAATTGAACACGGATTTTTCGGCGACGATGCCCATTACCGAAACGTCGCCCACGCGGGATAGTTTTTTGTTTGCGCCGCTGCCGGGCTTCAAGCCTCTCTTCGCTATACGTATCAGCCCGATGTCGCCCGCCGTTCCCACCGCCGCGTCTACCGCAATAACCGGGCTTTCGGGATGGGTTTGCTTTAAAAATTCGTTCATATATTTCACTTCGTGGGCGGTGATGGGCTTTGAAAGCGTGCCGTAAACGTAACAATTCAAATTTTTAAGTTTTTCCTTAAGTTTTGTGCCGGTGACGGGACCTAAACTGTCCCCCACGGACAAATCGCTGCCCACGCACAAAATGACGGGGGGAGTTCCCGCCGCAATACAGCGTTTAAGCGCTATGCATATTCCGCCGGGGGCGAGGGCGTTGTAAAGATTAAAAGAATATTCCAATTTTCACCTCGTACGCGTGCGCCCTCAATTTCCGGGGGCGCGACGCAAATTTTACGTTGCGGCTTTATTTAATCCGCGAAAAGGTTATTGACGGCTTTCCGCTAAAATATAATATTAATATTTTCCGCGCGCGGTTACGCCCCGCCTTTTCGCCGCAAAAATTTTTAGGCGGGGAAGGGGCGCAGAATTTTATTTTAAGCGCAGTAAGCAACGGGCGCGTAAAAAACCCGAAATACGCCAGGTTATCAACTTTTAATCCACATTTTATCAACAAATCCACAATCAGGGTTTACGGGCAACGTTTAAACCGTGAATTTTATCCACATAATTACACAACATATTGTTAGCGGTGTTTTGACGACAACTATATATAGATAACGTGGTCAAAACGGCGGGGGATTGCCCACAAAACCTTTCAACAATCGGTAAAAAACGGCTTAAAAAACAGATAACAATCGAAAAAGTTATCCACAATCGGCGTTTTTACGCGCTTTACGTTTCACGTGAAACAAAATTTACGTCAAAAAATTTGGCGGAAAGTTTCACGGGAAACATTTTTTGACTTAAAATTTTATTGCGCCCCTCAATTTTTTGAGCCGAAATGAGAGAAAAAGTCCAAATTTGAAAAAAGGAAAAGTATGAAATAAAAATAAAATTTGCGTGATAAATGCAAAAATCATTTGCAAACGCTTGAAAACGGCGCGTGGATATGCTAAAATGATTTACGGTTTCATTAATTATATAAAAGGAGCAGAAATTTGAGCAAAAAAGGCAAAATTATAATGAGCGTGATTGTACTTGCGCTTATCGCCGCGATAATTACGATACTTGTTATCAATTTTTCGCGCAGCGGCGCAGACAAAATCAGCTATACCGAATTTAAAACTTACGTTGAAAACGCCCAATATTACACCGCCGACGGCAACGCCGATGAGACAAAGGGCGCAAACGGCGAGCTGGAAATAGACGACGTAACATACAGGTTCGTTGCGGGCGAAAACGGCGGGCGCAACAGGTGGATGGTTGTAGACGATAAGGGCGAAGTTACCAACAGCGAGATGAAAGTTATCTGGCGCGTGGCTTTGGACGAATATCAGTTTACCGGCTACACCAAAAACTCCAACGGCAGGGAAGTTGCGTCTTACTACTGTTACGGGCCCTCCGGATACGGTTCCGACAGCCTCGATTCCGAAACGTTCAACAGATGGCAGGAAATGGGCGTAACCATTTCTTATTCCGACCCCAACGCGGGCAGTTGGGTTTCCACCGCCATTTCGATAGGGCTTATCATAGTTGTGTGCGTGGTGTTCTTCTTTATCATCCGCTCGTCCATGGGCGGCGCAGGCAAGGTGATGAGCTTTGCGAAAAGCAAGGCGAGGGTATCTACCAATATCAAGGTGCGCTTCACCGACGTAGCGGGCGCAGAAGAGGAAAAAGTTGAACTTGCCGAAATAGTAGAGTTTTTGCGCCAGCCCAAAAAGTTTTCCGATTTGGGGGCGCGCATACCCAAAGGCGTTCTGCTTGTAGGCCCTCCCGGAACGGGTAAAACGCTGTTCGCAAAGGCGGTAGCCGGCGAGGCGGGCGTGCCGTTCTTCTCGGTTTCCGGTTCGGACTTCGTGGAAATGTACGTGGGCGTGGGCGCGTCGCGCGTGCGCGATTTATTTGATATGGCGAAGAAGAACCAGCCTTGCATCATATTCGTTGACGAAATAGACGCAGTAGGACGTCACCGCGGCGCAGGGCTTGGCGGCGGCAACGACGAAAGGGAACAGACGCTTAACCAGATTCTCGTCCAGATGGACGGCTTTGAATCCAACGAGGGCGTAATAGTTATGGCGGCGACAAACCGCGCGGACATTCTCGACCCCGCGCTTTTAAGACCCGGACGTTTCGACAGACAGATATACGTAAACCTGCCCGACGTAAAAGGCAGGGAACAGATATTGAAGGTACACGCGCGCAACAAACCTTTGGCGCCCGACGTAAACTTCAAGACGGTGGCGAGGATAACGGCGGGCTTTTCCGGCGCGGACCTTGCCAACCTGCTTAACGAGGCAGCCATTCTGGCGGCGCGCGCGGGCAAACGCTTTATAGAAAACGTAGATTTGTACGAGGGCGTAAACAAGGTGCTTATGGGGCCCCAGAAGAAGAGCCGCGTTGTTACCGAAAGCGACAAGCGTATTACCGCTTATCACGAGGCGGGGCACGCCATAATAGCCAAACTGTGCCCCAATTGCGACCCCGTGCAGGAAGTTTCGATTATCCCCCGCGGCAATGCGGCGGGCTATACGATGACCCGTCCCGACAACGACGATTCGCATATGACGCGCAATAAGATAAACGACTTTATCTGTATGGCGTTGGGCGGCAGGGTTGCCGAAGAGCTTGTTATAAAGGATATCACCACCGGGGCTTCCAACGACCTTGAACGCGTAACCGAAATGGCAAAACGTATGGTTACCGAATGGGGTATGTCCGACAAGTTGGGGCTTGTGACGTACGGAAGCAATTCGCAGACGGTTTTCCTCGGCAAAGATATGGAATACCACAATTCCTATTCCGACGAAACCGCGCAGACCATTGACGAGGAAATTCATTCCATTATAGAAACCGCGCATACGCGCGCAACCCAACTTCTTACCGATAACAGAAGCATACTCGACAATATGGCGAGGGTGCTTATCGAACGCGAAACGATTTATGCCGAAGAGGTGGAAATGCTTATGGCGGGCAAAGGCTATGCCGAAGTTTTCGAATATATGGATAAGCACGACGCCGAACACGAAGAAAATCCTTTCAAGAAATACGACAGCGATTAATGTTTCCCGTGAAACGAAGGGGTTGATATGGGTAAAATAATAGCTTTTTCAAACAAAAAAGGCGGCGTGGGCAAAACGACCACGGCTGTGAATATGGCGGCGTACTGCGCGGATTTGGGGCATAAAGTTTTGCTTGTGGATATCGATTCGCAGGGGAACGCAACCACGGGGCTGGGCTTTTCCAAAAGCGCGCTTAAAAAATCGGTATATAACGTGCTTATAGAGGGCGAACCCGTTGCCTCTAACGTGTTGCCCACGTGCGTGCAGTTGCTTAACCTTCTGCCCGCAAACGTGGATTTGACGGGCGCGGAAGTTGAAATCGTATACAAGCGCAACCGCGAGCGCATCTTAAAGGAAGCGCTTGAAAAGGTGCGTGACCAATACGATTACATATTTATAGACTGTCCGCCGTCATTGGGGTTGCTTACCATAAACGCGTGGGTTGCCGCCGATTCGATAATAATTCCCCTGCAAAGCGAGTATTTCGCCATGGAAGGGGTGGGGCAGCTTATGAACACCATAGCGTTGGTAAAACAGCACCTTAACCCCGCCTTGCAGATAGAGGGGGTTGTTATAACGATGTACGACAGCCGTGCGCTGATTTCAAAGCAGATCGCCGCGGAAATAAAAAAGTTTTTCAAAAACAAGCTGTACGAAATAATCATCCCGCGCAACGTCAGGCTTTCCGAAGCACCCAGCCACGGCGTGCCCGTAATGTTGCACGACCCCAAATGCGTGGGTGCGCGTGCTTATAAGGCGCTTACGGAAGAATTTTTATCAAAACAGAGATAGCGCCGCAATAAAAAACGGGGCGCAAAGAGGTTGCCGCGCGGTGCGGCAACCGAATTTTAGGCAAAATATATTTACAGGGAAGCGAATAAACAATCAGAGGTGAATAAATGGCAAAAGGATTAGGGAAGGGACTTGACGAGCTTTTCGGGGAAACCGACGAGGCGTACAAAAACACGCTTTACCATATAAGGGAATTTGAACCCACGGAAGAAGAGCAGGCAAACGCAAAGGAAATGCCCGTTTCGCGCATTTCGGCAAACCCCAACCAACCCAGAAAAAATTTCGATGAAAAGGCGTTGAAGGAGTTGGCGGATTCCATCCGCCAGCACGGCGTGATTATGCCCATAGTTGTAAACGACAACCACAACGGCACGTACATGATAATCGCCGGCGAAAGACGTTTCCGCGCCGCCAAATTGGCAAATCTTTCCACCATCCCCGTAGTTATCCGCGATTACTCCGAACGGGAAATAAAGGAAATATCGCTTATAGAAAACTTACAGAGGGAGGACCTTAACCCGATAGAGGCGGCCTCTGCAATGAAACAGCTTATGTCCGATTACAAGCTGACGCAGGACGAGCTTGCCGAAAGGATAGGCAAATCCCGCCCGGCGGTTGCAAATACGCTGCGACTGCTTAATCTGTGCCCGGAAGTTATTATGCTTGTGGCGGAAGGGAAACTTTCCGCGGGGCACGCGAGGACGATTGTTCCGTTGCCGCCGGAGGACCAGATAGAGTTTGCGAAGGAAGCAATCAAAAACCAAAGTTCCGTGCGCGAGCTTGAAAAAAAGGTGCGCGCCTACAATATCCCGCCCGAAATTATGGAAGAGCGCAGAAACAAAAAGCGCGCCATAGCCTCGGTAGAGCTGAAATCGCTTATCGACAGGATGCGCTTCGTTTTCCGCACCAAAGTTTCGCTTATAGGCAACGACAAGAAGGGCAGAATCTATATAGATTACTATTCGCAGGACGATCTCGACAGGATTAACGAGATAATAGAAATAATCGAAAAACAGTGAAACCCCTCGTTTTGGTATGCGCCCGCGTAAACATACGTTTACGCGGGCGCGTTTTTTTACCGGAACCGTCGCGAGAAATTGCAGGCGGTATGCGCGGAAAAATAAAAAACCGGCGGCGCATATAAAGCCGTCGGTTTTTTGTCTGTCGTTAAGTTTTAAAGTAAAGCCCTGCCCTGCGCGGTGCCGACAACGGTGAATACCTGAATTTCTTCGCCCGTGGCAGCGTCCACGTAGATATAATATTCGTTTCCGCCGTAGTTGCCGTGGAATTCGTAAGTCAGCACTTCGTTATCTTCAAAGGGAATAACCGCCAATCTTGCGAATTTTATTTCCACGCCCTTGCGGAGGGCGGTTTCAGCCGTTTTGCGGGAAACGCTTGCCTTTTCCGCGTCCCTTTCGGTGTGGTTAAGCACGTAGGCGATGCCTTCCATGCCGGTTACCATACCGCGTTCTTCGCAGACCTTAACTTTTATCATATCGGGGTAGAATACCACTCCGTCGTCCTCGTAGACGAAATTGAGGTTGCATACGGTGCCGTTTTCGCTTGTCCATACGGCTTTCATATCGTCATAGCCCAAATCGCTTAAAAAGTCCTCGGCGATGTCTATGCATCTCTGTACGGAAAAGTTCTTCTGCGAGCAATCCTTATAGCTGTCGAACATTACCACCTTGCCGCCGTTTTTTGAAATCTGCGCTAGCATTTCGCCGTCCGCGGTTTTCATAGTTACGTTGTATACGCTGATTTCTTCGGCAATCGCTTCGCCCGTGCAGCGCACTTCGGACAGCTTATAATCCGCAAAGTAGTTGTTTGCAAGTTCCTCCGCTTCGGAGGACGTTATTTCTTTGAGGTTCAGCAGATTTTTTGCCGTTACCTTTTTGGTGTTTTCGGCAAAAGGTCCGTCGAAAATTTCCTTCGGCGTTTCAACCGTCACGTTTTCCATTTCGCCGAAAGCGGTGTACATAAAGCTGTCGCTTTTGCCCTTCATCGCTTCAAGCATATCCTTTTGCGTGGAGTTGTTTGTAAGGTCGTTCAGGGTGCGTTTAAGCTGCAGGTTCACGTCGTACATATATTCTATCGTCGCTATCTCGCTATCGGAAAGTTTTTCGCCGCGCGCCACTTTGTAAAGCATGCTCTGCGCGCTGTCGCCCATGTTGTTTACGAAAGAGGTTACGTTTTGCGTAAGCGTAAGGTCCATGGGCAGACGTTCGAGTATAACTTCCGCCATTTCGCTTTCCACCGCTATGTCGGAAAGCAGGCGCACCTGTTCGTCGGCGGAGTTGGAAACTCTGGCTTTTGCAAGGTTGCCGTCGAGATTATCCACAATAGAATTAAGTTCGTAAAGCGACTGCGTCTGAACGGCGGCGGCGTCTGCCTGCACGCCGTTGAAGGTTATCCAGCCGAAAGTAAGCATGGTGCCGAGGGCGAGAGAGGTTACGCCGAGGGAAATAACCGCGGCAAGCCAACCGCCGAAGCCGGGGGCGTGCTTGTTTTCCTTGCGGTTTGCGCGTTTTTCCGCGCGCACTTTAAGGCGGTGTTCGCGGCGTGCCTGTCTCTCTTCCAGCGCGGCTTCGCGCTTTGCGATGCGGGCTTCGGTTTTTGCTTCGCGCAATTCGCGCTTTCTTTCAAGGCGTTCTTCCTTCGTCTCGTGTTTAAGCATATCCCTGCGTTCGCGCCGCTTTTCCTTTCTTTCCGCGCGGCGTTCCTTAAACGCGGCTATCCTGTCAAGCCGTTTCTGTTTTGCGGCAAGTTTCTTTTCAAGGCGTTTTTGCTTCTTTTCCGCCTTTATTTTTGCCGCTTCCAGCTTCTTTTTGTCGTGTTCGGCTTTGCGGCTTTCGCGTTTTGTCTGTTTTATCGCCGCGGGTTCCGCCTTCTTTTTGGCGGCGGGTTTTCTGCCTTTGCGCGGCGAATTTTTTTCGGTAGTTGATTTGACGGATTGCGGCTTTTCAGCCGTCTTTTTCACCGTTTTTTCCGCGGGCGTTTTGCGCGTAAGTTTTTCGGCTTTTTCAACCCCGCTTGAAGTTTCTTTTTTGCTCATTTATCCCTCCTATATAGCAAATACGTGCTTACCTATCGTGGTAACGGTTTGTCTTCCGAATATCCAGCTGCTGGTTGCAACCGCGGGGTTGTAATAATACAGACAACCGTAAGTGGGGTCCCAGCCGTTCATTGCGTCCTGCGCGGCGTTCATAGCCGTCTTGTCGGGGGCAAGGTTTATTTGCCCGTCGGTAACGGCGGTAAACGCGTTTTTCTGGTACACTACGCCGGAAACGGTGTTGGGGAATTTGCTGGAATTTACTCTGTTCAGAATAACCGCGCCTACCGCAACCTGCCCGGTGTAGCTTTCGCCGCGGGCTTCCGCGTAAATGCATTTTGCAAGAAGATACAGATCGGAATTTGTGTATGTGGACGAAACCGAAGAGGATTGCCCGGCGTTTTCAAGCGCGCGCACGGAATCGTTCATTCCCAGCGCCGCAAAGGTGGATTTACCCGCGATGCCGTCCGCTTTAAGTCCGTTTTTGGCTTGAAACTTTTTTACCGCGTCCACGGTGCCCTTGCCGTAAATGCCGTCCACCGCGCCGTTGTAATATCCCCAGTTTTTAAGCCTGCGTTGCAATTCTTTCACTTCGCCGCCGCTTGAACCCTGCCTGAGTACGGCAGCCTGTACGGTGGGCGTCGAGGCAAACTCGTCGTTTGTATAACTTTTGTTTATCAAGGCTGTGGCTCCGCCCACGGCTGCAACCGCAAGCGCCGCCAAACCCGCCTTTAATGCTTTTTTCATTTTTCCTCCTTCACTCACCTACGGCGAGCGTGTTATTTAAAAAATCTTTTGATTATGTCGTATATTGCCGAGCGGTATTTAACGTCCGCGTTGCCGGAAGTGAAGCAAAGGGGCGGATATATAACGCACCACCAATTGTCGCCTTTGCCCGTTCCCAGCTCTATTATCAGCGCGTCGTATACGCCTTCTTCAAGCGTAAGATCGCCGTACACGCGGGTGGGAAAGTTTTCGCTGCGTATTTCCGCGTGCGAGCGATAGGAAAAGCCGTTCTCGCGCAAAACGCGGTCGCAAACCCGTTCGATGCCGTCCAGCACGCCGCCTATAACTTCCATAGCCGTTTGTTTATCCGTGCATTGCGCGGCGTAGGGGGTGATAAATTTTACCACCTCGTCCTTAACCGCGTACTTTACGCTCTGGTCGGTCTGCTCGTTGGAATTTGCGCGCACGTGGATACGCAGATAGTCCGTCGCGGCGCTTTCCCCCGCCGTGAATTTAACGGTTGCGAAAACCGCTGTTGCAATTATTATGATTAATACCGAAAAAGTTATGCAAAAATTTTTCATAGGCTTTTTATTGCCCGCAGTGAAAAGATTTATACGTTAATTTTTTAAAATCACGGCGTAAATTGGGCTGTGCAAGCGGGCGGCGGGGGCGGTTTAAAAAAAGTTTTTTGAAATTTTTGTGAAAAAGGGATACTTTAACGGCTTTTTTCGGGTATATTAAGCGGAACGTTTTTATATGGGAGGAAAAACAAATGAATAAAGACGCTGAAAACGACCTTAAATTTATAGCCGCGCTGTTGGTTGAATACTTGGGGGAAGATATGTACTACAACTTTATCACCCGCAATCACGGAAGCTACGGTCTATGGAACGAGGGTTTTGAAAGCGCGCGTTGCAAAAGCGGATTTACTTACGCAAAGTGGTACGCGGATTATTACGATGAACATATCGACGGTTTAAGCGCAGAGGAAGTTAATTTCTTCAAACTTTTCACGCTTATAAAGTTCGATACCTGTTACGACCCGTCGATTTACAACGAGAAAGGGAAGGACGACGTCGGCTGCGAAAGATACAAGTTGGGCTATTTCACGCTGACGGTGTGCGGACACGAATACCTTTTCGCGTACGGGCCGAAAGTGTGGAAGGAAGAGAAGCAGGTTTTCGCAAGCGATCCTTTCAGAAATCTGCGCATTATAGAGTTGGGAACGAGGACTAACCCCGGGGGCGCGCGGTATTTTATGAACGAGACCGAAAAAGAAAGGAACACTTTCCTTTTCGACCGGGACGAACTTATCGTCGCCGCGGGGCACGCAGGATTTAACAACGACTTGCTTATAAAGGATTTGGGCGAAATAAATTTCGGCAACAACGGTATATACGTTTCGGTGAAAGACAGATATTCCGCTATGGAATATGTTGGGAAATCTTTGTTAAAAGCCGCGAAGGAGAAGGCGAAGATACTTATTCTGCCGGAGCTTTCGGTGGACGGCGTCACTTTGAAGCAGCAATTTCAAAAATTGCCTTCTAACAGCCGCCTTAAACTGATAGTTGCGGGAAGCAGTTATGCGGAAGCGGGTTATGCGGCGGAAAACGGCGAAGATAACGGCGGGATGTTAAGGCAGTACTGCAACAGGGCAATAATCAAGATAATAAACGACGGCAAGGTTGTGATATGCACCCCAAAAGTTAGACACTTTAGGAGGTGCATATTTTTATGGGAAGAAAAAGGAAAAAGAACAAAAAAT